>NZ_JAUYTP010000021.1 GCF_030695125.1 Allobosea sp. | reverse complement strand
GCATCGTCGCCTCGCGCGACGCTCCGTTGAAGAACGGGGTGAGCGGATCGCCCCCCCCTGTCAGGGCCTGTGTACGATTCACCCGGATCGTTCATAGGCCCTGACGCATTTCTGCGGCCCGGTCAGGTCCCCTGGCCAGCGGCTGCGGTTTCCTCCGCTCTGCTGCCGGTCGGCTGACCGTGGGCTCAGTTGCAGCACCGGCGCGTTCGCCCTTCGTGCAGCGCCGGTCAAACTCGCCCGTCCCGCGGCAGATGACGTAACTGTAATTCCCAAAAAGCTTCAATCAATTGCGGCTTTAACCTGTCATTAGTTATTTTGGCATTGTTTAATCAGTGTTGCATACGACGACATGCGGTAATGCTGCTATATCGCGATGCGCAATCAGATTTACACTTTAACTGTCAGTCAGATCTGACGCTGGAAGGAGCCATGATGACTTCGCCCATCGCCGACCGCCTGGACTTTCTGCAGATCGACCAGAAGACGAAAGACGATGTCAAACGGCTCAAGCCGATTGTGGCGGCGCAGATGCCGCGGGCTCTGGAACGGTTCTACGAGCACATCAAGCGCTATCCCGAGACGAGCAGGTTCTTCGCCTCGACGGATATGATGAGCTCTGCCCGCGCCCGGCAGATTTCGCATTGGGACGTCATCGTCGAGGGCGAGTTCGGCGAGGATTATTACCGTCGTGTCTCGATCGTGGGGCAGACCCATGCGCGGATCGGCCTGGAGCCGCGATGGTATATCGGTGGTTATGCGCTGGTCCTCGAAGATCTGATCCGCGCCGCCATCGCCGCCGAGGGCCCAAAGAAGGGCTGGCTGCCGCGCGCGGGCAATACGGACCAGCTTGCGGCTTCACTTGCGAGCCTCAGCAAGGTCGTGCTGCTGGATATCGAACTCGCCGTCAGCGTCTATTTCGAAGCTGCCGAAAAGGCGCGCCTCGCCGCTGAGCAGAAGCAGGCCGAGGTTGCGGCCGAGGCGATCGCCTCTTCGCAGAAGGAAGTGGTGGATCTGTTCGGCGACGCGTTCGACAAGCTGGCCGCGGGCGATCTCGGCGCGCGCGTCGACAAGCCCGTTCCGGCGGTCTTCGAGGGGATGAAGACGGCCTTCAATGCCACGGTCGAGCGACTCGCCGAGACCATGGTGACGATCAAGGCTGCCTCGTCTGAGACGCAGTCGCGCTCGGAGAACATCAAGGCGGGCGCGAGCGATCTGTCCTCGCGCACGGAAGAACAGGCCTCTGCGCTCGAAGAGACGGCCGCGACGACCGAGCAGATGGCGGCCTCGGTGAAGGCATCGGCTCAGGCCGCACGGCAGGCGGCCGACCTGGCCGACCGCGCCATGGCCAGCGCCCGCTCGGGCGGCCAGATCGCAACCCAGGCCGTCGCCGCCATGGGCCTGATCGAGGAGGCCTCGCACAAGATCTCCGACATCATCCGGGTGATCGACGACATCGCCTTCCAGACCAACCTGCTCGCGCTCAACGCCGCTGTCGAAGCGGCGCGCGCGGGAGACGCCGGGCGCGGCTTCGCCGTCGTCGCATCCGAGGTGCGGACCCTGGCGCAACGCTCTGGCGAGGCCGCCAAGGATATCGCGGCCCTGATCGCGTCCTCGAACGAACAGGTCGAGCAGGGCGTGTCGCTGGTGCGCCGGGCGGGCGAGGCGTTGACGCAGATCGTGGCCGATTCCGGCGCCGTCGCGAGCACCATCGACGAGATCTCCGCCGCGACCTCGCAGCAGGCGACCGGGATCGACGAGATGAGCCAGGCCGTCGCCCAGCTCGATCAGATGACGCAGCAGAATGCCTCCCTGGCCGATCAGAGTGCCTCCTCGGCGGAGGCGCTGTTTGGCAAGATCGGTGAGCTCAACGAGCTCGTCGCTGCCTTCAAGACCGGGGCCCACGGTGCTTCAGCGAGCAGTTATGCGGCCCCCCGTTCGTCATCCGAGCCGGCGCGCCTGCGCCAGCTCGCCCAGGCGGCCTTCGCGAACAAGTCTCCCGCGCCGCGGGCCGCCGCTCCGGCGCACCGCGCCGCTCCGACCGCCCCGGCCAGGAAGGTCGCCAACAGCCGCGCCGGTGGCGATTCCGGCTGGGCGGAGTTCTGAGGCCCTCGGCAGCGTGCGCCGCTGCCCGACACGCGCCCTGGCGCCACGAGCCCTGCCGATCCGGCAGGGCTTTTTCGTTTGCCCGGCCCGTCCCGTCGACCCGTCGGGCTGATCCGCAATCGGGCCCAATTCCGCCTTGGCCCCGCCGAATTCGACCCTGTCTATCACGGGCTCGTGATCGATTGAGGGGATAGCAGACCATGATGACCCGACTGGCCGCCGCTCTGGTGCTGGCGCCTGGCCTCGCCGGCGCCGCCGAAACCGAGCTGTCCTCGCGGATCGACCGCGTCACCGTCTATCCCGACGGCGCCGTGGTGACCCGGCTTGGCCGCGCCGAACTGCTGCAGGGGGCGTCGCAGATCGTGCTGCGCGGACTGCCCGCCACGATCGACCCGGCCTCGATCCGCGTCGAAGGCAAGGGCAGCGGCGCCTTTGCCGTCGGGGCCGTCGATGTCCGGCTGGTGCCGGGCGAGGCCAGGCCCGTGCTCGACGCGGTGATCGATGGCAAGCTCAAGACGCTGAACGAGGAAAAGGAGATGCTGGCCGGCCGCATCAGCGCGATCGAGGCCAAGCGTGCCACGATCGAGCGCTTCGGCCAGACCGGCCCCGACAAGCTCGGCCCCGACGGTAAGGCTCTGCCCGTGGCGGACTGGCCGGCTATTTTCGATGCGATCGGCGTGTCGCTGGTCAAGGTGCATGAGGAGCTGCGCGGGGTGCGCGCCCGGGCCGCCGACGTCGCGGGCGAGATCGCGGCGCTGGAGCGCGCCCGGCCGCAACCCGGCAGGCCCGGCGCCCCCCGGCGCGACATCGCCATCGCTGTCGAGGCGGCGGCGCCTGTCGCAGCCGAGTTCGCCGTGAGCTATCGCGTCGGCGGGGCCGGCTGGACGCCGCATTACGAGGCGCGGCTCAGCACCGGCGGCGGCGGGGCGAAGCCCGCGCTCGATCTCGTCCGGCGCGCCGAACTGCGCCAGCGCACCGGCGAGGACTGGAGCGACGTGGCGCTGACGCTGTCGACGACGCGCGCGGCCGGTGGCACGCGGGCGCCCGATCTCTCCCCGGTGCAGGTGATGTTCTTCGAGCCGCCGGTGCTCTACGAGGCGCGGCGCAGCACCGCGCCGGCGCCAATGGCGGCGGCCCGCGCCAAGGCGGAGGCCGAGGCTCTCGCCGACCAGACCGAGAGGGCCGCGCCCGCACCGGTCGCCGCCGAGGTCCAGACCGCGACCATCGAGGCCGGAGCCTATCAGGCGAGCTTCCAGGTGCCCGGCCGCGCGACGATCCCGCAGGACGGCTCGACGAAGACCGTGGTGCTGAGCCAGGCCCAGATCGCCCCGACCCTGATCGCCCGAATCACGCCCGAACTGGAGGAGACCGCCTATCTCGAGGCCGCCTTCAGCCATGACGAGGCTGCAGCCCTGCTGCCGGGCACCGTCGCGCTGCATCGCGACGGCACCTATATCGGCCGGGGCCGGATCGGGCTGGTGGCGCCCGGCGACAAGGTCGCGCTCGGCTTCGGCGCGGACGACAAGCTCAAGGTCACCCGCGCGCCGGTGCGCCGCCGCGAGAACGAGCCGAACTGGCTCGGTCAGACCCGCACCGATCTGCGCGAGTTCCGCACGGTGGTGAAGAGCCTGCATGCCCAGCCGGTGACGGTTACGGTGACCGAGCGCATTCCCTTCTCGGAGAGCAGCGCGATCACGGTCGAGACGCTGGCCGCGCAGACCACGCCGCCGACGGAAAAGCAGGTCGCCGACAAGCGCGGCGTCTCCGCCTGGACCTTCGATCTCGCGCCTGGCGCGGAGAAGGAGATCAAGGTCGCCTACCGGATCAAATGGCCGGGTGACCGCGAGGTCACCTATGCGCCGCAGCCGGGGCCCGGGCCCGGGCCGCAGCCGATGCCGCGGCCGTTGAATTGAGGGGGCAGAATTCGCTCACGAACCACCTCGTCATCCTGGACCAGCCGCGCAGCGGCGCAGGCCGGGATCCATCATCGGGCTCTGCGCCGCCCTAGGATGGATCCCGGGACGACCTTCGGTCGCCCAGGATGACGGCCGAGGGTCAGAGGGAAAACGACAGCCCCTCAAACCGCCATCGCCAGCTCGCGCCCGCGGCCGAGCCGCGTCATCCAGTCGGTGTATTGCGGCTGGACCTTGAGCTGGTGGCCATAATGGCGGCGCAGGCCCTCCGTCAGACGCCCGCCCAGCCCGAGCTGCTCGTCGGCGAAGCCGATCATCACCGAGTTCGGCCAGGCCTGCGGGCGCACATCACGCAGGCGCGCGAACAACTCGTCCTCGCTTGCATCTGCATCGTTCTGCGCCATCAGCATCAGCATCGCCGCGGTCGAGCGCGAGATGCCCATATGGCAGTGGACGAGGAGATGCCCCTCGACCCGCTCGCCGACGCCCTCGCGCAGCCCCTCGCCGAACTGGAGGATCTGTTCGACATGCTGTGGCCGAGGCGGGGTCATGCCCTGCGACGGGCCGAGGATGTCGTGGAAGCGCAGCGTGACGCGATGGTGCTCGCCATAGGTCCCGAAGGTGTCGATTTCGGGCAGGCCGGGGTCGAGCAGCGACAGCACATGGCTGACGCGGCGGATGCTGTGGGCGGGCAGTTCCTCGATGCCGCAAATGGTGAGCGTCGAGATCGAGAGCGATTGCATGGCGGGGACCGGTTGGTTTGCAGGACAGGCGCGGGTGAGCGGGACGGGCGGGCGTATCCCGACACGTTTGGACGCTTCGCCGACAGCGCGGGTCATCCCGGACGCAGCGAAGCGGAGATCCGGGATCCATTCCGGAGCCTTTGCCGGAGAGGTTCCGGAATGGATCCCGGGTCTCCCGGAGCCTGTCCTTGGGCCGGCCACAGGCCGGACCCGAGGGGTCGCCCGGGATGACCCTCCCCTTTTGCAGGCAGAAGGGGAGGGTTGGTGGGCGCGGTCAGGCTTCTACGCCGCCACCGCCTGCTCCTCGATCCCCAGCTCTTCGCCGACGACATTGACCCAGTAGCGGATGCCGTCGGGGATGATCGCGTCGTTGAAGTCGTAGAGCGGGGTGTGCAGGCCCTTGAAGGAGCCGTCGGCGGCGACGCCGTTGCCGATGCGCATGAAGGCGCCGGGCTTGATCAGCATCATCTCGGCGAAGTCCTCGCCGCCCGTGCCCGGCCGCATCTTGCCGTCGACATGGGCCGCGCCGACCGAAGCGGACGCTGCGGCGACCGCGACCGCGACCTGATCGGCCTTGTTGATCAGCGGGCTGGTGCCGCGGTGATAGGTGGCCTCCGCCTTGCAGCCCCAGGCGAGAGCGGTGGCGGCGGCGAGTTCGCCGATGCGGCGCTCGATCGTATTGCGGATCTCGGGCGCATAGGTGCGCGCCGTGCCGCCGAGCACCAGCTCGGAGGGGATGACGTTCGAGGCGTTGACGTCGCCGCCATGGATGTAGCCGACGCTGATCACGGCGGTGTCGAGCGGCGGCACGTTGCGGCCGACGATGCCCTGCAGCCCGAGCACGAACTGCGCCTGGGCGTAGGTGATGTCGGTCGAGAGATGCGGCTGCGAGCCGCCATGGCCGCCGACGCCGCGGAAGATCACCTCCCAGCTGTCGGCCGAGGCGAGGAACGGCCCGACCGCCGTGCCGAAATGCGAGGCCGGCAGGCCCGGCGTGTTGTGCAGGCCATAGATCGCATCGCAGGGGAAGCGCTCGAACAGCCCGTCGGCCAGCATCGCCTCGGCGCCGCCGCGGCCTTCCTCGGCCGGCTGGAAGATCAGGATGCAGGTGCCGGCGAAATCGGGGTTCTCGGCGAGATAGCGCGCGGCGCCGAGCAGCATGGTGGTGTGGCCGTCATGGCCGCAGGCGTGCATCTTGCCGGGGTGCTGCGAGGCGTAAGGGAGGCCGGTCTGCTCCTCCAGTGCGAGGCAGTCCATGTCGGCACGCAGCCCGATCGCGCGCTGGCCGGGGCGCTTGCCCCTGATGACGCCGACGACGCCGGTGCCGCCGACGCCTTCCGTGACCTCGACACCCCATTCGCGAAGATTCTTGGCGACGAGGGCCGCGGTGCGCGTCTCCTCCAGGCCAAGCTCGGGATGGGCGTGGATGTCCTGGCGGATCGCGGAGAAAGCCGCGTGGTGGCGGTCGAGCCAGCTGTCGAGATCAGTCGTCATCGTCGTCATCGTCCCCTGCGCGCGAGCGGCGCGTCTGCTTTTGTCCGCGGCTCCTGGATCGCCGCGCGGAGCCGGACCAGAGCCTGCCGGCGCGGCGTCTTCAAGGCCGCCGATGCTTCTTCTACACCCGTCCGGGGCTGGCATCCATGCGCGCCAAGCTTGACCTCGGCGCGCTCTTGGCTCATGAGGGCGTGCAAGAACCTGCCTTCGAACCCCGGTCTTGCGCCGGGGTTTTTCATGTGCGGCGCTTGCCCGAAACGACACGCGCAAGACTCACTTAGGACAAGCAGGAACCCCTGAACCATGGCAAATGTGGTGGTGGTCGGCGCCCAATGGGGCGACGAGGGCAAGGGCAAGATCGTCGACTGGCTGTCGAGCCAGGCCGATGTCGTCGTGCGATTCCAGGGCGGCCACAATGCCGGCCACACGTTGGTGATCGACGGCGTCGTCTACAAGCTCTCGCTGCTGCCTTCGGGCATCGTGCGCCCGGGCAAGCTCTCGGTCATCGGCAACGGCGTCGTGGTCGACCCCTGGCATCTGGTCGAGGAGATCGCGCGGCTGCAGGCGCAGGGCGTCGCGATTTCCCCTGAGAACCTGCGCGTCGCCGACAACGCCACGCTGATCCTGCCGCTGCATCGCGAGCTCGACCATTTCCGCGAGACCTCCAATGTCGGGCTGAAGATCGGCACGACCAAGCGCGGCATCGGCCCGGCCTATGAGGACAAGGTCGGCCGCCGCGCCATCCGCGTCATCGACCTGAAGGACCCCGCGATCCTGGAGGCCAAGATCGAGCGGCTGCTGGCGCATCACAACGCGCTGCGCCGCGGGCTCGGCATCGACGAGGTCAACGGCACCGATCTGCTCGCCCAGCTCAAGGAGATCGCGCCGAAGATCCTGCCCTTCGCCGACACGGTCTGGGCGCTGCTCGATTCGCAGCGCCGCGCGGGCAAGCGCATCCTGTTCGAGGGCGCGCAGGGCGCGCTGCTCGACGTCGACCACGGCACCTATCCCTTCGTGACCTCCTCCAACATCGTCGCCGGCCAGGCCGCGACCGGCTCGGGGCTCGGCCCCTCGGCGGTCGGCTATGTGCTGGGCATCGCCAAGGCCTATACGACGCGCGTCGGCGAGGGCCCGTTCCCGACCGAGCTGTTCGACGAGATCGGCGAGCTGATCGGCCAGAAGGGCAAGGAGTTCGGCGTCGTCACGGGTCGCAAGCGCCGCTGCGGCTGGTTCGACGCCTGCCTGGTGCGCCAGACGGTGAAGACCTCGGGCATCGGCGGCATCGCGCTGACCAAGCTCGACATCCTCGACGGCTTCAAGGAGATCAAGGTCTGCACGGGCTACAAGCTCGACGGCGAGATCCTCGAGCATCTGCCGGCGGGCCAGAGCGACCAGGCCCGCGTCGAGCCGGTCTACGAGACGATCGAAGGCTGGGAAGGCTCGACCGCCGGCGCCCGCTCCTGGGCCGATCTGCCGGCGCAGGCGATCAAATATGTCCGTCGCATCGAGGAGCTGATCGGAGCGAGCGTCGCAGTGCTCTCCACCAGCCCGGAGCGCGACGACACGATCCTCGTCCACAACCCCTTCGAAGGCTGAGGCCATCCGCGAGGGGCGGGCCGCCTCGCGAGGGTGAACCGCCGCGTCGAAAGTTCTCCGGCCTTTGAAACATCGGGAGCCCGTCGAGGGTTGACGCAGGCACCCATCACAGACAAGTGAGGCCAATGGCCGACTTCTATCCCATCCTGGCACGAGCGGTCGCCGGGCTGCCCGACACATCGCCGGCAGCGCGCCACGCCATCTACGACCGTGCCCGCGCCGCGCTCGTGGCCCAGCTGCGCAGTCTCGACCCGCCTCTCGGCGAGGCCGAGATCATGCGCGAGCGTCTGTCGCTCGACGAGGCCGTGGCCCGCATCGAAGCCGATTACGACGACACCCCGCTGCCGTTCGACGTCGATGCGCTGCCGCCCGCGCTGCCGCCCGAGACCGACGCGCTGCCCCAGGCCGGGGTCGAGCCGCAGCCCGCGCCCGAGGACGAGCGTTTCGAGGAGCCGCGGCCTGAGATCGCAGAGCCCCAGCCGGTGCGCCCGCGGGTTTCCCCGCCGCGCGAGAAGCGGGTCAAGCCCGTGCATCTGCGCACGGCTGTGGTCGCGACCGGCATTGCCATCGCGGTCGCCGCGATCGCGGCGGCGGCGTACTACGTCAACAAGGTCAATCCGCCTGACGCGGCCTCGCGGCCGCGGGCCGAGAGCCCGTCGCAGCCGGCTCAGGCCGACAATGCCGGCAAGATCAACGAGCGCGTCGGCGAGGCCGGCACGCCAGCGCCGGTCGTGCGGCCGGGCGGCAATGCCAGCGCGAGCGCTCCGTCTCAGGAGATCGCGGTCGCGCAGCGGGCGATCCTCTATACCGAAGATGCGGCGACCCCGCAGACCCCCCGCGCGGTCAATGGCCGCGTCTTCTGGCGTCTCGACAGCGAGAGCGTCGGCCAGGGCCGGCCGGTCGAGACGATCGTGCGCGCCACCGTCGAGGTCGCGGAGATGGGGCTGTCGCTCGACTTCACCATCCGCCGCAACACCGACACGGCCTTTCCGGCCTCGCACATCATCGGCATGCGCTTCACCTCGACGGGCCCCGCCGCAACGGATGCCGTGCGCGAGGTCGGCGTGCCGCAGTTCAAGACCGAGGAGAGCGAGCGCGGCGCGCCGCTCTCGGCAATCAACTCGGCGCTGGGCGAAAATCTCTTCGTCGCGGCCTTGTCGAATGTGCCCGTCGAGGTCGAGCGCAATGTCGAGCTGATCCTGAACCGGGCCTGGATCGACGTTCCCGTCCGCTTCGCCTCGGGCAAGCGCGGCATCCTGACCTTCGAGAAGGGCGTCTCGGGCAGCCAGACGCTGGCGGATGCCTTTGGGCGTTGGCGGTAGGGAGGCTCCGGGATCGCCTGCCCTCATCCTGAGGAGCCGCGTCAGCGGCGTCCCGAAGGATGAGGGCTGAGAGGCGGCCGTCGTCCTTTCAGCTCTTCCGCGCCAAGCCCCGCGAGCGCCGCCGCTGGAAGCGCTCCATCGCGGTGAAAGGGTTCGCGGCCTAGGAGGCTGCGAGGGAGGGTTCGGCGAGCAGGCAGGCGCTGCAGAGCAAGGCGATGTCCAGCAGCCTTCGGCGCGACGACAGCCAGGACGACACCATCCCGCCCACGGATTTTCGCGGTCGGGTCGACAGGTCCAGGTAGCCGCGTGCCAGTGCCGCCTCGCGCTCCGGCTGAGGATGCGCCGGCCGGAGCAGGCGGTGCAGCACCGTGCCGGCCCGCCGCTTCATGCGGCGGAACACCCGGCTCCAGGCCAGTGCATGTTCGTCGAGCCAGATGACGTTGACCGGCAGCGATGACATCGTTGCCTCATCGGCCCGCAAGGGTGCGTCCGGGTCGCTCACCTCGTAGAAGCATTCATAATCCGGCCAGGTGTAGCCGTCTTCCCATGTCCAGCAGTCATGGGCCTGATAGTGCTGCATCAGCCGGGCGCCGAGCGCCTTGTCGGTCGGCAGAAAGGCCGACGGCGCACCGAGGCGGGGGCTGTTTCGCTGCATGAAGTAGAGCACCCGATCGCTGACATAACCGCTGACATACAGCCGGAAATCGCGCTGGCGCCTGAGGTGCGCGACGGCCCGGAACACCTGAACATGCTCTTCATGGCCGTATTCGCCCCAGGGATTGTGGGAGACGACGAGGTCGCCGGCGCTGATATGCTCCTCCAGCGCCGCGATCAGCAGATGGAAGTTTCGCGCATAGGCGTCGCCGTTGCGACCGCAGTGGATGCCATAGACGGTCTCCACCGGCTTGCGCCAGTCGGTCGTCTGGTAGGTATTGGATTCGGTTATGTCGAGACTGACCGCGTTTTTGAGTGGAAAGTCCTGAAACACCGTCTGGCGGCCCTGGCTGATCGAGCCGCTATTGGGCGCCTGATTATAGCAGATGATGATCTTCTTGGCGGATTCCAGAATGGAACTCGCGTAGAGAACCTCGTCATCCGGGTGCGCCATGACGACCACGGCCTGATTGAAATCCTTCAATGTCATGGTCATGATCGATTCCTGTTTTTTGTTGTTATCGAATTCATGGTGGATCGGCATTGAATGCTATGTCGCATTTGAGCGCCGTTTGATGCCTTCTCGATGCCGTCAACGGGACATGTGAGGTTCGGCTCAGACAGTAAGATGGGGTGTTGTCGCGATACTCCGCCCTTCATCCGTGACGCTCATAGAGTTGAGCGACTAAAAAACCATCAACGCTGCCGATCGATCTCGTCGATCTGCGAACAGATGTTCCCTAATCACCAATTTCTCGTGGTGGCCTCGAAAAGAATGCGTCACGCTACGTTGTTCCGCTGGCAGACGTTTACGATCGAGCCTTGACTGAAGCACAACGATGCAACGTTGTTGAGGCCTAAAGCTGTGGGATGCTTAAGAGCGGCGACGTCGCCGGGCGCTCGTCCTGAGAGACCGCGTCAGAGACCTCTCGAAGGATGCGCCGTCAATCTCCGGAGCGTCACGAAGCATCCTTCGAGACGCATTCCTGCGGAACGCTCCTCGGGATGAGGGCTCGGGTGGACCTTACGGTCAGCTCTTGCGCTCGGCGGCGAACCGCGCCGCCGCGCGCAGCCCATCCGCCTCCGGCCCGAAGCCTGCGAGCGCCGCCACCGCCGCTGCGCTGAGGCCGTCGCGCTCGCGCTTGGCGGCGTCGAGCCCCAGCGCCTGCACCAGCGTGCCCTTGCCCTTGTCCTGGTCCTTGGCGGTCGCCTTGCCCAACTGCTCGGCGCTGGCCTCGACATCGAGAATGTCGTCGGCGACCTGGAAGGCGGCGCCGAGTGCCCGGCCATAGGCTCCCAGCGCGGCGCGCTGCGCTGGCGAGGCGCCGCCCAGGACCGCGCCCATCCCGACGCTGGCCGCCAGCAGCGCGCCGGTCTTCATCGCCTGCAACTGGCGGATCTGCGCCTCGCTCAGGGCGGCCGGCCCCTCCGTGCCGAAGCGCCCCTCGGCTGCGAGGTCGAGCATCTGCCCGCCGGCCATGCCGCCCAGTCCCGAGGCCTGCGCCAGCGCCAGCACCAGCGCGGCACGGATCTCGCCCGAAGGATGCGTCGCGGGGTCGGCCAGGACTTCGAAGGCGAGCGTCAGCAGCGTGTCGCCGGCCAGGATGGCGCTGGCCTCGTCATAGGCCTTGTGGACCGTCGGCCGGCCGCGGCGGGTGTCGTCGTCATCCATCGCCGGCAGATCGTCATGGACGAGCGAATAGCAGTGGACGAGTTCCACGGCAGCGCCCGCCCGCAGCGCAGGCTCGGGCGCGACGCCAAACAGCCGCGCCGTCTCGACGGTCAGGAAGGGCCGCAGCCGCTTGCCGCCGCCGAGTGCGCCATGGCGCATCGCCGCCAGCAGCCGCGCGGGGCGGGCGATCTCGCCGTCGCGCGGCGTGTCGCCGAGCAGCGTGTCGAGCAGCGTTTCGATCGCGTCGGCGGTCTGCGCCAGGCGGGACGCCAAGGCGTCCGCGCCCGCATCGCGCTTGGGGGAGGGGCGGGAACTCATGCTGCGGAACCCCATCCTGCGGAACTCATGCGCGGACCTCGCGTTCGCTGATCGGCGGGGCTTGCCGGAGCGTGACCGAACCGTCAAGCCGGTGACGGCCGGAGCACGCGGCCGGATCGGGAGGCCAGGGGGGGATGGCGACGATGGCGGCAGAACGGGCGACCATGCGGCGGAGCCTTCCAGCCCGTGTGCTGCGCGGGGTCTGGCTGCTGGGGCTGACGCTGCTCGTCGCGCTCATCCTGGCGCTGGGTCTCTACCGGTTCGTCCCCGTGCCCTCGACGCTGATGCTCGGGCGCTGGCTCACCCTGCAGCCGGTCGAGCGGCAATGGGTGCCGCTGGCGCAGATCTCGCCGAATCTGATCCGGGCGGTGATCGCGGCCGAGGACCAGCGCTTCTGCAGCCATGCCGGCGTCGACTGGGTCGAGCTCAACGCGGTGCTGGAGGACGAGGATGGCCCCTCGCGCGGGGCCTCGACGCTGACGATGCAGACCGCCAAGAACGTCTTCCTCTGGCCCGGCCGCTCCTATGTCCGCAAGGGGCTGGAGATTCCGCTCGCCCTGGCGATCGACACCGTCTGGCCCAAGACCCGCGTCATCGAGGTCTATCTCAACGTCGCGGAATGGGGGGAGGGGCTCTACGGCGCCGAAGCCGCGGCCCAGCGCTATTTCGGGAAGCCGGCGGCGCGGCTCACCCCCGCCGAGGCGGCGCGGCTGGCGGGCGCGCTGCCCAACCCGCTCCTGCGCAATCCGGCCCGGCCGAGTCGGGGCCTGCAAGCCGCGGCCGGCCGCGTCCAGCGCCGGGTCGGGCCGTTGGGGCCGCTGGGCGATTGCGCCCTGCCCGGATAATGGCAGGCACACAGGCGGCTGCGAATTCGAAATTGGGGATTCAGCACTAGCCATCCCGTGCCACAGCGTGTATGGGCAACGCCTCACGAGATTGATCCGTCGTCGTGGCGGTGGCGTGGCCTGCGGGCAGCGCTTCCGGACGGCGGCACGATGGAGAAGTAGCATGGCCGTTCCGAAGAGAAAGACGTCGCCGTCGAAGCGCGGCATGCGCCGCTCGGCCGACGCGCTGAAGCAGCCCACCTATATCGAAGACAAGAACTCCGGCGAACTGCGCCGCCCGCATCATGTCGACCTGAAGTCGGGCATGTATCGCGGCCGCCAGGTGCTGAAGATCAAGGCCGAGGCCTGAGACCGGTCGCATCGTCTTCGACAAGGCCGGCGCTCGCGCCGGCCTTGTTCGTTTGGCGACCCGATTGAACCCCAACGACCCCCGACGCGACCCTGATCCAGCATCATGCTCGCCGGAGGTTGCCATGGGCTACAACGCCTCGCTGAACGGCCGGATCGTCGCCTGGCTCCTGCAGCGGCCCCTCGGCGTCCGACACGGCAACGGGGAGTGCTGGACGCTGGCCGAGGATGCCTTGCTGGCACAGGGCGCGCGCGGCTCCCGCCAGCTCACGCCGCATTTTTCCGCCGGAAGCGACTACATCTGGGGCGACGAGGAGCCGCAACCGACGGCCATTGCCCCAGGCGACATCCTTCAGCTTCGCAACTACAGCGTCCGGAAGACGGACCGCGTCATCGATTTCCTCAGTGGCCCCGCAGGGCGTCTGCGTGTTCCCCATGTCCTGAGGCTGCCCCACCATACGGCGCTCGTCCTGCGCGTCGTCGTTCCGGGGGCTCTGCTCGACGTGATCGAGCAGAACGTACCGCTGCCGGGCTCGACCCGGCCCGACAGGGTCGTGCAGATCAACCGCTTGGCGCTGGCCTCGTGCCAGGGCCCGCGTGAGAGCCGCCTCTCGGATGCGGGCGACCGGGAGACCACCACAACGAGTTACACCGTACTGGGCGGCCGCATCCGGGCCTTCCACCCTCAGCGGTGACTCAGCGTCCGCGACGCGCCCGCAGCCCCATCGATTCGATTCGCCCGCGCAGCGCCGCGGCGCGGTAGAGCCTGGCGGCGGCCTCCGGCGTCTCGCGGTCGCGGCGGGCGAAGGGGCCGATCTCGGCCTGGCTGGCGGCAACCTGCAGCAGAAGGATCGCGGAGCCCGCCGTGGTGCGCTCGCCGACCTGCTCCCGATATCCTGAACCGCCCATGTTCCACTCCGATACGCAGGCGCTGCGCCCGGGGGCAAAGTTGCAAGCCGGCGGCCAAGCTTAACGGTGCGTTAAGGCGGCTCGGCGCATCGTTTCGGAACATTTCACTCCGTCCGGACCGGGCGATCAGGCATCGCTTCCCGCTGCCGGACATCCCGTCCCCTCGAGGCCGCTTCGCGATGCCGGTGCCGTCGATCTTCAATGCGCGTGACGATGGCCGCGTGGATCCGCGGAATCTGCTCTCGTCGATCGGCGAGGTCGTCTACACCTGGGACATCCATAGCGACGCCCTGATCTGGGGCCCCAATGCGGCCGATGTGCTGGGCGCGATTCCCGATGCGGCGATGGCGCGCGGCCTCGGCTTTGCCGGCCTTGTCGAGCCCGGCAGCGGCCGCAGCCGCTATGATGCGGTGTTCTCCTCGGGCGGGCACGACCAGGGCGAGGGCGTGATCTACCGCACCCGCTACGCCGCCAATTTCATCGGCCGCCAGATGTGGGTCGAGGATGCCGGCCGCTGGTTTGCCGGCACGGATGGCCGCCCGGCCTCGGCGCGCGGCATGCTGCGGCTGGAACGCCAGGTGCGTCCCGACGAACTGATGGCGCCGTCAGGCGAGCTGGGCGATCGCCCGGCCCTGGTGGAGCGCCTGGCGATGGCCTTGAGCGAGCATTTGCCGGCCGAGCGCAACGTCGTGGTGCTGGTCGCTGCGATCGACGAACTGGCGCGGCTCAACGACGATTTCGGCCACGAGGCGACCGACGAGATCATCGGCATGGTGCAGGAGCGCCTGCGCTCGGTGACGCGCCGGCGCGACCATCTCGTGCGCTATTCCGGCAACCGCTTCGCCATCCTGCTCACGGGCTGCCCGCAGAACCAGGTCGCGGCCGCGGCCAAGCGCTTCAGCAAGGCGGTGGCCCAGGCGGCCATCGAGACCGCGCGCGGCATCGCGCTGGTGCGCCTGCGCGTCGGCGCGGCGATTGCCCCCGATCTGTCCAACCATGCCGGCACGCTGCTCTCGGCCGCCGAGAACGCGCTGGCCGGCGCCAAGGCGGGCGCGGCCGATGCGGCCGTGATCGCCCGCCGGCACGAAAGCCGCGAGCGCAGCGACACCGAGACCAGCTTCGATGTCGGCGCGCTCGCCGCCCTCAACGAGCGGCGCGTCGAACTGGCGCTGCAGCCGATCGTCCGGGCGAAGTCGCGCGAGGTCGCCTTCCACGAGGCGCTGCTGCGGGTCTCGCTCGGCGACAAGGGCGCCTTCTTCGCGACGGCGGAGCTGATCCCGATGCTGGAGCGGCGCGGGCTCGTGCGCCTGTTCGACCATCGCGTGCTCGAACTCGCGGTCGATCTGCTGAGCCAGGAGCCGGAACTGACGCTGTCGGTCAATGTCTCGCCGCGCTCGCTGTCGGATCCCGAATGGCTCGACGCCTTCCTCGCCTGCACGGGCGGCGGCCGCGGCATCGCCGAACGGCTCGTCGTCGAGATCACCGAGACCGCAACGATCGAGAATCCGGGCCGGATCGCGCGGCTGCTCGGCCAGATCAAGGACCGCGGTGCGCGCGTCGCGATCGACGATTTCGGCGCGGGCCATACCTCGCTGCGCCATCTGCGCGCCTTCCCGATCGACATTCTGAAGATCGACGGCACCTTCACGCAGAATCTGCGCCGCTCGACCGACGACCGCTTCTATGTCCGCACCCTGATCGACCTCGCCCGCCATCTCGGCGTCGAGACGGTCGCGGAATGGGTCGATGACGAACTCCAGGCCAGCATGCTCGCGGACTGGGGCGTCACCTATCTGCAGGGGCATCTGCTGGGCAAGGCCGAGCTGCGGCGGCCGGTGACGGGCGCGGCGGCGCGGGTCACCGCCAGCTAGCTCAAGCCATTTTGAATGGCGGTCGTCATCCCGGGCGGCGCTGCTTCACCGCTTGCCCAGGATGACGGCGTGTTTTCCAAACACATAGCCGCACGCTCGCGATGAAGCCCGACGGTCGAACCGCCCTCACTTCGTCTTGGCGAGCTTGTCCAGCCGGTCGCGCATCTCGCCCAGCTCGCGCTTGAGTTCGCCGAGATCGTCGCCCTTGGCGGCGCCGGCCGCAGCGCTGTCTTCCTGCGCCTTGGCGGCGGCCGCCGCGGCGAAGGGGTTGAACACCCGGAAGGCCTCGGTGAAGATCGCCATGTTGGCGCGCGTCTGGGCCTGAATGGCGTCCATGGCGCCGCTGCCGAGCGGGCCGCCTGCGAAAGCCTTGGTCATCTGCTCGCGGAACTGGCCCTGGTCCTTGGTCAGGCTGTCCATCGAGAATTCGAGATAGCGCGGCACCAGCGCCTGCATGCTGTCGCCGTAGAAGCGGATCAGCTGGCGCAGGAAGGCGATCGGCAGCAGGTTCTGCCCGTCCTTGGATTCCTCGTCGAAGATGATCTGCGCCAGAACCGGACGGGTGATGTCCTCGCCGGACTTGGCGTCATAGACGACGAAATCCTCGCCGCCGCGCACGAGGCCGGCCAGATCTTCGAGCGTCACATAGGAACTCGTGCCCGTGTGATAGAGCCTGCGATTGGCGTATTTCTTGATGACGGTCGGTTCTTTGTCGGTAGCCATCAGCGTCCTGCACTTTGGACCGGACCCTCCCGCGAAGATCGCGCGACGGCCGGACAGTCGGTCTGCTCGACAGCGATGGTAGCCACTGCGGCGTGCGTCGCAAGTTTTTTGAGCGGGCCATCAGAAAACAGGATCAAGTCATGGGCGCTGCAGCTTGTCTTTGCGCCAACGCAAAGATGTTCTGCCGCCCGTTTGCGCGCAGCGATCTCTTTCGGCTGACTTGACGGCGAGGCGGCGGGCTTCGAAGGTGCCCTCCGAACAGGGCGCCCGGCGCGGTCCGGCCGTCGACAACCAGCTGAGGATTTCCCCCATGGCCGATACGGATATCGTGATCGTCAGCGCCGCGCGCACCGCGGTCGGCGCCTTCAACGGCGCCTTCGCCAACACCACGGCGCATGATCTCGGCGCCGCAGCGATCAAGGAGGCCCTGTCGCGCGCCCGGCTCGAGGGCGGCGATGTCGACGAGGTCATCATGGGCCAGATCCTGACGGCCGGCCAGGGCCAGAACCCCGCCCGCCAGGCCGCGATGCTCGCCGGCATCCCGCAGGAGAAGACGGCCTGGGGCCTGAACCAGCTCTGCGGCTCGGGCCTGCGCACGGTCGCGATCGGACTGCAGCAGATCGCCAATGGCGATGCCGACATCGTCGTGGCCGGCGGCCAGGAATCGATGTCGATGTCGCAGCATGCCGCGCATCTGCGCAACGGCACCAAGATGGGCGACACCAAGTTCATCGATACGATGATCAAGGACGGGCTCTGGGATGCCTTCCATGGCTATCACATGGGCACCACCGCCGAGAACGTCGCGACGAAGTGGCAGATCACCCGCGAGGAGCAGGACGCGTTTGCCGTCGCCTCGCAGAACAAGGCGGAAGCCGCTCAGAAGGCCGGCCGGTTCAAGGACGAGATCGTTCCCTTCACCGTCTCGACCCGCAAGGGCGACATCGTCGTCGATACCGACGAATATCCCCGCCACGGCGCCACGATCGAGGCGATGGCCAAGCTCAAGCCTGCCTTCTCCAAGGACGGCACGGTGACCGCCGGAAACGCGTCCGGCATCAATGACGGCGCGGCCGCGCTGGTGGTGATGACCGCCAAGGAAGCCGCCCGGCGCGGCCTGACCCCGCTGGCGCGCATCGCCTCCTGGGCGACGGCCGGCGTCGATCCGGCGATCATGGGTTCGGGCCCGATCCCGGCGACGCGCAAGGCGCTGGAGAAGGCCGGCTGGAAGATCGCCGATCTCGATCTGGTCGAGGCCAACGAGGCCTTCGCGGCGCAGGCGCTGGCGGTGAACAAGGACCTCGGCTGGAACCCGGAGATCGTCAACGTCAATGGCGGCGCGATCGCGATCGGCCATCCGATCGGCGCGTCCGGCGCCCGCGTGCTGGTGACGCTGCTGCACGAAATGGCCAAGCGCGACGCCAAGAAGGGCCTCGCCACGCTGTGCATCGGCGGCGGCATGGGCGTCGCCATGGCGCTGGAGCGCTGAGAGCGGCATGGCGCGCCAGACGACGCTCTACCGCTACCTGACCGGACCCGATGACGCCGCCTTCTGTCATCGGGTTTCGGAGGCGCTGAGCCGGGGCTGGGTGCTCTACGGGCATCCGACCCTGACCTTTGACGCCGCACAAGGCCGCGTCGTCTGCGGGCAGGCCATCATCAAGGACATCGAGGGTGCCTACGCGCCCGATCTGAAGCTGTCGGAACACTAGATCGCCGCGCGTCTGTCCGGGCCCGGCGATCGATCACGGTGAAATGCTAACGCGCGGCGCCCACGCCGCCATCTGGAGGGGATGAGGTCATGACGAAGGTTGCGTTGGTCACGGGCGGAACGCGCGGCATCGGGGCGGCGATCAGCCGGGCCCTGCAGGAGGCCGGCCACAGGGTCGCCGCCAGCTATGCCGGCAATGACGAGGCGGCGGCCAAGTTCCAGGCCGAGACGAACATCCCGGTGTTCAAATGGGATGTCGGCGATTACGACGCCTGCGCGGCGGGCATCGCCAAGGTCGAGGCCGATCTCGGGCCGATCGACATCCTCGTGAACAATGCCGGCATCACCCGCGACGGCTTTTTCCACAAGATGACGCGGGAGCAGTGGTCGGACGTGATCCGCACCAATCTCGATTCGCTGTTCAACATGACGCGCCCGGTGATCGAGGGCATGCGCGCCCGCTCCTTCGGCCGCATCATCGTGATCTCCTCGATCAACGGCCAGAAGGGCCAGATGGGGCAGGTCAACTACTCCGCCGCCAAGGCCGGCGATATCGGCTTCGTCAAGGCGCTGGCGCAGGAGAACGCCAACAAGGGCATCACCGTCAACGCGATCACGCCGGGCTATATCGGCACCGACATGGTCGCGGCCATGCCCGAGGAGGCGCTGAAGCGCGTCGTCGCCGGCATCCCGGTCGGCCGTCTCGGCAAGCCCGAGGAGATCGCCGCGATGGTCGTCTTCCTCGCTTCGGAGCAGGGCGCCTTCGCCACCGGCGCGACCTTCGCCGTCAATGGCGGGCAGTACATGGCGTGAGGGCCTCACGCCCTTGAAAGGTAACGTATAAGGCACTATCGTGATCGAGGTCGTTGCTTACGTCGATGCGAGCGGGAAAAGTCCCTTCGCGCGATGGTTCGCCGGCCTCGATTACGCGGCAGCGGCACGAGTCGGGGCTGCGCTGTTGCGGATCGAACAGGGAAACTTGTCCAATCTGAAGGGATTGGGGGCGGGCTCGCGGAGTACAAGATCAACGTCGGGCCCGGTTACCGGATCTATCTCGCTCGACGCGGCGACAGCCTGATCATCCTGCTTTGCGGCGGAACGAAACAGCTGCAAGGCGCCGACATCTCGCGGGCTCGGGATTATCTCGCCGACTACGAAGATCGGCTTGCGAGTGAAAGGTTTCAATGATGGTACTCACGCGCAGTTTCCGGGAAATCGTCGCGGAGCGTGCAGCGCGGGAACCGGAATTCCGCGAGGCTCTCCTGGAAGAAGCGGTCTCTCTGCTGGTGACGGGCGATGTCCAGACCGGCAAGGCGATGCTGCGCGACCTGATCAACGCCACGATGGGGTTCGAAACATTGGCGCGCGCAACCGGCACGCCGTCGAAGAGCCTGATGCGAATGTTTGGACCGAAAGGAAATCCGACCGCCAACAAGCTGTTTGCCGTTCTGCAGGCGGTGCAAAAGAGCGAAGGCATTGAATTGACGGTCTCCGCAGCACGTTGACCCGTCGATACAGTCGGCCTCACCCCCGCCGCGATTTCGGCAGCAGGAAGGTCAGCAGCCCCAGGGCCGGCAGCCAGGCCGTGATGCGGAAGACCTCGACGATGCCGATCTTGTCGGCCAGCGCGCCGAGCACGGCGGCCGCGATGCCGGCGAGGCCGAAGGACAGCCCGTAGAACAATCCGCCGACCAGCCCGACGCGGTGGGGCACGAGGTCGATGGCGTAGATCAGGATCGCCGAGAAGGCGCTCGCCATCACGAAGCTGATGATCACGCTGAGCACGCCGGTCCAGAACAGATCGGCATGGGGCAGGAGCAGCGCAAACGGCAGCGAGCCGACGATCGAGAGCCAGATCACCCGGTCGCGGCCGATGCGGTCGCCGACCATGCCGCCGATGATGACACCGAAGGTCGACACCAGCAGATAGAGGAACAGCATGATCTGCGAGAGCTGCACCGTGATCTCGAAGCGCGTCATCAGATAGAAGGTGTAATAGGAGGTGAAGGCGGCGTTGTAGCCGTTCTTCGACACCAGCAGCAGGATCAGGATCGTCATCGCGAAGAGCACGCGTCCGCGCGAGAGGCCGTGCCCGGCGACGTCATCGCCATGGCTCGCGGTCTGGGCGCGGCGGAAGGCGCTGTAGCGCGAGGCGGTCCAGGACATCAGGACCATCGCGACCAGCACGACGATCGAGAACCAGGCCAGGCTTGCCTGGCCGCGCGGCACGACCACGGCCGCCGCCAGCAGCGGGCCGATCGCATAGCCGGCATGACCGCCGACCTGGAACAAGCCCTGTGCCAGGCCCTGGCGGCCGGCCGCGGCATGGCGCGCCATCCGGGTGGCTTCGGGGTGAAACACAGCCGAGCCGAGACCGACCAGCGCGGCGGCGAGCAGGACCATGCCGTAGCTCGTGGCGAAGGCCAGCGTCAGCAGACCGACCAGCGTCGCCCCCATGCCGGCGACCATCGCATGCGGCCAGGGCCGCTTGTCGGTGAGCCAGCCGAGCAGGGGCTGCAACAGCGAGGACGTCACCTGGAAGGCGAGTGTGATCAGGCCGATCTGGCCGAAATCGAGCTGGAAACTCTCCTTGATCAGCGGATAGAGCGCCGGGATCATCGACTGAAGCAGGTCGTTCAGCAGATGCGCGACGCTGAGCGCGACGAGGATCGGGATCAGGGGGCGGCGCTCGGTGGCCGGCATGGAGAGCGTTGTCATGGCCCCGACGCTTGATCCTTCACGCGGTCTTGGTCAAGGCGGCGATCCGGCGTGCGGGTCATGGCGCCCATGGCGCCAATGCCGTGCTGCACTGTGGCGAGGACTTGCGTGGAGGTTGGTGTCGGGAACCAAGCCGTCATCCCGGACGCAGCGAAGCGGAGATCCAGGATCCATTCCTGAGCGCTTGCCGGGGAGGTTCCGGAATGGATCCCGGGTCTCCCTCCGGTCGCCCGGGATGACGGCGTCTTTGTCTGCGCACGCAGACTATCGGCTTTCCGCGGCCCGCCTGCTATCGAAGCCGCGACCGCGCTCCAACCCCGCTCGCCCATGACCTCCCGCACCGCCACGCTCATCGGCGCCCTCGCCATCCTGCTCTGGTCGACGCTCGCCGTGTTCACCGCGATGAGCGGGCGGGTGCCGCCGTTCCAGTTGGTCGGCATGACCTTCGTGATCGGCGGGCTCCTGATCCTCGCGATCACTGCTGCGCGCGGGCAGCTCTCGCGCATCCGCCCGACGCCGGCCTCCTTTGGGCTGGGGCTCTACGGGCTCTTCGGCGACACTGCTTTGTACTATGCGGCGGTGAAGACGGCGCCTGCGGCCGAGGCCAATCTGATCCATTATCTCTGGCCGCTGCTGATCGTGCTGTTCGCGGCGCTTCTACCGGGCGGGCGGCTGCGGCCTCGGCATCTGGTCGGCGCGCTGATCGGGCTGGCTGCAACCGGGCTGCTGATCTCCGGCGGGCTTGGCTCAGGCCAGGGACTGGCGCTCGGCCATATCCTGGCGGCGCTCGGCGCCTTCGTCTGGGCGAGCTATTCCGTGGTTTCGCGCCGCTTCGCCGCGGTGCCGTCGGAGAGCCTGTGCATCACCATGCTCGGCTGCGCCGTGCCGGCCTTTGCCTGCCATCTCGCCTTCGAGACGACCTTGTGGACGCTGACGGCGGTCGAATGGGCCGGCGTGCTCGGACTGGGCCTTGGCTCGATCGGGCTGGCCTTCGTCGTCTGGGACATCGGCATGAAGCAGGGCGACGTCGCTCTGCTCGGCGTCGCCTCCTATGCGGCCCCCGTGCTCTCGACGATCATCCTCGTGCTCGCGGGCTACGCCCAGCCGAGCTGGCTGCTGGCCGTCTCCTGCGTGCTGATCGTGGTCGGGGCGGTGGTCGCGAGCTGGGAGCGATCCAAAGCCTGACCCAGCCGTCATTCTCGGGCGCAGCGCAGCGAAGACCCGAGAATCTCATGACGAGAGGTGTCTGGTTTCCGAGATGGTCGGGTCAAGCCCGACCATGACGCTGCCTATTCCTCAATTCCGCCTGAGCAGCCGCTCCAGATAATCCAGCTCTTCCATCGGCCGCGACGGGTCGCCGAGCCTCCGGCGGAGTTCCTCGAGGATGCGGCGGGCGCGCTGGGTGGCACTCTCGTCGGCGCCGGGCACGCGGACGCGGCCATCGGCCCAGTCGCGCTGGCGCTGCGGCCGTCCGAGAGGGTCCTCGCGGCCGCGCTGCTGCGCCGAGGGACGGCCCGAGGGCTGTCCGTCCGGCTCGCCGAAGGCGCCTTCGCCGGGCTCGCCGCCTTCGCCGGGCTGGCCCTGCATCTGCTGGGCGAGGTTCTGGGCGCCCTTGCGCAGCGCGTCCAGCGCGCGGCCTTGCGCGTCGAGCGCGCCTTCGCCCTGGCCCTGGCCGAGCTGCTCGCCGGCCTCGCCCATGGCGCCCTCGGCCTCGCCGAGCTCGCCCTGCTGGGGCGCGCCCATGCCGCGCATCCGGCGCTGCAGATCCTGGAGCCGGTCGCGCAATTGCTGCTGGCGTTGGGCGAGGCTCTGCCCGCCCTGGCCCTGCTGCCCTTGCGCGCCCTGCTGGCCTTCGCCCTCCTCGCCGTCCTCGCCCTGTTCACCGGGCTGCTGGCCCGGCTGCTGGCCACGCTGCCCTTGCTGGCCCTGCTGACGCTGGCCCTGCTGGCCGGGACGGGCCTGCTGCTGGCCGGGGCGCTGGCCGCGCTGGGCGCGGTTCTGGCGCTGCTGCTCCTGCTGAAAGGTTTCGTCGCGCAGGCCCTGCTGCTCGCGCGTCATCCGGTCGAGGTCCGACAGCGCCTGGTTCATCTCGCGCTGGCGCGGGTCCTGCTGGCCCGGACGCGCCATCTGGAGATTGTTGAGCATCTGGTTGAGCTCTTCCATCAGGCGCTGCGCCTCGGCCATGTCGCCGCGCTTCGAGAGCTCCTCGATGCGGTTGAGCATGTTCTGCAGATCGCGCGGCGTGACGGTGCGGAAGTTCTCCGGCAACTGCGACATCTGGTTGGGGTCGGCGTTCTGCTGCTGGCGCTGCATCTGCTCGGCGAGCTGGCGCATGAACTGGTCCATGGCCCGGCGCAGATCCTCGGTCAGCTTCTTGATCTCGTCCTCGGAGGCGCCGCGCTCGAGCGCCTGCTGCAGGTTTTCCTGCGCCGCCCGCATCGCCTTCTCGGCGTCGGAGAGATCGCCGTCCTCGAGCTGCAGCGCTAGCGCCCACATCAGTTCGGCGACCTCGCGCAGCTGGTCGTCGCTGCCGGCCCGGCGCAGCCGCTCGTTGACCATCCGCATGCCCAAATAGATTCCGGTCTCCTTCATGAAGAGCGTCGGCTCGATCAGCAGCGCGTCCATGGCGAGCTGGACCTTGCTGCGGTCGTCGACATTCATGACGAGCTTGCGGCGCTGCTCGACCAGCGCCTTGGCCAGCGGCTTGGCGAAGGTGCGCTGCGGCAGCACGATCTCGATCGCTTCGCTGCGGCCTTCCTGGCCGGCCTCGTCGCGCGCGACCAAGGTCATCTTGACCCTGGCGCCGGCCCAGGGATGGGCCGAGAAATCGACGGTGCTCTTCATCTCCTCCTCGCCGGAGGGGGAGGCGGGCACGCTGAGCGTCTGCTTGGGCGCCTCGACCAGCGAGCGCCCGGTCGAGGCCGGGCCGCTGCGCTCAACCGTGGCCTCGATCGCGGCCAGGCCGTAATCGTCCCGGGCGGTGTAGGCGATCGACAGGCCGCCGCCCTGGGCGCCGGTGACGGGCTTGGGCGGTTCGACGAAGGCGGCCTGCGGCGGCTGGTCGGCGATCGCGGCGATCGACAGGACGGTGCCCGGCGCGCCGCTTCCGGTCAGGCGCAAGGTGCCGTTGCCGACGAGCGTGTAGCGCTTCTCCAGGACGGCCGGGGCCTCGCCCGGAGCGGGCTTGGCCGCCGCGGCCGCGCCCGGCTTGGTCTCCGCCGGCGGCAGCCCGTCGAGACCGCCCGTCGTCGCGACATTCATCGCGGTCTTGCCGGCGATGCGCACGACGATCGTCGATTTTTCCGGCGCGCTGAGCTGCAGGCTCGCGAGCTTCGCGAAATCGATCAGCATCGGCGGCAGGCGGGTATAGGCGGGCGGATCGATCCAGGCGTCGATCCGGATGGCCGGCGCCGGCAGCGAGGGGCCGCGCCAGTCGAAGGCGGCGGCGAGCCGGGGCATGGCCTCGTGGCCGGCGACGAAGACAGCGGTGATCGCCGCCAGAAGCGGCACGGCGCGCAGCGCATAGCGGTCGCGGCCGGCCATGCGCGGCTGCGGCGGAGTCACGCTCAGTCCGGCGATGCGCGCGCCCTGCCGCTCGACATGAACAGCCCAGAGCGCCTGCGAGACCGGATCCCTGGCGCCGACCGCGAGGCTGTCCTCCAGCGACGAGGCCGGGCGGTGGCCGCCCGCGAGCGACTGGTCGAGCCGCGTCAGCGCATCGCGATGCGTCGGCAGCGCCATCCGCGCGACGTGCCAGAGGCTCGCCAGCAGCGCCGCTGCGAAGAGCGCGACGCCCAGAACCCGGCCCTGCCAGGGCAGGGCGGTCCACAGCCCGAACCAGGAGACGGCGAGAAAGGTCAGGGCCACCGCGGCGGGCAGCCAGAGCCGTGGCCAGAGGCGTTCCCAGCCCAGCGAAATCCGCGACGCCATGGCGAGGCGCGTCAGCCGCTGCCGCACGCCTTCGATCCGATCCGGCGCCTTGCGGCGCTGCGCCTCATTCATGCCGTCGCTCCGAGCCGCCCCCAATGCCGCCGGGACTTCAATCCGCCTGCATCCGCCGCCTGCACCTTCGGCCTGCACCTGCCGATCGTGCCGAGGCTAGCACGGGAATGTGGCAAGGCCAGTGCCAAGACGCCGCGCTGGCCCCCGCTCGACGTTTCGTGAACGCGGCTCAGGCCAGCCAGGGCGGTGCACGATCCGTGCCGAGCAGCTCTTCGAAGGTCTGGCGCGGCCGCGTCACGGCATAGTCGGCGCCCTTGACCAGCACTTCCGCCACCAGCAGCCGCTGGTTGTAGGTCGAGGACATGCTGGCGCCGTAGGCTCCCGCAGTCATGAAGGCGATCAGATCGTCAGGCGCCAGCGCCGGCAGGACGCGGCCCGTGGTGAAGGTGTCGCCCGATTCGCAGATCGGCCCGACCACGTCATAGGCCACCTCCGGCGTGCCGGCCTGGGGCTCCGCCACCGGCCAGATCTCGTGATAGGCCTCGTACATGGCCGGGCGGACGAGGTCGTTCATCGCCGCATCGACGACGAGGAACTGCTTGGTCGGGCGCGGATTGAGATGCAGCACCCGCGTCATCAGGATGCCGGCATTGCCGACGATCAGCCGCCCCGGCTCGAAGCCGAGTTCGACGTCGAGCCCCTGCGTGACCCGCTTCACCATCGCGGCATAGGCCTCGATCAGCCCCGGGCCGTGGTCGAAATCCCGGCCTTCCAGGTCCTGCGGGATGTCGTAGGGAATGCCGAGGCCGCCGCCGAGATCGAGCCGATCGACGCGGTGGCCTTCCCCGCGCAGATCGCCGACCAGCACCGCCATCTTGGCATAGGCTGCCTCGAAGGATTCGGTCTCCTGGATCTGGCTGCCGATATGCAGCGCCAGCCCCATCATGCGGACGCCGGGCAGGTTGGCGGCGCGGGCATAGAGCCGGCCGACCTCCTCGAAGGAGACGCCGAACTTGTTCTCCGACGAGCCGGTGGTGATCTTGGCGTGGCCGCCGGCGCCGATGTCGGGGTTGACCCGGAACACCGCCTCCTGGCGCTTGCCCAGCGCGGATGCGACCCGGGAGAGCAGATCGAGCTCGCCTTCCGTCTCGATATTGACCTGGTAGATGCCGGCTTGAACCGCGAAGCGCAGCTCGCTCTCGCTCTTGCCGACGCCGGAGAAGACGATGCGATTCGCCGGGAAGCCGGCGGCGAGCGCCTTGCGGATTTCGCCCTCGGAGACCGTGTCGGCGCCGGCGCCGAGCGAAGCCAGCGTCTTCAGCACGCCGAGATTGCCGTTGGCCTTCATCGCGTAGAAGACATGCGCCTTGCCCGCGGGCGCCGCGCTCTGCATCGCCTGCGCATAGAGCCGGTAATGCCGCTCGATCGTCGCGGACGAGTAGACATAGACGGGGGTGCCGACCTCGTCGGCGATGCGGCGCAGATCGACGTCCTCGGCGAAGAGGGAGCCGTCGCGATAGCTGAAATGATGCATCGGACGCTCTTAGAGGATCGGATCGAGAATGAAGGGCTTCTCGGGAATGGTGATCGCGCGGTTGGCCTTGGCCGGCTTGGCGAGGACCGAGGTCTGGCCGAGCGAGGCGGCGTCGTTCTCGACGGCGCCGGTCTGAGCGTCGGGCAGGTCGATGGCGCCGGTCGCGTTCGGCGGGGCCTCGAGCGGGCCCTTGCGGCCGCAGGCTCCGAGCGCGAGGGCGAGCAGACCCGCGACCAGGACGGCGCGGCCGAATTTCAGGCGGGAGTGCAGCACGGAAACGAACCCTTGGGCGAGGCGGGCATCGGGCGATGCGAGCGGGGAGTGTAGCGAAGGATGGCGGCAGAGGCGAGCCGCCGCGTCAGTCTCGGGCTTGACCCGAGACTCTCCTGCCGGAGATGCCCGGGTCAAGCCCGGGCATGACGCGACCTCAGCCCTTCGCCAGTTTCTTCAGCCAGCGCCTGGCCTGACGGCGGACATTGTTGGGCGCCGTACCGCCATAGCTGACGCGGCTCCGGACCGACTGGTCGACGCCGAGCACGGCGAAGACGGCGTCCGTGATCTGCGGCTCCACCGCCTGCATCTCGGCGAGGGTGAGCTTCTCCAGCCCAATCTTGCGCTCGGAGGCGAGGCCGACAAGGCGGCCGGTGACGTGGTGGGCGTCGCGGAACGGCATCTTCAGCACGCGCACCAGCCAGTCGGCGAGGTCGGTGGCGGTGGCGTAGCCGAGGCCGGCGGCGCGCTTCATCACCTTCAGGTCCGGCTCCATGTCGCGGACCATGCCGGCCATGGCGGCCAAGCAGAGCGAGAGCGTCTGGAGCGCGTCGAAAGTGCCCTCCTTGTCCTCCTGCATGTCCTTAGAATAGGTCAGCGGCAGGCCCTTCATCATCGTCAGCATCGCCTGGAGATGACCGAAGACGCGCCCCGATTTGCCGCGCACCAGCTCGGCGGCGTCGGGGTTGCGCTTCTGCGGCATGATCGAGGAGCCCGTCGAGAAGGCGTCCGACAAGCGCACGAAGCCGAATTGCGGCGTCGCCCAGAGCACGATTTCCTCGGCCAGCCGCGACAGATGCATCGCGCAGATCGAGGCCGCGGCCAGCGTCTCCAGCACGAAGTCGCGGTCGGAGACCGAATCGAGCGAGTTCGCCGTCGGCCGGTCGAAGCCCAGCGCATGGGCCGTCATCTCGCGGTCGATCGGGAAGGAGGTGCCGGCGAGTGCGGCGGCGCCCAGCGGGCATTCGTTCAGCCGCTCGCGGGCATCGGCGACGCGGCCGCGGTCGCGGCCGAGCATCTCGACATAGGCGAGCAGATGATGGCCGAAGGTCACCGGCTGGGCCGATTGCAGATGGGTGAAGCCCGGCATCACCGCGCCCGCATAGGTCTCGGCCTTCTGGGCGAGGGCGAGCTGGAGATCGGCCATCTGCTCGTCGAGCTGGTCGAGCGTGTCGCGCACCCATAGCCGCATGTCGGTGGCGACCTGGTCGTTGCGCGAGCGGCCGGTGTGCAGCCGGCCGGCGGCGGCGCCGATCCGGTCCTTCAGGCTGCTCTCGACATTCATGTGGACGTCTTCGAGCGCGCGCGAGAACGTGAAGGTCCCGGCCTCGATATCGGCCTGGACCTGCTTGAGCCCGGCGTCGATCGCGGCCACATCCTCCTTCGTCAGGATGCCCGTCTCGCCGAGCATCGCCGCATGGGCGAGTGAACCGCGGATGTCCTGGCGCCAGAGGCGCTGGTCGAAATCGATGGAGGCGTTGATTTCCTCCATGATGGCGTCGGGACCCGTGGCGAAGCGCCCACCCCACATGCGATTGCTCACGACGGTCTTTCCTGCTTTGAGGACGCGATGAGGTCCAGAACGAAAATAACGGCCGCGATCGGGGCCTTGGCCCTGGTCGCTGTCGCTGGCGTTGCGGCCTTCTACTCCGTTGCGGGCAATGCCGGCAATTCCGCATCTTGCAGTGCCGCCCGGCCCGCCGCGGCGCGCATGGCGCCGCTGGCGCGCGGCGAGGTCGCCGCCGTCCAGGTCCATGCCACGCCGCTGCCGACGACCGACCTCGCCTTCGAGGGCCCCGACGGCCAACCGACGACGCTGTCGGCCTTCCGGGGCAAGACGCTGCTGGTCAATCTCTGGGCGACCTGGTGCCCGCCCTGTTTGAAGGAGATGCCGGCGCTCGATGCGCTGCAGAGCGGGCTCGGCGGCCCGGATTTCGCGGTGGTGGCGATCAATATCGACACCCGCAATCTCGACAAGCCGAGGGCCTGGCTGGCCGACCGCAAGATCACGGCGCTGACCTATTACGCCGATCCGCAGGCGAAGGTGTTCCAGGAGCTGCGCGCCGCCCGCAAGATCGAGGGCATGCCGGTCAGCCTGATCGTCGACGCGCAGGGCTGCGAACTGGCGATCCTGCAGGGCCCCGCCGACTGGGCGAGCGCCGACGCCAAGGCGCTGATCGGGGCGGCGATGGCGCCTCCGCGCTAGGGCGGGCTTCACCCCTCCGAAGGTCGTCTGGCCAGACCCGCGCGCTTGACGTTAGGGTGCTCCGCAAAGGGCGGAGACAACCGCATGTCGAACCTGCTGCAGGCCACACCCCTGTTTGCGATCCGCGGCGTCGCGATCGATGCGGAGACCACGGGGCTCGACGTCAAGCGCGCCCGCATGATCGAGATCGCGGCGGTTCATCTCGATGGCGGCCGGCTCGATCGCGCCAATGCCTTCCAGAGCCTGGTCGCCTGCGATGTCGAGATCCCGGCCCGGGCCCATGCCGTGCATGGCATCGACCGGGCGGCGCTGGTCGGCGCGCCGGGCTTCGACCAGCTTTATCCGGGGATTGCGGCCTTCATCGCCGGGCGCATCGTGATCGGCCATACGATCGGCTTCGACATCGCGATGCTTCAGCATGAGGTCGAGCGGCTGGGCCAGCGCTTCATTCCGCCGCTCGCGCTCGATATCAGGCTGCTGGCGCAGCTCGCGGAACCGGGGCTGCCGTCCTATTCGCTCGAGGCGCTCGGCGCCTGGCTCGACATCCCCGCGCAGGAACGCCACCGCGCGCTGGGCGATGCGATGGCGGCGGGCCTGGTCTTCCTCGCGCTGGCGCCGCGGCTGCGCGACCGGGGCATCCGCACGGTCGGCGAGGCGATCGCCGCCAGCCGCCGCATCACCGACGCGATGGCGGGCGCGGCCCCGCCGGCCTGGGAGCTGCGCGCGCCCAGCGCGGACGGCGACCCGCTGCCCAAGCTCGACAGCTACCCCTATCGCCACCGTGTGCGCGAGGTGATGCGCGCCGATCCGGCGATCCTGCCCGAGACGACGCCCGTCGCCGAGGCGCTCGCCGCCATGGCGGGACGGGGGCTGAGCTCGGTCTTCATCGGCGAGCCGCTGGCGGGTCCGGGCGAGATGGCGATCCTGACCGAGCGCGACCTGCTGCGCGCCATGGCCCGCGAAGGCGCAGCCGCGCTGGCGCAGCCCGCCGTGCGCTTCGCCTCGCGCCCGGTCGTGGCCATTCCCGCCGAGGCCTTTCTCTATCGCGCGATCGGGCGGATGAGCGCGCGCAGCATCCGCCACCTCGCCGTCACCGACGCGCAGGACCGGATCGTCGGCGTGGTGACGCCGCTGAAACTGCTGCAGCTGCGCGCCAGCACGGCGGTCGCGTTGGGGGACGACATCGACGCCGCGCCCGATGCGCCCGCGCTCGGCCAGATCTGGGCGCGGCTGCCGCTGATGGCGCGCGCGCTGCTGGCCGAGGACGTGCCAGCCCGGATGATCGCCGCCGTGGTCGCGCGCGAGGTCGGCGCGCTGACGCGCCGGGCCACCATCCTCGCCGAGGCGGAGCTGGTCGCGGCCGGGGCGGGGCCGGCGCCCTGTGCCTATGCCGTGCTGGTGCTCGGCTCGGCCGGGCGGGGCGAGAGTCTGCTCGCCATGGACCAGGACAACGCCCTGATCTTCGCCGAGGGAGAGCCCGGCGGCGAGGCCGACCAGTGGTTCGCGCGGCTCGGAAAGCGCATGGCGGCGATCCTCGACGAGGTCGGCGTGCCCCTGTGCAAGGGCGGCGTGATGGCCTCGCAGCCCGATTTCCGCGGCTCGGTCGCGACCTGGCGGCAGCGCATCGCGCAATGGCTGTCCCGCTCGAACCCGCAGGATCTGCTCAGCGTCGACATCGTCTTCGATTTCGCCGCGGTGCATGGCGACCGGGCGATGGCCGAGCAGCTCTGGCGCGACGCCTGGGCGGCGGCGAAGGGCCAGATCCCCTTCCTCAAGCTGCTGGCGGAGAATGCCGGCCAGCCGGCGGCGGGGCTCACCCTCTTCGGGGGCCTGCGCACCGAGGATGACGGCCGCATCGATCTGAAGCGGACGGGGTTGAAGGACATCGTCACCACGGCGCGGCTGCTGGCGCTCCACCATGGCGTGCCCCGGCATACGACGCAGGCGCGGCTGGAGGCGGTGGCGGAGTTGGGAACCGGCGGCGCGGGGGACCTCGCCGAGATCGAGCGGGACCATGCCCTGCTCGTCGACTGCATCCTGAGCCAGCAGCTCGCCGACATCGCGGCCGGCCTGAGCCCGTCGAACCGGGTCGCGCCCGGCACCATCGGCAAGGCCCGCACGGCGGCGCTGAAACAGGCGCTCGGGCGGCTCTCGATCCTGGAGGAACTGCGCCGGGACCAGCTCTCGGCGTGATCGACGGTAAATCCGTGCTAGGGGTGGGTTCGGTTTCCGGATGTTTCGACAAGGCAGCATGACCTACACGATTGGCCTCGCCACCACCTTCCACGACCCCGCCATCGCGATCATCGGGCCCGACGGCGCGGTTCTCTTCGCCGAGGCGACCGAGCGCTATCTGCAATACAAGCGCGCGCCCAATTGCGAGCCGGACCCGGCGCCGCGCATGGAATCGCTGCTGAAGCGCTACATCCCCGCCGATGCGCAGGTCGCGATCGCGACGAGCTGGGGGCCTGAGTTCACCGGCTTCCTCGACCAGATGAGCCGGGCGGGCTCGTTCACGCTGGAGGCCCTGCTCAAGCTGTCGCCGGAGCTCAACCGCTCGCTGGTGCCTGAACGCACCGAGCGGGCGCTGATCGCCTCGCTGCATCAGGGCCAGCAGCGCGCCGGCATCGGCACGCTGCTCGGGCTCGACCGCGCCTTCGGCCACGCCAACGTCACCGGCCTGACGCGCTTCGGGCATCATCTGTGCCATGCGGCCTATGCCTGCTGGTCCTCGCCCTTCACGGACGCCGCCTGCCTCGTCGTCGACGGCATGGGCGAGACCGGGGCGTCCGCCATCTTCGCGCTGGAGGGCGGGCGCCTCCGCGAGGTCAAGCGCCATCGCGGGCGCGAATCGATCGGCTTCTATTTCGGGCTGGTCACGGACCTCGCCGGCTTCGACCAGGCCAAGGGCGAGGAGTGGAAGATCATGGGGCTCGCGCCCTATGGCCGGACCGACGAGCGCCTGATGGCGCTGCTGCGGCGTCTCTACCGCATCGAGGGCCACAAGCTCACCTTCGCCAAGGCCGATGTCGTGCAGGCGGTGGCGGCCGAGATTCTGGAGTTGCGGCCAGCGGACGCGCTCGACAGCGGCTGGGCCGATCTCGCCCGCTGCGGGCAGGACGTCTTCGCGGAGATGATGGAGGCGCTGCTGGGGGAGACCGCCGCGCTGGTGCCGTCGCCCAACCTCGTGCTGTCCGGTGGCTGCGCGCTGAATTCCTCCTTCAACGGCAAGATCGCGGGCCGGCATGGCTTCGCGCAGGTCTTCGTGCCCTCGGCGCCGGCCGATGACGGCAATGCGATCGGCGCCGCCTGGCTCAGCCACGCCCAGGCGAACCCGGACTGGCGCGCACTGAGTGGCCCGGCCTCGCCCTATCTCGGCTCGAGCGTCTCGACCGAGCCGCTGGAGCGGATGCAGGCCTGGGAGCCGCGCCTGCGCAAGCTCGCACCCGACGAGGTCGCGCCCGTCACGGCCAAGCTCCTCACCGAGGGCAAACTGATCGGCTGGGTGCAGGGGCGGGCCGAGTTCGGGCCGCGCGCGCTCGGCAACCGCTCGATCATCGCCGATCCGCGCCCGGCGGACGCGAAGGACATCCTCAACGCCAAGGTGAAGTACCGCGAGGCCTTCCGGCCGTTTGCGCCCTCGATCCTGGCCGAGCATGGCCCGGCCTGGTTCGAGGCCTATCAGGACACGCCCTATATGGAGCGCACGCTGACGTGGAAGGACGCGGTGCGCCACCATGTCCCGGCGGTGGTGCATGAGGACGGAACGGGCCGGCTGCAGAGCGTGACGGCCGCGCGCAACCCGCGCTATCACGCGCTGATTTCGGCCTTCCACGCGCTGACCGGGGTGCCGGTGATCCTCAACACCTCCTTCAACATCATGGGCAAGCCGATCCTGCACACGGCGGAGGACGCCATCCTGATGTTCTACACCAGCGGGCTCGACGCGCTGGTGATCGAGGATTGGCTGCTGGTGAAGTAGCCGCCGACGCCAGGCGGACGAACCACCGCGTCATCCCGGACAAGCTGCGAAGCAGCGCAGATCCGGGATCCATCCTAGAGCGCAGGAGCCCTCCGATGGATCCCGGGGCAGGCCCGGGATGACGTCGTGTTTCCGCGACCACTCAACCGGCGGTCAGAACCGCAACCGCCTTGCCCGCTTGACCATCGGGATCTCGTGGATCTTGTCGAGAAGCTCGTCCGAGATCGCCTCGTCGACCGCGACATAGCAGATCGCGTCGCCGCCCGGCTTGTCGCGGCCGAGCGCGAAGGTCGCGACATTGACGCCGGCCTCGCCGAGCAGCGAGCCGAACTGGCCGATGAAGCCCGGCTTGTCGGCGTTGCGGACATAGAGCATGTGCGGGGCGAATTCGGCATCGACCTGGATGTCGCGGATCTCGACGATGCGCGGCTTGCCGTCCTGGAACACGGTGCCCGCCGCATGGCGCGGCATGTCCTGCGCATCCACCACGATGCGGATGACGGACTCGAGATTGCCGGCGACCTCGCGGGTCATCTCCTCGACGACGATGCCCTTCTCCTTGGCCACCATCGCGGCATTGACCATGTTGATCTCGGGCAGGAAGGGCCGCAGCACACCGGTGATCGCCGCCGCCGAGATCGCCTTGAGGTTCAGGCTCGCGACCGCGCCCTCGTATTCGATGCGGATGCCCTTGACCGGGGCCTCGGTGAGCTGCCCCAGGAACGAACCGAGCTTTTCGGCGAGCGCCACGAACGGCTTGATGCGCGGCGCTTCTTCCGCCGAGATCGAGGGGAAGTTCACCGCGTTGGTGATCGCGCCTTTCAGCAGATAATCGCTCATCTGCTCGGCGACCTGGAGGGCGACATTCTCCTGCGCCTCATTGGTGGCGGCGCCGAGATGGGGCGTGCAGACGACGTTCTCCAGGCCAAACAGCGGATTGCTCTCCGCCGGCTCGACCGAGAACACGTCGAAGGCGGCACCCGCGACATGGCCGGACTTGATCAGCGCCGCCAGCGCCTCCTCGTCGACCAGCCCGCCGCGGGCGCAGTTGATGATCCGCACGCCCTTCTTGGTCTTCGCCAGTGCTTCCGCCGAGAGGATATTCTTCGTCATTGCCGTCATCGGCACATGCAGGGTGATGAAGTCGGCGCGCTTCAGCAGCTCGTCGAGCTCGACCTTCTCGACGCCGAGCGCAACCGCGCGTTCGGCTGAGAGATAGGGGTCATAGGCGATGACGCGCATCTTCAGGCCGACGCCGCGCTCGGCGACGATCGCGCCGATATTGCCGCAGCCGATCAGCCCCAGCGTCTTGGCGGTGATCTCGACGCCCATGAAGCGGTTCTTCTCCCACTTCCCGGCCTGGGTGGAGAGGTCCGCAGCAGGGATCTGGCGGGCGAGCGCGAACATCATCGCGATCGCATGTTCGGCGGTGGTGATCGAATTGCCGAAGGGCGTGTTCATCACGATGATGCCGCGCGCGGTTGCGGCGGGGATCTCGACATTGTCGACGCCGATGCCGGCGCGGCCGATCACCTTCAGCCTGGTCGCGGCCTCCAGCAGCTTGGCGGTGGCCTTGGTCGCCGAGCGGATGGCGAGGCCGTCATAGTCGCCGATGATCGCGGCGAGCTTGTCCTTGTCCTTGCCGAGATTGGGATCGAACGTCACGTCGATGCCGCGATCCCGAAAGATCTGCACGGCGGCAGGCGAGAGGGCGTCGGAGATGAGAACCTTGGGCGCTGGGTTTTGAGTGGTCATCGGGAAGGGCTTTCGGCTGGCGCGGCGCGTCGGCGCTCTGCGCGGGACAGGGAAGGGCGCTCCCCGCCTGTCATTCCGGGGCGGCGCAACGCGCCGAACCCGGAACCCATGACGGGGCGCAACGGTATGGATGCGGCGGCGAAGGGCTCGCCCGGTCGTGGGTTCCGGGTTCGCGGGCATGCGCCCGCGCCCCGGAATGACAAGGGGGCTGCTTACGCCGCCTTCTTCGCCAACCCGGCCTTCGCCTCGGCGAAGGCATAGGCCACCCACGGCAGCAGCGCCTTGAGATCGCGGCTCTGCACCGTCGCGCCGCACCAGATGCGCAGGCCGGGAGGGGCGTCGCGGTAATGGCCGAGGTCGTAGCCGGCGCCGGCCTTCTCGATGATGCTTACCACCTGCTTGGCGAACGCCGCCTGCGCGTCGGGAGCCAGCGCGGTCACGGCCGGGTCGGTGAAGGTCAGGCACACGCTCGTGTTCGAGCGCGTCTTCGGCTTCACGGCGAGGAAGTCGATCCAGTCGTTCTCGCGCACGAATTTCGCGATGACGCGGAGGTTGCCGTCGGCGCGCTTCACCAGCCCGTCGAGCCCGCCGACCTTCTTGGCCCAGTGCAGCGCATCGAGATAATCCTCGACCGCGAGCATGGAGGGGGTGTTGATCGTCTCGCCCGAGAAGATGCCCTCGATCAGCTTGCCGCCGGAAGTCATGCGGAAGATCTTCGGCAGCGGCCAGGCCGGCTTGTAGGTCACCAGCCGCTCGACCGCGCGCGGCGAGAGGATGATCATGCCATGGGCCGCCTCGCCGCCCAGCACCTTCTGCCAGGAGAAGGTGGTGACATCGAGCTTGGGCCAGTCGAGCTTCTGGGCAAAGGCGGCCGAGGTCGCGTCGCAGATCGTCAGACTCTCGCGGTCATCCGCGATCCAGCTGGCATCGGGCACGCGCACGCCCGAGGTCGTGCCGTTCCAGGTGAAGACGACGTCGCGGTTCTTGGTGTCGATCTTCTTCAGGTTCGGCAGCTCGCCATAGGGAGCTTCAAAAGTGCGGACGTCGGCCAGCTTGAGCTGCTTGACGACATCGGTGACCCAGCCGGCGCCGAAGCTCTCCCAGGAGACCATGTCGACGCCGCGGGCGCCTAAGAGCGACCACATCGCCATCTCGACGGCGCCGGTGTCGGAAGCGGGCACGATGCCGATGCGGTAATCGGCGGGCACCTGCAGCACCTCGCGCGTCAGGTCGATCGCGAGCTTGAGCTTGTCCTTGCCGATCTTGGCGCGGTGCGAGCGGCCGAGCGCGGCGTCACCCAGCGCCTTGAGGGACCAGCCGGGGCGCTTGGCGCACGGGCCGGACGAGAAATGCGGCACGCGCGGCAGCGCGGCCGGAACGGTATTCGTCATCGATGTCTCCATCCTTACAGATGGGCGCGCCACGGTGGGGTGGCGTGTCCCGTCGATGGGGGTAAGGGGGGAGGGGGCGGGGAGTCAAGCGGGGGGGTAGAGCTATGGTCGTGCCGGTGTTCTTATTGTGGCTTTGTATGGCCAATTGCATTATGCAATATTTAAAAGTGATTTCTCTACGGTCTGAGATAGGATTTTCAGATGACCACTTATGATTCAGCGATAAAATTGCGCAGTTCGAGCAATAACATTGGATCAATCTGGAATCTGGGACGAGTGAAAGCCTTCGGAAATCTGATAATTGATAACAAGAGACCGATTCTTGAGCTATTTGTAGAAATTAAGGATTCTCGCCAAAAATCTGCTTACGATATAGACAATTCGGTTATTAAGGCAATCAAGCCTCCGCTTCAGCCCAACATAGATGGTTATGTGGCTGGTCATGGATTTATAAGTTTAGAGAATTGTGCATGTTCTTCAATAAATTTACATTCATCAGCATCAATTAATAAATCAATAGCTGTAATTCAGTTGATTCCGACCAAAATATGGCTCGGAACGCCATTAAAATATTTTAACGGAACCTGTAACTATGTGTTCCTTTTTGATGATCGTATTACTGGTTTTTTTGGAGAAAGTAATATTACTTGTCATCATTCGAGGGGCGATAGGCGGAAGGATCCTGTTTTTGATTTGCTAGGCAATCCAACAGAGATATGGGCTCTCGCGGCGGATAACTCTGATTGGATTGAAGTCCCCAGCATGGGGTTTAAATTAAAGAAAAGTTCTTCAATTTCTAGTCAATCTTCATCGACGAGCGGTTATGCATTTAAATCACTTAGTAATATAATTATAAAATTCGATAAACCACAGTCATTCTCTGATGCTGATAATATCATAATGAAAATTGAACACCTTCTTTCGGTTTTTTCTCTGGAGCCGTTTGAATTTAACTACAAAAGATTCGAGGGCAAGAGCGTCGAGTCGATAGGTTTAATCTGGCGGCTTTCGTCAAGAAGGGCGCAGTTTGTCCAGCCCATGAATCATCAGATACTGATCGACTTTTCTGATGCTGTTCAATTTAAAGCAGCTCTAAATGAATGGTTTTCTGGTAGTGAGAAAATAAGCCTGTCGCGATGGATTTTTCAGAACTCTCTGGAGGAGACTGATAGTGGACTGGCTCGCTTTGTAAATGTTTGTCAAGCTTTAGAAGTTTTAGGTCGCGAACTATTTGGTCGCCAAAGCGCAGGCGGCGATCTTGATGAGATGGCTGATCTAATTTCAGAGAAATTTTCTGATACATTTGGTGTTGAAATAATTGAAAGAGCAATAGGTCTTCTTAAATCAAGTAATAAATTGTCATTCAGAATACTGTTGGAGAGAATGATATTTACTATTGTAGACAGTATAAATTTGGGTACCGAGAAAGATATAAAATTATTCTGTAAACGAATAGCTTCTATGCGTAATTCTATAACTCATATGTCTGATAATAGAGATATTTCTATTAAAGATGCATATGCCAAAGTGAATAAATCGAGCTTAATGCTAAGCTATATGTATGCTGTCATAACGGCTAAGGCTATGGGCCTTTCGCTTGAAAGAGCTAATTCTTTTCTGATTAATAACAGAAACGCTCGTCACGGTTTGCCAAACGAAATTCTTGAATCGCTTTAGTTCGAGTCTGCAAGAGGCGTCGCGGTTGGGGGGGCGGCGGCGAAGGGCGCGGGGAACCCCTCTCCTGTAAGGAGAGGGGCAGGGGAGAGGTGTCGGCCCCTGGACCAGCGGGGCGCAGACCTCGCCGCTGTCGATGTCGAGCCTCATGCAGAATGCGGCCACCTCCCTGCTTTTACAGGCGAGGCTTCTCCGTCGGGGTTTCCGCCGCTTCCCGAATGGCCGCGATGACAGCGTCGCGGTCATTCAGCACCATCTCATTGCGAAAGCGGATCACCGTGAAGCCGTGGCGCTCGATTTCCTGCGTGCGCGCCGCGTCGTAGTCGCGCTCGGCGTCATGCTGGACACCGTCGAGTTCGATGACGAGCTTGCGCTGGAGACAGAGGAAATCGACGGTGTAGCCGAGCAACGGAACCTGTCGGCGGAATTTGAGGCCATCGAGGCGGTGGGCGCGGATCAGCGACCAGAGGATGTCCTCCGGGGTGGTCGATTGCCGGCGGAGCTTGCGGGCGAAATCCTGTCGCTCGGTGGCCATGGCGCCTCGCTGGTGAACGGGCCGACACCTCTCCCCTGCCCCTCTCCTTACAGGAGAGGGGTTCCCCGCGCTTCATCGTCGAGAGGAGATGGGGCGCCATCTTATCCCCGCCGCCCAAAGCGCCCTTAATCTGCCACCACCTCATCCCCGAGGGGCAGCCATCCGGAAGGCACAGCCATGGTGGGGATGGGCGCGGCGCCTGCGGCCGGGTTTGCACCCCGGTCCCGGGAGGCTTCGGGGCACCGCCCTGGGGGTAATACGGCCCCTGTGCGAGGAGCTCGCTGGACCGGTTGCCGGCATCACGCCTGCGTCCCATGCCCGACTAGACGCGACAACCCGATGAGGGGCACTGGCGTCGAAAGGGCTCGCGGCGCAGGCTGGCTTTCGACCCGATAAGCGCGGCCCGGGGTCAAAAATCGCCGACAAGCGGAGCGCCACGGGGCGTGCGGATGGTGGCTCAATCCATCCGCGCCGCATCCTGGCTCAATGGATGCGGATTTCAGGCTACGCGCCTCGCGGCGCTCCGCTGCCCCTTATCACATCCGCCGCGTGCGAGCGCGGGCGGGGATTTGGTGTGTGCGTCATTCTCGGGCGGAGCGCAGCGCAGACCCGAGAATCTCAGGCCGGAGGAGGCTGGGGAGCCGCTCTCGTCCCGAGATGCTCGGGGCAGGCCCGAGCATGACGCCTGAGACGCGGGGAACCCTTCTCCCATCCGGGAGAAGGGCAGGAGCGTCGCGGTGGCGGCGCGGGGCGCTTTACGCGTGTTCCCGCGTCAACCGCTCGGCGAAGGATATGCCGATGGCGGACAGGACGAAGGTGAAGTGGATCACGGCCACCACCGCGACGATCTGGATGCTTTCAAAGCTCAGGCCACTGCCCAGGTAAGTCTTCAACGCATGAACGCCCGAAATGGAGATGATGGCGAAGGCGAGCTTCAGCTTGAGGTTGTAGGTATTGACGTGGTCCAGCCAGTCCGGCTTTTTCACATCCTTGTCGTCGAAATGTCCTGTGGTCACGAAGAGCGAGACGCCCGCCAGCCCAACAACCCAGACGAGCTGCGCCACCATCGTCATGTCGACCAGTTCAAGCACCTTGATGATCAGGTCGATCTTGCTGAGGTCGCCAAACATCAAGGTGGTCATCAGCTTGTAGGCTTCGACGATGAACTTGCCGAGGATGCCGAGAATGATCGCCACCAGACCCACATAGAAGAACAGCATGGTGAATCTCATGCCGTAGAGCAGAGACCCGACCCAGGACAGTAGTTTTTCCATTCTTTCTTACCTTTAGCCAGCATTCCCCAGATGAGCGCTGGATTCAGGCGACTTCTGCCCGGTTTTGTGATGTTTGACAAGGCGGTGCCGACGTCGCCAGCCGGCGCAGGACGTTTCCGAAATTGCAGGCGAGCGCGTGACGCTGGAGGCGAAACGCGTTGGCGGCGCAGGACGCGACACCTTCTCCCCATCAAAGTCGGCTGTTGCCGACTTTGACACATAGAGGTCTCATCTCGGGCAAGCCCGAGATGAGTGGGAGAAGGGAAGGGGGCGTCGCGGCACGCCGCAAGCGGGGGGCAGGCAGGCCCGCGATTTCGTGATAGGTCACCGCCAACCCCACACACAGGTTCAAGACGCCATGGCCCAGAAGACTCCCGAACAGCTCGCCCGTGAATTCGAGGGCCGCAAGGCCAAGGGGCTGGCCAAGGGCGGGGCGGCGTTCTGGCCCAACATCATCGCCAACGCCGTGCTGAAGCTGACGGCGGCGAAGGCCGAGATCACGGTGGCGACGCTGAGCGAGAGCATCGCCAAGGAGGCGGAGACGGGCGATGCGACCCGCAAGGCCGGCGCGACCGAGGCGCTGGCGCGGCTGCGGCAGGCGGTGGCGAAGGGCGAGGATTGAGGGGCGCCCGAACGCGCCAGCCCTCATCCTGAGGAGCCGCGGACCGCGGCGTCTCGAAGGAGGGTCCAGCAGCTCCGGAACCCGCTGGAGCATCCTTCGAGACGCCCTTCCTCGCGGAAGGGCTCCTCAGGATGAGGGCTGAGGGATGTCGCGCCGCCCCAGAGCGCCTCAGCTCTCGCCGCCCTTGCGGAGATAATGCGCGGCGTCGAGCACGACCTTGTCGTCGAGCGGGCCGATCGCGGCCTCGTCGCGGCCGTGATAGGGGATCGCCAGCAGGACATGGCGGATGGCGTTGAGCCTCGCGCGCAGCTTGTCGTTGCCGCGGATGACGTGCCAGGGCGCCCAGTCGGTCGAGCTGCGGGCCAGCATCGTGTCGAAGGCCTCGGAATAGGCGGCAAAGCGCGGGATCGCCTCGAAATCGATCGGCGAGAGCTTCCAGCGCTTGAGCGGATCGTGCCAGCGCGCATGCAACCGCAGCATCTGCATCTCCGGGCCGATGGTGATGAGGAGCTTGATCAGCCGGACGCCGTCGCGCACCAGCATGCCCTCGAAAGCCGGCGCCTCGTGCAGCAGCGTCTCGGTCTGCTCCGGCGTGCAGAAGCCCATGACGCGCTCGACGCCGGCGCGGTTGTACCAGGAGCGGTCGAAGAAGGTGATCTCGCCGGCGGTCGGCATCTGCGCGGCATAGCGCTGGAAATACCACTGGCCGGCTTCGGCGTCGGAGGGTTTCGACAGCGCCACGACGCGGGCCTGGCGCGGGTTGAGATGCTGGGTGAAACGGCCGATCGTGCCGCCCTTGCCGGCGCCGTCGCGGCCCTCGAAGACGATGACGATGCGCTCGCGCGCCTCGCGCGCCCAGGTCGCGAGCTTCTGCAGCTCGATCTGCAGCGGCGCGAGCTCGGCCTCGTAGCGCTTGCGCTTCATGCGCTTGCCATAGGGATAGTCGCCGCTGCGGAAGGCGGCGTCGGTGATCGCGTCGGGCAGCGTCGCGGCCTCGATGTCGAAGCCCTTGATGGCATAGCCCCTCGGGCCGAGCGCCGCGCGCGCCGCGTCGCTCTTGTGCTTGGCGGCCTTGCCCGGCGCGTCGCCGCGGTCCTGCTCCTGCGCCTCCGGCTTGGGGACGAGGCGGATGGCGGCTTTCGCCGGGCGGGGGGATGGAGACTTGCTGGCAGACTTGGTCTTGCTGGCGGGTTTGGTCTTGGCCATCGGGGCCCTCCTGTGTGGCGAAAGCTTAGCCGCGGCCGGCGGCAAAGGGAATTGACGCGCGCCGGGCTTGCGATCAGGAAGGGCATCCGCGTCCCGCAGCCAGCCGTCCAGCGCCCGGCGCAGCGCGCGTCGAGGTTTCTCCCGATGCCCGATACCGTCGATCCCCAAGCGCTTCCGATTCTGGCCCTGGTCGAGGCGATCGGCTCGGCCGCCGTGCTGCTCGACGGGCAGGGCATCGCCCAGGCGCTGAGCCCGGCGATGCGCGCGCTGGTTCCGGCGCTGGAGCGCGGGCAGCCGCTGGCGCTGGTGATGCGCGATCCCGATCTGATCGAGGCGATCGAGGGCGTCGCCCGGCAGGGCGGGCGGCAGGTGATCGAGCTGGTCGAGCGCGTGCCGGTGGAGCGCACCTTCCGCATCCACATCGCGGCGCTGACGGGCGCGGGCTGGCGCCGGCCGGTTCTGCTGACCTTCGAGGATCTCAGCGAGCAGCGCGTGACGGAGCGGATGCGCGTCGATTTCGTCGCGAATGCCAGCCATGAGCTGCGCACGCCCTTGGCCTCGCTGCTCGGCTTCGTCGAGACGCTGCAGGGGCCGGCGCGCAACGATGCCGGCGCGCGCGACCGTTTTCTCGCGATCATGCGCGAGCAGGGGCTGCGCATGGCCCGCCTCGTCGACGACCTGCTGTCGCTGTCGCGGATCGAGTTGCGCGCGCATCTGGCGCCGGAGACGCCGGTCGACGTCACCGGCATCTCGCGCGAGATCGTGGATTCGCTGACGCTGATGGCGCGCGAGCGCGAGGTCACGCTGACGCTGCGGGCGCCGGCCGAACCGGTGAAGGTCGCCGGCGATCGCGACGAACTGCTGCGGCTGATGGAGAATCTGGTCGAGAACGCGATCAAATACGGCAAGCGCGGCGGCCAGGTGGCGATCGATGTCGAGGAGGGCCCGCTCGAGGTGAGCGTCGGCGTGCGCGACGACGGGCCCGGCATCGCGCCCGAGCATCTGCCGCGGCTGACCGAGCGCTTCTACCGGGTCGACACCGCCGCGAGCCGGGAGGCCGGCGGCACGGGGCTCGGGCTGGCCATCGTCAAGCACATCGTCCTGCGCCATCGCGGGCGGCTGACGATCGAGAGCGCGCGCGGCGAGGGGGCGACGTTTCGCGCCGTGCTGCCCCGTTTCGGGGCGCCGCCGCGCAAGCCCTGAGTCACACTCCTTAACGCTGCGTGACGGGTCTGTGACAGTGCGCGTGACGGCCTGTCATGAAGCTGTCATGCAGACAGTGTTCTGAACGGCTCGCTGAACCTGCGACCCAGAGAGGACATCTCATGCGCAAACTTCTCATTCTCGCGGCCGCGACGATCGGTCTGTCCGGCGCGGCCCAGGCCGCCGACATCACCGGCGCCGGCGCGACCTTCCCCTTCCCGATCTACTCGAAGTGGGCCGAAGCCTATAAGAAGGAGACCGGCATCGGTCTCAACTACCAGTCGATCGGCTCGGGTGGCGGCATCCGCCAGATCAAGGCCAAGACGGTCGCCTTCGGCGCCACCGACGCCCCGCTCAAGGGCGAGGACCTGGCCAAGGACGGGCTGATCCAGTTCCCGACCGTCATGGGCGGCGTCGTGCCCGCCATCAACATCGCCGGCATCGACGCCCGCCAGCTCAAGCTGACCGGCCCGCTGATCGCCGAAATCTACATGGGCACCGTCAAGAAGTGGAACGATCCCAAGATCGTCGCCCTCAACCCCGGCCTGAAGCTGCCCGACGCCAACATCACTCCCGTCTACCGTTCGGACGGATCGGGCACGACCTTCGTCTTCACCGACTATCTCTCGAAGGTCTCGGCCGACTGGAAGTCCAAGGTCGGCACCAACACCTCGGTGCAGTGGGCTGTCGGCATCGGCGGCAAGGGCAATGAGGGCGTCTCGGCGTCGGTCAAGCAGGTCGCCAACTCGATCGGCTATGTCGAATACGCCTATGCCAAGCAGAACAAGCTCAGCTACGCGCTGATCCAGAATGCCGACGGCCAGTTCCCGGATCCGGACGACAAGTCCTTCCAGGCCGCTGCCGCCAATGCCGACTGGAACGCCGCTCCCGGCTTCGGCATCTCGCTGAACAACCAGAAGGGCGCCCAGGCCTGGCCGATCACGGCCGCGACCTTCCTGCTCGTCCATGCCAAGCCGGAGAAGCCGGAAGAGGTCGGCGCCGCGCTGAAGTTCGTCGACTGGGCCTTCAAGAACGGCGACCAGCTGGCGCTCGATCTGGAATATGTGCCGCTGCCGGCCAATGTGAAGGATCAGGTCCGCGCCTCCTGGAAGGGCGTCACCGACCCGGCCGGCAAGCCGATTTTCTGATCGATCCGATACGATGAGGGCGAAGCGGGAGATGTCCCGCTTCGCCACTTTCTCTTCCTGCCCTCATCCCGAGCAGCGGCGTCCGAGCGTGCCGCTGCTGGGGATGAGGGCCCGCCTGAGAGCCGGCCCCTTGTTTTCGCCTTGCCTCCTTCCGCTACGACCGGAGTTCCACGGATGACAGCCGTGACCGACCCTATGAGCCTTCCGGCCGCGCGCCCGCAGCGCAAGACGCCGAAGGGCACCTTCGACCTGATCTTCCGCAATGCGAGTTTCGCGTCGGCCCTCTTCGTGCTGCTGCTGCTCGCCGGCATCATGCTGTCGATGATCATCGGTGGCTGGCCGGCCTTCCGCGCGATGGGCCTGGGCTTCATCACCGGCTCGCAATGGGACACGCAGGCCGATGTCTACGGCGCCTGGCCGGCCATCGCCGGCACCTTGTCGACCGCGTTCATCGCGCTGCTGATCGGCGTGCCGCTCTCGCTGGGCATCGCGGTCTATCTGACCCAGCTTGCCCCTGTCTGGTTCAAGCAGCCGGTCTCGACCGCGATCGAGCTGCTCGCCGCCGTGCCCTCGATCATCTACGGCATGTGGGGGCTGTTCGTCTTCGTGCCGCTGTTTGCGGCCTATGTGCAGGTGCCGCTGTCGAACATCGTCGAGGGCATGCCGATCGTCGGCACGATCCTGTATTCGCGCTCGCCCTCGGGGCTTGGCATCCTGACGGCCGGCATCATCCTGGCCTTCATGATCATCCCGTTCATCGCCTCGATCGTGCGCGACATGCTCGACCAGATTCCCTCCGTGCTGCGCGAGAGCGCCTATGGCATCGGGGCGACGACCTGGGAGGTGGTGCGCCATGTGCTGGTGCCCCAGGCGGGCGTTTCGATCATCGGCGCGGTGATGCTCGGTCTGGGCCGCGCGCTCGGCGAGACCATGGCCGTGACCTTCGTCGTCGGCAATGCCAACCGGCTCTCGGGCTCGATCATGGACCCGGGCTCGACCATCGCCTCGCGCATCGCCAACGAGTTCAACGAGGCGCTGGGCCTGCAGATGAACGCGCTGATCGGGCTTGGCTGCATCCTGTTCTTCGTCACCTTCGTCGTCCTCGTCATCGCGCGCATTCTCGTCGCACGCGTCAAGACCTTCTGAGCGGGTTGCAGATCATGAGCCTGACGACACCCTCCACTGTCCGCGAGCTGCCCCCGACGACCTGGGGCCGCGTTCGCCAGTCGCGCCGCACCGCCGACAAGGCGATGCGGATCATCACCGCCAGCTTCACCATCATCGCGATTTCCGTGCTGTTCTGGATCCTCGGCATGCTGATCGTGAAGGGCCTCGGCGGCCTGTCCGTCGCCACCTTCACGCAGATCACGCCCGGCCCCGGCTCGGAGGGTGGTGGCCTTGCCAACGCCATCGTCGGGTCGATCATCCTGACCTTCCTCGGCATCGTCGTGGCGACCCCGATCGGCGTGCTGGCCGGGACCTATCTCGCCGAATACGGCAAGGGCTCGAAGCTCGCCGACCTGATCCGCTTCATCAACGACATCCTGCTCTCGGCGCCGTCGATCCTGATCGGCCTGTTCGTCTACGTGATCCTGGTCGAGCCGCTGGGCGGCTATTCCGGCTGGGCCGGCGGCGTCGCGCTCGGCATCATCGCGATCCCGGTCATCGTGCGCACCACCGAGGACATGCTGCGGCTGGTTCCCGGCCCGCTGCGCGAGGCCGGCTCGGCGCTCGGCGCGCCGCCTTCGGTCGTGATCACCTCGATCACCTGGAAGGCCGCCAAGGCCGGCATGGTCACCGGCATCCTGCTGGCGCTCGCCCGCATCGCCGGCGAGACCGCGCCGCTGATCTTCACCGCGCTCAACAACAATTTCTGGTTCTCGTCCAACCTGATGGGTGGCGTCTCGAACCTGCCGGTGACGATCTACATGTTCGCCTCGGCGCCCTACGAGAACTGGCAGCAGCTCGCCTGGGCCGGCTCGCTGATCATCACCATGTCGATCCTCCTGCTCTCCATCATCGCCCGCCGTATCGTGCGCGGCGCCAAGTAATCTCGCGACCCCGTCATTTCGCGATACGTTATCCTGCGATCCATCGCGTCCGATCCGAAGGAAATCTTCGATGCTCTCGACCCTCGAACTCAGCCCGCAGACGCTCGATGCCGATGCTCCCATCCGGATCAAGGTCAAGAACCTCGATTTCTACTATGGCGAGCACAAGGCGCTGAAGAACATCAATCTCGATTTTCGTGACCGCCACGTCACGGCGCTGATCGGCCCCTCGGGCTGCGGCAAGTCGACCCTGCTGCGCATCTTCAACCGGATCTATTCGCTCTATCCCGAGCAGAAGGCGACCGGCGAGGTCATGCTCGACGGCCGCAACGTCATTTCCAACGATGTCGACGTCAACGAGCTGCGCTCGCGCATCGGCATGGTCTTCCAGAAGCCGACGCCCTTCCCGATGTCGATCTACGACAACGTCGCCTTCGGCATCCGGCTCTACGAGAAGCCGCCGAAGTCGGAGCTCGACGACCGCGTCGAGGGCGCCCTGCGCCGCGCCGCGCTCTGGGACGAGGTCAAGGACAAGCTCAAGACCTCGGGCATGGGCCTGTCGGGCGGCCAGCAGCAGCGTCTGTGCATCGCGCGCACCATCGCGCAGAAGCCGGAGGTCATCCTGTTCGACGAGCCGACCTCGGCGCTCGACCCGATCTCGACCGGCAAGATCGAGGATCTGCTGGAGCAGCTCAAGGTCGACTTCACGATCGTCATCGTGACCCACAACATGCAGCAGGCGGCCCGCATCTCGCAGTACACCGCCTTCATGTATCTGGGCGAAGTGATCGAGTTCGCGCCGACCAACACGATCTTCATGAACCCGAGCAAGAAGCAGACGCAGGACTACGTCACCGGCCGCTTCGGCTGACCGTCCGCCGCTTCCGCCCCTGCAATCGAAGGACTACGCCGCGATGACCGACCATATCGTCCGCTCCTACGACGCCGAACTCGAGGCGCTGCGCCGCAGCCTCGCCGAGATGGGTGGCATGTCCGAGCGCATGCTCGGCGATTCCACCGTGGCGCTGGTGCGCCGCGACACCACGCTCGCCCAGAAGGTGATCTCGGCCGACCAGCGGCTCGACAATCTCCAGCGCGATGTCGAGGAGCGGGCCGTGCTGACGATCGCGCGGCGCCAGCCGCTCGCCAACGACCTGCGCGAGCTGATCTCGGCGATCCGCATCGCCTCCGATATCGAGCGCGTCGGCGACCTCGCCAAGAACATCGCCAAGCGCGCGGTCGCGATCTCCGGCCAGTTCTCGCCGCCGCATCGCGCCGTGGTCGGGCTGGAGCATATGAGCCGCCTGGTCCAGGCCCAGCTCAAGGACGTGCTCGACGCCTACGCCGCCTCCAACGAGCAGAAGGCGCTCGAGGTCTGGCACCGCGATGGCGAGATCGACGCGCTCTACACCTCGCTGTTCCGCGAGCTTTTGACCTACATGATGGAAGATCCGCGCAACATCACCTTCTGCACGCATCTCCTGTTCTGCGCCAAGAATGTCGAGCGGATCGGCGACCACACCACCAACATCGCCGAGACGATCCATTATCTCGTCACCGGTGAATCGCTCGACATCAACCGTCCCAAGCTCGACACCACCGACATCACCGTCGAGGCGGTGACGGGGAGCTGAGGACTGCGTCATGGTCGGGCTTGACCCGACCATCTCGGAAACCAGGATGCTCTGGTCCGAGATCCTCGGGTCAAGCCCGAGAATGACGTCCTGGACCGACCCGCTTTTGGAAAACCGCTCATGGCCGCCCGCATCCTGATCGTCGAGGACGAGGAGCCGCTCACCCTGCTCCTGCGCTACAATCTCGAGGCCGAGGGCTTCGTGGTCGACAGCGTCGCGCGCGGCGACGACGCCGAGCTTCACCTGCGCGACCATACGCCCGATCTCGTGCTGCTCGACTGGATGCTGCCGGGTCTGTCGGGCATCGAGCTCTGCCGTCGTCTGCGGGCGCGCCGCGACACCGAGCGGGTGCCGATCATCATGCTGACCGCCCGTGGCGAGGAGACCGAGCGGGTGCGCGGGCTCGCCACCGGCGCCGACGACTATGTCGTCAAGCCGTTCTCGTTGCCCGAGTTGATCGCGCGCATCCAGGCGCTGCTGCGCCGGGCGAAGCCCGGCCATGTCGCCGGTCTGCTGACGGCCGGCGATCTCGAACTCGACCGCACGACGCGGCGCGTACGCCGCTCCGGCGAGGAGCTGCATCTGGGGCCGACCGAGTTCCGCCTGCTCGAATTCCTGATGCAGGCGCCGGGCCGGGTCTATTCCCGCGCGCAACTGCTCGACGCCGTCTGGGGCCGCGACGTCTACATCGACGAGCGCACGGTCGACGTCCATGTCGGGCGCCTGCGCAAGGCGATTACGCCGGGCGACGCCAAGGACCCGCTGCGCACGGTCCGCGGCGCGGGCTACGCCTTCGACGAGACCTTTGCGCGGGCGTGAGGGCATTCGTCCACGCTGTCTGTCATCCGCGCGGTCATCCCGGACAAGCGGCGAAGCCGCGCCGATCCGGGATCCATGCCTGAACCGTTCCGGAATGGGTCCCGGGTCTCCCTGCGGTCGCCCGGGACGACGGCGCGTTTGGCGTCGTCTATTCACTTGACCGCCACGGCCGCCCGGCGCAAGCCCGCCCGATGCACAGCAAAGACATCGCCATCATCGGCGCCGGCCCCGCGGGGCTGATCGCGGCCGAGCGGCTGGCCCAGGCCGGCCACCGCGTCACGCTCCATGACCGGATGGCCTCGCCGGCGCGAAAATTCCTGCTCGCCGGGCGCGGCGGGCTCAACCTGACCCATTCCGAGCCGCTGGAGACCTTCCTGCCGCATTACGGCGCGGCGCGGGACTGGCTCGAACCCGCCATCCAGGCCTTCCCGCCGCAGGCGCTGCGCGACTGGGCTGACGAGCTCGGCGCCGAAAGCTTCGTCGGCACCAGCGGGCGCGTTTTCCCGAAGGCGATGAAGGCCTCGCCGCTGCTGCGCACCTGGCTGCGCCGGCTCGACGGGCTCGGCGTGCGGCTCGAAGCCGGCCGGCGCTGGACCGGCTGGAACGACGTGGGCGCGCTGACCTTCGCCACCGCTGCGGGCGAGGTGACGCTCACCCCCGATGCGACGCTGCTGGCGCTGGGCGGGGCAAGCTGGCCGCGGCTGGGCTCGGATGGCGGCTGGGTGCCGCTGCTGGCGGGGAGGGGTGTCGCGGTGGCGCCGCTGCGGCCGGCCAATGGCGGCTTCGCGGTGGCCTGGTCGGATATGCTGCGCGAGCGCTTCGCCGGCGCGCCGCTGAAGCGGATTACGCTGCGCTTTGCCGGCAAAGAGATTGCGGGCGAGGCGATGATCGACGCTGATGGACTCGAGGGCGGCGCAATCTATGCGCTGTCGGGGCCGCTGCGCGAGGCGATCGCGCGGGACGGCTCGGCGGTGCTGGAGATCGACCTGCGGCCGGATATCGACCTTGCCCGGCTGACGGAGAAACTTGGCAAGCGCCGGCCGGGCGAGACGCTCAGCAACCATCTGCGCAAGGCGGGGCTCTCGCCTGCGGCCGTGGCCGTGCTGCGCGACAGCGTCGGGGGGAAGCTCGACGAGACGCCGGCCGCGCTGGCGGCGGCGATCAAATCCGCGCGCCTGCGCCTCACCGGGACGATGCCGATCGAGCGGGCGATCTCCAGCGCCGGCGGCATCGCGGCCGGCGAGATCGACGCAGGCTTCATGCTGCGCCGCCTGCCGGGCGTCTTCGTCGCCGGCGAGATGCTGGCCTGGGAGGCGCCGACCGGCGGCGACCTCCTGCAGGGCTGCTTCGCGACCGGCGTCGCGGCGGCGGCGGGGATGGTGGGGTGGCTGGGGCGGGAGTAGCGGATAGGGCGCGGGGAACCCCTCTCCCGTAGGGAGAGGGGCAGGGGTGAGGGGTCGGCCGCTTGAAGGGCGAGTGAGACCTCACCGGCGCAGCGGTTGGGATGGCGCTTTGCTGGTCGAGGGGCCGACCCCTCACCCTGCCCTCTCCCTACGGGAGAGGGTTCTGCGTTGAGGCTCCCGCGCCTCTGTCGTCCTAAGATTCTCGGGTCTGCGCTTCGCTTCGCCCGAGAATGACGGAGGTTTCTATCGCCCTTCCGCCTTGTCGATCGCGGCGTTGAGGTCCTGCCATTCGTGGCAGCGGCCGCAGAGGCTGGCGAGTTTGGCCAGATTGGCCTTGGCGCTCGCCATGTCGCCGGTCTCGATGAACCATTCGCCCTGATATTCGAGCGCGGGCAGGAAGGTCGGGTCGCGCATCAGCGCGGCGTCGTAATACTGCTTCGAGAGCGGGTAGTTCTTCAGCTTGCGGTGCGAGAAGGCGAGCCAGTTCAACAGCTCCGGCGCATGCGGCGAGCGCTTGAGCAGGACCTCCAGCTTCTCGATCGCCGGTGGAAAGTTCTTCTCCTCGATCCAGCGCCGCGCCTGGCGGTAGTCCGGGTCCTCGTCGAGCCAGGTCCAGTCCGGCCCGACCGCCTGCGCGCCTGCGCAGGCGAGGAGCGCGGCGGCCCCTGTGACGATCGCGATCAGGCGTCGGCGCATGGCGTGTCCTCCCGCAGTGAACCCGGCCGGGCGCGCGCGCGTTGCCCGGGCATCGATCCCTGATCATGGAGACATCGCATGACAAGTCCATTGCGAAAGGGCGCCGCCGTCCGCTGGCACTGGGGCAGCGGCACCGCCGAGGGCGAAGTCGAAGCGGTCTTCACCAAGCCTGTCAGCCGCATGATCAAGGGCAAGCGCATCCGCCGCAACGCCTCGGAGGAGAAGCCGGCCTATCTGGTCCGACAGGCGGATGGCGCGAAGGCGCTGAAATCGCACAGCGAGCTGGAGGCTAGCTGAGGCGGCGGCCGCGCCTCCTCCGGCCCGAGATTCTCGGGGCAATCGCTGGAATGACGCCCTTCTCCTGCCAGCTGCTGTCACCAGTGCGCGCCGCCATGCGCCGAGGCCCCTCGCGCGCGGCGGGGATGCGCCCCATATTGCTGCCATGTCCGACACACCCGCCAAAGACTCGCCCGCCAAGCCCAAGCCCGCCAAGTCCGCCGCGGCCAAGAAGCCGTCCAGCGCGCGCACGCCCAATTCCAAGGCGTCGCGGCAGGAGCTGAAGCCGCTCGAGGGCTATCTCGCCGATCTGCTCAACCCGGCGATCAACCGCGGCAACGCCGTGCCCGGCGGCGCGGCCGGGTTCTCCGACAAGCCGCAGACCGGCTATGAGGCGAAGCCGAGCTACGCCACGGAACGGCCCGGCGGCGAGGAGCGGCCCAAGCGCAAGCTCTCGAAGAAGGCCGATGGCGCGTTTATCGGTGCGGAGGGCGCGGCGGCCGCGACCGCGACCTCGCTGCAGACGCTGCTGGAGAGCGGCAATCCCTTCATCGAGCCGGGCAAGGCCTGGGTGCCGCATCGCCCGCCGCGGCCGGACAAATCCGAAGGCGGCATCCGCTTCCGGATGAACTCCGAATACGAGCCGGCCGGCGACCAGCCGGCCGCGATCGCCGAACTGGTCGAGGGCATCGCGCGGCAGGAGCGCGACCAGGTGCTGCTCGGCGTCACCGGCTCGGGCAAGACCTTCACCATGGCGCAGGTGATCGAGAAGACGCAGCGCCCGGCGCTGATCCTGGCGCCGAACAAGACGCTGGCGGCGCAGCTCTATGGCGAGTTCAAGAGCTTCTTCCCCGACAACGCGGTCGAGTATTTCGTCTCCTATTACGACTACTACCAGCCCGAGGCCTATGTGCCGCGCTCGGACACCTTCATCGAGAAGGAGTCCTCCATCAACGAGCAGATCGACCGGATGCGCCATTCCGCGACGCGCTCGCTGATCGAGCGCGACGACGTCATCATCGTCGCCTCGGTCTCCTGCATCTACGGTATCGGCTCGGTCGAGACCTATACGGCGATGACCTTCGGCATCAAGCTGGGCGAGCGCGTCGAGCAGCGCCAGCTCATCGCCGATCTCGTGGCGCTGCAATACAAGCGCACCCAGCATGACTTCACCCGCGGCAGCTTCCGCGTGCGCGGCGACGTGATCGAGCTGTTCCCGGCGCACTATGAGGACCGCGCCTGGCGCATCGGGCTGTTCGGCGACGAGGTCGAGAGCATCAGTGAGTTCGACCCGCTGACGGGGCAGAAGACGGCCGACCTCGAATTCGTGAAGGTCTACGGCAATTCGCACTACACCACGCCGCGGCCGACGCTGACCCAGGCCGTGAAGAGCATCAAGGAGGAGCTGAAGGCCCGCCTCGACGAGCTCAACTCCATGGGCCGCTTTCTCGAGGCGCAGCGGCTCGACCAGCGCTGCACCTTCGACATCGAGATGATCGAGGCCACCGGCTCCTGCAACGGCATCGAGAACTATTCGCGCTATCTCACCGGCCGCAAGCCGGGCGAGCCGCCGCCGACCCTGTTCGAATACCTGCCCGACAATGCGCTGGTCTTCACCGATGAGAGCCATGTCACCGTGCCGCAGATCGGCGGCATGTATCGCGGCGACTTTCGGCGCAAGGCGACGCTGGCGGAATACGGCTTCCGCCTGCCCTCCTGCATGGACAACCGGCCGCTGCGCTTCGAGGAATGGGACGCGATGCGCCCGCAATCGGTGCATGTCTCGGCGACGCCGGGCTCCTGGGAGATGGAGCAGACCGGTGGCGTCTTCACCGAGCAGGTCATCCGCCCGACCGGGCTGATCGACCCGCCGGTCGAGATCCGCCCCGCCAAGCACCAGGTCGCCGACCTGCTCGACGAGATCAAGGAGGTCACGGCGCAGGGCTACCGCACGCTCGTCACCGTGCTGACCAAGCGCATGGCCGAGGACCTCACCGAATATCTGCACGAGAACGGCGTGCGCGTGCGCTACATGCATTCCGACATCGACACGATCGAGCGCATCGAGATCCTGCGCGATCTGCGGCTGGGCGCCTTCGACGTGCTGGTCGGCATCAACCTGCTGCGCGAGGGGCTCGACATTCCCGAATGCGGGTTCGTCGCCATTCTCGACGCCGACAAGGAGGGCTTCCTGCGCTCCGAGACCTCGCTGATCCAGACCATCGGCCGCGCCGCCCGCAATGTCGACGGCCGCGTCATCCTCTATGCCGACCACATCACCGGCTCGATGGAGCGCGCGCTGGCCGAGACCGCGCGTCGCCGCGAAAAGCAGGTCGCCTACAACCTCGAGCACGGCATCACGCCGCAGACGATCAAGCGCGCCATCGGCGACATCCTGGGCTCGGTCTATGAGCGCGACCATGTCACGGTCGACACCGGGCTCGCCACGCCCGCCGCCGGGCACAATTTCAAGGCGGCGCTGGCCGATCTCGAAAAGCGCATGCGCGAGGCCGCGGCCGATCTCGAATTCGAAACCGCCGCCCGGCTGCGCGACGAGATCAAGCGCCTGCAGGCCACCGAACTCGCCATCTCCGACGATCCGATGGCGCGGCAGCGCGATGTCGAGGCCTCGGCCGGCAAGTACAAGGGCGAGCGCAGCTATGGCGACAGCGCCAACCTGCCGCCGACGCGGGCGAAGAAGCCGACCGACGCCGATATGGGCCCGCATAATTTCGGCGGCGGCGAGGGCAAGCCGGTGTCGCGGGCGCTGCCGAAAAAGCCGACGCTCGACGAGATGGGGCCGCGGACGGAGCAGCGGCCGAAGGGGGCTGGGGAGCAAAGGGGTGGGCGGCGGCGGGGGTAGCTCCGGCTGTCCTCATCCTTCGGAAGTCCAGCGTGGGGAACCCCTCTCCTGTAAGGAGAGGGGCAGGGGAGAGGTGTAGGCCGTTTTCCGCATGAGGCGCCATGGCCACCGAGCGACAGGACTTCGCCCGCAAGCTCTGCCGGCAATCCACAAAGCCGGAGGACATCCTCTGGAACCTCCTGCGCGCCCACCGCCTCGACGGCCTCAAGTTCCGCCGGCAGGTCCCGCTGCTCGGCTACACCGTCGATTTCATCTGCCTCCAACGTAAGCTCGTCATCGAACTCGACGGCGCCCAGCATGACGCCGAACGCGACTACGATGCGGCCCGCACGCAGGAGATCGAGCGCCACGGCTTCACGCTCATCCGTTTCCGCAACGAGACGGTGCTGAACGACCGCGACGCCGTCATCGCGGCCATCCGCGAAGCGGCGGGAACCGCGACGCAGAACCCTCTCCTGTAAGGAGAGGGCAGGGAGAGGTGTCGGCCGTTCTCCGCATGATGGCCTGCTGCCGGTTTCGTGGACACCGAGATTGGGTGTTTCATGAAGCCGGAGGTGGCAGATGCAGCGAAGACGATTTGGGCGTGAGTTCAAGATCGAGGCGGTTCGCCTGATCAAGGATCGCGGTGTGAGCGTCGCG
>NZ_JAUYTP010000020.1 GCF_030695125.1 Allobosea sp. | reverse complement strand
CCGGCCAGATTGGCGGCGACCCAGAACATGCGCTCGTCCGGCGCCGCCCAGGCCAGCAGCACCATCGCAATCCAGCCGAACAGCGTAATCGCGATCGCCCGCACATGGCCGATGCGGTCCTGCACGTGACCAAACGCAAACGCGCCGAGCGCTGCGGTGACGTTGACCACCAGCACCAGAACGATGGTCTGCTGGGTGTCGAAACGGAACACCAGCGTGGCATAGATCGCCGCCAGCGTGATGACCGCCTGGATGCCGGCCTGGTACAGCACGGTGCAGATTAGAAAACGCCTGAGATCGGGGAGCTGGCGCAAGTGGCCGAGGGTGTAGCGCACCTGCCGCCAGGCATTGCGCGGCGTGCGGGGGCCTGTCGGGGTGGCGCGCTCGCGCAGCATCAAGAGCGTCGGCAGGCTCGCCAGCAGGAAGATCGCGGCGGTGATCAGCATGGCCACCGGCACGAACTCGGCCGCGCCCTGCCCTGCGTCCTGCGCCCGGCTGATGTACGCGAGGCTGGCGCCCAGCGAGACCAGCCCGCCGACGTAGCCCAGCGCCCAGCCCCAGCCTGAAATACGCCCCAACGCGCGCGGGCGGGCCAGTTCGGGAAGGAAGGCGGCGATCAGGTTTTCACCAGTGCCGAAAAAATAGTTGGACAGTACCAGCGCCGCGATCGCCAGCACCAGCGCACCGGGCGACGCAACGTACAGCGCCGCGGTAAACCCGACGCAGCCCAGCGTGGTGAGCCACAGCCATTTTTTCTTGGTGGCGTGGGCGTCGGCCCAGGCGCCGATCAGCGGCGCGGTCAGCATCACCATCGCATATGAGACCGAAAGCGCGAGCGTCCACGCGAAGGTCGCCCAGGGTGCATTGCCGGCAACCACCGCGACGAAATACGCGCCGAACACTGCGGTGATGACGACCGTGGTGTAGCCCGAGTTGGCGAAGTCGTACATGGCCCAGGCCCAGACTTCACGCTTGGCGACCCCGGGCTGCAGCAGGCTTGCCATCAGGCGGCGCCGTCCTCGGCTTCGGCTTGCTGCTGAAGCGCCCACATGTGGGCATACACGCCGTTCTGTGCCAGCAGGCCCGGGTGGCGGCCGCGCTCGACGATGCGGCCGCCGTCGAGCACCAGGATTTCGTCGGCCTCGACCACGGTGGACAGGCGGTGCGCAATGATCAGACTGGTGCGGCCGCGCGCGATTTCCAGCAGCTCGCCCTGGATGGCCTTCTCGGTCTTGGTATCGAGCGCCGAGGTGGCCTCGTCCAATATCAGGATGGCCGGGTTCTTCAGCAGCGTGCGCGCAATCGCCACGCGCTGCTTCTCGCCGCCCGAAAGTTTAAGCCCGCGCTCGCCGACCACGGTGTCCCAGCCCTGCGGCAGACTTTCGATGAAGGCGAGGATGTGCGCCGCGCGCGCGGCCTCGATCACCTCGTCGCGGGTTGCGTCCGGGCGGCCGTAGGCGATGTTGTAATAGATGCTGTCGTTGAACAGCACGGTGTCCTGCGGCACCACGCCGATCGCGGCGCGCAAGCTGTCTTGCGTGACGTGGCGAATGTCCTGGCCGTCAATGGTGATGCTGCCGGCACCGACGTCGTAGAAGCGGAACAGCACGCGGGCGAGCGTCGACGTGCCGGCGCCGCTGGCGCCGACCGCCGCCACCGTCTTGCCGGCCGGCACACTGAAGCTGACTTCGTGCAGGATGGGGCGGTCGGCGTTGTAGGCAAAGCTGACGCGATCGAACTTCACTTCGCCGGCGACGACGTCCAGCTCGCGTGCGTCCTGCGCATCCTCGACCTCGCGCGGCCGCTGCATCAGCGCGAACATGCGTTCTACGTCGGTGTTCGATTCCTTGATCTGGCGGTACATGACGCCGAGAAAACTCAGCGGC
>NZ_JAUYTP010000019.1 GCF_030695125.1 Allobosea sp. | reverse complement strand
CTCGGTTTTGCCGACGACGGCGCGCTCAATTCGGGCGACGCCGATGCCTACCGGCACATGATGCTAGTCTCGGTCAGACTCGATGACGGCTCCTGGGTCAACTTCTCCTCGACCACGCTCGGCGCAACTCAGCACGCAGACTGGAGCGTGCTTGCCGTCACAATCTGCTTCGGTGTGGCGATCATTGTCGTGGCGGTCTTGCTATTGCGCTGGGCAACGCGGCCGCTTCGCGATCTCGCCGTTGCGGCCGAGCGGTTCAGCCTGGATCAGATTCCGAAGCCGCTAGACGAAACCGGCCCGGCCGAAGTCCGGCGCGCGGCGCGCGCCTTCAACACCATGCGCGAACGCATCCAGCGCCTCGTTTCCGAGAGAATGCAGGCCTTAGCGGCCGTCTCGCACGATCTGCGCACGCCGATCACGCGGCTGCGGCTGCGCTCCGAACTGATGGAGGACGAGGCGACCCGCGACCTCGTCGACGCCGACCTCGCCGAAATGGAGGGCATGATCGATTCAACGCTGGAGTTCCTGCGCGGCGGCGTCTCGAGCGAGGCGATCAGGCCGATCGACATCGTCTCGGTGATCGAGACGATTGTCGATGACCACGCCGACCAGGGGCATGCGGTCAGCCTAAGTGGAACCAGTCATGGCCGCGTGCTCGGCCGGCTGCTCGCGCTCAAGCGCGCTTTTTGGAACGTCATCGGCAATGCGGTTAAATACGGCACCCGCGCCATGGTCGTCGTCACCGAGACGCCGGATGGTCTCGCGATCACGATCGAGGACGACGGGCCAGGGATCCTGGAGCGTGATTTCGAGCGCGTCTTCCAACCCTTCGTCCGCCTCGAGGAATCGCGAGGACGCGAGACCGGCGGCTCCGGCCTCGGTTTGACCATTGCGCGCGCCGTTGTCCTCGCACATGGCGGCGAGATCGCGCTATCCAACCGTCCAGAAGGCGGTCTTCGGGTGACTATCACCCTGCCTCGCCTCGCCCAGCCAGAGCAGCCACTGGCGCAGGTCATCGCCGGCGATCCGGATTTGCCGCATGGACCGACCGTGCATACGGCATCTCACTCTGCCTCGACATAAGAATTCTCGTTGATCTGGAGATTATGATGAAGCCTACGTCGGCCCTTCTACTCGCCTTCCTGCTACCGGCTCTCCCGGCGAGCGCCCAGGAGATCAAGGTCCATCTCAGCCCAACCTGCGGCTGCTGCAAGGCGTGGGTCCGACATCTCGAGCAGGCCGGCTTCACGCCGCGCGTCGTCGAAAGCAGCGACATGGCTGCAATCAAGCGTGTTACGGGTGTCCCGGATAAAGTCCAGTCCTGCCA
>NZ_JAUYTP010000036.1 GCF_030695125.1 Allobosea sp. | reverse complement strand
CGCCAACGCCGTGGAGCTCATGGGCCAGCCCGACATCGACGGCGCGCTGGTGGGCGGCGCCTCCCTGGTGGCCGATGACTTCGCCGGCATCATCCAGTTCCACGCCCGCTGAGCCCCGCCCGGCCCGGCCCGAGCGCTCCGCCGAGCCGCGCCGCCGCGACGATGATGACGGGCCGAAGGTGAAGGGTCTGGGCGATCACGTGCCGGCCTTTCTGATGCGTCCCGTTCGCGTCGGCTAAGTCGTTTCATCAACGGCATTTTAACCAGGATGGCCTAAGGTCACCTCGTGGGCGCGGTTCAGGCGCCGCCCCACGGAGGGGCGCATGCCGCCGTTGACACGGACAGGATGTCCCGCTTCGATTCTTCATCGGGGCTGCCAGAGCTTTGCGGCTATGTCTGTCTCTTGTCCGGACTGTTGATCGCATGAGCGACCAAGCGCCGCCCCTTTTCCCGCCGGACGATCTCGCCGAACGCGTCGTCGTGGCGATGCGCGAGCACGGGTCACCGACCTATCCGCGCGCCTTCGAGGTCTGGTACGCCCATCTCAGCGGCGAGGTCCCTGCCGTCACCATGGCGATGCAGGCGATCATCACCGGAAGCGATGGCCGCGTCGGCGCCGCCGACATCGACAGCCTCTATGACCGTTTCATCGGCACCGAGCGCCTCGCGCGCCATGCCGAGCGCACGAGTCTGCAGGTTCTGGGCGAAATCGATGGGCTGATGTCGCTCGTCGACAAGGCGCTGGATTCGAGCGAGCGCTATCATGGCCGCCTCTCCGCCATGTCGGAGGACGTGCCCCCGCCTGCCGACCGCCAGAAGCTGCGCGAATGGGTCGAGGCGCTGGTGATGTCGACGCGCGAGGAGGTCACGCGCAAGACGAAGCTCGAGGCGCAATTGCGCGACAGCTCCAATGAAATCCGCAACCTGCGCGAGGCGCTCGAATCGACGCGGGCCGAGGCGCTGACCGACCCGCTGACGGGGTTGGCCAACCGCCGCCATTTCGAGGAGATGCTGCAGAAGTCGATCGACCAGGCGACGTTGCGGCGCGAACCCTTTGCGCTGGTGATGGCCGATATCGACTTCTTCAAGCAGTTCAACGACGCCCATGGCCATCTCACGGGCGATCAGGTGCTGCGGCTCGTCGCCCGCACGATGAAGGACAAGTTCAAGGACAAGGCGATCATCACCCGCTTCGGCGGCGAGGAGTTCGCCGTCATCCTGCCCGATGCCGACCTGATCGCGGGCAAGTTCGGGGCGGAGACCGTGCGCCAGGCGCTGCTGACGCGCGAGCTGGTGAAGCGCTCGACCAACGAGAACCTGGGACGCATCACGATTTCCCTCGGCGTCGCCAGCTATTCGCGCGGCGACACGGCGGCGTCCCTGACCGAGCGGGCCGACCAGGCGCTGATGGCGGCCAAGCGCGCCGGCCGCAACCGCACCGTCACCGAAGATGCGGTCGAAGCCGCCAGCCGCGTCGCCTGACGAGGACCGTCCCGGCCACTCAGTGGGCGGGGGCGGACTCCGCGCGCGGCTTGATCTCGACCGATTCGCCACAGCCGCAGGCCGAAACCTGATTGGGGTTGTTGAAGACGAAGGTCGACGAGAAGCGGTCCGTCCGAAAATCCAGTTCGGTGCCGAGCAGGAACAGCACGGCCTTGCCGTCGACGATGACGGTCGCACCCTTCTCGGTGACCACTTCGTCGCCCTTGGCGGCCTCGCGCGCAATCTCAAAGGTGTATTCCATCCCGGCGCAGCCGCCCTTCTTGACGCCGACGCGCAGGCCCAGCGCCGGCTCCGCGCCATCCGACTGCGCCATGATCTCGCGGATCCGCGCCGCGGCGGCATCCGTCAGCGAAACGACCTTCAGGCCGGGTATCGAAAACATCCGTCGTCCCTCCCCAATCGGGTTCAAGGCCCGATGAAGCAAGATTGCACCCTCCTACATAAGGATTGCCGAAGGAAAGGTCGAGGTGTGGGCACGCAGGGCGATGCCGCGCCCAGGATGTTGCATGGCCGCCTGCGCCATGCACTGTGACGCCTCCTCCCTCGGCATCACCCCGGCGACATCCTCCCATGGCTTACCGCACCCACAGTCCGCAATCGCTGCGCGCCCTCGTCCAGGACATGATCGTCGCCGCTGGCTGGAGCGCGGAGGCCGCGGCCGAGACCGCCGAGCATCTGGTGCTGGCCAATCTCAGCGGCCATGACAGCCACGGCATCGGCATGCTGCCGCTCTATTTCCAGTCGCTCGCCGACGGGAACCTGTCCCCGGCCTCGCGGCCGCAGACGCGGCTCGATGCGGCGCCGTTCCTGATCATCGATGCGGGCGTCGCGCTCGGCCAGCCTGCCGCCCGCAACGCCGTCGAGCAGGCGGCCACGATGGCGAAGACCGGCGGCGTCGCGATCCTGAACCTGCTCGACGCCCACCATATCGGCCGCATAGGCCATTATGCCGAGGCCGCGGCTGCGCAGGGGCTGATCTCGCTGTTCTGGGTCAATGTCGCCGGCCGTCCGCCGATCGTGGCGCCGCATGGTGCGAAGGAGGCGCGCTTCGGCACCAACCCGCATGCGATCGGCATCCCCGTGCCGGGCGGCGACCCGATCATCCTCGATTTCGCGACCAGCCGCATGGCGCATGGCAAGGCCCGCGTCGCGCTCAACAAGGGCGTCGCCGTGCCGCCGGGCTTCATCATCGACGGCGAGGGCCGCCCGACGACGGAGCCGCGCCACGTCTTCCCGCACGCGCTCGCGCAGGGCGAGGCGCTCGGTGCGCTTCTGCCCTTCGGCGACCACAAGGGCGCGGGCCTGTCGCTGATCGCGGAGCTGCTGTCGGCCGGTCTGATGGGCGCAGCCCGCATCGACCAGAAGCCGGCCAAGAGCTGGATCATCAATTCGCTGTTCGGAATCCTGATCGATCCCGCGAGGCTGGAGCCCAGCGAAGCCCTGCGCAAGGAGCGCACCGAGAGCTACCTCGCCTTTGTCCGGGCGGCCAGGCCGCAGGACGCGGCCGATCCGGTGCTGACGCCGGGCGAGAAGGAGCGCGCCATGCGGATCGAGCGCGGGGCGGCCGGCATCCCGCTCGACGACGAGAGCTGGTCGCAGATCAGGGCTGCCGCCGCCGCCCATGGCGTCGACGCCGAGCGCTACTGACGAGACGGGCCCCACCATGACGCTGAACGGCTACAACGCCTTCTGCTCCGGCCTGCCGGCCACCAGCAGCGTCGTGCAATGGGGCGGCGCCCATGTCTGGAAGGTCGGCGCCAAGGTCTTCGCCATCGCCCGCACCGATGACGGCGTCGCGCTCTCGGTGACCTTCAAATGCTCCTGGGCGAGCTTCGACATCCTGAAGGAGCAACCGGGCCTGCGCCCCGCCCCCTATCTCGCCTCGCGCGGCATGAGCTGGATCCAGCGCCTGACCGACGAGACGATGCCGGATGACGCGCTGGAGGATTATCTGCGCGAGAGCCACCGGCTGGTCGCAGCGGGGCTGACGAAGCGGGCGCGGGCTGAGCTGGGGCTCGACGTCCCAACCCGTTCCCGTTCCCGCCAGGGGTAGCCCCATAAGCGGGTCGTCCCGGACAAGCCGCGCAGCGGCGCCGATCCGGGATCCATTCCGGAGCATCGATCGGTGAGGTTCCGGAAGGGATCCCGGGTCTTCGCTGCGCTGCGCCCGGGATGACGGCGCCCCTTCTTGCAATGCCTTGTCAGTTCGCCCTCACAGCAGCGCCTCGCCCCTGAACACCGGCACACAGGAGCCGCCGACGGTGGCGCGGATGCCATCCGCATCACGGCGCGCCGTGAGCTGCAGCAGGCTCGGGCGGCCCATCTCGACGCCCTGGGTCAGGGTGAAGGTCGCGCTGTCGCCGCCATCGAGCGACAGCAGCAGGGCCGCCAGTGTCGCGCTTGCGCTGCCGGTGGCCGGGTCCTCCCAGGTGCCGCTGATCGGCGCGAACATGCGGGCGCGGATCGACTGGCCGTCGCGGACATAGAGGAACAGCGAGAGCCGCCCCTCCAGACCGGGCGTGGCGTCGCGCAGGGCGCGGAACCGGGTGAGGTCCGGCGTGGCGCGCGCCAGCGCCTCGGAGGTCACCTCCGCCAGGACGAAAAAGACGCCGACCGAGGCGCGGATCGGCTTGTGCCTGCTGACGAGCACATCCTCGGCTTTAAGCCCGGCGCAGGCCGCGATCGCCTCGGCCGGCAGCTCGACGCCCGTCGAGAGCGGCTGCGGCGCGGCGATGGTGGCACCGGAAATCTCGCCGGCGGCGTCGCTGGCGACCTTGACCTCGACGAGACCGGCGATCTCCTCGAAGCGCAGCACGCCGCCGCTGTCGCGGCCATGGCGGGCCAGCACGAAGGCGGTGCCGACATTGGGATGGCCGGCAAAGGGCATTTCATGGGTGCGGGTGAAGATGCGCACGCGGGCCGTGTTGGCGGGGTCCGCCGGGGGCAGCACGAAGGTCGTCTCGCTGTAGTTCATCTCGGCGGCGAGCGACTGCATCTCGGCATCCGACAGGCCCCGAGCGTCGGTGAACACCGCGAGCTGGTTGCCGCCGAAGCGGGTTTGCGTGAACACGTCGACGGTCTCATAGGCATAGTGGCGCATGGTTGTCTCCCCGCCGCGCGAGGGGCGCGGCCTTGGGCGGCTTGATGCCACCGATCACGGCGCGGCGATAATCACGCTCGCAGATGCAATCGATCAGCCCTGGTGATCGACGACGCGGAACGATTGCCGCCCGCCCCGGTTCTCACGGGGACGCGCACAGGAGATCGCCATGGCCAACGACACCGGAAAACCCCTCGGCCAGCCCGGGCACGACACGCCCCGCCGCCCAGGCCAGCCCGGCGAGCAGCATCAGAAGCGTCCAGGGCCGAGCCCGGATTCGTCCCATCCGACGGGACCGAGCGCGCCTTACGATTCCGATTCAGGCGAGGTCGCGGAGCGCATCCGGCAGGATGCCGCCGGGCAGTATGGCGAAGGCACGCCCAGCCCCAACAAGGACGGGCTCACCAGCGCCAACCCGGTCGTGCTGTCGAAGGATGGCGACGCCACGAGCGGCAACGGCCATGGCCGCGACCGGGATGGGTCGCAGACGAAGCAGGAGTAGCCTGCGCGCCGCCAGATCCTTCTTTCAAAGCAGAAAGTGAAACCCGAAGCCGAGAATGACGAACCCGGCCGCCACGACCTGCGCGACGAAGATTGGCTTCAGCCTCGCCTTTTGCGCTGCCCGGAAATCGGCCCGCTCGGCGCGTGACATGCGGTCGCGCGCCTTGAACTGCTCCTCGATCACCCGAGGCTCTGCACTTGCGGCGTCTCGCTCCAGATCCATCCGAACCGCGATGAGGGCAATGACGAGACCGAGAACACCCAGGCCGAAGAAGCCGACCAGACGCAAGGCACCATAGAACACGCCGATCGCGAGGGCCGCGAGCACAGGAAACGCGACATAGTCCCATTTCGTGAAGCGCATGGTGGTGACTATGGCGGCCCTACTGGGGGCCGTCCAGCCTCACCACATGTCGAGGGCGACCCTGGCCTCGTCGGACATGCGCGACTGGTCCCAGGGCGGGTCGAAGGTCATGCTGACAGTGACGCCGGAGACGCCGTTGACCGTGGCGACCGCGTTTTCGACCCAGCCCGGCATCTCGCCCGCCACGGGGCAGCCCGGGGCGGTCAGCGTCATGTCGATCGCGACCTGGCGGTCGTCGGCGATGTCGACGCGGTAGATCAGCCCGAGTTCGTAGATGTCGGACGGGATCTCCGGGTCATAGACCGTCTTCAGCGCCGCGATGATGTCATCGGTCAGACGGTCGATCTCCTCCGGCGGAAGGCCGGTGCCGGCGCCCATGGTCGGGGCGTTGGGCTTGATCTCGTCGGCGACGGTGTCGGTCATGGGCTTCACAATCCTACTCAAGCGAACAGGCTTTCGGCCTTTTGCAGGGCTTCGACGAGCCTGTCGACCTCGTCCATGGTGTTGTAGAGGCCGAATGAGGCCCGGCAGGTCGATGTCACACCATATCGCGTCATCAGCGGCATGGTGCAATGGGTGCCGGCGCGAACCGCGACGCCGGCGCGGTCGATCACCGTGGCAACGTCGTGGGCATGGGCGCCCTTCATCTCGAAGGCGACGATCGCGCCCTTGTTCTTCGCCTTGCCGAAGATGCGGATCGAGTTCATCTCGCCGAGACGCTGCATCGCGTAGGCGCCGAGCCGCGCCTCATGGGCGGCGATGTTCTCAGCGCCGAGCGCCATCATGTAGTCGAGCGCGGCGCCCAGCCCCACGGCCTCGATGATGGCGGGCGTGCCGGCCTCGAAACGATGCGGCGGGTCGTTATAGGTCACCGTGTCTTCGGTGACGGTGACGATCATCTCGCCGCCACCTTCATAGGGCGGCAGCTTCTCAAGCCATTCGCGCTTGCCCCAGAGGATGCCGGAGCCGGTCGGCCCATAGGTCTTGTGGCCGGTAAAGCAGTAGAAGTCGCAGCCCAGCGCTTGGACGTCGACCGGCAGATGCACTGCGCTCTGGCTGCCGTCGACGACCAGCGGGAGGCCGTGCGCCCGGCAGATCGCGGCGATCTCGGGGATCGGCAGGATGGTGCCGATCGCGTTCGACATATGCGTCAGCGCCACGACCTTGGTGCGCGGCGAAATCAGCTTCTCGAACTCCTCGACCAGGAAGTTGCCGTCCTCGTCGATTGGCGCCCATTTGATCACGGCGCCATGGCGCTCGCGCCAGTAGTGCCAGGGCACGATGTTGGAGTGGTGCTCCAGGATCGAGAGGATGATCTCGTCGCCCTCGCCGAGCTGCAGATGGCGGCCAAGCGAGGAGGCGATCGTGTTGAGCGCGCCCGTCGAGGAGCGCGTGAACACGATTTCCTCGATATGAGCGGCGTTGAGGAAGCGGCGCGCGCTTTCGCGGGCGCCCTCATAGGCTTCCGTCGAAGCGTTGGCGAGATAGTGCAGCCCGCGATGGACGTTGGCATAGTCCTCGCGCATCAGCCGCGACATCGCCTCGATCACCACCTCCGGCTTCTGGGCGGAGGCCGCGTTGTCGAGATAGACGAGCGGTTTGCCGTAGACCTCGCGCGACAGGATCGGGAAATCCCGGCGGATCGCTTCGATGTCGTAGGGCTTCACCAGCGCGTTCATGTCCTCAAGCCTTTCCCGGCGAGGCCGCAGCCTTGTCGGCGACCAGTTCGCCGGCATGGCCCCAATCCTCGCGCTCGATCTCCTGGATCACGATATGGGTATTCTGCGGGTTCTTGCCGAGCACGCGGACGAGCGTCTGCGTGAACTCCTTGACGATCTCGGCCTTCTGGGCCCGCGTCGCGCCCTTGGTGATCTGCAGATTGACGTAAGGCATCAGATCGCACTCACCACGGAGGAGGCTTCGCGTTTGCCGAGCCAGGCCTCGATCTCGGCCATGACGAGGCCACGCAGGGTTTCGTCCTGCACGAACTCGACCGCCTCGCCGGCAAAGGCCTGCAGCACCAGCGCCTCGGCCTGCGGCCGCGGCAGGCCGCGCGCCATCAGGTAGAAGAGCTGCTCGCCGTCGATCTGGGCGACGGTCGCACCATGGCCGCAGACGACGTCGTCGGCGAAGATCTCGAGCTCGGGCTTGTTGAACATGGTCGCGCCATCGTTCAGCAGCAGCGCGTTGCTCTTCATGTTGCCATCGGTCTTCTGGGCGTGCTGGCGCACGATGACCTTGCCCTGGAAGACGCCGGTGCCCTCCCCGCCGATGATCGACTTGAACATCTCGCGGCTGGTGCCGTGCGGCACCTCATGGTCCATGACCAGCGTGACGTCGGAATGCTCGGAGCCGCCGAGCAGATTGACGCCGCGCAGGCCGATCTGCGTGTGCTCGCCGGCATAGCGGACGAAATGCTGCTGGCGCAGCGTGCCGGCGTTGCAGACCAGGGCGAAGGACTCGAAATTCGCGTGCGCCCCGACCGTGGCGAGCAGGCTCAGCACCTGGACGGTCTCGGGCACATGGCGCGTGACCATGCGCAGATGCTGCACATCGCTCTCGTCGCCGGTCTCGAAGACGATCGCGCCGTTGATCTGCGAGGCGGCGGAACCAGCGCTTTCGCTGATCTCGATGATCGTCGCCTTCGCGCCGGCACCGGCCAGCACGACCGAGCGGTGGAAGAGCGCGCGCTCCTCCTCGCCAGAGGCGAGCGAGACGATGGCAACCGGCTGAGCCAGTTCCGTGCCCGCGGCGATCTCGATGAAGACGCCGTCGCGCATCAAGGCGGTGTTGAGCATCAGCCCGGCATCGGCATCGGCGACGCCGGGTCCTGAGAGGACACGGGCAATGTCGTCGCGGCCGGCAACCAGCGCATCGGCCAGACTCTGGACGCTCAGCCCCTCGGGCAGCCCCTCCAGCGTCGACAGCTCGGGGACGAAGACGCCATCGACCAGCACCAGCCGGACGCCATCGAGCGCCAGTTCGGCCAGACGCGCGCGCACGGCGTCACTGACGAGCGCGCTCTGCGCGAGCGGCCGCGCCTCGCGCAGCAGGCCGCGCAGGTCGGTGTAGCGCCAGGTCTCAAGCCGGCGATGGGGCAAGCCCTTGGCCTCGAAGCCGGCGAAGGCGTCCTCACGCAGCTTGCGGACCGGCAGAGCGCCGGGCAATTCGGCCTTGGCGGCGGCGAACTGGGCGCTCAGCGCCTGCTCGGCCGCCGTCTTCAGCGGGGTGACGACGGACATCACGCCGCCTCCACATAGGCCGCGTAGCCCGACTTCTCGAGCTCGAGCGCCAGCTCCTTGCCGCCCGTCTTCACGATGCGGCCCTTCGACATGACGTGGACGGTGTCAGGGATGATGTGGTCGAGCAGGCGCTGGTAGTGGGTGATGACCAGGAAGCCGCGGCTCTTGTCGCGCAGCGCGTTGACGCCGTCGGCGACGATGCGCAGCGCGTCGATGTCGAGGCCGGAATCGGTCTCGTCGAGGATGCACATGGAGGGCGAGAGCAGCGCCATCTGCAGGATTTCCATGCGCTTCTTCTCGCCGCCGGAGAAGCCGACATTGAGCGGCCGGCGCAGCATGTCCTTGGCGATGCCAAGCTTGTCGGCGGCGCCGTTGACGGCCTTGATGAAGTCGGGCGTCAGCAGTTCGGCCTCGCCGCGGGCGCGGCGCTGGGCGTTCATCGCCGCCTTCAGGAAGGTCATGGTGGCGACGCCGGGGATCTCCAGCGGGTACTGGAAGGCCAGGAAGATGCCGGCGGCGGCGCGGGCGTCGGCCTCCATCTCCAGCACATTCTCGCCATTGAGCAGGATCTCGCCGTCGAGGACCTCATAGTCCTCCTTGCCGGCGATGACATAGCTCAGCGTCGACTTGCCGGAGCCGTTGGGCCCCATGATGGCCGCGACCTCGCCGTCGTTCACGGTGAGGTTGAGGCCGTTGAGGATCTGCTTGTCTTCGTCGGCGATCTTGACGACGAGGTTGCGAATTTCGAGCATGGTTTCAGGTCCGGATTTCCGCCGCGTCATGCTGGGCCCTGTGCCGAGCATCCACGACTTGAACAGTGAAGAGTGGCGATAAGGTCGGGCCGGGCCCGACCATGGCAGGTCAGTCGATCAGCATCATTCGACCAGTTCGAGGCGCTTCTCGATGCGGTCGATCCGGGCTTTCAGCCCGGCGATCTCGCCGTCATGCAGCGCCTGCGAGCCAAGCAGGCCCGCCATATGCTGCCGCATCACGATCATCTCGCCGCGCATGCCGGTCATCTCGTCCTTCATCGACGACATATCCGCACGCATCGCCCGCAGATGTTCGAGAATGAGATGTTCGACCTTGTCGTTCATCACCCCACGCTCCCCTCGAGCGAGATCGTGATCAGCTTCTGCGCCTCGACGGCGAACTCCATCGGGAGTTGCTGCAGCACCTCCTTGACGAAGCCGTTGACGATCAGCGCCACCGCCTCCTCCTCGGAGAGGCCGCGCTGCTGGCAGTAGAACATCTGGTCCTCGCCGATCTTCGAGGTGGTGGCCTCGTGCTCGAAGACGGCGGTCGCGGTCTTGGCCTCGATGTAGGGGATGGTGTGGGCGCCGCACTGGTCGCCGATCAGCAGGGAGTCGCAATTGGTGAAGTTGCGCGCGCCCGTCGCCTTGCGGTGGGCCGAGACCATACCGCGATAGGTCGAGTCGGATTTCCCGGCCGCGATGCCCTTGGCGATGATCTTCGAGGTCGTGTTCTTGCCGAGATGGATCATCTTGGTGCCGGAATCGACCTGCTGGGCGCCGTTCGACACCGCGATCGAGTAGAACTCGCCACGCGAGCCGTCACCGCGCAGGATGCAGGACGGGTACTTCCAGGTGATCGCCGAACCGGTCTCGACCTGCGTCCAGGAGATCTTGGAGTTCTTGCCCCGGCAGTCGCCGCGCTTGGTGACGAAGTTGTAGATGCCGCCCTTGCCCTCGGAGTCGCCCGGATACCAGTTCTGGACGGTCGAGTACTTGATCTCGGCATCGTCGAGCGCGATCAGCTCGACCACCGCCGCATGGAGCTGGTTCTCGTCGCGCTTGGGCGCCGTGCAGCCTTCGAGATAGCTGACATAGGAGCCCTCGTCGGCGATGATCAGCGTGCGCTCGAACTGGCCGGTGTTCTGCTCGTTGATGCGGAAATAGGTCGACAGCTCCATGGGGCAGCGCACGCCCTTGGGGATGTAGACGAAGGAGCCGTCGGTGAAGACGGCGCAGTTCAGCGTCGCGAAGTAGTTGTCGGTCACCGGCACGACGGTGGCGAGGTACTTCTTCACCAACTCGGGATGCTCGTGGATCGCATCCGAGATCGAGCAGAAGATCACGCCGGCCTGGGCCAGCTCCTTCTTGAAGGTCGTCACCACCGAGACCGAGTCGAAGACGGCGTCGACGGCGACCCGGTTCTCCGGCGCGACGCCGGCCAGGATCTCCTGCTCGCTGAGCGGGATGCCGAGCTTCTTGTAGGTCTCCAGGATCGCCGGATCGACCTCGTCGAGCGACTGCGGCGCCGGGCCCTTGGGGGCGGCATAATAATAGATGTTCTGGTAGTCGATCGGCGGGTAGTTCACCCGCGACCAGGCCGGCTCGGTCATCGTCTTCCAGCGGCGGAAGGCGTCGAGCCGCCATTCCAGCATCCATTCCGGCTCGTTCTTGCGGCCGGAAATGTAGCGGACCGTGTCCTCGGTCAGCCCCTTGGTGGGCTTCTCGACTTCGATCTCGGTGACGAAGCCGTATTTGTATTCGGTCACGTCAATGGACTTGACCTGATCGATGGTCTCCTGGACCGCTGCCATGTCTACTCTCCTGTCGCGGGTTCAAGGCCCGCCGGTTTGGTCTTTGTCGTGCGCAGCGCGTCAGGCGGCAGCCCGCGCGCTCCGATCCGAGGTTGCAGCCAGCGCTTTCGCATAGGCCGCGAGAAAGAGGTCGATGTCGGCCTCGCAGGTGGTCCATCCGAGCGACGCCCGCAAGGCCCCTGCGCTCATGGCAGGGTCTATATTCATGGCGGCCAGCACATGCGAGCGCTTGACCTTGCCTGACGAGCAGGCCGAGCCCGAGGACAGGGCAACGCCCGCGAGGTCGAGCTTGATCAGCAGCGTCTCCGCCGTGAGGCCGGGCGTCGCGAAGGCGCTGGTGTTGGGCAGGCGCGGCGCGGATGCCCCGAAGATCGCCGTTTCCGGCGCCAGCCCCAGCAATCCCGCTTCCAGCCTGTCGCGCAACCCGCCGAGCCGTTCCGCCTCGGCCTCGCGCGCGCTCCCGGCGAGGGCGGCCGCCGCGCCGAAGCCGACGATGCCCGGCACATTCTCGGTGCCGGCCCGCCAGCCGCGCTCCTGCCCGCCGCCGCGCAGCGGCTTGTCGGCGAGTTCGAGTGCGCCGGTGCGGAAAACGATCGCGCCGACGCCCTTGGGGCCGCCGAGCTTGTGGGCCGAGAGCGTCAGCACATCGACGCCGAGCGCTTCGATGTCGATGGCGATCTTGCCGGCGGCTTGGACGGCATCGCTGTGAACCAGCGCACCGAACCGCCTGGCGATCGCCGCGATCTCGGCGACCGGCTGGATCACGCCGGTCTCGTTGTTGGCGAGATGGACGGAGACCAGCGCCCGCGCGCCCGGATGCTCCGTGGCGAAACGCTCCATCCGCTCAGCAAGCCAGGCCGTATCGACCCGTCCATCGGCACCGACCGGGATCGCCTCGGCGGCGTCCTTACGAAAGCGATGACCGTCGCGGACGCAAGGATGCTCGGTGGCGCCGAGCAGAAGCAGCGAGGCCGGGGTGCGGACGCAGTCGCGCCCGCCATCGCAATCCATCAGGCCGGGCGAGAGCACCGTCGCATTGGCTTCGGTGCCGCCGCTGGTGAAGACGATGTTGGACGCCTTCGCGCCGACCAGGCCTGCGACCTGCTCGCGCGCCCGCTCAATCGCGGCCCTGGCCGCCCGGCCCTCGGCATGGACCGAAGAGGGGTTACCGGGCATCGCCAGCGCGCGCGCCATCGCCTGCGCCACCTCGGGGCGAACCGGGGTGGTGGCGTTGTGGTCGAGATAGGCGCGGGCCGACCCGGTCACTCTCTGGATGCTCCGATTTGCCTTGTCGATCTCGTCATGTCGGCGTCATCCGGCACGAAAGGCTTGAATTGGGACCCCAGCACCGTGCTATAGCCGCCCATCCAAACCGGTCTGGCCGGGGACAGCGCCCGTGCCACAACCGGCATCCGCGCTTGTTCCCGACTTGTTCACGGCCGTTAGAACCATTCTAAGTGCCCTGATGTAGGGCGCACGCGGCGGAGCCGTCAAGGGCGACCGGGCCAAGGGGCGGCATTCTGCCGCCTGAGTGGCCGGCGTCGGCGACCTTCCGACCCAACACAAGGCGACAAAACGATGCCCGAGGTGATTTTCAACGGACCCGCCGGCCGGATCGAGGGCCGCTACCAGCCCGCCAAGAAGCGCGGCGCGCCGCTGGCCATCATCCTGCACCCGCACCCGCAGTTCGGCGGGACGATGAACAACCAGATCGTCTACAACCTGTTCTACACCTTCGTGAACCGGGGCTTCTCGGCGCTGCGCTTCAACTTCCGCGGCGTCGGCCGCAGCCAGGGCCATTTCGACCATGGTGCGGGCGAACTCTCGGATGCCGCCGCGGCGCTCGACTGGATGCAGGCGCTCAACCCCGAGGCGAAGAGCTGCTGGATCACCGGCGTCTCCTTCGGCGCCTGGATCGGCATGCAGTTGCTGATGCGCCGGCCCGAGATCGAAGGCTTCATGTCGATCGCGGCGATGGCCAACCGCTATGATTTCTCGTTCCTGGCCCCCTGCCCCTCCTCGGGCCTGTTCGTCCATGGCTCGGAAGACCGCGTCGCCCCCGTCAAGGAGGTGATGGCGGTGATCGAGAAGGTGAAGACCCAGAAGGGCATCCAGATCGAGCACACGGTCGTCGAGGGCGCCAACCACTTCTTCGACGGCAAGGTCGACGTGCTGATGAGCCAGGTCGGCGCCTATCTCGACCGCATGGTCGGCCCCGAGATCATCAAGAGCGAGCAGGAAAGCGTCTGATCCGCTTGCCGCAACGGCGTCATCCCGGACAAGCCGCGGAGCGGCGCTGATCCGGGATCCATCGGAGGGCGACGCTCGATGATGGATTCCGGCACTCCGCTTCGCTACGGCCGGGATGACGACAAGGCCGACAGCCCCAGAACGATCCGAGCATCACGATGACCACCTACAAGTCCGACTTCCTGCGCGTTCTCGACGAGCGCGGCCTCGTCCATCAGATCTCCGATCCGGCGGGCCTGGATAAGCTGTGCTGCGAGGGCACGCAGACCGCCTATGTAGGCTACGACGCCACCGCGACCTCGATCCACATCGGCAACCTGATCTCGCTGACGATGCTCTACTGGTTCCAGGAGACCGGGCACCGGCCGATCACGCTGATGGGCGGCGGCACCTCGATGGTCGGCGACCCCTCCTTCCGCGACGACCAGCGCAAGCTGCTGACGGTCGAGGAGATCGCCACCAATATCGAGAGCATCAAGCGGGTCTTCGGCCGCATCCTTCGCTATGGCGACGGCCCGACCGACGCGATGATGGCCAATAATGCCGACTGGCTGCTGAAGCTGAACTATGTCGAGTTCCTGCGCGAGGTCGGCCGGCATTTCTCGGTCAACCGGATGCTCTCCTTCGATTCGGTCAAGCTCCGGCTCGACCGCGAGCAGTCGCTGTCCTTTCTCGAATTCAACTACATGATCATGCAGGGCTACGACTTCGTCGAGCTCAACCGGCGCCATGGCTGCCGCCTGCAGATGGGCGGCTCCGACCAGTGGGGCAACATCATCAACGGCGTCGACCTCTCGCATCGGATGGGCGGGCCGCAGCTCTACTGCGTGACGACGCCGCTCCTGACCACCGCGTCCGGCGCCAAGATGGGCAAGACCGCCAATGGCGCCGTCTGGCTCAACGCCGACGTCTTCAGCCCCTATGATTTCTGGCAGTATTTCCGCAACACCGAGGACGCCGATGTCGGCCGCTTCCTGAAGGTGTTCACGCGCCTGCCGCTCGACGAGATCGCGCGCCTCGCGGCGCTCGGTGGCTCCGAGATCAACGAAGCCAAGAAGATCCTGGCCACCGAGATCACTGCAATCGTCCATGGCCGCGAGGCGGCGGATGCAGCCGCCGAGACGGCGCGCAAGACCTTCGAAGAGGGCGGCACCGCAGCCGATCTACCGACGGTTATTGTCATCAAGCCTATGCTTGAGAACGGATTGGGCGTGCTCCAAGCCTTCTTGATGGCTGGTTTCGTTCAATCGATCAGCGAAGCCCGTCGGCAGGTCAAGGCCGGGGGCCTGCGCGTCAACGATGCCGTCGTCACCGACGAGCGCGCCATGCTCGGCATGTCGGATCTGGCGGAGGGCGCGATCAAGCTCTCCTTCGGCAAGAAGAAGCACATCCTGCTGCGGCCGGAGTAACCGGCCTCAGCGCGTCGGCGCCGGATTGGGCTGCAGCGGCTTTTGCGCGGGAGCCCCGCCGAGCGGATCGACGAAGCGGCGCAGGATGCCCGGCGCGATCGCCGAGAGCGGGTTGATCGACATGGTCGGCGCGCTGGCTGCGCCGGCGATCCTGAAATTGACCGCGAACAGCCCGCCATACTGGCTGCCGCCGCCGAGCAGCGCCCCCACCAGGGGGACCTGCGCGAAGGCGTTGTTGAAGGCATAGCCCGGCACGAAGGTGCCGCCGATATCGACGCGGTCGCGGCCGTAATCGACATTGCCCTGCAGGGTGAAACCGACCTGCTGGCCCCAGATCACCATGTCCGAGATATCGAGGCGGCTGGCGGAGCGGGTGAATTCCGCCCGCAGCTTGGTGAAGGCGACTTCGCTGACATTGATGGGCAGGGGCGGCGCCGCATTGTCGGCGCGGTCGCCCCCGAGCGACTGCCCGCCAACGACGCGGCGGAGCGCCGGCTCGTCGCGGACGACGAAGTTGCGGAACAGCAGTTCGCCGCTCTGGCGCGTCTCGCCCGGCCCGAGATTGAGGATCAGATCGCCGCCATAGGCGCGGCGGTAGATATCGACGAAGCGCAGCAAGGCGCCGCCATTCTCGGACTGGACGAGCAGCCCGCCCGCCGCCTCGCCCACGCGCGACACCTGCTTCGCCGTGACGTCGGCGCGGCCGATCCGCCCCTGGAAGCCGATCGTGCGCAGATCGCCGCCGCGCTTCTGCAGCTTCAGCGTGGCGTTGGTGATCGCCTCGTTGTTGAAGCCGGTCAGGATCGGCACGTCGAGATCGAGGTCGAGGTCGCCGCCACGGGCGCCGGGCTTGTCGCCCCGCGCGGCCGGGCCCGATGCGCTCTGCAGATCGCGAATGAAGGGGCGGACATCGGCGACCGCGCCTTTCACGACCAGCTTCGTCAGATTGCCCTCGCGCTTCGCATCGATCTTGAGGTTGTCGCCCGTGGAGACGCGGAACTGCGAGAAGCTCGCACTCTCGAAAGCATTGTTCCGGTCGAGCTCGACCCGGCCGCGGATCAGCGCCGGTGTCGATTCGAAGAGGAATTCGTCGAGTTCGGGCCCGTCCGCCTCGGCGATATAGTTGAAGCTCAGTTTGGCCGCCCGGCCCGCCGGCTTGCTGAACCCCGGGATGAGGCCCTCGAGCGAGGCCTTGGTCAGGTCGTTCTCGACCCGCGGAACGCCCGACACGCCCTTGCCCAGCGCCTTCGTGACCTTGACCTGCACGAGACCATTGATGCCGACCTCGGGGCCGAGGCCGCGCTTCTGCCGCGCCGCATTGTCGAGCGCCAACGCCAAGGTCGCCTCGCCCTTGCCACGGGGGTCCTGCCGGATCTCGACCTGGGCGCGGTCCCCGCCGATGCGGGCCTCTCCGCGCAAGGCCAGACCGGTCCGGTCGAGATTGACCGTCAGATTGCCGCCTTCGAGCTTTTCCGTGCCGAGCAGCGTGTCGGAGGCCACGCCCGACAGCGTCCCCGTGCTGGTGACGACGATCTCGCCGGGGCGCGGGTCGTCGACCAGGGCCAACGCTACGACGCTCCGGAGATCGCTGGAGCCGCGCAGGCTCTTGGGATCGAGATCGGCGGGCGCGAACTCCTTCAGCGCCGGAAAGGAAAATAGCGCGGCCAGTGCCTCCATCGAGCCCGTCGAACGGAATGCGGCCCGCGCCGGGGCGCGGGGCGTCCAGGTTTCGGGAATGTCGAAGCTGCCGTCGCCGAGTTGCAGCTGCCGGCCCTCGCCCAGATCGGCCGTGGCCTTGGCAATGGCGAGCTTGACCGTGCGGCCCGTCACCCTGCCCGAGACCTTCGCATCGATCAGCGCGGGCAGGCCGGGGCCCGGCAGAAACCGCACCTGCGAGGCCTCGACGACGACAGTGAGCGCGTCGTCAGGAATCCCCGCGCCTTGCAACATCCGGGCGTGATCGGCGGCCGGCAGGTCAAGATCGACGCGCACCGAGGCGATGCGCCCCGCCTGGACCTGACGCGACAACGTGCGGTGAACCTCGTCCGAGGTCCAACGCGGCCACAGCGCCAGCGCCGCCCGGGGGTCTGAATCCGTAGCCGTGATCGAAAATCGCTGCAATGGCGAGCCGCCGACCTGCTGAACCAGTCCTCGTCCTTCGGCCCGGATCGCCGGGCCTTGCACCGAGAGCGTCTCGATCAGCGCCTCGCTGCTGCGCGGATCGATCCGCAGCTCTGCCTTCGCGGACGAGATCGCCACGGGCGGATCGGAGTCGATCCCGGCGAGTTGGCCGCTCGCCTCGAGGCTGGCGCGCCACGCGCCGTCTTCGGCCCGCAGGCGGCCATGGCCTGTCAGGCGGGTATCCCCGGCATCGATCGCGACCGACCTCATGTCGATCACCGAGAAATCGCCACTGCTGGCCAGCTCGACATGGGCCGCCTCCACCGCAATCGGCGGCATCGGCCCGTCGGGGAAGCGGATGACGCCGGGCAGCACGTCGATCCGTGCCGTGATCTCCCGGCGCCCATCGGTCGTCTGGCTCAGGCTGGCCTTGCCGCGCAGGGGAAGCCCCTCGATCGTCAGCCCGCCCGTCCCCAGTGCCAGCGCGACGACCTCCGCCGGTTCGAAGCGCACGATGTCGATATCAGCGCGTTGCGTGCCGTCGGACTGGGTCGTCAGGTCGATGGCGAGCTCTTTCCAGCGGGGGCCCGTGCGGCCCTTCAGGGTGAGCCGCGTGGCGCGCTCGCCCGTGCGTGTCAGCCGGATCTCGACATCCTCGAAGCCCGCCTTCTGCCGTCCTTCGGGATCGACCAGCGACAGGCGTGCGCCGTTCATCCCGGCGGTCTCCAGCGCACCCAGCAGCCCCTCGCCCTGGCCGAGCGTGGCTACCGCCGCCATCACGCCGGTGAAGGCGTTCCATTGCGATGCATCGGGCAGCGTCGAAGGCGGCTGCGGCTCGGCGGGAGCCGAATCGGCATTGACGATCAGGGCGCCATCCTTGTTGACGCCGAGCCGGACATTGACGCCGCGCAGATCGACCGAGGTCAGCCGGATGTCGCCGCGCAGCAGGGCCATCGGCTCATAGCCGAGAATGGCTTCAGGCGCGCGGATCGCCGCCCCGCTCTTGTGGCGAAAGGCGACCTGCCGCACGCGCAGCTGGGCGCGCCCATCGATGCGGCCGAGTTCGGCGGCGGCAGCCTCGACCGTCCAGTCGCGCCCGAGACGGTCCTGGATCGCCTGCGCGATGCGGCCCTCCAGCCCCGACAACGGCACCAGACCGGTCACGAGCAGGGTCGCGGCGGCACCCGCCAGCGTCAGCACCGCGACGACGACCGCGACAGCGATGGTCGCAAGGCCGGCCCTGGCGCGCCGCGTCACCTCGACCACGTCGCAATCCGGCCCGGATTGCGACGTGGTCGAAGCCGAAGCAGCGTCCGGCTTGTTGGCATCCTGATGCTGCAAGGCCTGTTCGATCCTCTCGCCGCAGATGATCCGTCGCGTGCGGCACGGCGTAAAGCGCCAGCGTGATCGCCAGGGGGCACCGACAGCGCAGCCTGCCGACGCCGCATCCGACGAATCGACGAGACACCCTGTTTCAATACCGGCCGACACGCTACCATGACGCTCGGACCTGCGTTCGGCCATGCAGCGCGAACGCGACGAAAGGAAGGCAGATCAATGGCTTTGCAGGAAGGTGACGCAGCTCCCGCTTTCACGCTCGGGCGCGACGGGGGCGGCATGGTGTCGCTGGCGGATTTTGCCGGGCGCAAGCTCGTGCTCTACGCCTACCCCAAGGACGACACGCCGGGCTGCACCCAGGAGGCGATCGCCTTCAACGGCCTGCGCGCGGAGTTCGCGGCGGCGGGCACCGAGATCCTCGGCATCTCGCCCGATCCGGTAAAGAGCCACGACAAGTTCAAGGCCAAGCACAAGCTGGAGTTCGCGCTGGCCGCCGACGAGGCGCAGGCCGCGCTCCAGGCCTATGGCATCTGGGTCGAGAAGAGCATGTATGGGCGGACCTATATGGGCGTGGAGCGGACGACGTTCCTGATCGACGCGCAGGGCAAGGTCGCGCGGGTCTGGCGCAAGGTCAAAGTCCCCGGCCATGCCGCAGAGGTCCTGGCCGCGGCCAAAGAGATCTGAGGCGAAACCCCTCCGGTTTGCGAAAGATTAACCTTAACAGGGTCTGATGACGGTATCGGCAGCGTAACATTCCGGTCCCGCGTACATGACACATCCTGCTTCGACAGGCCCCGCCCTTCCCGTATCCGGTCTCGTCACGCACAAGACCTATACGATCCGCCGCTCGACCGTGCTGGCGGGCCTCGCCCTGCTGGCATTGACCACGGCGGGCAGCGGCGCGGCGGGTTGGTACATCCTCAGCAAAGACGATCTCGCCGCCCGGCTGGTCGCCCGCGAGACCACCCGCCAATACGCTTATGAAGACCGGATCGCGGCGCTGCGCGCCGATGTCGACCGGCTCGCCAGCCGCGCCCTGCTCGACCAGGACGGCGTCGAGGCCCGCGTCGACGAACTGGCCACCCGCCAGGCCGAGCTGGAATCACGCCAGTCCCTCGTCACGGCGCTGGCCGATACGCTGCAGGCCGGCGGCATCATGTCGCCGCAGAAGGCCCCCTTGCGGCCGCGGATGATCAAGCCCGAGGAACCGGTCCGCGCTTCGGGCGTGACCAGCTTCGCGCCGATCATGCCGACGAAGCCGACGCCGGCGCTTGATTCGCCCGCGCTGCGCGGCGCCAGCGATCGCAAGGCCGACACCTGGACGTCCGGGCAGGCCGAGATCCAGCCGCCGGCCAAGCGCGTCGAGGCCGCCCTCACCCGTCTCGACCGGGCGATCACCAACACATCCGGCGCCCAGCTCGCCGCGCTCAAGGACATGGACGAGACCCTGGCGGCGTCGCAGAAGCGTCTGCGCGGCGCTCTTTCCGAAACCGGGCTCGACACCGACAAGCTGGCCGCCCAAAGCAGCGTCGCGAAAGGCGGGGTCGGTGGCCCCTTCGTTCCGTTCAAGATCGATCCCTCGACCGGCCCGTTCGAAGCGACGCTCAGCGCCTTGCAGCCGCGCATCGCGGCGGTGATGCGGCTTCGCAGCCTCGCCGGGCAGCTGCCGCTCGCCAAGCCGATGGCCGGCGAGGTCGATTTCTCCTCGAATTACGGCTACCGGGTCGACCCCTTTACCCGGGCGCCGGCCATGCATACCGGCGTGGATTTCCGCGCCGAGAGCGGTTCGCCGATTCGCGCCACCGCCCCGGGCAAGGTCATCACCGCCGAATACTCGGGCGGTTATGGCAACATGGTCGAGATCGAGCACGCCAACGGCATCACCACGCGCTACGCCCATATGTCGGCGATCCTGGCCTCCGTCGGGCAGAGCGTGACGACCGGAACCGTGGTCGGCCGCGTCGGCTCGACCGGCCGCTCGACGGGCCCGCATCTGCATTACGAAACCCGCATCAACGACGAGCCGGTCGATCCCGCCCGCTTCCTGCGCGCCGGCGGCAAGCTGGCGGCGCTCGACTAGGACGCCGGACACAGGTTTTGCCTCGGCTTTAGCTGCGTTTCAGCGACCATCGCATCCCAACGCCTTGCATCGCGCCGCCCGCTTGCCTATCGCTCGCGCGAACGCGAACCAGGGCGGATACGAGATGAGCAAGCCTGACGGCAACGGACTGACCTATGCGCAGGCGGGCGTCGACATCGATGCCGGCAACGCCATGGTCGATGCCATCAAGCCGCTGGTGCGCGCGACGCGCCGGCCGGGTGCGGATGCCGAAATCGGCGGCTTCGGTGGGCTGTTCGACCTCAAGGCGGCAGGCTTCACCGACCCGATCCTGGTCGCGGCCAATGATGGCGTCGGCACCAAGGTCAAGATCGCGATCGAGAGCGGGCGGCATTCGACGATCGGCATCGATCTCGTCGCGATGTGCGTCAACGACCTGATCGTGCAGGGTGCCGAGCCGCTGCTGTTCCTCGACTACTACGCCACCGGCAAGCTCGACCCCAAGGTCGGCATCGAGATCGTGCGCGGCATCGCCGATGGCTGCCGCCAGGCCGGCTGCGCGCTGATCGGCGGCGAGACGGCCGAAATGCCCGGCATGTATGCCGAGAAGGACTACGACCTTGCGGGCTTCGCGGTCGGGGCGGCCGAGCGCGGCGCGCTGCTGCCGCGGGCCGATCTGCAGCCCGGCGACGTCGTCTTCGGCCTGCCCTCCTCCGGCGTCCATTCCAACGGCTATTCGCTGGTCCGGCGGATCGTGGCGCTGAGCGGCCTTGCCTGGGAGGCGCCCGCCCCCTTCGCGCCCGAGACCAGCCTTGCGGAGGCGCTGCTCGTGCCGACGCGGATCTACGTCAAGCCGCTGCTTCAGGCGATCAAGGCGACCAGCGGCATCAAGGCGCTGGCGCACATCACCGGCGGCGGCTTTCCCGACAACATTCCGCGCGTCCTGCCCGACGGTCTCGGCGTCTCGCTCGACCTCGCGGCGATCCCAGTCCCTCCCGTCTTCGGCTGGCTGGCGAAGGTCGGCGGCGTCGCCGAGCGCGAGATGCTGCGCACCTTCAACTGCGGCATCGGCATGATCGTCGCGGCCGAGGCGGCCAAGGCCGACGAGGTGATGGCGGCGCTGGCGGCGGCGGGCGAGGCTCCGGTGCGGCTGGGCGAGGTCGTGCCGGTGGCGGACGGCGAGGAGCAGGTCGCCTATCGCGGCAAGCTGTCGCTGTGAGCGAGGCGACGATCCGCCCGCGCGTCGGGATCCTGATCTCGGGGCGCGGGTCCAACATGGTCTCGCTCGTCGAGGCCGCGCGCGCGCCCGGCTATCCCGCCGAGATCGCGCTCGTGCTGTCCAACGTGCCCGGCGCGCCCGGGCTGGAGCGGGCGCGCGATTTCGGCATCGCGACCGCGACCGTCGATCACCGCGCCTTCAACAAGGACCGCGAGGCCTTCGAACGCGCCATGGACGATGTCCTGCGCGTCAACCAGATCGATCTCGTCGTGCTGGCCGGCTTCATGCGGATCATGACGCCCTGGTTCGTCCGGCGCTGGGAGGGACGGATGATCAACATCCATCCCTCGCTGCTGCCCCTGTTCAAGGGCACGCATACGCATCGGCAGGCACTTGAAGCCGGCGTCGCCGAGCATGGCTGCAGCGTGCACTTCGTCGTGCCAGAACTCGATGCCGGGCCGGTGATCGCACAGGCGAAGGTCCCGGTTCTGGCGGGCGACGACGAGGATACGTTGGCGTCGCGCGTGCTCGTCGAGGAGCACCGGCTCTATCCGATCGCGTTGGCGGAGGTGGCCGCGGGCCGCGCCGCACTGGTCGACGGGGCGGTCGTCCGGCGCTGAGCCTCGTCGAGCCGCTCCGCCTCCTGACGCCGGCTGGCGTCGGCCAGACAGCGCGCCTCCTCTTCCTTCTGCCAGCGCCGGAAGAGATCGGCCCGGCGGGCGGGGTAGCGTTCCTCCCGTGCCACGAGATCGGTGATGCGGTCCGTGCGAAAATGGCGGAAGTCCTGGCGCAGCTCGCACCAGGCGATCACAATCCGGACGCGGTCGTAGAAGGTCATGCCGATCGGCCAGATCATGCGCTGCGTGTCCTGGCCGCTCTCGTCGCGGTAGCGGACCTCGAGCTTGCGGCCCTGGCGGATCGCCGCGCGCACGGCGGCGACATCGACCTGATCGACGGGGGCGTCGCGGCCATAGGCGGGCGCAAACAGCGCGCCGTCGAGCAGGATCGGCCGCAGATGCGGCGGCAGGACCGCGGCGATCTTGCTGACCACGTCCTCGGCCGCGCGCGCCAGAACGGGGTCGGCGCGCTCGCCGAGCCAGCGCATGCCGACCAGCACGGCCTCGATCTCATCCGGGGAGAGCATCAGCGGCGGCAGGTCGAACCCGGCATCGAGGACATAGCCGATGCCGGCCTCGCCGCGCACCGGCACGCCCTGGCGCACCAGCGCCGCGATGTCGCGGTAGACGGTGCGCACCGACACATCGAGCTCGGAGGCCAGCGTCTCGGCCGTCACGGGCCGGCGCCGCCGGCGCAGGCTCTGGATCATGTCGAGCAATCGTTCGGCGCGCTGCATATCGACGGTCCCCCTAGGCCCTGGCTGCTGTCAGCATGCCCCAGCCCTGCTGACAGGTTTTGTCAGCAGCATGTCAGGAGACGACGCGTCGCGGAGTCAAGCTCGGCCGCATCCGGCCGTCACCGCGCCGGGCGTCAGATCGGCCGCTTCAGCTTGCAGCGGTCGATGAAGCCGAGGCCCTTCTCGCGGGCCGAATCGTTGAAATAGCCGGTGTCGCGGAAGGCCTGGATCTCATCCTTGGTCATCGCCGCGACGGTGCCCTTGGCGTAACAGCTGCAGGGCGTGTGGACCGCCTCGCGCGTCGTGCCCATCAGGCGCGACTGCGTCACCAGGCAGGCGTCGAAGGCGCGCAGCTGGATCATGTAGGGGGTCAGGTTCTTGGCGGTCGGATCGGGCGGCGGCAGGGCGCTGCCGCCGCTCGCCGCCTGCGCGCCCAGCGTCGCTAGCACAGAGATCCCACCGGCCAGGAAGACCGCACCCATCCGCCGCATCATCATGATTTCGTTCGTCCTTCGAGAGCAGACGCATCGGCACCGTGGAACGGGCTGACTGCGCGAGGATGGTCCATAGCATTGTCGGAAAATCAAGGGTGCGCGGTCACGCCTTTTTGATCCAGACCTTGTTGTCGTGGAAGGCCGCGCCGCCGAAGGGGGCCGGGCCATCCGCGCCGGTGATCGTGTTGATGCCGCGGCCATGCTTGTGGGCGGCGTTGGGCCAGATCGATTCGGCGATGACGACGCCGCGCACCACACCCTCGAACAAAACGGCCGCGAGATGGACGCTGCCACGGCTGTTGCCGACGATGACCTCGTCGCCGGCCACGATCCCCAGCCGCGAAGCATCGTCAGGGTGCAGCATCAAGGTCGGGCCGACCTCCTTCTTCACGGAGCTCGGGGTCTCCGTGAAGGTCGAATTCAGGAAACTCCGCGCCGGGCTCGTCGCCAGCCGGAAGGGGTGGTCGGCATCGACATTGTCGAGCACGTCCCACTGATCGGGCAGCGCCGGCATATCCTGCCAGGGGCCGACCGGGCCGGCATTGGCGTTGGGGACCTTCGGCCAGTCCGGCTTGAAGCGGAACTTGCGGTCGCGATAGCCGAAGCCGTCGAGATAATGCGCGGTGCGGAAATCCGGCTGGATGTCGATGAATTCATTGGCGATCAGCTCGTCGAGCGTACCGCGGCCGGTTTCCCGCATCGTCCAGTCGACGATCTCGCGCGGGGTCATCGTGAAGCCGCGATGCTGCGCCCCCAGCCGCTCCGCGAGTGCGCAGATCAGGTCATGGTTGGAGCGGCATTCGCCGGCGGGTTCGACCAGCTTGCCGCCCCACATGATGTGCTGGTGGCCGCCGCCCTGATAGATGTCGTCATGCTCGAGGAACTGGGTCGCCGGCAGCACGATGTCGGCCATCTGCGCCGTCTCGGTCATGAACTGCTCGTGGACGACGGTGAAGAGGTCCTCGCGGGCGAAGCCCTGCTTCACCAGTTCCTGCTCGGGGGCGACCGAGACCGGGTTGGTGTTCTGGATCAGCAGCGCCCTGACCGGCCCGCCCTGGCGCAGCGCGGTGGCGTCCCCCGTCAGGATGCGTCCGATCTGCGACTGGTCGAGTTCGCGCACGCTGCGGTCGCGGACGTCGAGCCCCTCGATCAGGCTCTTGCGCCAGTTGTAGATGCCGCTGTTGCTGTGGAAGGCACCGCCGCCCTCGTACTGCCAGGCGCCTGTGACGGTCGGCACGCAGAGCGCGGCATGCATCGAGACGGCGCCATTGCGCTGCCGGGCGAAGCCATAGCCGAGGCGGAAGAAGCTGTTCTTGCGGGTGCCGACGAGCGCGGCGAATTCCTCGATCTGTGCGACCTCGAGGCCGGTGATCGCGGCCGCCCACTCCGGGGTTCGGCTCTGCAGATGGGCCTCGAGCTCTTCGGGCGCGTCGGTGTGGGCGGCGAGATAGGCGCGGTCGGCATGGCCGTCGCGGAAGAGCACGTGCATGACGGCGCAGGCGAGCGCCGCATCGGTGCCCGGCCGTAGCACCAGCGCCAGATCGGCCTGGGCCAGCGTCGCATTGTGGTAGATGTCGATGGCGACGATCTTGGCGCCGCGCGTCTTTCGCGCCTTGATCGCGTGATGCATCACGTTGACCTGCGTGTGCACGGCGTTCGTGCCCCAGATCACCACGCAGTCGGACTTGGCCATCTCGCGCGGATCGGGCCCGGCGAGGCGGCCGGTGCCGGCGATGAAGCCGGTCCAGGCCGTGGTGGTGCAGATCGTCGAATACTGGCCGGAATAGCGCTTGGCATGGCGCAGGCGGTTGATGCCGTCGCGCATGACCAGGCCCATCGTGCCGGCATAGTAATAGGGCCAGACGGCCTCCGCCCCGTGCTCCGCCTCGATGGCGAGGAAGCGCTGAGCGATCTCGTCCAGCGCCTCGTCCCAGGAGATGCGCGCGAACTGGCCCGAGCCCTTGGGGCCGGTGCGACGCAGGGGATGCAGCAGCCGGTCGGGGTGGTGGATCCGCTCGGCATAGCGGGCAACCTTGGCGCAGATCACGCCATCGGTGTAGCTCTGGCGCTTGCTGCCGCGCACGCGGCCGATGCTGCGCCCGTCGATGACCTCCACCTCCAGCGAGCAGGCGGAGGGGCAGTCATGCGGGCAGGTCGAGGGGTGGTGCGCGATGCGTGGCAATTCCGTCATAGCCCCTTCGTAACGCATGGCGAAAAAAAGGAAACCGGCCTGGACGGTGGCCTCGCCCGGACGGCGCGTGCAATCTCCGGACATCTCGTCGCGCAAGGCTCAGCATCAACCCGGGGTTAATCCTAATGCTTCATTCTGCGGATCTCTGGTCATGAGTGGCGCGGTCGCGCCGGAGTTGAGTGTCATGCGTAGCGTTGCGTTCCTGGCGGGCCTCGTCGCCTGTGTCTTCCTGTCGCCGATCGACCGCGCCTCGGCCCAGTCATCCGACTACAGCACCCTCACCTCGCCGCAATCGGCGCAGAACTGGACGCTGACGCTCGGCGCCGGCCTGCATCGCCAGCCCGATTATCTCGGCTCCAACGACTACGTCTTCCGCCCGAAGCCGATCATCTCGCTCGGACGCGGGCTGAAGAGCACTTGGTGGTCGGCCGAGGACGACGCGATCTCGATCGGCTTCTTCTCCGGCACCGCCTGGCGCGTCGGCTTCTCCGGCAACCTGCTCTGGGAGCGGAAATCCAGCGTCAACCGCGCGCTGATCGGCGTGCCCGACGTCAAGTTCGGCGCCGAGGCCGGCGCCTTCGCCGAGTTCTACCCGGCCTCCTGGCTGCGCGCCCGCGTCGATCTGCGCCGCGGCATCGCCGCCCATGACGGCCTCGTCGCCGAAATGAAGCTCGACGCCTTCGCGCGCATCAACGACACCTGGAAGCTCGGCATCGGGCCGCGCATGGTGGTGACCAGTGCCGACTATGTCCGCACCTATTTCGGCTCGATTCCCGGCGCCGCCGGCAACGGCGGGCTGCTGCAGCGCTTCAACAGCGGCGTACTGTCCTACGGCGCCATCGCGCAGGCGACCTACAACTGGTCCGAGCGGTTCCAGACCACGGCCTATGTCGAGTACAAGCATCTGGTCGGCGATGCCGCGAAGTCGCCGGTGGTGCGGACGTTCGGCTCGCGCGATTCGATCACGGTCGGCGTCTCCGCAAGCTACGCCTTCGATCTGGGCTTCTGAGCGCGGACAGCCTCGCTCGCAGGCGACAAAAAAGGGGCGGGTCGATCGCGACCCGCCCCTTCTCAATTCGAAGCCGATGCGGCCGGCTGATCAGCCGACGATCTCGTTGCCGGAGAAGAACTGCGCGATCTCGACCGCGGCTGCTTCCGGCGCGTCCGAACCATGGGCGGTGTTCTCGCCGACCGACTCGGCGAAGAGCTTGCGGATGGTGCCCTCGGCGGCGTTGGCCGGGTTGGTCGCGCCCATGACGTCGCGGTACTTGGCGATGGCGTCCTCGCCCTCGAGGACCTGCACGACCACGGGGCCGGAGGTCATGAACTCGACGAGCTCGCCGAAGAAGGGCCGCGCCGAATGGACCGCATAGAAGGTCTCGGCCTGGGCCTTGGTCAGGTGGATGCGCTTCTGCGCGACGATGCGCAGGCCGGCCTTCTCGATGACCGCGTTGACCGCGCCGGTGAGGTTGCGACGGGTCGCATCGGGCTTGAGAATGGAGAAGGTACGCTGAACAGCCATCGATGAATCCTCGGGGATTTTCTGGGGGGAATGCGGCGCGCTTATACCCGCGCCCTCCCCGCCCCACAAGGCTCGTCGATTTGACCCGGTCGCCCGACGCAACGGGCCCACCGGCGGACCCGCGGTGTCGCGGCCCCTGCTCCCTGCGGGAGCGCCCTGAAATCGCGTGCGTCAGTGCCGCGTCAGGAAGCTGCGGGCCTCGCGCAGAGCCTGGGCGGCCTGATCACGGGTCATCTCCAGCGCCAGTTCCTGGCGGTGCGCGGCAGCCCGGCTGCAGCCACGCGCCTGGGCGACGTTGAACCATTTCTGCGCGGTGACCAGGTCGACCGGAATGCCGCGGCCGGCCGCATACATCAGGCCAAGCTCGTAATAGGCCTGCGCCGACGCCTCGCTCGGGACCACCAGAGAAGCGGGGATCGCGCTCATTTCCATGCGTGCCATGACAACCACCCTTTTGCGTTTTGGCGCCGGCCACCCGTCCAAAGGCCCCGGCTCGTGAGGTCGAGAATTGGCCGCGCCCCTTAAAAGGGCCGCTAAAATTCGCGATGAATCGAAACTCAACGAGAGATGAGCGAGCCGTTAAATCAACTGCGGATTCATCTTCTCATGTCGAAAAGACTCATGTTTTCAAAGGCCTTTGGGGAGAATGCCAGGAAGGGCGTTGACGGAGGATTCACCCTCCCTTGCGGAACGCCGCAAGCGAGGGGCGTTCCGCCGCCTCGGAGGCGCCCCTTGGAGGCGGTTCGTTTCTCGGCTATCGTTCATATCTGAACCATGCAGCATAGCGTGGTCGAACAGGGAGGATGTCATGCCTTACGGATCACGCGCCCCTCGGGCCCGGCTGGCCGGCCTTAGCCTCATCGCCTTCGGACTGACGGCAAGCGGCGCTGCGCTCGCGCAGGACGTCGGCGGCACCTGGCTGCGCGAGAGCGGCGCCTCGCGCGTGCGCTTCGCCAAATGCGGCGAGGCGATGTGCGGCACGCTGGCCTGGCTCAAGGATACCAGCGGCCCGGCCAAGGTCGGCCAGCGCATCTTCTACGACATGAAGCCGTCCGGCGACGGCAAATGGAGCGGCAGCGCCTTCAACCCGGAAGACGGCAAGACCTACTCCGGCACGATGACGCTGGCCGGCGACAAGCTCACCACCTCGGGCTGCGTGCTGGGCGGTCTGATCTGCCGCTCGGTGAACTGGAACCGGGCGAACTGAGCGATTTCCCGGCCCCGCCTCGGGCGGGTTATCCCCGCCGCTCCGAGCTGTGCCTATCCTGCCCCCGCTGCACCCGACCAAGGGGGCTGTCGCGAGGCATCGTGCGGCCGGGTGTGGTGGCGGGTTTCGGGAGGCGTCGCCGTCGCGGGCGGGGGCTCCCGGAGGTCGAGCGGTGGTAAGTCCCCTCGTCAGGGACGAACGGCCGCAACGCCCAAAATCCCCGCGCGCGGAGCCGGGCGGCGCGAGATCGGCGCTGCATCGACACCTCGACATCGACACTCGACATCGGCACGCGGCTTCAGTCCGCGCGCCACCCGGCTCCGCGCATCCCCTCGGGGACAATGATGCGAAACCCCGCGGCCTGAGGCCGATCGGGGCTTTTGGTGCGCGGTGCTGGTGGTCATCCCTACCGAACCAACCCCGTCATCCTGGGCGGCCGAAGGCCGACCGGGATCCATCATGGGGCGCTGTCCAGTCCTAGGATGGATCCCGGCCGGCGCGGCTTCGCCGCTTGTCCAGGATGACGCGCGGAGGGGTGGATGAGGCTCAGCGCGCCTTCTGGCCGAAGAGGATCGCCTTTTCCTCGGGCGTGGAGATGCCGGCGGGGTTGCGCAGGGCCTCGCCGACCTTGAGGCCGCGCGCCACGGCCGGGCGCGCCATCATCGTCTCGATCCAGCGCGCGACATGGGGGAACTGCTTGATGTCCTGGCCCTGCTTTTCCCAGCCGCGGGCCCAGCCGATGCAGGCCATGTCGGCGATGGAGTAATCGCCGCAGATATAGTCGCGGCCCTCGAGCCGCTTGTTCAGCACGCCGTAGAGCCGGTTCGTCTCGTTGGTGTAGCGGTCGATCGCATACGGCACCCTCTCGGGCGCATAGATGCGGAAATGATGGGTCTGGCCGAGCATCGGGCCGAAGCCGCCCATCTGCCAGAACAGCCATTCGTCGACGGCGACGCGGCCGCGCTCGTCGACGGGGTAGAACTGGCCGGTCTTGCGGCCGAGATATTGCAGGATCGCGCCTGATTCGAAGACCGAGATCGGCTGGCCGTCCGGCCCCTCGGGATCGACGATCGCCGGCATGCGGTTGTTGGGGGCGATCGCCAGGAAGTCCGGCTTGAACTGATCGCCCTTGCCGATGTTCACGGGGATGACCGTGTAGGGCAGCCCGCATTCCTCCAGCATGATGGTGATCTTCCAGCCGTTCGGGGTCGGCCAGTAATGGAGTTCGATCGGCTTGCTCTGGCTGGCTGACATGGCGTGTCCCGGTCCCTGATGCAGAGGAGGAAGCGCGATGTTTAGGCCGCTTCTCGCGCGGGAGAAAGAGCCGGGCCGCCCTGCGTGGGTTGCATCGCCCGTTCGTGATCTCGCCCGCCCGCGGCGCCGGTCACAGCTCGATCTTGAAGCCCTCATGGCTCTGCGCGAAGCCGAGCCCGACATAGAAGCGGTGCGCGTCGAGGCGCGACTTGTTGGAGCTGAGCTCGGCCATGCCGGCGCCGTGCTCGCGCGCGAAGGCGAGCGCATGGGCGATCATGACCCGGCCGATGCCATGGCCGCGCCGCTCGGGCGCGACATGGACGCTCTCGAACTTGGCCCGCATCCGCCCCCGCGCCACCAGCCCGGGGATCAGCGTGACCTGGAAGGTGCCAACGACCAGGCCCCCCGCCTCCTCGGCGACGAAGAGCGCGTCATGCGCGGAGGCCTCGACCGCGGCGAAGGCCTCGGCATAGCCGGGGTGGCGCGCCTCCGCGCGGATCGCGTCGGCCGTCATCGTCTGCGTGGCGGCGCCGAGCATGATCAGCTCGGCGATGCGCTCCACATCCTCGCGTCGGGCACGGCGGATGGTGACCGCGGTGGCGATCTGGGTCGAGGTGGTCATGCGGCGTCCCGTCCGGTGGAGGCGAGACGCCGCTCTATCAGACCAGCTCCGGGAACGGAACGATGGTGGACTTCACCGTCTTCATCGCCATCGCATCGGCGACGGCCTGGGTCACGCCGGCCTCGGTGAAGGGGTAGATCGTCTGCATCTCCAGGAAGGGGTATTTGTCGCGGGCGCGGTAGAGCATGTCGACACCGAGCGGCAGGTCGTTGCCGGTGAAGGCCCAGGAGCCGAGCACGTTCAGATCCTTGGTGCAGATGCGGTGCCAGTTGGTCTGTATCGAGCCCGCATCGGTGAACTGCCCCATCTCGACATAGGTGCCGCCGTCGCGCAGGAACTCGATGCCCTCGGGCCCGGCCGTGGGATGGCCGGAGCAGTCCATCACCAGATCGGCGCCGAACCCGCCGACGATCTCGCGGACGCGGGCGATGCGCGCCTCAGGCGTGGTGTATTCCTCCAGGTCGACCGTCGCCTCGGCGCCGAACTTGCGGGCAAGCGCCAGGCGCGGCTCCTCCGGCGCGCCGACGCAGATGACGCGGCCGGCGCCCATCTCCTGCGCGGCGGCGATCGCCAGGATGCCGATCGGCCCCGAGCCCTGGATCACCACCGTGTCGCCCCAGTTGAAGCCGCCGGCGCGCTTGGCCCGGTTGAAGGCGCGGATGCAGGAGGTCATCGGCTCGGACAGAGCGCCCAGCCGCAGCGACATGTCGTCGGGCAGCTTGTAGATTTTGGTGCCGGGCAGCATCTCGAGGTCGACATAGACATATTCGGCCCAGCCGCCCCAGAGATGCGGCGCCTTGTCGAAGCCGAGATAGCGCCCGTAATAGACCGGCGTCAGGCATTTGTTGGCGCTCTCGGGGTAGTGCAGGCAGTAATGGCAGTGCCCGCAGGGCATCAGTGGCGGGATCATCACCTTGGAGCCGACATCGAGCGGCTTGCCCATGAAGTCCTCGGTGAAATCCGCCCCCTTCTCGACGATGACACCGCCGATCTCGTGGCCGAGCGTGAAGGGCCAGGGCAGCTGCTTGGGCCAATGGCCCTTGAGGATGTGCTGGTCGGTGCCGCAGACGCCGCAGGCGCCAATCTGGATCAGCGCCGCCTTGGCCGGGACCGCCGGCCAGGGCACCTCCCGGATGGTCGGCTTGCCGCCGGGGCCGTCATAGGTCGCGACGCGGATGGGCTGGCGCTGCATGGTCTTCTCTCCCTGAACGTGCCGCTTTGGCGCGGCTTGGGGGAGAGTGAGGCATGGCGGGCGCGCCGCGGCAACCGGCGTGGACGCACAGGCCGGTTGCGGCTGCAGCTATGCGGCGAAGAGGCGCTTGGCCATCAGCAGCGTGTTGGGGGTGTCGTCACGGCCGTCGAAGCGGGCCTGGCGCTGCAGGAAGAAGCCCATTCGCTCGTAGAAGGCGATCGCCGGCTCGTTCTGGCTCTCGACCTCGAGCCGGGCCACCGGCGCCTGCGGGAAGCAGGCCAGCGTGACCTGCAGCAAGGTGCGGCCGATGCCGACGCCCTGCCAGGGCGGCAAGACATAGAGCCGCGTCAGCAGCGCCGCCCGGTCCGGCTCGATCCGCGCCGAGGCGGTGGCGATGACCTCGTCTTTGACCAGCGCGACGAGGAAGGCCCCGCCTTCGCGGTCGAGTTGGGCGGTGAGATTTTCGAGCGAGTGCCAGGCCGTCGTGATCTCGGCGACGCGCTGCCAGCCATAGATCCCGTCATAGGTGGCGTGCCAGGTCTCGACCAGCAACGCCCGCACCGCCGGCAGATCGGCGGCCTCGGCGTCGCGAATGACGAGATCGGCGGGGGTCATCTTACCAGTCTAAACAAAGAACCGTTAATCATCGGACAAGTCTCTATCAACAAGATTCTGATTCAAAACGGCGTTTGATTTTAGGAATCGAATTAATATTTCTTCGATCTGCTTGATCAGTCCAGCGTCACCGATCCTGATTAGAGAACCCCTTTCAACAATTGGTCTCTTGAACCAAAATCTGTCCTGGTGTTGACGGATACGTCTTCTCATATCTTTTGAACGCCCAACATACACAGGACGGTCACTGATGTCATAAAAAACGTAGACACCCGACTCAGCAGGTATTGAGTTTATTTCATGAGGATCGAAATCTTCGAGCGATCCTAGCTGATTAATTGAGGTACTTAACTTCTCTTCGTCAATGATTGCCTGCGGCGTCGATGATTGTAGTGCTTGCTCAAGTTTATTGCGAGTGGCCGCAATTGGATTTTGAGTTCTGCCCGCCTCAATATTGTAGATTGCAGGCATTGAAACGCCGGATTTATCAGCTAGCGCTTCAACAGTTAGGCCCTTGCCGAGCCGTTCCGATTGAAGCCAACGGCCAAAGGGGCTTGGCCCCTCTTCCAAGACGATCTCCGGCTGATAGTCCTCTGACATCACTCGATCCCCAGCTTCGCCTTCAGGATCTCGTTCAGTGCCTGCGGGTTGGCCTTGCCGCCCGAGGCCTTCATCGCCTGGCCGACGAACCAGCCCAGCATGGTCGGCTTGGCCTTGACCTGCTCGACCTTGTCGGGATTGGCGGCGATCAGCTCGTCCACCGCCTTCTCGATCGCCCCTGTATCGGTGACCTGCTTCATGCCGCGGGCCTCGACGATCTCGCGGGGATCACCACCCTCGCTCCAGAGGATCTCGAACAGATCCTTGGCGATGCGCCCGGAGATGACGCCCTCGCCGATCAGATCGACGAGGCCACCGAGCTGGGCGGCGGAGACCGGCGAGGTCGTGACGTCCTGCCCCTCCTTGTTGAGGCGCCCGAACAGCTCGTTGATGACCCAGTTGGCCGCGGCCTTGCCGTCGCGCCCGGTCGCCACCGCCTCGAAATAGTCGGCCTGCTCGCGCTCGGCGACCAGCACCGAGGCGTCATAGGGCGAGAGGCCGTACTGCGCGATGAAGCGGGCCTTCTTGGCGTCCGGCAGCTCCGGCAGATGCGCCTTCAGCTCGGCGACGAAGGCGTCGTCGAATTCGAGCGGCAGCAAATCGGGATCGGGGAAATAGCGGTAGTCATGCGCCTCTTCCTTGGAGCGCATCGAGCGCGTCTCGGATTTGGCGGGATCATAGAGGCGGGTCTCCTGGTCGATCGTGCCGCCATCCTCGAGGATGCCGATCTGGCGGCGCGCCTCGACCTCGACCGCCTGGCCGATGAAGCGGATCGAGTTGACGTTCTTGATCTCGCAGCGCGTGCCGAGTTCCGCGCCGGGCTTGCGGACGGACACGTTGACGTCGGCGCGCAGATTGCCCTTCTCCATGTCGCCGTCGCAGGTGCCGAGATAGCGCAGGATGGTGCGCAGCTTGGTGACGAAGGCCCGCGCCTCGTCGGCCGAGCGCAGGTCCGGCCGCGAGACGATCTCCATCAGGGCGACGCCGGAGCGGTTGAGATCGACGAAGCTCATGGTCGGATGCTGGTCGTGGATCGACTTGCCGGCGTCCTGCTCGAGATGCAGCCGCTCGATGCCCACGGTGATCTGCTCGGTCGGCGAGAGATCGACGACGATCTCGCCCTCGCCGATGATCGGGCTCTTGTACTGGCTGATCTGGTAGCCCTGCGGCAGGTCCGGATAGAAATAGTTCTTCCGGTCGAAGACCGAACGCTTGTTGACCTGCGCGTTGAGGCCGAGCCCGGTGCGGACCGCCTGGCGGACGCATTCGGCGTTGATCACCGGCAGCATGCCGGGCATGGCGGCGTCGACGAGGCTGACATGGGCGTTGGGCTCGGCGCCGAAGGCGGTCGAGGAGCCCGAAAACAGCTTGGCGTTGGAGGTGACCTGTGCATGAATCTCCATGCCGATCACGATTTCCCAATCGCCAGTCGCACCCTTGATCAGCTTCTTGGGGTCGGCGGGGCGGGCATGCGCGTTCATCGTCGGACTTCCGGCTCAAAAAAGTTGTTCTGACGGTTACGACCTCGACGCGCGGGCGGCAAGCGTCTGTTGCGCTCCCGACACCGGTTGGCGGGATTGTGGCCGATTGTGGCTCGTTTCAAGATCGTGAGGGGTGATGGATCTTGACAATCGTCACTGTCGTCCCCTTCTAGCCCCAAACGCCCGCAATCCCGCCCGGATTGCGCCGGCTTAGCGCCTTCCGGAGTGTCGCCATGTCCCACCGCCGTCCAGGTCTGATGCTCGTTGCCCGGTCCGCGGCAGCGCTCGTCGCGTCCGCGATCCTGATGCCGCACGGCGCGCTCGCCCAGGGCGCGCCGCCGGCTCCGCCGGTTCAGGTGTCGGCGCCGCTCGCCCAGCGCGTCACCAACTGGGACGAGTTCACCGGCCGCTTCGAGGCGAGCGAACAGGTCGATGTGCGGGCCCGCGTCTCGGGTTTCCTCGACTCGCTGCATTTCAAGGACGGCGACCTCGTCAAGAAGGGCGACCTGCTCTTCACCATCGACCCCCGCCCCTACCGGCTCTCGGTCGATGCCGCCCGCGCCGAGGTGGCCCGCGCCAAGGCCCAGGTCGAGCTCGCCCAGAACGAGGTCGAGCGTGCCGAGGGCCTGACGCAGAACCGCACCATCACGGCGCGCGACGTCGACCAGCGCCGCGCCAACCTGAACAGTGCGATCGGCAGCCAGCAGGGGGCGGAAGCCAATCTGAAGACCGCCGAGCTCAATCTCGAATGGACCGAGGTGCGCGCGCCGCTGGCGGGCCGCATCTCGAACCGCCGCGTCGACCCCGGCAATCTGATCGCGGGCGGCCAGTCCGGCGCGACCCTGCTGACGACGATCGTCGCGGTCGACCCGATCTATTTCACCTTCGACGCGTCTGAAGCCGATTACCTGCGCTGGCAGCGCCGCGCCAACGACCTGCGCACCACCGCCTCGCGCGAATCCGGCATCGTCGCCGAGGTTCGCCTGTCGGACGAGCAGGAGTGGAAGCGCCGCGGCCGGATCGACTTCGTCGACAACACGCTGAACGCGCGCTCGGGCACGATCCGCGGCCGCGTCGTCTTCCCCAATCCCGACCAGTTCCTGACGCCGGGCACCTTCGGGCGGCTGCGCGTCTTCGCCGGCGAGGCCGACGCGCTGCTCGTGCCCGACAGCGTGATCGTCTCCGACCAGGCCAACAAGATCGTGCTCACGATCGGGCCGGAGAACAAGGTCGTGCCGAAGCCGATCGTGCTGGGCCAGATGAGCGGCGGCCTGCGCGTCATCCGCAGCGGTCTCACCCCGCAGGATCAGGTCATCATCGGCGGCTTCGCCAACCCGATGGTGCGACCGGGCGCGACGGTGACGCCGCAGCCGGGCGAGATCAAGCCTTCCGCCACCAACTGACGGCCGCCTTACGCTCCCACGCTTCGGATGGCCGCCGGCCCTCCGCCCTGACGTCAGGCCAGGACACATTTCATGTTCCGTTTCGCCCATTTCTTCATCGACCGGCCGATCTTCGCGACCGTCTTGTCGGTTCTTCTGACCATCGCCGGCGCCATCGCCCAGCGTGGCCTGCCGATCGCGGAGTACCCCGAGATCGCACCGCCGACGGTCTCGATCACCGCCACCTATCCCGGCGCCTCGGCTGAGGTCGTCGCCGCCACCGTGGCGACGCCGATCGAGCAGGAGGTCAACGGCGTCGACGACATGCTCTACATCCAGTCGCAGTCGACCGGCGACGGGCGCGTCACGATCAACGTCGTGTTCAAGGCCGGCGTCGACATCGACCAGGCGCAGGTGCTGGTGCAGAACCGCGTCTCGGCGGCCGAGGCCCGGCTGCCGGCGGATGTGCGCGCGCTGGGCATCCAGACGCGCAAGGCCTCGCCCGATCTGATGATGGTCATCAACATGATCTCGCCGGACGGTTCGCGCGACCCGCAATATGTCTCGAATTACGCGACGCTCTTCGTGAAGGACGTGCTGACCCGCATCGACGGCGTCGGCAATGTGCAGGTCTTCGGCGCGCGCGACTTCTCGATGCGGATCTGGCTCGACCCGGCCAAGGTCTCGTCGCGCAATCTCACGGCCGGCGACGTCGTCGCCGCGCTGCGCGCGGCCAACGTCCAGGTCGCCGCCGGCGCGATCAACCAGCCGCCGGCGACGACGGGCGGCGCCTTCCAGCTTTCGGTCAACACGCTCGGCCGCCTGACCGATATCGCGGAGTTCGAGAACATCGTCGTGCGATCGGACGCCAATGGCGGCACGATCCGCATTCGCGACATCGCCCGGGTCGAACTCGGCTCGCAGGACTACACCACCAACGCCTATCTCGATAACAAGAACGCGGTCGCCATCGGCATCTTCCAGCGCCCCGGCTCGAATGCGCTGTCGACGGCGGAAACGCTGATCGCGACGATGAACGGGATGGCCAAGGAGTTCCCGGCGGGCCTCGAACACCGCATCATCTACAACCCGACCGAGTTCATCGGCGAATCCGTCAGCGCGGTGATTCGCACGCTGGTCGAGGCGGTGGCGCTGGTCGTCGTGGTGGTGATCCTGTTCCTGCAGACCTGGCGGGCGGCGATCATCCCGATCATCGCCATCCCGGTCTCGCTCGTCGGCACCTTCCTGGTGATGAGCGCGGTGGGCATCTCCTTCAACACGATCTCGCTGCTCGCGCTGGTGCTCGCCATCGGCATCGTCGTCGACGATGCGATCGTCGTGGTGGAGAATGTCGAGCGCTATCTCGCCGAGGGCATGACCGCCAAGGAGGCCGCGCACAAGACCATGGACGAGGTCGGCGGGGCGCTGCTGGCGATCTCGCTGGTGCTGTGCGCCGTGTTCATCCCGACCGCCTTCATCAGCGGGCTGCAGGGCACCTTCTACCAGCAGTTCGCCGTCACGATCGCGGCCTCGACCGCGATCTCCTGCTTCGTCTCGCTGACGCTGTCGCCGGCGATGGCGGCGCTGCTGCTGAAGCCCCACGGCCATGACGCGGGCAAGCAGCACGGCTTCCTCTACGCGCTCGGCGCCCCCGTGCGCGGGTTCTTTCACTATTTCAACAAGGGCTTCGACTGGCTGTCGCGCAGCTATGGCGCGATGACCTCGCGCCTGATCCGCTTCTCGGTGATCCTGCTCGTCGCCTATGCGGGCCTGATCGGGCTGACGGCGCAACAGCTGTCGGTGACGCCGACCGGGCTCGTGCCGCAGCTCGATCGCGGCTACTTCATCGTCGCCTTCCAGCTGCCGCCGGGCGCCTCGCTGCCGCGCACCGATGCGGTGATCCGCAAGGCGACCGATGTCGTGCTGTCGCGGCCCGGCGTCGCGCATGCGGTCGCTTTCGCCGGCCTCGACGGCGCCACCTTCACGATCGCCCCCAATACCGGCGTGATCTTCGTGACGCTGTCGTCCTTCGCCGAGCGCCAGAAGCAGCACCTGACGTCGGACGGCATCCTCGCCGATCTGCGCCAGCAGATGTTTGCGATCAACGAGGCCTTCGCGCTGGTGATCCCGCCCCCGGCCGTGCCGGGCATCGGCACCGGCGGCGGCCTCAAGGGCTATGTCCAGGACCGTTCGGGCCGCGGGCTGCCCGCGCTCGAGGGCGCGACCTGGGTCGTCGCCGGCTCGGCGGGACAGGTTCCCGGCATCCAGCAGCCTTTCACCCTGTTCTCGACCAAGACGCCGCAGGTCTTCGCCGATATCGACCGCACCAAGGCGGAGATGCTGGGCGTGCCGATCACCCGCGTCTTCGAGACGCTCTCGGTGTTCATGGGCTCGGCCTATATCAACGACTTCAACCTGCTGGGCCGCACCTACCGGGTCACGGCGCAGGCCGACAACCCGTTCCGGCTCGACCTGCGCGACGTCGCCAATCTGAAGACCCGCAACACCGACGGCGAGATGGTGCCGATCGGCTCGGTCGCCTCCTTCTCGGATACGACCGGCGCCTATCGGGTGCCGCGCTACAATCTCTATCCGGCCGCCGAGGTGCAGCTCTCGATGGCGCGCGGCTTCTCGACCGGCCAAGGCATCGCGGCGATCGAGAAGATCGCGGCCGAACGCCTGCCCTCGGGTTTCGGCTTCGAATGGACCGAGATCGCCCTGCAGGAGAAGCTCGCCGGCAACACGGCGGTGATCGCCTTCGGGCTCGCCGTGGTCTTCGTCTTCCTGCTGCTGGCGGCCCTCTACGAGAGCTGGCTTCTGCCGCTGGCGGTGATCCTGATCGTGCCGATGTGCATTCTGGCAGCGATGGTCGGGGTCAATCACCAGGGGCTCGACCGCAATATCCTGGTCGATATCGGCCTCGTGGTGCTGGTCGGTCTCGCCGCCAAGAATGCGATCCTGATCGTCGAATTCGCCAAGCAGGCCGAAGACGAGGGCATGAACCGGCGCGATGCGGCGATCAGCGCGGCGCGCACCCGGCTGCGGCCGATCCTGATGACCTCGCTCGCCTTCATCCTCGGCGTGCTGCCGCTGACGATCTCGACGGGAGCCGGCGCCGAGATGCGTCAGGCGATGGGCATCGCGGTGTTCTCCGGCATGCTGGGCGTGACGATCTTCGGCCTGATCTTCACCCCGGTCTTCTATGTCGTGGTCCGCTGGCTGGCGGATCTGCGCAAGACGAAGCGGCCGGCCGAGCCGACGCACTCGGCCCCGGCGCAGGGGTGAGCCGAAGGACAGGGCTCGACCGACACGCAAAAGGGCCGCTCGCGCGGCCCTTTTCGTTTCTATGCCGGAGCGCCTGAAGCGCGCGGTTCAGTGCCCGCTGAGCACCAGCATCTTGACCGGCAGCAGCAGCGCCTGGATGCGCAGCATGACGGCGTGGACCACGCCGGTGGCGTCGACGACATGCAGGGCGAGGCTCTTCAGCGTGCCGACTTTGCCCGAGGCGATCAGCTCGTGATTGCTGGAATAGGCGTTGGCGACGCAGCTCGAACCCGGGAAGACGCCGTCCAGACCGCCCTCGTAGAGCGGCTCGAGGAAGACCAGCACCGTGCCGGGCCGCTGCACCTGCTGGGCGTCCAAGAGCTGGTCGCCGGTCCGGAACTGCCCGGCCGCGATGAACTCCTGCACGTCGGTCACGACCATCGGGATGATGGTCCAGGGCTTCGAGATGCAGGAGACCTCGGCGGCCATCCCGACCTTGAGAACCTGCGCCTCGAGCTGGCTGAAGCCGGCCTGAAGCGCCTTGCGGCCGGCCGTCGCCGGGATCAGGACGCCGGCCGAGCGCATGAACGGATTGACGAGATCGCCGACCTGCAGGGCAAACTGCTCGATATGGCCTGCGACGCCGGCGCGCACCACGGTCTTGGCCAGATCGACCTCGGCCTGGGCGAGCGCGGCCTCGGCGCTGGCCTTCTCGGCCGGCAGGAGCGCGGCGATCCGCGCCTGGGCGGCCTCGCGCGAGGCGGTCGCGGCCGCAACCGTCGCCTCCCGCCCCTGAACGACGTTCTCGAGCCGCTCGATCTCGCGGGCGGCGACGATGTCGTCATTGCGGCGCTTGAGCTCCTGCTTCGTGCGCAGTTCGTCGAGGGCGAGCTGGAGCGAGCTGCGCGCCTCCTGGATCTTGGCCTCGTTGGCGAGGATATCGACCTTGGCGACAGCGAGCGCCGCCTCGACCTCGCCGACCTTGCGGCGCGCCGTCTCGACCGCAGCCTGCTGCTTGGCGTCGTCGAGCCGGAAGATCGGCTCGCCCTGGCCAACCTTGCCGCCCTGGCGGACATAGATCTCGGCGACGCGCCCGCCGCTCTCGGGCACGATCGGCACCGTGCGGAAGAACAAGGTCGCGTTGGTGGTCGAGGGATGGTTGTAGAAGATCACCGTGATCAGCGAGACGGTGAGCATCAGGCAGCCGATGATGCCCCAGCGCAGCTCGAACCAGACCGAATAGAGCGTGATCTCGTGGCCGAACCGCTTTCCCTGGCCGTAGCGACGGTAGAGATAGTCCGGCAGGATCGTCAAAAGCGAGCAGATCAGGATCTCAACCATGGGCCGGCGCCTCCGGCTGGGCGGTGCGCGCGGCGGCGGCAGGCTGGCTCGCGGTGGCGGGTGATGCGGTTGCCGCGGGTGGCGGATGCCCCCCGCCCTTCTCGACGGGCGCAGGCTCGTCCTCGTCCCGCTCGGGCGGGATGCCCGCAATCTTGTCCAGCGCCCCGGCCATGCGGCGCAGCGGGTTCCAGACATCGGGGATCTCGATCAGCGCGAGCAGCAGGCCCGCGACCCAGAACAGGTGGATATGGGTGAACAGCGCCAGGAGCCCGAGCACCGCGACGATCTCGAACTGCAGCTTGTGCGCCTTGTGCGCCATCCGCTCCGGCAGCGTGTGCAGGCGCAGGAAGAGCAGGCCGAAGCCCAGCACCGCGCCGATGATGATGACGCCCGCCAGAACCATCATCGCGTCGGTCTCGTGCGGCGCGGTGATGAAGGGTGGCAGGTGGTGCGGAGCGGCGGGGTGGAGCTGTGCGGCCAAGGTGGGTCTCCAGGCAAAGGCGCTGGAGCCCACCCGCCGTGACCTTGCGGCAGCAGAATCCCTGCCACCGCACGGGCCTCGACACGTTCCCCCAACGTCAGTCGATCTCACTCCGATCGGGGGAAGCTGTCAAATGACCGTTTCGCGTCGGTTCAGCCCCACCAGCGCCCGGTGACCGGGAAACGACCAGCCGCCTGCTCGATGACCTCGCCCAGCGCAAACAGCGTTTCCTCGTCGAAGGGGCGGCCGATCAGCTGCAGGCCGAGTGGCAGGCCCTGGCTGTCCAGCCCCGCCGGCACGGCGAGGCCGGGCAGGCCGGCCATGTTCACCGTCACCGTGAAGATGTCGTTGAGATACATCTCGACAGGGTCGGCCGAGCCCTTCTCGCCGATGCCGAAGGCCGCGGATGGCGTGGCCGGCGTCAGGACCGCGTCGATGCCCGCCGCATAGGCCTCGTCGAAGTCGCGCTTGATCAGCGTGCGGACCTTCTGGGCGCGGACATAATAGGCGTCGTAATAGCCGGCCGAGAGCACATAGGTGCCGATCATGATGCGGCGCTTGACCTCGGTGCCGAAGCCGGCGGCGCGGGTGTTCTCGTACATCTCGGCGATGTCGCGGCCGGGCTCGCGCAGGCCGTAGCGCACGCCATCATAGCGGGCGAGGTTGGACGAGGCCTCGGCCGGGGCGACGATGTAGTAAGCCGGCAGGGCGTATTTGGTGTGGGGCAGCGAGATCTCGACAATCTCGGCGCCCGCAGCCTTCAGCCAGTCGATGCCCTGCTGCCAGAGCGCCGCGATCTCGGCGTTGAGCCCGTCGAGCCGGTATTCCCGGGGGATGCCGATCTTCATGCCCTTCACGGAGCGGCCGACCGCCTTCTCGTAATCGGGCACGGCCATGTCGACGCTGGTGGTATCCTTGGGATCATGGCCGGCCATCGAGCGCAGCATCACGGCGCAGTCGCGCACGGTCTTGCCGATCGGCCCGGCCTGGTCGAGCGAGGAGGCGAAGGCGACGATGCCCCAGCGCGAGCAGCGGCCATAGGTCGGCTTGATGCCGACCGTGCCGGTGAAGGCGGCGGGCTGGCGGATCGAGCCGCCGGTGTCGGTGGCGGTGGCCGCAAGGCAGAGATCGGCCGCAACCGCCGCGGCCGAACCGCCCGAGGAGCCGCCGGGCACCAGAGGGGTCTCGGAGCCGGTCCGGCGCCAGGGATTGACGACGTTGCCGAAGGCCGAGGTCTCGTTCGAGGAACCCATCGCGAATTCGTCGTTGTTGAGCTTGCCGAGCATCACGGCGCCGTCGCGCCAGAGCTGGCCCGACACGGTCGATTCATAGGGCGGGATGAAGTTGCCGAGGATCTTCGAGCAGGCGGTGGTGCGCACCCCTTCCGTCGCGAAGAGGTCCTTGATGCCGAGTGGCAGGCCTTCGAGCGGGCCGGCCTCGCCCTTCGCCAGCTTCGCGTCGGAGGCCGCAGCCTGCTTCAGGGCATGCTCGGGCGTCTCCAGCACATAGGCATTGAGCGCGCGTGCCTTTTCGACGGCCGCGATATGGGCCTGCGTCAGCTCGATGGCGGAGAAGCTCTTGGCCTTCAACCCGTCGCGGGCTTCGGTCAGGGTCAGGCGGGTGAGATCGGTCACGGGCAGTATCCGGATTTAGTGAAGGCAGTCGAACCGTCATGGCGAGGAGCGCAGCGACGAAGCCATCCAGGAGCGGCAGCGCGCGACGTCCTCTGGATTGCTTCGCTGACGCTCGCAATGACGGGCGTCACTCGATGACCTTGGGCACCATGAAGTAATCATCGTCGGAAGCCGGGGCGTTGGCGACGATTTTCGCCGCGATCTCGCCATCGGTGACGACATCCGGCCGTTGCTTCATCGCCATCGGCGTGACCGAGGTCAGCGGCTCGACGCCCTCGACATCGACCTCGTTGAGCTGCTCGACGAAGCCGAGGATGGCGTTGAGCTCGCCTTGCAGCTTGGGCAGATCGGCCTCCGGCACGGCGATGCGCGCCAGATGCGCGACGCGTTTGACGGTGGCGAGATCGACCGACATGGCGGACTCCAGGATGGTGGGCGCAACGCGCCAGATCAGGGTTCGCCGCGCTATAGCAGATGGCGGCGCGTAAGTAAGTGCTGACGTAACGCGCGGGTCATCCCGGACAAGCGGCGAAGCCGCGCCGACCCGGGATCCATGCCTGAACCGTTCCGGAATGGATCCCGGGTCTCCCTGCGGTCGCCCGGGATGACGGCGGAGGGATTGAGAGAGGACAGCGCTCCCTCAGATTTCGAACGCCTCGCCCTTCCTGGGCACCAGCGCCTGGATGCCGCTGCCGGCCAGCCCTGCGACGAAGGCGTCGGCATTGGCGTCGATCAGCGGGAAGGTGCCGTAGTGGCAGGGAATGGCGACCTTCGGCTTGACGAAGCGCGTCATCGCCAGCGCCGCGACCTTGCCGCCCATGGTGAAGCGGTCGCCGACCGGGCAGATGCAGGCCTCGACGCCATGGATCTCGCTGATCAGCGCCATGTCGGAGAAGATGTCGGTGTCGCCCATGTGCCAGAGCGTCGTCTCGCCCTTCGCCTTGAGGATCGCGCCATTGGCATTGCCGAGCGGCACGGAGACGCCGGCCTCGCCCATGCCGGCCGAGTGATCGGCCCGGACCCAGGTGACGCTGAAAGCGCCGAGATCGATCGTGCCGCCAGTGTTGACCGGCTGGAAGGCCTTCAGGCCTTTCGAGGCCAGATGCATGGCGAGGTCGTAATTGGTGATCACGGTCGCGCCGGTGGTCTCGGCGATGGCGAGCGTGTCGCCGACATGGTCGCCATGGCCGTGGGTGACGACGATATGGGTCACGCCCTGCGAGATCGCTGCAACGTCACCTTCGAAAACCGGGTTCCCGGTGAAGAACGGGTCGATCAGGATGACCGCGCCATCGATCTCGGCGCGGAAGGCGGAATGGCCGTACCATGTCAGTTTCATGCGAAGGCTCCTGCGAGGCGATCAGTCGAGATGTGCCGTGGGATATAGATCATTCCAGTCGGGATTGGAGCGCTCGATCAGCGCAATCTTCCAGGCCCGGCGCCAGTGCTTGAGGCGCTTCTCATGCGCCATGGCATCTTCGGGATTGCTGTAGTGTTCGGCGTAAACGAGGCGCAACGCGCCATGGCGAGCGGCAAACTCCGAACCCCTGCCCTCTCGATGGTCCGATACGCGGCGAGACAGCGAACGCGTCACGCCGACATAGAGGGTGCCGCCCTTCTTGCTCGCAAGCAGATACACCCACATCCCAGCATCCCCGCGCGGTCGTCCCGGGCGAAGCGCAGCGTAGACCCGGGACCCATTCCGGAACAGTCGCCGAACAAGGACGAACAGGGCGACCGGAGCCAATAGGGGTCGTTCCGGAATGGGTCCCGGGTCGGCGCGGATTGCGCCGCTTGCCCGGGACGACCACGTCAGGCTGGATAAAGGTGTGGTGGCGGGACCCGAGTCCGGTCCCATGCGAATCGACACAACCGGAAAGTCCGCCCCATGACCAATGCCGCTACCCTCGCCCGCCGGATCGCCCAGGGACGCAGGGATGAGCCCGCCGATCTCGTCATCCGCGGGGCGCGCCTGTTGGATCTGGTCACCGGTGATCTTGTCGAATCCGACATTGCGCTCTGCGGCGATACGATCGTCGGCACCCATGGCCGCTACGAGGGCAAGGTCGAGCATGACGCCGCCGGGCTGATCGCCGTGCCGGGCTTCATCGACACGCATCTGCATGTCGAATCCTCGCTGGTGACGCCGCTCGAATTCGAGCGCTGCGTGCTGCCCCATGGCGTGACCACCGCGATCTGCGACCCCCATGAGATCGCCAATGTGCTCGGGGTCGACGGCATCGCCTATTTCCTGGAATGCGCGCAGGCGATGCGGATGGATCTGCGCGTCAATTTGTCGAGCTGCGTGCCGGCGACGCATCTGGAAACCGCCGGCGCCCGGCTCGATGCGGACGACCTGACGCCGATGATGGACCACCCGAAGGTGATCGGTCTGGCGGAATTCATGAATTTTCCGGGCGTCATCCATCGCGATCCCGGCTGTCTCGCCAAGCTTGCCGCCTTCTCCGACCGGCATATCGACGGGCACGCGCCGCTGGTGCGCGGCATGGACCTCAACGCCTATCTGAGCGCGGGCATCCGCACCGACCACGAGACGACGACCGCCGACGAGGCGCGCGAAAAGCTCGCCAAGGGCATGGCGATCCTGATCCGCGAAGGCTCGGTCTCGAAGGACCTGCTGCAGCTGATCCCGCTGATCTCGCGCGACGCATCGCCCTTCCTGGCCTTCTGCACCGACGACCGCAACCCGCTCGACATCGCCGAGGAAGGTCATCTCGACTTCATGATCCGCACGGCAATCGCGCGCGGCGCGGATGTGCTGGCGACCTATCGCATCGCCTCGCTCTCGGCGGCGCGGCTGTTTGGACTGTTCGACCGCGGCTTCATCGGGCCGGGCAAGCGCGCCGACATCGTGCTGGTCGAGGACCTCGCCGCCTGCTCGGTGAAGCGGGTCTTCGCCGGCGGCCGGCTGGTGGAAGCGGCGCTGTTTGCCGACAGAACCGAAATCGCGCCCGTCGGGCTCGCCAGCGTGAAAAGCCGGATGCTGACGCCGGAGGATTTCAAGGCGACGGCCCGCACCGGCGAAACGCCCGTGATCGGCGTTGTGCCCGGCCGCATCATCACCGAGCGGCTGTCGATGCCGTTGCCGTCGCGCGGCGACGAGACCCTGCCCGATCTCGCGCAGGACGCGGTCAAGGTCACGGTGATCGAGCGCCACGGCAAGAGCGGCGGCATCGCGACGGGCTTCGTCCATGGCTTCGGGATGAAGCACGGCGCGATCGCCTCCTCCGTCGGCCATGACAGCCATAATCTCTGCGTGGTCGGCGTCGACGCGGCGTCGATGGCCGCCGCCGCCAACCGGCTGATCGAAATCGGCGGCGGCTTTGCGGTGGCCGATGGCGGTGTGGTGACGGCCGAACTGGCGCTGCCGGTGGCGGGGCTGATGAGCGACCAGCCCTTCGAGAGCGTGCGGCATGGGCTGGAGGATCTGCGGGCGGCGGCCAAGGCGCTCGGCGTCGTGCTGGCCGAGCCCTTCCTGCAGGTCGCCTTCCTGACGCTGCCGGTGATTCCGCATCTCAAGATCACCGACAAGGGGCTGGTCGATGTCGATGCGTTCGACTTCGTCTAGCCGCGATTTCGCGGTGCTGGGCCCGCGGCCAGACGCGTGATAAAATGCAGGCGCAGGTACGGGAGGTTCGCGATGGATGATCCGAACACGACGCTGACGGTGACCCTCGGGGATCTCGCCGAGAAGGTTGAGGAGCGGGTTCGCTCCGGCGAATATGACTCGCCGAGCGACGTCGTCCGGGCCGGGTTGGAGGCGCTCGCCCGCGAGGAGCGGGCGTTCGAGGCCGAGTTGAAGGCGAAGGTCGAAGAGGCGCTGGCGGATCCGCGGCCGTCGATTCCGGCTGCAGAGGTGTTTGCCCGGTTGCGGTCCCGCCTCGACGAGCGCGAGGCCCGCGAGGGTGAAACGGTATAAGATCGCCTTCTCGCCACTCGCCGAGGCCGATATCGAAGCGGTCGTCGACTGGATCGCCGATCAATCCGGGACCCGCACGGCCCGTGGCTTTGTCGACCGTATCGAGCGACGGATCGAATCGCTCAAACACTTCCCCGTGCGCGGGACCTCGCGAGATGATTTGGCGCCGGGCTTGCGCCTGATCGGCCTGGAACGGCGGGTCACAATCGCCTTTCGCGTCAGTGATGCCGAAGTCACGATCGAACGCGTCCTCTACGGAGGCCGCGATCTCGACCGGGCCTTTCGCCACAGCCGAGACGAAGAGCCGGGCAGCTAACCTCCGCCCAGCAGTTCCTCCGGCATATCAATCCCTTCGGCCCGCGCCTTGGCACGCAGAGTCAGGCGCCGGACGCCCGGCAGGCGCGTGCCCTCCTGCGCCTCGATGGCGTGGACCAGCGCGCGCATGCGCTCGTCGAACCAGTTGCCGCCCATGGCGTGCGGGTCGATGGCGAGGATGAACTGGCCGGTGTCGGGCGGGCCGCCTTCGGCGTCGAGGAAGGAGGAGGCCTGGAAGCCGAAATGCGCGCCGACCAGCGCGGCGGCGAGGATTTCCACCATCATGGCCAGCGTCGCGCCCTTGGCGTCGCCGAGCGGGACCATGGTGCCGGCGAGCGCGGCTCCCGCATCGGTCGTCGGCTTGCCGTCGACGTCCAGCGCCCAGCCCTCTGGGATGGCCTGCCCCTTCTGCTTGGCGGCGACGATCGGGCCGCGCGCGACCTTCGACAGCGCCATGTCGATGACGATGGGCTCGCGCCCGGCGAGCGGGGCGGCAAAGGCGATCGGGTTGGTGCCGAAGACCGGCTTGGAGCCGCCCCAGGGCGCGATGGCGCCGGGCGTATTGGCAAAGAGCAGCGAGACGAGCCCCTGCTCGGCGAGGCGCTCGACATGCAGGCCCGCTGCGCCGCAATGGTTGGAGCGGCGGATCGGGACGGCCACGATGCCCTGTTCGCGGGCGAGATCGGGGATTTCGGCGATGGCGAGGTCGATAGCCGGATAGGCGAAGCCATGGCCGGCATCGATCGCGAGCACGCCGGGCTTCGGCCGGCTCGCCTTGGGCACGACCTGCCCGTCGATCTTGCCGGATTTCAGCATAGCGAGATAGGTCGGCACGCGCGACAGGCCGTGGCCTTTCAGCCCGTCGGCCTCGGCCATTACCAGTGCCCAGGCGACGGAGGCCGCATTGGCCGGCGAGGCCCCGGCGGCGGCAAAGAGGTCGGTGAGGCGGGCCTCGGCCCGCTCAAACGAGACGCGGGTCATAGCCGGTCCTCCAGCGCCGCCATGACGCGCTCGGCCACCAGCCCGGATACGCGGCCGTTGGATTCGACCGTGTTGCCGGCGATATGCGGCGTCAGGATCAGATTGGGGACATTGGCGAAGAGCTTGCCGGCGCCGCGCAGGGGCTCCTCGGCGAAGACGTCGATCGCCGCGCCGCCGAGTTTGCCGGCTTTAAGCGCCGCGACCAGCGCCGCCTCGTCCATGATGCCGCCGCGCGCGGCGTTGATCAGGATCGCGTCGGGCTTCATCCGGGCAAAGGCGTCCTTGCCGATCAGCCCCTTGGTCTCGGGCGTCAGCGGCAGATGGATGCTGATCACGTCGGAGGTCGACAGCACGGCGTCGAGGTCGAGCCGCTCGGCCGAGGCCCAGGCCGGGTGGTCGGTCGGCACATAGGGGTCGTAGGCCGAAACCGTCATGCCGAGCAGGCGGCCATGGGCGGCGGTGTCGCGGGCGATGGCGCCGAAGCCGACGAGGCCGAGCCGCTTGCCGGCGATCTCGCGGCCGATCAGCTTGGTCTTGGGGAACTCGCCGGCCACCATCGCGGCATTGGCGAAATAGGCGCCGCGCAGCAGCATCATGGCGCTGCCGATGACGTATTCGACGACGGAGAGGCTGTTGGCCCCCGTCGCCGGGAAGACCTTGATGCCGCGCGCCTCGCAGGCCTCCATGTCGATGTTGTCGAGACCGACGCCGAGCCGGCCGACGACCTTCAGCGCCTTGGCAGCCTCGAGAACCGGGCCCCTGACATTGGTCTGGTTGCGCACGATCAGGGCGGGCACGTCGGCGACGAGCTTCGCCAGTTCGTCGGGCTTGCCGAAGAGTTCGGGGTCGTGATGGACGCTGTAGCGGGCGCTCAGCATGGCCACGGCCGCCGCGTCCATGAATTCCGTGATGACGATGTCGGTCATGGCAGGCGCCTTTGCAGCTTTGACGGTCAGCCCAACGCGAGCAGGCCGCCGGTGACGATGACGAGAATGACAAGGCTGGTGCCGGTGACCAGCACCATATGGCGCCAACCGAGCCGCGCCATGGCGCCCAGCGAGGTGCCGAGCCCAAGCGCCGCGATGGCGATGAGCAGGCCCCAGCTCGATATCGCCAGCAGCAGGGTGCGGATGGGCGGATAGACGCCGGCCAGGGCCGGCTGCACCGCGAGCAGGCTGTTCACCAGGCACAGCACGAGGAACATGATCGCGAAGACCGGGACCGGCACCTTGGCCTTGCCGGCGACGTCCCCCGCCCGCTTCGCATCGTCATGGACCAGCCACCAGCCGACGATCAGCACGGCGGGCAGCAGCAGGAAGACGCGGAACAGCTTGACGATGATCGCGGCGTTGGCGGCCTCGACCGACACCGCCTGCCCCGCGCCGACGACCTGAGCGACGTCATGGATGGTGGCGCCCAGCATGATGCCGGTCTGCGACGGCGTGAAGCCGAGCCAGACACAGATCAGCGGATAGGCCAGCATCGCCACTGTCGAGAGGGCGTTCATCGCGATGACGGTGAAGGCGACGTCGGCGGCCTTGCTCTTGTAGTCCGGCACCACGGTCGCGGTGGCGAGTGCGGCCGAGGCGCCGCAGACGGCGGTGGCGACGCCGCCGAGCGCGCCCATGCCGGTTTCCCGCCCAAGCCAGCGCGCCAGCAGGAAGCCGGAGAGGATCGTCGCCGCCATCGCAACGATGACGAGGAGAGCCGTGGTCAGGCCGAGCGCGATGATGTCGCCGAGCGCGACGCGCAGGCCCAGAAGCGCGATCGCCCAGCGCAGCATCTTCTTGACGCAGAAGGTCATGCCGGCCTGGAAGCGCGGCGCGCTGGCCAGAGGATGCAGAACCATGCCGATGATCAGGGCGATCACCACGGCGGGGATGCCGAAGCGGCCGCCGGCGGCCGATTTGACGAGCGGTTCGGCGAGATAGGCCGCCACCGCGACGGCAGCCGAGAGCGCGATACCGTCGAGCAGCGGACGCCAGGCACTGACGCGGGTCGTCGTCGCAATGGACAAGGCGGGTGGCTCCCGAATGGCAGGCCGGAGCGGAATGGGGCGGCCGGGGCGCCGCTCTGGGCGACGTCCCGGCTGTTAGCAGCGGCTCAGGCCGAGCGGTAGAGCTTGGTCATCGAGAATTCGCGGTGCCCCAATGCTTCCGCCGCAGTCAGGCGGCCATTGGCGGTGCGCACGATGTTCTCGATCAGGGCGTCGCCCGCCTGCGGGATCGTCATGTCGCGGCGCAGGATGCCGGAGACATCGACGTCGATATGCTCCGGCATGGTGCGCATCGTCTTGGGGTTGCCGGTGATCTTGATGACCGGGACGATCGGGTTGCCGATGACGTTGCCCTGCCCGGTCGGGAAGGTGTGCACGACATAGCCGCCCGCCGCCATCAGGGTCACGCATTCGGCCGCGGCCGAAGAGGTGTCCATGTAGTAGAGGCCCGGCCCCTTCGTCGGCGCCTGCGCCGGCTCGAGGATGTCGATGTATTTGCACTCGCGGCCGATCTTCTCGAGGTTGCCGAGCGCCTTTTCCTCGATCGTGGTCAGGCCGCCGGCAATGTTGCCCTTGGTCGGCTGCGAGTCGGAGAGATCGTCGGTCTTGTGGGCCTCGATCACGTCGTCCTGATAGGCCTTCCACATCTTGTACCAGCGCTCGCCGACCTCGGGGGTCGCCGCACGGGCCTTGCAGAGATGCTCGGCGCCGGTGATCTCGGAGGTCTCGCCGAAGACGCCGTAGACGCCGCGCGGAATCCACTTGTCGTACATGTTGCCCACCGTCGGGCAGGAGGAGAGGCCCGTCGTGGTGTCGGACTCACCGCATTTGGTCGAGACCCAGAGTTCCTCGATGCCGCATTTCACCCGCTGCAGCTCGGTCGCCCACTGCACGAACTCCTTGGCGACGTAGGACGCCTTGGCGATGGTGGCGATGTCGCCATGCCCTTCGATGCCGAAGCCCACGACCGGCTTGCCGGTCTTGGCGATGCCGTCGACGACGCGCTTGGTCCAGCCATCCTCGATGCCGATGACGATCACCGCGGCGACGTTGGGGTTCGAGCCCGTGCCGATCAGGGTGCGGAAGTGGAGCTCGAGATCCTCGCCGAACTGCAGGCGGCCATAGGCATGCGGGATCGCCAGCGTGCCCTTGACGTTGTTGGCGACGGCCTCGCAGGCGGCGTTGGAGAGATCGTCGAGCGGCAGCAGCAGGACATGGTTGCGCACGCCGACGCGGCCGTTCTCGCGGCGCCAGCCGGTGAAGGAATCGAGGTTGCGGCCGGTCGGGCGGCGGACGACGGGAGCCTTGAACTCGGGCGCCTCGATCTTGCGGCCCCTGATGCGGGCGAGCTTGCCTTTGACGAGATCGAAATTGGCGACGATCGACATGATGGCGTTTCCTCTTGTGCTTGGCGGGCTCGACCTGGCCGGGAGCCCCGTTCTGGTTGGAATCAGTCGGAAATCGGGAGCGCCGGGCTCACCAGCGCTTGGTCTTGGCGTTGTGGACGTGGAGATGCTCGCCCTGCTTCACGTCGGCCTTGGCCTGGCCGATGTCCTGGCCATACTTCCAGATCGTCTCGCCCTTCTTGATGTCCTTGAGCGCGACCTTGTGGCCGATCGGAATGTCCATCTTGGCGGTCAACTGGAAGTCGGAATTGTCATGGGTGACGACACACAACATCTCGGTGCCGGCCTTCAGGCCCTCGACGACGACGACGCCGACGGTGTCCTTCTTCTCATGGACCAGGAGGTGGGGCTTGCTCATGGGATTTCCTCGCTGCGATCTTTCGCCCGGCTCCTGCCTGCAATTCAGGACTCGACCGGCCTTGCGACAAGTCTTATATAAGACACATGACTGAGCACAAGCTCGAAAATGCAGCGCGGCCCGATGTGGCCGGCGGGGCTGAAATCCTCGGATTTCGGCCGCTTTACCGCCAGGTAAAGGCCAATTTCGTTCGCCGACTCGTCGACGGCTCCTGGGCGCCGGGCATGGTGCTGCCGAGCGAAGGCCAGCTCGCCAGCGAGGTCGGCGTCAGCCAGGGCACCGTCAGGAAAGCGCTCGACGAACTCGCCGCGGAGAACCTGCTGGTGCGCCGCCAGGGCCGCGGCACCTTCGTCGCCGAGCATGACGAGCAGCGCATCCTGTTCCAGTTCTTCAAGCTGGTCTCGGATGACGGCGTAGCGCGCTTTCCCGACAGCCAGGTGCTCGACATGGTCAGAGCCACCTCGGATTCAGCCGAGCGCACGGCGCTCAATCTCGCGGCCGAGGCAGAGGTTATCCGCATCCGCCGAATCCGCTCGCTCGGTGGCAAGCCCCTGATCCTTGAGACGATCAGCCTGCCCGCCCTGGTCTTTACGGGCCTCGAGCACGGGCCTGTGCCCAACAATCTCTACAGCTTGTTTGCGACGCGCTACGGCATCACCATTGCCAATGCCTGCGAGCGGCTGAAGGCCGTGGCGCTGAAAGCCGACGAGGCCGAACATCTCGGCGTCGCGACCGGCACACCCGCGCTCGAGATCGACCGTATCGCGCTGTCGCTCGACGGCTCTGCGGTCGAGCGACGTCTCAGCCTGTGTCTGACCGAGGAGGCTCACTACCAGTCCGATCTGCGCTGACGCGTTCGAGGTCCTGAACTCACCAACCCAAGCCGACACCAGATCGGCCGTTCATCACGACCCAAGGAGGATACGCATGAGCATGACGAAACGGGCAGCCCTTGCCGGGCTGCTGTCCCTGACCCTGTCGGCGCCGGCTTTGGCGCAGGCCTATCCGACCAAGCCGATCACGGTGATCGTCTCCTACGCCGCCGGCGGGCCGAGCGACGTCATCGCCCGCCTGCTCGGCGAGCAGATGAGCAAGTCGCTGGGCCAGCCGGTGATGGTCGAGAATGTCGCCGGCGCCGGCGGCACGGCGGGCGCCAAGCGCCTCGCGGCAGCCGATCCCGACGGACACACCATCCTGATCCACCATCTGGCCTTGGCCGCCGCCCCGTCGCTCTATGCCAATCTCGGCTACGACACGAAGACGGCCTTCGCCCCGATCGGGCTGGTCAATACCGGGCCGATGGTGATCGCCAGCAAGCTCGCCTTGCCGCCGACCGACGCCAAGGCGTTCTTCCCCTACATCAAGGAGAACGCCGAGAAGCTGACGATCGCGCATGCCGGCGTCGGCTCCAACTCGCATCTCTGCGCGGTCTTGATGTCCCAGCAGCTCGGCGCGAAGTTCAACCAGGTCGCCTACCGTGGCACGGGACCGGCGATGAACGACCTCGTCGGCGGCCAGATCGACCTGCTCTGCGACCAGTCGACCTCGGCGATCCCGCAGATCCAGGGCAAGAGCATCCGGGCCTATGCCGTGACCTCGGCCCAGCGGCTCGACGTGCTGCCCGACACGCCGACGATGGCGGAAGCCGGCGCCAAGCTCGACATGACGATCTGGCACGGTCTCTACGCGCCCAAGGGCACCCCGGCACCGGTTCTCGACAAGCTCAACGCCGCGCTGCGCGGCGCGCTGAAGGACCCGGGCGTCGTCGAGAAGTTCAAGGCCTTCGGCACCAGCACCTTCCCCGAGAGCGAGATGAGCCGCGAGGCTCACGCCAAGCTGTTTGCGGCCGAAGTCGACAAATGGGCGGCGTCGCTGGCAGCCGCCGGCGTCAAGCCGCAGGGCTGACGCCCGAACCCGGCTGACCCGCTCTTGCATGCGCCGCTCGCCTCCCGCGGCGGCGCATGCTACCGGCCAGCCCATGTCCAGCAATGTCGTCCCGCTCGAAGCCTTCACAACCCTGCCAGATCATGCCCGGCTGCTCGGCCTCGATCTCGGCACCAAGACGATCGGGCTCGCTTTGTCCGACGTCGAGCGACAGATCGCGACGCCGCTCGAGACGATCCGCCGGGTCAAGTTCAGCCTCGACGCCGTCGCGCTTCTGAAAATCGCCGAAAAGCACGCCGTCGCCGGCCTGATCATCGGCCTGCCGCTGAACATGGACGGCACCGAGGGCCCGCGCGTCCAATCGACCCGCGCCTTCGTGCGCAATCTCGTGCCGCTGACGAACCTGCCGATCGCGTTCTGGGACGAGCGCCTGTCGACGATGGCCGTGACCCGGACCCTGCTCGACGCCGACGCCTCGCGCGCCAAGCGCGCCGCCGTCGTCGACAAGATGGCCGCCGCCTACATCCTACAAGGTGCGCTCGACCGGCTGATGCGGATGCCGGCGAGCCCCGACGACCCGGCCTGACACCGCAGCGCGCGTCTGTCTGACGTCGGGCATAAAAAACCCGCGCGCCTGAGGCGCGCGGGATATTCTCGGTCAACAGTCGGCTTCAGCGATGGTCGCGGAAATCGTAGGCCGGGCGGCCATAGTAGCGGCGATAGACCGGGGCCGGGGCATAGACTGGGGCCGGCGCGTAGTAGCGGTCGTCATAGTAGGGTTCGGCATAGGCCCGGCGCTGCGAGGCGATGACCGCCGCGCCGAGAATGCCGAGGCCGACACCTGCGGCGATGCCCGCACCGCGGTTGCCGCGATGCCAGCCGCCGCGATAGCCGCGGTATCCGCGGTACTGGGTGAATTCGGCGTTCGCCTGATCGAGCCTGGCGGCATCGAAGCTTGTGGCATCGAATCTCTTGGGCGCACCCGACGCAAAAGCCGGCGCAACGAGAGCGGCGGAGGCGACGCTCACCGAGGCGAGCGCGACGATGGCGGTCTTCCTGAGCGACATCATGATGGATCTCCTGTCTGTCGGGATGCTCCCGACCTGAATGCCAAGGATCGGCCCGCGTGCTTGAATGCGGCGTGAACCGATCGCGGCGGGAATGCGGCAGGCGCAGGGCGCCCTCATATCGCGCCCCTTGCCCGCCGTGGGCCGCCATGAAAGGAGTGGCGCCGACGCCTTCCTGACGATCCTTGGCCTGTACGATCTCTGGCCTGTCCATCGAAACGCCAGGCCGCGCCGCCTGTTCCGCCTGCCCCGCGCGCCCTCCGGGCTTTTTGAAGCGGCGCCCTCCTCCCTTTTCATTGCTGTCCCCCACATGCTGTCCAGTCTGATCGCCGTCTTCCTCGTCATCGCCACGGGCTGGGCTCTCAAAGCGCGGGGAACGGTGTCGCCGGCGCATTGGCTCGGCGTCGAGCGGCTGACCTACCAGGTGCTGTTTCCGGCGGTCGTCATCCATACGCTCGCGGTCGCCGATCTCGGCGCGCTGCCGGTCCTGGAGATGGGTCTGAGCCTCGTCCTGGCGATCCTCACCGTCGCGGGCCTGCTGCTCGCCTGCCGGCCGCTGCTGGCACGCGCCGGCATCGATGGCCCCGCCTTCACCTCTATCTTCCAGGGCTCGGTGCGCTGGAACACCTTCATCGCGCTCGCGCTGGCGGCGGGGCTGCAGGGCCGCGACGGCACGACCCTGATGGCGATCGCGGTCGCGGCGATGATCCCCCTGCTCAACGTGCTGTGCGTCGTGGTACTGGCGCGCTTTGCCAATGGCCGGCCGATGAGCCCGTCGGCCACGGTTCGCTCGATCGTCTTCAACCCCTTCATCTGGTCGTCTGCGGTCGGGCTGGCGCTCAACCAGATGCAGTGGATGCTGCCGGCGGCGATCGTGACCTATCTCGACGTCATGGGGCGCGCGGCGCTCGGCGTCGGCCTGCTGGCGGTGGGCGCCGGGCTGGATCTGCGCAGTCTCGCCCGGCCGCGCCTGGCGCATTGCATCGCGGTCGGAGTCAAGCTCGTGGTCATGCCGCTGCTGGCCTGGACGATCGCGCGCCAGTTCGGTCTCTCTGGCCCCGCCCTGACGATGACGGTCGTCGCCGCCTCCGTGCCCACCGCGACCGCAGCGTATTTCCTGGCGCGCGACCTCGGCGGCGATGCGCCGCTGATGGCGGAGATCACCACACTGCAGACCCTGCTCGCGCTTGCGACCCTGCCGCTGGCGGTGCTTTTCCTGGGTTGAAGCCGATCAAACGCTTGAGATTGCCGCGCGATGCACGCTATGATTGCATCGCCTCACGCCATCGCGGCGGGGCGCAGGCGCCCGCGCGCGGCTATTGTTCTCGAGGATCTGTTGGCGATGACGTCAGATCGGCGCAGTCCACTTCCGTCTCACGACAATGCCCTGGCCGGCCGCTCCCCTTCCAGGCGCTCCAGAGAGCAGCCGATCACGGGCCCAAACGGGCGACAGCACGCGCCCCAGCGGACGATTCCCCTGGAGGTGGCCGGATATATCGAGATTTTGACCGCAGAACTGCGCATGATGGCGCACGCAGCCGATCTCGACAGTCTGGCTTATTTCCTCGAGATGGCACGGCTGGAGGCGGCCATCCAGGTCCAGCGCCTCGCGCAGCGCATGCCCGAGCAGAGCGGCTGACCGTGGCTCTCGGGCTCCGGCGCGGACCCGTAAACTAAACCTGTGGTTGCATTGCCGCTTCGTCGGTTTCAGGGTTCGATTCGCGACAACAGCCCCCCGGCCTGACGACGGATGGAGCCGTCGAGTTCGAGATTGAGCAGTGCGAGGCTGATCTCGCGGGCCGAACGGCCGCTGGCGCGCACCAGGTCGTCCGGCGAGACGGGTGCCCCGCCGAGAAGGTCCAGGACCAGCCGGCGGATCGCAGCCGCGTCGTCATCCCCGGCCTCAGACATGGCGGGCTGGGCGCGTTCGGGTTGGGGAACGGCGGCCAGGGGCGCCGGTTCGACATCGGGCAGATCGAGTTCGTCCCACAAAGCCTCGGTCCTGCTTTCCCCCGCGCCGTCGCTCATGGACGTGGGCAGCGACAGAGATCCGATATCCCGCTCGAGCAAAGGCGTCAGCGCCTCGATGACATGGGCGGCCTCGGCGCAGAGCGTCGCCCCCTCGCGGATCAGGTGGTTGCCGCCTTCTGCCCGGGGATCGAGCGGCGAGCCGGGCACCGCGAAGACGAGCCGGCCCTGCTCGTTGGCGAAGCGGGCGGTGATCAGCGAGCCGGATTTGCGGGCGGCCTCGACCACCACCGTCCCCAGCGACAGGCCCGAGACCAGCCGGTTGCGGCGCGGAAAGTCGCGTCCGCGCGGGGCGAGGCCCAGCGGCATCTCGCTGATCGCCGCGCCCTCCGCCAGCAGCCGCTGCAGCAACGGAACGTTCTGGGGCGGATAGACCTCATCGAGGCCGCCGGCCAGAACCGCGACGGTGCCGGTGGCGAGGCTGGCTTCATGCGCGGCCGTGTCGATGCCCCGCGCCAGCCCCGAGACGACGGCAAAGCCCGCCTCGCCGAGATCGCGAGCCAGGCGTGCGGTGAATTTGAGGCCGGCGGCCGAGGCATTGCGCGAGCCTACGAGCGCAACGCAGGGCCGCAGCAGCACATCGACCCGGCCGAGCACGGCCAGCAAGGGCGGCGCGCTGTCGATCGCCTGGAGGGCGCGTGGATACTGGCCCTCGCCCAGCGCGACGAAGCGGCCGCCAAGCCGGCGCAGCGCCTCCATCTCGCGCTCCGCCTCAGCCATCGTGCACAGGCGGATGTCGCGGCCGGCCTGGCGGGCCAGGTCCGGCAGGGCGTCGAGCGCAGCGGCGGCGCCGCCGAAGCGGTTCATCAGCGAACGAAAGGTGCGCGGCCCGACGCTTTCGCTGCGGATCAGGCGGAGCCAGTCGAGGCGCTGGCGATCGCTGAGAACGATGCCAGCCATGGGCGCCTCAACCCTTCTGGCCGATCTTGCCCTCGCTGCCGGAGAGCAGCCGGGCGATGTTGCTTCGGTGCATGAACCAGAGCAGGCCCGCCAGCGCGGCCATGAGCAAGGCCGCCTGCCGGTTGCCGGTGGCAAACCAGAGCAGGAGCGGCGTGGCGAGGCTCGCGACCAGCGCCGAGAGCGAGGAGTATTTCGAGAGTTTCGCGACCGACAGCCAGATCGCGGCGAAGGCGAGCGCGATCGGCCAGGCGAGCCCGATCAGGATGCCGAGATAGGTGGCGACGCCCTTGCCGCCCTTGAAGCCGATCCAGACCGGGAAGAGATGCCCCAGAAACGCGCCCAGCCCCGCGATCAGCGCGGCCTGGGGCCCGCCCAGGACATGATATCCGACCAGAACGGCGGCGGTGCCCTTGAGCATGTCGCCGAGCAGCGTCAGCGCCGCGAGCTTCTTGTTGCCGGTGCGCAGGACATTGGTCGCGCCGATATTGCCCGAGCCGATGCTGCGCAGATCAGGCCCGCCGCTGAGCTTCGTCAGCAGGATGCCGAAGGGGATCGACCCGAACAGGTAGCCGACGACAAGCGCCGCAGCGAAGGCGGGCCAGGACAGGCTCCAGTTCAGCAGATCCGACATGCCACAACCTTTGCATCGCTTTGGCTCACCATAGCCTTAGCGCACCAGGGCAGGCTGAAGAAACGTTCTTTTTTTGTCCATTCACGGACAAACCGGCCATGTGGCTGGTTCGCCAGACGGCGCGGTCCCTGCTCGCCATGGACATCGTCTCCTCCGATATTGTGACATCCAGGGCGAGACGAAGCTTATGCGTGGTTTTGGGAACATCAGACGCCCGACCAGGCCAGATTCGCGAGCGCGTGGATAACCTGGCCAAGCGCATAGTCCCACGCTCGACTCGACCGGCGGCCCATGCGACCAGCGATCGAAGAAACCAGGCTAGGGGCTTTTAAAGCAATGCGAATTTTGATGGTGATCGCCATGGCGCTGAGCGTCAGTGCGTGCGGGACGGTGACGCGCGGATCCAACGAGAACGTGACCTTCAACTCTGATCCGCCAGGCGCGAAGGTGCAGACATCGACGGGCCTCGTCTGCCAGGCGACCCCCTGCACATTTCCGATCAGCCGCAAGCAGGAATTCGTCGCCACCTTCGAGCTGCCGGGCCACCTCTCCCAGCAGATCGCAGTCAAGACGGAAGTGAGCGGCGGCGGCGCCGCGGGCATGGCAGGCAACATTCTCGTCGGCGGGATCATCGGTGTGGCCGTCGATGCGAGCACCGGCGCAACTCTGGATCACACGCCAAATCCCGTCTTCGCGACGATGGTGCCGGTCCACACGCCCAGGCGTCCCGCCAAGCCCAGCCGGTTGCGGAGGGTGCCGACGCCTCAGGTCTGATCGCCAAAACGGGTGGCATGCTGTCGACAAGCGGCCACCCGCAGCGATCCCCTCAAACGGACGGCATCTCATAGACCCTGCGGCCGGCGACAAAGGTCGCCTGCACGATGCCCTCGAGACGCGCCTCGTCGAAGGGCGAGTTCTTGGCGCGCGACTTGAGCTTGCGCTTGTCGACGACATAGGGCGCGTCGATGTCCAGCAGCATCAGGTCGGCAGGCGCGCCGGCTGCGAGCCGGCCGCAGCGCAGGCCCAGCAGATCGGCCGGCTTGGTCGAGAGTGCCGCCAGCAGGTCCGGCAAGGCGATCTGGCCGGCCTGGACGAGGCGCAGCGAGGCCGAGAGCAGCGTCTCGATGCCGAGCGCTCCATCCGCCGCCTCGGCGAAGGGCTGGCGCTTGGTTTCGACGTCCTGCGGATCGTGATCGGAGACGACGACGTCGATGACGCCCTCGGCCAGCGCGGCGACCAGGGCCAGCCGTTCCTGCTCGTCGCGCAAGGGCGGCGAGACCTTGCAGAAGGTGCGGTAGTCGCCGACGTCGTTCTCGTTCAGCGTCAAATTGTTGATCGAGGCGCCGCAGGTGACGCGCAAGCCATCGGCCTTCGCGCGGCGCATCAACTCGATCGAGTCGGAACAGGAGATCATCGCGGCGTGGTAGCGACCTCCCGTCGCGCGGGCGAGGCGCAGATCGCGCTCCAGCATCACCGTCTCGGCCTCGCGCGGAATCCCGGGCAGGCCCTTGCGGCTGGCGAACTCGCCCTCGGCCATCACGCCCGAGCCGCGCAGGTCGGGATCCTCGACATGGTTCATGATCAGCGCGTCGAAATCCCGCGCATAGATCAGCGCGCGCCGCATGATCTGCGGATTGCGCAGAGCCTTGGCGCCGTCGCCGAAGGCGACCGCGCCGGCCTCGAGCAAAAGCCCGATCTCGGTGATCTCCTTGCCGTGCAGCCCCTTGGTCAGGGCGGCGCAGGGCAGGACGTTGACGATCGCCTTGTCGCGGGCGCGGCGCTTGATGAAGTCGATGATCGCGGGATCGTCGATCGGCGGGTCGGTGTCGGGCCGGCAGACCACCGTGGTGACGCCGCCGGCGGCTGCGGCCTGCGAGCCCGTGCCCAAAGTCTCGCGGAATTCGGCGCCGGGCTCGCCCAGAAAGGCGCGCAGATCGACCAGGCCGGGCGCGACGACGAGGCCGCGCGCATCGATGCGATGGACGCCCTCAGCGGTCGCGGGCGCCGCGCCCCATTCGACCGAGGCAATGACGCCGCCGCGCATCAGCAGCGAGCCGCGCCCGTCGCGGCCGGTGGCGGGGTCGACGAGGCGCGCATCGAGGATCGCGACGTCCTGAAGTTCGGCCATGCCCGGTTCCACTCGCTCAGACATTGGGCAGATGCTGCGCCAGCGCGTCGAGCACGGCCATGCGGACCGCGACACCCATCTCGACCTGCTCGCGGATCAGCGACTGCGCGCCGTCGGCGACCTCGGAGGAGATCTCGACGCCGCGGTTCATCGGGCCGGGATGCATCACCAGCGCATCGGGTTGCGCGCGCTGGAGCTTGTCGCGGTCGAGCCCGAAATAGCGGAAATACTCCTTCGAGGAGGGGACGAAGGCGCCATGCATGCGCTCGAGCTGGAGGCGCAGCATCATCACGATATCAGCGCCCTCCAGCCCCTTGTTCATGTCGGTGAAGATATCGACGCCCATGCGCTCGATGCCGGCGGGCAGAAGCGTCGAGGGCGCGATCAGCCGGACCTTCGCTCCCAGAGCATTCAGCAGGATGATGTTGGAGCGGGCGACGCGCGAATGCAGGATGTCGCCGCAGATCGCGACCGTCAGCCCCATGATCCGCCCCTTGTTGCGGCGGATGGTCAGGGCGTCGAGCAGGGCCTGGGTCGGATGCTCATGGGCGCCGTCGCCGGCATTCACCACCGAGCAGCCGACCTTGCGGGCGAGCAGATTGACCGCACCCGCCGCGTGATGGCGCACGACGATGATGTCGGGCCGCATCGCGTTCAGCGTCGCGGCGGTGTCGATCAGCGTCTCGCCCTTCTTCACCGAGGAGGAGGCCACCGACATGTTCATGACGTCGGCGCCCAGCCGCTTTCCGGCCAGCTCGAAGGAGGCCTGCGTCCGTGTCGAGGGCTCGAAGAACAGGTTGATCTGGGTGCGGCCGCGCAGCGTCGCGGTCTTTTTCTCGACCTGGCGGGAGAGCGCGACATAGGCGTCCGCCCTGTCCAGCAGCGCCTCGATGTCCAAATGGGAGAGCCCCTCGATGCCGAGGAGATGCCGGTGCGGATAGAGCGGGGCTGGCGATGTCATTTGAAGAGGGGTGTTTAGGCGCGAGTCGGGCGACGCGCAAGCCGCATGCCGCTGTTGTCACAATGCGGTTGCCCCGATGGCGGCGCAGGTCAAACGCCGCTACGGCTTGAGCTGCGGCCTTGCCGCACCCTGCCCGCCGTGAGGAGCCTGCCCATGTCCCCCTCCGCCGTTCCCGCCGCCCATGGCTCGACCTGGAACACGATCGCGCCCGACGAGGCGGGGTTCGACGAGGCCCGACTCGCGGAGGCGGTTGCCTTCGCGCAGGCTCATGACAGCCCCTGGCCGAAGAGCCTGTTTTATCCTGACGGGCGCTATGTCGGGAATGTCGAGTGGAACGAGAGCGGGCCGTGGAGCGAGATCGTCGGCCCCGTTCGCGGGCGCGGCGGGCCGGCCGGCCTCGTGCTGAAGGGCGGGCGGATCGTGGCGGAATGGGGCGACACCGCCCGTACCGACATGACGTTCTCGATCGCCAAGAGCTACCTGTCGGTGCTGGCGGGGCTCGCCGTGCAGGACGGGCTGATCGCCGATCTCGACGAGCCGGTGGGCAAAAGCGTGCCGGGGCCGTTCTTCGAGAGCGCCCGTAATGCGCCGATCACCTGGCGGCATCTGCTGCAGCAGTCGAGCGAGTGGCAGGGCGAGATCTTCGGCAAGTCCGACCAGGTCGACCACAACCGCCAGATCGGGCCCGGCGCCGACAACAGCCGCAAGGGGCAGAAGCGTGAGCTGAACGCGCCTGGCAGCTTCTACGAATACAACGACGTGCGGGTGAACCTGCTGGGCTATTGTTTGCTGCAGCGCTTCCGCCGGCCTTTGCCGGATGTGCTGCGCGCGCGCATCATGGAACCAATCGGGGCCTCGTCCGACTGGGAATGGCAGGGCTACGAGACCTCCTTCGTCGAGATCGACGGGCAGCGCATGCAGTCCGTGCCGGGCGGCGGCCACTGGGGCGGCGGCCTGTTCATCGGCGCGCGCGATCATGCGCGCTTCGGCCTGCTGATGGCGCAGGGCGGCGCATGGGGCGGGCGCAGCCTGCTCTCGGCCGACTGGATCGCGCAGATGGTGGCGCCCTCCCCGACCCTGTCCAATTACGGCTTCCTGTGGTGGCTGAACCGCGGCCCCTCGGCCAAGGCCGGCGTGCCGGCCAGCGCCTATTGGGCGCTGGGCGCGGGCACGAATGTCATCCTGGTCGATCCGGAGAACGATCTCGTCGCCGTGCTGCGCTGGATCGACGGCGCGTCCTTCGACCCCTTCCTGGGCAAGCTGTATGGCGCGATGGCCTGAAGGCGGCCTGGGGCCGGCTGGGCCGGCGGCTTGTTCGCGACGGGATGCCCCCCATCTGAACGGCAGGCTGGGGGCATTGTGGCCAAAACGCCGCCGAACGTCGCAATCGGCATTCGGCGTTTGACACGGCCTGTTCCCTGAACCACTTTCGCGCGCAATTCCAAACGCCCTCGTCCGTCACCGGTCGCGAGATCGCCCCAGGGCCATTTCGCGCTCCGATGAGGCTGTTACCGAGACACGAAATCATGAAGCTCCTCGTCGTCGAGTCGCCGGCCAAGGCCAAGACGATCAACAAGTATCTCGGCTCCGACTATGAGGTGATCGCCTCCTTCGGGCATATCCGCGACCTGCCGGCCAAGGACGGGTCGGTCGATCCCGAGCATGACTTCGCGATGAAGTGGGAGATCGAGGGGCGCGGCGCCAAGCAGGTCGCCGAGATCGTCAAGGCGCTGAAGGGTGCCGACAAGCTGATCCTGGCGACCGACCCCGACCGCGAGGGCGAGGCGATTTCCTGGCACGTGTTGGAGGCGCTCAACGCCAAGAAGGCGCTGAAGGGCATCCCCGTCGAGCGCGTCACCTTCAATGCTGTGACCAAGGACGCGGTGCAGACCGCACTCGCCAATCCGCGCCAGGTCGACCAGGCGCTGGTCGACGCCTATCTGGCGCGCCGCGCGCTCGACTATCTCGTCGGCTTCACGCTCTCGCCCGTGCTCTGGCGCAAGCTGCCGGGCGCCCGCTCGGCCGGCCGCGTCCAGTCGGTGGCGCTGCGCATCGTCTGCGACCGCGAGCGCGAGATCGAGGCCTTCCGGGCCCGCGAATACTGGTCGCTGGTGGCGACGCTGGCGACGGCGGCGGGCGGCGTCTTCGATGCCCGTCTCGTCGGCGCCGACGGCAAGAAGATCACCCGGCTCGATATCGGCAATGGCGACGACGCCCGGGCCTTCAAGGAGGCGCTGGAGACGGCCGCCTTCAACGTGGCGAATGTCGAGGCGAAGCCCGTCAAGCGCCACCCCTACCCGCCCTTCCAGACCTCGACGCTGCAGCAGGAGGCCTCGCGCAAGCTCGGGCTCGCCCCCGCCCGGACCATGCAGCTGGCGCAGCGGCTCTATGAGGGCGTCGATATCGGCGGCGAGACGGTCGGTCTCATCACCTATATGCGAACCGACGGCGTCGACATGGACGGCTCGGCGATTGAGGCCGCACGCCGCGTCATCGGCAAGGAATTCGGCGACGCCTATGTGCCCGGCGTGCCGCGCAAATACACGGTCAAGGCCAAGAACGCGCAGGAGGCCCATGAGGCCATCCGCCCGACCGATCTCGGCCGGCTGCCGGCTATGGTCATGCGCCATCTCGAGCCCGAGCAGGCGAAGCTCTACGAGCTGATCTGGAAGCGCACCATCGCCAGCCAGATGGAGTCCGCCTCGCTGGAGCGCACCACGGTCGACATCGCGGCGACCGTCGCAGGCCGCGCCCTCGAACTGCGGGCCACCGGCCAGGTCACGCTCTTCGACGGCTTCCTGACGCTCTATCAGGAGAGCCGCGACGACGAGGAGGACGAGGATTCCAAGAAGCTCCCCGTGATGAAGACGGGCGACGGGCTGGAGAAGCGCGCCATCGCCGCCGATCAGCACTTCACCGAGCCGCCGCCGCGCTATTCGGAAGCCAGCCTCGTCAAGCGCATGGAAGAGCTCGGCATCGGCCGGCCCTCGACCTATGCCGCGACGCTCTCGACGCTGCGCGACCGCGAATATGTCCGCATCGACAAGAAGCGCCTCGTGCCCGAGGACAAGGGCATGCTGGTGACGGCGTTCCTGGAGAGCTTCTTCAAGCGCTATGTCGAGTTCGACTTCACCGCCAATCTCGAAGAGAAGCTCGACCGCGTCTCGAATGCCGAGATCGACTTCAAGGTCGTGCTGCGCGAGTTCTGGGAGGAATTCACCAAGTCGATCGGCGACACCAAGGATCTGCGCGTCACCGAGGTGCTGGAGGCGCTGAACGGCGTACTCGGCGCCCATGTCTTCCCGACGCGGGAGGATGGCGGCGATCCGCGCTCCTGCCAGGTCTGCGGCACCGGCCAGCTTTCGCTGAAACTCGGCAAGTTCGGCGCTTTTGTGGGCTGCTCGAACTATCCCGAATGCCGCTATACGCGCCCGCTCACCGTCCAGGCCGCCGATGGCGAGGCAACGGCCGAGGGCGGCACCGGCGCGCCGGGCGTGCGTATCCTCGGCAAGGATCCGGTGACGGAGGTCGAGGTCACGATCCGCGACGGGCGCTTCGGCCCCTATATCCAGCTCGGCGAGGGCGAAAAGCCCAAGCGTTCCAGCCTGCCCAAGGGCATGAGCCCGGGCAGCGTCGATCTCGAAACCGCGCTCGCGCTGCTTTCGCTGCCCAAGGAGGTCGCCAAGCATCCCGAGAGCGGCGAGCCGATCCTGGCCGGCATCGGCCGCTACGGGCCTTACGTCCAGCACGGCAAGACCTACGCCAATATCGACAAGGACGACGACATCCTGCAGATCGGCGGCAACCGCGCCATCGACCTGATCGTCGCCAAGGAAACCGGCGGACCGGGTGCCCGCTTCGGGCGTGGCGCGGCGGTTCCCGGGCGCGATCTCGGCGAGCATCCCGGTGGCGGCAAGCTCGTGGTGCGGGCCGGGAAGTACGGGCCTTATGTCAACTGGGGCAAGGTCAACGCGACGCTGCCCAAGGCGCTGACGCAGGAGGCGATCACGCTCGAACAGGCGATCGAGTTGGTCAACGCCAAGGCGGAGTCGAGCGGCGTCAAGGGGCCGGGCAAGGCCAAGGCCGCCAAGGCGCCAGCCAAGAAGCCCGCGGCCAAGTCCGCAACCAAGCCGGCAGCGGCGAAAGCTGGCGCAGCCAAGGCCGGCGCGAAGACCGCCGCCAAGCCCAAGGCCGCTGCGGCCAAGACCAAGGCTGCCGCCAAGGGCTGAGGCTCGACCGGGCGCCGCGAGCCGGTCCTGCAGGATTGGCTGGGAAAACACGCGGTCGTCCCGGGCTTGACCCGGGACCCATTCCGGAACCTTTCCCGGAGGCGTTCCGGAATGGATCCTGGATCTCCGCTACGCTTTCGTCCGGGATGACCCGCGCGTTTCAGAGGCCGGCCCGAGAAGGGGATCGGCCGTTCAGAGAAAGCCGATCCAGCGCCCCGCCAGCAGCACGCCCGGCCAGAGCGTCAGCGAGACGAACGCGCGCCAGCGCACCGCCGCCGTGATGTCACCCGCCAGCGCGCGGACATAGGCCGCGCTGCGGTGCTGCAGGGCGATGTTGGCGAGCGCCAAAGCGAGCAGGCCAAGCTTCCACAGAAAGGCGGCATTGCGCGCATATTCGACCGGGCGCACCGTGAAGAGCCAGGCGCCGGTGACGAGCGCGAGGCCAAGCCCGATTCCCGCCATGCGCGACAGTACGGGCGCGAGGGTGGCGACCGGCACGCTGCGAAAGAACCCGAGCAGGCGCAAATCGAGCGGCAGGATCGCGCCGATCAGCAGCGCGATGCCGAGGATGTGGCTGGCGTTGACGAGGAGATAGGCCGTGCCGCTCTGCTTGAGCAGCACGGCTCCGGGCCATGTCCCGAGACCGGCGAGAAGCTCCATGCGGCCTCAGTTGTTGCGGATGCGCTCCGGATACATGTCGTAGTTCTTGCCGGCGATGACGAGGCGCACGGCCTTCATATGGGCCTTGCTCTTGTCGAGATGGCGGTTGCCGAGCGCGGTGATCGCGTCGCCGGGCTTGGCCGTGTCGCCGGTGAAGCCGGAGCGCGCGGTCTGGTTGGGGTTGCCGAGATCGACCTGCCATTCCCTGCCGTCGGCGGCGGTCACCATCAGCATCGGATGGGGCGGCGCCATCGAAATGGTGCGGATGGTGCCCTTCAGCTCCATCTGCTCGCCCTCGGCCCAGGCCCAGCCATGATGGGCGAGGACCGGGAGGCTCGCGAGGGCCGCGGCGCCGGCCAGAGCCGTGATGACGAGACGGCGGCGTGCTGCGTGACGAAGGGGGGCGTGGATCATGGCGCGTCTCCCGTTGCGGCGATGGTGGCGAGGGCTGAACCCCGATCATGCACCATCGTTCCCGCTCATGCGATCACGCGCCGATCACCTCCCCGTCAACGACGCCACCAGGGATGCGGGGGCATCGCGCATGCTGGCGACGACGACGAGACGCTTCACCTCGCCGCGCAGATAGGCCTGGAGGAAGCGGTCATAGTCCTTGAACGAGACGCAGCCATTGGACTGGCCGTTGGGGCCGAGCAGATAGGGGTGTGTCAGCAGCCCGGCGCGGCCGAAGATCGCGCCGCTGCCGCCGACCGGGTGCATCCGCAAGGCGCGGTGGCCATGGAACAGCGCTTCGCGCTCGACGAGGTTGTAGGTGTGGGGCGGCGTCGCGCCATGCATCCGGACATGGACGTAGCGGGGATCGTCCATCTTCTCGCCGAAGCCGGAATGGGCCTCCAGCTTCTCGCCATCGGGCATATGCACGACCTTGGCGCTGATGTCGTAGATCGCGGTGGCCTGGCCCACGCTCATGGGCGGGCCGAATGAGGGGCTCAGCCGCCGGCCGCGCGACCGGTCGACGACATCGTCCTCCGGCGCGGCATAGGCCATGGCCGGACCATTGGGCTGGCGCGGCGCGCTGAACAGCTTCTCGATGAAGGAGCGGTTGTCCTCGACGACCGGCGCCGGAGCGGGCGCCGTGGCGAGACGCTCCCGCCGCGTCGGCTGGCGCAGCGCGATCGCCGGCGGCTCGGCGGCCGGCAGCCTGAGTTCGGCGGGGCGCGGCGCCGGCAGCGGCGCGTCCTTGAGAATGCGCGTGACCGCCTGCTGCGATGGCGCGGGTGCCTCGGCGGCAGGCGCATTGACGGTCACAGCGGTGACGGCGAGTGGCGCGGTGGACATGGTGACGGGAGCGGTTGCGCCGGGCTGCGACGACGGCAGGGCGGCGAGAACGGGTGCCTCCGGTGCGGATGCGGGCCGCGGCGCCGGCGCGGCATCACGGTGGAGGCCCGCCTGCAGCGGAGCCCTGGCGCCAAAGGCTCCCGGCGTCGTGCCCAGTGTGAAGCCCGGTTTCAGGAGATCACGATAAGCCGTTGCCGATGAAGCCAGAGACCCGGTCGTCGCGACGTCGAGCATGGGCGTCGCCCGGGTCGGGAGCTGCGCATCGGGGCCCGGATCGAGCGCGACGAAGCCGAAGCCGCAGGCCACGACGATCGCCGCCAGTTGCAGACAAATGTTGTGGCCGACCCGGTAACGGGTGCGCGGCGCCTTGCGCAGCCTATGGCCCTGTCCCGACATCACGCTCAGCTCTCGACCCGACGCAACACACGCCCGCCGTCACATCGACAGCGGAAACCGGCAAACCTGCCGGCTTCGAGTAGAGGTCCGCGTGGTTAAAGCGGGGTGAACGGATCGTCGCGAATCCGGAATTTGTGACAGCGCGCCGGAGAGCGGCGCGCCATTGCCGGCCGCCTCAGAGCGGCTTGAGACCGGCCTCGATCTGGGCGCGCCGGCCTTCGAGGAAAGGCGGCAGCGCCAGCGTCTCGCCCATCGTCTCGGCCGGCTCGTCGGCGGCAAATCCGGGCTCGTCGGTGGCGATCTCGATCAGGATGCCGTTGGGCTCGCGCAGATAGAGCGAGCGGAAGTAGAAGCGGTCGACCGGCCCGCTATTGGGATAGCCCGCCGCGCGCAAGCGCTCCGCCCAGGCGTCGTAATCGGCGAAGGTCGGGGTGCGCAGCGCCAGATGATGGACGCCGCCGGCACCCTCGCGGGCCTGCGGCAGATCCGGCTCGACCGCGACATGGAGTTCGGCCGCCGGGCCGCCCTCCCCGATCTTGAAGACATGGATCTCGCCGGTGGCATGGGCTGCATCGCGATAGCTGCCGATCAGCTCAAGCCCCAGCAACTGCGTCAGCACAATTTGCGTGCGCTCCAGCTTCGGAACCGAGATGGTGACCGGGCCGAGGCCACGGATCTGGTGCTCTGCGGGGACGGTGCTCTTGTCCCAGACGACGAAGGGAATCGCGCCGCCATCAGCGATCAGGGTCAGGCGCTGGCCCTCCGGATCCTCGAAATCGACCGCGGGACGGCCATTGATCGCGCGGATCGGCGTCACCGCGATCCCGAGCGTCGTGAGGCGCTCGCGCCACCAGGCGAGCGAAGCCTCGTCGGCGACGCGTAAGGCGGTGCGGCTGATCGCATGGGTTCCGCGACGCGCCGGCGAGGCCGGCCAGTCGAAGAAGGTGAGATCGGTGCCGGGCGAGCCGGCGCCATCGGCGTAGAACAGATGATAAGCGGAGGTGTCGTCCTGGTTCACGGTCTTCTTGACCAGGCGCATGCCGAGCGTCTCGACATAGAAGCGACGGTTGCCCGGCGCATCCGCCGAAATCGCGGTGACGTGATGGATGCCCGTGAGCTTCATGGGATGGCCCTCAACATGGTTCGCTGCGCCTGGACAGGCGCGGCTGTTGGACCAGAGATAACGCCCGCCGCCGACAATGGAATGGCGGAGCCGGCAATCGCGACGTTGCAGCCACGCAATCGGGCCGGCCGCGTCAGGGCTTTGACGTCGGCGGCGTGGCAGAGGTGTCGGGGAGATCGGCCTTGTCGCCGGGATTAATGGGCGTCGTGCAGTCCTGCGGCTTGTTCTTGCAGTCATACACCATCGTCGGAGCCGCCGACGGGTGAGAAACACCCGCGTTCGGCACGATCATGTTCTGGCCCTTGTCGATTTCCGTGGGGTTCGTGATGGTCGGGCCTAGACCGCCGCTGGCCTTCGCCTGGGCCGGCGAAGCGGGGGGCGTCGTGGTCGAGGACGCCGGTTGGGCCACAGCGGCAGAGGCGGCGACCAGCAGACCGGCGGCGAGAGCAAGACCAGGCATGGAGCGAAACATTTGGATTTCCCTAGCGCGCCCAAAGGCGGGCGACCGCTGAAACAACCCTTTCGTCTCGCCAATGTTCCTCCCCAGCCAGCCTCGGCCGTCACGAGACCGCGTGACGGCTCGGCTTGGCCTTGAGCTTGAGCTCCTCGAGATCCTGCCGCTCGCGCGGGGTGTTGCGCATGAGCTGGTCCTTGCCCGGCCCATAGGGCTTCGGCTGCATCAGATCGACACCGTACCAGGCCGCCGACCGCATGACGAAGGATGGATCGGCCAGATGCGGCCGCCCGAGCGCGACGAGATCCGCGCGGCCCGAGGCGATGATGGTGTTGGCCTGATCGGCGCTGGTGATGTTGCCGACGCACATGGTCGCGACCCGGGCCTCATTGCGGATCTGGTCCGAGAACGGGATCTGGAACATGCGGCCATAGACCGGCCGCGATTCGCGCACGGTCTGGCCGGTCGAGACGTCGACGAGATCGCAGCCCTCGCTGGCGAAGGCCTCGGCGATGGCCACCGAATCCTCGGCCGAAAGGCCGCCTTGCGCCCAGTCGGTCGCGGAGATGCGCACCGACATCGGCTTCTCGCGCGGCCAGATCGCGCGCAGCGCCCGGAACACCTCGAGCGGATAGCGCAGGCGGTTTTCGATGCTGCCGCCATAGACGTCGCCGCGGCGGTTGGTCAGGGGCGAGAGAAAACTCGCCAGCAGATAGCCATGGGCGCAGTGGAGTTCGAGCATGTCGAAGCCGGCGCGCGCGCCCCGTTCGGCCGCCGCAACGAACTCGGCCGTGACCCGGTCCATATCAGCCCGGGTCATTTCGCGGGGCACCTGGCTCTCGGGATAATAGGGTAGCGGTGAGGCCGAGAGGATCGGCCAGGCGCCCTCCGCGAGTGGGCGGTCCATGCCCTCCCACATCAGCTTGGTCGCCCCTTTTCGCCCGGCATGGCCGAGCTGGAGGCAGAGCTTGGCGGCGGAGTTGGCATGGACGAAGTCGACGATGCGGGTCCAGGCGACTTCCTGCGCATCGGTGTAGAGACCGGCGCAGCCGGGCGTAATGCGGGCGTCCGCCGAGACGCAGGTCATCTCGGTGAAGATCAGGCCGGGCCCGCCGATGGCGCGCGAGCCGTAATGCATCAGGTGCCAGTCGCCCGGCACGCCGTCATCAGCCGAGTACTGGCACATCGGCGCCAGAACGAGGCGGTTTTCCAGCGTGAGATCGCGCAGCTTCAGCGGCTGGAAGGCCGGTGGCACAGCGCTGCCATCCTTGCGGCGGCGGGCGATCGGGCCGAGTTCGCCCGCGACCATCTCGTCGACGGCCGCGACCATGTCGGGCGCGCGCAAGGCGAGGTTGTCATAGGTGATCGCCTTGGAGCGGGTCATCAGCCCGAAGGCGAAGCGCAGCGGATCGAAATCCCAGAAACGTCCGAGCTGCTCGAACCAGACCAGCGACACATCCGCCGCATGCTGGGTCTTCTCGACCTCCTCGCGGCGGCTGCGCTCGAACAAGGCGAGCGCGTCGGCGACCTGGAGGCGGGCCTTGTGGAAGGCCTTGTGCAGGCCGATCGCATCCTCCATCGCGAGCTTGGTGCCCGAGCCGATCGAGAAATGCGCGGTCGCCTTGGCATCGCCGAGCAGGACGACGTTCTCGACCACCCAGTTGCGGCAGCGGATCATCGGGAAGTTGCGCCAGAGCGAGCGGTTGGTGATCAGCCGGTGGCCCTGAAGCTCCTCGGCGAAGACGCCTTCGAGGAAGACGGCGGAGGCCGCTTCGTCCATCGCGCCGAGGCCGGCTTTCTCAAAGGTCTCGGGGTCGGTCTCCAGCACCCAGGTCGAGCGGCCGGCCTCGTACTGGTAGCAATGGGCGATGAAGACGCCGTGCTCCGTTTCCTTGAAGAAGAAGGTGAAGGCGTCGAAGGGCCGCGTCGAGCCCATCCAGGTGAAGTGGTTCGGCCGCAGATCGACCTCCGGCTGGAAACGGTCGCGCCAGCCCTCGCGGATGCGGCTGTTGATGCCGTCGCAGCCGACGACGAGATCGTAGTCCGCCTTGAGCGTCTCGATGTCGGCGGCCTCTTCGCCGAAGCGCAGCTCGACCCCCAGTTCGCGGGCCCGGGCCTGAACGAGCAGCAGGAGCGAGCGGCGCGAGCAGCCGCAGAAGCCGTTGCCGGAGACGCGGTGGACGCTGTCCTTGAAATGGACCTCGATGTCGTCCCAATATGCGAAATTGTCGCGGATCGCGGCATAGCTCGCCTCGTCGGCGGCCTTGAAGATGTCGAGCGTCTGGTCGGAGAAGACGACGCCGAAGCCGAAGGTGTCGTCGGGCTGGTTGCGCTCGAAGACCGTGATGTCGAGATCCGGCCAGTCCCGCTTCATCAGGAGCGCGAAGTAGAGCCCCGCAGGCCCGCCGCCGACCACCGCGATACGCATCTGAAGCCCCTCTCCCCGAACCGACTGCAAAATTATTTTAGGCCTAAAATAATTTTCACTCAAGCGATCGAATCGTCGCCTTGACCGAGATCAAACGACGCAGGCTGCGAACCAGCAACATGCATGCTGATGGTCGTTTTCGAGCTCTGCAGAGAACATTCGCCCTACCCGCCTCAGCCGCTTGCAAAATGCTTTAGACCTAAAATACATTGTCGCATCGGGAGGCGGATCGGATGCTCCTTTCAGGGCGGCACGCGGTGGTGACGGGTGGCGGGCGCGGGATCGGCCGTGCCGTCGCCGCTCGCTTGCGCCGCGAGGGCGCCCGCGTCTCCATCATCGGCCGCGACGCAGAGGCGCTGGCCGCGGCCTGTGCGGCGGGCGACGCCGACGCCCGGGCCGCCTGCGACGTCACCGATGCGGCCGCGATGGTGCAGGCGCTGGCGCGGCTGTCCGCCGATCAGCCGATCGACATCGCCGTCGCCAATGCGGGTGCCGTCGAGACCGGCCCCTTCCTGCGCAGCCCGGCCGAGCGCTTCCGCCGGATGACCGAGATCAACCTGATCGGCACGGTAAATCTGTTCCACGGCACCCTGCCTGGCATGGTCGAGCGCGGGCACGGGCGCCTCATCGCGATCGGCTCGACCGCCGGCCATCGCGGATATGCTTATGTCTCGGCCTATGTCGCGGCCAAGCATGCGGTGATCGGGCTGGTGAAGTCGCTGGCGCTGGAGACGGCGCGCAGTGGCGTGACCGTCAACGCGGTGAGCCCGGGCTATGCCGACACGGACATGGTGGCGAGCGGGCTCGACGCCATCGTCACCAAGACCGGTGTCAGCCGCGAGCAGGCGCTGGCGGACATGGTCAAGGCCAATCCGCAAGGGCGGCTGATTGCGCCCGACGAGATTGCGCAGGCCGTGCTCTATCTCTGCGGGCCGGCCAGCGGCTCGGTCACCGGCCAGTCCCTGACGATCAATGGCGGGGAGTTCTAGGCGATGGAGAGCATCCTGCCGGGCCTGATGCTCGACCGCGAGACCAAGGCGAGCGAGCGCCCCGGCGACCACAAGGACGAGTTGCGGCTCTGGCTGCGGCTGCTGACCTGCTCGACGCTGATCGAGACGGAGATCCGCAACCGGCTGCGCGAGGAGTTCAAGACGACGCTGCCGCGCTTCGATCTGATGGCGCAGCTCGACAAGTCGAGCACCGGCATGACCGTCGGCGAGGTCTCGCAGCGCCTGATGGTTTCGAACGGCAACGTCACCGCGGTCGTCGCCGGGCTTCTGGCGGACGGGCTCGTCGACAAGCGCGCCGCCACGCAGGACCGGCGCGTGCAGGTGCTGACGCTGACGGCGCAGGGCCGCAAGGCCTTCAAGGCGATGGCCGAACGACATGAGGGCTGGATCGCCGAGCTCTTCGCGGGGCTGGACCAGCCGGAGCGGACGCAGCTCTTCCGCCTGCTCGGGCAGACCAAGACCTCGCTGCACCGCGCGATCGCGGCCCGCGCGCAGGATTCCAGCAAGCCGGACGATTCCGGCCAGGGAGATGCCTCGTGACCATGCTGGCCAACGCCACGACCCTGCCGCTCTCGGCCTTCCAGCCGCAGCATTTTTCGCTCTCGGTGGCCGGCAAGGTCGCGACGGTGACGCTGAACCGGCCTGAGAAAAAGAATCCGCTGACCTTCGCAAGCTACCGCGAACTCACCGATTTCTTCCTCGCCGCGCAGAAGGAGGAGGACGTCAAGGCGATCGTGGTGACGGGCGCGGGCGGCAATTTCTCCTCCGGCGGCGACGTCTTCGAGATCATCGGCCCGCTGGTCGCGATGGAGACCAAGGAGCTGCTGAAGTTCACCCGGATGACGGGCGATTTGGTCAAGGCGATCCGCGCCTGCCCGCAGCCGGTGATCGCCGCCATCGACGGCGTCTGCGCCGGGGCCGGCGCGATCATCGCTATGGCATCCGACATGCGGCTAGGCACGCCTGAGACCAAGATCGCCTTCCTGTTCAACCGCGTCGGGCTCGCCGGCTGCGACATGGGTGCCTGCGCGATGCTGCCCCGGATCATCGGCCAGGGCCGCGCGACGGAGCTGCTCTACACCGGCCGGACCCTGCGCGGCGAAGAGGCCGAGCGCTGGGGCTTCCTCAACCGGCTCGTCGCGAAGGAGGCGGTTCTCGCCGAGGCGCAGGCGCTGGCCGCCGAACTCGCGGATGGACCGACTTTCGCCAACGCGATGACCAAGCGCATGCTCGAGATGGAATGGGCGATGTCGGTCGAAAGCGCGATCGAAGCGGAAGCCGTGGCGCAGGCGCTGTGCATGCAGACAGAGGATTTCGCCCGCGCCTATCATGCCTTCGCCAACAAGCAGAAGCCGGTCTTCGAGGGCAACTGAGATGGCTGCGACAAACCTAGACGGCAGTCATCTCCAGGGCATCCTCGGCGACACGCTCGACTGGCCCTTCTTCGAGGACCGGCATCGCCGCTTCGCCGCTGAGCTTTCGGCCTGGGCCGACGCCACCCTGCCCGGCCTGCCGCATGACGACGTCGACGCTGCCTGCCGGGCGCGTGTCACGGCTCTCGGCGAGGGCGGCTTTCTCCGAGCGGTTGTGCCGGAGGCCTATGGCGGGCTGAACCCGACGCTCGACGTGCGCACGCTCTGCCTCGCCCGCGAGATCCTGGCGGCGCGCGACGGGCTGGCGGATTTTTCCTTCGCGATGCAGGGACTCGGCACCGGGGCGATCACGGTCGCGGGCTCGGAGGCCATGAAGCAGCGCATCCTGCCCGGCGTCTGTGAGGGGGCCCGGATCGCGGCCTTCGCGCTCTCGGAGAAGGAAGCGGGCTCCGACGTCGCCGCGATGGCGACCACCGCCACGCCCGACGGCAACGGCCATGTCCGGATCGACGGCGAGAAGAGCTGGATTTCCAATGGCGGCATCGCCGACCACTACGTCGTCTTCGCCCGCACGGGCGAGGCGCCGGGCGCACGCGGGCTTTCCGCCTTCCTGGTCGAGGCGGACAATCCGGGCCTGAGCGTGACCGAGCGGATCGAGGTGATCGCGCCCCATCCGCTGGCGACGCTGCGTTTTGATGCCTGCCGCGTGCCGGTCGAGAACCGGATCGGCGGCCCCGGCGACGGCTTCAAGGTGGCGATGGCAACGCTCGACATCTTCCGCTCGACAGTCGGCGCCGCGGCGCTCGGCTTCGCGCGGCGGGCGCTGCACGAGACGATCTCTCACGCCAATGCGCGCAAGCTCTTCGGGGGGACGCTGGGCGATCTCCAGCTCAGCCAGGCGGCCATCGCCGACAGCGCGGCCGAGGTCGATGCCGCCGCCCTGCTGGTCTACCGCGCCGCCTGGACCAAGGACCGCGGCGCGGCGCGCGTCACCCGCGAGGCCGCGCTCGCCAAACTCGTCGCGACAGAGAACGCTCAGGCCGTGATCGACCGGGCCGTCCAGATTCATGGCGGCCTCGGCGTCACCAAGGGCGTCAAGGTGGAGGAACTGTACCGGGAGATCCGGGCGCTTCGGATCTACGAAGGCGCCAGCGAGGTCCAGAAGGTCGTGATCGCGCGCGACCTCCTCAAGGCCAAGAGCCAATAAGACGAGGGTGACGGCCATGACTTTCCTGCGCTCCGGCCATGTCGACAGTTTTCCGCGGGACAACCTGCCACCGCTGGAACAATGGCCGGCGATCGACCTTGACGGGGCCGGGCTGAGCTATCCGGAGCGGCTGAACGCCGTGAGCGTTCTGGTTGACGAGCATGTCGCGCAGGGCCGCGGCGACCGGCCCGCGATCATCGGCGACCATGTCACCTGGAGCTATCGCGACCTCGCGGAGCGGATCGACCGCATCGCCAATGTGCTGACGCGGGATCTGGGAATGATCCCCGGCCATCGCGTGCTGCTGCGCGCGGCCAACACGCCGATGATGGTCGCGGCCTATCTCGCCGTGATCAAGGCCGGTGGCGTCGTGGTCGCGACCATGCCGATGCTGCGGGTGGGCGAGCTGGTCTATCCGCTGCGCAAGGCCAAGATCGCGCTGGCGCTGTGCGACCACCGCCTGATGGCCGAGCTGGAGGGCGCCCAGCGCCAGGTGCCGGAGCTCGCGCGCATCGTCGCCTTCGGCGCGGAGGGCTGCGAGCTCGAGACGCTGATGGCGCAGCCCGGATACGACCGCTTCGAGGCGGTCGACACCGCTAGCGACGATGTCTGCCTGATCGGCTTCACCTCCGGCACCACCGGCGAGCCCAAGGGCACGATGCATTTCCAGCGCGACCTGCTGGTGATCTGCGACACCTATGCCGCCAAGGTGCTGAAGGCCTCGCCGGAGGACCGCTTCATCGGTTCGGCGCCGCTCGCCTTCACCTTCGGGCTCGGCGGCATCGTGCTGTTCCCGTTTCGGATCGGTGCGGCGGCCGTGCTGCCGGACAGGACGGCGCCGGCGGATCTGCTCGATGCGATCGAGCGGCACAAGGCGAGCGTGATCTTCACTGCACCGACAGCGTACCGTGCCGTGCTCGACAAGCTCGACGGGCGCGACATCTCCTCGCTGCGGATCTGCGTCTCCGCCGGCGAAACCCTGCCCAAGCCCGTCTTCGACGCCTGGCAGGCCAAGACCGGCCTAATGCTGATGGATGGCATCGGCGCAACCGAGATGCTGCACATCTTCATCGCGGCGCCGCTGGAGGCGATCCGCCCGGGTTCGACCGGCATCCCGGTGCCGGGCTATGAGGCGAAGATCATCGATTCCGACGGCCGCGACGTGCCTGACGGCACGCCGGGCCGGCTGGCCGTGCGCGGGCCGATCGGCTGCCGCTATCTCGCCGATGCGCGCCAGAAGGCTTACGCCCAGAACGGCTGGAACGTCACCGGCGACACCTATATCCGCGATGCAGACGGCTATTTCTGGTACCAGGCGCGTTCCGACGACATGATCGTCTCGTCGGGCTACAACATCGCCGGCCCCGAGGTGGAGGCCTGCCTGCTCGCCCATCCTGATGTGATGGAATGCGGTGTGGTCGGCGCGCCCTGCCCCGAGCGCGGCCACATCGTGAAGGCCTATGTCGTGCTGCGCGAGGGCGTCGCCGGCGATGCGGCGATGCTCAAGACCTTGCAGGACCATGTGAAGGCCGCTATCGCGCCCTACAAATATCCCCGCGCCATCGACTTCGTCACGGCCCTGCCCAAGACCGCCAGCGGCAAGCTGCAGCGCTTTGCGCTGCGCCAGATGGCACAGGGCGAGGCCTGAACCACCCCCACAGACGAGCCGGAACGGCCCCGAACCGAGGCGACGCCCATGTCGAGTGAAACCCTGTCCCGCGCCATCCTGCCGGAAGGCTGGCCGCTGCCGCGCGGCTATGCCAACGGCATGGTCGCGGAAGGCCGCGTGCTGGTCACCGGCGGGCTCGTCGGCTGGGACGAGAACGGCGTCTTCGCCCAAGGATTCCTGCCGCAGCTCGAGCGGACGTTCCTCAACATCAAGGCCGTGGTCGAGGCCGGCGGTGGGCGCATCGAGGATATCGTGCGAATGACCTGGTACGTCACCGACATCGAGGCCTATCGCGCCAGCCTCAAGGAACTCGGGCCGGTCTATCGCGCCGTGCTGGGCCGGCACTTCCCGGCGATGGCGGTGGTGCAGGTGGTCTCGCTCGTCGAGCCCGAGGCACTGGTCGAGATCGAGGCGACCGCCGTCATCGCCTGAGCGCCGCGGGCAATTGTGTTTCCATCTGTTGCCAAACAGGGCCTTCGAAACACGGACTTACTAATTGCCAAAGGGAAGCCCCCTGCTGCTTAGGCTTCTGCAATGGGCTCCGGCCGGACAATCGCAGGCGCCGCCATCCGGCGGTGACGCGATGGAGTCCATTCATGTCCAGCATCAGTGGCGTCAGCGGCGGGTTTCGTCCGCCACCACAGAAACCCCCGAGCTTCGAGTCGGTCGATACCGACAGCAGCGGCGGGTTGAGCATCGAGGAATTCAAGGCCGGGGGCCCGAAGGGCGCCAACAGTAGCAAGAGCGAAGAGCTCTTCAAGGCGATCGACAGCGACAGCAACGGGTCGGTCACCAAGGAGGAGCAGGACGCCTTCAAGACCAAGGCCGAGCAGGCCCAGCAGCAGCTCCAGTCCTTCCTGTTCGGTCTTCAGGCCGGCGGGCAGAGCGAGAGCAGCAGCGACGAGAGCGAGGAGGAGACCGACATCTTCGCCCAGCTCGACGCCAACTCCGACGGCAGCGTTGCCAAGGACGAATTCCTGTCCGCCTTCTCGTCCGGCACGAGTTCGTCGAGTGACCTGCTGAGCAAGCTGTTCGACGCGATCGACACAAGTTCGGACGGATCGATCTCGAAGCACGAGCAGAGCGAATTCCAGGCGGCGCTCGAACAGCGCGGCCGCCCGTCGGGCCCGCCGCCCGGCCCGCCGCCGAGCAGCGCCTCGCAGGCCTATGGCAGCACCTACCAGCTCGGCGCGGCGAACGCGTCCGGCACCACCTATTCGCAGGCGGCCTGAGCCAGCCCGCGACGATGACGCCGGTCGCCCGAAGGCAGGCCGGCGCCTCTCATGCTCTCGAGCAGCGGCCTCAGATGCTGCGTGTCGCGCCGCCGTCGATGCGGATCTTGGCGCCGGTGACATAGCTCGCCCGCTCGCTGGCGAGGAAGGCGACGACATCGGCGAACTCCTGCGGCGTGCCATAGCGGCCGGCGGGAATGGTGGCGCGCGAGGCCTTGGCAGCCTGGTCGGGCGTGGTGCCGGTGCGATCGGCCGCGGCTTGGTCGAGCTGATCGACGCGCTCGGTGTGGATGCGGCCCGGCAGCACGACGTTGACCGTCACGCCCTGCGAGGCGACCTCCGCGGCCAGCGTCTTCGACCAGCCGACGACCGCCGCGCGGATGCCGTTCGACAGCGCGAGCCGCGGGATCGGCTGCTCGACGCCCGAGGAGGCGATGGTGATGATGCGGCCGTAGCCGCGCTCGACCATGCCCGGCAGCATGCCCTGCGCCAGATGGAAGAGATTGGCGGCCATCGCCTCGAAATGCTTGAGCCAATCGTCGCGGCCGGCCTCGCGGGCCTCGGCCGGGGGCGGACCGCCGGAGTTGCCGATCAGGATGTCGATGCCGCCGGCATCCTTGAGCACGCCGACGAGCGAATCGACGGAGGCGAGATCCGACAGATCGAGGCTGGCGGCGAAGATGCGGCTGCGCACCTCCTCGGGGCATTCGTTGACCCAGGCATCGGTTGCGGCGACATTGCGGGCGGCGGCGATGACCGAGGCGCCTTCGCTGGCGAGCGTGCGGGCGATGGCGGCGCCCAGCCCCCGGCTCGCGCCCAGCACCAGCGCGCGCTTGTCGTGAAGGCCGAGATCCATGGGTCAGCTCCGTCGTGTTGGCGCGGCAGGTCGCGGCGCGTTGCGGCCCTGCTGATAGCGGGTCGAGGCCTGTGAGGAAATGGCCGGCGCGGAATGGGCGGCGTGCTCAAGCCGCCGCGGTCAGCGCCTGTTCCGCCAGGATGCAGCGCACCACCCGGCCCTCGCCGAGCTGGACGACCGGCGGCAGCGCCGCTCGGCAGCGATCCTGCGCGTGCTTGCAGCGGGGCGCGAAGGAGCAGGCCGAGGGCGGCTCGGTCAGCGCCGGCGGCGCGCCGGGAATGGCCTCCAGCCGCTCGCCCTTCTTCGCGCCGTGCAGGTTCGCGGCAAGAAGACCGCGCGTATAGGGGTGCTGGGGATCGCGGATGAGCTCGCGCACCGTTCCGGTCTCGACGATCTGGCCGGCATACATCACCGCCAGCCGGTCCGAGACTTCGACCGCCACGCCGATGTCGTGGGTGACGAAGAGCATGCCCATGCCGAGGTCGCGCTGGAGCTGGCGCAGCAGCAGCAGGATCTGGATCTGGACGGTGGCGTCGAGCGCGGTCGTCGGCTCGTCGGCGAGCAGGAGTTTCGGACGGGCCGCGAGCGCCAGCGCGATCATGGCGCGCTGGCGCATGCCGCCCGACATCTCGTGCGGATAGGCCTTTAGCCGGCGCTCCGGCGACGGGATGCGCACCAGCTCCAACAGTTCGAGCGCGCGCGCCATCGCCGCCTTCGCCGAGATGCTCTCGTGCCGGATGATCGCCTCGGCGATCTGCTGGCCGACGGTGTAGACGGGATCGAGCGCGAGCGCGGGATCCTGGAAGATCATCGAGGTGACGGCACCGCGGTAATCCGCCAGATCCTGCGGGTTCAGGGCGAGCACGTCGCGGCCGTCGACCCGGACGCCGCCGCCGATGTCGGTGCGGCTTTCGGGCAGGAGGCGCAGCAGCGTCTTCAGCGTCACGCTCTTGCCGGAGCCGGATTCGCCGAGGATGCCGAGCACCTGGCCCGGCTCCAGGGTCAGCGAGACACCGTTGACGGCGTGGACCGTCTGGACGCCGCGGAAGCGCACCGTCAGGTTCTCGATCTCGACGAGAGGCGTGCTCGTTCCCGTGTTCTTGCCCGTACTCATGCCGCGACCTCCAGGGCTGGCGCGTGGCTGTGGCCGGAGCCGGGCACCTGCATGTGGCAGGCGACCTGGCGGGCGCCCTCGCCGACCGTCGCCAGGACCGGCTTCACCTTGGCGCAGACGGTCTGGGCTTGGGGGCAGCGCGGATGGAAGCGGCAGCCTTCGGGCGGGTTGATCGGGTTGGGCGGATCGCCGGCGAGCGGGGCTTCCATGGTCCGGTTGTCGGGATCCATCGAGGGCATCGCCGAGAGCAGCGCGCGCGTGTAGGGGTGGCGCGGATCGCCATAGAGCTCCTCGACCGGGCCGATCTCCACGACCTCACCGAGATACATCACCATGACGCGGTCGCTGATGAAGCGGACGACGTTGAGGTCATGGCTGATGAAGATATAGGTCAGGCCGAATTCCTCGCGCAGATCGGCGAGCAGGTTGAGCACCTGCGCCTCGACCGATTTGTCGAGCGCGGAGACCGCCTCGTCGAGGATGACCAGCCGCGGGCCGAGCGCGAGCGCGCGGGCGATGTTGACGCGCTGGCGCTGGCCGCCGGAGAGCTCGTGCGGATAGCGCGCGGCGAAGCGGGCGGGGTCGAGCCCGACACGCTCCAGCAGGTCGCGGGCCTTGAGGATGGCGTTCGCCTTGGAGACGCCGTGGACCGTCGGCCCGAAGGCGATCGAGTCCTCGACGGTCAGGCGGGGGTTGAGCGAGGCGTAAGAGTCCTGGAAGACCATCTGCGCCTGGCGACGATATTCCTTGAGCGTCAGGGCCTGGCCGCCGACGATCTCGCCGTCGAACAGCATCTCGCCCTTGTCCTGCGGGATGAGCTGCATGACGACGCGCGCCGTGGTCGACTTGCCGCAGCCGGATTCGCCGACGACGCCGAGCGTCTCGCCCTTCATCACGGCGAAGTCGACGCCGTCGACGGCGCGCACAACGGCGCCGCCACCGAGCGGGAAATGCTTGGTCAGGGTCTTCGCCTGCAGCAGCGGGGTGCCCGCGCCGCCACGGTCGGGATGGGTCTGGTGATGGGTCGCGTCGACCTTATCATGCGCCATGGTCAGCCCTTCACGTCCATCGCCGAGCGCAGACCGTCGGAAAGCAGGTTGAACGAGATCGAGGTGATGAAGATCGCCGCTCCGGGCAGCGCCGCCACCCAGGGCTGCACATAGATCGCGGTGCGCAGCGTGTTCAGCATCAGCCCCCATTCCGGCGTCGGTGGCTTGGTGCCCAGACCGAGGAAGGACAGGCCCGAGGCCAGGATCATCGAGACCGAGATCAGGCTCGTCGCATAGACGAAGATGGGGCCCAGCACATTGCCGAGCACATGGACGCGGATGATCGTGATCGCGTTGGCGCCGCTGGCACGCGCCGCCTCGACATAGTCCATCGAGCGAACCTGCGTGGTGACGCTCTCGGCGATGCGCGCGATCGGCGGGATGAAGACGATGGTCAGTGACAGCAGCGAATTCGTGATGCCGGCGCCCAGCGCACCCGAGAGCGCGATCGCCAGCAGCACGGAGGGGAAGGCGTAGAACACATCGACCGTGCGCATGGTGATGGTGTTGAACTTCCCACCGAAGAAGCCCGCGGCGACCCCGATGACCGAGCCGATGATGAAGGCGATGAAGACCGGCACCACACCCATGAACAGCGACAGCCTGGCGCCGTGGATCAGGCGGGAGAGCATGTCGCGGCCGAGTTCGTCGGCGCCGAGAGGATAGCCCGGCGTCCCGATCGGCCGCAGGCGGCGCAGCATCGAGGACCGGGTCGGGTCGGCCGGCGCGATGTAATCGGCGAAAATCGCCATCAGGATGATCGCGAGCACGACGAGGCCGGCGCAGACCGCGACCTTGTCGGTCTTGAAGCGGCGCCAGACGCCGGACCAGTAGCCGGGCGACTTCGCCAGGGGCGGCACGATGACGGCGGCCTTGCCTTGCGCAATGGCGGACATCTCAGCGCCTCCGGACGCGCGGGTCGAGCAGACCCTGCAGGATATCGACGAGGACGTTCAGCCCGACGAAGAACATGGCGAGCACGAGGATGGTGCCCTGGAGCAACGGCAGGTCGCGCTGGAAGATGGCGTTGCCGAGCAGGAAGCCGGTGCCGGGCCAGGAGAAGACGGTCTCGATCAGGATCGATCCCCCCAGCAGATAACCGAGCTGCAGGCCCATCACGGCCAGCGCGGTCGGCGCCGCGTTCTTCACGACATGGCGGAAGACACCGAAATCCATCAGCCCCTTGGCCCGCAGCGCCGGCACGAATTCCTGGTTGAGGATGTCGGCGACCAGCGCCCGCACGGTGCGCGCGATGATGCCCATCGGGATCACCGACATCGTGATGGCGGGCAGGATCATGTAGCTGACATGCTCCCAGTCCCATTTCCACGCCGCCGAGCCGCCGGGCCCCGCCCCGCCCGGCGGCAGCCAGCCGAGCTGCACCGAGAACACGATGACCATCACCATGCCCAGCCAGTAATGCGGCACGGAGACGCCGAGCACCGCCAGCATGGAGGCGAACTTGTCGAGGAAGGAGCCGCGGAAATAGCCAGCGACGAAACCGAAGAAGCAGCCGAAGACGAAACCGATGACGGTCGCGAGACCGGCGATCAACAGCGTGTTGCCCACCGCGCGCCAGACCTCGGCCGCGACGGGACGGCCCGTCGCGATCGAGGTGCCGAGATCGCCCTGCAGCGCCTTCAGCAGCCAGAGGCCGAACTGCACCGGCAGCGGCCGGTCGAAGCCGTAGATCTTGCGCAGCTCGTCCTGCATCGCCTGGGAGGCGTCGGGCGGCAGCACCGAGGTCAGCGGGTCGCCCGGCGCGATATGCACCAGCAGGAAACAGAACAGGCTGACGCCGAAGGCGACAGGCAGCACGTAGAGGATGCGCTTGGCGAGGTATTTCAGCATGCGATCCTCACCTGTCATTCCGGGGCGCGGCAAAGCCGCGAACCCGGAATCCACGGCGGGGCACCCCGTTTGAATCAAGCGAACCCATCAGGGCTCGCCCGGTCGTGGGTTCCGGGTTCATCGCTGCGCGATGCCCCGGAATGACAGCGTCGGGTTGCCTGCGCACTCTTTTCCTCACTTCGCCATGGTGATCGGCGAGAAGTCCTGGAACCAGTTCTGCGCCTGGACGAAGCCCTTGACCTTGGGGCTCATGGCGCGCGGGTTGACGTCGTGCGTGACCATCAGGAACAGGGCCTCGTCGACGTATTTCTCGTGGATCTTCTGCAGGACGGCGGTCTGCGCCGTCGCGTCGAAGGTGTTGCGGACCTGGTCGAAGAGCTTGTCCATCTCCGGATCGCAATACATGCCCCAGTTCGTGCCGGCCGGCGGCTGCAGATTGCACTGCAGGTGGCGGACCAGGCCCGTGAAGGGGTCCTGGATGAAGTAGGTGTAGTTCATCCCCGTCGCCTTGCGCGAGGATTCATGATTGGCGCCGGCGCGCCAGATGTTGATCAGCGTGTTCCACTCGACGACCTCGAAGTCGATCTTGATGCCGACCTCGGCGAGGTTCTGCTGGACGAACTCGTTCATCGGCAGCGGCTGCATCTGGCCCGAACCCGAGGGCGCGATCAGGATCTTGGTCTGGACCGGCTTGGCCGGCGAGAAACCGGCCTCGGCGAGGAGCTTCTTGGCCTCGGCCTGGTCGAGCTTGAGCTTGAACTTCGGGTTGCCGAACCACTGGTGGCCGGGCGGGTAGAAACCCTCGGCCGGGATCATCAGGCCGCCGAGCAGCTCCTTCAGGCCCTGCCGGTCGACGGCGAGGTTGGCGGCCTTGCGGACGCGGATGTCGTTCCAGGGCGAGCCCTCGGCGCGCGAGAGATGCCAGGTCCAGTTGTGCGGGTAGGCGTTGGTGATGATCTGGAAGCCGGCCGTCTTGAGCGAGGGGATCAGATCCGGCGACGGCGCCTCGATCCAGTCCACCTGCCCGGCCCGCAGCGCCGCGGCGCGCGCATTGGCCTCCGGCAGCGGCAGCAGCACCATCTTGTCGAGCTTGGGCACGCGGGCCTTGTCCCAGTAGCCCGGGAAGGGCGAGAGCTCGGCGCGCTCGCGCGGCTGGAAGGCGGTGAGCTGCCACGGGCCGGTGCCGGACGGGGTCTTGGCGAAGGCCTCCCAGCTCTTGCCGAGCTTCTCCCACTGCGCCGGCGAGGACATCATCACCCAGGCGATCTGGTAGGGCAGCGTGGCGTCGGGCGCCTTGGTGGTGATCTCGACCTTGTACTTGTCGATCACCTTGTAGGAGGCGACGGCGGGAATGCGCGAGCGGCCCTGCGCCGCCTGGCGCTGATCGAACTGCGGCGAGTCGTTCTTCAGGAGCTTGTCGAGGTTCCAGACCACGGCATCGGCGGTGAACTCCGAGCCGTCATGGAACTTGACGCCTTCGCGCAGCACGAAGGTCCATTTGGTCTTGTCGGTTGCATCGACCGACCAGCTCGAGGCCAGTCCCGGCGTCAGGTCGGAGGCCTTGTCGGCCTTGCTGAGGTCCCAGTTGATGAGCGCGTCATAGAGCGTGTAGCCCATGAAGCGCATGCCCTCGCCGCCCTGGTCGGTCTGGCCGGTGGTCAGCGGGATGTCGGAGGCGGTCATGCCGATCCGAAGCGTGCCCTGGGCTTGCGCCGATGCGGCGAAGAGGGAGACGCCGGCGGCGAGGGTCAGGGCAAGGGCGCTGCGGATCATGGGGGGCTCCGGTTTGGATGGGTTCCAGGCTGGCTTCGCAAGGGCTGTGCCAGCCGCACGCGGCACCCTCCCCAACGTCATGCTCGCCCTGGTAGCGAGCCTCCACGTCTCGCCCATCGTCACCGACGACGAAGCCGTGGATGGTCGGGACGAGCCCGACCATGACGACAGAGGCAGGCTGCCGCGGGGCGGAAGCGATCAGTCCATCGACATCGGAGCGAGGTCGATGAACCAGCTCTTCGGCTGGACGACGCCCTTGACCTTGGCGCTCATCGCGCGCGGGCCGACGTCATGGGCCACCCAGACGAAGGGCGCTTCCTCGACGATGCGGGCATGGAGCTTGGCGAGCGCCGCATCGCGCGCCGTCCCGTCGAAGCTGGTGCGGGCGTCGGCGATGAGCTTGTCGAACTCGTCATTGCCGAAATAGCCCCAGTTGTTGGAGACCGGCGGGAAGGTCTTGGTCGAGGTGAAGCGCACCATGGCGAAGAACGGGTCCATCGCCGCGAAGGTGACGTTGGTGGCGTTGGCGCCGCGGGCGTTGGCGTGCTTGGCGCCCTCGCGCCAGTTGGTGAAGACGGCGTTCCATTCGCCGACCTCGAGCGCGACGTCGAAGAAGCACTCCTTCAGCGCCTGCTGCATGAACTCGTTCATCGGCAGGGGCTGCATCTGGCCCGAACCCGAGGCCGAGGTCAGCACCTTCACCTTCGCCGGCTTGGCGGTCGAATAGCCGGCTTCCGTCATCAGCTTCTTGGCCGCCGCGAGATCGTATTTGATGTCGAAGCTGGGGTTGCCCCACCAGGGATGGCCGGGGGGAACGGTGCCCTTCGGGATCTCCATCAGCCCGCCGAGCAGCGTCTTCAGCTCCTCGCGGTTGATGCAGAGATTGGCGGCGTGGCGGACGCGCTTGTCGACCCAGGGCGAGCCCTCGACGAAGGAGAGCTGCCAGGGCCAGACATGCGGCTGGGCGTTGGTGTAGACGGTGAAACCGCGCTGCTTGATCTGCGGCACGGCGTCCGGCGAAGGCGACTCGATCCAGTCCACCTGGCCCGAGAGCAGGGCCGCGGTGCGGGCATTGGCCTCCGGCAGCGGCAGCAGCACGACACGGTCGATCTTCGGCACGCGCTTGGGGTCCCAATAGGCCTTGTTGGCGACCATCTCGAAACGCTCGCGCGGCGACAGCCTGACGCCCTTGAACGGGCCTGTGCCGGACGGATCGGCCGAGAAGGCCGCCCAGGCCTGCTTGGCGCGCTCGGCCGGATCGGTGACCGAGGCCGGGACGGCGGCGAGCTTGGCAGCCCAGTGCGCCGGGGACGCCATGAACAGATTGGTCAGGTTGATCGGCAGGAAGGCGTCGGGCTCGCTCGTGGTCAGCTCGACGGTGAGCGGGTCGATCGCGCGGGCGCTGCGCAGCGTCGGCATGCGCGAGACGGTGACGCCGATCTGGTCCGGCGCGAAATGCGCGGCTTCCTTGTTGAGGACCTTGTCGACGTTCCAGACGACGGCGGCGGCGGTGAAATCGGAGCCGTCCTGGAACTTGACGCCCGGACGCAGCTTGAAGGTCCACTTCGTCTTGTCGGTGGCGTCGACCGCCCATTCGGTGGCCAGGCCGGGGATGACGACGCTCGCCTTCTCGGCGGAGGAGAGATCCCAATGGGTCAGCGCGTCATACATCGGGATGCCGGTGAAGCGGTTGCCCTCGAAGCCCTGGTCGGGCTGGCCGTGGGTCCGCGGAATGTCCGCTGCCGTCATGCCGATGCGCAGGACCTTCTCCTGGGCGAGCGCGCCGGTGACGAGCGCCGTCGAAAGGCCGAGGCCGAGAAGGGCCGAGCGGGTGAAGCTGGATACGGACACGTTTTTCTCCCCTGTGGTTGGCCGCGCGCTCCTGCGAGCGGCGGCACGAGGTTAGCAACGGGCATGCCAGAGGGCCGCCCCCGGTTTGGCCGGCGGCAGCGCGCCCCTCGCGCCTGCATCCGGATTGAACAGGAGGCGACGGCCCGCATACGCGGCCCCTATTTTGCTCATGAAACAGGCGAATTGACTACCATTGCGGCAATCAATGGAAATCCCGGGATTTCGGCAGGATCCGAACGTCGCGGGGGTGACGGCCGCGCGGGGCCTGGGGATGCTTGAACTCGTCCGCCCGCGTCAGGGTGATCGTGGCGCTGTGGCTCTCGGACAGGCTCGCGAGATCGGCCGTGCGGTCGACGACGCGCTGGGCCATCAGATGGACCACGCCTTCGGGGCTCTTCTGCACCCTTCCCTCGATCTGCAGCAGGCGCCCGCTCATCACCTCGCGCCGGAAGCGCTCGAACAGGCGCGCCCAGAGCAGGATGTTGGCGATGCCGGTCTCGTCCTCCAGCGTGATGAAGATCGCCTTGCCATTGCCGGGGCGCTGGCGGACCAACACGACGCCGGCGGTCGCGGCCCAACTGCCGTCGGGGCGGCCTTCGAGCTCGGCGCAGCTCAGCACGCGGTCGCGCCGGAAGAGCGGCCGCAGCATTCCCATCGGGTGGCCCTTCAGCGAGAGCCGGACCGTCTGGTAGTCGGCGACGATCTGCTGCGGCAGCGGCATGATCGGCAGCGGGACGGCCGGCTCCTCGCCCAGTTCGCGGGCCTGGGCGGCGGCGAAGAGCGGCAGGGCCTCGTCGTCCGGCAGGCGGCGCACGGCCCAGAGCGCCTCGCGGCGGTCGAGCCCGAGCGAGCGGAAGGCGTCGGCATCGGCGAGCAGCCGCATGGCGCGGCCCGGCAGATCGGCCCGGCGCATCAACTCCTCGACATCGGCGTAGCCCCCGCCCCGCCGCGCCGCGATGCGCAGGCCCCATTCCTCGCGGAATCCGTCGATCTGGCGGAAGCCGAGGCGCAGGGCGAAGGGGCTCCGTCGCTTCCCGCCCCCCTCAGCCCTCATCCTGAGGAGCGCCGCAGGCGCGTCTCGAAGGATGGCCGGAGAGGCTCCCGAGGCATCTGGACCATCCTTCGAGACGCCGCTGCGCGGCTCCTCAGGATGAGGGCTGGGAGTTTCCGAAGACCCTCCCCGGTCATCCCGGACGGAGCGAAGCGGAGATCCGGGATCCATTCCGGAGCCTTTATCGGAGAAGTTCCGGAATGGATCCCGGGTCTCCCTGCGGTCGCCCGGGATGACGGCGCTTCCCTTTTCAACGTGATCGACACGCTCCAACCCATTGTCCCAGAAACTGAAATTCACATCGATCGCGCGTGGCTCGACGCCGCCGACCTCCTGCGCCTCGCGCACGATCTGGGCGGGGGCATAGAAGCCCATGGGCTGCGCGTTCAACAGCGCGCAGGCGAAGGCCGCCGGGTGATGGCATTTCAGCCAGGAGGAGATGTAGACCAGCTTGGCGAAGGAGGCGGCGTGGCTTTCGGGGAAGCCGTAGCTGCCGAAGCCCTTGATCTGGTCGAAGCAGCGCTGGGCGAAATCGCGCTCATAGCCGCGCGCCACCATCCGCTCGACCATCATGTCCTGATAGTTGCCGATGCTGCCGTCACTGCGGAAGGTCGCCATCGCCTTACGCAGGCCATTCGCCTCGCTGTCTGTGAATTTCGCGGCGACCATGGCGAGCTTCATCGCCTGCTCCTGGAAGAGCGGCACGCCCTTGGTCTTGTTCAGCACCTGGAAGAGCTCGTCGGCGGGCCCGTGCTCCGGGGCCGGCGCGGGATAATGTACCGGCTCGATCCCGGCGCGGCGCCGCAGATAGGGGTGGACCATGTCGCCCTGGATCGGGCCGGGGCGGACGATCGCGACCTGGATGACGAGGTCGTAGAGGATGCGCGGCTTCAGGCGCGGCAGCATGTTCATCTGCGCCCGGCTCTCGACCTGGAAGACGCCGAGCGACTGGCCCCGGCAGAGCATGTCGTAGGTCGGCCCGTCGTCCCTGGGGATGTCGGCTAGCCCCATCTCGAGGCCCTCATGCTGCCGCAGCAGGTCGAAGGCCTTGCGGATGCAGGTCAGCATGCCCAGCGCGAGCACATCGACCTTCATCAGGCGCAGTTCGTCGATGTCGTCCTTGTCCCATTCGATGAAGGTGCGGTCCGCCATCGCGGCATTGCCGACCGGCACCATCTCGTCGAGGCGCCCGCGCGCCAGCACGAAGCCGCCGACATGCTGCGAGAGATGGCGCGGGAAGCCGAGCAGGCGGATGGCGAAATCGACCGCGCGGCGGATCGTGGGGTTGGCGGGGTCGAGCCCGGCCTGGCGGACGCGGTCGTCGCCGATCTCCGTGCCCCAGCTGCCCCATTGCGTGCCGGCGATGCGGGCGGTGACGTCCTCGGTCAGCCCCAGCGCCTTGCCGACATCCCGGATGGCGCTGCGCGGGCGGTAGCGGATGACGGTTGCGACGATGCCGGCGCGGTGGCGGCCATAGCGCTCATAGATCCACTGGATCACCTCCTCGCGCCGCTCATGCTCGAAATCGACATCGATATCGGGCGGCTCGCGGCGCTGCGTCGAGATGAAGCGCTCGAACAGCACGTCGCTCTCGGTGGGGTCGACCGCGGTGATGCCGAGCACATAGCAGACGGCGGAATTGGCGGCCGAACCCCGGCCCTGGCAGAGGATGCCGCGGCTGACGGCGAATTCGACGATCTGATGGATGGTGAGGAAGTAGCGGGCGTAGTTCAGCCCCGCGATCAAATCGAGCTCCTTGCGCAGCAAGGCCTCGACCTTCTCCGGCACCCCGTTCGGATAGCGGATGACGCAGCAGCGGCGCACCAGTTCCACAAGCCAGGCCTGGTCGCTCCAGCCGGGCGGGACGGGCTCGTCGGGATATTCGTATTCGAGCTGGCCGAGATCGAAGTCGATGCGGGCGAGGAGATGGCGCGTCTCGGCGATCGCCTCGGGGGCATCGCGGAAGAGCCGGATCATCTCCTGGGGCGTCTTGAGATGGCGCTCGGCATTGGCCTCGAGCAGGCGCCCCGCCCGCTCGATCGAGACGCCCTCGCGGATACAGGTCAGCACGTCCTGCAGGTCGCGCTGCTCGGGGGCATCGTAGAGCACGTCGTTGGTCGCCAGCAGCGGGGTGCGGGTCGCGGCGGCGATCGCCTTCAGCCGCGCCAGCCGGCGGCGGTCGTCGCCGCGCCGGTGCATGCTGGCGCTGAGCCAGAGCGAGCCGGGCGCGGCCTCGTCCAGCCGGGCGAGCAGCGCAGGCAGACCGGCGAGATCGCGCGGCGGCATCAGGATCAGCAGGAGATCGCGGGTATCGCTGAGGAGGTCGTCGAGGTTCAGGATGCACTCGCCCTTGCCGGCGCGCCGGTTGCCCTCGCTGAGCAGGCGGCAGAGTCTGCCCCAGCCGCTGCGGTTGGCGGGGTAGACGACGATGTCGGGCGTGCCGTCGGCAAAGACGAGCCGGCTGCCGAGGACAAGCCGAAAGTCCTTTGCCATGGAACGTAACTGATCCGCGGTGAAGGGCAGATCGGCGAAGGCGGGGTTTTCGATCCAGACATGCTCGCCGGGGCTGTCGCCCTCCTTCAGCTTCTCGGCCGGGGGCAGCCCGTCCTCGCGCAGCTGCCGCAGCGCGCTCCAGGCCCGCACCACGCCCGCCACCGTGTTGCGGTCGGCGAGGCCGAGCCCCGCATGGCCGAGCAGCAGCGCGGTGAGCACCAGATTGGGCCCCGGCGAGGCGCCGCGCAGGAAGGAAAAATTCGTCGCGGCAACGAGTTCGGCGAAGGGGCTGAGGACCTGATTCATGCAAACAGCCCATGCAGGAACCAGCGCGGCGGCGCCTGCTCCGGCTCATGGAAGCCGATGCGGAAGAGCCAGAAGCGGCGGCCTGCCGAGTCCTCGACACGGTAATAGTCGCGCATCGGCTCGCTGGAGCCGTCGCGCCACCATTCCGGCGCGATCCGCTCCGGGCCCTCGGCGCGGGCGACATCATGGATGAGCCGGCGCCAGCGGAAGCGGATCGGCGGGCCGTCGGGCACCTCGGCGATGGCCTCCACCGGCTGGGGCGGCTCGAAGATCTGGAGCGGGCGTGTCGGCGGTTCATGCGGAATGGGGGCCGGCCAGGCGATGCCGGCCGGCGGCAGCGCGGCCGAGCGGGCCTTCGCCGCGCGCACGGGATGGTGGCTGTCCTGCGCCACGAAGCGCAGCACCCGGTCGCGGCCGAAGCGCACGACCAGCCGGTCGACGAGATCGGCCACGGCCTCGTCCTCGACGGCGCGGCGGTCGAGGCTCGGCTGGGTTTCGCTCAGCGGCTCGCAGACCGGCACGGCAAGGCGCACCGCATCGAAACCGAAACCGGGATCGAGCGGGTCGGAGAGGCTCTCGACGCGCTCGCGCCAGAGCCGCAGGATGGCCTTGCCGTCGCGCGTCGGGCGCCCGGTCTCGATCACCAGCCGCCGCACCGCCCCGTCGCTGCGATGGAAGCCGAGTTCGAAGACGCGCCCGCCCTCGCCGCGCTGTTCCAGCACCCGCGCGGCCTCCGCGATCAGCCGGGCGACGACCTCCTGCAGCCCGTCGAGATCGAGCATCGGCTCGGCGAAATGGCGCTCGACCAGGCAGGCCGGCGGCGGGCGCAGCGGCGTGAGGCGGGCATCCTCATGGCCGAGCGTGCGCCGCAGCCGCGTCACCAGATCCTCGCCGAAGCGGGCCGACAGCCCCTTGGAGGGGCGCTCGGCGAGATCGGCCAGCGTCCTCAGGCCCGCCCGGGTCAAGGCGAGCGCGGTCTCAGGAGGAAGCTCGAGTGCCGCGACCGGCAGCGGACGCAGCCAGGCCTCGTCCTGCCCGGGCGGCACGATTGCGCCCCGGCCGAAGCGCGCCAGCGCATGGGCGGCTTCCGGCGTGCCCGCGACGGCCGAGCGGAGCGCGAGGCCGCCGCGCTGCATCCAGCGGCCGAGCGTCGCCAGCAGCGCGCCCTCCCCGCCGAAGAGATGGGCGCAGCCGGTGATGTCGAGCAGCAGGCCCTGGGGGCGATCGAGCGCGACCAGCGGGGTGAAGCGATCGCAGAAGGCGGCGAGCCGCATCAAGAGGGCCTCGTCGGCCTCGGGCTCGGCCTCGATCGCGATCAGCCCGGGAATGCGCGCGCGCGCATCGGCCAGGGTCAGGTCCCGCGCCAGCCCCAGCGTCAGAGCCCGGTCGTCCCCCGCGACGAGGCGAAGCGCGTTGCCGCGATGGGCATAGACGACCAGCGGGGCGTCAGCCGGTACGCCGGATGTCGGGACCCGGCCCTCCCGCCGCAGCCGGTCGGTCGGCAGGAAAGGGAACCACAGGGCGAGATAGCGGCGTGGCATCGGGGCTGGCTCTGGGGGAACGGAGGGGCTCGTCGCGGCCGGCAGCGGCCTGACGGTTTCGGACGTCGCTCTGGACAGGGCTCTCCTGGAAAGATTGTCGGTCACGGCTCCACTCCACACGCCACTCGGACTCACCCAGCCCCCCGCGATGCCGCAGCAATTTGAGGCTGAAGGCGGGCGCTCCCGGTGCATTCGCCTCCAGCGCCCGCGACGGCAGGGACGCGACCTGCCAGCGGGTCGAGGCCGCGCTCGGCTGCGGCGCCACGGCGGCGCGCAGCAAAAGCGTGGTCGCGCCCGAGCCTTCCGCCGCCAGGGCCAGGCGCCGGCTCGCGGTCAGATCGAGGCGCCGCGGCGCGCCCCAGGGCTCGATCAGCACCGCCCCCAGCGCCGGGCAGCGGGCGGCCTCGGCGCCGGCGCGGAGCACGCCCTCGGCATCGCGCGCCCGCACCAGCAGGACGCGGGCGGGATCGAGCCCGAGTTCGGTCAGCCCCGGCGGATGCAGCCGGCCGGTCTCGGCATCGACGACATCCTGCCGCACCCAGAGGATCGGGCGCCCGGCCGCGGCCCGGATGGCGAGGCCGACGGCGAATCCCGTTGCCGCCGCGAGATCGGCCGTGGCGGGCGCATAGACCTCGTGCAGGGCCGCGCGGGCGATGCCGCCGCCCAGCGCCGCATCGAGGGCGGGCGCGCCGAAACTCACCTGCCCCACCGCCGCAGGCGCGCCGCGCAGCGCCATCTCGGCGAGATGGCGGCGCAGATCGGTCAGGGAAGCGGGGTCCGGGCGAGGCTGCATGCGGGCTCATGTTCTATATTTGTTCTTTTATAGAACGAGCCCTGGCGGAAAGGCGAGTCGGAGTTGACTCAAAGGGAAGCCAGGCAGCCGGCTGTACCCCGTGCCTAAAGTCGCACCCAGTCCAGATGTCGTGCGCCATGCAGGATGCGCTCGATGACGAGAGCGTCGTCACGGATCGCATGGAAAATCAGATAGCGGCCATGGACGGTGATCCGGACGCCCACGCCGTACTCCTCGCGCAGCGGATAGGCTTCCGGCTGATCGGCGATCCTGGTGCAATGGGCCCGCAGTTCCGCGACGAAGGACAGGGCGCGCCGGGGGCTGTCCGAGGCGATGAACAGCGCGATCTCTTCGAGATCCTTCTCCGCGGACAGCGCGAAGCGGCAGGTCCGGGACACCTACTCGACCATCGCCTTCAGCCGGGCTTCGAGCCGGTCGAACACCGCATCGGCGGAACTGGTCGCTGCGCTCTCCCGGCTTTCGGCAATGGACCGACGAATATCCTCGACTGAAAGCTGGCGCGCCTGCTCCTGGTCATGGCGGATGAGGTCGCGCACGTAATCGCTCGCGCTGGCGTAGTGACCGTCGTCGATGCGACGCTGGACCCAGTCCCGCATCGGGTCGGGCAGAGAGATATTCATCGATGCCATCATCTGTCCTCCGCGGAAGAGAATGGCATCAAATGGCATCAACTGCCATCATCAAAGAGGACACCGGATCGGCAGGGCCATCCGGTGTCCTGTCCGTGCGATCAATTCGCCGTATAGACCAGCTCGCGCTCGGCCTTGGGCGGCAGGAAGGCGCGGGAGAAGATCTCCTCGGGCTTGGGCGTGCGGGCGAGCTGGTAGCCTTCGGCGATGATGCCGATGGCGCTGGCCATGCGGGCGTCCTTGGTGTCGCCGACGCCGATCTCCTTCATCTCCGGCGAGACGATGAGCTCGCTGAAGGAGTATTGCAGGCGCTTCTTCTCGATCGCCTCGTTGACGAGGGCGTCATAGGCCATCACCGCCTTCATGCCGACGGCCTGGTCCTTGGCGATCTCCAGCATCGCCTTGTTGGTGGCGCGCACGAGGCCGGCGACGGCCTTGGGGTTCTCCTTGATCAGCTTCTGCGAGACCATCAGCCCGTTGGAATAGAGATCGAGCCCGAAATCGCCGAAGGTGAGCCAGTTGAAGTCCTTCTCCGGGTCCTGGCGGTTCAGCAGCAGGTTGAAATAGCTGGTGATGTTGAAGACCAGCGCGCCGTCGATGTCGCCCTTGATCAGCAGCGGCTCCTGCAGGTTGGGCGCCATGCTGGTGAGCTTGATCTTGCCCATGTCGAGCCCGTTCTTGCGGGCGAAGACCTCGAGCAGGCGGGTCGTCGGAGTGCCGGGGGCGCCGCCCAGCGTCCTGCCTTCGAGATCCTTCGGTTTGGTGATGCCGGTCGCCTTCTTGCTGGAGATCGCGAAGGGCGGGCGGTTCCAGATCATGTAGACCATGACCGGGTTCTCGCCCGGCTTGGTCGCGGCGTTCTGGATGATGGCATTGACGTCGCCGAAGCCGGCATCATAGGCGCCGCCCATGATGCGGGTGACGGTCGCGCCCGAGCCCTCGCCCTGGTCGATGATGACGTTCAGCCCCTCGGCCTTGTAGTAGCCCTTGTCGCGGGCGACGAAGAAGGCGGCGTCCGAGCCTTGCGTCTTCCAGCCGAGGGTGAAGCGGATCGCGGTCTCCTGCGCCTGGACGGCGCCGGTGAAGGCCAGCCCGGCCAACGCGAGGCCGGCAGCGGCACCGAGGCAGAGTCTTTTCAGCATCTTGTTCCCCTTTTCTGAGACGTTGATTCAAGCATTCCGGCACCGTCTCGCATGGGCTCCCTCGCCGACGATAGCGGCGACCTGCGACCTGCGACCTGCGACCGCTCGATCGCGGGCACTGGCGGAGCCCGGGCGGCCATAAGCGTCGCAACCAAGGGAGCGGCCCTTCGACTGCATGCCCATCATCATCAAAGTGCATGCAATAGTGATGCCATACCACCTCGCCCCGGCACGGCCCCTCCCTCGCCTCCCGGCGATTGCAGCCGCGGATTGCGGCCACCCCGGCCTCGGGGCTAAGACGGGGTCTCACGCATTCGGATTTCGGTGATGACGCGCGAGGACAACCGCAGCCGCCCTGCGACGGACCGGGTCGGGACGATCTGCCGCGCATTGCGCCGCGCCATCATCGAGCAGGCGCTGGAGCCCGGGGCCAAGCTGCCGGAGGACGCGCTCGGCGAGCGCTTCGGCGTCAGCCGCACGATCGCGCGTCATGCGCTGGGTCAGCTCGCCGCCGAGGGGCTGGTCGAGCTGCGCCGCAACCGCATCGCCGTGGTGGCAACGCCGAGCTGGCAGGAGGCGCGGGACGCCTTTGACATCCGCATCGAGCTCGAGCGGCTGGTCGTGCGGCAACTGGCGGGACGACTGACCAAGACGCAGATCGCCGAGCTCCATGCCCATGTCGATGCCGAGGACGAGGCGCGCAACGGCCCCGACGCGATCTCGATCCGCCTCGCGACCGAGTTCCACATCCTGCTCGCCAGCATGACGGAGAGCCCGATCCTGATCCGCTATGTCAGCGAGATCGCCTATCGCTGCTGTCTGACGCTGTCGCTGTTCAGCCGCCCGCATTCCTCCGAATGCGCCATCAACGAGCACCGGCTGCTGATCGACGCGCTCGCCAAGGGCGATGCCGACGCCGTGATGTCGCTGATGCACCACCATCTCGATTCGGTGGCGAGCCGCGCATTGGTCGCCCAGACACGGCCGCGCGGGCGCGACATCATGGACATCCTGGCGCCCTATGCCGAGCCGCCGGCTGACAGCCTCCCCGCCCGGGCTACTGCGCGCGATCGCCGCCTTCACAGGCGGCAACCGGCATGTAAAGTGCATACAGTTTAGTCTCCGTTGAATCTCCGACCCAACAGCTCCGTGCCGATGCCCGACGACAGCGCCTTCGACCTCATCTTCCGGCAGGCGACTCTTCCCGGCGGGACGAGGCCCGTCGACATCGGCGTCCGGCGGGGGCGCTTCGCCGCCATCGCGCCGGTCATCGCGGCGGATGCACCCGAGGTTGTGGTGGGCGGCCGCGCCGTGCTGCCGGGCTTCGTCGACAGCCATGTCCATCTCGACAAGGCCTGCCTGCTCGGGCGCTGCGGGCATCTGCAGGGCGGGCTGAAGGCTGCAATCGCCGCCGTCTCGGCGATGAAGCGCGATTTCACGACGGCTGATGTCTATGAGCGCGGCGCGCAGGTTCTGGAGCGGGCGATCGCCAAGGGCACGACACGCATGCGCAGCCATGTCGAGGTCGATCCGCGCGTGGGCCTGCGCAGCTTCGAGGCGCTGAAGGCGCTGAAGCGCGATTATGCCTGGGCGATCGACCTGTCGCTGTGCGTCTTTCCACAGGAGGGGCTGACCAACGACCCCGGCACCGAGGAACTGCTGGTCCGGGCCCTGCAGGACGGGGCGGACGCGCTCGGCGGCTGCCCCTATACCGACACCGACCCGCACGCGCAGATCGCCCGGCTGTTTGCGCTGGCGACGCGCTTCGATGTCGATCTCGACTTCCATTTGGATTTCGATCTCGATGCGAGCTGGATGCATCTCGACGAGGTCTGCCGCCAGACGACCGTCCATGGCTATGGCGGGCGCGTCGCGATCGGGCATGTCACCAAGCTGTCCTCGCTGCCGCCCGAAGCTTTTATGCGAGCCGCCGAGCGGCTGGCGAAAGCGGGCGTCGCGGTGACGGTCCTGCCCGCGACCGACGTCTATCTGCTCGGCCGGGAGGCGACCCATGACGTGCCGCGCGGGCTGACGCCGGCGCACCGGCTGTTGGCGCAAGGCGTGACCTGCTCGGTGGCGACCAACAATGTCCTCAACCCGTTCACCCCCTTCGGCGATGCCTCGCTGCTGCGAATGGCGAATTTCTACGCCAATGTCGCGCAGGTCGGCCCGGAGGGCTTCGATGCCTGCATCGACCTCGTGACGGCGCTGCCGGCGCGGTTGATGAACCTCAGGGATTACGGCATCGCCATCGGCAACCCGGCCGACCTGATCGTGCTCGACGCCCCGACGCAGGCCGAGGCGCTGGCGGGCCTGGCCGAGCCGATCATGGGCTTCAAGAACGGGCGGCAGAGCTTTTCGCGGCCGGCGGCGCAGCTGCACGCCCCAAGCCAGCCGCGCGCCGCGTTGCGAGCCGTCGCAGGCTGAGGCGGCGCTCGGCTAGCGAACGACGACGCCCCGTCCGCGGCCGCGGCAGGAGCAGGGCTGGCCGAGCAGGGCCGTACGACCGAGCCGGCAGGTGGTGCGCGGGGTTTCGCAGAACCGCCCGACGGCTTGAACGCGCGGGCGGCTCTCAAGACCATAGCCACTCGCGCCTGAGGATGGAGGCCTTCCATAATCGATCGGCGGGCCGGCGCCCGGGATTCCGCCGCCACTCGACCGGAGGCGGAGATCCGGCACCGAATCCGAGAGCGAGGGTGGCCCCAGCCCCTGGCGCGGACCGCCCGGCACGAGCGGCCCGGTGCCGGGCGTTCCGACGCCCTGCGCCAGACCGAGGGTCGGACCGATCAGAAGGGCAAACATCGCCAGGGCGGCAGTTCCGGCACGCAGCATGTCGATGGTCTCCCGAGCCTGGCTGGCCATCTCGGCCGCTCCGTCCTGGCTCAACCCCACCTTGCCAGACAGGTTCCGTGCGTCAGCTTCGATGACGGCCATCGTGACGATGGCCGCTGCCTCACTCGGCCGCCGTTCCCATCGCCTGCCGCAGCGGCGCGACCTGCGCCTCGTGCAGCGCCCGGTAGGGCCCATTGGCCCGCAGCAGCTCGTCATGGCGGCCCTGCTCGGCGATGCCAGCCTGCGTCACGACGACGATGCGGTCGGCATGGCGGATGGTGGCGAGGCGATGGGCGATGACCAGCGTGGTGCGCCCCTCGGAGAGCTCGGTCAGGGACTGCTGGATCGCGGCTTCCGTCTCGGTGTCGAGCGCCGAGGTCGCCTCGTCGAGGATCAGGATCGGCGGGTTCTTCAGGAAGATGCGGGCGATGGCGAGGCGCTGCTTCTGTCCACCGGAGAGCTTGACGCCGCGCTCGCCGATCACCGTATCGAGCCCCGCCGGCAGGTCGGCGATCATCGTCTCGAGCCGCGCGCGGCGGGCGGCCTCGGTGATCTCCGCCTCACTGGCATCGAGGCGGCCATAGGCGATGTTCTCGCGGATGGTGCCGGCGAAGAGGAAGACGTCCTGCTGGACGATGCCGATCTGGCGGCGCAGCGAGGCGAGCGTCAGCTTGCGGATGTCGTGGCCGTCGACGGTGATGCGACCGGAATCGACCTCGTAGAAGCGCGGCAGCAGCGAGAGCAGCGTCGTCTTGCCGGCGCCGGAGGGGCCGACGAAGGCGACCGTCTCGCCGGCCGCGACCAAGAGTTCGATTCCCGAGAGAACCGGCCGCTCCTTCGCATAGCCGAAGCCGACGTCCTCGAAGCGGATGTCGCCCTTGAGCGACGGCGCCTCGATCGCGTCGGGCGCATCGGCGATGTCGGGCTCGGTCGCGAGCAGCTCCTGATAGCGCTGGAAGCCGGCGATGCCCTTCGGATAGGTCTCAATCACGCTCGCGATCTTGTCGAGGGGGCGATAGAACACGCCGACCAGCAGCAGGAAGCCGACGAAGCCGCCTACGCTGAGACTGCCCTGCACGACGTAATAGGTCCCGGCCAGCATCACCGCGAGCTGGACCATGCGCATGCCCAGATAATTGACGGCCTGGCTGGCGGCCATGATCCGGTAGGCTTCGAGCTTGGTGGTGCGGTAGCGCTGGTTGTCGCCGGCGAAGAGCGCGCGCTCATGGGCCTCGTTGGCGAAGGCCTGGACGACGCGCATGCCGCCAATGTTCTCCTCCAGCCGCGCATTAAAGGCGCCGACCCGGCCGAACTGGATGCGCCAGTTCTGGGCCATCAGCGCGCCGTAGCGCGCCACGATGAAGCCGGCGAGCGGGACAATCAGGGCCGTGATCAGGGCGAGTTGCGGATGCACATAGAGCATCAGCAGGAAGGCGCCGATGAAGGTCATGATCGCGATGAACAGGTCTTCCGGCCCGTGATGGGCGACCTCGCCGATCTCCTCGAGATCCTTGGTGACGCGGGCGACGAGATGGCCGGTCTTCTGCTCGTCATAGAAGCGGAAGGAGAGCTTCTGGAGATGGTCGAAGGCGCGCCGGCGCATCTCCGTCTCGATGTTGATGCCGAGCTTGTGGCCCCAATAGGTGACGATCGCCATCAGCCCGGAATTGACGGCGTAGACGACCAGCAGGGCTAAGCCCGCCAGCATGATCAGCGGCCAGTCGCCGCGCGGCAGCAGCAGGTCGACGAAGGCCTTCACCGCCATGGGGAAGCCGAGTTCCAGCAGTCCCGACAGCACCGCGCAGCCGAAATCGACCAGGAACAGCGCCCGGTGCGGCCGGTAATAGGCGAAGAACTCCTTCAGCATGGCGACTTTCTAGAGCAGGCATGGACGGCACGGAACCACCGCGTCATCCCGGACAATCCGAGCATGCGGCGCTGACCCGGGATCTCGCAGGGCCCCGGAGCTTGACGATGGATCCCGGGGCAAGCCGGGATGAGGTGGTGGGCGGCAGAGCGCGCTCTACCGCACCGCCAGCGTCCCAAGCGCCATCGTCACCGCCGCCTGGGTCGGGTCGATGACGGGGATGCCGAGTTCCTGCTCCAGCGGGCGACGGTGGCGGGCCATTCCGGCGCAGCCCATGACGATGGCGCCGGCGCCGTCGATCTCCTTCAATTCGCGACCAATCGCGATCATGCGCTCCAGCGTGCGGTCGCCCGAGGCGGTCTCGGCGACCGACATCTCCAGCGGGCGCTCGCCGGCGAGGCGGTCCATCAGCCCCATCTGGCGGAGATAGCGGATATGGCGCGGGATCGAGCGCGACTTGATCGCGATCACGCCGAAGCGGTCGGCCCGGGCGAGCGCGGTCAGGACGCCGCTCTCGGCGATGCCGAAGACCGGGCTCGTCGTGCCCTCGCGGGCGACATGCAGGCCGGGATCGGAATAGCAGGCGATGACGAACGCATCGACATCGTTGGCCGCCTCGATCTTGCGGCGCAGGGGAATCGCGACGCCATCGACATGCTCCTGCGTCTCGACGCCGAAGGGCCCCTCGGTCAGCGTCTCGCAGACGATCTCGGGCCCTTCGGCATAAGAGAGCGGCAGCACCGCCTGGCGGAGCCCCTCCGTCACGGCCTCGTTCGAGTTGGGGTTGATCACGAGGATGCGGGCGCGGCGGGTCATGGGGACTGGTCCGTTTCGGGGTGGGCGGCGGCTGGCGGGTCCGTCACCGTATCGTCGGCGATCCGCGCCGACTACCAGCGTCAGGCTGGACCGGCCCCTGCAAAATCGCGGCCCTGAGCAGAAGATGGAGTACGGTCGCGTTCAGGAGGTGCCAGAGCCAGTGCGTTCCGAGCGGGAAGCTTTCGCAAAGCGGGCCGTCGAGCGTCCGGAAGGTCAGGGAGAGGGCGAAGACCAGACCCGCCAGTGCGACGATCCGGGCCGTCTCCCGGCTGCCCTCGCGGCGCCACAGCACACCGGCCATACCCCACAGCCCGAGCAGGAAGGCCGCATAGCCGGCGGAGCCGCGCAGCCCCGGCGGAAGGAACGAGGCTGCGCCCCAGCCCAGGGAGAGGGCGAAAACAAAGAAGGCCGCGGTTCCGAGCGCGGTCGCGGCCGGCCCGAGACCGACGAAGCGGACCAGCGCCAGGGCGAAATAGGAGAAGGCGAAGAGCTGGATCGGGATCACGTCTGCGGCCAGCGTCCAAGGCTGCGGCCTGGTGTGGAACAGGAAGGAGCCGATCCCGATCGCGCCGACGAGCAGGATCAGAATGAGCGCCGGACGATCGTGTCCGCCGGCCCGCCGCCAGAGGCGGTATGCAGCGAAGGCGGCGAGCAGGAAGGCCCCGTTGGTGACGGCGTTCCAGGGCTCGTCCCAGAGATGGTCGCCGATCCGTTCGCAATAGCCATAGGCACGCATCGCCTCGTCCTCCCGCATGCGACGCTATCGCCGCCCGACGACCGTCGCGCGACGCCGTGTGCCCCGCGGCGGCGGCGCGACGGCGGCTTGCGGGGCAGCCCCGGCTCGCGCAGATTGCGCCGCATCGGATCGGAAACGGCAAGGGACGGATCATGCGGTACGCGCTGATGGGGGGCTTGGCGGCGCTGGGAACGTTCATCGGCATCGCCGCGACACCCGCCCCGGCCCTTGCCGAGAGCTGCGACGATCTCTGGTATGCGCGCAACGAGATCTACAAGGCTCAAGGGTACTGCTTCCGGACGCGGCGGGGCATCGACGCCTTCGGCAATGCCGGCTGCCAGTATGACAATGCCGAAGAGGTGCCGCTCTCGGCCGCGCAGCGCCGCACCATCGCCGACATCCAGCGCGAGGAGCGGGCGCGGCGCTGCCCGCGCTGAAACGCCGCCCTGCTTTGCTGTGGACGCCGGGCTGCCGGCGCGCGCGGCGGCCGCGACGCGTGCTAGAAGCGCCGGCTGCGAACCCTGCGCCCGTCTCGGGCCGGCAGCGTTCAGGCATGGAGCAGGTTGGACCGCGTGACCACGGCTATCGACATGGGGCTGGCACAGGGCGGCCAACCCGCCCTTCTCGACCTCGCCGAATTGCTGGCGACGCGGCTTCTGGTCCAAGGCAATTCCGGCTCGGGCAAGTCGCATCTGCTGCGCCGCCTGCTCGAACAGAGCGCGCCGCTGGTGCAGCAGGCGGTGATCGACCCGGAGGGCGACTTCGTCTCGCTGGCCGACCAGTTCGGTCATGTCGTCGTCGATGCGCAATGCGGCGAGGCGGAGCTGCAGCGCGTTGCGCTGCGGGTGCGCCAGCACCGCGTCTCGGTCGTGCTCAATCTCGAAAATCTCGAAGCCGACGAGCAGCTGCGCGCGGTCGCAGCCTTCCTCGGCGGGCTGTTCGACGTCGACCGCTCGCTCTGGTTCCCGATGCTGATCGTCGTCGACGAGGCTCAGCTCTTCGCCCCGGTGATGGCGGGCGAAGCCTCCGACGAGGCGCGCCGGCTTTCACTCGGCGCGATGACCAATCTGATGTGCCGCGGCCGCAAGCGCGGGCTGGCCGGCGTCATCGCGACGCAGCGCCTGGCCAAGCTCGCCAAGAACGTCGCGGCGGAGGCTTCCAACTTCCTGATGGGGCGCACCTTCCTCGACATCGACATGGCGCGCGCCGCCGATCTGCTCGGCATGGACCGCAAGCAGGCCGAGATGTTCCGCGATCTCGAACGCGGGCAGTTCGTGGCGCTCGGCCCTGCCCTGTCGAAGCGGCCGCTGCCGCTGCGGATCGGCTCCGTCACCTCGGTCGACCGCGGCGGCGCGCCGGGGCTGATGCCGCTGCCCGAGCAGGCGCCCGAGGAGGCCGGCAAGCTGATCTTCACCGCCGGTGCCGACGAGGTGATCCCGCTCGCCCGGATCCCGCGCCCGGCGCCGCGCCCCCGCCCCGCGGTGCATGAGACGATGCGGCAGATCGAAGCCTACCGCCCGACTCCGGCCCCGGAGCCCGAGCCCGAAATCCCGATGGAGCCCGCTGAGCGCGAGGCGATCATGGCCGAGATCCTGCGCGAGCTGATGGCCGACCCCGAGGCGCGCTCGCGCCAGGTCGCCGTGCTCTACCAGGATTTCACCGTGCGCTGCCGGATGCGACGGCTCGGCCGCACCCAATTGAGCCTGGACGAATTCCGCCGCCGGCTCGCCGTGGCCAAGGCCGGCGCGAGCGACGAGATCGTCGGCTCGGACGCCTGGCAGGCGGCGGTCGAGGCCTCGCTGACCTTGCCCGACGATCTGCACGGGCTCTTCCTGTTCATCGCGCGCGCCGCGCTCGAAGGCGCGCCATGCCCCAGCGACGCCGAACTCGCGCGGGTCTATGGCAGCCATTCGCCGAGCCGGGCGCGACGATTGATCGCCTATATCGAGGAGCGCGGGCTGCTCGTCTGCCATGTCGACTTCCGCGGGCAGCGCACGCTCGCTTTGCCGACGCTGGGCATCGAGACCGCGCCGGGCCAGGGCACGGTGCGCACCGCTGGCGTGCCGCGGGGCGCAAGAGGCTGAGGCCTTCATCCCCTTCCCCCCGCTTGCGGTGGGGAAGGGTTAGGGATGGGGGGCCGCAAAACCAAAGCTCTGTCCTTGCTCGCCTCGCCGAGCGGCACTGCCCCCCACCCCGGCCCTCCCCACCGCAAGCGGGGGGAGGGAGAAGAATGCCGCAGACCTGTTCTGCATTCGCTGCGCCCCGCAAACTTGACCTCCCGGCCTTCGACCGTGCATGACCGGGGCCCAAAATCCATGGTCTCACGCCGATGCGCATCCTGCTGATCGACAATTACGACAGCTTCACCTGGAACCTGGTCCATCTGATCGGCGGGCTGGGCGCGCAGGTCGATGTCCGCCGCAACGATGCGCTCAGCGTCGAGGATGCGCTGGGCGGCGACCATGACGCGATCGTGCTCTCGCCCGGCCCCTGCACCCCCAACGAGGCCGGCATCTGCCTCGATCTCGTGCGCGAGGGCGCGGACAGGAAGCCGATCTTCGGCGTCTGTCTTGGCCTGCAGACGATCGGCCAGGTCTTCGGCGGCGATGTGGTGCGGGCGCCCGTGCCGATGCACGGCAAGGTTTCCCCGATCGAGCACAAGGCGCGGGGCCTGTTCCGCGGCATCAATGGGCCGCTGCAGGCGACGCGCTACCACTCGCTGGTCGTCGCCCGCGAGACCTGCCCGGCCGAGCTGACGATCGAGGCGGAGACAGCCGACGGGCTGATCATGGCGCTGTCGCATCGCAGCCTGCCGGTCCATGGCGTGCAGTTTCATCCCGAGAGCATCGCGTCGGAGCATGGCGCGACGATCCTGCGGAACTTCCTCGACCTGGCGGAGCGATGGCAGCGCGAGCCCGCCACCGCCGCCCTGGCCGAGGCCGACTGAGCGCCGGCCTGTCAGAGCCGCCTTCCCGATCGCCCGTTTTTCCGCAGAGTTCCCATGGACGATTTCAAGCCCTTCATTGCCAAGGTCGCGACCGGTGCCTCGCTCTCGCGCGACGAAGCCCGCGACGCCTTCGACACCATCCTGTCCGGCGGCGTCACCAATGCGCAGGCGGCCGCCTTCCTGATGGCGCTGCGCGTGCGCGGCGAGACCACTGAGGAGATCAGCGGCGCGGTCGGCGCGATGCGCGGCAAAATGCTGACGGTGAAGGCGCCGGCCGACGCCATCGACATCGTCGGCACCGGCGGGGATTCCTCGGGCTCCTACAATGTCTCGACGCTGGCCTCGATCATCACGGCGGCCTGCGGCGTGCCGGTCGCCAAGCATGGCAACCGCGCCGCCTCCTCCAAGACCGGCACGGCCGACGTGCTGATGGCGCTCGGCGTCAAGGTCGGCCTCGACCCGGCCGCGACCGAGCGCTGCATCGCGCAGGCCGGCGTCGGCTTCATGTTCGCGCCGACGCACCATGCCTCGATGCGCCATGTCGCGCCGGTGCGCGTCGAACTCGGCACGCGCACCATCTTCAACCTCCTCGGCCCGCTCTCCAACCCGGCCGGCGTCAAGAAGCAGCTCATCGGCGCCTTCTCCGAGACCTGGCTGGAGCCGATGGTGAAGGTGCTGGCGAGCCTCGGCTCGACGCGCGTCTGGGCCGTGCATGGCTCCGACGGGCTTGACGAGATCACCACCACCGGGCCGACGCGCGTCGTTTCGCTCGACAACGGCACGATCGAGAGCTTCACGATCTCGCCCGAGGATGTCGGCCTTGCCCGGGCGAAGCCCGAGGATCTGCGCGGCGGCGAGCCGGCGCAGAATGCCGAGGCGCTGCGCGCGGTGCTCGACGGGGAGAAGACCGCCTTCCGCGACATCGCCGCCTTCAACGCGGCCGCCGCCCTCGTCGTCGCCGGGCGCGCGGGCGATCTGCGCGATGGCTTCGCCCAAGCGAATGCCGCGCTCGATTCGGGCAAGGCCAGGGCGACGCTGGCCGCCCTTGTCGCCAGCTCGAATGCGTGAGGCGTCCATGAGCGACATTCTCGCGAAGATCGAGGCCTATAAGCGCCAGGAGATCGCGGCCGCCAAGGCCGCCGTTCCGCAAGCCGAGATCGAGCGTCGCGCCGCCGCCGCCGTTCCGGTGCGTGGCTTCGCGGCAGCGCTCGCGGCCAAGCATGCGCAGGGCCAGCCGGCGCTGATCGCGGAGATCAAGAAGGCCAGTCCCTCCAAGGGGTTGATCCGCGCCGATTTCGATCCGCCGGCCCTGGCCCGGTCCTATGCGCAGGGCGGCGCCGCCTGCCTCTCGGTCCTCACCGACGGCCCCTCCTTCCAGGGCGAGCCGGCCTATCTGATGCAGGCACGCGAGGCCTCGGGCCTGCCCGTGCTGCGCAAGGATTTCCTCTACGAGCCCTATCAGGTCTTCGAAGCCCGGGCCTGGGGCGCCGACTGCATCCTGATCATCATGGCCGGCGTCGACGACGCCACGGCCGCGAGCCTGAACGCCACGGCGCAGGAGCTGGGCATGGACGTCCTGGTCGAGGTCCACAACGAGGCCGAACTGGAGCGCGGGCTGGCGCTGGGGAGCCGGATGCTCGGCATCAACAACCGCGACCTGCGCAGCTTTCATGTCGATCTCGCCGTGACGGAGAGGCTGGCGCCGCGCATCCCCGCCGACCGGATCATCGTCGGCGAAAGCGGCATCTTCAGCCATGCCGACACGCTGCGGCTGAAGCGCTGCGGCGTCGAGACCTTCCTGGTCGGGGAAAGCCTGATGCGCCAGGACGATGTGGCGCAGGCGACGCGCGATCTGCTCGACGGGTCCGGCGAAGGCGTCGCGGCATGAGCGCGCTCAGCCATCTCGACGCGCAGGGGCAGGCGCATATGGTCGATGTCGGCGACAAGGCCGAGACCTCGCGCATGGCTATCGCCGAGGGCTGCGTGGTGATGCAGCCGCAGACGCTGGCGATCGTGCGCGCCGGCGATGCCAGGAAGGGCGATGTGCTCGGCACGGCGCGGCTTGCCGGCATCATGGCCGCCAAACGCAGCCATGAGCTGATCCCGCTCTGCCACCCGCTGCTGATCACCAAGATCGCGGTCGATCTGGAGATCGACGAGGCGCTGCCGGGCATCCGGGTGCGCGCCGAAGTCAAGGTTAAGGGCCAGACCGGCGTCGAGATGGAGGCGCTCACCGCCGTCAGCGTCGCCTGCCTGACCGTCTACGACATGGTCAAGGCGGCCGATCGCGGCATGCGGATCGAGGGCATCCGGCTCGTCCATAAATCGGGCGGGAAATCCGGCACGTTCGAGGCTGACACACTAACAGACGGGCCCGTCTGATGGCGCTCACCCCGGTTCCGGTCGCGCTCGAGGCGCTGCTCGACAGCGTGCCGGGTCCCACCCCCATCGAGATGCTGCCATTGGCGCAATGCGCCTGGCGCGTGCTGGCTCGCGATGTCGCGGCGCTGCGGACGCAACCGCCCTTCGCCAATTCGGCAATGGACGGCTACGCCGTGCGGGCCGACGACCTGGCGCCCGGCACGGCGCTGCGGGTCATCGGCGAATCGGCGGCGGGGCGTTCCTTCGGCGGCGCGCTGTCTGTCGGCGAGGCAGTGCGGATCTTCACCGGCGCGCCGATCCCCGATGGTGCCGACACGATCCTGATCCAGGAGAATGCCGACGGCGTCGGCCAGGCTGAAATCCGCGTGCGCGAAGGCGTGGCGAAGGGCAAATTCATCCGCAAGGCCGGGCTCGACTTCAGCATGGGCGACGTGCTGCTGCCCGCCGGGCGGACGCTCGACAGCGCCGCGCTCGGGCTTGCCGCGGCCGCGGGGCATCCGGTGCTGCCGGTGCGGCGCAAGCCGCTGGTGGCGATCCTTGCCACGGGCGACGAACTGGTTTCGCCGGGCGAGACTGTCGGGCCCGACCAGATCGTCGCCTCCAACAGCTTCTCGCTCGCGGCGCTCGTGGAGCAGGCTGGCGCGACCGCGCTCGATCTAGGCATCGCGCGCGACAACCATCCCGATCTCGCCGCGCGGATCGCGCGGGCGCAGGCCGCAGGCGCCGATGTGCTGGTGACGCTCGGAGGGGCGTCTGTCGGCGCGCACGACCTCGTCCAGGAGGCGCTGACACGGGCCGGGATGGCGCTCGGCTTCTGGAAGATCGCGATGCGGCCGGGCAAGCCGATGATGACGGGGCGGCTGGGCGCGATGGTCGCCGTCGGGCTGCCGGGCAACCCGGTGTCCTCGATCGTCTGCGGCCATCTCTTCGTCGTGCCGCTGATCGAAGCCCTGCTCGGCATCCCCTCGCCGCAGCGCGACCGCAGCGAACCTGGATTTCTAGGGCGCGACATGCCTGATAATGACGAGCGCGAGGACTATCTGCGCTCGGACCTCGTCCTGACCGAAGAAGGCTGGCAGGCAACGCCGTTCGAGCGGCAGGATTCCTCGATGCTCGGCCTGCTGGCGCGCGCGCAGGCGCTCGCGATCCGCCCCGTCTTCGCGCCCGCGGCCCGCAAGGGCGATCCGTGCCGGTTCATAAGGTTGCGCTAGAATCCGCCGCATGCAGGCCGCGGCGACATCGCCGTCGGCTTGCAGAACACAACACGAACAGGTATGGTGTTCGTGATTTGTTTCGAATCTGCTGGCTACGGCAGATTCCACAGCGCCGGCGGGGACCATGCTGACACGCAAACAGTTCGAACTGCTTCGTTTCATCCAGGAGCGCCTGCGCGAAAGCGGCGTCCCCCCTTCCTTCGACGAGATGAAGGATGCGCTCGATCTGAAGTCAAAATCGGGCATCCACCGGCTGATCATGGCGCTGGAGGAGCGCGGCTTCATCCGCCGCCTGCCCAACCGCGCCCGTGCCCTGGAGGTGATCAAGCTGCCTGACGGCGTCGGCGCGGGCGGGCAGTCTGCGGCGCGCCGCTTCAACCCGTCGATCGTTCAGGGCGGACTTGGCAAGGACGCAGCCGCGGCCAGGCCGAGAGCGGTGGAAAGCGCGCCTGACGACACGCGTGGCAGCATTTCGATCCCGGTGATGGGCCGCATTGCGGCGGGAACGCCGATCTCGGCGATCCAGAGCCGTAGCCACAGCGTCGCGCTGCCGGCCGACATGCTGGGCGCTGGCGAGCATTTCGCGCTCGAAGTGCGCGGCGATTCGATGGTCGATGCCGGCATTCTCGACGGCGATACGGTGGTGATCCGGCGCCAGGACAGCGCCAACACCGGCGACATCATCGTCGCCCTGATCGACGACGAGGAGGCGACGCTGAAGCGCCTGCGCAAGCGCGGCTCCTCGATCGCACTGGAGGCGGCCAACCCCGCCTATGAGACGCGCGTGCTCGGCCCCGACCGGGTCAAGATCCAGGGTCGCCTGGTCAATCTGATGCGGCGCTACTGAAGCCGCTCGGGATCGGTCCCATCCTCGGGCGGCGGTGATGCGACAGCCGCCGGCCGCGTTGGGGCCGCTGACAACGCTTCGCTCCGGCGGGTCCAGGGCCGGTCGCTCCCGGCCTGCTCCGAGGCAAGGCTGCGCCAGCCCCCGAGCCTGCGCACCAGCGCGGTGGCGCCATCGCGCCCCAGCGCCGTGCGGTCGATCAGGGTCGCCCGGCAGGCGGCGGTCCAGGGGATCGGCGTCACGACGACATCGGCACGCCGGCAATCCTCGATGATCGCGAGCCGGTCCTGCGCATAGGAGACGCTGCGGCCGTCCGTCGTTCTGAGGACGCAGCCACGCGCATCGCAGGCCGCGCCCTGGCGCAGCGCGGCATCGTCGGGTTTTCGGGCGTCGCCATCGGCGTTCAGCCATTGCTGCAGGACGAAGCGGCTCGGCTTGCCCGCCACCACCAGGAGCCCGTCCTTGCCGCGCACGGCGATGCCCGAGCCGTCGCGCTCGATCAGGATCTCCGGACGTTCCGGCTTGGCCGCGACCGCGACGCCCAGCGCCAGCGGCACGACGGCGAGAAGGCGCAGCCGCGTCGTCCACAGCGTCGCCCAGAGCAGGCAGGCAGCAAACCAGGCCAGCGCGGCGGATCCGAAGGCCGCGATGACGAGCGTCGAATGGTCGATTCCTGCGACCCAATGCGCGAGTTTGAGCACAACCTCCGAGGCCAGCCCCATCAGCCACCAGGCCGGGGCATCGAGCCCGAACGGATAGGCCAGAACCCCGAACACCGCTGCCGGCATGACGAAGAGCGAGACGAAGGGCAGCGCCAGCGCGTTGCCGAGCAGGCCGAAGGGGTTGAAGGTCTGGAAATGATAGGCGCCGAAGGGCGCGGTCGCGGCGGTGGCGAGAAGCGTGGTGACGATGATCCCGCTCGCCGCGATCCAGAGCGGGCGCAGCGGCCAGGGCAGCGCCGAGGGCGGCTTCGCCCGGCTGCGCTCCTCCCAGCGCTCGGCGAAGGCGATCAGCGCGGCCACCGCGCCGAAGGACATCTGGAAGCTCGGGCCGAGGAGCGCCTCAGGCTCGCGCAGGAGCACGATGATCGCGGCGAGCGCGAGATTGCGCATGCTCAGCGCCGGACGGTCGACCAGGATCGCGCCCAGCATGACCAGTGTCATGATCAGGGAGCGGACCGTCGCGACCTCGGCGCCCGAGAAGACGCAATAGGCGATCGCTCCCAGCATGGCGGCGAGCGCGGCGATCTTCTTGACCTGGAAACGCAGGGCCAACGTCTGCGACAGCGCCAGCAGCGCCCGCACCAGCCAGAAGATCGTGCCGGCCGCCAGCACCATGTGGAGACCCGAGATCGAGACGATGTGGTAGATGCCGGCGGCGCGCAGATCGGCATTGGTCGTCTCGGTGATCAGGCCGCGCTTGCCGGTGACGAGCGCGGCCGCCATCGCGCCGGCCTGGCCGCCGCCGATCTCGGCGATCCGGCGGGTCAGGGCGTTGCGGGCGCTGTCGATGGTCGCCGCCAGCGCCAGTTCCGCCGGCGCAGGCCGCGGCGGCGCCGTCAGCGCGATCTTGCCGGGAATGCTGCCGACCGCGCCGAGACCGCGGAAGAAGGCGTCGCGGCCGAAATCATAGCCGCCGGGCCGCGCCGGCCCCGGCGGCGGCAACAGACGCGCCACCGCCGCGATGTGATCGCCCGGCGAAACGGTGCCGCTGCGGATGTTGACGCGCACGCGCTTCGGCCAGCGCTCGGGCTCCAGCCCGGCGAGGCCTGTCACCAGGATGACGAGACGCGCCCCGGCATCGCGCGCCTCGACCGATTCGACGAAGCCGGTGAGCTGGCCGATGCGAGGGCGGTCGAGCATCGGCGCTGCGACCGTGGCGGTGCGCCAGGCAGCCGCCGTGAAGCCGGCGAAGATCGCGGCGAGCCCGATGCCAAGCAGGGCCGCTCGCTGCCGCTGGCGCAGGGCGAAGGCAGTCCCGACCGCCAGCACGAACCCCGCCACCGGCGCCCAGAGCGAGGGTTCATGGTCGGCCGCGAAATACAGAAGGATGCCGGCCCCCATCAGCACCGGCAGCCAGAGGAACAGCCGGCGGCGCTCGGCCTCGCGCGCCAGGGCCTGGAGAAGGCGCTCGCGCCCGGTGGACAGCGTCAGGCCGATGCCCGCCGTTCCCCCCAGCCGGGCCGGCCACCGCCATGGCAGGGCGGCAGCCGGCGCGCCGCGCGGCTCCGGCGACCTCCCCTGCCCTGGCGGCGCCGGCTGCATCGGCCGCTCCCGTCCCGTGTCGGCATGACCTGCGCTGCGCATCTTGCGCTTAACGCCGGCGGCAAGGCCATGTTACAGGGGCGGCGCCGGATGTCATGTCAGCTTCGGTGCGAGCCGGATTCTGGGCACGCAGCACCTTCCTTCCCGCCTCAATCTGGGCCGTCATCAATCGCCCAGCCGGAGTCTCAGCCTTTCATGAGCGATGCCGTCGTCACGCGCTTTGCGCCCTCGCCCACCGGCTTCCTGCATATCGGCGGCGCCCGCACGGCGCTGTTCAACTGGCTCTATGCCCGCCGTCACGGTGGCAAGATGCTGCTGCGCATCGAAGACACCGACCGCGAGCGCTCGACCGAGCCCGCCATCGCCGCGATCCTGGACGGGCTCGCCTGGCTCGGCCTCGATTGGGACGGCGAGACGGTCTACCAGTTCGCCCGCGCCGAGCGGCACCGCGAGGTCGCCCATCAGATGCTCGAAAGCGGCCATGCCTATCGCTGCTATGCGACGCCCGCCGAGCTCGACGAGATGCGCGAGCAGGCCAAGGCCGCGGGCAAGCCGATGAAGTATGACGGCCGCTGGCGCGATCGCGACCCGGCGACGGCTCCCGAGGGCGTCAAGCCGGTCATCCGCCTGCGCGCCCAGCAGACCGGCGAGACCGTCGTCGAGGACCAGGTCCAGGGCCGCGTCGTCTGGCAAAACGAGAATCTCGACGATCTCGTGCTGCTGCGCTCCGACGGCAACCCGACCTATATGCTGGCCGTGGTGGTCGACGACCACGACATGGGCGTCACCCATGTCATCCGCGGCGACGACCATCTGACCAATGCCGCGCGCCAGACCCAGATCTACCAGGCGATGGGCTGGACCGTGCCGAGCATGTCGCACATTCCGCTGATCCATGGACCCGACGGGGCCAAGCTGTCGAAGCGCCATGGCGCACTCGGCGTCGAGGCCTACCGGGCCATGGGCTATCTGCCGGTGGCGCTGCGCAATTATCTGCTGCGGCTCGGCTGGAGCCATGGCGACCAAGAGATCTTCTCGACCGACGAGATGATCGCGCTGTTCGACCTCGCCTCGATCGGCCGTTCGCCCTCGCGCTTCGACTATGCCAAGCTCGAGAGCCTCAACGGGCTCTATATGCGCCAGTCTGATGATTCCGACCTGCTCGCGGCGCTGAAGGTGATCCTACCCGAGATCGGTCCCGCGCGAGGCGTGCCGGCCACGCTGTCGCCCGAGCTCGAGGCGCGGTTCCTGGCGGCGATGCCCGGCCTGAAGGAGCGGGCCAAGACGCTCGTCGAGCTGCTCGACAGCGCCTATTACCTTTACGCGGCGCGCCCGCTGCAGCTCGACGCCAAGGCGGCTGCCCTGCTCGACGAAGCCGGCAAGCAGCGCCTGCCGGGTCTGGCGGACAAGCTTTCGGCCGTGAACGACTGGTCCGTCGAGGCTCTCGAGGCGGCGGTTCGGGCCTTTGCCGAAGAGAACGGTCTGAAGCTCGGGCAAGCGGCGCAGCCCCTGCGCGCCGCCCTGACCGGGCGGGCCATGTCGCCGGGGTTGTTCGACGTGATGGCGGTTCTCGGCCGCGAGGAGACGCTTGCTCGGCTCTCCGACCAGAGGTGAACAGAACGCAGCACCGACCGTCTTTTGGCTCGGTTGAACAGGCTGTGCAAATGGTCTAGTGACGCGTCATGTGCCACCCCGGCGTCTGCCGGGTCGGGCACGAATATTGCTTGAAAATCAGTCGGATGACCCGCTCTTCCACCCTGGCCGCTCTGGAACCGACACGTCTTTGTCATGTGGGTTCGCTCTGACGACGGGTAAGCCTCACGGACAACCGTGGACGGACCGAGCGTGACGACGACTGACCAGCAGCGAGCCTGAAAGGATCGGTATCGATGAGCGCAACCACCAGCCAGCTTCAGGTCGACGGCAAGACCGTCGATATGGCGATCAAAACGGGCTCGATCGGCCCGTCCGTCATCGACATCGGCAAGCTCTATGCCCAGACCGGCATGTTCACCTATGATCCCGGCTTCACCTCGACGGCGAGCTGCGAGTCGCAGATCACCTATATCGATGGCGACGAGGGCGTGCTGCTCTATCGCGGCTACCCGATCGAGCAGCTCGCCGAGCATGGCGACTTCCTCGAGACGTGTTTTCTGCTGCTCGAAGGCGAACTTCCGACGGCCGCCCAGAAGGCCGATTTCGACTATCGCGTGACGCGCCACACCATGGTGCACGAGCAGATGGCCCGCTTCTTCCAGGGCTTCCGCCGCGACGCGCATCCGATGGCGGTCATGGTCGGCTCGATCGGCGCGATGTCGGCCTTCTATCACGACTCGACCGACATCTCGGACCCGCATCAGCGCATGGTCGCCTCGATGCGCATGATCGCGAAGATGCCGACGCTGGCGGCGATGGCCTACAAGTACACGGTCGGCCAGCCCTTCGTGTATCCGCTGAACTCGCTCGACTACTCCTCGAACTTCCTGCGCATGTGCTTTGCCGTGCCGGCGGAGGAGTACAAGGTCAACCCGGTGCTGTCGCGCGCGCTTGACCGGATCTTCATCCTGCACGCCGACCACGAGCAGAACGCCTCGACCTCGACCGTTCGTCTCGCCGGCTCGTCGGGCGCCAACCCCTTCGCCTGCATCGCGGCCGGCACGGCCTGCCTCTGGGGCCCCGCCCATGGCGGCGCCAACGAGGCAGCGCTGAAGATGCTCGAGGAGATCGGCTCGGTCGAGAACATCCCGAAATTCATCGCGAAGGCGAAGGACAAGAACGATCCCTTCCGCCTGATGGGCTTTGGCCACCGCGTCTACAAGAACTACGATCCGCGCGCCAAGATCATGCAGAAGACCACGCATGAGGTGCTCAACGAGCTCGGCATCAAGGACGACCCGCTGCTCGACGTGGCCATCGAGCTCGAGCGGATCGCGCTGTCGGACAGCTACTTCATCGAGAAGAAGCTCTATCCGAACATCGACTTCTATTCGGGCATCACCCTGAAGGCGATGGGCTTCCCGACCTCGATGTTCACGGCGCTGTTTGCGCTGGCGCGCACCGTCGGCTGGATCGCGCAGTGGAAGGAAATGATCGAGGATCCGTCCCAGCGCATCGGCCGGCCGCGCCAGCTCTATACCGGCTCGCCGCCGCGCGAATACGCGCCGATCGGCCGCCGCTGATACGGCTTTTCGGATCTCGCTTGCGACAAGGGCGCGACGGCTTGCCGTCGCGCCCTTGTTGTTTCGGATGATTGATGCACCCGAGCGCAATGACGGTGCGACCGTTGACGCTACACTTTGTCGAACCCCAGGAGGCTCAACGCTTGTCGCAGACCCATGATTTCAATCGCCGCCATTTCCTCGTCGGTGCTTCGGCGCTGACCCTGACGGGCGGCCAGGCCCTGGCCCAGGCGGCCTTCCCGGCCCGGCCGGTCACGCTGGTCGTGCCCTTTGCCGCCGGTGGCTCGACCGACATCGTCGCCCGCCTCGTCGGCCAGAAGATGACGGAGCTGCTCGGCCAGTCGGTCGTGATCGAAAACCGCGCCGGCGCCGGCGGCAATGTCGGCTCGACGGCCGTCGCCCGCGCGACGCCCGATGGCTACACCATCCTGATGGGCACGATCTCGACCCACGCGCTGAACCCCGCGATCCTCAAGACCGTGACCTTCGACCCGATCAAGGATTTCACGCCGATCTCGCTGCTGGCGGTGGTGCCCAATGTCATGGTCGTGCATCCGAGTTTCCCGGCCAAGACGGTGCAGGAGGTCATCGCCGTGCTGAAGGCGGCACCGGGCAAGTACTCCTACGCCTCGTCGGGCGTCGGCACGCCGCTGCATCTCTCGGGCGAGCTGTTCAAGTCACTGGGCGGCGTCGAGATGAACCATGTGCCCTATCGCGGTGCGGGCCCGGCGCTCAACGATGTCGTCTCCGGCGCCGTACCGATCATGTTCGACAACCTGCCCTCCTCCGCGCAGTTCATCCGCGGCGGCCAGCTGCGCGCGATCGGCGTGACCACCAAGGAGCGGGTATCCTCCTTCCCGGACCTGCCGACGATCGCGGAAGGCGGGCTCGCCGGCTACGAGACCTACACCTGGAACGCGCTGTTTGGCCCGGCCAAGATGCCCGCCGAGATCGTCGCCAGGCTGAACAAGGCCGCCAACGACGCCTTGAAGGACGACAACGTCAAGAAGCGCCTCGAAGACGTCAGCGCCGTCATCGTCGGGTCGACGCCGGAGGCGCTGGGCGAGCACGTCAAGGTCGAGGTGGCGAAGTGGTTCCCGATTGCAAAAGCCTCCGGCGCCGCGCTGGAGTGAGCCGGTGATCCCGGTCAACGCGGCCGGCTAGGCCGGCCGTCGCCCGACCATGGCCAATGCGGCCTCGACCGCGTTGGCCGCCGGGCTCGCCCCGGCCGATTTCATGATCGTCTCGAGCTCGGCGAAGCCTTCGAGCTGTGCGTCCCGGTCGCCCCCCTCGCTCAGCACCGCCAGAACTTGGCTGCCGAGGGCCTGCGCCGTCACGTCGTCCTGGAGGAACTCCGGCACGACGCTACGCCCGAGGATGAGATTGGGCAGGATGACGCTCGGCAGCTTGATCAGCCGTCGCGCCAGGGCGGCTTCCCAGCCGGCGCCGCGATAGGCCGCCACCGTCGGCACCTGCGCCAAAGCGAGTTCGAGCGTGACGGTCCCGGACGCCGCCAGCGCCGCCCGCGCGGTGCGGAACGCGGCGAGCTTTCCCTCTTCGCCGACGACGATCTCGGGCCGGATCGACCAGACGGACACGGCCTGCGCGATCTCCTCCCGCAGATGCGCGACCGCTGGCAGCACGAAGCGCGCGCTAGGCCTTGCCGCCGCGATCCGTGCGACGGCCTCGCCGAAGACCGGCATCAGATGGCGGATCTCCGAGCGGCGGCTGCCGGGAAGGATCAGCACCAGCGGCGCATCCTCGTCCGCCCGGACCTTCGCCTCGGCCGTGTCGGGTCTGAGTTCGGCCAGCCGCTCGATCAGCGGGTGGCCGACATAGATCGTCTGCGGCCCCTTCAGCCGTTCGAGCGCCGCAGGCTCGAAGGGCAGCAGGGCCAGGATACGGTCGATATGGGGCACCATGCGGCGGGCGCGGCCGGAGCGCCAGGCCCAGACGCTCGGGCAGACCCAATGGACGATCGGAATCGCGGGCTTGCGGGCGCGGACTTTCCGGGCCACCCGCAGACAGAAATCGGGCGCATCGATGGTCAGCAGCAGATCGGGCTCGAAAGCCGTGACGCCGCGCGCCGCATCCTCCATGCGGCGCAGCAGCAGCGGCAAGCGCGCGACCACCGGGCCGAAGCCCATGACGGCGATATCGGCCTGCGGAAACAAGGGCGCCAGCCCCGCCACCACCAGATCCGGCCCGCCAACGCCCGAGATCTCAAGGGCGCGCTCCCCCAGGCGGCTGCGCAGGCTCTCCAGGAAGCGCAGCGCCAGCGCATCGCCCGAGGCCTCGCCGGTGATGAGCGCGAGGCGGAACGGCGCGCTCATGCGACGCCTTCGACGAACAGACCCGCCTGATCGGCGAGTTGGCCCAGCGCCGCAGCGTCGCCGACAAGGACCCGACCCGCTCGGAGCGCGATCCCCGACAGGCCCGCGGCGGCGAGGTTGCGCAGGGTTTCAGGCCCGATCGCCGGCATATCGACCCGCAGATCCTGGCCGTCCTTGGGCGCCTTGACCAGCAGGCCGTCACCCTTGGCGATGCGCAGACGGCCCGAGGCGATCATCTCTCCGACGCGGCGGATCATGCCATCCGTGCCCTCGGCCGCCTCGATCGCGATGATGCGGTGGTCGGCGAGGATCGCGGCCTGCCCGACATCGAAGGGCGACAGCGCGGCGAGCAGCTCGAAACCCCGTGCGATGAGCGCCTGCTGGTCCGGCGAGGCGGTCTTGCGGCCGAGCGGCCCGATCGGGGCGGTCATTTCGGGGGCGATCTCGGCAGGGCCATGGACCGTGAAGCCCTGCCCCTCGAAGAAGGAGACCACGCCCCGCAGCAAATGGTCGTCGCCTCCGCGAAAGGCGCGGGCGAAGTGCGGCAGGTATTTCAGCGTCGAGGCCTCGGGACGCAAGGCGGAGAAGCTCGGCCGCGGCAAGCTGCCGATCAGGACCAGTTCGGTCACCTCCCGCCGCCTGAACTCCGCCAGCAATCGGCCCAACTGCCCCAACCGGTAGCTCTGTACATCAGCGGGGCCGAAAGCCGCCGGGTCGGCGGCGCCTTCCAGTGCGGCCACGAACACCGACCGGCCGCGCCGGGCCGCGACAGCTGCCAGCCGGGGCGGAAACTCCCCCGCGCCGGCGATGATCGCAAGGGGGCCGCGCGCCGGTGGCGCTCCTGCCGGTTCAGCGCTCACCGATCAGGCGCGTTGACGTCATGGGGCACGCAGATCGCGCGCTCGCCGCCGACCCGGATGAAGTCCAGGATCTCGTGGATCAGCGGATGGGCTGCGAACTCGCTGGCAACATCCTCGACGCGCTCAGACAAGGTGCCCTCATCGGCAAACAGCAGGCGGTAGGCGCGGCGCAGTTCGTGAATCTGCTCGCGCGTGAAGCCGCGCCGCCGCAAGCCCACCAGATTGAGGCCGGCGAGATGGGCGGGATTGTCGCGCACCATGCCGAAGGGGATGACGTCGTGCATCACGCCGGCACCGCCGCCGATGAAGGCGTGGTCGCCGACGCGGATGAACTGGTGCAGCCCGGTGCCGCCACCAACGATGACGAAATTGCCGACCTTCACATGACCGGCGCACATCACGTTGTTGGAGAAGATGACGTTGTCGCCGATCGAGGTGTCATGCGCGACATGGGAGTTGGCGAGGAAGAAGCAGCGGTCACCGACCGTGGTCTTCATGCCGCCGCCCGCGGTGCCGGGGTTCATCGTCACGCCCTCGCGGATCAGGCAGTCGACGCCGATCGTCAGGGTCGAGGGCTCGCCCTGGTACTTCACATCCTGCGGCGGATGGCCGATCGAGGCGAAGGGGTAGATCTTGGTGCGCGCGCCCACCGTGGTCCGGCCCGCGATCGCGACATGGCTGATCAGCTCGACGCCATCGGCCAAGACCACATCGGGCCCGACCGTGCAGAACGGACCGATCGTGACATTGTCGCCGATCTGCGCGGCCGGATCGACGACCGACATCGGATGAATGCTGGGGCTCATGACCGGACACGCGCGGCGAAGGCCGTCCTGCTCTGGCGAAACGTCATCGCGTCAGATGACCATGGCGGAAAGGTCGGCCTCGGCGACGAGCGTGCCGTCGACGCGCGCCTCGCCCCGGTAGAACCAGATGTTGCGCTTGCGGGCCACCTTGGTCAGGTGGAAGCGCAAGGTGTCGCCAGGACCGACGGGCTTGCGGAACTTGGCCTTGTCGATGGTCGTGAACAGCACGCTGCTGACGGCCGGATCGGCCTCGCCACGCGAGCTGACGACGAGAACCCCGGCCGTCTGCGCCATGGCCTCGATCATCAGGACACCCGGGAAGACCGGCCGGTCGGGGAAGTGCCCGGTGAACTGCGGCTCGTTGATCGTGACGTTCTTGATGCCGATTCCCGACTCGTCCCCATTCATCTCGACGACGCGGTCGACGAGCAGGAACGGATAGCGGTGCGGAATGCAGGCCATGATCTTCTGGATGTCGGCCACACCCAGCGTCCTCGTCGCCTCGGTCATCGTTTCGTCTCTCCCGGGCGGCCCGCCCTCGCGTCCGCGTGATTCAGTCGTTCTACCTGCGCGATCCCGGCAGGCCAACCGGCGCATTACCCGCCGCAGCCCATCACGGCTGGCCGGAAACCCAATTGCGGCGCCATCTCTCAGCCCTGGGGCCGCGTCTTGCCCCGGTTGGCGACCAGGGACTTCAGCAGCGCGCTCTCGCGCGCCCAGCTGAGGGCCGGCTGGGCCGGATAGCCGCCATAGCGCGCGCCGCGCGGGATATCGCCGGCGACGCCGCTCTGCGCGGCCACCTGCGCGCCCATGCCGACGGTCAGGTGACCGGCAAGGCCGACCTGTCCGCCCAGCACGACGAAATCCTCCAGCGTCGTCGAGCCGGCGATGCCGACCTGCGAAACGATGACGCAATGGCGCCCGACCACGACGTTGTGGCCGATCTGGACGAGGTTATCGATCTTGGTGCCTTCGCCGATCACCGTGTCGCGGCTGGCGCCCCGGTCGATGCAGGTGTTGGCGCCGATTTCGACATCGTCCTGGATGATGACCCGGCCGATCTGCGGCACCTTCATGTGGCCGCGCGGGCTCATCGCGAAGCCGAAACCGTCCTGCCCGATGCGAACCCCGGGATGAATGATGACGCGGTTGCCGATCAGGGCCGCCTGCAGGGTGCAGCCGGCACCGATCGAACAGTTCCGGCCGATGCGGACCTGCGGTCCGATCACGGCGTGGGATGCAATGACGGTCCCCGCGCCGATCTCGGCGCCCGGCCCGACGACCGCCCCCGGATCGACCGTGACGCCGGCTTCAAGAACCGCCGTGGCGTGGACGAAGGCGCCGGGAGCAACACCCTGCGAGGCGAAGACGGAGCCCGGTTTCAGCGCCGAGGGAAAGAAGCGCGCCAGCACCCTGGCGAAGGCGTGATAGGGGGCCGGCGACACCAGCGCCGTCGTGCCCGCGGGCACGCGGTCGGCGAAGCGCGGCGAAACCAGGCACAAGCCCGCACCGGTGGCAGCCAGCGCGTCCGTATATTTGGGGTTGTCCATATAGGCGATGTCGGCGGGGCCGGCATGCTCGAGCGCGGCTGCGCCCGTGACCTGGCGCGCCGGATCGACGCCTTCGGGCAACGCTACGCCCGAAATGACAGCGACCTCGCCGAAGTCCAGCGAGGTCGCGACCGGAAAGAATTGAGGTTCTGACATTGATGAGATCCGGAACGGGGCGCCATGAGCGCCCCGTCTCGTCAGAAGCGCGTGCCGCCGGAGAAGCGGAAGGCCTGCAGGCGATCGCCGCCGTACTTGCCGGAAACGCCCGTCGCCGCGTTGGTACCCCACTGCCCGTCATCCTTGGACAAGGCGTAGGCATAGTCGAAGCGGATCGGGCCGAGCGGCGACTGCCAGAGCAGGCTGACGCCGACCGAGGAGCGGATCACGTTCTTGTCGCGAACGCAGGCCACGTTGTTCTGGAAGGCCGAGGTGGTGACGACGTTGAACTGGCGACCCGAAGAGCCCGCCGGGCACGCGCTGACGACAGCCTTGCCGCCGTCGTAGTTGAACAGCGTGCCGGCGTCGGCAAAGATCGCGCCGCGCAGGCCGAGATCGCGCGGCAGGCCCCAGATCGGGAACTGCACCTCGAGCGAACCGCCAAAATAGGTGGTGCCGCCGAGCGCGTTCGCGGTCGGATCGTTCAGCACGTCGCGCGGGCCGATACCCGAGGGCGCAAAACCGCGCACCAGGGTCGGTCCGAGGAAATAGTGATCGATCATGCGCAGATCGCCGCTGGTGGCCTGGACGTGGCCACCCTGAACACGCGCGAAGCCAACGACGTCGTCGAAGATTTCCTTGTAGTAGCGCGCATCCGCCGACACGCGCAGGAACTTCGAGTCGCCGCCGACGCCGGCGAATTCCGGCTTGATCTCGCCGATGAAGCCGTTACGCGGGTTCTGGTTGCTGTCGAGCGAGTTGTAGTTGAAGCCGAGACCGACCAGCGAGGTCAGCGTCGTTCCAGCCGCTTCCTTGACCGCGATCGTCGCCTCGCCGTTGGTCAGGCAGTTGATGGTCGAGCTCGCGCCCAGCGCACCGACGGTGCCCGGCGTCACGCCGGTCAGCGGAAACGTACAATCGTTGTACGGGCGATCGGTGGTGTTCGGAATCTCGATTTCCGTGCTGTAGATCGAGTAGCGCGGCGTGATCGAGAACTCTTCCGTGATCGGGAAGGTCATCCGCACGGTGCCGCCGGTGACGCGGCTCTCGAAGCGGCCGGTGTTGTAGTTGTCGCTGAACTTCGAGAACAGGTCGAAACCGGCCGCGATGCGGCGGCCGAGGAAATAGGGCTCGGTGAAGGAGAAGTCGACGCCCTGCGTGCGCTGGCCGAGCGTGCCGGCGATGCGGACGAACTGGCCGCGGCCCAGGAAGTTCGACTCCGCCAGCGCGACTTCGCCGATGACGCCATCCGAGGTCGAGTAACCGCCCGAGATCGAGAACGAACCGGTGGCCTTGTCCTCGACGTCGATGTTGACGATGACGCGATCGGGCGCGGAGCCCGGCTCGTTGGTGATGCGGATCTTGTTGAAGAAGCCGAGATTGTTCAACCGGCGCTCGGCGCGATCGACCATCACCTTGTTGTAGGCGTCGCCCTCGCCGAGATCGAGTTCGCGGCGAACGACGTAATCACGGGTGCGGGTGTTGCCGCGCACATTGATGCGCTCGACATAGACCCGCGGGCCCTCGTCGACGACATAGGTGATGCCGATCAGCTGTCCGCTCGCATCGCGGTCGCCGCGGGGACGAACCTGAGCGAAGGGATGACCACGGCGAGACACCTCGGTGGTCAGGTTGACCAGCGATTTCTCGACGGCTTCGGCGTTGTAGGTGTCGCCGGCGGAGGTGACGACATAGCCCCGGAGCGTAGCGGAATCGAGGTCGCGCAGGCTCGAATCGACGCCGACATTGCCGACCTTGTATTGCGGCCCCTCGACGACGGAGACATCGATGACCCAGCCGCCGGCGGCGTCATCGAAGCGGGCGGTGTTGTTGACGATCTGGAAGTCGGCATAGCCGTTCTTCAGGTAGAAGCGGCGGACCAGCTCGAGATCGGACGTGATCCGGTCGGGATCATAAACGTCGGAGGTCTTGATCCAGCTGAGGAAGTTCGACTCGGTCGAACTCATCAGGCCGCGCAGGCGGCCATCCGAATAGACCTGATTGCCTTCGAAATTGATCGACTTGATGCCGGTCTTGCCGCTCTCGTTGATCGTGAAGACGACGTCCGAGCGGCCGTTCGGCAGAGGCGCGATGCGACCGCTGACCGAGGACAGGCCGTAGCCGGCGCGGCGATAGACTTCCTTCAGGCGCGCCACGTCGGAGTCGATCAGGGCCTGGCTCATCGGCCCGCCGGCCTTGGACTGAACCTGCTGAACGAGAACCTCGCTCTTCAGACGGCGATTGCCCTCGAAAGCGACGCGGTTGACCGTGTCGTTCTCCTGGACGGAAATCACCGTCTGGGCGCCGCGACGGCTGACCTGGACATTGGTGAACAGACCGGTGGCGAGGAGGCTCTGACGAATCTCCTGCGGGCCACCCTGCCCGCTGGCGTAGGAGCGGATCGTTTCCGCATCGACACGCCTGTTGCCCTGGACAATCACGGCCTGTGCAAACACCACGCCGCCGCTGACGGCGAGCATGAAGGCCGAAAGTCCGACTGATCGAGAGAGCCGCATTCTGAAGGACCGGCTCTGTTGGGTCGACGTCATCGGGTCGCCTATTCCATTTCTCAGGTCACCACCCCAAAGATGGGGGCGGCCACCGAGAGGAGGCCGCAGGGGGACATTGCAGTCCAATCGCTTCTACAAAGTTTCCCGCAGGGTGCAAACGGGCATTGTCGTTAACAAAATATTTTTAAAGCCCTCGTGGCCGGGAGGCCACGCCGCGCGCCGCGATTTTGCCGCAAAGCGGCGCCGAAACGCGTCGAAACAGACGTCTCGTTCCGGGCCGGCCCGCCACCGCCGGCACCGGTGTGCCGCACCGAACGCTCAAAACCACCGTAATTCGTTAACGCAGCGAGCCGGCCCTGGCCGCAGCCTGCCCATGGCGAGGGCACCCGACATCCGACCGCGACGACCATGCGGCGATCGCCGGTCCGACCCGGGCCGGGGCGCCGCCGCTACAGCAGCGAGCGGACGTGGAGCACGTCGTTGAAGGTGACGAAGAGCATCAGCATCAGCACGAGACCCAGGCCGAGCCGAAAACCGATTTCCTGCGCGCGGTCGCTCAGCGGCCGGCCGCGCAGCGCCTCGATCGCGTAGAACATGAGATGGCCGCCATCCAGCATCGGCACCGGGAACAGATTCATCAAGCCGATCGAGACCGAGAGGATCGCCGCTAGATTGATCAGGCCAAGCAGCCCCGAATTATGCGCGACGAGGCCCGAGACCTGCGCGATCCGAATCGGCCCGGAGAGCTGATCGACCGATTCCCGGCCGGTCACCAGCTTGGCGAGATAGTCATAGGTCCGCTCGACGACGAACCACGTCTCCGTCACGCCGAGCTTGGCCGATTCGGCCAGACCGAACTGGCGCGTCGTCCAATCGCTGGCCTGGCGCGAGGCCTGCACGCCGAGAACGCCGATCCGCTGCTTGCCCACCGGCGAGGCCTGTTCGACGAGCGCCGGGGTGACCGGGAGCGTCACGAGAGCCCCCGCCCGCTCGACGACAACCGACAGGATCTCGTTGGGTCGGGTCGAAATGACGCGCTGCATGTCGGCGAAGCTGCCGATCGGGCGTCCGTCGATCGAGACCACGAGGTCGCCCGGCTTGAGGCCGCCACGCTCGGCCGCACTGCCGGCGACGACCTGATCGACACGCGGCGCCAGCACGGGCTTGCCGAAGACATAGGCCGTCGCGCCGAAGATCAGGATGGCCAGGAGAAAATTCGCGATCGGGCCGGCGGCGACGATGGCCGAGCGCTCGCCCAGCGATTGCGCCGGGAACGTGCGCTCGCGTTGCTGGGGCGTCATCGAGTCCATCTCGGGAGAACCCGGACCGGCCGAGGCCGCATCGGTATCGCCCGAAAACTTGACATAGCCTCCGAGCGGAATCAGCGCGAAGCGCCAGCGCGTGCCGTGCTTGTCGTCGAAGCCGAACAGCTCGCGGCCGAAGCCGATCGAAAACACCTTCACATCGACGCCGCACCAGCGCGCCACCAGGAAATGCCCGAGTTCATGGACGAACACGACGATCGTCAGCACGAAGAGGAAGGGGACGAGATACCCCAGCAGGAACGAGCCCGAGTTCCAGAGCGTCGCCACGAAATCCATCATCATCTCCCGGTCCGCCGGCGTGCCGCACCGGACCCGCTATTGCCGCCCTTAGGTGACAGCGAAGGGCGGCTTCGACAAGAGCGCGCGGGCGCGGTTTCTCGCCTCATCGTCAATTGCGAGCGCAGCCGCGACATCTGCAGGCGCGGCCTGGCCCGGACCGGCCGCCGCGCAGACGGTCTCGACCAGCGCCGCGATGCCGGGGAAGGCGATCCTGCCTTCGAGATAGGCCGCCACGGCGATCTCGTTGGCGGCATTGAGAATGGCGGGCATCGCGCCGCCTGCGGCCAGCGCCGCGATGGCCAGCCCCAGCGCCGGGAAGCGGGCGAGATCGGGGCGCTCGAACGTCAATGGCGCGGTCATGGCCAGATCGAGAAAGCGCGCGGCGGGCGCATCGAGCCGGCCATCGATCCCCAGACAATGGGCCGCCGCGACGCGCATGTCCGGCAGCGCCATGCCGGCGCTGACCGAGCCGTCGCGAAAGGTCACGAGGCCGTGGACGAGCTGCTGGGGATGCACGAGCACCTCGAGCTGCGCGGGCTGGAGATCGAACAGGAAGCAGGCCTCGATGAGCTCCAGCCCCTTGTTCATCATGCTGGCCGAGTCGATCGTGATCTTGGCGCCCATCGCGTAATTGGGGTGGTTCAGCGCCTGCTCGGGGCGGGCGGCCCCGATCTGCGCGGCGCTCCAGGTCCGGAACGGGCCGCCCGATGCGGTCAGCGTCATGCTGCGGATGGCCGAGATCGGCTCGGCGCCCAGCACCTGGAACAGCGCGTTGTGTTCGGAATCGAGCGGCAGGATGCGCGCGCCGACGGCTTTCGCGCGCGCCATCACGGCTGCGCCGGCGCAGACGAGACTTTCCTTGTTGGCAAGCGCGATAACCCGTCCCGGCATGAGCGCGGCGAAGGTCGCTTCCAGCCCGGCAGCCCCCGAGATCGCGCTGACGACGATGTCGGCCTCCCGCGCGACCGCCTCCAGCACAGCCGAACGCCCGGCCCCGCAGGCGATGCCCGACCCCGCCAGAGCCTCCACCAGCGCCGGCCCGGCCTGCGCATCGGCCAGTGCGGCGAAGCTCGCGCCGGTTTCGACGGCGATCCGCGCCAAAGCCTCGGCATCGCGCCCCGCGACCACGGCGCCGATGCGCAGACGCTGCGGATTCTCGGCGACGACGTCGCGGGTCGACCGGCCGATCGAGCCGGTCGCTCCCAACAGCGTGACGGTCCGAAGCATGCGCAGGCCCGCGTTAGAGGTGAGCGACGAACAGGGCCAGCCCGGCAAAGACCAGCACCGCCCAATAGCCGTCGAGGCGATCGAGGAAGCCGCCATGGCCAGGGATCAGCCGGCTCGAATCCTTGGCTCCGAAGCGCCGCTTCAGGGCGGATTCGAACAGATCGCCCATCTGGCTGAAGACGGAGGCCGCCAGCGAGCCCGCAATGACGATCGCCGGCGCGACGATCTGTTCGGCCGCCGGCGTCAGCGCCCAGACGGCGTAACCGCACAGCGTGCCGGCCAGCGTCCCGCCCAGCGCGCCGGACCAGGTCTTGCCGGGGCTGACGCTCGGCATCAGCTTGGGACCGCCGAGCCTGCGGCCGGTAAAATAGGCCGCGATGTCGGTGAACCAGACGACGGCAAAACTCCAGAACACCAGGGCCAGCCCGATATCGGGCAAGGACCTCAGGGCCGGGGCAATGACGGCAAAGGCCAGCGCATAGGCGATGCCGCAGAGTTCGAGCGCAAGCCGTCCCTGGACGCGCGGTGTCATCACCGCGCCGACCAGCGCCGCGACCGCGGCGACGCCCGCCAGCGCGGGCTGGCTCGCGGGCGAAAACCCGAGCAGCAAGCCGGTCAGGACGACGCCGAGCGCGGCGGCAACGGCATGATCGCGGCTGGCCATCGACAGCCACTCATAAGCCACCAGCCCGGCCACCAGCACCCAGACGACCCGAAACGGCCACCCGCCCCAGACGGTGGCGAGCAGAACGGTCGCCGCCAGGACCAGCGCAGACACGACCCGCAGCCGCAGCTCACCCTGCCCGGGCCGGGGCAAAACGGGGACTGGCCCGGTCACGCGGCGCCCACTGAGCGATCAGCCGTCTCGGACAGCCCCCCGAAGCGGCGCTCCCGACGTCCATATTCAGCGATAGCGTCTTCCAGCGCGGCCCGGTCGAAATCCGGCCAGAGCACAGGACTGAAGACGAATTCGGCATAAGCCGCCTGCCAGAGCAGGAAATTGGAAATGCGCGTCTCGCCGGAGGTCCGGATCACCAGTTCGGGATCGGGCAGATCGGCCGTGTCGAGATGCGAGGCCAGCATCGCCTCGTCGACCGCGGCGGCCTCGATCAGGCCGGCGGCAACGTCCATGGCTATGCGGCGAGCCGCCCGCACGATCTCGTCGCGCGCGCCGTAATTGAAAGCGACGACCAAGGTCATCCTGGTGTTGTCGCGCGTCACGGTCTCGGCATGTTCGACCAGCCGACGCAGATCGGCGGCGAGGTCGTCTCGACTGCCGATGATCCGCACGCGCACGCCCGCCGCATGAAGTTCGCTGAGATCCTTCTCGACGAAACGCCTGAGAAGGCTCAGCAAAAAGGATACTTCGGCCGCAGGGCGGCGCCAGTTCTCGGTCGAGAAACTGTAGAGCGTCAGAATTCTGATGCCGAGATCGCCAGCATGGCGCACGGCGCCGCGCAATGCCTCCAGCCCGCGCCGATGCCCCTCCTGACGCGGCAGGCCGCGCATCTGCGCCCAGCGGCCGTTGCCGTCCATGATGATCGCGACATGGGCGGGCGGAGCGGATCGTCCGGGGCGCTGGCCTTGTGACATTCTCAATATGCCTCGTTCGGCCTTGCGCCGGGTGACTTGGCGCCGGGTGACCTGACGCAGTGTCGCGCCGACAGCCTCAGACGCTCAGGATTTCCTTCTCCTTGGTGGCCAGCGCCTGGTCGATCTCGGCGATGTGCTGATCAGTCGCCTTCTGCACCTGGTCGGACTGGCGCGTCACGTCGTCCTTGGTGAACGCGCCCTCCTTCTCGACCTTCTTGATGATGTCGATGGCGTCGCGGCGGACATGGCGCACGGCGATCTTGGATTCCTCGGCATATTTATGCGCGACCTTGACCATCTCCTTGCGGCGCTGCTCGTTCAGCTCGGGGATGCGGATGCGCAGGACCTGGCCTTCCGTCTGAGGGTTCAGGCCGAGATCGGATTCGCGAATCGCCTTCTCGACGGGGCCGACCATGCTGCGGTCCCAGACCTGCACGCTCAGCAGACGGGCCTCGGGCACGCTCACCGTCGCGAGCTGGGACAGGGGCTGGCGCGCGCCATAAGCCTCGACCTGGATCGGATCGAGCATGTTGGCCGAGGCGCGGCCCGAGCGCAGCGAAGCCAGATCGCCCTTGAAGGACTGCAGCGCGCCCTGCATGCGGCGCTTCACGTCGGCGAGATCGAAAGTCGTCTGAGCCATCGTCGTCTAGACCTTGAATTGATGCATCGTCGCGAAACGAAAGACAGGCTTTCCGCCAGGGCGATGCGAGATCGTATTGCGTGAGCGAGTGTTTCTCGAAAACTCCGCGCGACCATGGCGGGGGGGCCGGCCAGGGTCAAGAACATCGTGGCGCGCGGTGGTTACGGCGTCACATAGGTCGCCCTGCCCTCGCCGCGCAAGACGGCGGCGAGCATGCCGGACTCCGCGATCGAGAACACGACGATCGTCAGGCCAGCATCGCGCGCCAAGGCGAAGGCGGCGGTATCCATCACCTTCAGGTCACGGGTGATGGCCTCGGCATGGGTCAGCGTGTCGTAGCGCGTGGCGCTGGCATCGGTCTTGGGGTCGGCGGAATAGACGCCGTCGACCTGCGTCGCCTTGAGCAGATGGCTGCAACCGAGTTCGGCGGCGCGCAGCGCCGCCCCCGTATCGGTGGTGAAATACGGGTTGCCGGTGCCGCCGCCGAGCACGACGACCTTGCCATTGGTGAGATGGTCGAGGGCGCGCTTGCGGGCATAGCTCTCGCAGAGCGAAGGCATCGGCACCGCCGACATGGCGCGTGCGGGGGCGCCTGCGCTCTCGATCGCGTGCTCGAGCGCGAGCGCGTTCATCACCGTGCCGAGCATGCCGATCGAATCCGCGCTGGTCCGGTCGAGGCCCTTGGTCAGCCCCTGGACGCCCCGGAAGAAATTGCCGCCGCCAACGACGATGGCGATCTCGACGCCCTCGCGCGAGGCATGGGCGATATCGGCGGCAAGCGCCGTCAGGGTGGCGCCGTCAAGGCCAGAACCGGCTTGTCCGGCAAGGGCTTCGCCGGAGAGCTTCACCAGAACGCGACTGGGTCTCATCGCTTGTCTCCTGCTCTCGACGCCGGTTCGTGCGGCGCCGATTCGGCGCCTGATGCACGTCTTCTTACAAAAAAGGCCGCGCGGAGCGCGGCCTTTTCGTCACCCTATCAACCGGCAATTCAACCGGTCGTGCCGCCCGCGGCCGCAACCTCGGCGGCGAAGTCGGTCTCTTCCTTCTCGATGCCCTCGCCGAGCGCATAGCGAGCGAAGCCGGTGAGCGCCACGGGAGCGCCGACCTTGCCTTCGATCTCCTTGAGGATCTGGCCGACCGACTTCGAGCCGTCATGGATATAGGCCTGCTCGAGCAGGCAGTATTCCTTGGCGTAGCTCTTCAGGCCGCTCTCGGTGATCTTCTCGAGCACGTTGGCGGGCTTGCCGGCGTTCTTCTCGGCCAGGATCGCCTTCTCGCGGGCCAGCACCTCGGGGTCCACCGAAGCGAGGTCGAGCGCGATCGGGTTGGTCGCAGCGACATGCATGGCGAGCTGGCGGCCGAGCACGGCCAGCTCGTCGGCCTTGCCGGTCGATTCGAGCGCGACGATGACGCCGATCTTGCCGAGGCCGTCGGCAACCGAGCCATGGACGTAGGAGCCGATCACGCCGGCGGTGACCTTGAGCTGCGCGACGCGGCGCAGGGTCATGTTCTCGCCGATCGTGGCGATGGCGTTGGCGATCGCCTCCTGCACGGTGCCGCCGCCCGGGTAGTGATGGGCGAGCACGGCTTCCGCATCGCCGCCGCGCTCCAGCGCGACATTGGCGATGCCATGGGCGAGCGCCTGGAATTCGAGGTTGCGGGCGACGAAGTCCGTCTCGGAGTTGAGCTCGACGACGACACCGCTGTGGCCGGAGATCGCCACGGCGACCAGGCCCTCGGCAGCGACGCGGCCGGCCTTCTTGGCAGCCTTGGCGAGGCCCTTGGTGCGCAGCCAGTCGATCGCGGCCTCGATGTCGCCATCGACGGCCGAGAGCGCGGTCTTGCAGTCCATCATGCCCGCGCCCGTCTTGTCGCGGAGTTCCTTCACCATGCCGGCGGTGATCGCAGCCATCTTTATCGTCCTTGTCTGTCGTGCGGCGCCGGGTCACGGCCGGCCGCGGAATCAGGCCGCCAGCCCCGATGGGGAAACGCCGACGCTCCGTTTCCGGTCGTCGGCGCTGGTCGGCGTCAGTCGCAGTTCAATGCAGCAAGCGGATTGCGACGCGCCGATGACGCGCCGCAACCGTTAGTTCGGCCTTCAGGCGTCGGCGAGCTCGCGCGACTGGGCGACCCAGCCCTCGCGCTCGATGCGGCCGGCCAGCTTCAGGTCCTGGTCGACCTTGGTGACGTCGGCAGGCGCCATGGCGGCGAACTGCCAGAAGTGGAACAGGCCACCGTCGTTGAGCTTCTGAACCAGCTCGGGACCCATGCCCGAGAGCTTCATCAGGTCGTCGGGCGCGCCGCGCGGGGCGGTCAGCAGCTCGAAGGGCACGCCCGCATCGGCGGCAGCCGGCTCGGCGAGAGCCTCCTCGATGATCATCGGGGCCTCGGCAGCGCCGATATCGACGCCATGGTCGCCCGAGGCGCGGGAGATGCCGTCGATCGCCGAACGGGCAACGAGGTCGCAATAGAGCTGGATGGCGCGGCCGGCGTCGTCATTGGCCGGAACCGGGTAGGTGATCCCATCCGGATCCGAGTTCGAGTCGATGATGGCGGCGACCGGGATTCCGAGGCGCTGGGCCTCCTTGATCGCGAGCGCTTCCTTGTTGGTGTCGATCACGAAGATCATGTCGGGCGTGCCGCCCATGTCCTTGATGCCGCCAAGCGCCTTCTCGAGCTTGTCGCGCTCGCGGGCGAGCATCAGGCGCTCCTTCTTGGTCAGACCGCTGCCGCCGCCGGCGAGCAGCTCATCGACCTTGCGAAGGCGCTGGATCGAAGCGGAAATGGTCTTCCAGTTGGTCAGCATGCCGCCGAGCCAACGCGAATTGACGTAATACTGGGCCGAGCGCTTGGCGGCATCGGCGATGGCGTCCTGCGCCTGGCGCTTGGTGCCGACGAAGAGGACGCGGCCGCCGCGGGCAACGGTGTCGCTGACGGCCTGAAGGGCGCGCGACAGCATCGGCACCGACTGCGACAGGTCGAGGATGTGGATGTTGTTGCGCGTGCCGAAGATGTAAGGCGACATCTTCGGGTTCCAGCGATGCGACTGGTGGCCGAAATGGGCGCCCGCTTCGAGCAGCTGGCGCATGGAGAAATCTGGCAGTGCCATCGTTTTTCAGTCCTTACCGGTTGAGCCTCTGGGGAGCGAATGAACCGAGCATGAGCTGCAAGGTCACCGGAACGCTTCGCGAGTGAAGCGGTGCTCCCCATGTGGGATGGGCTGCGCCATACAGGGGAAGCGGCGGGAATGCAAGGCGATGCTCACGCAGGACAGTGTCCTGCCGGCTTAAAAGCAGCTATCCGCGGTCGGCGTTTCCACGCCGTTTACCACTAAACCGCTAACATTGAACCAATCACAACCGGACATAGCGGCCTTGCTTCTCGATCTGCGCACGATCTACGCGGTGGCGGCCACCACTGCGCTCATTCTCGGATTCATGCAGATCGGCGCCTTTGCGACGCGCCGGTTCGGCCTGTGGCCGCTCTGGTGGGGTCTCAGCAGCATGCTGATCGGAACGGGCATGCTGCTCATCGCTTTCCGCGGCATGATCCCCGACGCCGCCTCGGTGGCCCTGGCCAACACGCTGACATGGGCCGGATACCTTCTGGTCCTGGTCAGCGTGCGCAGCTTCGCCGGCCTGCGCACCCCGCCCGCCCTGTTCGTGATCTCGGTCACGGCCACGGCCGTCATGCTGATCACCTGGATCGACCCGGCGGATTTCACCAAGCGGGTCGTGCTCGTCTCGTTTCTGCTGGCCTGCTGCGACGTCGCCGTGGTGCGCGAGGGCGTGGGGCTGGCCCGCCGGGACGGGTTGCGTTCGGCCTGGATCCTCGTCGGCCTTTTCCTGCCCTCATCCGTGCTGTTTCTCGCAAGAGCCTATCTCGGCTGGGCCGATCAGATCGGAAAGGAATTCTTCCCGCCCCAAACCATTCCGCTGCAATGGGCGTCCGTCTTCGGGGCGGCCATGATCATCATCCGCGGCAACGCCCTGATGCTGCTGGCGACCGAGCGCAGCCACAACCAGCTCGTCGCCCTGGCCCGGCACGATGCCCTGACGGGCGCGATGAACCGCAGCGGGCTGGAGCAGGCCGTCGCCGGACTGCTCGGACGGCAGCGAAAGCCCCGCCCCGTGGCGGTTCTGCTGGTCGACATCGACCACTTCAAGGCGCTGAACGACACCCATGGCCACGCGGTCGGCGATGAAATCCTTCGGGTCTTCGCCAACGTCGCCCGCGCCCAGCTGCGCGGCGACGACATCGTGGCGCGACAGGGCGGCGACGAATTCGCCATCGTGCTGCCGGGCGTCGGCCTGTCCGAGGCGCTCAGGGTCGCCGAGCGCCTGCGGCAGGCTTTCGTGACCGCGGTTGCGGAGCGCCCGGGTCTGGAGCGGCTGCCGACGCTGAGCATCGGCGTCACGGAAGGAGACGCCGCCTCCCAGACGCTCGACATGCTCGTGAAGGAGGCTGACGAGGCCCTCTATCGCTCCAAGCGGTCGGGACGCGACAAGGTTCTGCCGCGCCTGGACATGGTGGCGGTCTGAGCTGCCTCGTCCGCGCCGTTTACCGCCCGGCGGCGCGCGTCAGCCGCGTGATGCCTTTGCGGGCGGCGAACATCCGGCCATAGACATCACCGGCCAGATCCTGCCGGTAGCAACGCTGCTCCAGCAGCGGGTCCCAGATGTGCTCGACCGTATCGATCAGGTCGAAATCGGGGCTCAGCCGCGCCGCGAGCTGATCGCGGTTCTTGCGGTTCTGATATTCCAGCAGGACCAGCGAGGTCCTGGACAGGTCGATGCTGTCGAGCACGTCGCCCTCCCCGCCTTCGATGTCGATCTTCACGATATCCGCGGAGGGCAGGCTGGCGGGATCGACCACCGCAACCTCGTAGCGCTCGACCATGGCGCCATCGACAAAGGTATCGCCGGCATAGGAGGCCAGCCCCGATTCCCCGTCACCGGCAAAACGGCTGACGAAGCTCGCCGTCCGGGCGCCTCCGGGAAACAGGGCGGCGTTGACCGCGACGATGTCGCGACGCAACTGCGTGTTGCGCTGGAGCAGTTCGAACGTGCCCGGATGCGGCTCGTAGGAGGTCACCAGGCTGCCCGGCCAGCGTGCCGTCGCCCATAAGGCGAAGGACCCGACATTGGCGCCGATGTCGAGAATGTCGAGCCCGACGCCGTCATAGCCGGTCTCGTATTCGCCCTCGAGAACGTCCTTGATGGCCCAGTGCATCGCCTCGGGCACGAAGAGGCTCATCGGAATCTGCGCAACGTAGTGCTTCACGGCTGCCCCCCGGCATCGACGCCACGCGCCACCGTTCTGGCAGGCTTTGACGTCTGATCGCCAGAATGCATTGCCGGCTGCCTCGCACAAGACCAGCCGATGCGATTCAGCGCAGTTCGACGCTGACCACGCCCGGCGCCGCACGGACGGCGTTGGCGATCTGCTGGTTGACCGGATAGCGGCCGGGCAGCTCGATCTCGACCTCCTGGGCGCCGTCGTTGAGGATCATCACCAGCGCGATCTTGCCGTCGGCCTTGAGGCCGTCGCCGCGGGGGCGGACGCGCTCGGCGATCGAGGCCAGCGCCTTGTCGTCGCGCAGATAGACCAGCAGGTCCTGCTTCTGGCGCGCGGCGAGATCGTCGAGCACCTCGACATCCTCGATTCGCGGGCGAACATCCTCGCCGTCGAGCACGGCCGAGAGCCGCAGGACCAGCGCCCTGCCCGGCTCCAGCAGATCGCGATAGCGCTGCAGGGCTTCGGAAAACAGGATCGCCTCGAACTGCCCGCTTGGATCGGACAGGTTGACGATGCCCATCTTGGAGCCCGACTTGGTCCGCCGCTCCGACTTGTCGATGACGGAGACCGCGACCTTGGCGACGCCGGTGCCGTTGGCGCGGACCATCTGCGCGAAATCGGCGAAACGCTGCACCCGCAGCCGCTTCAGCACATGCTCGTAATCGTCGAGCGGGTGGCCCGAGAGGAAGAAGCCGACGGCGTCATGTTCGCGCCGCAACCGCTCGGCCGGCGCCCAGGGCTCCACCGGCGGAATGCGGAAGGCCTCCTGCACGCCGCCGCCACCAAAGAGCTCGGATTGGCCGCCGAGCGCGGCGTCGCGGGTTCTGTTCGACAGCGCCAGCATGCCGTCGATCGCCGCCATGGCGCGGGCGCGCTCGGGCTCCAGCGCATCCATCGCGCCGGCCGCGATCAGCGCTTCGATGGTGCGGCGGTTGACCAGCTTGGTGTCGATCCGGCGGGCGAAATCGGCGAGATCCCTGAAATCGCCGCCGGCGCGCCGCGCGGCCACGATCGATTCCACGGCGGCGGTGCCGACGCCCTTGATCGCGCCCAGCGCATAATGGATTGCCCCCTCATGCACGTCGAACTCGACGCCCGAGCGGTTGATCGCCGGCGGCAGCACCTTGATGCCCAGCCGCTCGGCATCGCGCCGGAATTCCGAGAGCTTGTCGGTGTTGCCCATGTCGAGCGTCATCGACGCCGCCAGGAACTCGACCGGATAATTCGCCTTCAGGAAGGCGGTCTGGAACGCGACCACGGCATAAGCCGCCGCATGGCTCTTGTTGAAGCCGTAATCGGCGAATTTCGCCAGCAGATCGAAGATCTCCGAGGCGATGTCCTTGGTCATGCCGCCTTCGACCGCGCCCTTGACGAAGCGGTCGCGCTGCGCGTCCATCTCGGCCTTGATCTTCTTGCCCATCGCGCGGCGCAGCAGGTCCGCCTCGCCGAGCGAATAGCCCGAGAGCGCCTGGGCCACCTGCATCACCTGCTCCTGGTAGACGATGATGCCATGCGTCTCGGCCAGGATCGGCTCCATCTTCGGATGCAGATAGGTCGGCGCCTCCTGGCCGAGCTTGCGGCGGCAATAGCTGGGGATGTTGTCCATCGGGCCCGGCCGGTAGAGCGCGACGAGCGCGATCAGGTCCTCGATCCGGTCGGCCTTCATCTCGACCAGAGCCTTGCGCATGCCGGCGCTTTCCACCTGGAACACGCCGACGACCTCGCCACGCGCCAGCATGGCGTAGCTCTTGGGGTCGTCGAAGGGCAGGCTCGCCAGATCGACGGCGATGCCGCGCTGGGCGATCAGCTTCACGGCGGTCGACAGCGTCGTCAGGGTCTTGAGGCCGAGGAAGTCGAACTTCACCAGCCCGGCCTGCTCGACCCATTTCATGTTGAACTGGGTCACCCGCATGCCCGTGCGCGGATCGACCGAGAGCGCCACGAGCTGTTCGAGCGGGCGGTCACCGATGACGACGCCGGCCGCGTGGGTCGAGGCGTGGCGATGCAGGCCCTCGAGCTTCTGCCCGATCTCGAGCAGTCGCGCGACGATCGGCTCCTCCTGCGAGGCCTGCTGCAGCTTGGGCTCACCCTCGATGGCGTCCTTCAGCGAGATCGGCTTGGCCGGGTTCTGCGGGACGAGCTTGGTGAGACGGTCGACCTGGCCGTAGGGCATTTCCAGCACCCGGCCGACGTCACGCAGGACGCCGCGCGCCAGCAGCGTGCCGAAGGTGATGATCTGCGCGACCCGCTCCTCGCCATAGCGATGCTTGACGTAGTCGATCACCTCTTCGCGCCGGTTCTGGCAGAAGTCGATGTCGAAGTCGGGCATCGAGACGCGGTCGGGGTTGAGGAAGCGCTCGAACAGCAGCCCGAAGCGCAGCGGATCGACGTCGGTGATCGTCAGCGCATAGGCGACCAGCGAGCCAGCGCCCGAGCCGCGGCCCGGCCCAACGGGAATGTCATGGTCCTTGGCCCATTTGATGAAGTCGGCGACGATCAGGAAGTAGCCGGGGAATTTCATCCGGGTGATGATCGAGAGCTCGAATTCGAGCCGCTTCTCGTAAGTCTCGACGGTGTAGCCCTCGGCCGGGCCGTGCTTGGCCAGCCGCGCCGCCAGACCGGTCTTGGCCTGGGTCTCGAGCTCTTCCGCCTCGTCGCGGCCCTCCGCGCCGAAGCGCGGCAGGATCGGCTTGCGCAGTCCCACGCGCCAGGTGCAGCGCATCGCGATCTCGACGGTGGCCGAGAGCGCCTCGGGCAGATCGGCGAAACGGCGCTTCATCTCGGCGCGGCTGGTGAAGTAATGCTCCGGGGTCACCCGGCGGCGCTCGCCGTCCGAGACCAGACGACCCGCCGCGACCGCCAGCAGCGCGTCATGGGCGTCGTAATCGGCGGGCTTGGCGAAGAAGGGTTCGTTGGTGGCGACGATCGGCAGATCGGCGTCATAGGCCAGGCGCAAGAGATGGGCTTCGACGGCGTCGTCGCCCTCGCCGCCATGGCGCTGGATCTCGACATAGAGCCGGTCGCCGAAGATCCGCGACAACGCCGCCAGACGGGCACCCGCCTGCGGGAGCTGGCCGTTGCGCAGGGCGATATCGACCGGGCCGCCATGGCCGCCGGTCAGCACGATCAGCCCTTCGTGATGCGCGGCGAGGCGATCGAGGTTCGACAGCGGCTGGCCCGAGCCGCCGCTCGCCAGCGCAGCCTCGGTGACGAGCTTCATCAGATTGCCGTAGCCGGTCTCGTTCATCGCGAGCAGGACCAGATGCGGCGGCACCTGCTGGATGTTTTTGCGGCTGCCCTCGGCCTCGTCGGCGAAATCGACCGAGAGCTGGACACCGACGATCGGCTGCACCCCGACGCCGACCAGCTTTTCGGAGAACTCCAGCGCGCCGAACAGATTGTTGGTGTCGGTCAGCGCCAGCGCGGGCTGGCCGTCGGCCGCCGCCATCTTGGCGAGAGTGCCGACCATCAGGGCGCCTTCGAGCAGCGAATAGCTCGAATGGACATGGAGATGGACGAAGCCGACCTCGGAGAGAACGCGCGTATCGCCCGGTTCGCGTGCCATCATCCGTCCTGCGCTGCCCTCGGCGACTCGGATGCCGCCCCGTCCCCCGATTATGCAGCCGCTCGGTCGCGTGCGTCCATGCCGCCGATCGTCGCCTTTGTGGATGGTCAGATATTCGGGCCCGAGAGGAGTGCGGCCCAGACCCAGACCATTCCAAGGAAGAGTCCGAGCGATGCGATTTCCGCAATTCCGGCAGCCAGTTTGCGCGCGAGGATCATGGCGTCGTTTCCGTGTTTCCGATATGTTCAATTTAATTCATGTTTTGTTCTCGTCAATCTCGCAGCGGCAGTTGCCGTGTGCGCATGCCGGAGGCGGTTAACCGCAGCTTAACGGCGCGACGGGGACCTGCTGGGCCGCCCGTCTTCAGAGCGGGACGACATGTCCGTCTCGGATCGTGACCTGGCGGTCCATCCGGCGGGCGAGATCGAGATTGTGGGTCGCGATCAGCGCCGCCAGGCCCGAGGCCCGCGCGAGCGCCACCAGCGTCTGGAAGACGTGGAGCGAGGTGTGCGGATCGAGATTGCCGGTCGGCTCGTCGGCCAGCAGCAGCCGCGGGGTGTTGGCGACCGCGCGGCCGATGGCGACCCGCTGCTGCTCGCCGCCGGAAAGCTCCCCCGGCAGATGGTCGAGCCGCTCGCCCAGCCCCAGGAAGGTCAGAAGCTCGGCCGCCCGCGCCTCGGCCAGCCCCTTGGCGAGCCCGCGGATGCGCTGCGGCAGGACGACGTTTTCCAACGCCGTGAACTCCGGCAGCAGGTGATGCGCCTGGTAGACGAAGCCGATCTCGGTCCGGCGCAGGCGGGTGCGCCCCTTGTCGTCGAGCTTCGTCGTCGGCAGACCGCCGACAAAAACCTCGCCGCCATCGGGCCGCTCGAGCAGGCCGGCGACATGCAACAGGGTCGACTTGCCGGTGCCGCTGGGGGCAACCAGCGCGACGAGTTCGCCGGGCCAGAGCGCGAAATCCGCCTTGCGGAGGATCTCGAGCGGCGCATCGGACTGGGGATAGTAGCGCTCGACCTGGGACAGGAAGAGCGCCGGTGTCTCGCGGGGCGTGGTGTCGGACATGCGCCTCAGCCCATCCTCAAGGCCTGGACGGGGTCGAGCCGCGCCGCCTTCCACGCCGGATAGAGGGTCGCCAGGAGCGACAGGACCAGCGCCATCACGACCACGCTCGTGACCTCGCCCCAGTCGATCACGGAGGGGATGTCGCTGAGGAAGCGCACCGTCGGGTCCCAGAGATTGGCGCCGGTGATCCAGTTCAGTGCGGCCATGATCGCCTTGATGTTCTTGGCGAAGACGATGCCGAGCGCGAGCCCCGCCAGCGTGCCGAAGACGCCGATCGCCGCGCCCGTGATCAGGAAGACGCGCAGCACGGTGCCGCGCGTCGCGCCCATGGTCCGCATGATCGCGATGTCGGCGGTCTTGTCCTTCACCAGCATGATCAGGCCCGAGACGATGTTGAGCGCCGCGACCAGCACGATCAGGGTCAGGATGATGAACATGACGTTGCGCTCGACCTCCAGCGCATTGAAGAAGCTGCGGTTGCGCTGGCGCCAGTCGGACAAAACGAGCGGCCGCGGCGCGTCGGCCTCAATGGCGTCGCGCACGGCCTGCGTCTTGTCGGGATTGTCGACGAAGATCTCGATGACGTTCACGTCGCTTTCGCGGTTGAAATAGGCCTGCGCCTCGTTCAGCGGCATGAAGACGAAGGAGGCGTCGAACTCGGTCATGCCGATCTCGAAGATCGCCTGGATCGGATAGGCCTTGATCCGCGGCGCGGTGCCAAACGGCGTCGAGGCGCCCTTGGGCGAGATGATGTTGATCGAATCGCCGACCTGCAGGCCCAGGGAATCCGCCAGCCGCTTGCCGACGGCCACCCCCCCGGCGGTGTCGAAGCCGTCGAGCGTGCCGCGCCTGACATTGCCGCCGACGAAGGGGATCGCCTTGATGTCGGCCTCGCGGATGCCGCGCACGAGCACGCCGCCATTGCCGGTCTGCGACGAGGCGAGCGCCTGGCCCTCGACCAGCGGGATGGCGAACTTGACGCCGGGAATGGCCCGCAGCCGCATCGAGACGATGTCGTAATCGTCGAGCGGACGGTCGATCGGCGTCGCGAAGATGTGGCCGTTCACGCCGACGATTTTCTCCAGCAGTTCCTTGCGGAAGCCGTTCATCACCGACATCACGATGATCAGCGTCGCGACCCCGAGCAGGATGCCCAGAAACGAGAAGCCTGCGATGACGGAAACGAAGCCTTCGCGCCGACGCGTGCGCAGATAGCGCCCGGCCAGCAGCCACTCGAAGCCGGCGAAGGGCCTCGTGCCGGTCGGGGTTTCGCTTTGGCGATCCTGGTCGCTTGCGACGCTCACGCCGCCTTGCCCTTGAAGCGGGCGAGCGCCTCCTCGAGCGAAACCGTTTCACGATCGCCACCGGCGCGCCGCTTGATCTCGACCTTGCCCTCGGCCAGTCCCTTCGGGCCGACGATGATCTGCCAGGGCACGCCGATCAGGTCGGCGGTGGCGAACTTGCCGCCCGGGCGCGCATCGGTGTCGTCGTAGAGCGCATCATAGCCCTTGGCCAGAAGCGAGGCGTAGAGCTGCTCGCAGGCCGCGTCGGTTGCAGCGTCGCCGGCCTTGAGGTTGAGCACCGCGACATCGAAGGGGGCGATCTCGTCGGGCCAGACGATGCCGGCCTCGTCATGGCCGGCCTCGATCAGCGCTGCGACGAGGCGGCTCGGCCCGATGCCGTAGGAGCCGCCATGGACAAGCAGGTTCTGGCCGTCGGGGCCCTGAACCGTCGCGCCCATCGGCTCGGAGTATTTCGTGCCGAAATAGAAGATATGACCGACCTCGATGCCGCGCGCCGAGAGCTGCTTGTCGGCGGGGATCGCGTCATAGGCCGCCTTGTCGTGCATCTCCTCGGTCGCGGCATAGAGGCTCGTCCATTTGGCGAAGATATCCTGCAGCCCCTCGACGCTGTCGAAATCGGTGTCGACGGCCGGCGTCTCGTAGTCGAGATAGTCCTTGTGGCAGAAGACCTCGCTCTCGCCGGTGGCGGCCAGCACGATGAATTCATGGCTGAGATCGCCGCCGATCGGGCCGGTGTCGGCGCGCATCGGGATCGCCTTCAGCCCGAGCCGCGCGAAGGTGCGCAGGTAGGCCGTGAACATGCGGTTGTAGGCGTGGCGCGCGGCGTCCTGGTCGACGTCGAAGGAATAGGCATCCTTCATCAGGAACTCGCGGCCGCGCATCACGCCGAAGCGCGGCCGGACCTCGTCGCGGAACTTCCACTGGATATGATAGAGGTTCAGCGGCAAGTCCTTGTAGGACTTGACATAGGACCGCAGGATGTCGGTGACGACCTCCTCGTTGGTCGGGCCGTAGAGCATGTCCCGCTCATGCCGGTCCTTGATGCGCAGCATCTCCTTGCCATAAGCCTCATAGCGTCCGCTCTCGCGCCAGAGGTCCGCGGACTGGATCGTCGGCATCAGGATCTCGACGGCGCCCGAGCGGTCCTGCTCCTCCCGGATCACGGCGCAGATCTTGTTCAGCACGCGCAAGCCCAGCGGCAGCCAGGAGTAGATGCCGGCCGATTGCTGGCGGATCATGCCGGCGCGCAGCATCAGCCGGTGCGAGACGATCTCGGCCTCCTTGGGCGTGTCGCGCAGGATCGGCAGGAAATAGCGGGAGAGACGCATCAGAGACACTCGATCGGGGGGGGGCGATGCGGGCCGGGAGCCGCGCAACGATTCACAGTGCCCAGAGACACCATCGCTCTACACAAAATGCAAACCATAATCCGCCGCCCGCTCGCGCAAGCGCAGGCGGATGGGCCGGCCCGGCTCAGCGGCGCGCGAAACGCTCCTGCAAGGCGGTGAGCACCGCGGCCGGGACGAAGGGCGCCACATCCCCGCCCATCGCCGCGATCTGCCGCACCAGCGTGGCGGTGATATGGCGCACGGATCCGGACGCAGGCAGGAAAACGGTCTGGATATCGGGCGCCATCACGGCGTTCATGCCCGCCATCTGCATCTCGTAATCCAGGTCCGTGCCGTCGCGCAGCCCCCGCACGATGAGGCCGGCGCCGGCGCGGCGCGCCGCATCGACCGCGAGATCGTCGAAGGTCACGACATCGAGCGTCGTGCCCGTCGCAGCGAGCAAGGGCGTTGCGACCTCGCGCAGGAGGGCGGCGCGGCGCTCGGCGCTCAAGAGCGGCGTCTTGCCGGGATGAACGCCGATCGCCAGCACGAGCCGGTCGCAGAGCCGCGCAGCACCGGCGATGATATCGGCATGCCCGTTCGTCACCGGATCGAAGGAGCCGGTGTAGAAGGCGATGCGTGTCCTGGATGTTGTCATGGCTCCAGCGTTATCGGCTGGCGCCAAGCGCGACAAGCCGTCAGCTCAGGCGGCCCTGACCTGGACGATGAAGCCCGCCAGGCGCGACTTCAGCGACTGCGCGAGCTCGGTGAGCTCCGTCGAGGCGCGAGAGACCGCGGCTGCGGCGTCCGACGTCTGCTGCGAGGCTGCCGAGACCAGGCTCGTCGCCTCGCCGATCCGGCTGAACTCGCCCGTCGCCAGGCCGACATCCGCGACGATGGCATGCGTCACGCCATGCTGGTGGCGCATCGTCTCGGCCGAGCGCCGGACCGCCTCGCTGAGGCCTCCGATCATGGCGCGAATGCCGACGATCGCCTCGACTGTCGCGCTGGTGGCCTGGTTCATCGACGCGATCTGGCGCGAAATGTCGTCGATGGCGCGCGCCGTCTGGCCCGACAGGCCTTTCACCTCGGAGGCGACGACGGCGAAGCCGCGCCCGGCCTCACCGGCGCGGGCGGCTTCGATGGTCGCGTTCAGCGCCAGCAGATTGGTCTGGGCCGCGATGTCCGAGATCAGCCCGATGACGTCGGAGACGCGGGCCGCGCCCGCGGCGAGCTGCTCGACGACGCTGCCCATCTCGTCGGCCTGGTCCTTGGCCGACCTGGCCGAGCGGTCCGAGGACTGCACGTCGGCATCGAGCAGGTCGATCGCAAGGCGCAGTTCCTGCGCTGCGCTCTCGATCGAGCGGATGCTGGTGACGGCCCGGCATGTCGAGCCATGAACCGTGTCGGCATTGGCCTGGGTTTCGCGGGCGCCGCCGGACAGTTCGCGCGCCGTGACGCTGAGCTGCTCGGCCGCTGCCGAAACGGACGCCGTGACGCTCAGGACCGATCGCTCGAGATCGCTCGCCAGATCGGCCAGCAGGGTCGAGCGTTGCGTCGCGGCCTCCCGTTCGCGCTCCTCGCGCTCGTGCAGGCGCGCCGCCTCGTCGCGCAGCATGTTCTGACGAATCCGGCCGACGGCGGCAGCGATCGCGCCGATCTCGTCGCGCCGGTTCTCGCCCGGGATGCGCTGGTCGGTTCGTCCCGCCGCGATGCCGGCCAGCGCTTCGGCCAGGCCGGCGATCGGGCGCGACACCGACAAACCCAGCAGCAGCGCGATGACCAGGATCGGGCCGAGCACAAGCAGGCTGCCTGTCACCAGAGCATTGTCGAGCTTGTCGATCACGGCCAGCGCCCGGCTTTCCGGCTTGGTCAACCAGAGCAGCCACGCGCTGTTGCCGATCTTGACCTCACGGCCGACGACCACCAGAGCCTCACCGTCCCGGCTGGTCATCCGCAGCAGGGACGAGCCGCCGAGATGGCTGCGGTCTAGCGTTTCGCGCGGGCTCTGCGGGGACAGGCGGGCGGCCGGATCCGAACGCATGAAGCCATCCGCGCCGACGACATAGGTCGCGACTTCCTTCGAGGTCGCGGCGATCGATGTCAGGGCGGCGTCCACGAAGGTCGAGCCGACGGAGACCACGATCGTCCCGACGGCCTGTCTCGAGATGGGATTGAAGAAGCGTTGCGCCACAAACGCACGGGGTTCGCCGCCAGCCGGATCGTAGGGCGCAAAATCGAGCGATACCGGATCGTCACCGTCGGAGGTGGCCTCAGCCGCCGCGACCGCTTTGGCCAGGCCGGTCCCGGCCAGCTGAGGCTCGCTCAACAGCCGCCCGAACTCGCCGCCCTTGGTGACGGTGTAAACCACCCGTCCGTTGGGCGCGACGAGATAGATATCGGCATATTCCAACCGCGTCAGAGCATCACGAAAGGCGCGGTGGATATCGACGTGGCGCCGCAGATAGCCTTGATCCTGCCCTGCCCCGGTGCGTTGCACGCGCTGCGCCGCATCCGGCATGTCACCGCCCTGAAAATAGTCGATGATGGTGGCTCGCGAGGACGGAATTTCCATCCAGCCGCGAATTTCGTCGAGCGAGGCCACCCGGTCGGCACTGCGGGCCTGCACGGCGAGCTCGGCCGCCAGCCTCTGCCAACGGCGCTCCAGCGCGCGGGCGCGCCCTTCCGCGAGGACATTCAGGCGCTCATGGACCGCCTCTTCCGCCCAGATAGCCACCGCCCGATAGCCCGACAGGCCAATCGCGATCACCGCAAGACACACCAGCAGGAGCATGGCGGCGGGAAGTCTGACTCTCAGGCTCGACACAGTTCCAATCCCTGGCTTCCGTAAAGGAGCGTCGCCGCGGGATTAGAAACGATCGAGGTTAACGTCGGTTGAAGCGATCAGATCAGGAAGCCGGAACGATCACCAGAAGCGCTGCGACGCTGCCAGCGAAGGCCGACAGCAGAACCAGCATCGAAGCAGCCGCCGAACTGCGCCGCCGGCTTGAGTCCTTCAGATCGAACCGCATGGAAACCTCGCGCGAATCGAGAAACATCTCACCTTCTTGCGTGCCGCGCCGAGCAGGCGGTCGCAGGGCGAGATCATGGCGGAAGCATGGCCCGCCAAATCTGCGGTTTATGATTGCCTTCGCGTGGGCTTCACGCCAAAACCCCGGCCATGCTGACCATCAACGACATTACCTACCGTCTCGGCGAGAGATTGCTGCTCGACCATGCCAGCGCCTCGCTGCCGGACGGCTCGCGCGTCGGGCTCGTCGGGCGCAACGGCACCGGCAAGACCACCCTGTTCCGGATGATCACCGGCGATCTCTCGCCCGAGGGCGGCAACATCAGCCTGCCGAAGGGTCGCCGTATCGGCGGCGTCGCGCAGGAGGCGCCGGGCGGGCCCGAGACGCTGATCGAGGTCGTGCTCGCCGCCGATACCGAGCGCGCCGCGCTGCTGGCCGAGTCGGAGACCGCCACCGACCCGCTGCGCATCGCCGAGATCGGCACCAGGCTGGCCGATATCGACGCTCATTCCGCGCCGGCCCGCGCCGCCACCGTGCTGCACGGGCTGGGCTTCAATGAGGAGGCGCAGCAGCGCCCCTGCTCCGACTTCTCCGGCGGATGGCGCATGCGCGTGGCGCTCGCCGCCGTGCTGTTCTCGCAGCCAGACCTGCTGCTGCTCGACGAGCCGACCAACTATCTCGATCTCGAAGGCACGCTCTGGCTCTACGACTATCTCGAGCGCTATCCGCACACCGTTCTGGTCGTCAGCCATGACCGCGAACTGCTCGACACCTGCGTCGACCACATCCTGCATCTGGATGGCGGCAAGCTGACGATCTATCGCGGCGGCTACACCTCGTTTGCCAAGCAGCGCGCTGAGAAGCAGATGCAGCTCTCCAAGGCCAAGGAGAAGCAGGACGCCGAGCGCAAGCATCTCCAGGCCTTCGTCGACCGCTTCAAGGCCAAGGCCTCCAAGGCGCGCCAGGCGCAGTCGCGGGTCAAGCGGCTGGAGAAGATGGGCACGATCGACACCATCGTCGATCGTGACGTCCAGCCCTTCAGCCTGCCCGGCCCGGAGCGGCCGCTGGCGCCGCCGATGATCGTGCTCGACAATGCCAGCGCGGGCTATGGCGACCGCACGGTGCTTTCCAAGCTGAACCTGACGCTGCTGCCGGACGACCGCATCGCCCTGCTCGGCTCGAACGGCAACGGCAAGTCGACCTTCTGCAAGCTGATCGGCGGGCGCATGGCGCCGCTGACCGGCACGATGCGCAGTTCGTCAAAGCTGGAGACGGCCTATTTCGCCCAGCATCAGCTCGACGAGTTGCGGCTGGAGGACACCCCGGTCGCTCACTTACGCGACCTGATGCCGGATGCGCCCGAGGCGAAGGTGCGCTCGAAAGCCGCGCAGATCGGCTTTCCGGCCGCCAAGGCCGAAACGCCCGTGAAGAACCTCTCGGGCGGCGAGAAGGCCCGGCTGATGCTGGGGTTGGCTGCCTTTGGCGGCCCGCATCTGCTCATCCTCGACGAGCCGACGAACCATCTCGACATCGACAGCCGCACCGCGCTGGTCAACGCGATCAACGACTATCCCGGCGCCGTGATCCTGGTCAGCCATGACCGCTTCCTGATCGAATCCTGCGCCGACCGGCTCTGGATCGTCGGCGACGGCACGGTGAAGAATTTCGACGGCGACATGGAGGATTACCGCAGCCTCGTGCTCGGCGGCGCCAAGGCGGCCAGGCGCGAGAAGGCGGCGAGCGACAAGGCGTCAGAGGCGGCTGCGAGCGGCGGCAAGGCCGAGGAGCGCAAGGGCGCGGCGGTGAAGCGCGTCGCGCAGGGGCCCCTGCGGCAGAAGCTCAACCTCGCCGAAGCCAAGATCGCCAAGCTGACCGGGCTGATCGAAAAGGTCGACGGCGTGCTCGGCAACGGCTCGGCCTTCGCCCGCGACCCCGACAAGGCGCGCGAGCTGTCGAAGCAGCGCGCTGTCTTGGCGAAGACGCTGGAGGCTGCCGAGGAGGAGTGGCTGGAGCTGAGCGCGGAGCTGGAGAGCGCGTAGCCCGTCGCCGACTTATCCCCGTGTAGTGCAAGCTGATGTATTCCGAGGTCGGGTTCCTTTCGGAGTCAGACGATGCGGAAAGCAAGAGCGGCCTCGAACCTTCGGCCGATAGGTTGTGGGCGCGATCTCGGACTGGCCTCACGACTTGCGGGCGACCGCATGATGGCGGCATTCGATCGTCTCTGCGGACTCATCGCCAAACACGGCTTCAACCCGGACCAGCCGCGCGTTCCAGCTGGAGGTCCCGATGCGGGACAATGGACGTCGGGAGAAGCTTCTGTCGGCCCTGGATCAGACGGCAACCCGCTGCAATCGCTCGTTGCAGCGACAAACCGTGGCCTGCGTGCCGTTTGTGAAGCGCAGCTCGACCGAGACATCTTCCAATGCCGAATGGTGGGGCTCCGATCGTGCTATGATCAGGCTTACCAGCGCTACGCGTCTTGTCTGGCTCGCCAGCCGATTCCGCCGTTTAACTATTGAGTGGCCAAATGAAAATCCTTGAGCGGATACTTCGTTACGCTGCCGCCCAACGCGAGATCGAGATCGAGATCTCCATAGATCTCCCCGTACAAGGTGACCGCGATTGGTCCTGCCTTTATCGGATAGACTGGCCGGACGGACCCTATACGGGGTCAGGTTACGGACTCGACACAACGCAGGCTCTGCTGCTGGCGTTGCAGGCGATCGGCACCGACATCTACACGAGCGACTACCACCGATCAGGCCGACTGAGGTGGTTGGTCCCCGGCGATGGCTATGGCTTTCCCGTGCCAGCTACCATCAGCCACCTCCTGATCGGAGGCGACGCAGCGAATGCTGGTTTGCGGCGTTGATCGGACCCGCGACGTTGCGGCTGCACCGACGGCTTCGGCCCTACACGCTTCGCGTCGCTCGTCCTGAAGCTCGAGAGCGCCTGACCCGGCCTAGCGCAGCTTCGCGATCCCGATGCCGTCGAGCTTGGCGCGATCCTTGATCGATTCCTCGCTTCGGGTCAGCGCTTTCGAGATCGCCTTCAACGCCATGCCCTTTTTGGCGAGCGTCTTCAGCTTGTCGAGTTCCTCGCCCGTCCAGGGCTGGCGGTGACGTTCGAAACGCTCGGCCACGATGGGCTCCTGCTGTGCCGGATGAAGGCGGATGGGATGCGGGGCTCAGGAGGTCTTCCTGGTGCCGACCTGCCGCTCAGCCCTGCCCGGGCTTGACGATCCGGCTCAGCCGGTTGTCGGTGAACATGTAGATCTCGCGGCCGCCGGGCTCGGAATAGAGCACCTGGACCTCGCGCTGGCCCTTGCCGCTGTCGCCGATCAGCACGTCGGTGGGCTTCGTGCCCTTGAGCTTGACCAGCTCGCATTCGGTGATGCCCTCCGCGATCGCGGGCGGCAGCGGGCGCGTCGCGGGGTCGAGCGAGAGGTCGGCGCTGCATTCGCCGTCCGGCGTCAGGCTCGCCTCCTGCGTCGAGGCGCGGGCGCTGATGCTGCTCGTCGTCGTGGTCGTCACCGGGGCGGTCCGGCCCTCGCGGGTGTCGGAGGTGAAGGCAAAGCCGCCCATGTCGACGGAGCATCCGCCGAGCGCGGCGGCGCAGAGCAGCAATACAGGCAATCTCACGCTTTTTTCTCCCAGCGGCCGGTGTCGTCCTGCTGCCAGTAGCTGGCGGCGAGGTTCAATGCCTTGGCCTTCTTCCAGTCTTCGCGCGCCGCGGTCAGCGCATCGGGGTCATCCCCGTCGAAAATCAGCACGATGCGTTCATAGCCCGCCAATGCGTCGGGAATACGGACACCCTCAGTGCAGATCCGGACCTGCGCCGCATTGGGGTTGTGCGGCTGCGTCGTCAGCACCACCGGATTTTGCGGCGCGTCGGCTTCCATCGCCGTGACATGGGGCAGGAAGCTCTCGTCCGAATAGGTCCAGAGATGGTCGTCGAGCGCGCTCAGCCGCTCCTGGCTCGAGACCTCGACGACGACCTTCTGGCCACGTGCGAGGGCGCGGTCGAGGATCGTCGGCAACACCTGCTCGAGCGGGCGCGACTGGAGGTGGAAGAACAGAATTTCAGCCATCAAAAGCGTTTTCGCTGCATCGGCTTGCGGGCTTCTGCTGTCACGCCGTTTCAGCCCTCGTAATGGTCCGCCACGAGCCGGTCGAGCAGGCGCACGCCCCAGCCCGAGCCCCAGGAGCGGTTGGTCTCCGAATTGGGCGAGCCCATACCGGTGCCGGCGATGTCGAGATGGACCCAAGGGGTGTCGTTGACATGGCGCTGCAGGAACTGGGCGGCGGTGATCGAACCGCCATGCCGGCCAGCCGCGTTCTTCATGTCGGCGAACTTCGAATCGATCATCTTGTCGTAGGCCTTGCCGAGCGGCATCCGCCAGACCGTCTCGCCGGTGGCCTTGCCTGCCGCCGCCAGGCGTTCGCTGAGTTCGTCGCTGTTGGAGAACAGGCCGGCATGCTCCTGCGCCAGCGCGACCAGGATGGCGCCGGTCAGCGTCGCCAGGTTGATCATGAACTGCGGCTTGAAGCGCTCCTGCGTGTACCAGAGCACGTCGGCCAGGACGAGCCGGCCTTCGGCATCGGTGTTGATGATCTCGATGGTCTGGCCCGAGAGCGAGGTGACGATGTCGCCGGGGCGCTGGGCGTTGCCGTCGGGCATGTTCTCGACGAGGCCGATGATGCCGATGGCGTTGACCTTGGCCTTGCGGGCGGCAAGCGCATGCATCAGCCCGACGACGCAGGCCGCGCCCGCCATGTCGCCCTTCATGTCCTCCATGCCGGCGCCCGGCTTGAGCGAAATGCCGCCGGTGTCGAAGGTGACTCCCTTGCCGACGAAGGCGATCGGCTGGACACCGGCCTTGGCGCCGTCCCAGCGCATGATCGCGACGCGGCTGTCGCGACGCGAGCCCTGGCCGACCGCCAGAAGCGCGCGCATGCCGATTTTCTTCAACTGCTTCTCATCGAGAATTTCGATCTCGACGCCGAGCTTGGCGAGCTTGGCGGCCCGGTCGGCGAACTCCTCCGGATAAAGCACGTTGGGTGGCTCGTTGACGAGCGTGCGCGCCAGATCGACGCCGTCGGCGATCGCCTCGACGGCCTTGAAGGCCTTCTTGCCGAGAGGCTCGGGCAGGCGCAGCGTCACCGCGATCGGCTCCGCCTCCTCCGGCTTCTTGCTCTTGGTCTTGTACTCATCGAACACGTAGGAGCGCAGCCGCATGCCCAGTGCGATCGCGGCAGCGTGTTCGGCGCCGAGCGGCCCTTCCGGCAGGGCCATGATCACGTCGGCGCTGCGGCCATGGCCCAGCCGCCCGGCGATGGCGCCACCGAGCTTGGCGAAGTCGAGCGTGCCGCGCTCATCCTCCGGCCCGACGCCGACCGCGATCAGGCGCTCATAGCCGGCGCCGTCGGGCGCCAGCAGCGTCAGCCCCGACAGGGCCTTGCCCTTGAAGCGTTCGGCGGCGGCGGCCCGGGCGAGCAGGGCATGGGCGCCCTCGCCCAGCCAGTCATCGGCGGCCTTGGGCGGCGAGAGCGTGTCGGACATCAAGATCACGAGGTCCTGCCCCCCGATCGCGTTGAGGGGTTTGATCTCGAGCTTCAGGCGCTGCGACATGGTCGGCTCACGATGTTGCGAGGGATGCGTTGAGGCGGGGCGAAACGAAACGGCCGCAAACGATTCCCGTTTGCGCCTTGATTGCGCCTATACCATAGGGTGTTTTCAACGAACCGCCAGCGCAGGGCCCGCCCGCGCTGCCCCACCGGAAAGCCAAGCGTGCTGCTCCAGCGTCTCGACCGCTACATCCTGAAGATGGCGACGATCGCGTCGATCGTCCTCCTGATCGGGCTGACAAGCGTGATCTGGGTGACGCAGGCGCTGCGCGAGGTCGATCTGATCACCGGCAAGGGCCAGACGATCCTGATCTTCTTCACCGTGACATTGCTGTCGCTGCCGGCGCTGATCGCCGGCATCGCGCCGGTCGCGCTGTTCATGGCGACGCTCTACACGCTCAACCGGCTCAACAGCGATTCCGAGCTGATCGTGATGAACGCCGCCGGTGTGGCCCCGCGCCGGATCACGCGGCCCTTCATCGTCCTGACGATCGCGGTCTCGCTCCTGGTCGGATGGATGACGCTGTCGGTGATGCCGACGGGATTTCGGATGCTGCGCGACCTGATCACGCTCATCCGGGCCGATTTCGTCGCCAATGTCGTGAAGGAGGGGCAGTTCGTCTCGCTCGATTCGGGCGTCACCTTCCATTACCGCGAACGCTCTGGCGACGCGCTGGTCGGCATCTTCATGCAGGACAGGCGCGATCCGGAGCAGCCTTCGATCTACATCGCCGAGCGCGGTCGCACCGTCGAAGTCGACGGATCGAGCTTTTTGATGCTCGAAAAAGGCACGATCCAGCGCGAAACCAGGAAGACCGACACCACATCGATCATCTCGTTCGAGCGTTACGCGCTGAATCTATCGGCGCTCTCGGGGGATGCGACCGGCGGCGCCGGCGAAGGGGATGGCGACAAGGCCGTCTACAAGCCGCGCGAGCGATCGACCTGGCAATTGCTCAACCAGGACCCCAACGAAAACTATTACAAATTCCAGCAGGGGCGTTTCAGGGCCGAGCTGCATAACCGCCTCTCGGCGCCGCTCTACCCGATGGCCTTCATGCTGATCGCCTTCGCCTGCATCGGCGAGGCGCGCACCACGCGCCAGGGCCGCGCCTTCGCGATCCAGGCGGCGATCACGATCGTCGCGGCGACCCGTATCGGCGCCTATATGGCGTGGACGGCGAGCGTCCGGTCGCCGCTGGCGGCCGCCCTGCTCTATATCCTGCCGGTGGCCGCGATCGCCATCGCAGCGGCCGTGATCCTGTACGGACAGCGCCTTCGGCCGCTTCTGTCGCGGCTTTCGGCGCCGCTGGTGGCGCCCTTCATCGGCCTGACGGCCCGGTTCAGGCGCGCCTGATGCTGCTCACCTCGACCTTCGGTCGCTATCTGACGAAGCAGTTCACCCGCTCGATCCTGGGGGTGTTCGGGACCTTCTTCTTCCTGATCGGCACGCTCGATTTCGTCGAGCTGATGCGGCGGGCCGGCGATTCGCCGGCCGCGACGACGCCGCTGATCGTGCAGCTGGCACTGTTTCGCGTGCCCAGCGTCGCCGAGCAGATCTTCCCCTTCGCCGTGCTGTTCGGCGGGATGTTCGCGCTGCTGACGCTGAGCCGGAAGCTCGAACTCGTGGTGGCGCGCTCGGTCGGCGTCTCGGCCTGGCAGTTCCTGCAGCCGGCCGCGATGGTGGCCGGCGTGATCGGGCTCGTTTCGATCCTGGTCTACAACCCCGTGGCGGCGGATCTGAAGCGCAAGGCCACCGCCCTCGAGACGCGATTGTTCGTCCGCGGGGCCCAAACCAGCAATGCGCCCGATATCTGGCTGCGCCAGCGCAGTATCGACGGACAGGCCATCATCCGGGCCGCCGGCGCCCTGCCCGACGGCAACGGGCTGACACAGGTGGCGATCTTCAGCTTTTCGCCGGGGGGCGGGTTCAGCGAGCGCATCGACGCGCGCCAGGCCGTGCTGCATCAGGGCTATTGGGAGCTGAGCGACGCCCGCGTCGTTTCCGTCGCCGAAGAGCCACAGACCTACAAGAGCTATCTGTTTGCGACGACGCTCGAGCCCGAACAGATGCGCCAGAGCTTCACCCCGCCCGAGGCCGTCGGATTCTGGGCGATGCCAGCCGTCATCGAACGAACGGCCCGTGCCGGCCTGGATACGACACGCTATGAGCTGCGCTATCAATCGCTGATGGCGCGCCCCCTGCTACTGATCGCGATGGTGCTCGTGGCTGCGTCTGTTTCCTTAAGATTTTTCAGGTTTGGTGGGGTGACCAAACTGGTGATAGCTGGTGTCGCTGCGGGCTTCATGCTGTATGTTGCGACACAGCTGTCGGAGGAGCTCGGCTCGTCCGGTATCGTCAATCCCGTGATCGCAGCCTGGCTGCCCGCGGCGATCGGTGCGATGCTGGGCGCGTTGGCCCTCCTCCATCAGGAAGACGGGTAATCGTACTGTGCCTATGGTTAATTTAGGATTGAGCGTATGGTTCCGGGCGTGACACGCATGGCGCGATTTGCCGCGGCGACCGCCCTCGCCTCGAGCCTCGCCTATGTCCTGGTCGCGTCCGGGACGGCTTTCGCGCAAACGCCTCCGGCGGCCAAGCCGCAGGACCGCATGGTCGTCGACGCGCGCGAACTCGTCTATGACAACGACAAGAAGACCGTTTCCGCCGTCGGGGACGTGCAGATCCTCTATCAGGGCCGCACCATCGAGGCCGACAAGGTCACCTATGACCAGGCCGGCAAGCGCGTGATCGCGACCGGCAATGCCCGCATCACCGAGGCGAACGGCACCGTCATCACCGGCGACCGCTTCAATCTGACCGACGATTTCCGCGACGGCTTCATCGATTCGCTGCGGGTGGTGAACCCGGACAAGACGCGCTTCAGCGCCCCGCGGGCCGAGCGCACCGACGGCGAGACCTTTATCTTCGAGAAGGGCATCTACACGGCCTGCGAGCCCTGCAAGGACAACCCGGAGCGGCCGCCGCTCTGGCAGGTCCGCTCGGCGCGCATCATCCACAAGAAGGCCGAGCAGACGATCTATTACGAGGAGGCCCGGCTCGAGTTCGCCGGCGTGCCGCTGGCCTATATCCCGTATATGTCCGGCCCCGATTCGACGGTGAAGCGGAAATCCGGGTTCCTGTCGCCCAAGTTCCTGAACACCGGCGCGCTGGGCTACGGGATCGGCCTGCCCTACTTCCTGAACCTGGCACCGAACTACGATCTGACGGTGACGCCGACCTATCTGACCCGGCAGGGCCTGCTCGGCCAGGTCGAGTGGCGTCATCGCGTCATGAACGGCTCCTATACGATCCGCGCATCGGGCATCTTCCAGCAAGACAAATCCGCGTTTCTGGCATCCCCCCTGGGCGCCGGAGACGACGATTTCCGCGGCTCGGTCGAGACCAACGGCAAGTTCTTCATCAATCCGCGCTGGACGTTCGGCTGGAACGCCTCGATGTCGACGGATCGCTGGTTTTACAAGAACTACCGCATCCTGAACGAGAGCATCAGCACGACGACCTATCTGCAGGAGGTCATCTCCACGGCCTATCTGAACGGCCAGACCCCGACCGGCTGGTTCGATCTGCGCGGCTATTACTTCCAGCCGCTGACCTCGACCGACTGGCAAAAGCAGCAGCCGGTCGTGTTGCCGGTGATCGACTACAACAAGCGCATTCATAAGCCGAGCTTTCTGGGCGGCGAGATCACCCTCAATGCCAACGTCACCCATCTGACGCGCGACGCGGCGGCGTTCCAGCAACTGCCCCAGCAGAGCGCCTTCCTGGTCAGCGGGACGACGAGCAGCGGCACGGGCTATTCGCTGTATGATGGCTGCGCCGTCTACCAGAAGAACACCTGCCTGGTTCGCGGCCTGGCCGGCAATGTCGCGCGGGCCACGGCGGAAGTGTCCTGGCGGCGCAACATCATCGATCCGATCGGGCAGGTCTGGACGCCCTACGCCTCGGTGCGGGCGGACATCTTCTCGGTCAACCCGGACACGACCGGCTATCCCAACAGCAATGTTCGGACGATCGCCGACACCTCCGACGAGGTCTTCGGGCGGGCGATGCCCGCGATCGGCCTGATGTATCGCTACCCCTTCGTGGCCAAGACCTCCTGGGGCACGCATATCATCGAGCCGGTCGCGCAGATCGTCGCGCGCCCCAACGAAACCAACAGCTTGCGCGTCGCCAACGAGGATTCGCAGAGCCTGGTCTTCGATGCCAACAACCTGTTCGAATGGAGCGGCAAGTTCTCCGGCTATGACCGCGTCGAAGGCGGCACGCGCGCCAATGTCGGCGCGCTCTATACCGGGCGCTTCGGCAAGGAGGGCTTCGCCAACCTGCTGATCGGCCAGTCCTACCATCTGGGGGGACGCAACTCCTTCGCTTCCGGGGACCTCGTCAATACCGGCCTCGATTCGGGGCTGGAGACGGACACCTCCGACATCGTCGCGCGCGCGCAGTTCTCGCCGATGAAGGGGCTGTTTTTCACCGGTGCGACACGGTTGAACGCGACGACCTACGAGACGCAGCGGATCGACGCCGCGGCGACCTACGCGACAAGCGTCGTCACGACCTCCGTCGGCTATGGGCGCTACGAGCCGCAGCCCAACCTCGGCATCTTCCGTCGCCGCGAGGGCCTGTCGCTCAACGGCTCGCTTCTGGTGACGCCGAACTGGCGTGTCCGCGCAGGCGTGCTGTTCGACCTCGACAAGTACAAATACGATCGCGAGCTGCGGTCGGCGCAGTGGACCGCCTGGCAGGCCTCGCCTTCGACCGTCGCCGTGCCGAAATACGTCGATACGGGACTGTTCCAGACGGCGTCGACGTCTTTCGGCATCAACTACACGGACGAATGCACGGTGTTCGACGTCAGCTACTCGCAGAGCTATGCGGACCGGCAGTCCGGGGCGACGAAGGACACCCGGACCGTCATGTTCCGGCTCGAACTGCGCACGCTCGGCGAGATCAGCTATCAGCAGAATCTCGACGGATCGACCGTGGGCGACGGCGTGACCGCGAGCCGCTGAGGCCGATTGCGGCGCCCCGGCGACAGGGATCATTCGATGCGCGCGGAGGTCGACATGCCGCTACCGCCGCTTGCCCTGACCCAGGGCGACCCGGCCGGCATCGGACCCGAGCTGGCGCTGCTCGCCTGGCAGCGCCGCGATGCGCTCGACTTGCCGCCCTTCGCCTGCATCGCCGATCTGGACCACCTCGCACGTCTGTCGCGGCGGCTGTCGCTCGACATCCCGCTGGCCGCCTGCGGCTGGGACGAGGCCGGGCGCTGCTTCCGTGACGCGCTGCCGGTGATCCCGCTCGTCGAGACGACGCATGTCGAGCCCGGGCGCCCTGACCCTGAGACGGCAGCCGGTACGATCGCGGCGATCACGCGCGCGGTCGCTGCCGTGCAGGACGGTCACGCCGGTGCGGTCGTGACCAACCCGATCGCGAAATCGGTGCTCTATGCGGCAGGCTTCGCTCATCCGGGCCATACCGAATTCCTCGCCCACCTCGCCGCCAAGGGCGGCACGGCGCCGTTGCCCGTGATGATGCTGTGGTGCGAAGAACTCGCCGTCGTGCCGGTGACGATCCATGTGCCGCTGCGGCGGGTTCCCGATCTGCTGACGACGGAACTGATTGTCGAAACCGGGCGGATCGTGGCGGAAGGGCTGACGCGCAGCTTCGGGATCGCGGTGCCACGGCTGGCGCTGGCGGGGCTCAATCCCCATGCCGGCGAGGATGGCGCACTCGGCCATGAGGATGCCGCCATCGTGCGTCCGGCGGTCGACGCGCTGCGCCGTCTCGGCATCGACGCGACCGGCCCCTACCCGGCCGACACGATGTTCCATGCCCGGGCGCGGGCCGGCTATGACTGCGCGCTGGCGATGTATCACGATCAGGCGCTGATCCCGATCAAGACGATCGCCTTCGACGAAGGCGTCAATGTCACGCTGGGCCTGCCCTTCATCCGCACCTCGCCCGACCACGGCACGGCCTTCGACATCGCCGGCCGGGGCATCGCGAGACCCGACAGCCTGATCGCGGCACTCAAGCTGGCGGCGCGCATGGTCGCCCAGCAGCAACGGACGCCGAGATGAGCCAGATCGATACCCTGCCGCCCCTGCGCGAGGTGGTCGAGCGCCACGGCCTGATGGCGCAGAAATCGCTGGGGCAGAATTTCCTCTACGATCTCAACCTGACCTCGCGGATCGCCCGGTCGGCGGGCCCGCTGGACGGCGAGACCGTCGTTGAGATCGGGCCTGGGCCGGGCGGGCTGACCCGGGCGCTGCTGGCCGGCGGCGCGGGACGCGTCATCGCGGTCGAACGCGACCGGCGCTGCCTGCCGGCGCTGGAGGAGATCGCGGCGCATTATCCCGGCCGTCTCGACATCGTCGACGGCGATGCGCTGGCGGTCGACCTGTCTGATCATCTCGACGGCCAACCGGCGCGGATCATCGCCAACCTGCCCTACAACATCGGCACGCCGCTGCTGGTCGGCTGGCTCAGCGGCGAGGCCTGGCCGCCCTGGTGGACCTCGCTGACCCTGATGTTCCAGCGCGAGGTCGCCGAGCGCATCGTGGCGACGCCGGAGCAGCGGGCCGATTACGGCCGCCTCGCCGTGCTCTGCAACTGGCGCTGCGAGACCAGGATCCTGTTCGACGTGCCGCGCAGCGCCTTCGTGCCTCAGCCCAAGATCACCTCGGCGGTGGTGCAGCTGGTGCCGCGGGCGCAGCCGGAGCCCTGCGACCGGCGCCTGCTGGAGCGGATCACGCTCGCGGCCTTCGGCCAGCGCCGCAAGATGCTGCGCCAGAGCCTCAAGGCCGTGCTGGCGGAGCCCGGCGACTGGATCGAGGCGGCGGGCCTCGCGCCGACGGCCCGGGCCGAGGAGGTGCCGGTCGGCGGTTTCGTCAGGCTCGCCAACACGCTGGCGGCGCGCCTGTGACCAGCGCTGTCAAGGCAGCTGTTCCTCGAGCAGCCCCGCGACGAAAGCCGACAGCCCCGTTGCGCGTTCGCGCTTCAGGCGTTCGGCGATCAGGATCGCCTTGACCGATTCATAAGCCGCCTGAAGATCGTCATTGACGATGACGTAGTCGTACTTGTTCCAGCGCGCGATCTCGTCGCGCGCATTCGCCAGGCGCTTGGCGATGACGTCGGGTGCGTCCTCGGCCCGGCGCACCAGCCGGGAGCGCAGCTCCGCCATCGAGGGCGGCAGGATGAAGATCGTCACCACGTCGGCGCGGGCCTTCGCCACGATCTGCTGCGTGCCCTGCCAGTCGATGTCGAACAGCACGTCGCGGCCCGCCGCCAGAGACGCCTCGACCTCCTTGCGGGGGGTGCCATAGCCATTGCCATGGACTTCGGCCCATTCCAGCAGTTCGTTGTGCTGCTTCATCTGGTCGAAGTCCGGCCTGTCGATGAAGCGGTAATGCACCCCGTCGATCTCGGAAGCGCGCTTGGCGCGCGTCGTCACCGAGACGGAGAGGTCGAGATTGGTCTCGGTCTTGAGATTGCGGGTGAGCGTCGACTTCCCGGCGCCGGAGGGAGACGACAAGATCAACATCAGCCCACGACGGGCCGGGCGCGCGACATCGGCCATCAGCACTCACTCCACATTCTGAACCTGCTCGCGCATCTGATCGACCACGGTGCGCAGTTCGAGACCGATGCGCGACAGCCCGGCATCGCCCGCCTTGGCGCAGAGCGTCGAGGCCTCGCGGCCAAACTCCTGCGACAGGAAATCGAGCTTGCGGCCGATCGGGCCGCCCTGCTCGAGCAAAAGCCGCAGCGCCGCGACATGGGCCTGCAGCCGGTCGATCTCCTCGCGGATATCGGCCTTCACCGCCAGCAGCGCGGCCTCCTGATGCAGGCGCTGCGGATCGAGCGCCTGGCTGGCGTCCAGCAGCAGGCCGATCTGGGCGGCGATCCGCTCGCGAATGGCCTCGACGCCGCGGGCCGGATGGTGCTCGGCCTGGCTCGCCAGCCCGGCGATGGCTTCGAGATGGCCCGTCAGCAGGCCTTCAAGCGCGCGCCCCTCGGCGGCGCGCGCGTCCTTGAGGGCAATCACGACCGATTCGAGCCCTGCGAGCACCGGCGCCTCGACCACGGCCAGCGTGTCCTCGCCCTCTTCGGCGAGTTCGACGACGCCCCGGATGGCGAGCAGGCCGTCATAGGAAGGCGGCCGCACCGCCTCGGAGGCGGGCAGCCGCGCGATCGCCTGCAGCAGCGCGGCGAGCGCCGCCTCGTTGATGCGCGGTCGCGGCGGACCGGCATCGCTGGTGATCTGAAGATTGACGTGGAGGGTGCCGCGGGCAAAGGCGCCGGTCAGCTGCTTGCGCGCGGCCTCCGCCAGCACCTCGAAGCCGGGCGGCACGCGCACGCGGATGTCGAGACCGCGGCCGTTGACGCTGCGGATCTCCCAGGCCCAGGCATGGATGCCCACCGTGCCGGCCGCCCGGGCGAAGCCCGTCATGCTCTCGATTGCCATGCGATCTGTCTCCGCCCCGCGACGCGGCCGGACCGTAGTGGCGGGGCCATTGCGGAGCAAGTGCGCGGAGCCTGCCCCGTTCACCCGGCTGGGGATGGTGGCACGGCGCGAGGCCCGATCAGGGCCGCAGCGCGGGAATCGCCTTGGGGGAATTGAGGTCGAAGGTCTTGTTCAAAAGCGGGTCTCGCGGCGTGCCCTCCGACGCATCGAAGGCGCGCGCACGCACGCCCCCGGCCAGAGCCGCACCCTGCTGTTGCGGGCCCGCGCCGGCACGGCGATTGCCGGGCACGGGCCAGGTCTCGATCGCACCGCTGTCAGCGGGCTGCTGAGCCGGCGCCTCCGAGCGCGTATCGGGCGCGGCCGGCGGCTCGACCTTGTCGACAGAGGCCTCCGCAGGCGGCTTACCAGGGTCACGGCGCGCCGCCTCGATCTGGCGCCAGCGCGCGACGTTGCGGTTGTGCTGTTCGAGCGTCTCGCCGAACGCATGGCCGCCGCTGCCGTCGGCGACGAAATAGAGGTCCTTGGTGCGGGAGTGCGCGACCACCGCCTCCATCGCCGCGCGTCCGGGATTGGCGATCGGCCCCGGCGGCAGCCCGTCGATGACATAGGTGTTGTAGGGCGTCGGCTGGGTGATCTCGGTGCGAAGGATCGAGCGGCCAAGCGTGCCCTTGCCGCCGACGAGGCCGTAGACGATCGTCGGATCGGATTGCAGCCGCATCTTGCGGTTGAGACGGTTGATGAAGACGCCGGCAACACGCGGCCGCTCGTCGGCGCGACCGGTCTCCTTCTCGACGATCGAAGCCAGAACGACGAGTTCCTGCGGCGTCTTGATCGGCAGGTCGGCGGGCCGGCGCTCCCAGATACGGGCCAGAACGGCGCGCTGGTCGCGCGTCATCCGGTCGATGATCGCCTGCCGGCTGAACCCGCGCGGAATCCTGTAGGTGTCGGGCAGGATCGACCCCTCGCGCGGCACCTGGATGATGTCGCCGGTCAGCAGTTCGTTTTCGCGCAGGCGCGCCACGATCTGCTCGCTGGTCAGCCCTTCGGGCACGGTGATGGAGTGTTCGACGACCTTGCCGTCTGCGATGATGTCGAGGATCTCGGCCTGGCTGGCGCGCGCCTTGAACAGATATTCGCCGGCCTTGAGCTTGGTCCAGTTGCCGCTGACCAGAGCCGAAATGCGGAACGACCAGGGATGGTCGATCATGCCCTCGCGCTGGAGCAGATCGGCGATATCGGTCAGGCCGCTGTCCTTGGGGATGATCAGGACGCGATCGCTGGCGAGCGGACCCGGTGCGCGGCTCTGGCTGCCGACCATCGCGATCCCGGCCCCCATCAGGCCGCCGATCACCAGCAGCGCCGTGAACAGGCCGCTCATCATCGCGATGAAAGGGCTGCTGCGCCGACGGCGGCGCGCCTTGGGCGGCGGCGCAGGCGGGGCCACCGGCTTCAACGCCTCGCTTGGGCTCTTGGGGGCGACGCGGGGCGATTGGTTCACGGCTGTAGCGCTCGCATTTTCGACTTCATCACAGAACGCATGGTGGCCAGACGCAATGATCGACGCACCGGCACGATCGGCCGTTCGTCGCATATTAGAACCGGATTCACGACGCCTGTGAAAGGAAAATCGCGTTCCTGCAGGAGCAGCGCACTCTACCGAGGATTATGGCGAAAGCGCGCTGTGGCCGGACTCTCAGGCCCCATCGACATAACGGCGCATCACCAGCGACGCGTTGGTCCCGCCAAAGCCGAAGGAATTCGACAGGACCACATCGATCTTCCGCTTGCGGGCGACATGCGGAACGAGGTCCAGATCGGTCTCGACGGACGGGTTGTCGAGATTGATGGTCGGCGGCGCGATCTGGTCGCGGATCGCCAGGATCGCGAAGATCGCCTCGACCGCACCGGCTGCGCCGAGCAGGTGCCCGGTCGCCGACTTCGTCGACGACATGGCCGGCTTGCGCGGCGAGTTGGCGAGCAGGCGCTCGGCCGCGCGCAGTTCGATCTCGTCGCCGAGCGGCGTCGAGGTGCCGTGGGCGTTGATGTAGTCGAGGTCCGACGCGGTGATGCCGGCCCGGTTCAACGCCGCCTGCATGCAGCGATAGGCGCCGTCGCCATCCTCGGCCGGCGAGGTGATGTGATAAGCGTCGCCCGACATGCCGTAGCCGACAACCTCGGCATAGATGCGCGCACCGCGGGCCAAGGCGTGTTCCAGCTCCTCGAGCACGAGCACGCCGGCGCCCTCGCCCATGACGAAGCCATCGCGGTCCTTGTCATAGGGGCGCGACGCCTTCTCCGGCGTCTCGTTGAAATCGGTCGAGAGCGCGCGGCAGGCGCAGAAACCGGCGATGCCGAGGCGGTTGATCGCCGATTCGGCGCCGCCGGCGAGCATCACGTCGGCATCGCCGAGCGCGATCATGCGCGAAGCGTCGCCGATGGCATGGGCGCCCGTCGAGCAGGCGGTCACGACAGAATGATTGGGGCCCTTCAGGCCATGCTCGATCGAGACATAGCCCGCGGCGAGGTTGCTCAGCCGGCCGGGAATGAAGAAGGGCGAAAGCCGACGCGGGCCACGCTCCTTGAGGAGGATCGAGCCTTCGTAGATGCCGCCGAGGCCGCCGATGCCCGAGCCGATGGCGACGCCGGTCGCGATCTGGTCCTCGTAGGTCTCCGGCTTCCAGTTGGCGTCGGTCAGCGCCTGCTTGGCGGCGGCCATGGCGAAGACGATGAAGTCATCGACCTTGCGCTGCTCCTTGGGCTCCATCCAGTCATCGGGATTGAAGGTGCCGTTGGTGCCATCGCCGCGCAGGATGTTGCAGGCGATGCGCGCCGGCAGGTCACTGCAGTCGAAGCTTGTGATGGGGCCGGCGCCACTGGCGCCGGCGAGAATACGAGACCAGGTCGCTTCGACGCCGCTGGCAAGCGGGGTCACCATGCCAAGACCGGTCACGACGACACGTCGTATCGGGAGACTGCGTGAAACCATGGCGCTTTCTGCAGCGATCGACGAAGCGATCGATCAGGCGGTCTTGGACAGGAACTTGACGGCGTCGCCGACCGTCACGATCGTCTCGGCCGCATCGTCGGGGATCTCGACACCGAACTCTTCTTCGAACGCCATCACGAGCTCGACCGTGTCGAGGCTGTCGGCCCCGAGGTCCTCGATGAAGTTCGCGCCGTCCACGACCTTCTCCGGCTCGACGCCGAGATGCTCGACCACGATCTTCTTCACGCGCTCGGCGACATCGCTCATGGGACTTTTCCTTAAAGATTAAACACGCAGCACGCGATCGCGCCGCAGAGAGGGACCGTCACTCCTGAATCCCACCACGCCTGACGGTGTGGACGGGCCGGAACTCGAAGCCTGCACAAACGCAACAACCGGGTTCCCGTCAAGTCCCCCGGGGTCCGCATTGCCGCCCGACGGCGCTAGTTAACACAGGCAATCGGGACTGGCGAGTGCGTCGCAGCGAAGGTTCAATCTCGACGGAAACCTTCGCAAGCCATTCAGATCATTGTCATTCCGCCATTGACATGCAGCGTCTGCCCGGTCACGTAGCCCGCCTCGGTGCTAGCGAGGAAGGCGACGGCCGCCGCCACATCGGCGCCGGAGCCGAGGCGCCCCATCGGGACGTCGGAGAGGATGCCCTCACGCTGCTTGTCGGTCAGACCTTGCGTCATCGGCGACTCGATGAAGCCCGGCGAGACGACGTTGACAGTGATGTTGCGGCTGGCGACCTCGGCGGCCAGCGCCTTGGACATGCCGATCAACCCCGCCTTGGAGGCCGCGTAGTTGCCCTGTCCCGGATTGCCGCTGGTGCCGACCACGGAGCCGATCGAGACGATGCGGCCATAGCGGCGACGCATCATCGACTTCACCGCCGCGCGCGAGAGCCGGAACGCGGCCGTCAGATTGATCGCGATGACGCTGTCCCAATCCTCATCCTTGAGACGCACGAACAGGTTGTCCTTCGTCACCCCGGCATTGTTGACGAGGATGTCGAGGCCGCCGAGTTTCTCCTCGGCCGCCGGAACCAGCGCTTCGACCGAGTCCTTGTCGGCGAGGTTGCAGGGCGTGATCACGACGCGCTCGCCGAGTTCGGCGGCCAGGGCCTCGAGCGCCTCGGCCCGCGTGCCCGACAACGCCACCGTGGCGCCCTGCGCATGCAATGCACGCGCGATCGCCCCACCCAGACCCCCGGTCGCGCCGGTGACCAGGGCCTTCTTGCCCGTCAGATCAAGCATCCGTCTCTCCCTTTCGGCATTCGGCCGTTCTTGATGCCCTTTCAGGGCTTGTGACCGACGATATCCTCGGCCGTTCCCACCGACATGGGCGTGGCGCCCGGCGCAATCCGCTTCACCAGCCCGGCCAGAACCTTGCCGCTGCCGGCTTCGACGAACCGCGTCACGCCGGCGGCCGTCATGGCCTCGACGCAGGCGCGCCAGCGCACCGTGCCCGTGACCTGCGCCACCAGCGAGGCGCGAATGGCGTCGGGCTCGACCAGCGGTGCGGCGCCGACATTGGCCATGACGGGAACGACGGGCGGCTGCATCGCCACCTCGGCCAACGCCGCCTGCATGGCCTGCGCGGCCGGCTGCATCAACGTGCAATGGAAAGGCGCGGAAACCGGCAGAAGCATGGCGCGCCTGACACCACGTTCTCCGGCAAGCGCAATGGCGCGCTCGATCGCGGCCTTGGCGCCGGAGAGCACGACCTGTCCCCCGCCATTATCGTTGGCGACCTCGCAGATTTGTCCCTGCGCCGCATCGGCGGCGATCGCCTTTGCCAGATCGAATTCGGCGCCGAGCAGGGCCGCCATCGCGCCTTCGCCTGCCGGAACCGCCTTCTGCATGGCGTCGCCGCGGATGCGTAGGAGGCGCGCGGCGTCGGTAATGCTGAAGGTTCCCGCGGCGGCGAGCGCCGAGTACTCGCCGAGCGAATGGCCGGCTACGAAAGCGGCATCGCGCTTCAAGTCGAGGCCGGCTTCCGCCTCGAGCACGCGGATGACGGCCAGGCTGACGGCCATGAGCGCGGGCTGGGCATTGGCGGTGAGGGTCAGTTCGTCGAGAGGGCCCTCGAACATCAGCGTCGAGAGTTTCTGCGACAGTGCCGCATCGACCTCGTCGAACACGGCACGGGCCGCGGGGAACGCAGCGGCCAGCGTCTTGCCCATGCCGACGGCCTGAGAGCCCTGCCCCGGGAAGATGTACGCGGTCGTCATTCGGCAAGCCTTCGAATTCAAAGGATTTGAGCGGATTCACCGCGCTGTCACACTGCCTTGCGGGCCAAGTCAAGCGTGAAGCCACAATGAACGCGCCGCAAAGACCGTCCAGGAGCCGATTTTGGTTGCATACCGGACGCTCTGCCTGTAACCACCGCCTCCTGTTTGTTCGGCCGGAGGCTGAACGGATGGCAGCGCCGTCTCAAATCAACAAGAGACCGCGCTGCAGGCTCATTCTTCGAGCCGTCATCCCGTGTCTCCGCCTTCGATGAAATCCTGTCGGGCCTTATCCAGGGCTCGGAGGGCTCCGCGCCGAACGAAACAGGGTGAAACGAGGAAGGCCAACCATGGCATTGTACGAGCATGTTCTGCTCGCGCGACAAGACGTCAGCGCGCAGCAGGTCGAAGCCCTTGTCGAGACGTTCAAGGGCATCATCGAGGCGAATGGCGGCTCGGTCCCCAAGATCGAGTACTGGGGCGTCAAGTCGCTGGGCTACCGCATCAAGAAGAACCGCAAGGCGCATTACTCGCTGCTGAACATCGACGCCCCCTCGGCCGCCGTGGCCGAGATGGAGCGCCAGATGCGCATCAACGAAGACGTGCTGCGCTTCATGACCATCCGCGTCGAAGAGCTCGAGGAAGGCCAGTCGGCCATGCTTCAGAAGCGCGACCGCGATGATCGTGGCGAGCGGGGCGACCGCTTCGACCGTCCCGGCGGCGGTGATCGCTTCGACCGCGGTGGCGATCGCGGCCCGCGTCGCGACCGTCCGCGTCGCGACGACGAAGCTGCTCCCGAAACGACCGGCGCGGAGGCCTGAGCCATGTCGACTGCATCTGCTGGCGCACGCCGCCCCTTCTTCCGCCGCCGCAAGTCCTGCCCCTTCTCGGGCGAGGGCGCCCCGAAGATCGACTACAAGGATGTGCGCCTGCTCTCGCGCTACATCTCCGAGCGCGGCAAGATCGTGCCGTCGCGCATCACGGCGGTTTCCGCCAAGAAGCAGCGCGAACTCGCCCAGGCGATCAAGCGCGCCCGCTTCCTCGGCCTGCTGCCCTACGTCATCCGCTGAGCGGAACTGATCCATGGCTGGTGGCGAGCCCTCGCCACCAGCTTTCTGACTCTCTCGCCTACCCAGTCGCCCGGTGGTGAAACTCCATCGGGTTCGTTGAGGCCAACGCCTCTCACCCTGCCCGGCCCTTCAGGCCCGGGAGCAGCGGGACAGCAGGACACAAGAATGATTCCGGTCGTCGGCATCGGCGCGGGCCTCGTAGCGGCTCTGCTCTTCTCAGTGGTGATCACCGGATCGCCGCTGGCCGTGCTGCTGTACTCGGCCGCCCCCCTCCCGATCTTCATCGCCGCCCTCGGCTGGAACCACCGCGCCGGGCTGTTTGCCGTCGGCGCCGGCGCCGTTGCGGTGTCGATCGCGCTCAGCGTGCCTGCCGGCATCGCGTTCACGCTGATCATCGCGCTGCCGGCCTGGTGGATCGCCTATCTCGCACTGCTGGCCCGCACCGATGGCGAAGGCGCCACCGAATGGTATCCGCTCGGCCGTCTGATGCTCTGGATGGCCGGCACGGCCACGGTCGCGACGGTGGCCAGCGCGCTGATGATGACGACCGATTACGAGGCGTATCGCGCCGTGATCGCGCGCATCGTCGAGAATCTGCTGGCGGAGATGGTGCGCAGCCGGGTGCTGACCCTGGCGGAGGGGACCACCCAGGCCGAACTCGCCGCCAATATCACGCCGCTGCTCGTGCGGGCGGTGCCTCTGGGTATCGCCGCCTCGGTCATCAGCACGATCACCGCCAATCTCTGGCTCGCGGCCAAGACGGTGCAGCTCTCGGGCCGTCTGCCCAGGCCCTGGCCCTTCATCCCCCTGACGAGCCTGCCGCGCCAGGCGCTGCTGCTGATGGTCGCCGGGCTGGCGGTTGCCACGTTCGACGGCTTCGTCGGGCTGGCTGGCGTGGCTCTGGTCGGGGCGCTTCTGGTCAGCTTCACCTTCACGGGGCTCGCCATGCTGCACGACCTCTCGCGCGGCCAGGCCTGGCGCACCCCGATGCTGGTCAGCATCTACGTCGCGCTCGTCGTGATGCAGGCCGTCCTGACCCCGCTGCTGGCGCTCGCCGGAATTCTCGACACCCTTCTCGGCCTGCGCAAGCGGGCTGCGATGCCGCCCCCGCCTCCCAAGGCCTGACAGTCCACACGAACCGCTCTCAAAGGAGACAACACCATGGAAGTGATCCTGCTCGAACGCGTCGCCAAGCTCGGCCAGATGGGCGAAGTCGTCCGCGTCCGCGACGGCTTCGGCCGCAACTACCTGCTTGCCCGCGGCAAGGCGCTGCGCGCCACCGAGGAGAACCGCAAGCGCTTCGAGAGCCAGAAGATCGAGCTCGAGACCCGCAACCTCGAGCTGAAGTCGGAGGCCGAGTCGGTCGCCGAGACGCTCGACGGCCTGAGCGTCGTGATGCTGCGCCAGTCGGGTGAATCCGGCGTGCTGTACGGCTCGGTCTCGACCCGCGACATCGCCGAGGCGCTGGTCGCCGAGGGCTTCCACGTCGCCCGCAGCCAGATCACGCTGAACGCGCCGATCAAGACGCTCGGCCTGCACACGATCCCGGTCGTGCTGCATCCGGAGGTTTCGGTCACCGTCACCGTCAACATCGCCCGTTCGGCCCAGGAAGCCGAGCGCCAGGTGCGCGGTGAGGACGTCACCGCCCGCGAGGCGTTCGACCTCGACGATCTCGGCCTCGAGGTCGGCGCGGCCCTGGCCGAAGCCGGCGAAGACGACCGCTGAGATCAGCACGGCCGTTCCGGCCTGACTTTGAGGGCGCCGCGAGCATTCGCGGCGCCCTTTTTCGTGAGCGCGATCGGGCCCGGCTCGGTCATCGCAACAGCGGAGCGATCGGGGGTCGTCTCATGCGCGAGATCAAGGCGCGGCGCCCCTGCCCGCGGCATGAGAGGCGCGCTGGGGTGACGCAAAGGACCGACGCCGATGAAAGCCGCATGCTGGCACAAAGCCCACGACATTCGCGTCGAGGAGGTAGCCGAACCGCAGCCGGCGGCCGGGCAGGTCAAGATCAAGGTCGCCTGGGCGGGCATTTGCGGCAGCGATCTGCACGAGTACCTCGCCGGCCCGATCTTCATTCCCGTCGACCAGCCGCACCCGCTGAGCCATGACCGCGCCCCGATCGTCATGGGGCACGAGTTTTCCGGCGAGGTGGTCGCGATCGGCGCCAAGGTCACGCGTATCCGGCTCGGGGACCGCGTCGTCGTCGAGCCGATCCTGGCGTGCGGCGTCTGCGAGGCCTGCCGACGCGGCAAGTACAATCTCTGCGACAAGCTCGGATTTCACGGCCTGTCGGGCGGCGGCGGCGGCTTTGCCTGCCACACCGTCGTCGATGAGCGCATGGTGCATGTGATGCCGGAGGGCCTCTCCTTCGAACAGGGCGCGCTGGTCGAGCCGGCCGCCGTCGCGCTGCATGCGGTGCGGCTCAGCAGCCTCAAGGCGGGCGGCACCGCGGCCGTCTTCGGGGCGGGGCCGATCGGGCTGCTCCTGGTCGAGGCGCTGCGCGTCGCCGGCGCTGCGGCGATCCATGTCGTGGAACTCTCCGCCGAGCGCGGCGCCAAGGCGCTCGAACTCGGGGCGACGACCGTCACCGACCCCTCCAAGGACGACCCGGTCGCCACGATTCGAGACCTGACGACCGGCGGCGTCGATGTCGCCTTCGAAGTCACCGGCGTGCCCAAAGTGCTGCAGCAATGCATCGAGGCGACGCATTACGAAGGCGAAACCGTGATCGTCTCGATCTGGGAGAAGGAGGCCGCCTTCCAGCCCAACACCGTGGTGCTCAAGGAGCGCGTGGTCCGGGGCATCATCGCCTATCGCGATATCTTCCCGGCCGTGATGACGCTGATGACCAAGGGCTTCTTCCAGGCGGATTCGCTGGTGACCAAGCGCATCGCGCTCGACGACATCGTCTCGGAGGGCTTCGAAGCGCTCGTCCATGACAAGCAGCACATCAAGATCCTGGTCCAGCCGCCTCATTGAAGCCAGCGTCCAGGGGCGCCCTGCCGAAGCAAGGAACTGGCCCACGATCGGCGATCGGGGGCCAAAGCTGTGGACAGCGGGCAGAGTTCCGCCTAATTCTTGCGTTCCTTATTTGTTCCCGTTCCGCCGCGGGGCGATTCTGACCTATCGAAGGCCATGGCCACAGCAACCGCCCTCGTCACCCGCCTCGAAACCCGCGAGGCCGAATATCGCGTCCAGCCTCACAACATCGAGGCCGAACAGGCGCTGCTGGGCGCGATCCTGGTCAACAACGACGCCTTCTACCGCGTCTCGGACTTTCTGCTGCCGGACCATTTCTTCGAGCCGATCCACCAGCGCGTCTTCGAGCTGAGCTCGAGCCTGATCCGGGCCGGCAAGATCGCGACGCCGATCACGCTGAAGACCTTCGTCGGCGAGATCGATCTCGGCGGCATCACCGCCTCGCAATATCTCGCCCGCCTCGCGGCGGAGGCGACGACGGTCATCAATGCCGGCGATTACGGCCGCACCGTCTATGACCTGGCGATCCGCCGCCAGCTGATCGGCGTCGGCGAGGATCTGGTCAATGTCGCCTATGATTCTCCGGTCGATGCGCCGCCGCGCGAGCAGATCGAGGAGGCAGAGCGCAAGCTCTACGAACTCGCCGAAAAGGGACGCTACGAGGGCGGCTTCCAGAAATTCGATAATGCGCTCTACACCGCCATCGACATGGCGGCGAAAGCCTATCAGCGCGCCGGCGGCCTGTCGGGCATTTCGTCGGGCCTGCGCGACCTCGACCAGCGCATGGGCGGCCTGCAGCCGTCAGACCTGATCGTGCTCGCCGGCCGCCCGGCCATGGGCAAGACCTCGCTGGCCACCAACATCGCCTTCAACATCGCCAAGGCCTGGCGTGGCGAGCGCCAGACCGACGGCACGATCAAGACCGTCGATGGCGGCATCGTCGCCTTCTTCTCGTTGGAAATGTCGGCCGACCAGCTCGCGACGCGTATCGTCGCCGAGCAGTCGGGCATCTCGTCCTACAAGATCCGGCAGGGCCGCATCACCGAGGCCGATTTCGCCCGGTTGACCGACGTCGCGGCACAGATTGAGAAGCTGCCGCTCTATATCGACCAGACCGGCGGCATCTCGATCGCCCAGCTCGTTGCCCGCGCCCGCCGCCTCAAGCGCCAGAAGGGTCTCGACGTCCTGTTCATCGACTATCTGCAGCTGCTCTCCGGCTCGAACAAGAACGGCCAGAACCGCGTGCAGGAGCTGACCGAGATCACGACCAGCCTGAAGGCGCTGGCGAAGGAACTGGTCGTGCCGATCGTCGCGCTCTCGCAGCTCTCGCGCCAGGTCGAGAGCCGCGACGACAAGCGGCCGCAGCTGTCGGACCTGCGTGAATCCGGCTCGATCGAGCAGGACGCGGACGTGGTGATGTTCGTCTATCGCGACGAATACTATCTCAAGGGCAAGGAGCCGCGGCCGGGCACCGAAGAGCACAACAAGTGGCAGATCGAGATGGAGGCCGCCCATGGCGTCGCCGAACTCATCATCGGCAAGCAGCGCCATGGCCCGACCGGCGCGATCGCCCTGCAGTTCGACGCCGAAGTGACGCGCTTCTCCGACCGCGCCGATGAAATGCGACTCCCGGACCGCGAATGAGCGCCTTCGACACGCCCGACGCCGATACCTGCGGCACCATCCTGACGATCGACCTCGGGGCGCTCGTTTCCAACTGGCGCGCGCTCCAGGCCCGCGCGGGAACGGAGGCCGCCGCCGTTGTCAAAGCGAACGCCTACGGACTCGGCATCGAGCCGGCCGTGACCGCGCTCGCCGCCGCCGGCTGCAAGAGCTTCTTCGTCGCGCATCTCTCCGAGGGCATCCGGGCCCGCGCCGTAGCGCCCGACGCCACGATCTACATCCTCAACGGGCTGCTGCCCGGCAGCGGCGAACGCTATGCCGCGCATGATCTGTCGCCGGTGCTCGGTTCGGCCGAGGAGTTGCGGGAATGGGCGGGCTTTCGCGCCAGCGGGGCTTCAGTCAGGCCGGCGGCCCTGCATCTCGACACCGCGATAAACCGCCTCGGTCTCTCGGCGAGCGATGGCCCAGGCGCGATCGCGGCGCTGCGATCCGAAATCGATGCTGCCGGCATCGGGCTGGTGATGAGCCATTTCGCCTCCTCTGAAGACGAGGCGGACCCGGCCAATGCGCGCCAGATGGCCGCCTTCTCCGCCATCGCCGCGTCCTTCCCCGGCATCCCGGCCTCACTGAAGAATTCCTCGGGGCATTTCCTGAGCGACTGCCCGTCCTACCAGCTGACGCGTCCCGGCTATGCGCTCTATGGCGGCAACCCGACCCCTGGCCGGCCCAATCCGATGCGGCCGGTCGTCGGACTGACCTCGCGCGTGCTGCAGCTGCGCGACGTCCGGGCCGGCTCGCAGGTCGGCTATAATGGGCGGTGGACGGCCAGGCGCGACAGCCGGCTCGCCACGATCTGCCTCGGCTATGCCGACGGCTACCCGCGCAATGCGAGCGGCACCGACGCCAGCCCGGGCGGCAGCGCGATCGTCGATGGCGTGGTGTGCCCCTTCGTCGGCACGGTCTCGATGGATCTGGTCATTCTCGACGTCACGGACCTACCCGCGGCGTCGGTGAAGCGGGGCGACCCGGTCACGCTGATCGGCGGCCCGCTCGATCTGGACGTCGTCGGCGCGGGGGCCAAGACCATCGGCTACGAGATCCTGACCAGCCTCGGCCGCCGCCATGCGCGGCGCTATGTCGGGGTTTGAGATGACTGCTCTGGTCACCCGCGCCGTCATCCCGGACGGAGCGAAGCGCAGCTCCGGGATCCATCGTAGAGCTCCGGAGCCCTCCGATGGATCCAGGAGCTGCGCGGCTGCGCCGCTTGTCCGGGATGACGGCGGCAGATGGATGCGCGGGGCCATCGCCTAATGGCCAAGCGCGGCCCCACCTATACCTGCCAAGCATGCGGCGCGGTCTATCATCGCTGGCAGGGCAAGTGCGACGCCTGCGGCACCTGGTCGTCGCTGTCGGAGGAGGCCCAGGCGGCACCGGTGACCGGTGCGCGCGGCGCCGGCGGCAAGGCGCGGGGCCGCGTCTTCGCGCTCGAGAGCCTCAAGGGCGACACGCAGGATTCACCGCGGATCGTGTCGGGCATCGGCGAACTCGACCGCGTCACCGGCGGCGGCTTCGTACCGGGCTCGGTGCTGCTGATCGGCGGCAATCCCGGCATCGGCAAATCGACCCTCCTGATGCAGGCCTGCGCGGCGCTCGCGCTGTCGGGACGGCGCGTCGTCTATGTTTCGGGCGAGGAATCGACCGGGCAGGTCCGCTTACGCGCCGAGCGGATGGGTCTGGCCGAGGCGCCGGTGGAACTCGCGGCCGAAACCAATGTCGAGGACATCATCGCCACGCTCGGCCAGGGCAACCGCCCTGCCCTGGTGGTGATCGATTCGATCCAGACGATGTGGTCGGGCGAGGTCGAGAGCGCGCCCGGAACGGTGACGCAGGTGCGCGGATCGGCGCAGGCGCTGATCCGCTACGCCAAGACCAGCGGCGCCTGCCTGATCCTGGTCGGCCATGTCACCAAGGACGGGCAGATCGCCGGGCCGCGCGTGGTCGAGCACATGGTCGACGCCGTGCTCTCCTTCGAGGGCGAAGGCGCGCATGCCTTCCGCATCTTGCGCGGCCAGAAGAACCGTTTCGGCGCGACCGACGAGATCGGCGTGTTCGAGATGACGGGCATGGGCCTATCGGAGGTCACCAACCCCTCGGCGCTGTTCCTGGCCGGGCGCGACCAGGCCGCGCCGGGCGCCGCCGTCTTTGCAGGCGTCGAGGGCACGCGGCCTGTGCTGGTGGAGATCCAGGCGCTGGTCGCGCCGACCTCACTGGGCACGCCGCGTCGCGCCGTCGTCGGTTGGGACAACAGCCGGCTGGCCATGGTGCTCGCCGTGCTCGAAACGCATGGCGGGCTGCGGCTGGGACAGCACGACGTCTATCTCAACGTTGCCGGCGGCCTGCGGGTGAACGAGCCCGCCGCCGATCTTGCCGTTGCCGCCGCGCTGGTCTCCTCGCTGACCGGCGCCATTCTGCCACCCGAATCGGTCTATTTCGGTGAAATCGCGCTGTCGGGGGCGATCCGTCCGGTTTCCGTGGCGGCGGCACGGCTGCGCGAAGCCTCAAAGCTCGGATTCGAGGCGGCCCTGATGCCCTCGGGCGGCGCCGATGCCGGTGACGGCAGCGGGCTGAACCTCAGGCGTTTTGGCCATGTCACGGAACTCGTTGCCGATATTGCCGCGCGGGCGCCGCGCAAGGGTGAGAATTGAGATCGTCGCAATAGTGACGCAGAGGGCGCGAGCGCGTATAGCAAACGCGACGCGGCCAGCCCATCTGTTGCAGGCCATTCCGAGACCATAACGAAGCGGCTCATCCATGCCTGTGACCATTCTCGATCTCGTCGTCATCGGCGTGGTTCTGATCTCGGCTTTGCTGGCGGCCGTTCGCGGGCTGACCCGCGAGGTGCTCGCCATCGCCTCATGGGCGGCAGCCGCCGCCGTGGCCTGGGTGTTCCACCCGCAACTCCTGCCGGTCCTGAAGCAGTACATCCCCAACGAGACGATCGCGCTGATCGCCTCGATCGCCTCCCTCTTCCTGCTGACGCTGATCGTCGTTTCGCTGCTGACCGCGCGGATTTCCGATTTCGTGCTCGATTCGCGAATCGGCGCGCTGGACCGCACGCTCGGCTTCGTCTTCGGCGCCGGCCGCGGCGTCCTGCTGGCGGTGATCGGCTATCTCTTCTTCGCCGCGCTGATGGGCGACAAGAACATGCCGGCCTGGGCCAAGGACGCCAAGGCAAAGCCGATGCTGGAAGAAACCGGGCGTTCGCTGCTGACGATGCTGCCGCAGGACGTCAACGCCGATTTCATCAAGAACCTGCTGAAGCCCAAGACCGGCGCCGAGCCGACCGAGGCCCCCGCCGAGGAGCCGCGCCAGCCGGCGACGCCGGGCACTGAGCCCCAGCGCCGCACCGAGGTGCCCAACGCCACCGATCGCCAGGCGCTGCAGCGCGCCATCGACGCCACCCGCCCGACGACGCCCGCCCCGACTCGTCCCTAATTGGCGTGTAAGGACCGACCCGTCCGCGACGCATGGAGCCTTACGATGATCTCGAAGACCGAGACTGAGGCCGCTTTCGACCCCTATGCCGATCGGTTGCGGGAGGAATGCGGCGTGTTCGGCATCTTCGGCCATGCCGACGCCGCCGCACTGACAGCGCTCGGCCTGCATGCGCTCCAGCACCGTGGCCAGGAGGCGGCGGGCATCGTCACCTTCGACGGCGCGCGCTTTCACTCGGAGCGCCGCCTCGGGCTCGTCGGCGACGCATTCTCCGAAGCGTCGGTGATCGAGAAGCTCAAGGGCAATCAGGCCGTCGGCCATGTCCGCTATTCGACGACGGGCGAGACCATCCTGCGCAACGTCCAGCCGCTCTTCGCCGAACTCCATGGCGGTGGCTTTGCGGTCGCCCATAACGGCAACCTGACCAATGGCCTGACGCTGCGGCGCAATCTCGTGCGCGACGGCGCGATCTACCAGTCGACCTCCGACACCGAGGTGCTGCTGCATCTCGTCGCGCGCAGCCGCAAGCCGCGCTTCATCGAGCGTTTCGTCGAGGCGATCCGGCAGATCGAGGGCGCCTATGCCTTCGTCGGCATCACCAACAAGAAGCTGATCGGCGCGCGCGATCCGCTCGGCATCCGCCCCCTCGTCCTGGGCGAGCTCGACGGCGCGCCGATCCTGACATCGGAGACCTGCGCGCTCGACATCATCGGCGCCAAGTTCATTCGCGAGGTCGAGAATGGCGAGGTCGTGGTGATTTCGGAGCACGGGATCGAGAGCCACAAGCCGTTCCCGGCGACGCCCGAGCGGCCCTGCATCTTCGAATACATCTATTTCGCCCGCCCCGATTCGATCGTGAAGGGCCGCAGCATCTATGAGCGCCGCAAGGCGATGGGCGCTCAGCTCTCGGCCGAGGCTCCGGCCCATGCCGACGTCATCGTGCCCGTTCCCGATTCCGGCGTGCCCGCCGCGCTCGGCTTCTCGCAGGCGAGCGGCATTCCCTTCGAACTCGGCATCATCCGCAACCACTATGTCGGGCGCACCTTCATCGAGCCGACGCAGAAGGTCCGCGAACTCGGCGTGCGCCTGAAGCACTCCGCCAACCGCTCGGTCGTCGAGGGCAAGAGCATCGTACTGGTCGATGATTCGATCGTGCGCGGCACGACCTCGTTCAAGATCGTGAAGATGATGCGCGAGGCCGGGGCGCGGGAGGTGCATTTCCGCATCTCCTCCCCGCCGATCACCCATCCCGACTATTACGGCATCGATACGCCCGACCGCGAGAAGCTGCTCGCCGCGACCCACTCGCTGGAGGAGATGCGCCAGTTCGTCGGCGCCGATTCGCTCGCCTTCCTGTCGGTCGACGGCCTCTATCGCGCGATGGGGCATGAGCGGCGCGATCCGGTCCGGCCGCAGTTCACCGATCACTGCTTCACCGGCGATTATCCGACCTCGCTGACCGATGTGATCGGCGAGAGCGCCAAGCAGCAGATCTCGCTCCTGGCCGAGGCCGGCTGAACCGATACCCCCTACCCTATGATGCGGGTCATCCCGGGCGACCGAAGGGAGACCCGGGATCCATGCCGGCACGGTTCAGGCATGGATCCCGGATCAGCGCCGCTACGCGGCTTGTCCGGGATGACACGCGGTTGAACCAAGCGAGATCGCAAAGCCGATGACCAAACCTCTCTCCGGGCGCGTCGCGCTCGTCACCGGCGCATCGCGCGGCATCGGGCGGGCGGCTTCGCTCGCCTTCGCACAGGCCGGCGCCCATGTCGTCGCGCTCGCCCGCACCAGCGGCGCACTCGAAGAGCTCGACGACGAGATCCGTTCAGTCGGCGGCACGGCTACGCTGGTTCCGCTCGATCTCGGCGACGCGCCGGCGATCGAGAAGCTCGGCCCCGCTTTGCTGCAGCGCTGGGGCAAGCTCGACATCCTGCTCGCCAATGCCGGCATCCTCGGCCCGCTCTCGCCGCTGACCCATGCCTCGGCCAAGGAATGGGCCAAGGTGTTCGACACCAACGTCACCGCCAACTGGCGCCTGCTGAAATCGGTCGAGCCGGCGCTGCAGGCCTCGGACGCGGCCCGCGTGATCCTGATGACCTCGGGCGCCGCCCATAAATGCCTGGCCTATTGGGGGCCCTATTCGATCTCCAAGGCCGCGGTCGAGGCGATGGGGCGCACCTATGCCGCCGAAACCGCGACGACTCCGCTCAAGGTGATGATGGTGAATCCTGGCGCCTTGCGCACGCGGATGCGGGCCGAGGCGATGCCAGGCGAGGACCCGCTGACGCTGAAGACGCCCGAGGACCTGGCGCCGCATCTGGTCGCGATCGCCTCGCCGGGCTGGAGCGAGAGCGGCAAGATCTTCGATTTCCCGCAGGGCAAGGTGCTCACGCCGCAGATGCCGGGCTGAGGCTCAGGCGTCATGCTCGGGCTTGACCCGAGCATCTCTTGCCGGAGATTCTCGGGTCTGCGTGGAGTTTATCCTTGGGCCGATCGAAGATCGGACCCGAGGGCTCCGCCCAAGAATGACGCGCTGGGTTGTCACCCCGCGCGCTTGTTCTTGTCGTAGGGGTTCTCGCCGCCGCGCGTGTGCAGGCGGACGGGCGTTCCCGGCAGCTCGAAGGCCTCGCGCAGATTGTTGACCAGATAGCGGGTGTAGGACACCGGCAAATGGTCGAGCTGGTTGCCGAACAGCGCGAAGGTCGGCGGACGCGCCTTAGCCTGCGTCATGTAGCGGATCTTGATGCGCCGGCCGGCCACGGCTGGCGGCGGATGGGCCGAGAGCACGCCTTCGAGCCAGCGGTTGATCTTGGCCGTCGAGACGCGGCGATTCCAGACGTCATAGGCCTGGAACACGGCCTGCATCAGCCGGTCGATGCCCTCGCCAGCCAGCCCCGAGAGCGGGATGATCGGCACGCCGCGCACCTGTGCGAGCAGATGCGTCGCCTTCTCCTTCAGCTCGGCGAGCAGGCCGTTCTTGTCGGCGACGAGGTCCCATTTATTCAGGCCGATGACGACGGTGCGGCCCTCGCGCTCGGTGAAATCGACCAGCGTCAGGTCCTGCTTCTCGAAGGGAATGGTGGCGTCGAGCAGCACGACGACGACCTCGGCGAAGCGGATGGCGCGCAGCGCATCCTGCACCGACATCTTCTCGAGCTTCTCCTCGATGCGGGCGCGCTTGCGCATGCCGGCCGTGTCGAACAGCTTCACCGGGCGCCCGCGCCATTCGTAGTCGACCGAGATGGTGTCGCGGGTGATGCCGGCCTCGGGGCCCGTCAGCAGGCGGTCCTCGCCGATCATGCGGTTGACCAGCGTCGACTTGCCCGCATTGGGGCGGCCGATGATGGTGACGCGCAGCGGCTTGTTGGGGTCGTTGTACTCCGCCTCCTCGTCGACGAAGGCGGCAGGCGCCTCGACCCATTTCTTGTCGCCATAGCTCTCGTCGAAGGGCTCCTCTTCCTCCGGCTCGACATCGACATAAGGCGCAAGCGCCTCCAGCAGGTCCGACGTGCCCTCGCCATGCTCGGCCGAGAACGGCACGGGATCGCCCAGACCCAGCGCGTAGGATTCGAAGATGCCGTCGAGCCCCTTCCGTCCCTCGGCCTTGTTGGCGAGCAGGATGACGGGCTTGCCGGATTTTCGCACCAGGTCGGCAAAGGGCTGGTCCATCGGCGTCAGGCCGAGCCTGGCGTCGATCATGAACAGGATGACGTCAGCCTCGTCGATCGCGGTCTGCGTCTGGGCGCGCATGCGGCCGGCGAGCGAGGCCGGATCGGCCTCTTCCAGACCGGCGGTGTCGACGATCTTGAAGCGCAGATGCCCGAGCGAGGCTTCACCCTCGCGCCGGTCGCGCGTCACGCCCGGCAGGTCGTCGACGAGCGCGAGCTTCTTGCCGACGAGCCGGTTGAACAGCGTCGACTTGCCGACATTGGGGCGGCCGATGATGGCGACGGTGGCGGTCATGTCAGTTCAGATAATCCTGTTTCGCCGAGGCGGCCCGACAGGGGTCAAACCACCAAGACGATAAAAACGAACCGTCATTTCGGACAAGCGGCAAAGCCGCGCCGATCCGGATTCAGGCCGGAACGCTGTTCGAAAGAGGCTCAGGCATGGATCCCGGGTCGACCTGTGGTCGCCCAGGATGAGGTTCGTTGTATAAAGCTCAGTTCTTATTCGTCAGTTCTTGGTCTCGACCGGGCCGCCGCGCACCAGCGCCAGGTAGAGTTCGGTCCTCTGGCGCAGCACGGCCGGCGATTGCGGATCGGTAACGATGGCGTCGAACCAGCGGCCGGCATCTTCGAACAGGTTGGCCTTCAGCGCGGCGATGCCGAGGAATTCGCGGGCCGAGTGGCGCCAGGACCCCTGCGGCGTCACCAGCGGCTCCAGAGCAGCCTTCAACTCGGGATAGGGCACGAGGTCGACGCGCAGCATGCCGGCGCGCAGGCGCGCCAGGTCACGATAGAGCGGGGTCAGCGCGCCATCATTGGCGAGGGCGTCGAAGGCGGTCGCGCCCGCGGCGGCGTCGCGCTTGGCGGTCTCGGCCGCCAGGCGGAACCGCGCGATCTGGCGATAGCCAGCCGGGGCGCTCGCGGCGAGTTCGCCCAGGATCGCCTCGGCTTCCGCGCCATTGCCGTCCCGCGAGGATTTGAGCGCGGCTTCCAGACGGGCACCGACCACCTGCGAGGCCTGCTGCTCGCGATGCAGCCAGAACTGCCAGCCAGCGACCGCTGCGACCGCCAGAACGGCGAGGCCGGTGACGAGCCAGCCATATTTCTTCCAGAGCTCCGCCGCCTTGTCGCGGCGGACCTCCTCGTCGATCTCGCGGAAAATATCGGCCATGGTCCGTCAGACTTCCTGTTCGTTCGTGCCGGGTAGCATTTTCGCCGGGCAAAGGCGAGCCGGAACACGCATTGTCGCGCCGCGCAGCGCTCGGCTCATCATCGTTGCGGGCGCAAGCGCCGCAACGATGGCTAGGGCTGCTTCGCCCGATGCAGCAGGCTGCCGTCGCCATAGGAGTAGAAGCGGTAATGGTCGGCGATGGCATGCGCATAGGCGCGTTTCATCACGTCCAGCCCGCAGAAGGCCGAAACGAGCATGAACAGCGTCGATCGCGGCAGATGGAAATTCGTCAAAAGCAGATCGACCGCCCTGAAGCGATAGCCCGGCGTGATGAAGATCGCGGTGTCGCCTGAAAATGGCGCGATGACGCCGTTCGCGTCCGTCGCGCTTTCGAGGAGGCGCAGCGAGGTGGTGCCGACCGCGACGATGCGCCCGCCCCTCGCCCGCACCGCGTTCAGCGCGGCCGCCGTTTCGGGCGAGACCGTGCCCCATTCGGCATGCATGCGGTGATCGTTCGTGTCGTCTGCCTTCATGGGCAGGAAGGTGCCGGCGCCGACATGCAGCGTCACCAGATGGCGCGTCACGCCACGCGCCTCCAGCGCCGCAACGAGTTCCGGCGTGAAATGCAAGCCGGCGGTCGGCGCCGCCACCGCCCCGTCGGCGCGGGCGTGCATGGTCTGGTAGTCGGTCGCATCGGCTGCATCGGTGGCGCGCTTGCCGGCGATATAGGGCGGCAGCGGCAATTCGCCGAGGCGGGCGATGGCTGCGTCGAGATGGGGCCCCGACAGCGCAAATCGCAATTCGACCTCGCCGCCCTCGGCCTTGGCGACGATCTCCGCCTGCAGGCGGCCGAGTTCGCAGGCGGCGCCTTCCGACGCATCGCCGAAGGTCACGCTGTCGCCGAGCGCGAGCTTCTTGGCCGGCCTGGCAAAGGCGCGCCAGCAATCGGGCGCCTCGCGCTTGTGCAGCATGATCTCGATGCGGGCCGATGCCTCGCCGCGGGAGCGGCGGCCATAGAGCCGCGACGGGATCACACGGGTATCGTTGAGGACGAGCGCGTCGCCAGGCTGCAGCAGGCTCGCGAGGTCGCGGATGCCGCGATCCTCGAAGGGCTGTGCCGCGTCCGGCCTGACGACGAGCAGACGCGCCGCATCGCGCGGGCTGGCTGGCCTCAGCGCGATGCGGTCTTCAGGGAGGTCGAAATCGAAGAGCCCGACATCCACGATCGGGTTCAGGCCAGGTCGGCCATGACCTTCATCGAGACGATCGAATCGGGATCGCGCACAGGTTCGCCGCGCTTGATCGTGTCGACGATCTCCATGCCTTCGACGACCTGGCCCCAGGCGGTGTACTGCTTGTCGAGGAAGCGGGCGTCCTCGAAGACGATGAAGAACTGGCTGTTGGCCGAATTCGGGTTCTGCGAGCGGGCCATCGAGCAGACGCCGCGGACATGCGGCTCGGCGTTGAACTCCTGCGCCAGGTCGGGATGCTTCGAGCCGCCGGTGCCGGTGCCGTGCGGGCAGCCGACCTGGGCCATGAAGCCGTCGATGACGCGATGGAAGACGATGCCGTCATAAAAGCCCTCGCGCGCGAGCAGCTTGAGGCGTTCGCAATGGTTGGGCGCGAGATCGGGACGCAGCTTGATCACCACCTTGCCCTTGGTGGTTTCCATGACGAGGGTGTTCTCGGGATCGAGGGACATCAGATCGGCCTTTCGTTTGACGGCGCGCGGCCGTGGAAGCGGATGGACAAGGGTCGCCCCGCGATAGCGGCTCCCAGCTTCGGCGACAACCTCATTGGCGTACAGGCGTGAACGGCCGCAACGACGGAGTCGGTGAAGCGCTGCCTCAGGTCGGCCTCGGTTCGCCGGGTTTCCCAGGTCACGCGCGGCTGGCCAAACAGCGAGCCGTCGCGACGCAGGCTGAACCGCACCGTCGCCATCACGCCCGTATCGGGCCCCGTGATCGCGGGCGGCGCCCAGCACCGGCGCAGCGCCGGTGCGATGTCACTGAGCCGGTCGAGCGCCTCGGCATCGGGCGTGGTCATGGTCGGATCGACCGTACCGACCACGCCGATTTCACCGCTCCCCGCCCGCGGCGCAGGCGGGGTCGGCCGGATGCTGCCTCCCGGCACATCGGTCTCGCCGCCAAAGCGGCCGCCGACGCCAGGCACGTAACGCTGGCCTGACGGAGGGGGCAGAACCGGGTTCTGCGAACCGGAAGGCGGCGGCAGGACGGGGTTCTGCGAGCCCGATGCAGGGGGCAGGCCGAAATCGGTCGTGCCCTGGGCCATGGCTCCCGCCGTGGCTGCAACGACCACGACGAGTACGAGCCCCGTCCGCTCAGGGCGCATCGCCCTGCCCTTGCCGGCTGCGGGCCTTACTTCGCGTCGGCCTGCAGGCGCATGCGGACGATCTTGTCGGGGCTCGAAACCTGGCCGCTGCCGGGTGCGCCCTTCTTGATCTTGCGCACCGCGTCCATGCCGGAGACGACCTCGCCGAACAGCGTGTATTGGCCGGTCAGCGAGCCGCAGCCCTCATAGCAGATGAAGAACTGCGAATTCGCCGAATCGGGCGACTGCGAACGCGCCATGCCGACGGACCCGACCTTGTAGGGGGTCGGCGTGAATTCCGCCTTGATATTGGGCAGGTCGGAGCTGCCGGTACCGGTGCCGGTCGGATCGCCGGTCTGCGCCATGAAGCCGTCGATGACGCGATGGAAGACGATGCCGTCATAGAAGCCGCGCTTGGTCAGCGTCTTGATCTGCTCGACATGCTTGGGCGCGAGATCGGGCCGCAGCCGGATCGTCACCGGGCCGTCCTTGGTGTCCAGGATCAGCGTGTTGTTGGGGTCCGGCGCCTGGGCCTGGGCGGGCATCGCGGCGAGGCCAAGCGACGCCATGACAGCGAAGGTAGCGAGGAAATTGCGCAGCATTGTCATCTCCATGGCCGCCGGTGATCCGACGGTTGTCTCACTGTCGGGGGTCGTAACGGCATCCTTTGGCCGGAACAAGGCGTTTGAGGAGCCCGAATCGCACGATGTTGCAGCGCACAAGTGCAGCGGAGAATAAATTTGCAAAAAGTTGAGGCTGGACCTGCTCAAAGTGATGACAGACGTGTGGCAATCGGTTATCAAACCCTTGCTGGACACGCTTTGTTGATCAAAGCGCCGCGGACCAGGTCTCGGGAGGACAAACGCCCGCCTAGTATACGAGTCGCACGCGAACAGACGCGCGCCGTTACTGCGGTAAAAACAGACTAGAGAAGGCAAGGCATCGGCCTTGCCTTTTTCTTTGTCTGCTATCCCGATCCCGTGCTTGCCCTGCTCGTCAGTGCAGACGGCGTCGCCCTCGGCCCTGATGCGGCCGGCGGGCCGCTCTTACGCCGGCTTCACAAGCCGAGCGCTGCCCAGCCATACCAGACGAACAGAAACACCACGAAAGAGATCAGCGTGGTGATCAGCGCCTTGCGCCGCAGGCCGGGCACGGCCGGCGCGCCGGGCTCGGAGCCCTCGACGACCTCGCCGGTTTCGACCTGGCTGCGGATGCCGAAGGGCAGCACCGCGAAGAGCACAGTCCACCAGACGACAAAGTAGACCGCGAAGGCGCTGGCGAAGGTCATGACTGTCGATCCTTGGTGTGGTCGCCCGCCCCTGCGTGGCAGCCCGCCATCGCATCGTCGCCCGCGAGCGCAATACAGGCAAAGGCAACGCGGGCCTGCGTCGGCACGCCGAAGCGCGCCGTGTGGCGCGCCGGCAGGCCACCGGGGAAATGCTTCACATATTCGGCGTTGCAGGCGGCGTAATCGGCCGGATCGGTGATCAGCATCGTCATCTGGACGACACGGTCGAGCGCGCTGCCGGCTTGCTTCAGGATACCGGCGATATGCGCGAGCGCGTTGCGGACCTCGTCGGCCGGCGTCTCTCCCCGATGGATGCCGCGCTGCGGATCATGCGGCGCGGAATGTCCGGAGACGAAGACGAGCCCGCCGGCGCGCGTCGCGGCACTAAACGGGCGGGCCGAACCGGGCTCCGGCGCGCCGAAGATCGTGATGTCGGATGCGTTCACCGTCATCAGGCCTGTTCGAGCTCGACCAGCGTGCCGGTAAAATCCTTGGGATGCAGGAACAGCACCGGCTTGCCATGGGCGCCGATGCGCGGCTCGCCCGAGCCCAGCACCCGCGCGCCGCTCTCCTTGAGCCGATCGCGCGCGGCGATGATGTCGTCGACTTCGTAGCAGATGTGGTGGATGCCGCCGTCGGGATTGCGCGCGATGAACTTGGCCACCGGCGAATCCTCGCCCAGCGGCTCCAGCAGCTCGACCTTGGTGTTGGGCAACTCGACGAAGACGACGGTGACGCCATGTTCCGGCTGCGGCAGCGGCTGAGACACGCGCGCCCCCAGCGTGTCGCGATAAAGCGCGCTCGCGGCGGCGAGATCCCTCACGGCAATGGCAACGTGGTTGAGGCGTCCGATCATGATGTCTTCCTCCACTCCTCGCAGATCAGGATCTGGTTCCGAAACACCCGTCATCCTGGACAAGCCGCGAAGCGGCGCTGCTCCGGGATCCATCATCGGGCGCCGCTTGAGCCCTTTGATGGATCCCGGGACGAAGCTGCGCTTCGCCCAGGATGACGCCGAACCCCAATGTCAGGCGCTACTTAAACCTCGATCACCAGCGCATGCACCAGCGGCTTCTTGCCCCACTCCTCGTTGACGGCGCTGCGCAGGCCGCGCTCAAGCGCATTGCGCAGGGCTTCGGGGTCGCGGCGACGGGCCTTGGGGATGCCGTCGATCAGTTCCGACACGGCCTCGGCGACATACTCGTCGAAGCCCGTGCCATCGCGCGTATAGGGCGGCAGGCCCAGCACCGCGATCTCAGGATCGCCGGCGAGACCGCCCTTTTCGTCGATGGCGACCGCAACCGAGATCATGCCGACGAAGGAGAGCCGGCGGCGCTCGGGAATCGTCTTCTCGAGCGCGTTCACCAGGAGGTTGCCATCCTGGTAGAGGCGGCCATGGGTGACCTCGTCGATCTTGCTGGCGCCCTCGGGGGTGATCTCGACCACATCGCCGTTGCCGGCGCGCACCACGATCTTGACGCCGAGGCCGCGCGCGAAGGTCGCATGCTCGGACAGATGCAGGTCCTCGCCATGGGCGGGGATGACGATCTTCGGCTTGAGCCAGCCATAGAGCCGGGCCATTTCCTCGCGGCGCGGATGGCCGGAGACATGGACCAGATGCGTCCGGTCGGTGATGATCTCGATGTTGTCGCGGGCGAGCGCGTTCTGGATCGCGCCGACGGCCTTCTCGTTGCCGGGAATGGTGCGCGAGGAGAAGATCACCCGGTCGCCAGGTGTCAGCGTGATCTCGGGATGATCGTCGGAGGCAATGCGCGAGAGCGCGGCGCGCGGCTCGCCCTGGCTGCCGGTCAGCAGGCAGACGACCTTGTCGCGCGGCAGATAGCCATAGGTGTCGGCGGAGCGGAAAGCAGGGATGCCGTCGAGATAGCCGCATTCGCGGGCGACATCGATGACGCGGTCCATGGCGCGGCCGACGACGACGACCTCGCGCTGGTCCGCCATCGCGGCTTCGGCGACGGCGCGCAGGCGGGCGACGTTGGAGGCGAAGGTGGTGACAGCAACGCGACCGGGGGCGGAGTGTACGAGTTCCTTGATCTTGGCGGCGACGTCGGCCTCGCTCGGCGAGGTGCCGTCGCGCATGACGTTGGTCGAATCGCAGATCATCGCGAGAACGCCCTCGTCGCCGAGTTCGCGCAGGCGCTTCTCGTCGGTCGGCAAGCCGACCTGCGGCGTGACGTCGATCTTCCAGTCGCCGGTGTGGACGACGAGGCCGACGGGGGTGCGGATGGCGAGCGCGTTCGACTCGGGGATGGAGTGCGCGACCGGCACGAACTCGATCTCGAAGGGGCCGAGCTTAAAGCTGCCGCCCTGCGCGATGATGTTCATCGGCACCTTCGGCGCACCGGGCTCGGAGAGACGGCGCGTCGCGAGCAGGCCGGCGGCGAACTTCGTGCAGTAGACCGGTGCGCGCAGGGACGGCCAGAGCGCGGCCAGCGCGCCGATATGATCCTCATGCGCGTGGGTGATGACGATGCCGAGGAGGTTCGCCCGTTCCTCGATGATGTAGCGCAGGTCCGGCAGCATGATGTCGACGCCCGGAACCTCCGGACCGGCGAAGGACAGGCCGCAATCGACCAGGATCCATTTCCGCCGACCTTCCGGTCCAAAGCCATAGAGGGCGGCATTCATGCCGATCTCGCCGAGACCGCCGAGAGGAACGAAAACGAGCTGGTCTTTGGAACGGGTCACGAAATATCCTGACTGAAAGCGGGGCGCGGGGCGGCGCCGGTTTTGCGGGCGAGCCCTACCACGCCACGTCCCAGGTCTCCATAGCGGCGACCTGTCGCCTGCCAGCAACCGCTTGCGACGGGCGCCTCAGGCCTCCGGCGGGTGGTTGGACGGCGGGCCGAAGAACAGATCCCCCGCATCGAAGCTGCGGTTGCCAGCGGGTGTCTCCAGCAGAAGGCGCCCGCTCGCGTCGATCCCGGCGAAAATGCCGGAAACGGCGCCTTCGGGAGGGCGGATCGTGATCGTCTGCCCCAGGAAGGCCGCCCGTTCGAGCCAGGCCTGGCGAATGGCTGCAAAACCGCCCGACACCTGCCAGGTCGCGAAACGCGCAGCCCAGGCATCGGAGAGGGCCCCCAGCGCGGCCTCGATCGTCACTTGTGGCGCATGCGCCTTGAGGAAGCTGGCCGGATAGGGCGTGCCCTGGGCGCAGGAGGCGATGTTGATGCCGAGCCCGGCGACGACCGCAAACTGCCCTGCCCGGCTCTCTCCTTCGAGCAGGAGACCGGAGCATTTGGCGCCGTCGATCAGGAGATCGTTGGGCCATTTCAGCGCCAGCCGCGGCGCCGCCAGCCCGGTCACGCGCACGGCGGCATCGTGCAGGGCGAGCCCCGCGACGAAGCCGAGCTGCGGCGCGAGCGCCGGCTCGCAGGGGTTCACCAGGAGAAGACTCGCGTAGAGATTGCCCGGCGGCGAGGTCCATTGCCGGCCATGGCGACCGCGGCCGGCCTTCTGGCTGCGGGCGACGATCCAGAGCTTGCCGGGTTCGCCTTGGTGAAGCGCACGGCGCGCCTCCTCCATGGTCGAGCCGACCTCGTCGCGCACGATCAGCCGGTAACCGGCGGCGCGGGCGGCTTCACCGAGCATGGGACGGGTCGTCATTCTCGGGCGCAGCGCAGCGAAGACCCGAGAATCTCCGGCCGGATACAACACCGGAGGCTTCACGTCCTGAGATGCTCGGGTCAAGCCCGAGCATGACGGCCACACTCAAAACAGCGACTTCGCCGCCGCGCCGGCCGAATTGAGCAGCGGGGCGGGCAGGAGCGAGAGCGCCAGCACGAAGAGCGCCGACACCAGCAGCACGGCGCGGACGCCGATGTCGCCCTTCTCGAAGGCGGGCTTGGCCTCGTCGAAATACATCACCTTGACCAGGCGCAGATAGTAATAGGCGCCGACGACGCTGGTCACGACGCCGATGACGGCGAGCACGTAGAGCTTGGCGTCGATGGCGGCGAGGAAGACGTAGAACTTCGCCCAGAAGCCGGCGAGCGGCGGGATGCCGGCGAGCGAGAACATCATCATGGAGAGCGCGAAGGCCATCCACGGGTTGGTGCGCGAGAGCCCTGCGAGTTCGTTGATGTCCTCGACGGCCTTGCCGTCGCGGCGCATCAGCAGCACGCAGGCGAAGGCGCCGAGCGTCGTGGCGAGATAGATCGCCATGTAGACCAGCACGCCCTGGACGCCGCTCGCGGTGCCGGCGGCGAGGCCGACCAGCGCGTAGCCCATGTTCGCGATCGACGAATAGGCGAGCAGGCGCTTGATGTTGCTCTGGCCGATGGCGGCAAAGGCGCCGAGCGCCATCGAGGCGATGGCGATGAAGATGACGATCTGCTGCCATTCATGCAGCGCGCCCGGGAAGGCGCCGACGAAGATGCGCACGACCATCGCCATCGCCGCCATCTTGGGGGCGGAGGCGAAGAAGGCGGCGACCGGGGTCGGAGCGCCCTCGTAGACGTCGGGCGTCCACATGTGGAAGGGCACGGCCGAGATCTTGAAGGCGACGCCGGCCGCGATGAAGACGATGCCGAAGATCAGCCCGATGCCGGGGTTGCCGCCCTGGACCGCCGCGGCGATGCCGGCATAGTTGACCGTGCCGGTGAAGCCATAAACCAGCGAGGCGCCGTAGAGCAGCATGCCCGAGGAGAGCGCGCCGAGGACGAAGTATTTCAGGCCGGCTTCGGTCGATTTCGGATTGTCGCGGTCGAAGGCGGCGACGACGTAGAGCGCCAGCGACTGCAGTTCGAGGCCGACATAGAGGCTGATGAGGTCGTTGGCCGAGATCATCATCATCATGCCGACGGTGGCGAGGACGACGAGGATCGGGAACTCGAACCGCATCGTGCCGTCACGGCGCAGCGAATCCGAGGAGAGCAGGATCGCGGCAGCCGCGCCCAGCAGCGTCAGCACCTTGAAGAAGCGGGCGAAGCTATCGACGACGAAGCCGTCGTTGAAGGTCAGCACCCTGCCCTCGCCCGAGAGCACGAACACCAGCGCCAGCGCAAACAGCGCCAGTGCCGCACCCTCGAGCTGGCGCGTCGCGCGCTCGCCGCGGATCGCGCCGAACAGCACCATGGCGATGGCGCCCAGCGCGAGGATGATTTCCGGAAGCGCCGGGCCGAGAGCGGGCAGAGCCATCCTGAAAGACCTTACTGAATGACCAGCATCGCCGTTTTCGCGGCGGTGAGTGCGGCCTGATAATTCTTGATGAGAGCTTCGGTCGGCGCGGCAAAGGCGTCGAGGATCGTGCCGGGACGAATGCCATACCAGACCGTGAGCAGAACCAGCGGAACCAGGATCGCCATTTCGCGGCGATCAAGATCGGCGATGTCCTTGAGCTCGGGCTTGACCAGCTCACCGAACATGACCCGGCGATAGAGCCAGAGCGCATAGGCGGCCGAGAGAATGACGCCCGAGCAGGCGATGAACGCCACCCAGGGGTTGGTCCTGAAGGCGCCCAGCAGCGTCAGGAATTCGCCGACGAAGCCGGCCGTGCCGGGCAGGCCGACATTGGCCATGGTGAAGACCATGAAGATCACGGCATAGACCGGCATGCGGTTGACCAGCCCGCCATAGGCGGAAATCTCGCGGGTGTGCATCCGGTCATAGATCACGCCGACGCAGAGGAAGAGCGCGCCCGAGACCAGCCCGTGGCTGACCATCTGGAACATCGCGCCCTGGATGCCCTGCGGCGTCAGGGTGAACAGGCCCATCGTGACGAAGCCCATATGGGCGACGGAGGAGTAGGCGATCAGCTTCTTGATGTCCTCCTGCATCAGCGCCACCAGCGAGGTGTAGACGATGGCGATGACGGAGAGGGCGAAGACGAAGGAGGCGAAGTACTCCGACGCCTCAGGGAACATCGGGATCGAGAAGCGGATGAAGCCGTAGCCGCCCATCTTCAGCATGATTGCGGCGAGCACGACGGAGCCGGCGGTGGGCGCCTCGACGTGGGCGTCCGGCAGCCAGGTGTGGACCGGCCACATCGGCATCTTCACCGCGAAGGAGGCGAAGAAGGCGAGCCAGAGCCAGGTCTGCATGCCCGCCGGGAACTTGTGCGCCAGCAGCGTCGGGATGTCGGTGGTGCCGGCGTGCCAGTACATCGCCATGAGCGCCAGCAGCAGCAGCACCGACCCCAGCAGCGTGTAGAGGAAGAACTTGTAGGAGGCGTAGACGCGCCGCTTTCCGCCCCAGATGCCGATGATCAGGAACATCGGGATCAGGCCGCCCTCGAAGAAGAGGTAGAACAGCACGAGGTCGAGCGCCACGAAGACGCCGATCATCAGCGTCTCCAAGATCAGGAACGCGACCATGTATTCGCGCACGCGCTTCGTGATCGAATGCCAGGACGCCAGGATGCAGAACGGCATCAGGAAGGCGGTGAGCACGACGAAGGGGAAGGAGAAGCCGTCGACGCCGAGCTTGAACTTGATCGCGTCGGAGACCCAGGCATGGGTCTCGACCATCTGGAAGCCGGGATTGGCCGGGTCGAACTGCGCCCAGGCGAAGCAGGCGAGCACGAAGGTCGCCACCGTCGCGGCCAGTGCCGCATAGCGGGCATTGGAATCGACCGAGGCCTGATCGCCACGCTGCGCCAGAATGAAGGCCGCGCCGACCAGCGGCAGGACCAGAAGACCGGTGAGGATACCGAAGCCGAACATCATCTCACCCGCGCGCCACGAGATACCAGGTCACGAAGCCTGCGACGCCGATCAGCATGGCGAAGGCGTAGTGATAGACATAGCCGGTCTGGAGCCGCACGACCCGGTCGGTGACGTCCACGACCCGGGCGGAGACGCCATCGGGGCCCATGCCGTCGATGACGAAGCCGTCGCCCTTCTTCCAGAGGAACTTTCCGATCCACATCGAAGGCTTCACGAACAGGAAGTCGTAGAGCTCGTCGAAATACCACTTGTTGAGCAGGAATTTGTAGAGGGCCGGATTGGCGGCGGCGAGCCGGCCCGGCACATCCGGACGCAGGACGTACATGTAGAGCGCCAGCACGAAGCCGATCAGCATGGCGACGAAGGGCGACCAGATCACCCATTTCGGCACCTCGTGCATCTCGTGCAGGATGTGGTTGTCCTTAGCCGTGAAGAGCGAGGCCTTCCAGAAGGCGTCGTAGCCATCGCCGATGAAGACACCCTTGAACGCGAAGCCGGCCGCGATGGCGCCGAGCGAGAGCACGGCGAGGGGGATCAGCATCACCAGCGGGCTCTCATGCGGCTTGTGATCATGGCCGTGGTGATGGTCATGCGCATGGGCATGATCGTCGTGACCATGCGCGGCATGACCGTGTGCGGCGTGGGCATCCGCACCCCAGCGCGGCTTGCCCTCGAAGGTCATGAAGTAGAGGCGCCAGGAGTAGAACGAGGTCATGCAGGCAGCGACCACCAGCAGCACATAGGCGTAGGACGCAGCGAAGCCCTTATGGGCGACCGCGGCATAGGTGCTCTCGATGATCGCATCCTTCGAGAAATAGCCTGCGAGCAACGGGAAACCGGTCAGCGCCAGCGTGCCGATCGTCATGGCGGCGGCCGTCAGCGGGATGTATTTCCGCAATCCGCCCATGTTGCGCATGTCCTGCTCGTGATGCATCGCGTGGATGACCGAGCCGGCGCCGAGGAACAGCAGCGCCTTGAAGAAGGCATGGGTGAAGAGGTGGAAGACGCCGGCCGAATAGGCGCCGACGCCAAGCGCGACGAACATGTAGCCGAGCTGCGAGCAGGTCGAATAGGCGATGACGCGCTTGATGTCGTTCTGCACGAGGCCGATCGTGGCGGCGAAGAACGCTGTCGTCGCGCCGATGACGATGACGACGGTGAGCGCGACGGGCGCATATTCGAAGATCGGCGACAGGCGCGCGACCATGAAGACGCCGGCGGTGACCATGGTGGCGGCGTGGATCAGCGCCGAGACCGGGGTCGGGCCCTCCATCGCGTCGGGCAGCCAGGTGTGCAGCATGAACTGCGCCGACTTGCCCATCGCGCCCATGAACAGGAGCAGCGCGGTCAGCGTCAGCGCGTTCCAGTCATAGCCGAGGAAGCGGAAGGTTCGCTCGGTCAACCCGGCGATCTGCGGGAAGATGGAGTCGAAGGCGACCGAGCCCGTCAGCACGAAGACCAGGAAGATACCGAGCAGGAAGCCGAAATCGCCAACGCGGTTGACGATGAAGGCCTTCATCGCCGCGGCGCAGGCCGAGGGCTTCTGGTACCAGAAGCCGATCAGCAGATAGGAGGCGAGACCGACGCCCTCCCAGCCGAAGAACATCTGCACGAGGTTGTCGGCCGTCACCAGCATCAGCATGGCGAAGGTGAACAGCGACAGATAGGCGAAGAAGCGCGGCCGGTGCGGATCCTCATGCATGTAGCCGATCGAATACACATGCACGAGCGAGGACACGGTGTTGACCACGACCAGCATCACCACGGTCAGCGTGTCCACGCGGAAGGCCCAGTCGACCTGCAGCCCGCCCGAGGCCATCCAGGTCGCGACCTGGATGCGGGTCGTGCCGGCGCCGAAGCCGACATTGAAGAAGGCGACCCAGGACAGGAGCGCCGAAACGATCAGCAGCGCGGTGGTGACGAACTCCGAAGCGCGCGCGCCGATCAGCCGGCCGAAGAGGCCAGCGATCAGAAAGCCGATCAGGGGGAGGAAGACGATCGCGTGATACATGGGGCGGTTCCGGGCGCGGGCGCGCCTCAGCCTTTCATCATGTTGATGTCTTCCACCGCGATCGTGCCGCGGTTGCGGAAGTAGACGACGAGAATGGCGAGCCCGATGGCGGCCTCGGCCGCGGCGACCGTCAGCACCAGCAGCGCGAAGATCTGCCCGACGATGTCGTTCAGGAAGCTCGAGAAGGCGACGAAGTTCAGGTTGACCGCGAGCAGGATCAGCTCGACCGACATCAGGATGACGATGACGTTCTTGCGGTTCAGGAAGATGCCGAGCACGCCGAGCGTGAACAGGATCGCGCCGACGGCGAGGTAATGGCCAAGCCCGATCATCAGACGGTCTCCTCCGGCAGCGCGGCGCCCGACGCCACCTGCTTGACATCCATCGCGGTCGCCTTGGTGCGGGCGTTCTGCTGCGCGATGTCCTGGCGCTTGACGCCGGGGCGCTCGCGCAGGGTCAGCACGATCGCGCCGATCATGGCTACCAGCAGCACGAGGCCGGCCGCCTGGAAGTAGTAGACATACTGCGTGTAGAGCACCCGCCCGATCGCCTCGGTGTTGGTGATGCCGGCGGGAATGGCGGCCACCGGCGCCCTGACGATCTGCGGGTCGATGACCCAGGCGCCGACGACCAGCAGCAATTCGACCGCGAAGATCAGCCCGATCAGCGCCCCGATCGGCAGGTAGTTCAGGAAGCCCTGGCGGAACTCGGCGAAATCGACGTCGAGCATCATCACCACGAAGAGGAAGAGAACCGCGACCGCGCCGACATAGACGACGATCAGCAGCATCGCCAGGAACTCGGCCCCGAGCAGCAGGAACAGGCCCGCCGCGTTGACGAAGGCCAGGATCAGGAAGAGCACCGAGTGAACGGGGTTGCGCGATGTCACCACCATGAACGCCGAAGCGACTGTGATGCCTGCGAACAGATAGAAGAAAGCCGCTGCGGCATTCATCTCGGTCAGCCTTTCCGCCCGTCGGGGGCGGCTCTCGTGTTCACCTGCGCCCGACTCTCGCCGGACGCCGTTGGAAGCGTATAGTCAGGGCCGTCACGGGTCACAACCGCGCGGCGGGCCTGACTTGGTCTCATTCCGTCATGCTCAGGCTTGACCCGAGCATCTCCTGCCAGAGATTCTCGGGTCTGCGCTGCGCTTCGCCCGAGAATGACGCATGTCGTCACCGATACGGCGCATCCATCGCGATGTTGCGCGCGATCTCGCGTTCCCAGCGGGCGCCGTTCGCGAGCAGCCGGTCCTTGTCGTAGAACAGCTCCTCGCGCGTCTCTGTCGCGAATTCGAAGTTCGGCCCCTCGACGATGGCGTCGACCGGGCAGGCCTCCTGGCAGAAGCCGCAATAGATGCACTTCGTCATGTCGATGTCGTAGCGCGTGGTGCGGCGCGTGCCGTCGTTGCGCCGCGGGCCGGCTTCGATGGTGATGGCCTGCGCCGGGCAGATCGCCTCGCAGAGCTTGCAGGCGATGCAGCGCTCTTCCCCGTTGGGATAGCGGCGCAGCGCGTGCTCGCCGCGGAAGCGCGGGCTGAGCTGCCCCTTCTCGAAGGGGTAGTTCAAGGTCGCCTTCGGCTTGAAGAAATAGCGCATCGACAGCGCGAACGCGCCGACGAACTCCTTCAGCAGCAGGCCCTTGGCGGCTTGTGCGAGCGACATCGCCTTCCTGTCCTTCCAACTCAGCCAAACACCGTCTGGCCGATGAGATAACCCAGCACCGGCGTGACGCCGATCATCAACACCACCAGCGCCGCCCTGACGAAGCCGATGCGACGCTCGTAGTCGTCGCGCTCGGCCTGCGTCTGCGATCGATCGGTTCGGCGCAGCGCCCCGATGAGCAGCCCCGACACGATCCTGTATTCCACGATCCCCAGCACCAGCCCGATCAGCGCGCCGATCAGGCCGGCCGAGACCGTCATCAGCGCGCCGGGCCCCAGCCCGTGAGCTGCAGCACGAACGCCACGACCACGACCGAGACCAGCGAGAGCGGCAGGAAGACCTTCCAGCCCAGCCGCATCAGCTGGTCGTAGCGGTAGCGCGGCACGAAGGCCTTCACCATCGCGAACATGAAGAAGACCGCGCAGACCTTGAGCATGAACCAGATGACGCCCGGCACCCAGGTGAAGGGCGCGATCGGGAACGGCGGCAGCCAGCCTCCAAGGAACAGGATCACCATCATGGCGCACATGGTCATGATCGCCACGTATTCGCCGAGCATGAACAGCAGATACGGGGTCGACGAGTATTCGACCATGTAGCCGGCCACGAGCTCCGATTCCGCCTCCGGCAGATCGAAGGGCGGCCGGTTCGTCTCGGCCAGCGCCGAGATGAAGAAGATCACGAACATCGGGAACAGCGGCAGCCAGTACCAGCCGAACAGGCCGACCTTGGTGTTCTGCGCCTCAACGATGGCCGAGAGGTTCAGCGAGCCCACGCAGAGCAGGACGGTGATGATGACGAAGCCGATCGAGACCTCGTAGGACACCATCTGCGCCGCCGAGCGCAGCGCGCCCATGAAGGGGTATTTCGAGTTCGAGGCCCAGCCGGCCATGATGATGCCGTAGATGCCGAGCGACGAGATCGCGAGCACATAGAGGATACCGACATTGATGTCGGCGATCGCCCAGCCTTCGGCGACCGGGATCACCGCCCAGGCCGACAGCGCCAGCAGGCAGGTGACCAGCGGCGCCAGCAGGAAGACGCCCTTGTTGGCGCCCGACGGGATGATCGGCTCCTTGAAGGCGAATTTCAGCAGATCGGCGAAGCTCTGGAACAGGCCGAAGGGCCCGACCACGTTGGGGCCGCGCCGCAACTGCACCGCCGCCCAGATCTTGCGATCGGCCAGCAGGATATAGGCGATGAAGACCAGCAGGCAGGCGATGAGCAGGAAGCTCTTGCCCAGCATGATCGCGAGATCGAGAACGAGGTCCCAGTTCATGGCCGCTTACTCCGCCGCCTGCTGCAACCGGCCCGAAGCCAGTGCCGAACATTCGGCCATCACGGCGGAAGCGCGCGCGATCGGGTTGGTCTGGTAGAAATCGGCAACCGGCGAGACGAAGCCGGTCTTTTCGGCCTTGCCGCCGAGATCGGCGAGCGTGCCGAGCCCCGAGGCGTCCGCCGGATCGAGCCGGTCGAGCGCGGCGAAATGCGGGTGCGCCGCGTAGAGCGCCTTGCGCAGGCCGGCCAGCGAGTCGAAGGGCAGCGTCTTAGCCAGAGCGGCAGAGAGCGCCCGCAGGATCGCCCAGTCCTCGCGGGCGTCGCCCGGCGGGAAGGTGGCGCGGTCGGTCATCTGCACGCGGCCTTCGGTGTTGACGTAGGTGCCGGATTTCTCGGTGTAGGCCGAGCCCGGCAGGATGACGTCGGCGCGATGCGCGCCCTTGTCGCCATGCGTGCCTTGATAGACCACGAAGGCGCCTGCCGGCACCTCGATCTCGTCGGCGCCGAGCAGGAACAGCACGTCGAGCGCACCCGGCGCGAGCATGCCGGCGACGTCGAGGCCGCCTTCGCCCGGCACGAAGCCGAGATCGAGCCCGCCGACGCGCGAGGCCGCCGTGTGCAGCACGCCAAAACCGTTCCAGCCGTCCTTGACGACGCCGAGCGCATGGGCCGCCTTGGCAGCCATGGCCAGGATGGCCTCGCCATCGGGACGGGCCAAAGCGCCCTGCCCGATCAGCAGCATCGGCTTCTGCCGATTGGCCGGGGCATGGTCGCCGAAACCGGCGAGCGTGTCCGGCCCTGCGCCCAGATGAGCGTAGTCATAGGTCAGATCGACCTTCTCGCCGATCAGGCCGAGCGTGAAATCGCCGCGCAGCCAGCGCTTGCGGATGCGCGCGTTCAGGATCGGCGCCTCCTTGCGCGGATTGGCGCCGATGATCATCAGTGCATCGGCCTGCTCGATCCCGGCGATGCCGGCATTGAGGATGTAGCTGGCGCGGCCGAACTTCGGATGCAGCTTTGTGCCATCCTGACGACAGTCGAGATTGGCGCTGCCGAGCGCGGCCATCAGGCTCTGGAGCGCGAACATCTCTTCGACAGCGGCGAGATCGCCGGCGATCGCGCCGATCTTCTGAGGCGCCGCCGCCTTCACCTTCTGCGCGATCAGCGCGAAGGCCTCGGCCCAGGTGGCCGGACGCAGAGCACCGTTCTGGCGGATATAGGGCCGGTCGAGACGCTGCGTGCGCAGGCCATCGACGATGTGGCGGGTCTTGTCGGAGATCCACTCCTCGTTCACCGCCTCGTTGAGGCGGGGCAGGATGCGCATGACCTCCTTGCCACGGGAATCGACGCGGATGGCCGAGCCGACAGCGTCCATTACGTCGATCGACTGCGTCTTGGTCAGCTCCCAGGGCCGGGCCTTGTTCTGGTAGGGCTTCGAGGTCAGCGCGCCGACCGGGCAGAGATCGACGACGTTGCCCTGGAGCTCCGAGGTCATCGCCTGCTCGAGATAGGTGGTGATCTCCATGTCCTCGCCGCGGCCGATGGCGCCGAGATCCTGGCCGCCGGCGACTTCCGTGGTGAAGCGGACGCAGCGCGTGCACTGGATGCAGCGCGTCATCGAGGTCTTCACCAGCGGGCCGATATACTTGTCCTCGACCGCGCGCTTGTTCTCGGCATAGCGCGATGTGTCGACGCCATAGGCCATCGCCTGGTCCTGCAGGTCGCACTCGCCGCCCTGGTCGCAGATCGGGCAATCCAGCGGGTGGTTGATGAGGAGGAACTCCATCACCCCCTCGCGCGCCTTCTTGACCATGGGCGACTTGGTCGAGACGACCGGCGGCTCGCCATTGGGGCCGGGGCGCAGATCGCGCACGCCGATGGCGCAGGAGGCCTGCGGCTTCGGCGGGCCGCCCTTCACCTCGACGAGGCACATGCGGCAATTGCCGGCGATGGAGAGCCGCTCATGGAAGCAGAAGCGCGGCACCTCGGCGCCCGCCGCCTCGCAGGCCTGCAGGACCGTGTATTCGGCGGGGACGTCGACCTCGATGCCGTCGATGATGAGTTTGGTCATGCTCTCACTCCGCCGCCATCATGCGCACGGGCTCGCTGTGCGGGTTGGCGGCATAGTCGTCGATGCGCTGCTCGATCTCGTGACGGAAATGCGCGATCAGGCCCTGGATCGGCCAGGCGGCGGCATCGCCCAGTGCGCAGATGGTGTGGCCTTCGATCTGCTTGGTGACGTCGAGCAGCATGTCGATCTCGCGCTTCTGGGCGCGGCCCTCGACCATGCGCTCCATGACGCGCCACATCCAGCCGGTGCCCTCGCGGCAGGGCGTGCACTGGCCGCAGCTCTCATGCTTGTAGAAATGGCTGAGGCGGGCGATGGCGCGGATGACGTCCGTGGACTTGTCCATGACGATCACGGCCGCGGTGCCGAGGCCCGATTTCAGCTTGGAGAGAGAGTCGAAATCCATCGGCGTGTCGATGATCTGCTCGGCCGGCACCATCCGCACCGAGGAGCCGCCCGGGATGACCGCCTTGAGATTGTCCCAGCCGCCACGGACGCCGCCGCAATGCCGGTCGATCAGCTCGCGGAAGGTGATGCCCATCACCTCCTCGACATTGCAGGGCTTGTTCACATGGCCCGAGATGCAGAACAGCTTGGTGCCGACATTGTTGGGGTTTCCGAGCGAGGAGAACCAGCTCGCGCCGCGGCGCAGGATGGTTGGCGCCACCGCGATCGACTCGACGTTGTTGACCGTGGTCGGGCAGCCATACAAGCCGACATTGGCCGGGAATGGCGGCTTCATCCGCGGCATGCCCTTCTTGCCCTCGAGGCTTTCGAGCAGGGCCGTCTCCTCGCCGCAGATATAGGCACCGGCGCCGTGATGCACATAGAGATCAAAGGGATAGCCGTGGACGTTGTCCTTGCCGATGAGCTTAGCGGCATAGGCCTCGTCGACGGCGCGCTGCAGCGCCTCGCGCTCGCGGATGTATTCGCCGCGGATGTAGATATAGGCGGCGTGCGCCCCCATCGCGAAGGAGGCGATCAGGCAGCCCTCGACCAGCGTATGCGGGTCGTTGCGCATGATCTCGCGATCCTTGCAGGTGCCGGGCTCCGACTCGTCGGCGTTGACGACGAGGTAGTGCGGGCGCCCGTCGTTCTGCTTGGGCATGAACGACCATTTCAGGCCGGTCGGGAAGCCGGCGCCGCCGCGACCACGCAGGCCGGACTTCTTCATCTCGTCGATGATCCAGTCGCGGCCCTGCTCAAGCAGGAACTTGGTGCCGTCCCACGCGCCACGCGCCATGGCGCCCTTCAGCGACAGGTCGTGAAGGCCGTAGAGATTGGTGAAAATCCGGTCGCGGTCGGCGAGCATCGTCTTACCTCACTTCACCGGCTTGTCGGCGGGGGCGTCGGCCGGCTTGACCGATTCCGCGGCGGACTTCGCATCGACCTTGCCATTGGCGGCGGGCGTATCGTTGGCGGCGCCCGTGGGCTGGTCCGGCTCCGAGGGCTTGGGGCGCCCCGCTGCCGCCGTCTCCGTCGCCGGTTTCGTCGCCGCTGCGGGCGTCGCATCGGTCTTCGGAGCGTCGGGCTTGGGCGCGTCGGGCTTTGGTGCCTCGGCCTTCTTGGCTTCCGCTTCGGCCGCGGCCTTGGCGGCGGCGGCTTCGGCGGCGGCCTTGCGCTGCTCGGTGACGCGCGTCTGCCAGTCGCCGGCGCCGATCATCGTGCCGTCATACAGGGCCGGGTCCTTCAGGGTCTCGCCGCCGCCGAACGGCTCGGAGCCGGAGCGGCCGATCTGCGAACCCGTCTTGACCGGGCGGCCGTGGCGCAGATCCTCGAGCAGGGCCTTGAAGTTCTCCGGCGTCAGATCCTCGTAATAGTCGAAGTTGATCTGCGCCATCGGGGCGTTGCAGCAGGCGCCGAGGCATTCGACCTCGAGCCAGGAGAGCTTGCCGTCGGCGCTGACCGTCGATTGCGGGCCGATCACGTCCTGGCAGACCTTCTTCAGCGCCTCGGCGCCGCGCAGCGCGCAGGGCGTGGTGCCGCAGAGCTGGACGAAATGCGCGCCCACCGGCTGCAGGTTGAACATCGTGTAGAAGGTCGCGATCTCCATGACGCGCATCGGCGCCATGCCGAGCTTGCGCGCGACCGCCTCGATGGCGGCGCGCGGCACCCAGCCATCATGCTGCTCCTGCGCCTTCCACAAGAGCGGGATCACGGCCGAGGCCTGGCGGCCTTCCGGATATTTGGCGATCTGCTGGTCGGCCCAGTTCTCGTTCGCCGCGTCGAAGGCGAAGGAAGCGGGCTGGACGTGATCGGGGGCGAGACGACGGACGGACATCAGCGGTCAACTTCACCAAAGACGATATCGAGGGAACCGAGGATCGCGGAGACGTCGGCGAGCATGTGCTTGCGGCACATGAAATCCATGGCCTGGAGATGGGCGAAGCCCGGCGCCTTGATCTTGAGGCGGTAGGGCTTGTTGGTGCCGTCGGCGACGAGGTAGACGCCGAACTCCCCCTTCGGCGCCTCCACCGCAGCGTAGACCTCGCCCTCGGGCACCTTGAAGCCCTCGGTGTAGAGCTTGAAGTGGTGGATCAGCCCTTCCATCGAGCGCTTCATCTCGCCGCGCTTGGGCGGCACCATCTTGCCGTCGAGCGAAGACACCCGCCCGCCGCCATCGGCGGACAGAAGCTTCTCGCAGCACTGCTTCATGATCCGCACCGACTGGCGCATCTCTTCCATGCGGATGCAGTAGCGGTCGTAGCAGTCGCCGTTCTTGCCGATCGGAATGTCGAATTCCATCTCGTCATAGCATTCATAGGGCTGCGACTTGCGCAGATCCCAGGCAGCGCCGGAACCGCGCACCATCACGCCCGAGAAACCCCATTTCCAGCAGGTGTCGAGATCGACGACGCCGATGTCGACATTGCGCTGCTTGAAGATCCGGTTGTCGGTGAGCAAGGTCTCGAGGTCGTCGCAGACCTGCAGGAACGGATCGCACCAGTCGGCGATGTCGTGGATCAGCGAGGGCGGCAGGTCCTGATGGACGCCGCCGGGCCGGAAATAGGCGGCATGCATGCGCGAGCCGGAGGCGCGCTCGTAGAAGATCATCAGCTTCTCGCGCTCCTCGAACCCCCAGAGCGGGGGCGTCAACGCACCGACGTCCATCGCCTGCGTGGTGACGTTGAGGATATGCGAGAGGATGCGGCCGATCTCGGAGTAGAGCACGCGGATCAGCTGGCCGCGGCGCGGAACAGTGACGCCCATCAGCTTCTCGACCGCCAGGCAGTAGGCATGCTCCTGGTTCATCGGCGCGACATAGTCGAGCCGGTCGAAATAGGGCAGCGCCTGGAGATAGGTCTTGGCCTCGATCAGTTTCTCGGTGCCGCGATGCAGCAGGCCGATATGGGGATCGACACGCTCGACGATCTCGCCGTCGAGTTCCAGCACGAGGCGCAGCACGCCGTGCGCCGCAGGGTGCTGCGGGCCGAAATTGATCGAGAAGTTCCGGATGTTATGCTCTGACATGGCCGGCTCCGATCACGCCGTCTTCGCTTTTTCATCGCCCGGCAGGACGTAGTCCGTGCCTTCCCAGGGCGAGAGAAAATCGAAGTTGCGGAATTCCTGGTTGAGCTTCACCGGCTCGTAGACGACGCGCTTCTGCTCGTCGTCATAGCGGACCTCGACATAGCCGGTCAGCGGGAAGTCCTTGCGCAGCGGATAGCCCTCGAAACCGTAATCGGTGAGGATGCGGCGCAGGTCTGGGTGGCCCGAGAAAAGGATGCCGTAGAAATCATAGGCCTCGCGCTCGTACCAGTTCGCGGCCGGGAAAACCTCGATGATCGAGGGGACGGGCGTCGCCTCGTCGGTCTGGACCTTCACGCGGATGCGGTGGTTCGAATAGGGCGCCAGCAGATGGTAGACGACGTCGAAGCGCTTCTCGCGCCCGGGATAGTCCGCGCCGGCGATGTCGGTGAAGTTGACGAAGCGGAAGCGGCGGTCGCCCGAGAGCGTCTTCATCACCTCGACGATCGAGGCCGCCTCGGCATGGACCGTCAGTTCGTCGAAGGCGACGACGGCTTCGGTAACCGCGCCCGGAAGCGCCGCCTTGATCTCTTCGCCGAGTTGTACGAGCGCTTCGCTCATTTGTGCGTCTCCAGCTCGCGAACCTTGGCTTCGAGAGCTTCGATCCGCTCCTCGAATTCACCGGTGACGAGTTTGCTCATCAACGTGTCCGCCGTCAGAGCATGCCGGGAGGACTCGATATGCCCTTCGATCTTCGTCAAACGTCTGTCCACGAGATCGAAGCGGGTCGAGTGCTGGTCGAGCCGCGCCAGAATGTCGGCCCGCATGTCGCGCAGCATTGGCATGATCATATCGACGGGCTCAGCCATGGCCTACCTCTCGATCGTGCCGGTGCGGCGGATCTTCTTCTGCAGCAGCAGCACGCCGTAGAGCAGCGCTTCGGCCGTCGGCGGGCAGCCCGGCACATAGATGTCGATCGGCACGATGCGGTCGCAGCCGCGCACCACCGAGTAGCTGTAATGGTAGTAGCCGCCGCCATTGGCGCAGGAGCCCATCGAGATGACGTAGCGCGGCTCGGGCATCTGGTCGTAGACCTTGCGCAGCGCCGGCGCCATCTTGTTGGTCAGCGTGCCCGCCACGATCATCACGTCGGACTGGCGGGGAGACGCGCGCGGCGCGAAGCCGAAGCGCTCGACGTCATAGCGCGGCATCGACAGCTGCATCATCTCGACGGCGCAGCAGGCGAGCCCGAAGGTCATCCACATCAGCGAGCCGGTGCGCGACCAGTTGATCAGGTCGTCGGTGGCCGTGACCAGAAAGCCCTTGTCGGCCAGTTCGCTGTTGATCGCGGTGAAGAACGGATCGCGCTGGCCGACAGGCAGACCGTCAGGCCCGAGCAGGCCCTTCGGCGCAGGCGCGACGAGCGGATCGCCGCGGTCGATCGCTGTTGTTGCCATTCTCGTATCCTTGTGAACCGTGACTGTCAGGTAGGCGGCGCGCTGTGCGCCTGCGAGATGACAGTTAGTCCCACTCCAGCGCACCCTTGCGCCACTCATAGACGAAGCCGACGGTCAGCACGCCCAAGAAGATCATCATCGACCCAAAACCATACCAGCCGAGGCCTCCGAAAGCGACCGCCCAGGGGAACAGGAAGGCGACCTCGAGATCGAAGATGATGAACAAAATCGCCACCAGATAGAAGCGGACGTCGAACTTCATGCGCGCATCGTCGAAGGCGTTGAAGCCGCATTCATAGGCCGAAAGCTTCTCGGGATCGGGCTTCGAATAGGCAATCGCAAAAGGCGCGATCAGCAGCGCCAGGCCGATGAACGCGGACACGCCGATGAAAATGACCAGCGGCAGATAGTCGTTCAGCAGGGACGGCACTTGAAGGGCTTGCATGGTCGATCCCGCTTCAAACGGACGCGGCGTTGTACCGCCGCTGTCGATTAGACCCTGCATTAGAATGAAGCAAGACTCTGCCGCGCCGCACAATCGCGCAACTGGGTTGATCCTCGTGCAAGTCGCGCATTTTTTCGAGACGGACTGCCTCTTCGCCCCCCGCCCTGCCGGATTTTCGCCGTATAGCGCTGGCTTCTGACTGGCAGATTATGATGCGGCACGACACAGTCGTGCCGACCCGATTCGCCGCGGCGTTCGCCGACCCTTCCAAAAAGGACGCAGCATGACCGCGCCTGTGAGGCCCCTGCCGACCGCGATGCTGCTCCTGGTCGCGTCGTTGTGGCTGACACCGAGCGCACGCGCCGAAGCCCTCGATCTCACACGGGCCAGCTGCTCCGACTTCGCCGCCATGAACGAAACCGACAAGACCCAGCTCTCGCTATGGCTGGCGGGTTATTTTGCCGGGAGCGCGATGCGGCCGCTGCTGGATCTCGACAAGATCACCGCGGCGCCCGCCGCGCTCACCGAGCTGTGCTCGAAATCGCCGCAGCTCGCGCTGGTCAGCGCCGAGACGCGGGCCGTCTTCATCCAAGCTCCGACACCCTGATCATGCGGCTGGCCTCTTTCGCGGGCTGCGCCCTGGTGCTTGCCTGCGTCCTGAACGTCGCCGCCGCAGCGCAGGACGGCCAGACGATGCGCGCGCCCTTGCCGCCGCAGCGCCCTTTCGATCTCGACCTGCCGTCCAGCCCGATGCTGCCGCCCATTGTGGTGGCGCCGCCGCCCGCCCCGGCTGCGGAGGGATCGCCCCCCGAGCCCGCCATGCCGACGACTGCGGAGCCTGACGAGGACGAGGGGCCCGAATGGCCACGGCTGACACCGGGCCAGAAGGCGGGCGCCGAACCGGCTTTCGATCCCGACGAGAAGCCCGAGCGCCCGGGGATCTCGACCGACCCCGGAACCTCGACCGCCTGCCTGCCGCCGCAGCTCAAGCTGATCCTGGCCAAGATCTCCGACAAGTTCGGATCGGTCAAAGTCACCTCGACCTGGCGGCCGCCCTGGCGGGCCCGGCGCGGGTCCTATCACCGGCGTTGCGAGGCGATGGATTTCCGCGTGCCGGGCGTGCGCCCGAGCCTCGTCATGGCCTGGGTGCGCAGCCTGCCCGAGGTTGGTGGGCACAAGGTCTACTGGAACGGGATCCTGCATGTCGACACCGGCCCGCGCCGGCCCTGGTGAAGCGTCTCTCCGGCGCCGGCTCCCTGCAACGCTCCGGGCCCGGCAGCGGGCTTGCAATTTCATCGGCGACCGACCCTTCTGAGCTCATGACACGCTCCATCTCCTCCATCGCCCTGTTCTGCGGCTCCAATGCGGGCCTCGGCGACACCTACACGCTGGCCGCGCGCGCGCTGGGCCGCGAGATCGGCCGGCGCGGCATCACGCTCGTCTATGGCGGCACGCATAAGGGCCTGATGGGTGTCGTGGCCGACGCGGTGCTGGCGGCCGGCGGACGGGCGCATGGCGTCATCACCCAGCGCCTCGCCGGCCTCGGTCATCTGCACCCCGCCCTGACCCTGTCCGAGATCGTGCCCACGCTGCGCCAGCGCCAGGAACGCATGGCGGCGCTCGCCGATGCCTTCATCGCCATGCCCGGCGGCATCGGCACGCTCGAGGAGTTCATGGAGGCCTGGACCATGAACCAGCTCGGCGAGCTCGACAAACCCGCCGGCCTCTATGACGTGGCGGGCTATTATCAGCCCTTCATCGGCTTCATCGATCATATGATCGCGCAGGAGTTCCTGCCGCGCGCGCATCGGGATGGCATCGTGGTTTCGCCCGACCCTTCCGCCCTGCTCGACGGGCTTGCACAGTTCGAGCGCGTCACCGTTCCGAAATGGCTCTAGACCGGCCCGTCTCGAGGCGCGCGGCGAGTTGCTCGGCGAATTTTGCCGCAGCCACGGGCAGCGGCCGGCCATGGAGCTGGCCCATCGCGAAGCGGGCCGGCTGGATGTCGCGCTCGTCGATGGGGCGCGAGATCAGCCCATCGCGATGCTTCAGGCTGGCGGGGGCACCGATCTCGATCTGGAAGGTGATGGCGTCCTCCAGCCGGACATAGTTGCGCAGGAACTCGAAGGAGTTCGATTCGATCACCGGGACGAGCTTGAATGAGCTCCTGGCGACGGCCTGGTCGAGCAGCTGACGCCCGCCATAGCTGCGGTCGGGCAGCGCCAGGGGGTAGCCGCTGCAGTCCCGCAGGCGGATGCTGCCCTCCTTCGCGAGCGGATGCTCCTGCCGCATGATCGCGACGAGGCGCTGCTCGGCTGACGCGATGATCTGGAAGCCGATGCTGGTGTCGAGCCGGAAGATCAGGGCGAGATCGACCTCGTAACCCGCCAGCGCGCGCAGGGCCTCGCCATGGCTGGCGACGCGCACGTCGAACTCGACGAGCGGAAACGCCCGGCGATAGGAGGCGATCTCGACCGGCAGGAAATCATGCGCCAGGGCATGGCTGCAGGCGATCGCGACCGTCCCGCGCCGGAAACCCGACAAATCCTCGATCTGCGAGCGGACCCGGCCCATATCGGCGAGCTGGCTGCGGATGTGCCGGATCAGCAATTCGCCGGCCGCATTCAGCCTGACCCCGCGCGGCAGCCGCTCGAAGATCTTGGTGCCGAGTTCGTCCTCGACGTCCTGCACACGCCGGTTCAGCGCCGAGGCGGTGATGTTCAGACGCTCCGCCGCCTTCCGGATCGAGCCCACCCGCGCGACCTCGTCGATATAGTTCAGCAGGCGCAGATGCCTCATGGCGCGTTCCTCATGGCGCAGCTCTCCGAGCGATGCGTTTTTCGAACCGATCTTGCACGAAGTCAGCACAAGACGGCACCGGTCAAGCTCCCTTAGGATTTTCCCATGGCAGCGGCACAGGGCCGCGATGGGAGAGTTCGCATGACGCACGCGATCAGCCGACGCCGTTTCACCCTCGCGGCCGGTGCCGCCGCACTGGCCTCCGCCCTGCCGCGGCCGGCGCTGGCGCAGGCCCCCACCCGCCTGAAGATGATCCTGAACTGGCGCTACCAGGGCCCGCAGGGCTGGTTCTTCCTGGCCGACGACCGGGGCTATTTCCGCGAGGAAGGCCTCGAGATCGTTATGGACCAGGGCAACGGCTCGGGTGCGGCGGTCGGGGCGGTCGCGTCGGGTTCCTATGACATCGGCTTCGGCGACATCAACGCGCTGATCCAGCTCGTCGCCCGGGCCCAGCCCGGCGCCGCGACGCCGCTGGCGATCGCGGCGTTGTACAACCGCCCGCCCTTCACCATCGCGGTCAAGGCCGATGGGCCGATCAAGACGCCGAAGGATCTCGAAGGCCGCACCCTCGGCGGCCCGGCCAATGACGGCGCGCTCAAGCTCTTCCCGGCCTTCGCCAAGCTCGCCGGCATCGATGCCACCAAGGTCGCCATCACCAACATGCAGCCCAATCTGCGCGAGCAGATGCTGCAGCGCGGGCAGGTCGACGGCGTCTTTGGCTTCGTCAACACCATCGCCTTCTCGGCCAAGCTCGTCGGCATCGACCCCACCAAGGACTTCCGCTTCATCAATTTCGGCGATTACGGGATGGACCTCTACTCCAACGCGATGATCGCCTCGCGCAAACTCGCGACCGAGAACCCCAATGCGCTGAAAGGCCTGCTGCGCGCGATCAACCGCGGCCTGAAGGACACGCTGAAGGACAACGACGCCGCGATCGAGGCGGTGGCGAAGCGCGAGCCGTTGATCAACAAGGTCGTCGAGAAGGAGCGCCTGGTCGCCACCCTCGCCTCGGAAATGAGCCATCCCGAGGTCGCCACAATCGGCATCGGCGACATCGACGACGCCCGTTTCAAGAAGTCGATCGCGATCGTCGTCGAGGCCGACAGCCTGCCGCGCGTGCCGGCCCCCGACGAGGTCTTCAGCCGCGCCTTCCTGCCGCCGGTGGCCGACCGCATCACCAAGCTGGGGTGAGCCGCACCCGTCATTCCGGGGCTCGCGCAGCGAGCACCCGGAACCCACGACCGGGTGAACCCTGAGGGTCGGAAACGGCCGCGACCTCGCCCGTGGATTCCGGGTTCGCCCCTGCGGGGCGCCCCGGAATGACAGCAAACCCAAGAGCCACCGCGAACACCTGCCCGATTGCCGAGAACATAAGCATGGATCTGAACCTCACCGGCCGCGTCGCGGTCATCACCGGCCCGGCCAAGGGCATGGGCGCCGCCGTCACCCGGGCCTTCGCCGCCGAGGGCTGCCGGCTCGCCCTGATCGGCCGCGACATCGCCGCGATCGAGCCCGTCGCGGCGGAGATCCGCGCGAACGGCGCGCAGGCCATCGTCATCGCCTGCGACATCACCAAGGGCAGCGATTGCGAGGCCGCCATCGCCCGGACGCTGTCGGCCTTCGGCGGGCGCATCGACATCCTCGTCAACGTTGCCGGCGGCTCGGGGCCGATCGGCAAGACCGGCTGGGAGACCACGGAGGAGGAGTTCGACGAGATCGTCGATCTCAACATGCGCGGCTGCTTCAACACCATGCGCGCCTGCCTGCCGGCGATGATCGCGCAGAAGGGCGGCAAGATCGTCAATGTCGGCGGCACCTTCGGCATGCGCGGCCGGGCCGGGCGCATGGCCTATTCGGCCTCGAAATGGGGCCTGCGCGGCATCACCAAGAGCTTCGCGCTCGAAGCCGGCCCCTACGGCATCAACGTCAACTGCGTCGCGCCGGGCATGGTCGACGGGCCGCGCTTCCGCGGCAAGGTCGTGCCGGAGATGGCCAAGCGCCTTGGCATCTCGGAGGAGGCCGCCTTCGAGAAGCACGCTGCCGACTACGCGCTGAAGCGCGTCTCGACCGATGAGGACGTGGCCAATGCCTGCCTCTTCCTCGCCTCCGACGTCTCCCGCCAGATCACCGGCGTCGACCTGCCGGTCGATGGCGGCTGGGCCATGCTGTGAGCGAAGCCGTGACAGACACGCCCTTCATCGCCGATCTCGTCCTCACGGGCGGCACCGTCGTCACCGGCCAGACGCGCTACCCTGCCGATGTCGCGATCAAGGACGGGCTGATCGCGCTGGTCGGCGCGCCGGCCGCGATGCCGGCGGCGCGCGAAACGGTCGACGTGTCCGGCCAGTTCCTGTTGCCCGGCGCCATCGACGTGCACGTCCATTTCCGTGAGCCCGGCTACACCCACAAGGAGGACTGGCGCACGGGCAGCGCGGCGGCTGCGATGGGCGGCACCACCACCGTCTTCGAGATGCCCAACACCAATCCGCCGACGCGCTCGGTCAAGGAGCTGCGCCAGAAGCAGGAGGCCGCCGCCAAGGCCCATGTCGACTACGGCATCTATGGCCTGCTCGCCGAGGACAATATCGACGAGCTCCAGGGCCTGATCGAGGGCGGCGTCAACGCCTTCAAATGCTTCATGGGCAACACCTTCGGCAACCTGCCCTCGCCCTCCACGGGGGCGATGCTGGAGGGCTTCGAGATCATCGCGCCCTCGGGCCTGCGCATCTCGCTCCATGCCGAGACGGCCTCGATCATGGCCTGGCGCCAGAATCGCCTGATGGAGGCCGGCCGCAACGACCCGCTCGCCCATATCGCGGCGCGCCCGGCCATCGTCGCCTCTGAAGCCGTCAGCCGCGCAGCGGAGCTGGCGGAGTGGACCGGCGCGCGCATCCACATCCTGCACATCTCCTCGGCCGCCGAACTGCGCCCGCTCGCCGAAGCCAAGGCGCGCGGCGTCGAGATCACCGGCGAGACCTGCCCCTGCTATCTCCTGCTCGACTCACGCGACTATGCGCGGCTCGGCTCGATCATCCGCGTCAACCCGCCGGTGCGGGAAGCCTCGGATTCGGAGGCGATCTGGGCGGCGCTGCACTCGGGCGTGGTCGACATGATCGCGACCGACCACGCGCCCCATACCGTCGAGGAAAAGACCAAGGACGTGATCTGGCAGGCCGATTGCGGCTTCCCCGGCGTCGAGACGCAGATGCCGCTGATGCTGAACGAGGTCTCGAAAGGGCGCATCACGCTGGAGCACTACGTCACCATCTCGGCCGAGAAGCCGGCCAAGGCCTTCGGCCTCTGGCCCCATAAGGGGCGCATCGAGGCTGGCGCGGAAGCCGACATCGCCGTCGTCGACATGAACCGGACCGAGACGATCCGCGCGGAGACCCTCCAGTCGCGCGGCAAGATCACCCCCTTCGAGGGCGTCTCCGTCACCGGCATCCCCGTCCACACGCTGGTGCGCGGCCGCTTCGTCCAGCGCGACCGCCAGCTCGTGCCCGAGACGAGCGGCTGGGGCCGGCAGGTCACCGCCATCCAGGCCATGCCGACACCCACC
>NZ_JAUYTP010000006.1 GCF_030695125.1 Allobosea sp. | reverse complement strand
CAGGCTGTTGAAGAAGTCAGACGCGTTCGCAGACGAAGCCTGACTCGTCGCCGTTGTGGATGTAGAAGTGCCCGACGAGGCGGCCGGCGGTGCCGATTGCGGCCCATCCGCAACCGCAGGCGGGATCATTCTCGTCGTGTCCCTCCCACGAGAACTCCGCGCAGGCGGAACCGTCTCGTGCACCGTAGCGGACGTCGAGGAAGCCCTTGAGCGCGCCGAAGGCGATCGCCGCGCCCTTAAACGTGAGGTGCGCCTCCTCGACAAGGTCGAGGAACTCATTGTCCCAGGTGTCCATCTCGACGATGCGCCAACGGCCGGCGAAGGCTTTGGCGAAGGCGGGGACCCTGGCCATCAGCCGGTCTCCGTCATCAACTTGGGCAGCCGCACGAGATTGTAGGCGGCGGCCGCGAAGGTGAAGGCCCATCCGACACGGTCGCGACCGCGGAACTTCGTCTTGTCCTGCCCGGCAACCGTCTTGATCCAGCCGAACGCCTCCTCGATGCGCTTCCTGATGCGCTGGCTGGCGGCATAGCCGCCGTGCCGGGTCGTGCGGCCGTCGATCGCCGATCGTCGGCCGCTGGTGTTCCGCGCCACGTGCGGCGTCACCTTCATCGAGCGCAACTCGTTGACGAAGTCCTCCGTGTCGTAAGCTTTGTCGGCGCCGAGTGTGATCCGCCGGGGCCGATCGGCCAAAGGCTCGATCATGTGCAGCGCCGCCACCCGTTCGGCATGTCCGTCGGCGAAGGTCAGGCAGGCATCGACCAGAAGGCCATGGCGGTTCTCCATCAGACCATGCCCCATGAAGCACAGCTTCGCCTCCTTGCCTTTGCCCTTCTTGTAGAGCCTCGCGTCGGGGTCGGTCGTCGAGGCATGCGTGTCATTGCTCCGCTTCTGGCCGTGGAAATCGGCTTCGGCGTTGCGCCCGCCGGCCCGGGCTGGCGGCTCGGCCGGACCATCTTTCGGCCTGACGCTCTTCATCGACGCCCAGGCCTCGATCAATGTGCCATCCACCGAGAAGTGATCGCTCGACAGGAGCCGCTTGACCCTGGGCTGGGCCAGAACAGCTGCCAGGAACTTCGCGGCGATGTCACCTTCCAGCAGCCTGTCGCGGTTCTTGGAGAACGTCGAGTGGTCCCATGCGGGATCGTCCACGCCGATGCCGACGAACCAACGGAACAGAAGATCGTATTCCAGCCGCTCCATCAGGAGCCGCTCCGAGCGGATCGAATAGAGCGCCTGAAGAAGCATCGCCCGCAGCAGCTTCTCCGGCGGGATCGACGGCCGCCCGATCGGAGAATAGAGCGCCGCAAACTCGCCTTTCAGCGCGCCGAGTGCCTCGTTCACGATCGCCCGGACCACCCGCAGCGGATGGTCGCGCCGAACCCGCGCTTCAAGATCGACGTAGCTGAAAAGCTCGCCCGTCCGATTGTCGTCACCGCGCATGCAGAGATATCCGAAACCCTTCGAAGACAATGAATCACGCCGAATGCCCTGCGGCGAGCGGGTTTTTCAACAGCCTGCTAAACCGGCAGCCGCACCGTCGCCCGCAGCCCCCCCAGCGGCGAATCCGCCAGGATGATGTCGCCGCCATGGGCGCGGGCGATGTCGCGGGCGATGGCGAGCCCTAAGCCCGTGCCGCCGGAATCGACGTTGCGGGCCTCGTCGAGGCGGAAGAAGGGGCGGAAGACGTCCTCGCGCTGGTCCTGCGGGATGCCGGGGCCGTCATCGTCGATCATCACGATCAGGTAGCGCGCATCATGGGTGGCGCGGATGGCGATGCGGTCGCCATAGCGGGCGGCGTTGGAGACGAGGTTCGTCATCAGCCGGCGGAAGGCATCGGGCCGGACCACGACCAGCGGGTCGCCGACCACGGTGAGTTCGGTCTGGTGGCCCTGGCGCTCGGCGTCCGATTTCAGCTCCTCGAGCAGGCCGCGGATGTCGGTCTCGACGGCCGTCTCGCCGGCATCGCCGCGGGCGAAGGCGAGATAGTCCTCGAGCATGCGGGCCATCTCGTCGACGTCCTTCTCCAGCGCCTCGATCTCGGAGGAGCGCTCGAGCAAGGCGAGCGACAGCTTGAAGCGGGTCAGGATGGTGCGCAGATCGTGGCTGACGCCGTTGAGCATGGTGGTGCGCTCGCCGACCGCGCGCTCGACGCGGCGCTTCATCTCGATGAAGGCGTTGCCGGCGCGGCGAACCTCGCGGGCGCCGCGCGGCCGAAACTCGGCGTCGCGGCCCTTGCCGAAGGCCTCGGCCGCATCGGCGAGCTTGAGGATCGGGCGGATCTGGTTGCGCAGGAACAGAACCGCGATGGTCAGGAGGATCAGCGAGGTGCCGAGCATCCAGAGCAGGAAGATGTGGCTGTTGCTGGCATAAGCCGAGTTCCGCCGCGTCAGGATGCGCATCACGTCCCGGTCGAGCTTGACGCGGATCTCGATCAGGCTGGAGCGGCCGACCGTGTCGAGCCAGAAGGGGCGGGCGACCTGCTGGGCGAGCTCGGCCGAGAGCGCGCTGTCGAGCAGCGAGAAGAAGGGGCGCGGCCCCGGCGGCGGCAGATCGGTGTTGGGGATGATGTCGATGTCCATGCCCAGCCGATCGGCCGCGATGCGCGAGAGCACGCTGGTGTCGGCATCCTGTGGATAGCTCTCATAGACGTCGATCATCGCGGCGATGTCGGCCGAGACGGCCGAGGACAGGCGCTGCGTCACGGTCTGCCAGTGCCGCTCCATGAAGACATAGGCGATGACCGACTGCAGCAGCACCACCGGCGCGATGACGATGACGAGCGCGCGCGGATAGAGGCCCTTGGGCATATAGCGCGCGATGACATGCAGCGGCCGGCCGGCGAACCGCAGCACGGGCTTCAGGCGGTTGTTGAGGTCGCGCCGCCAGCGCTGGGCGACCGTGGCCAGGCGGCCCCATCCCGCACCGATCGTCTGCGCCACCCCGTTGCGACGCCTGCCGGGTTCGAGCGGGGTCACGTCCTGTCCGTGACGAGGCGGTAGCCGACACCGCGTACGGTCTGGAGATAGAGCGGATCGGCGGGGTCGCGTTCGATCTTGCGGCGCAGCCGGTTCATCTGGACATCGACGGTGCGGTCGTTGGCGGCCGTGCCCTGCGCCGCGAGCTCCTCGCGGGGCACGACCTCGCCCGCGCGCTCGGCCAGAGCGGTGAGGATCTCGCGCTCGCGCTCGGTCAGCCTGATCGGCTCCTCGTCCTTGCGCAATTCGCCACGCGACAGCCCGTAGAGAAACGGGCCGAAGCGGACGAAATCGGGCCTTGCCGCCTGCGCCGGCTCGGCCGCCATCGTGCGCTTGAGGATGTTGCCGAGGCGCAGCAGCAGTTCGCGCGGCTCGAAGGGTTTGGCCAGATAGTCGTCGACGCCGATCTCGAGGCCGTTGATGCGGTCCTTGCCATCGGCGCGGGCGGTCAGCATCAGGATCGGTACGGCCGAGTCGACGCGGAAGCGGCGGGCGAAGTCGAAGCCGTTTTCGCCTGGCATCATGATGTCGAGCACGATCGCGTCGAAGACGAGGCGGGCGAGCCGCAGATCGGCCTCGGCGGCATTGGCCGCCGTGGTGACGCGATAGCCGTTATCGCCCAGAAAACGCGCCAGCAGCTCGCGCAGGCGGCGGTCGTCATCGACCACGAGGATGTGGGGGGCTTCGTCGGGAAGCGGCTTGCGCGCCGGCTGTGCGGCCATCTGTGTTGCGCCTTCTGTCTTGCCTTCGTCCGGCTCGCCGTGGTCTGCGGCGCCTCGGTCAGGACCTTGGTCGCCGTGGCGACCCTTACCGCGGTGCGGCGAGGAAGCCCTGCACCTTGTGGCGTTCGGAGGGATCGATCAACCCCGCGAGATAGAGCGCGACGGTCTGCGCCGCGCCGGGCGCGAGATCCCCGAGCGCAGCGTTGATCCGCCTCGCCTGCAGGCGCACGAGGCGCAAGGCGAGATCCTGCCCCGCCGGGGTGGCGTGGAGATGACGCTGGCGCTTGTCCTGGACGCCGGTGCGCTGCTCGACGAAGCCGGTCTCGACCAGTTCCTTGAGGACGCGGTTGAGGCTTTGCTTGGTGATCTTCAGGATGTCGAGCAGTTCGGCGATGGTCAGGCCCGGGCGGCGCAGGACGAAATGCAGCACGCGGTGATGGGCGCGGCCGAAACCGTACTCGGCCAGGATCAGGTCGGGGCCGCCGACGAAGTCGCGATAGGCGAAGAACAGGAGCTCGACGAGGTCGTAGGGCACGGCCTCGCCCGTCGCGGCGGGCCCGGCTGCGTCGTCGGGTCGGGGCTGCGTCGGGGCCATCGCATCCGTCCTGAAATTTATGTCAGTGATGTTGACATATCTCAGACGCAAGATTACCGGTCAAGCGCGCTGGGCGACGGATTATGTCGCCAGACGATGTTGCAGCGCAGTATAATTCCGATCTTCGCCCCTCCCGCCATGGTGACGGTGTCAGGGCGCGGCGGATCGGCAGGCCCGGTCGTGCCAAGAGGAGCACCCCATGTCAGTCATTCCTTTCGACCAGCGCGACGGCGTCATCTGGTTCGACGGCAAGCTCGTGCCCTGGAAGGACGCCAAGATCCACGTACTGACCCATGGGCTGCATTACGGCTCCTGCGTGTTCGAGGGCGAGCGCGCCTATGACGGCGTGATCTACAAGGGCACCGAGCACTCGCAGCGCTTCCATAAGTCGGCCGAGATCATGGATTTCACGATCCCCTGGTCGGTCGCCGAACTGGATGCGGCGAAGGAACTTTGCCTCAAGGAGAACGGGCTCAAGGACGCCTATATCCGCCCGGTCGCGTGGCGCGGCTCGGAGATGATGGCGGTGTCGGGCCTCAACAACACGATCCATACCGCGATCGCGGTCTGGGAGTGGCCGAGCATGTTCGACATGGCCCAGAAACTGAAGGGCGTGCGCCTCGACGTCGCCGCCTATCGCCGGCCGGACCCGGCCTGCGCGCCGGTCCACGCCAAGGCGGCGGGGCTCTACATGATCTGCTCGCTCTCCAAGCACAAGGCGGAGCGTGCGGGCTATGCGGACGCGATGATGCTCGACTGGGAAGGCAACGTCGCCGAATGCACCGGCGCCAACATCTTCTTCATCAAGGATGGCGTGATTCACACGCCCCTGGCCGACCGCTTCCTGAACGGCATCACCCGCCAGTCTGTGATCGATCTCTGCCGCCAGCGCGGCTTCGAGGTCGTCGAGCGGCGGATCCTTCCCGAGGAGCTGGAAGGCTTCAACGAGTGCTTCATCACCGGCTCGGCGGCGGAGGTGACGCTGGTCTCCGAGATCGGCCCCTATTCCTTCGTCACCGGCAATATGGGCAAGGTGATCATGGAGGATTACTCCGACGCCGTGCGGTCGAAGCCGAAGGCGGCGTGAATGTAGGCCGTCATGCCCGGGCTTGACCCGGGCATCTCAGGCAGGAGATTCTCGGGTCTGCGCTTCGCTTCGCCCGAGAATGACGCTAGTTCGCAGCCGTGCCGACGCTCCGAAACAGCGTGATCCAGTCGTCGCCCGGGATCAGGCGGCATTCGCTCATCGCTATGAAGCCGAGCATGACGAAGCGCGTGCCGTTCCAGCCATAGGAGCCCGAGGCGCCGCAATCGCCGATGCCGCGGCCCTTGGCGTAGAAGCTCACCTGACCCGTCTCGGGGTCGAAATCGGCGTTGACCAGTTCGTTGGCGGGGCTGTTGCCGCTGCCCTCGAAGGCGGCGGGCTTCGCCTTGGCGACATCGCGGCCCGTGACCAGCCAGAACTGACTGTTGACGTTGTAGGCGCCGCGCGAACAGGCGACGACGACCAGCCGGGTCGAATCGTCCAGTGGGAACGCCCCATCGGAACCGTCGGATATCTCCTCGCAGGAGTTGGGCTCGCGCCGGTTCAGCTCGGTGCGCATCGCCTTGACCAGCGCCGCAGCCTGGATCGACGCCAGTGCCTGGCCCGAGGCTGGTTTGCTCGCGATCACGGGTAAGGCGGGGGCAGATGGGGCCGTGCCGGCCGTGCCTTTCCGGATCAGGGCGGTCGGCGTGTTCAGCCGGCCCTGCCGCTCGTCGATCCAGAGCATGGAAGCAACCGAGCCGGCGAGGGAGATCGTGAAGCTTCGCGCATCGACCCGTGCCGTCAGCACCGTCGCCTTGCGCGCGGCCGCGATCAGCGCTTCGGCCTCCGCGGGGGCGATCACGATCTCGGCCACTTCGCCATTGATGCTGGTGGCGGGCAAACGACGGCCGGTGGCGGGAAAGGCTGCGCCATCCAGCACCAGTTCGATGTCGAAGCGGGGTTTCAGCTTTTGCGTTCGCAGCTTCAGAGCGAGCGTAGGGGCGGAGTCCGGGCCGGCGGCGCGGTCAAGACGCAGGAAAGCGACCTCGTCATCGGTCTCCCTCGGCAGCGAGAGCGCGGTGCAATTTCGCGTGTTGTCGCAGCCGGCGATCCAGTCGCGAAAAGTCTTCATCTCGCCCATCTGTGCCTGGGCCGACACGGTCAGCCCCAGCATCAGCGCGCACGCGATCACACTGGCTTCAACTCCAGCGCGCGGCGGCATCGTCATCTTCCTGCTTGGCCTCGACCCAGCCGCCGGTCGTGCCGTCGGCGAGGTGCTCGCGCTTCCAGAACGGCGCGCGGGTCTTGAGATAGTCCATCATGAAATCCGCCGCTTCGAAGGCGGCGCGGCGATGCGCTGACGTCGCGATCACCAGCACGATCTGCTCGCCTGGTGCGACGAGCCCGTAGCGGTGGATGGCGAGCAGGCCCATCAGCGGCCAGCGCGCGGCGGCTGTCTCCGCGACGCGGGCGATCTCGGCTTCCGCCATGCCGGGATAATGCTCGAGTTCGAGGGCCGCCAGCGTGCCGCCCTCGTCCCGGCACAGGCCGGTGAAGCTGACCACGGCGCCGATGTCGCGGCGGCCGGCCGAGAGCGCGGCGATCTCGGCGGCGAGGTCGAAATCCTCACGCTGGATGCGGATGGTCGGCGTCATGCCGCCCTCTGTCTTTCCGGGGCCGCGCGCAGCGCGGAACCCGGAATCCATGACCCGGTGAGCCAGGACTGCGCCATGTCACGGGCTGAGCCCGGTCGTGGGTTCCGGGTTCGCGCCTTCGGCGCGCCCCGGAATGACAGAGGGGCGGTCATCTCAACCGCCCGTCATCGGCGGGAAGAAGGCGATCTCGCGGGCGCCGTCCAGGTGCGCGCCCGGCTTGACGTGGCTCTGGTCGATGGCCGCGCGCACCAGCGTCTCGTCGGCGAAGGCGGCGGCGTAGCCTTCGTCGCGGGTTTTCAGCCAGCGCACCAGATCGAGCACGGTATTGACGCCGGCGGGCAGCTCGACCTGCTCATCGGCGAGCCCGACACGCTCACGCACCCAGGCGAAATAGACCAGTCGGACGCTGCGCGGGACAGCCGCCGCGGCGGAGGGGGCGGGAGCCTGCGTCATGAGCCGCGCGCGTCCTCGTCGACCATGTGGCGGATGCCGGCGTTGAAGTAATCCCAGCCGGTGTAGATGGTCAGGCCGGCCGCGATCCAGAGCATCACGATGCCGATCTCGGAGTTATAGGGCAGAACCTTGTCGCCCGCCGGGCCGGCGACGAGGAAACCCAGCGCCAGCAGCTGCGCCGTGGTCTTCCATTTGGCGACCTTGCTGACGGGCACGCTGACCTTCAGCTCGGCCAGGAACTCGCGCAAGCCCGAAACGAGGATCTCGCGGCAGAGGATGACGATCGCCGCCCAGATCGCCCAGCCCTTGATCGTCTCGGTATGGACGAGCATCAGCAGCAGGGCGCAGACCAGGAGCTTGTCGGCGATGGGGTCGAGCATGCGGCCGATCGCCGATTGCTGGCTCCAGGCCCTCGCAATCCAGCCGTCGAGATAATCCGTCACCGCCGCCGCGACATAGACCGCGAGCGCGATCCAGCGGACCCAATCGTCCTTGGGCCAGAACAACAGCCCGACCACGGCCGGAATCGCCAGGATTCGGCCGTAGGTGAGCAGGTTCGGCAGGGACCATGGTCCGCGCCGGCGGATGGCATCTGGAAGAATCGTCACGGGCATCACCAAAGCAGCCGGGTTGTGACAGCGTCAACACGCAATGAGGCGACTTTGCAGGTCGGCGTCAGCCATCGTGAAAATAATCATGCACCGCCTGGGCCGTGGCGGCATTGACGCCGGGGGTGCGCATGAGATCGTCGAGCTTGGCGCGCTTGATCGCCTTGACCGTGCCGAAGTGCAACAGCAGCGCCCGTTTCCGCGACGGGCCGATGCCCGGGATCTCGTCGAGCGGGTTCTTCATCGTGTCCTTCTTGCGCCGCGCGCGATGCGTGCCGATGGCGAAGCGATGCGCCTCGTCGCGCAGGCGCTGGATGAAGTACAGCGCCGGATCGCGCGGCTGCAGCTTGAAGGGCTCGCGGCCCGCCATGTGGAAGGTCTCGCGCATGGCGTTGCGATCCTCGCCCTTGGCGATGGCCACCAGCGGAATGTCCTGCGCGCCGAGCTCGGCCATGATCCGACGCGCGGCCTCGAACTGGCCCTTGCCGCCGTCGACGATGACGAGGTCGGGGCGGGCGGGGAAGCTGTCGTCGTCGGGTTCGGCGGTTGCCGGAACAGGCGCTTCCCTTCCCGCTTGTGGGGAAGGGAGAGGGATGGGGGTGGTGCCGCCTGTCGGGGGCTCGCCGAGCGGCGCGACCCCCACCTCCAACTCCTCCTCACAAGGGGGAGGAGAGCCGGTCGCGGTCCCCGCTTCCTTCGCCAGCCTTGCGAAGCGCCGCTGCAGCACCTCGCGCATCATGCCGAAATCGTCGCCGGCGATGGTGTCGGTGGAGATGTTGAAGGTGCGGTAATGGCTCTTCATGAAGCCGTCCCGGCCCGCGACGACCATGCCGCCGACGGCGTTCGTGCCCATGATGTGCGAGTTGTCGTAGACCTCGACGCGGCGCGGCGATTTTGCGAGCCCGAAGGCGGCGCCGAGCGCCGCCAGCAGCGAGGTCTGGCCGGCATTGTCGGCGAGCTTGCGCGAGAGCGCCTCGCGGGCGTTCTTGCGGGCCATCTCGACGAGATCGACGCGCTCGCCGCGCTTGGGATGGGCGACCTCGACCTTGCGGCCGGCGCGGGCCGACAGCGCCTGCGTGATCAGGTCGATCTCCGCCAGTTCATGCGAAAGCAGCACGAGGCGCGGCGGCGGCTTGTCGTCGTAGAACTGGGTCACGACCGAGGCCAGCACCTCCGCCGGCGTCAGGCTGCGGTCGGCGCGCGGGAAGAGGGCGCGGTTGCCCCAATTCTGCTTGTTGCGGAAGAAGAAGATCTCGACGCAGAACTGCCCGGCCTGCTCGTCGATGGCGAAGACATCCGCCTCCTCGACGCCTTGCGTGTTGATGTCCTGCCCGGCCTGCACGGCCGAGAGCGCCGCCAGCCGGTCGCGATAGCGCGCCGCCTTCTCGAATTCGAGCTCCTCGGCCGCCTCCTGCATCCGGGTCGAGAGCAGCTGCTTCACGTTGGAGGAGCGGCCCGAGAGGAAGTCGCGCGCCTGCGAGGCCAGCGCCTGGTAGTCGGGAATCGCGATCTCGCCCGTGCAGGGGCCGGCGCAGCGCTTGATCTGGAAGAGCAGGCAGGGGCGCGTGCGGTTCTCGTAGAAGGAATCGGTGCAGGAGCGCAGCAGAAAGGCCTTCTGCAGCGCGTCGATCGTCCGCTCCACCGCCCAGACCGAGGCGAAGGGGCCGAAATAATCGCCCTTGCGCTGGCGCGAGCCCCGATGCTTGGCGATCTGCGGCGCCTCGTGGTCCCCGCTCAGCAGGATGTAGGGGAAGCTCTTGTCGTCGCGCAGCAGCACATTGTAGCGCGGCCGCAACTGCTTGATCAGGTTGGATTCGAGCAGCAGCGCCTCGGTTTCCGTCCCCGTGGTGACGAACTCCATATTCGCCGTCTCGGCGATCATCCGGGCGACCGCATTGGTGTGGGCCATGCCCCGCGCATAGGCCGTGACCCGGTTCTTCAGGTTCTTGGCCTTGCCGACATAGAGAACCTCGCCGGCGGTATCGAACATCCGGTAGACGCCGGGCTTGTTGGGCAGATGCTTGGCGAAGCCGGCGATGACCTCGATGCCGTGCTTCAGCGCGCCGGGCGCGGTCTCGCCGAGATCGAGCGCAGGGGTGGGGAAGGCCTCCTCGGCCTCGGGCTCGATGGCGGGCCCGGTGTCCGGCAGGTCGGGTTCGGGCGGATGCTGGGTCGGTTCGCGATTCATCGGCTGCATGTAGGATGTGCCGGGCGTTTCGTCATGTCAGGAGCGTACCCCTGCGGTCGAGACGGAGTGTTGGGCGCATGTCGGCTGAGAATGTGGTGCCAGCCGGGCAGATGATCCTGCTCAACGGGGCCTCGTCGAGCGGCAAGTCGTCGCTCGCGAGAGCCGTTCAGGCGAAGATCGACCGGCCTTTCTGGCACATTTCGATCGATCATCTGCGTGATTCCGGCGTGCTGCCCTCTGCCCGCATCAAGAACGGCGAGTTCGCCTGGCGCGCGATGCGGGAGCCGTTCTTCATCGGCTTCGAGCAGTCGCTGCTGGCCTATCTTCGGGCCGGAAACAGCCTGATCGTCGAGCACATCATGGAGAGCGAAGCCTGGCTGCACCGGCTCGTCGGCACTCTGGCGGGACAGGACGTCTTTTTCGTCGGCGTGCATTGCGATCTGGCGGAGCTGGAGCGGCGGGAGTTGGCGCGCGGCGACCGACCCGTCGGCGATGCCCGGCGCGATTTCTTCCAGATCCACGACTACTGCCTCTACGATTTCGAGGTCGATAGCCTGATCGCACCGGAGCGAAACGCCGCCGCCCTCATCGCGGCCTGGCAGGCTCGCGGCCGACCCTCCGCCTTCGAGCGTCTGACGGCGCGTGGCGAAGCGGGGCGCGGCGGATCGGTCGAATCAGATTCATGACGCGCCTATCGGGGCCTTAAAGCGATCCCCGGCGCTGTCCTTGGGGGCGGGGCGTTCCCATATGAACGGCAACGCCTCTGCCATTCTCCATTCAGGATGTCCCCCGTGCCCAAAGCCGATCATCTGCGCATCGCCCTGGCCTCGCGTCCCGAGGGGCGCCCTGCGCCGGACAACTTTCGGCTTGAGCGGGCGCCGATCCCGACTCCCGGCGAAGGCGAGGTGCTGCTGAAGATCCTCTATCTCTCGCTCGACCCCTATATGCGCGGGCGGATGAGCGCGGCGAAGAGCTACGCCGCGCCGACCGAGATCGGCGCCGTCATGGAAGGCGGCACCGTCGCCGAGGTGCTGGAGAGCCGCCATCCCGGCTTTGCGGCGGGCGACATCGCGCTATCCTTTTCCGGCTGGCAGTCGCATGCGCTGGCGAAGGGCGATCAGCTGCGCAAGCTCGATCCGGCTGCCGCGCCGGTGACGACGGCGCTCGGCGTGTTGGGTATGCCGGGCTTCACCGCCTATGCGGGCTTGCTGACGATCGGCCAGCCGAAGACCGGCGAGACCGTCGTCGTCGCGGCCGCCAGCGGCCCTGTCGGTTCGGCGGTGGGGCAGATCGCGCGGATCAAGGGTGCACGGGCTGTGGGCATCGCGGGCGGGCCGGAGAAATGTGCGGTGGTGCGCGACAGCTTCGGCTTCGACGCCGTGATTGATCACAAGGCGCCGGATTTCGCGGCGCAGCTCGCGGCGGCCTGCCCGGATGGGATCGACGTCTATTTCGAGAATGTCGGCGGCAAGGTCTGGGACGGGGTGTTCCCGCTGCTGAACACCTTTGCGCGCATCCCGGTCTGCGGGCTGGTCGCGCAGTACAACGCCACCGGCGCCTTCGAGGGGCCCGACCGCCTGCCGGTGCTGATGCGGCAGGTCCTGTCCAAGAGTCTGCTGATCCGCGGCTTCATCCAGCGTGAATTCATCGCTCAGCGGCCCGATTTCGAGCGCGCGATGGCGGCCTGGATCGCCAGCGGGGCGGTGAAGTACAAGGAAGACATCGTCGAGGGGCTGGAACGGGCGCCAGAGGCCTTCATCGGGCTGCTCGAGGGCGGCAATTTCGGCAAGCTGATCGTGAAGCTGTGATGTGTCGGGTCAGGCGGTCCAGGGGTTGATCACCGCCAGGCCCGCTGCCGCGAAAGGAGCGGTGTCGCGTGTCGCCACGGTCAGGCGATGGGCGAGCGCGATGGCGGCGATGTAGCCGTCGACCGTCGCGATGGCTTTTCCGGTCGCGCGGCCATGCGCCCGGAGCTGCGCATAGGCCTCGGCGGCCGCCGTGTCGAAGGGCAGAATGCGACCTTCGAAAACAGGCAGGACGCGACTGCGGAGAACGTCTTCGAGCGAATGCTTGCGCCGGCCATTCGGGAGGACTGCGATACCCCAGAGCAGTTCGGCCACCGTCACCGCAGACAGATAGAGACTGTCCGTCGGCTGTCGATCAAGCCAGGCTTTCACATTCGGGTGTCCGCCTGGCTTCGAGGCTTCCGACACGACGTTTGTGTCGAGCAGGATCATTCGAAGCTCACCGGCTCTGAGATCGTCTTGTCACGCAGGCCCTCGGTATCGAAGCCCCCGGTTTCGCGGCCGATCTCGGCGAGCAGCGAGCCGAGCTTGATGCGCGGCGCCGGATTGACCGCGGCGTCGAGGATATGACGGATCTCGGCTTCGGTGCTGCGGCCATGGCGCGCGGCCCGGATCTTGAGAGCCCGATGCGTCTCGTCGGACAGCTTGCGAACGGTGACTGACGGCATGGCGAGCCTCCTCTTTCGGTCCGAGATGATATCACTATGATGGCGATGCCATCAATCGTGGTGAGCGGCGCGCGGCCACCCCACTTGACCTCGCGGCGTTGCGGTGACCATCACCACCCGCCCGCCATCCGGACGCTTTGCCCATGCCAACCTTCGCCATCGCCTTCCCGGTGATCGACCCGGTCGCGCTGCAGCTCGGGCCGCTCTCGGTCAAATGGTATGGGCTGGCCTATGTCGTCGGCCTGCTTGGCGGCTGGTGGTATGCGCGCCGGCTGGTCGCGGCCGAGCCGCTCTGGGCGGGGCGTGCCCGGCCCAAGGTCGAGGAACTCGACGACATGCTGCTCTTCGTCGCGCTCGGCGTCGTGCTCGGCGGGCGGCTCGGCTTCGTGCTGTTCTACGATCTGGCGCGCTATCTCGATCGGCCGCAGGACATCCTGGCGATCTGGCAGGGCGGCATGTCCTTCCATGGCGGGCTGATCGGCGCAGCGACCGGCCTGTGGCTGTTCGCGCGGCGGCGCGGCTATCCGGCGCTGGCGGTGTTCGACATCGCCGCCGCCGTTGTGCCGATCGGGCTGTTCCTCGGGCGCATCGCCAATTTCATCAATGCCGAGTTGTGGGGCCGGCCGGCGCCGGGTGTGCCCTGGGCGATGGTGTTTCCGGGCGGCGGGCCGCTGCCGCGCCATCCGAGCCAACTCTACGAGGCGCTGGGCGAGGGGCTGTTGCTGTTCATCCTGCTGGCGCTGCTGGTGCGGGCCGGCGGGCTGAAGCGGCCCGGCCTCGTCGCCGGCGTGTTCGGGATGGGCTATGCGGTGGCGCGCATCGTCTGCGAGTTCTTCCGCGAGCCCGATCCGCAGCTCGGCTTCCTGTTCGGGGCCTCGGTCGATGCGCTCTCGGGCGGCATCACGATGGGCATGCTGCTCTCGCTGCCGCTGTTCGCGGCGGGGCTCTTTCTCGTGCTGCGCGCCCGTCGGGAGGCCGTGTGAGCGCGCTGAAGGCGGAGCTGATCCGCCTGATCGCGGAGGAAGGCCCGCTTCCCGTCTCGCGCTTCATGGCGCTGTGCCTGGGCCATCCACGCTATGGCTACTACATGACGCGCGATCCCTTCGGTGGGCAGGGCGACTTCACCACCGCGCCGGAGATCAGCCAGATGTTCGGCGAGATGATCGGCCTCTGGGCGGCCCATCTCTGGCAGGCGATGGGCTCGCCTTCGCGCTTCGCCCTGATCGAGATCGGTCCCGGACGCGGCACGCTGATGGCGGACATGCTGCGCGCGACGCGAATCGTGCCGGGGTTTCACGCGGCGGCAGCGGTGCATCTGGTCGAGACCAGCCCGGTGCTGCGCGAGATTCAGGCCGCGACGCTTGCCGGCAAGGCTGAACCGGTCTGGCACGAGCGGGTCGAGACCGCGCTGGAGGGCACCGCGATCATCGTCGCCAACGAATTGCTCGACGCGCTCCCGATCGACCAATTCGTGATGACGCAACAGGGCTGGCACGAGCGCATGGTCGGGCTGGACGAGGAGGGGCGCCTTGCGTTCGGGCTGGCCGCAACCGCTTCAGACGGGGCGGGGCCCGCGACGGCGCCGCCCGGCGCGGTGCTCGAGCAGCCGCTGGCGGCCATGTCGCTGGTGTCGGGCGTCGCATCGCATCTGGCGCGTCATGGTGGCGGGGCGCTCTTGATCGACTATGGCTCGCTGCAATCAGGCTTCGGCGACACGCTGCAGGCGATGCATCGGCACGCTTTCGTCGATCCGCTGGACGAGCCCGGCGAGGCGGATGTCACCGTCCATGTCGATTTCGCCCGTATGGCGCAGGCGGCGCTGCGGGCCAGTGCCGCGACGCACGGGCCCGTCCGGCAAGCGGATTTTCTGCTGGCGCTGGGCCTGGCCGAGCGGGCGCAGGCCTTGTCGAGAAAGGCGACGCCGGAGCAAGCGGCGTCGATCAACTCGGCCTTCGACCGGCTGACCGAACGGGGCGTCACTGGCATGGGCGATCTGTTCAAGGTTCTCGCGGTCTCGCATCCGGGCCTGCCGCCCTTGCCCGGATTTGACCTTCATCGCCTGCCAGAGCAGGGCTGACATGAGCTGCACCTCGCTGAAACCGGACGACACGATGTTCATCACCTCCCCCGATCTTGCCGCCGAGCCTGGCATCCGCCACGCCTTCTTCACGCGCGAGGGCGGCGTTTCGACCGGGATCTACGCCTCGCTCAATGGTGGGCTCGGATCCTCCGACGATGCGGCGGCCATCGCCGAGAATCGCAGGCGGATGGCGGCGCATCTGGCGGTCGAGCCGTCGCATCTCGTCAGCCTCTATCAGGTGCATTCGGCCGATGTGGAGATCGTCGGCGGCCCCTGGCAGGGCGAGCGTCCGAAGGCCGACGCCATGGTCAGCGCTGCGCCCGGCGTCGCGCTGGGTGTCTCGACCGCCGATTGCGGGCCGATCCTCTTCGCCGACAGCGAGGCGCGCGTCATCGGCGCCGCGCATGCGGGCTGGAAGGGGGCGTTCTCGGGAATCGTCGCCTCGACCGTGACCGCGATGGAGAAGCTCGGCGCGCGGCGCGAGCGCATCCTCGCGGTGCTGGGGCCGACGATCAGTGCGAAGGCCTATGAGGTCGGACCGGAATTCGTCGAGCGCTTCAAGGCGCAGAACGCGACCTATGCGCGCTTCTTCACGGCGTCCGAGCGCGCCGCGCATGCGATGTTCGACCTGCCGGCCTTCATCGGTCTGCGGGCGCAGGAAGCCGGCATCGGGCGCTTCCTCGATCTGTCACTCTGCACCTATGGCGATGAAGAGCGCTTCTTCAGCTATCGCCGGACGACGCATCGCGGCGAGCCGGATTACGGGCGGCTGATCTCGGCGATCACGCTGGTTTAACCATCACTTCAGGTGCCGAACGACGTCCCTGCTCTGGTGCAGGATGCGAACGATCTCGATGCGGTCGCAAGTCTTGCGGTAGAAGACGACATGAGATCCGACGGGGAATCTTCTGTGGTCTCGTTTGATCTCGTCGCAGGCCGGCCCCATGTCGGGTGTCTCAGCAAGATGCTCGACCGCCCGCTGAATGCGGCGGAGATAAACGTTCGCTTGCGATCGGCCCCATTCGCGTTCGGAAAATGCGGATATGTCCTTCAGATCGGCGCTGGCGCGGCGACGGAGGATGTACCGCTTCAAGCGTGCTCCCCCGCCTTTTTTGTTTCCGCTTCGATGAAGGCATCGAAGTCGAACTCTTCATCGAAACCACTCGCCTCGCCCTCGTCGAGCGCGGCGCGCAGGGCGGCGATCCGGGCCTCCTGATCCTCGAGCAGGCGCAGGCCAGCCCGCACGACCTCGCTGGCGGAGCCGTAGCGACCCTTCTCGACCTCCGATTCGATGAAGCTGACGAAATGGTCGCTGAGGCTGATCGAGGTGTTCTTGCCCATGGCCTGACCCGAGACGTTACCAAGATCGAGTATAACGCTGCTCGCCAACCCTGTCATGCGTGGCTGCGGCTTTCCTCGATTTCGCGGGCCGCTATCGTGCGTGTCCTCGCCGAGCCGAAAGACGCCCATGCCCCGCGCCATCGACTACTATTTCTCGCTGCACTCGCCCTGGACTTATCTGGGGCACGCGACCTTCCTCGACATCGCCAAGCGCCATGGCTGCATGATCGTCTATCGGCCGGTGCCGCTGCGGGCGGTCTTCGACGAGACGGGCGGCCTGCCGTTGCCGAAGCGCCATCCGGTGCGCCAGCGCTACCGGCTGATGGACCTGCAGCGCTGGCGCGAGCGCCGCAACGTGCCGCTGGTGCTGCAGCCGAAGCATTTTCCGTTCGATCCCTCGCTCGCCGACCGCTTCCTGATCGCGATCGTGCAGGCAGGCGGGGATCCGGGCCGCTTCATGGGCGAGATCATGGCCGGCGTCTGGTCGCGCAACGAGGACATGACGCAGCCCGGGGCGGTGGCCCGGGTGGCCCAGTCCTGCGGCTTCGATGCGCAGGCTCTGGCGCTCGTGGCCGACAGCGAAGCGGTGGTGCAAAGCTATGAGGGCACTATCGCGGCTGCGATCGCCGCCGGTGTCTTCGGCGCGCCGAGCTATGTGCTCGATGGCGAGGTGTTCTGGGGGCAGGACCGGCTCGAACTGCTCGACAGCGCGCTCGCCAGTGGCCGGGCGCCCTACCGACCGGATCCGGACGCCTGATCGCGCGTCAGCCGACGATGTCGGGCGTGCGCCAGCCGAGATGCTGCCCGGCATCGACGGCGACCATCTGGCCGGTGATCGCGCGCGCCTGCGCCAGATACAGCACCGCCTCGGCGATCTCGCGCGGGTCGATCGTGCGCTGCAGCAGCGTTCCGGCGGCCTCCTGCTCCATGGCCTCTGGCCCGTCATGGGGATTGGGCAAGGTCGGTCCGGGGCCGACCGCATTGACGCGGATCCGCGGCGCCAGCGCCTGGGCCATGGTCTTGGTCGCCGTCAGCAGGGCGGCCTTGGTCAGGGTGTAGGAGTAATACTGCGGCGTCAGCTTCCAGACGCGCTGGTCGATGATGTTGACGATCGCGCCATGGCGCCCCGCGGGCAGGTGGTTGGCCAGCGCGCCGGCCAGCACCGAGGGGGCGCGCAGATTGATCGAGAACTGGCGGTTCCAGGTGGCGACGTCGATGGCGGTCACCTCGTCGATCAGGAAGCTCGAGGCATTGTTGACGAGCAGGGTCACCGGACCGAGCGCCGCCTCGACAGACGGCACCAGAGCCGCAACGGCTGCAGGGTCGACCAGATCGGCCTGCACCACAATGGCACGGCCGCCGCGCTGAATGATCGCGTCGGCCAGAGCCTCGGCCTCCGCACGAGCGCTGCCGCAATGGATCGCGACGGCATAGCCGGCCTCGGCCAGCCGCTCGACGATGGCACGCCCGATGCGCCGCGCCCCACCCGTCACCAGAGCGACTTCAGACATCGGGCGTCTCCCTCGACGACGCGGCCGGCGTCCGGCGGGATGCCGCCGCGGCCTGCTCGGGCGCGCGGCGCTGCAGCCGCCGCTCCCAATGCTTGGCGACCCTGAGATAGCGATAAAAGGCGTAGTTCATCGCGGTCATGAAGCCGTAGACGCCGCGCAGGGCGTGGCGGCGGCCAATATAGGCCTTGATGAAGTTGGCGGGGAACTCGACGGCGAGTCGAAAAACCGAGAGCCAGACGCCGCGCTTGTCGAGGTCATCGGCCTGGGCATCGCTGTAGCTGTTGAGCTTGGACATCTGCTCCCCGAGCGAGCGCACCGAATAATGATGCACCGTGCCCTTGAGCCGGGCGATGCGGGCGCCGGGCGCGAGATCGACGCGGTCATGCACGGGCGAGGGCGAGTAGCGCCCCTTGTCCCGTCGATACAGACGCACAGGTGCGAGCGCGTAGGCGAAGCGATGCGGGGCGCGCTCACCGGGAAAGATCTCGGCGATTCGCAACTCATAGGCGTCGGCCGCCGGGCCGCTGCCGGCAAACAGCGCCGCGATCTCGGCCACCATCGCCGGCGGCACCACCTCGTCGGCGTCGAGATTCAAAAGCCAGTCATGGCGGCACTGGTCTTCGGCGAACTGCTTCTGGAGACCGTATCCCGGCCAGGGATTGGGGATGACGCGGGCGCCGAGGCGCGCGGCGAGGTCCTGGGTGCCGTCGGTCGAGCCGGAATCGACCAGCACGATATCGTCGCTGAGGCTCCGGACCGCCTCGATCGTCCGCTCGATGCGATCGGCCTCGTCGCGCGCGATGATGAAGATCGAAAGCAGCGGCACCTTCGGGTCTCGTTTTCTGACTGTTTCGTCGTGGCTTAAGCACGGGCTACAGGGGGCTGCAAGCGACGCCGGCGAAATGTGGCGAGATTGGGAACCTTGGTGGATCCACCGCGTTTCCGTTTAAGCCCATTGGGCCAGTTCACGGATTCGTTAGTATTCGCTTTACCATTAGCTGTGCTTTAACAATCCTTAACAGGGTTTTATACATTCGCCGCAGTCATCGCAATCGTGCCGCATTTCTGCCGCGGTCTGCAGGGCAGATGTGCTTCCAAGGCAACAGACAAAACCGGCGATTGGTCTTATAACATCGTCATCGAGTTCACCCGCCGGCCTCGCCGGCAAAGCGACGTCCCTAGGAGTTCCATTATGAAGAAGTTTCTGCTTTCGACCGTTGCCGTGCTCGGTCTCGTCGCCGCCGGCGCCGCTTCCGCCGCCGACCTGCCGTCCCGCAAGGGCCCGGTGATGGCCCCGGTTTACGCTCCTGTGTTCACCTGGACCGGCTTCTACGTCGGCGCCAACGCCGGCTACGGCTTCGGCAACGTCAATGCCGGCACCGTGTTCGGCAACCGGACCGTCAGCATCGGCGATCTCGACGGCTTCATCGGCGGTGGCCAGGTCGGCTACAACTACCAGATGGGCCAGTTCGTTGTCGGCATCGAGGCTGACCTCCAGGGCGCCGACCTGAACTCGGGCTCGAGCGCCTTCGGTGACCGCGTTCGCACCGACTACTTCGGCACGGTTCGTGGCCGCGTCGGTCTCGCCTTCGACCGCTTCATGCCCTACGTCACCGGTGGTTGGGCTTACGGCAACGTGAAGACCACGATCGGCGGCATCGGCTCGACCGACAAGACCCACACGGGCGGCTACGCCGTCGGCGGCGGTCTCGAGTACGCCTTCACCAACAACTGGACCGCCAAGGTCGAGTACCTCTACGTCGATCTCGGCGAGAAGAACGTGTTCAACTCGGGCGTGAAGGTCGGCACCGACTTCTCCGTCGTCCGCGCCGGCCTGAACTACAAGTTCTAGTCTGCTTCCCCTCACGGGGACAAAAGAACCCGGTGGCTTCGGCCACCGGGTTTTTTGTTGTCCGTGGTGACGGGCTGCCGACCGCTTGCCGGGCGGCCGGCGGTCCGGCTCAGCCCTTGAACCGCGTCGCCTCGAAGGCCGGGACCTTGGCGGCGAAGGCGTCGAGCCAGGCGACCAGTGCGGGATGATCGGCGCGCCACGTGCCGGCAAAGCGCAGATCGAGATAGCCGAGCGCGCAGGCGAGCGCGATCTCGCCGATCCGGGGTCGGTCGGGATAGGCGGGCGGAGCGGCTTCGAGCGCGGCCAGCGCGCGCGAGACCTTGCCCGCCTGGTTGGCGACCCAGGCCGCGTTGCGGCCTTCCTCCGGCCTGAACCGGGTCTCGTAGACCTGGAGCAGCGCGGCGTCGCAGAGCCCGTCGGCCAGCGCCTGCAGCCGCAACTGGACGAAGCGCTCGTCGCCGGCCGGGATGAGGCGGCTGCCGCCAGCGAGATGGTCGAGATAATCGACGATGACGCGCGAGTCGAACAGCGTCATGCCGTCCTCCAGCACCAGAGTCGGAATCTTGCCCAGCGGGTTCTGCTGGCGCAGCGGCTCGGCTGGATCATTGGTGTCGGCGACGACGATGTCGATCCGGTCCAGCAGGCCGAGTTCGGAAGCCGCCATCTTGACCTTGCGGCCGAAGGGGGAGGCGGGGGAGGAACGGAGAATCAGCATCGTCAGGGCCTCAGGCAACGGGCGGTTCAGCCGTCCGGACGGATCGGCTCGCAAAGATAGCGCGGCTGCGGCCCCTGGGCGAGGCGCTCCGTGAGGGCAGGCAGGATGATTCGGGCTTCGTCGGCGAGCATCCAGGGCGGGTTGACGATCAGCATGCCGGTGGCGCTGAGCCCGCCTGCGGCCTCGGGGCGGTCGACGTCGATTTCCAGCCGCAGCAGACGGCTGATCCCGGCCTGGTTGAGCCCCGCCAGCAGATTGGCGACCGCGAGCTTGTCCTTGACCGGGTACCAGAGCGCATAGATTCCCGTCGGCCATTTGCGATGGGCGGCGATCAGTTCGGCCTCCAGCGTGGCGAACTCGTCCTTGTCCTCGAATGGCGGGTCGATCAGCACCAGCCCGCGCCGCTCCTTGGGTGGCACATTGCCGCGCAGCGCGTTCCAGCCGTCGATCGCCAAGGCCTTGCAGCGCTCGTCGCGGCCGATCGCCTGGAGCAACTTCTTGTGGGTCTGCGGGTGGAGTTCGGCGGCGATCAGCCGATCGTCGGGGCGCATCGCGTGGCGGCAGAGCCAGGGCGAACCCGGATAGGCCTCGGCGCCATAGAGCGCGCGCGCGCCGGCGACGGCATCGCGCCAGGGCTTGAGCAGCGCCTCGACGGCCGGCGCCAGAGGCGAACGGTCGATCCGCGCGACGCCGTCCTTCCATTCATGCGTCCGCAGCGCCTCTTCGGACCCGAGATCATAGCGGCCTGCGCCTGCATGGGTGTCGACGACGCGATAGGGTGTCGGCTTGGCGTTGAGATGCGTCAGGATGCGCGTCAGAACGACATGCTTGAGGACATCGGCGAAGTTGCCGGCATGGAAGCCGTGGCGGTAATTCATGCCGCGCTCTTACGCGGGTTTGCAGCGTCTGTCAGCGCGGTGCGTTCACGGTGATGTCGCGCGTGCGACAGCCGGAGCGGTCGACCTCCTCGCACATGCGGAAATCGCGCAGATCCTTGCTCAGGCAGATACGGACCTCCTGCAGCACGCCGCGCCGGCAGGCAACCGACATCATGTCGGTGCGCAAGCCCGGATTGGCAGCCACAAAAGCGCGTTCCAGGTCGATTGCGGTCCAGTTCTGGTCGCGCTCGGCCTTGGCCAGCGCCGGGGGAATCACGACCTTGTCGCGGGCGCGCCGCGTGTCGGCAAAGTAATCGCCTGGGCTCGAGCCTGCGCAGGTGCCGTGCTTGCGCCATTGGTGCCGGGCGAGGCCCTCGCTCGGGAACAGGCCCCTCGCCTGATCGAGGGCGATTCGCGACGGCGTGCGGCCGGCCGGGCCGCATTCGCTGGGAAAGCCGCGCTCGTTCTGCGGCCAGAGACCGTGGACGACGAAGCGCAGCCCGGCGCCCTCGGCGCATTGCTCGCGGTTGCGGTCCCGCTCTCCGTCGAGTTCGCAAAAACCCGGCGACCAGGACAGGGCCAGCACATAGAAGTCGAAATCGCCGGGCTCGCCGCCGCGCTGGTTGCGCGGCTGGGCCGACGCGTCGGCCAGCAACCCCAGCAGGATCGGTAGCGCGAGGGCGATGCGCAGGAGGGCCATGGCGCTGCCGACCCGACTCAGGGGCGGGCCATCTTGCAGTCGGGCGCGTAGCTGCGATGGCGGTCGAGGCCGCTGACGCACCAGTTGACGTTCCAGGTCCAGCCGAACAGGCCGAGATTCTCGCGCACGGAATAATCGACGCGGTGGATCGTGCCGTCGTTCAGCGCGACGCGCCCCGTGCAGAAGCGGCGCGGGATGAAATCATCGCCGAGCGGCCGAAACCCGATCGGCTTGATCTTGTCATAGGCGACGGCCCGCAGCGGGCCCCAGAACTTGGCTTCCCGCGAGTTGAACCAGCTGGTGATTTCGCCGAGCACGGCCGGGTCCTCGCAGGCGGGCAGAGCGCCATACATCGGGTTGATGCGGTTCTCGGCGGCATCGGCCGGGTTGACCAGGCGGCGGCCCGAAGCCTCGGCGGTGACGCCCGCCGTCAGGAGCGCGAGGGTGGCGAGGGCGGTTCGCAGCAGGGCGCGGCGCATGGGTGAAGGCCTCGTGGAGGGGCGAAGACGATGCCGCACGATGGCCGCGGCCGCCCGGAGGGTCAAGGCGCGCGAGACGCAGGCGACGCATCGAGGCGCGGGCTGTGGCATTTCGATCCGGCAATGCCGGCATTCCATGCAGCGCCGGGGCTGGTGCGCCGGCCACGGATCGCCGACAGTCGCGGCCCCTTTCGGGACGGAGGACGACATGACGACGCGACCTGAGGACCCGGCCAAGGCGATCGCGGACCCTGCCGATCTGCGGGCGCATATGGGCGCAGTCAATCCGCTGGCCGAGCGGAAGGTGCTCGACCGGCTGGACGGGTTCTGCCGCGATTTCATCGCGCTGTCGCCCTTCCTCGTTCTGGCGACCTCGGACGGTGAGGGCCGTGCGGATGCCAGCCCGCGTGGCGATGCGCCGGGCTTCGTCACGGTTCTCGACGAGCGGACGCTGTTCATCCCCGACCGGCGCGGCAACAACCGGGTCGATAGCTTCGCAAATGTGCTGGCGGCGCCGGGCGTCGGGCTGATTTTCATGGTGCCGGGCATCGCCGAGACGCTGCGGGTCAACGGCCAGGCCCGGCTGACGCGCGATGCCGCCCTGCTCGAACCGGCGACCGTGCAGGAGCGGACCCCGACGCTCGGCCTGCTGGTCGATGTCGAGGAGGCCTTCTTCCACTGCGGCAAGGCGCTGATCCGCTCGAAGCTGTGGGATCCGTCGGCTCAGGTCGAGCGCAGCCGCTTCCCGACGCTGGGGCGCATCATGTCCGAGCAGACCAAGGCCGTCGGCGTCGCGGAGGCCGAGGCCAATCTCGAAGAGGCCTATCGGACGCGGCTGTACTGAGAGAGGGCTTTGCCGTCATTCTCGGGCGGAGCGAAGCGCAGACGCGAGAACCTCCGGCCGGATGAGGCGCTGGAGCCTCTTTGTCACGTCATGGCCGGGTCAAGCCCGGCCATGACGCATTGTCCTCAGAACGAGGCTTCCAGCATCGCGGCATAGTCTGCGGCAGTGGCCGGGCGCGGATTGGTGGCGCTCGAATGGTCCTTGGTCGCGGCCTCGGCGATCGCGGGGATGACGCCGCGCGGCAGGCCCATGGCCGAGAGGCTGGCGGGCATGCCGAGGCGCGCGACGAGAGCCGCGATCCAGGTCGCGAGATCGGTGTCGGCGGGTAGGTCCAGCACCTTGCGGATCTCGGCGTATTTGGCTTTCGCGTCCGGCTCGTTGAAGCGCAGCACGGCGGGCAGCAGCACGGCGTTGAGCGTGCCGTGATGCAGCGAGACCTCCTTCAGTCCGCCGAGTGGATGGGACAGCGCGTGGACAGCGCCTAACCCCTTCTGGAAGGTCAGGCCGCCCTGGAGCGCGGCCATCATCATCTCCTTGCGGGCCTCGCGGTCGCTGCCGTCCTTCACCGCGCGTTCGATGAAGGCCACCGCGCGCTTGAGGCCGTCGAGCGCGATCGCCTCGGCGGGCGGATTCTCGCGCGGGCTCAGATAGGTCTCGATGCAGTGCGTCACCGCATCCATGCCGGTGGCGGCGGTGAGCCAGGCAGGCAGGCCCAGCGTCAGCTCGGGGTCGCAGATCGCGAGCCTTGGGATCAGGTGGGGCGAGATGAAGCCGAGCTTGCGGCTGTCCTTCAGGGTGATCAGCGCGGCGCGGCCGACCTCGCTGCCGGTGCCCGAGGTCGTCGGGACGGCGATGACGGGGGCGACGGCGGACGTCACCTTCGGGATGCCGCCAAGGATCGCGGCATAGGTCTCCAGAGGGCCGTCATGCGTCGCCAGCAGCGCCACGCCCTTGGCGAGGTCGATCGGCGAGCCGCCGCCGATCGCGACGAGCCCGTCGCAGCCGTGCTCGCGATAGAGCCCGAGCGCGGCCTCGACGGCTTCCTCGGTCGGGTTGGTCGGCGTGCCCTCGAAGACCGGGGCTGTGGCGAGAGCCGGCGAGACGGCCTGCACCTTGGCGACGAGGCCCGCCGCGACGATGCCCTTGTCGGCGATGATCAGCGGCCGGGCGACGCCGAGCCCGGCCAGATCCGCCGCGATGCCGTCGATCTCGCCATAGCCGAACTTGACGGTGGTGAGGTAGGTGATCAGGGCCATGGAGATGTCCTTCGCCGTTGCTGTGGGAGGGGCGCGCCGGTCAGGGCGCGGCGAGCGTGGGTTTGGCCGCCGCGGCGCGGCGTTCGAGAACGATCAGCACGAGCCCGGCCGCCACGATGAGCGCCGCGCCCGCCAGCATGGCTGGTGTCGGCCAGTCGTCGAAGACCAGCCAGCCGAAGACCAGCGCCCAGACGATCAGCGTATACTGGTAGGGCGCCAGGACCGAGGCCTCGGCCAGCTTGAGCGAACGCGTCACGCACAGATGCGCGACCATCGCGACGATGCCGAGCAGGCCGAGCAGGACGAAGTCGCGCGGCGTCGGCTGGACCCAGCCGAAGGGGGCGAGGGCGAGCCCGATCAGCAGCGTGCCGAAGGTCTGCAGCCCGACCAGCGTGACGTCGGGCGTCTCGCGCAGATAGCGGCCGGCGATCATCAGCAGCGCGAACAGGATGCTGCCGAGGAGAGCGATCAGCGCCGGCCAGCTCAGGCTTGCACCCGTCGGGTCGAGTGCGATCACCACGCCGACGAAGCCAGCCGCGACCGCCAGCCAGCGCGGCAGATCGACCTTCTCGCCGAGCAGCAGCGCCGCGAAGACGACGGCCCAGACCGGCGCCGCCATCCAGATCGTCATGGTGTCGGCAAGCGGCAGATAGACCACGGCCGCGTAGAACAGCGCCGATTCGGAGGCGCCCAGCGCGACACGCAGCGCCTGGAGCCACGGCTTGGCTGGCCGCAGCGTGCGCATGACGCCCTGCCTGACGATGAAGGGCGCGAGCACGACCAGCGCGGCGGCGCTGCGGATCAGCAGCAATTGGCCCACGGTGTAGGTGGCGACCAGCCATTTGCCCATCACGTCGTTGAGCGAGAACAGCAGGATGCCGAAGAGCATCATCGCAATGCCGGCGAGGGTCGCGTTGCGGGTGGGCATGGGGCCTTCGAACCGTGGCGGATGCACTCCGCAATGGCGGAGGCCGCCTTAAGGATCAAGCGCGCTCGCATCGGAGGGGGCAGACCGGAAGCGCCGCACAATAATTCGTTATTGACTTAATTAAGCTAAGTATGAATTATCGATCCATGGACGCCTTCACCGCCCTCGCCGATCCGACCCGCCGCCGCATCGTCGAGATGCTGGCGCAAGGCGCGCTCTCGGCCGGCGAGATCGGGGAGGGGTTCACGGTGTCGGCGCCGGCGATCTCGCAGCATCTGAAGACGCTGCGCGAAGCCGGGCTGGTGCGGGTCACGGTCGCCGGCCAACGGCGCATCTATGCGCTCGATCCCGACGGCATCGATCAATTCGACCAGTGGGTCAGGCGCGTGCGCGCCTTCTGGCCCGATCGTCTGGCGGCTCTGGAGGCCGCGTTGCAACAGCCCGATCCGGGCGAGGAGGCGTGATGCAGACGGATGCAATCGCAGCGAAGACCCGCGAAGCGACGACCGGCAAGGCCTATGGCGAGGTTCTGGACAGTGGCGCGGTGCGCTTCGAGCGGCTGCTGCCCGGGCCGATCGAACGCGTCTGGGCTTATCTCGTCGAGGGCGAAAAGCGGGCGACCTGGTTCTGCGGCGGTGAGACGGAGGCGCGGGTTGGCGGCAGGATCGAGCTGTTCTTCAAGCATTCGCAGATCACGAACGAGCCGCCGCCCGAAAGCGCCCGCAAGATGCACGACGAAGGCGCACTGATGAGCGGCACTGTCACGGTCTACGACCCGCCTCATCGGCTCGCCTTCAACTGGGTCGGCATGGGCGACCCGGACTCGGATGTCGAGATCGAACTCGCTCCGGTCGGCGACAAGGTCCGCCTCGTGCTGATCCATCGCCGGCTGGCGACGAAGCACCGGATGGCGATGGTCTCCAGCGGCTGGCACCTGCATCTGGGCCTGCTCGAGGACCGGCTGCTCGGGCAGCCGCCGCGTGCCTTCTGGTCGGTGCATGAAGGGCTGATGGCGCAGTATGCGCAGATGCAGCAGGAGGTGCCCTGTAAGGCCGGCCCGTAGAACCCGAGGCAACCAAGGGCCGTGTGCCGGCCGGCGAGCGGCGGTGTCGGCCCTACAGACTCGCCGCTGCCCGCGCCGCCTGGTCGTACTGGCCCGAGAGCGAGCGCATCGCGGCGGCGATCTCGGAGATGCGGGCGGGGTCGACGCCGGTGGCGAGGATCGACTTGACCAGGAGCTGTTCGCGGATCCGGGCGTAAGCCCGGCACGCCTCCTCGCCGGCGGGCGTCACCGTGACGGTCTTTTCCTTGCCCTTGCGGCCGGCCTTCAACAGCTTGAGCCGCTCCAGCTTCTTGAGCGCATAATTCACCAGATGGGTGTCCTCGATGTTGAGGACGAGGCAGATGTCCGCCAGGCGCTTGGCCTTGCCACGGTGATTGACGTTGTGCAGCACCAGCACGTCGAGCGGGGAGAGATCCGGCAGCCCGCCGGCCGCCATGCCGCGCACCATCCAGCGATGGAAGGCGTGCACGGTCATGCTCATCGCGAATTCGAATTCCGACAGAGCCGGCATCGCGCCCGCGGCCAGATGGCCGGAGGAGACGATGGGGCCGAGATCGTCGGGGAAAGGCTTTGGTTCTGGCATGGCTGAGGCGCCCGTCATTCTCGGGCGGCGCCAGAGCGCCGACCCGAGAATCTCCTGCAGGAAAGCCTCCTGTGGGAGATGGTCGGGGCAAGCCCGACCATGACGCGGTTCGTCACATCTTCTTGTAGGCGTCGACGATGGCCTGGCCGTCGGCGCCGGCCTTCTTCAGCCAGTCGGCGGTCAGGGTGTCGCCGGCCTTCTTGAAGCCCGCCGCGAGTTCGGCGCTCGGGGCCTGGACCTTCATGCCCTTGGCCTTGAGCTGGTCGAGATACCAGCCCGACTTGTCCTGCCACATCTTCCAGCCGCGCTCCTCGGCGGTGGCCGAGGCCTTCAGGATGGCGTCCTGCGTCGCCTTGTCGAGGCCGGCGAAGGCGGCCTTGTTGACGAAGGTGGCGTTCTTCGGGATCCAGGCCTGGACGTCGTAGAAATGCGTCAGCGACTCCCAGACCTTGGAATCATAGCCCGTGCCGCCCGAGGACATGAAGGAGTTGACGACGCCGGTCGCCAGCGCCTGCGGCAGTTCGGCCGCCTGGATCGTCACCGACTGCATGCCGAGCAGATCGCCCAGCCGCGCCGTGCCGACATTGTAGGAGCGCCACTTCTGGCCCTTCATGTCGTCGATCGTGTTGATGTCCTTCTTGGTGTAGACGCCCTGCGGCGCCCAGGGAACCATGAACAGGAGCTTGATGCCCTGGCTGTCGAGCTTCTTCTCCACGGCCGCCTTCGAGGCCGCATAGAGTTTCTTCGCCTCGGGAAAGGACGCCGCGAGGAAGGGCACGACATCGATGCCGAAGATCGGGTCCTCGTTCTCGTGGATCGAGATCAGGACTTCGCCCATCTGGGCCTGGCCGCTCTGGACGGCGCGCTTGATCTCGGGCGCCTTGAAGAGCGAGGCGCCGGGATGGACCGTGATGGCGAGCTTGCCGCCGGTCGCAGCTTCGACATCCTTGCCGAACTGGATGAGGTTCTCGCTGTGCGGGTTGTCGATCGGATAGGCGGCCGGCAGGTTCCACTTTGTCTGCGCGACGGCGGGCGCCGCGAAGGCGAGTGCGCTGACGCCGAAGGCGAGGGCGGCGGCGCTGAAGGTTCTGCGATTGATCATGATCTTATTCCCTCTTTTGTTGCTTGGTTGCTTGGTCGAAAGGCATCAGTCCGGGAAAGCGAGCTTGGGCAGATAGAGCACGATCTGCGGGAAGGTCGTGATGATGAAGACGGCGATGTTGAGCAGAATGAAGAACGGAAACGCGGCCTTCGCAACCGTCCAGGTGTCCCGCCCGCTCATGTTCTGCAGCACGAAGAGGTTGAAGCCCACCGGCGGGGTGATCTGCGCCATCTCGACATGGATGATCAGGTAGACGCCGAACCAGACCAGGTCGAAGCCGGCCTCCTTGACCATCGGCAGGACAATCACCGCCGTCAGCACGATCATCGAGATGCCGTCGATCAGGCAGCCCAGGATGATGTACATCACGGTCAGCGCCAGCACGAGCATGTGCGGCGAGAGGGCCTGGCCCTTGACCCAGTCGGCCAGCGCGGCGGGGATGCCGGTATAGGCCATGGCCGCCGTGCAGAAAGCCGCGCCCGCCAGGATCAGCATGATCATGCAGGTCAGGCGCGTCGCGCTCATGATGCTCTCATAAAGCGTCTTCCAGGTCAGCGTGCCGCTCCACCACGCCAGGAAGAGCGCACCGGTGACGCCCCAGGCGGCGCATTCGGTCGCGGTGGCGAAGCCCAGCACGAGTGCCAGGAAGACCGCCGCGATCAGCAGCAGGCAGGGCGCCAGCTTGGCCGACTGCCTGAGCTTCTCGAAGAAGGGCAGCGAGGGGTCGCGCGGCGGCGTCTTGTCGGGGTTGAGCAGCGACCAGATGATGACGTAGCCCATGTACAGCGCCATCACGAGCAGGCCGGGCAGGAAGCCGCCGAGGAAGACCTGCAGCACCGAGACGTTGGCGGTGACGGCGTAGACCACCATCGGGATCGAGGGCGGGATCAGCAGGCCGAGCGTGCCGGAGCCAGCGAGCGTGCCGAGGCTCAGGCTTTCGCTGTAGCCGCGCTTGCGCAGCTCCGGCAGCGAGATCTTGCCGATGGTCGCCACGGTGGCGGCCGAGGAGCCCGAGACGGCCGCGAAGATGCCGCAGCCGATGATGTTGGTGTGGATCAGCCGGCCGGGCAGCCATTGCAGCCAGGGCGAGAGCCCCTGGAACATCTGCTCGGACAGCCGCGTCCGGAACAGGATCTCGCCCATCCAGATGAAGAGCGGCAGGGCGGCCAGCGTCCAGGAGCTGGCGCTGCTCCAGACGGTGGTGGCCAGCACCTGGCCGATCGGAACGTCGGTGACCAGCACCATGGCGAGCAGGCCGACGAGGCCGAGGCCGACGGAAATCCAGACGCCGCTGCCGAGAACAAGGACGAGGAAGCCGAGCAGGATGAGGGCGAGAATAGGCAGGGACATCAGACGCTTCCACCCTGGGCAATGCGCTCGATCAGCTCTTCGGCCGACTTCGGCGGTTCCGGCTCATAGGTCGGACGCCCGCCACGGGCGACGATGACGAACTCGTCGAGGATGGCGACGAGCAGGATGGCGAGGCCCGCAACCAGCCCGAGCTGGGGAATCCAGAGCGGAACGGCGACGACGCCGGTCGACATGTCGAAATACTGCCAGGAATCATGCGCGAGCTTGCCGGCCTGGAAGGTGAAGTAGCCGATGAAGAGCGACGCCGTGCCCAGCGAGAACAGTTCGGCCGCACGGCGCTTTCGACCCTTCAGCCGCTCGATCAATAGGCCGACGCGGATCATCTCGCCACGCTTGAAGGTGTGGGCGAGGCCGAGAAACGCCATCGCGACCAGGGCCCAGCCGGTGAAGTCGTCGCCCGACGGCACGTTGAAGTTGATCTCCCGGCCGACGGAGAGCAGCATCATCAGCGCGAAGATCACGACGAGGAAAGCGCCGGCGAGATAGCCGGCGGCGAGGTAAAGGCCGTCGAGGAAACGCCGCATCAGACGCCGCGCCCCATGGAGCGAGCGCGCACTGCGCCTGCGGTTGCCAGGACTGTCGCCATCATTGCATCCTCCGCCTCGTGGCCGTCCGGCCCCTCAGCCATGTTCCGGTCACAATTGCGATCGTATCGACCGAAACCTCCTTGTCAACAACACATCGACAATTTATCGATGAAACGTCAGAGACGCTGGTTTTGCGTCAGATCAGGGGATGTCGGGGATGTCGTTTTCGCGTTGGGACTTCTGGATCGACCGGGGCGGCACCTTCACCGATGTGATCGGCCGTGATCCCGCAGGCAAACTTCACGCCAGGAAGCTGCTGTCGGAGAATCCGGGCGCCTATCGGGACGCGGCGGTGCAGGGAATCCGCGACCATCTCGGGCTGAAGGCGGGCGAGGCGATTCCGGCCGGGCTGGTCGGCGAGGTCCGCATGGGCACGACGGTGGCGACCAACGCCCTCCTCGAGCGCAAGGGCGACCGGACGCTCCTGGTCACGACCAAGGGTTTCCGCGACGCGCTGCGCATCGGCTACCAGGCGCGACCCGACATCTTCGCCAAGGAGATCATCAAGCCCGAGCAGCTCTACGAGGCGGTGGTCGAGATCGACGAGCGCGTGCTGGCCGACGGCGTGGTCGAGCAGGCGCCCGACGAGGCGGCAATCCGCACCGCGCTGCAGGCGCAGTTCGATGCCGGCTTCCGCGCGGTGGCGATCGCCTTCATGCACGCTTATCGCTATCCGGCCCATGAGCAGGTCGCGGCCAGGATCGCCCGCGAGATCGGCTTTCCGCAGGTCTCGGTCAGCCACGAGGTCTCGCCGCTGATCAAGCTGGTCGGCCGCGGCGACACCACCGTGGTCGACGCCTATCTCTCGCCGATCCTCGGCCGCTATGTCGCGCAGGTGTCGGAAGAGCTCGACATTGCCCGCACCGGCGCGCGGTTGATGTTCATGATGTCATCGGGCGGGCTCACCGCCGCCGAACTCTTCCAGGGCAAGGATGCGATCCTGTCCGGCCCGGCCGGCGGCGTCGTCGGGCTCGCCGAGACCGGCCGCTCCGCCGGCTTCGACAAGGTCATCGGCTTCGACATGGGCGGCACCTCGACCGATGTCGCCCATTTCGACGGCGAGTATGAGCGCGCCTTCGAGACGGAGGTCGCGGGCGTTCGGATGCGCGCGCCGATGATGCTGATCCATACGGTCGCGGCCGGCGGCGGCTCGATCCTGCATTATGACGGCGCGCGCTTCCGCGTCGGGCCCGATTCCGCCGGCGCCAATCCTGGGCCGGCCGCCTATCGCCGCGGTGGGCCGCTCGCTGTGACCGATGCGAACGTCATGGTCGGCAAGCTGATCCCGGCCTACTTCCCGCCGATCTTCGGCGAGAAGCGCGATCAGCCGCTCGATGTCGAGGCCGTGAAGGCGAAGTTCGTGGCGCTTGCGGCGGAGGTCGGCGACGGCCGCAGCCCCGAGCAGGTCGCCGACGGCTTCATCCAGATCGCCGTCGCCAACATGGCGGAGGCGATCAAGAAGATCTCGGTCCAGCGCGGCTACGACATCACGCGCTATGCGTTGAACTCGTTCGGCGGCGCCGGCGGGCAGCATGCCTGCCTCGTGGCGGATGCGTTGGGCATCAAGACCGTGCTGCTGCACCCCTTCTCCGGCCTGCTCTCGGCCTATGGCATGGGTCTGGCCGAGATTCGCGCGACGCGGACCGCTGCGCTCGACGTAGCCCTCGATGGCGGCGCCCAGGCGGCGGTCGAGGCAGCCGCGGCCGGGCTCGCCGCCGAGACCCGGGCCGAGGTGTCTGGGCAGGGCGTGCCTGACGGCGATATCGCGATCCTGACCCGCGCCCATGTCCGCTATGCCGGCACCGATACCGCCATTGCGGTTGCGGCCGGCACGCCCGACGCGATGAAGGCGGCGTTCCAGGCGGCGCACAAGGCCCGCTTCGGCTTCATGGACGAGGCCAAGGCGCTGGTGATCGAGGCCGTCGAGGTCGAGGCGATCGGCGGCGGGGCGAAGTTCGAGGAGGCCTCTGTGCCCGAAACCGCGGGCGAGCCCGTGGCCGCGCAGACGACTCGCCTCTTCTCGAAGGGCCAGTGGCACGAGGCGCAAATCGTCCGGCGCGAGGCGATGCAGCCCGGCCAGGGCGTCGCGGGGCCGGCGATCATCATCGAGCCGAACCAGACCGTCGTGGTCGAGGAGGGCTGGAGCGCCAGGCTCACCGCCAAGGATCATCTCGTGCTGGTGCGCTCCAAGGCGCTCGTCCAGAACGCCGCGATCGGCACCCGGGCCGATCCGGTGATGCTGGAGATCTTCAACAACCTGTTCATGTCGATCGCCGAGCAGATGGGCGTGACGCTGCAGAACACCGCCTATTCGGTGAACATCAAGGAGCGGCTCGACTTCTCCTGCGCGGTCTTCGACCAGAGCGCGGCGCTGGTGGCCAACGCGCCGCACATGCCGGTGCATCTGGGCTCGATGGACAAGTCGGTCGAGACCGTCATCAAGAACAACCCGGTTATCAAGCCGGGCGATGTCTACTGCCTGAACGCGCCCTATAATGGCGGCACGCATCTGCCCGACATCACGGTCTGCACCCCGGTCTTCGACGAGGCGGAGGAGCAGATTTTGTTCTGGGTCGCCAGCCGCGGCCACCATGCCGATGTCGGCGGCACCGCGCCGGGCTCGATGTCGCCGCTGGCCACCGTGATCGAGGAGGAAGGGGTCTATATCGACAACTTCAAGATCGTCGATCAGGGCCGCTTCTGCGAGGACGAACTGGTCTCGATCCTGACCGGCGCGCGCTATCCGGTGCGCAACGTCGTGCAGAACGTCAACGATCTGAAGGCGCAGATCGCCGCCAACGCCAAGGGCGTCGCCGAGCTGAAGAAGATGATCGCCTCCTTCGGGCTCGACGTGGTGCAGGCCTATATGGGCCATGTGCAGGACAATGCGGCCGAGAGCGTGGCGCGGCTTTTGACCAAGCTGCACGATGCCGAGTTCACCTATCCGATGGACCAGGGCTGCGCGATCAAGGTCAGGATCAGCATCGACCGCGACAAGCGCGAGGCGACCGTCGATTTTACCGGCACCTCCGAGCAGCGAACGGACAATTTCAACGCGCCGGCCCCGGTGACGCGGGCGGCCGTGCTCTATGTCTTCCGCGTGATGGTCGACGATGCGATCCCGATGAATGCCGGCTGCTTGCGGCCGATCAGGATCGTCATCCCCGAGGGCTCGATGCTCTCGCCGCGCTATCCGGCCGCGGTCGTGGCGGGCAATGTCGAGGTCTCCCAGGCCGTGACGAACACCCTGTTCGGGGCGCTGGAGGCGATGTCCTCCTCTCAAGGGACGATGAACAACCTGACCTTCGGCAATGACGAGTACCAGTATTACGAGACGATCTGCTCGGGCTCCCCGGCGGGGCCGGGCTTCAACGGCACCTCGGGCGTGCATGTCCACATGACCAATTCGCGCCTGACCGACCCCGAGATCCTGGAGACGCGCTTTCCCGTCGTACTGGAGGATTTCCACATCCGCGCCGGCTCGGGCGGCAAGGGGCAGTGGAGCGCCGGGGACGGCACGAGCCGCACGATCCGCTTCCGCAAGACGATGGACTGCGCGATCCTCGCCTCGCACCGCAAAATCCGCCCCTTCGGTATCAAGGGCGGCGAACCGGGAGAGCTCGGCAAGACGCTGGTGCGGCGTCTCTCGGGTGCAGTCGAGGAGCTCAAGCCCTGCGACCAGACGCTGCTCCAGGCCGGCGAGGCGGTGACGGTGATCACGCCGACGGCGGGAGGGTATGGCAAGGCGGAGACGTAAGCCTCCGCGCTCAGGCGGTTTCGCTCAGGCGGCCTTGCGCGGGCGAACCGAGATCGAGACCTCGACCTCCTGCCCGAGCTTGCCGAGGATCGAGATCATCCGGTCGATGGTGAACCTGTCCAGCTTCACGTTGCGAATGCGCGAGAACTCGGAGGCGGCGACGCCGGTCATCGCCGCTGCGGCCTGCGCGCCGAGACCGCGCTCGTCGAGGACGGCGATGATCTTGGCCGCGAGCAGCGCGCGCGCCTGTTCGAGATCGGCATCGGGCGAGCCGAAGTCGCGGAAGACATGGCCGCTGCCACGGACCAGTTCGATGTCATCCTTCATCGCAGGGCGTCCTTCAGTCGTTTCAACCGGTCGATGACGAGATCGATATCCGCCTTCGACGTCTTGATGCCGGAGGTCGATTTCTTCTGGAAGGCGTGAACGACCCAGATCTCATGGTCGATCTGGACTGCGTAGACCACGCGAAATGCGTCTCCGCGCGAGCGCAACGCGACCTCGAACACGCCGCTGCCGAGACCGTGCAGCGGCTTGGCCATGCCGGCCATGCCGCCTTCGGCTGCAATGGTCAGCGCGCGCAAAGCGTCCCGCTGAGCCGCTTCGGGAAAATCGAGGAAATCCTTCCGAGCGGCCTTGATCCACGATATCGGCCGCGTGTCTCTCATTTGAAGATTTTGACATATTTGTCAAGGCTGGCAAGGCGGAACGCGACGCCTCAGCCCAGATCGGTCTGCGCGAAATCGTTGCCTTTGTAGAGCAGGGCCGCGCCATGCTCTTTGGCGCAGGCATAGGCGAAGCAATCGCCGAAATTCAGCGCGGCGGGGCTGCCGACGGCGCGGCCATAGCGCTTGGCAGCCTCGATCGCGGCCTGACCGATGGCGGGGGTGATCGTCACCTCCGTGGCGTCGATATCAGCGATGAACTGCACGACGCTGGCCTGGGCTGCGGTCATCAGTCCGGCATCCAGGACCTTGCTCGTATCACGCGCCTTCTTTGCCGCCAGAGAGACCACCGCTTCGAAAACGCCGGCTGGTGACACGAGGAAAGGGCGCGGCGATGCCTGTAGCCGCTCCAGCACGGTCTCGTGGTCGCTCTCCCGCCCGAGGATGGCGACGATCACCGAGGCGTCGAGATAGGTCATGTCTCCCACATCTCGTCGGTGAACGCCTTCATGTCGAAATCGCTCTGACCCGAGCCCATCGCATCGGCCATTGCCATGCTTTTGGCGATGCGTTCGCCGAGCGGCCGGGCGGCTTCCAGCCGGCTGATTTCCCGTTCGAGGGCCTGGCGCACCACTTGGGTCTTGGTCGGCGTGCCGGTCAGATGCTGGAGCCTGGTCGCCAGTTCATCGACCTCGTCATCGCGGATGTAGAGCGGCATGATCCTTCCTCCGGAATGAATATTCATAAGCGAAAAATGGATATTCATCAAATGGTGTCCCGCCTCTCTTGCCACCGCGGGGCCGCTCTGCATGGCTGGCGTTCCAAGGCAGGCGCGTCTCGCCTAGAACGGCAACCTCAACCACGAAAGCCACGCCATGCCCCAGACCTGGATGATCACCGGCGCCAATCGCGGCATCGGGCTCGCGCTGACGATGGAACTGCTGCGGCGCGGCGACCATGTCGTGGCGGCGGCGCGCAATCCGTGGGGTGGTGCGCTGGCGGAACTGTCGGCTGCGCATCCCGCCGCGCTGGTGCCGCTCGAACTCGACGTGACCTCCGATGAAAGCGTCGCTGCGGCCAAGACGGCGCTCGATGGCCGGCCGATCGACGTTCTCGTCAACAATGCCGGCATCCATGGGCCGCGCGGCGGCGACAGCGCGCTCGCGATGGATTTCGACGTCTGGCGCGAGGTCTTCGAGGTCAATGTCTATGGTCCGCTGCGCGTGGCGCAGGGTCTCCTGCCGAACCTCGAGGCCGGGCAGGGCCGCAAGATCGCGACCATCACCAGCCGCATGGGCTCGATCGGGCTCAACCCCTCAGGGTCGCTGCCTTATCGCTCCTCGAAGGCGGCGGTGAACATGACGATGGTGGTGTTCGGCAATGCGGTGCGCGAGCGCGGCATCGCGCAGCTGCTGTTCCATCCCGGCTGGGTGCGCACCGATATGGGCGGTGGGGCTGCCGACATTGCGCCTTCGGAGAGCGCGGCCGGGCTCATCGCCACGATCGACGCGTCGGGGATGGCGCAGACCAACAGCTTCCGGACCTGGCAGGGCGAGACGATTCCTTGGTGACCGTCCGGGCTTGAAGGGGGCCACCATCCCGGCTGCCGAGCGCCGAGGCTGGACCAGGCCTTCCCTCTGCAGCACTGTGCGATCGCACGCGCCCGGTGAGTGGCGCGATCGAAGCCGATCGGCTCTGGAGGGAACGGTATGTCGGATATCGCGGGACTATTCGATGTCGAGATGCTCAAGGCGAAGCTTTACTCGGCGGTGCTCTCGGACGTGCTGGACCAGCTCGGCTCGCCAAACCAGGCCCTGAAGCCCTTTGTCAGGCCGCTCGACGAAGCCAGCATCCTGTGCGGGTTCGCCCGCACCGGCCTCTACATGAAGCGCTATCACTTTCCCGAAGGCCACAATCCCTATGCCCTCGAAATGGACCTCATCGACAGTCTCGCACCGGGCGAGATCGCTGTGCTGGCTTGCGATGGCCCGACGGACCGGATCGCGCCCTGGGGTGAGCTGTTGACCACGGCCTCCATGGTGCGGGGCGCGGCCGGCTGCCTGACCGATGGTCTGGTGCGCGATGTGCGTCGCATCCGCGAGCTGAACTTTCCGCTCTTCCATGGCGGCATCGGCCCGCTCGACACCAAGGGCCGGGCCGAGATGATGGCCAAGGACGAGCCGGTCGAAGTCGCCGGTGCGCGGGTCGAGCCGGGCGATTTCATCTTCGGCGATGCCGACGGGGTCGTCGTGGTGCCCAAGCGCCTGTTTGGGGAGGCGGTGACGCTCGCTCTCTCCAAGATCGAGGCGGAGGACACGACGCGCGACGAACTGCTGGCCGGAGCGAGCCTGCGCGCGGTTTTCGAGCGCCACGGCGTGCTCTAGCGGGGCGGCGCCTTCTCCTCGATAACCGGCTAATCTCTTGAATTGATTGATTTTGCCGGTGCCGTTAACCGCTTGTTGTCTCGCGCCTGCGAGACAGACGGCGTCTCGCGATATGGTGGCCTATGACGATGCGTCGACTCGGACTGACGGCGAAGATCATCCTGCTCTTCGCGCTCCTCAGTCTGGCTGCGGGCATCGGTTTGATCAGTGCTGTGCGGGGGCTGGACGAGGTTCACCGGATCGACGAGGAGGCCATCGGCGCTCTGGGTTTGGCCAACCGGGCGGCCCTGCTGACCAACCGCGTGACCTATGCCTCATTGCTCAGCCGCTTCGACGAGGGCGCAGGAAAGCGTGACGTCGAAGCCGCGCTCGATCAGCTCGACGGTGCGGTCGAACTGGTGGATTCCGCGCGTGCAAGCCTGATCTCCGCGCTGCCCTCGGAGATGCTGGACGCCAATCCGACCCTGGACCCCGGCATCAGGACGTTCATCGCCTTCCAGCGCGACATCGTCGAAATCGGCCGGCGGATTTCGGCCAGGGCAGCGCTGCTCGAAGCCGCGTCGGAGCCTGCGCGCCAGAACGTCAGCCAGATCATCGTCACGACCACGGCCATGCGGGACGAGCTCGGACGACGCGGCGCGGACGCCCGCTTGCGGGCCTCCGACCTTGCCGCGGGCGTGCGCCAGAGAACGATGGCGATCGCGCTGCTGCTGCCGCTCGCCGGCGGCATGATGGCGTTCCTGGTGCTGCGATACCATCTGATCAGACCGCTTCGGGCTCTGATGGCGGCCATTGCCCAGGCGACATCGTCGAGCGCGCTCATCGACGTTCCCCATCAGGACCGGGCCGACGAGATCGGACAGCTCGCTCGCACGGTGCGGGCGCTGAGCGAGGTGCGGGCGACGCTGGTGACCCGTGAGGCCGAGGCCGACCTGGCGCAGCAGAACCGGCAGGAGCGGACGCGCGAGCTGCATCGCATCGCGGATGACTTCGAGGGGCGGCTCGGCGCCCTGCTGGCGGAGATCGCCGGGGCGAGCGAGGTCTTGCGCGTCGCCCTGCAGGATTCGGCGGTGCGGGTGCATCAGGTGTCGCGCAGCGCCGAGACTGCGGCCGCGTCGATGAGCGATGCGGGGGGCGATGCGCAGGCCAGCACCGAGGCCGCCATCCATCTCGAACAGGTGATCGGGCAGATCAACGCCGAAGTTCGACGCGTCTCGGTGATGGCGACGGCGGCGACGCGGGAGGCTGCCGGCACCACTGCGCTCGTCGATCGCCTGACCGACAACGCCACGCAGATTCGCGAGGTCGTCGGCATCATCGAGGCGATCGCGCGTCAGACCAATCTGCTGGCGCTCAACGCCACCATCGAGGCGGCGCGCGCCGGGGCCCATGGCCGGGGCTTCGCCGTCGTCGCCAACGAGGTCAAGGAACTGGCGGGTCAGACGGCGGCGGCCACGGGCCGGATCGTCGGCCGCATCGCGCTCGTCGACGAGGCGCTGTCCAGCGCCGCGAGCGCCGTCTCGGCGATCGCCGCCAGCGTCGGCGCCGTGGAGCAGGCCAGCGCCGAGATTTCATCCATGGTCGGCTCGCAGACGGAACTGCTCGGATCGCTCGGCGACACGGTCGCGCGGATTTCCGACGTCACCGGGACCGCGGCCGGCGCCATGTCCGAGATCGCCATCGCCAATGCGCAGACGGTCGGCCAGGCCGATATGGGCGCGGCCGGGGCGCGGGCGCTCGACGAGCGCATCGGCAGCCTGCAGCGCGAGGCGCTCGATTTCGTTCGCCGGTTGCGCGCCGCCTGAAACAGGGCCGGGCGCGCGCCTTCGCGCTTGCCATTGGCCCACGACTCGTCCCCATCTGCGGCATGAAATCGCTTCGTCCGTTCCCCGCATGAGCTGGTCGCCGCAACAGGATGCCGCGCTGAGCGCGGTCGCGCGCTGGATGCAGGCCGGCGAGCCGCAGCTCTTCCGCCTGTTCGGCTATGCCGGCACGGGCAAGACGACATTGGCGCGCCACATTGCCGAGGCCGTCGATGGCGACGTCGCCTTCGCCGCCTTCACCGGCAAGGCTGCGCTCGTTTTGCGCAACAAGGGCTGCGTCGGCGCGCAGACGATCCATTCGCTGATCTACCGCTCGCGCGGGGTCGACGAGGAAAGCCCGACCTTCGTGCTCAACCGCGAGAGCACGGCGGCCAAGGCCAAGCTGATCATCATCGACGAATGCTCGATGGTCGACGAGGATCTCGGCCGCGACCTGCTCTCCTTCGGCACGCCGGTGCTGGTGCTGGGCGATCCCGCGCAGCTTCCTCCTGTCAAGGGCGGCGGCTTCTTCACCGAGACCGAGCCCGACATCATGCTGACCGAGGTCCACCGCCAGGCGGCCGACAACCCGATCGTGCGGATGTCGATGACGATCCGCGAGGGCGGGCGGCTTGATGTCGGCGAGTACGGCCCCAGCCGGGTGATCCGCCGCAGCGAGGTCGATCCGCAACTGGTGATGAGCGCCGACCAGGTGCTGGTCGGCATGAACAAGACGCGGCGCAACTACAATGCCCGCATGCGCCAGATCATGGGTCGCACCGAAACCGTGCCGGTCGCGGGCGAAAAGCTCGTCTGCCTGCGCAACGACAAGAGCAAGGGGCTGCTCAACGGCGGCTCCTGGATCGTGCAGGAGCTGAAGACCTCGAAGAAGGGCCTTGTCACCATGCGGGTGACGCCGGAGGACGACCCCAACGCCAAGCCGGTCAAGGTCTCGGTCCTGCCGAACTTCTTCGACGGCACGGAGGAGGAGATTCCGTGGGAGCTGCGCAAGCACACCGACGAATTCACCTTCGGCTACGCGCTGACCGTCCACAAGGCGCAGGGCTCGCAGTGGAACGACATTGTGCTGTTCGACGAGAGCTTCGCGTTTCGGGAGCACCGGGCGCGGTGGCTCTATACGGGACTGACGCGGGCCGCGGAGACGATCACCGTGGTGGTTTGAGGGGGGGGGTGGTATACTCCATTGCCTGAACATCATGGGTGGGCTATATGCCCACCTACTGCTTGGCGCAGGAGGGTCTAATGGCTCAGATGATTATCAGCGACCATACAATCTGGCTGAAGCATATCGATAGCGAGCATATTGTCGGTCGAATTGCGGGCCTGAAGCAAAATGCGGCGATCGCGCTGCGTGTCGATGGCAGGCCTGTTCTCTTTCGGAAAATGCGTGATGGGGGGGATGGTAGGCCCACCCCGGGAATAAGGCCAGACGAGGCGTTCAAAGATTATTGGAACCGACTTTATCGCGAGCGACGCGGCGAAGCGGTCGAGATCGAACTGGATGACACGCCTCCGACTGATCCCTATCTCGCAGCGGTGTCCGAACTCATGACTGAGTGGACCAGCAAGGCTGACGCGGACGCCTATGATGACCTCTGACGACCTGAAGTTGGATCGTTGGGATATCGTCGTCGCGCCATTCCCCTTCACCGATATCGCCTATGGCAAACCGCGGCCCGTCGTTGTTCTGTCCAATACCGCGTTCAATGAAGTACATCGTCATGTCATCGCGGCGATGGTAACGACCGGCGCTGGGAGCTCGTGGGATAGTGACCACGTCATTGTTGATCTGGCTCCAACAGGTCTCAAGCATGCCTCGCTCGTGAGATGGAAGCTGGTTACGCTGTCGCTCTCGATCATACCCCGCAAGATTGGCACCCTCGGTGCAGCGGACCGAGGGCTCTTGACTGCCAAGATGGCCGGCATCCTGCTAGGATAACCTCACAACGCCTGCGATGTCGTCCCCTTCGCCACGATCGGCCCGGTCGGCCTCCCGGTCGGCGAGCCGGTCGCGGGTTCGATCGTGATCTCGAAGAGCTGGTTGGTCCCGAGCGGCAGCTGGTCGAGGCGCAGCGGCGTGGTGCGGGCGCGGTCGATCAGGCCGACCGAGCGCGGGCCGACCGCCCGGTCCCAGAGCGTCCAGATCTCCAGCGCCATCCCCGCGGGCACCGCGATGTTCTGCAGCGGCACCATCTCGACGCGCCCGTCGGGATAGGTGTTGACGACGGCCGCTGCGACATTGGCGTCCGTCAGCAGGACGGCGACCATCAGGGGCTGGCGCTTGGCCCGGTCGAGCGCGCCGTTGAGGCCGATGGCGAGCACGAGGGCGGCGAGCGCCCCGGCGAAGGCCGCGCCGCGCCAGACGAACAGGCTGTTCCACCAGTCCGAGAGCGTGCCGCCGGCCTTCACCGCCTTGGCGCGGCCGCGCTCGGCGGCGGGCAGGATGGCTGCGATCTCGGCCTCGATGCGGGCCCAGAGACCGGGCGAGGGCGGGATCGGCCGGGCCGTGGCGTCGATGGCCGCGAGGTGTCCGCGCCAACTCTCGACGCTCGCGGCCAGGGCCGGCTCGCGCGCGATGCGCTGTTCGAGCCGCTCGCGATCGGTGCCCTCGACGAGGCCCAGCACATATTCGCCGGCGAGCGCATCGCGGTCCGGGGCGGTTTCGGGGGAGGGGCTCATCCGAGGCATTCCTTCAGCGCAATCAGCGAGCGCCTGATCCAGGATTTCACGCTGCCGATCGGCAGGCCGAGCTTGCCGGCGATTTCGCCATGGGTCAGGCCCTGGACGAAGGCGAGCAGCACGAGGCCGCGCCGCTGCGGCGGCAGCGTCTCCAGGCAGGCATGCAGTGCCTTGGCATCGGACAGTTTCGACATCACGGTCTCGGGGTCGTCCTCTTCGCTGGCCGCTTCCTCGCCGAGCGGGGCATCGCTCGTTTCCGTCCGCTTCTCGTCGCGCAGGATCGAGAGCGAGCGGTTGCGCAGGATGGCGTAGATCCAGGTCAGGCCGGCGCCGCGCTGCGGATCGAAGCGCGCGGCATGCCGCCAGATCAGGACGAAGGCATCCTGCACAGCCTCCTCGGCCAAGGCGCGACGCTTCAGCAGACGCTGGGCGACACCGACCATACGCGGCGACTCGGCATCGTAGATGCGCCGGAGCGCGGATTTATCGCCTGCGGCGCAAGCCAGCAGCGCCGCCTCGATTTCTGCCGCCTTCTGCGTCAACGCGAAGTCCCCCACCGTCTCCAGAACCCGGGCAATCGCAGCACGGCACCCGGCTCCCAACGGGAGGATACGCCGACGGTTCCCCTCGGGATGCAAGGCTTCAGTTTATTTTTCAGCCTGCATCCGCCGGTCGCCGGCCGCGATAGCCGCTGCGAGTGCCGCGGTTCCCAAGCGGTACCGCACCCGAACCCGGAGGACCCTGACATGACCAGAACCCTGCGCCTCGCGCTGACCGCCTCGACCCTTCTCGGGGCGTCGCTTTCCGCCTCGCTCTCCGCCCAGGCCGCGACGCTTGCCGCGCTCACCGGCGACGACACCCTGACCCTGATCGACACCGCCACGCAGAAGGCCGGCAAGTCGATGAAGGTCACCGGCATCGCCGGCAAGATCGCTGGCATCGATGTCCGCCCCGCCGACGGCCTGCTCTATGCGCTGTCCACGGACGGCGCGATCTACACCGTGGACGCCGCCGGAAAGGCGACGATGAAGTCGAAGATGGACACGGTGCTGGCGGCGGGCGCGATGGCAACCGTCGACTTCAACCCGGCCGCCGACCGGCTGCGCGTGATCGGATCCGACGGCACCAATCTCCGCGTCAATGTCGAGGACGGCAAGACCATCGTCGACGGCAAGCTGAAATTCGCCGAGACCGACATGCACAAGGGCGAGACGCCGATGGTCGTCGCCGGCGCCTATTCGAACTCGGTCAAGGGCACTAAGGAGACCGCGCTTTACGACATCGACGGCAAGATCGGCGCGCTGCTGAAGCAGGCGCCGCCGAATGACGGCGTGCTCGGCGCCATCGGCAAGCTCGGCGCGACGCCGAAGGCGATCGCCTTCGACATCGAGACGGCTGCGGATGGCAGCAATACGGGCTGGCTGGTCGCCGACGGCGCCCTGCACAAGGTCGATCTCGCCACCGGCAAGGCGACGATGGTCGGCAAGATCGCCGGGCTGAGTGGCGCGGTTCGCGACGTCGCGGTCCTGCCGGCCATGTGAAGACGCACGCTTTTACCTGTCGTGACAACGCCGCCGCCCCGAACAGGGCGGCGGCTCTTTTTTTGAGCATATCGTCGTGTTTCGGGCTACTACACGCCGTCTCTCCGACAAAGCCTCGCATTGTCCCGGCGGTCTTCCGCTTTTCGCCATGATTGAGGGTCTAGTCTTCGTCGCCAGAGAGACCCGGCCGGAGGCGACGCATGGCGAGCCCGAGTGTTTTGCGCAGCGACAGCGTGGGGTTGCAGCGGTTCGGGCTGGGCTTTGGCCTCGGTCAAACCCCTGAGATTCGCGGCCCGGCGCGCGAACGCCTGCTCGCCGAGATCGCGCGGCGCACGCTGCCGCAGCCGACGGGTATGCCCTATTCCGGCACGGCCGAGATCGGTGCGGCGCTCTACGCCTTCGAGGATGCCGAGCGGGCGGCGCGCGAGGCGCGTCCCGCCGCCGGCCAGCCGGTCGCGGCGGCTCCGCCTGCCGCGCCAAACGGTCAGAATCCGGCCGGCCAGAACCCGATGGCGCAGCCGAAGCCCGCCAGTGAGCCGGCGTTGCCCTACCGGACCTATCGCGACGAGGTTTCGGCGCGGGTGCGGCTCGCGCTCGAGGCCGAGACCGGTTTCGGGGAACGGCTCGTCCAGTTCTGGTCGAACCATTTCTGCATTGGCGCCACCAAGAGCAACATGACGCGGATCATGGCCGGCGCCTATGAGCGCGAGGCGATCCGCCCGCATGTCTTCGGCCGCTTCGAGGACATGCTGGTCGCGGCCGAGAGCCACCCGGCGATGCTGGAGTTCCTCGACAACCGGCTCTCGATCGGCCCGTCCTCGCCGGCCGGCAAGCGGCGCGGGCGCGGGCTGAACGAGAACCTCGCCCGCGAGATCCTGGAGCTGCATACGCTCGGGGTCTCCGGCGGCTATGCCCAGGTCGACGTCACCAATCTCGCGCGGATCATCACGGGCTGGACGGTGGTCGGGCGCGAGGCGGTGCTCGGCTTTCCCGGCTCGTTTGCCTTCAATGCCGGGCTGCATGAGCCGGGCGCACAGGTGCTGCTCGGCAAGCCCTATGGCCAGCCGGGCAAGGAGAAAGGGCTGGCGGCGCTGACCGATCTCGCCCGCCATCCGGCCACGGCGGATTTCATCGCGATCAAGCTCGTCCGGCATTTCGTTGCCGACGATCCGCCGCCGGCGCTGGTGCGCGACCTCTCGGCGGTGTTCCGGAAGACCGAGGGCGATCTCGCCGCGGTCTCGCGAGCGCTGATCGAGTCGGATGCGGCCTGGGGGGCCGAGCCGACCAAGATCCGCTCGCCGCAGGAGTTCCTGCTGGCGGCCTTCCGCGCGCTTGGGCGCAAGGCCGAGTTCGGCGCGATCGTCGGCCCGCTCAACGCGATGGGTCAGCCCTTCTGGCAGCCTGCCGGTCCCAATGGCTATCCCGATGGCAACGATGCCTGGGCCTCGCCCGAGGGAATCAAGACCCGCATCGACGTCGCGGCTGGCTGGGGGCGCCAGGCGGCGGCCAGCGTGCCCGATCCCCGCGCGCTGACCGAGGCCATCCTGGGGCCGCTGCTCTCGGCCGAAACGTGGCAGGCGGTGGCGCGTGCCGACAGCAAGCCGCAGGCGCTGGCGCTCATGCTGCTGTCGCCCGAATTCCAGCGGAGGTGAGTCCGATGGTTGATGACGACGATGATTGCGAACGGATGACGCCGTCGCGCCGCGCCGTGCTGGGCGCGGCCGGGGCGCTCTTCGCCTGGTCCTTCGTGCCGAAATTCGCCTATGCGGCGGCGGGCAGCCGCGATCCGCGCTTCCTGCTGGTGGTGCTGCGCGGGGCACTCGACGGGCTCTCGGCCGTGCCGCCGCTGGGCGACCCCGATTATGCGGGCCTGCGCGAGGGCATCGCGCTGACGCAGGACGGGCCTGATGCGGCGCTGCCGCTCGACGGCTTCTTCTATCTGCACCCCGCTATGCCCAACCTCGCCCGGCTTTACGCCGCCGGGCAGGCCTCGGTCGTCCATGCGGCCGCTACCGGCTATCGCGAGCGCTCGCATTTCGACGGGCAGGACGTGCTGGAGAGTGGCCAGGCCGGCCCCGGCAAGACCGAGAGCGGCTGGCTGAACCGGCTGATCGCCCATCTGCCGGCGGGGGAGGGCATCTCGCGCAAGGGTGTGCTCGGCGTCGGCGTGGTGCCGCCGCTGGTGGTGCGCGGCGAGGCGCCGGTGCTGGGCTGGGCGCCGCCGCGCATGGCCCGCGCCGGCTCCGATCTGATCCAGCGGCTGGAGGATCTCTACGGGCAGCGTGATCCGGGGCTGGCCCGCGCACTCGCGCAAGCGAAGCTGACGGAAGAGATTGCCAGGCGCCAGGGCATGAGCGGCGAGGCGAAGGGCGGCGGCGGGCCCGACAGCGCAGACGGCATGAAGCGCATAGCCGAGGGCGCGGCGGCGCTGGTCGGCGCCGATGACGGACCGCGCATCGCCGCGCTCGCCTTCGAGGGCTGGGATACGCATGCCAATGAGGGTGGGGCCAAGGGCCGTCTCGCGCAGCTGCTGGGCGGGCTCGACGGCGCGCTGGCGACCTTCGAGCAGGGCCTGAAGCCGGTCTGGAAGGACACGGTGGTGATGGTCGTCACCGAGTTCGGCCGCACCGCCCGGGTTAACGGCACGGTCGGCACCGATCACGGCACCGGCACGGTCGCCTTCCTCGTCGGCGGCGCCGTCAAGGGCGGGCGGATGATCGTCGACTGGCCAGGGCTGAAGCCGGAGCAGCTCCACGAGCAGCGCGACCTGAAGCCCACCGCCGACATCCGCGCCGTGGCGAAGGGGGTCGTCGCCGATCTGTTCGGGATTTCCGGGCCGGTGCTGGCGGAAAAGGTGTTTCCCGGCAGCGGCGGGATTGGGCCGATGGCGGGGCTGGTGGGGTAGAGGGCTCGCGCAACCACAGCCCTCATCCTGAGGAGCCGCGTAGCGGCGTCTCGAAGGATGAGGGCTGCTGATTGTCGGCGCAGGTACCCCCACTCAAGCCCAGGCGCGCGCCTTCAGCTTCTCCTCGAAGGCCTCGATCTTCGGCGCCTTCTCCATGGTCAGGCCGATATCGTCGAGGCCGTTCATCAGGCAGTGCTTGCGGAAGGGGTCGATGTCGAAGCTGACCGTGCCGCCATCGGGGCCGGTGATCTGCTGCTTTTCGAGATCGACCGTCAGCGTCGCGTTGGAGCCGCGATCGGCGTCGTCGAACAGCTTCTCGAGGTCCTCGGGGCTGACCACGATCGGCAGGATGCCGTTCTTGAAGCAATTATTGTAGAAGATGTCGGCGAAGCTCGTGGAGATCACGCAGCGGATGCCGAAGTCGAGCAGCGCCCAGGGGGCGTGCTCGCGCGAGGAGCCGCAGCCGAAATTGTCGCCGGCGACGAGGATCTCCGACTTGCGATAGGCCGGCTGGTTCAGCACGAAATCGGGGTTCTCCGAGCCGTCCTCCTTGTAGCGCATCTCCGAGAACAGCGCGGTGCCCAGGCCCGTGCGCTTGATCGTCTTCAGATACTGCTTGGGGATGATCATGTCGGTGTCGACATTGATCACCTTCAGCGGCGCGGGCGTCGAGGTCAGGGTGGTGAAGGGCTGCATGAGCGGTCGGTCCTTGCTGCTTTATGGGTGTCGCCGGTCATTCCGCGGCGCGTTCGATGGCTTCGAGATCCTCGTCCGAGAAGCCGAAATGGTGGCCGATCTCGTGGACCAGCACATGGGTGACGATGTGGCCCAGGCTCTCGTCATGCTCGGCCCAGTAGTCGAGGATCGGGCGGCGATAGAGATGGATCGTGTTGGGCATCTGGCCGGTCTGCGGGGCGTAGCCCTGCTGCGGCAGGCCGATGCCGGTGAAGAGGCCGAGGATGTCGAAGGGGCTCTCCGCCTCGAGCTCCTTGCAGACATCGTCCTCGGGAAACTCGGTGACGGTGAAGATCACGTCGCTGCAGAGCGCGCGGAACTCGTCGGGCAGCCGGTCGAAGGCGGCCTGCGCCAGCAGTTCGAAGGCCTCGATCGAGGGCGCGCGGGCGCCGTCCCAGTCGATCTCGGCCGGGCTTGCGGTGGCGGCGATAATGGCGGGAACGCTGCCCATCACCAGACCTTCAGCTGATGGCCGAGCCACCAGGCGAGCACGACGACGCCGACGAGCGAGAGCGAACGCCCGATGCGCCGGCCCCAGAGCTCGATCTTGTCTCCTTCAGGCGCGTCGCCGCCGCTGAAATGATCGGCGGCGCGGCCCATCGACGAGCCGAGCAGGCTCTCGCTGTCGCGCTTGACGCGGTCGAGCGCGGCTTGCGCCTCGGCGGCGCGGGCGGCTTCGCGGGGGTCCTTGCTCATTTCACCACGCCGGGCGCGGCCCATCCCATCAGCAGGCCCTTCACGCTGAGGTCCTCGTCGATCTGGGGCCAATGGATGCCGTAACCGGCCCCGGCGAGCTGCCAATCCGCGCGCTGGGCGGGCGTCGCGTTGAGGAGCCGGGGATACCAGCGAATGGGCACGGACAATTCGCGACCGTCCGTCAGATCGACGATGAGCCGGTCGTCCGTGCAGCGCGCCTTCTGCACGCGTGCTTCAATGAGATTTGTTTCCGTAGCGCTCATCAACAGCTCCATTTAAAGAATTTCGACTTTCATCTCCATAATATTTCTGAGCTGCTTTTGAATTGTTGATATATTTTCGAAAAGTCTATTTCCTGATTTTATTCCCGACTTATTGCCTGTAAATAGAATAATTATATGATCGCACAAATCCAGAATTTGCTTGTAAACTAGTATATTGTTCAAATTTTTATTGTTTTTGTTCTCAGAATCTACCCAAAACTCGAATTTCTCTCTGTTTACAGATTCGATAAAATCATCGATTCCTTGTCGCAGCAGTTCTATCACGATTGCATCGTCTTGTGTAAATGTCTCTCGTGAGATGTTCCAAATTGTTTTAGAGCCATTCTTGACCGTCCTGATATACATCTCATTAAACGCGTATGTGATTGATACTATCGACTTTACAGAATTGTCTATCAACTTTTCAGAGTTAATAGTTATATTTAAGTCAAGTTGCTTCTTTGAAAGATCTGATAATTCAGAAGTTCTTTTTGCTGATTCGCGTTGTGCTTGTTCTTGTGCTTTTAGGACTTCTCTCGTTTCTTTTATTTCCTCGCGTTGAAGTGCAAGTTCTGAGCTTTGCATCACAACGGAATAGGCGAGCCAAGCGAACGCTACGGGCGCAAATGCGCCTGATAGAAAATCGCCGAAGTTATTTGGTTCAAGTTGAAGGATGCGATCAATAGCAGTCCATCCGGTTGTGGCGCCCGCGATGTAAAGCGCGAGCGCCAGAAACCAGCATATCGACAACGTCGATGCGATGATCGCAGCCATTGTCTCAGCCCAACTGCCTCACATCGACGAACCGCCCCACCAGCGCGGCGGCCGCCGCCATCTGCGGCGAGACGAGATGGGTGCGGCCCTTGAAGCCCTGCCGGCCCTCGAAATTGCGGTTCGAGGTCGAGGCCGCGCGCTGGCCCGGCTTGAGCTGGTCGGGGTTCATGCCCAGGCACATCGAGCAGCCCGGCTCGCGCCATTCGAAGCCGGCGGCGAGGAAGATCTTGTCCAGCCCCTCGGCCTCGGCCTGCTGCTTCACCAGGCCCGAACCCGGGACGATCATGGCATAGTCGAGCGAGCCGGCGATCTTTTTGCCCTCGACGATCTTGGCGACCGCGCGCAGATCCTCGATGCGGCCATTGGTGCAGGAGCCGATCCAGATCACGTCGAGCGGGATCTCGGTCATCTTCGTGCCGGCGGTCAGGCCCATATAGTCGAGCGCGCGCTGCTTGGAGGAGCGCTTGGTCTCGTCCTCGATCAGCGCCGGATCGGGCACGCTGCCGGCGACCGAGATGACGTCCTCGGGGCTCGTGCCCCAGGAGACGATCGGCGGCAGGTTGTTGGCGTCGAGCCTGACGATGCGATCGAAATGGGCGCCCTCGTCGGTGTAGAGGGTTTCCCAGTAGCTGATGGCCTCGTCCCAGGCGGCGCCCTGCGGCGCCTTGGGGCGACCCTTGAGATAGGCATAGGCCTTCTCGTCGGGGGCGACCATGCCGGCGCGCGCGCCGCCCTCGATCGACATGTTGCACAGCGTCATGCGGCCCTCCATCGAGAGCGCGCGGATCGCGTCGCCGGCATATTCGATGACCGAGCCGGTGCCGCCGGCCGTGCCGATCTCGCCGATGATGGCGAGCGTGATGTCCTTGGCGGTGACGCCCTTGGTCAGGGTGCCGTCCACCTGGACGAGCATGTTCTTGGCCTTCTTCTGGATCAGCGTCTGGGTCGCCAGCACATGCTCGACCTCCGAGGTGCCGATGCCGTGTGCGAGCGCCCCGAAGGCGCCATGCGTCGAGGTGTGGCTGTCGCCGCAGACGATGGTGGTGCCGGGCAGGGTGAAGCCCTGCTCGGGGCCGACGATGTGGACGATGCCCTGGCGGATATCGAGCTCGTTGAAATACTCGACGCCGAACTCCTTGGCGTTCCTGGCGAGCGCCTCGACCTGGATGCGGCTTTCTTCCTCCGCGATGCCCTTGGAGCGATCGGTGGTGGGGATGTTGTGGTCGACGACGGCCAGCGTCTTCTCGGGCGAGCGGACCTTGCGGCCGGTCATGCGCAGCCCCTCGAAGGCCTGCGGGCTGGTGACCTCATGGACGAGGTGGCGGTCGATATAGAGCAGGCAGGTGCCGTCCTCCTGCCGGTCGACGATGTGGTCGTCGAAGATCTTGTCGTAGAGCGTGCGCGGGGCGGAGGTCGCGGTCATGGCGTCGAGCCTTATGGTCTTGAAGTCGGATCGGAATCTTCGGAGAGCGTCGGGGCGCGCGTCGCGCCGTCTCGCAGCCTGTCGCCCGCGCGTCCGCGCGGGTCTCAGGCGCGGCTAAGGCCTGCGGCGATCGAGGCGGTGAAGCGGCCGAAGAAGCGCCAGGGCAGGCGGGCATGGTCGTGCAGCGCCGCGAAGCCTTGCGTCGTGGGCATGCGGCGCAGGTTCACCTCGCGGCGAACCACGCAAAGCCGGCCATGCTCGATCGCGGGGCGCTTCGTCATGACGCGGTTCTAACAGTTCCAGACTGCGGCGGCAACGAAGCCGGCGGCGGAGGGAAGCGCGCGGGATGCAGGGCGCGCATGGGGTCGGCGCAGAAAAAAACGCGGCCCCGAAGGACCGCGTCTGATCGTCTCTCGCCTGGGGCGAAATTCTTACTTGGCGTCGGCCTTGGCGCCCTTGGCGGGGCGGGCCTCGACGCGCTCGGCGATGCGGGCCGACTTGCCGCGACGATCGCGCAGGTAATACAGCTTGGCGCGGCGGACCTTGCCCTTGCGGATGACCTTGATGGAATCGAGGTTCGGCGAATACAGCGGGAACACCCGCTCGACGCCCTCGCCATAGCTGATCTTGCGGACGGTGAAGCTCTGGTTGAGGCCGCCGCCGTTGCGGGCGATGCAGACGCCTTCATAGGCCTGAACGCGGCTGCGCTCGCCTTCCTTGACCTTCACATTGACCTGGACGGTGTCGCCGGGCTGGAAGTGCGGGATCTCGCGGCCTTCGCTGAGCTTGGCAACCTGCTCCTTGTCGAGCTGTTCGATGATGTTCACGGGTCTCTCCAATTGCCGTTGTCGCGCTTGGTTGCGCGGGCGTTCGGCACGCTGTTTTCAGTTGAGTGCGCGGGCCATACAGGAGATGGCCGCGCTTGTCGAGCGGGGGGCAAAGCCGTCGCCCCGGTTGCGCTGTGGGCGCGGGCTTTGCCCGGCTTGGCGGCCCCCGTGCCGGTGTGCATAGGCTGGCGCCAACCATAAAGACAGCCACAGGGTCGAAACCGCATCATGCCTCAGGACTCCATCAAGGTCGCCCTCGTCACCGGCGCCGCGCGCGGCATCGGGCTTGCCACCGCCCGGCGCTTTCTGGAGGAGGGCTGGCGGGTCGCCATGCTTGACATCGAAGCGCAGACGCTGGCCGAGGCGATCGCCGCGATCAGCGCGCCCGAGGCCACGCTGGCGCTGCCCTGCGACGTCTCCGACCCTTCCGCGCTGGAGGGAGCCTATACGGCGCTGATGGCGCGCTTCGGGCGGCTCGATGCGCTGGTCAACAATGCCGGCACGGCGGTGTTCAAGCCGCTGCTGGAGACGACGCTGGAGGAGTGGAACCGGGTGCTGGCGGTCAACCTGACCGGCCCCTTCCTCGCGACGCAGCTCGCCGCGCCCCTCATGGCCGACGCCGGCGGCGGCGCGATCGTCAACATCACCTCGATCTCGGGCCTGCGCGCCTCGACGCTGCGCGTGGCCTACGGCACGTCCAAGGCGGCGCTGGGCCATCTCACCAAGCAGCAGGCGGCGGAACTCGCCTCGCTCGGCATCCGGGTGAATGCGGTCGCGCCCGGCCCCGTCGAAACCGCGATGGCGGCGGCCGTCCACTCGCCCGAGATTCGCGCCGATTACCGCGACGCGATTCCGCTCGCCCGCTACGGGCTGGAGGAGGAGCTGGCGTCCGCGATCTTCTTCCTGTGCAGCGACAAGGCGAGCTACATCACCGGCCAGACGCTGGCGGTGGATGGCGGCTTCGACGCGGTCGGGATCGGGCTGGCGACGCTGCGCGGCGAGCGGCGCAACCGCTGAGCACACCGTCCGGAATGGCGTCAGGGCAAGGCCTCCTTCACATCCGCGTGGGTGCGGCGATGCGCGGCTTGCGGGGCTGGGGCCCGCTTGCATCATCCTCCGCGCAACAGGAGGGGGCGAGGGATGACACGGCACTGGCGATGGGCGGGGCTGATGGGGCTGGCCCTGGCGGGAGCGGCGCAGGCTGCGCCGCCTGAAGGTGCGGTCGCGATCGGCGGCTTTGCGATAGACGCCACCGAGGTCACGGTTGAAGCCTTCGCGCGCCATGCCGCCGCCCGCGGCGTGCAGACGGCGGCCGAGCGCGAGGGCGGCGGGCATGAATATGTCGGCGGCTGGCAGCGAAGGCCGGGCTGGAGCTATCGTAGCCCCTCGGGCAGCCCGGCGCAGCCGACAGACCCGGCCGCACATCTGACCTGGTTCGAGGCGCGCGATTACTGCGCGGCACAAGGCGGGCGCCTGCCGACGCTGGCGGAATGGCGCGAGGCCGCCTTCACCGAGCGCCGCCCGGCGCCGACGGACGGCTTTGTGCCCGGCCGGACCTACCCCTTCGCTGTCGGCGACAAGCCCGAGGGCATGAACCTCGCGGGCACCGACCCCGCCAGCGGCGACGTCTGGGAGCGGCATGCTCCCACGGGGGCGACGCGGCGCGGCGTCAACGGCCTTCACGACATGGGCGGCAATCTCTGGGAATGGCTCGCCGACCGGCGCGGCACCGAGGCCCTCACCGCGGGCGGCTCGTGGTGGTACGGCCCCGCCCAGACCCGCAGCGATGCCCCGCAATGGAAAGAGGCCGGTTTCACGGCGGTGTATATCGGGTTTCGCTGCGTCTATGGGTGATGGGAAGGTCAAGCCAGCCATCCATCTCCCGGTGAAACAAGGGAGAGGCGTTGCGCCCGCGAGCATTCCCGCCATCCTTGCCCTGGTGGCGCCCTCGCCTGATCAAGCGCGGGGAACCCCTCTCCCGGATGGGAGAGGGGCAGGGGTGAGGGCCCGCCGCTGATTGTTGAAACGAGACGGAGCCGTGGCGCCCCCTCGCTGCAACGGCAGGCCCTCATCCGGCGCTCCGCGCCACCTTCTCCCATCCGGGAGAAGGCAAGAGGCGTCGCGGTTGTTTATCCCCGCCGCTTCTTTCTCGCCCATAATCGTCCCACCTCATCCCCGAGGGGGCAGCCATCCGGAAGGCACAGCCATGGTGGGGATGAGCGCGGCGCCTGCGGCCGGGTTTGCACCCCGGTCCCGGGAGGCTTCGGGGCACCGCCCTGGGGGTACTACGGCCCCTGTGCGAGGAGCTCGCTGGACCGGTCGTCGGCATCACGCCTGCGTCCCATGCCTCAGTAGACGCGACAACCCGATGAGGGGCACTGGCGTCGAAAGGGCTCGCGGCGGCGGCTGGCTTTCGACCCGATAAGCGCGGCCCGGAGTCCGAAATCGCCGACAAGCGGAGCGCCACGGGGCGTGCGGGCAGTGGCTCAATCTGCCCGCGCCGCGTCCTGGCTCAACGGATGCGGCTGGCTACCCAACGCGCCTCGCGGCGCTCCGCTGCCCCTCATTGATCAACGCCTGTGCGCGAGCGCGGGCGGAGAAGTCGGCTGCCCGTCATGCGCGGGCGAAGCCCTCGGGTCCGGCCTGCGGGTGCGCCACAGATCAGCGCAAGGTCGGCAGCGTTGAAATTATCGTGATCTCCAGATCGGGAACTGATCTGCGCCGCCATCTGTTGGTCCTGCGACAGTTCAATTCACTTTGGAGAATCCAGATGATCAAGAAACTCGCTCTCGTTGCCGCGCTCGCTTTTGTTCCCGCCACCGGTTTTGCTCAGACGGTGACGCCCAATCCTGCCGGCAGCGGCGTCTCCGGCGTTCCGACCCCGGGGCCGAACCAGCCCGGCGGGCTGGCGCCGACGGCGCCGGCGGTCAAGCCGAACCCGGCCGGTGGCGGCGCTCTGGGCGCCAACACCAATCCCCCGGCCTCGCCGGGCGGCACCGTCGCCCCGAGTGGCGCCGACAGCACGATCCAGCGCAACCCGGCGGGCGGCACCACGGTGGCGCCGCGCCCCTGAGCCTCGCCATCGAGGCCGCATCGCCTGACGGTTTTGCGCAGAAACGTCCCCGGAGCCCCGCCGCAAGGCGGGGCTCTTGGCATGACCCCACCGCTCGCTCGCCCGCAACGGGCGGGACGCAGGCGACAAGGTGGTTTACATATGAACTATTAAGCCGATAAAGATTGCCCGGCGCTTGCGTCCGCCTTCGCGGTTCAGCACTGTAGGCGCTTGAAAAAAGGCACCGGCAGCCTGCTTCGGCAGGTGAAATCCGGGCGACGGGGAGGATGAGCATGAACGCGCGCAGCGCCACGCAGGAGACGTCTGTCTCACAGCCTTGGCTGGCCCATTATCCTGCCGCCGTACCGCCGCAGATCGGCGATCCCGGCACGCTGGCCGATCTGATCGGCCGCGCCTGCGAGACCTATGCGACGCGGCCGGCCTTCGAGAGCTTCGGCAAGGCGATCAGCTTCGCCGAAACGGGGCGCGCCGCGCGGGCTTTCGCCGCCTGGTTGCAGGCGAAGGGCTTCCGCAAGGGCGACCGCATCGCCCTGATGATGCCCAATATCCTGGCCTATCCGGCGACGATCTTCGGGGCGCTGCTGGGCGGCTACACGGTGGTCAACGTCAACCCGCTCTACACGGCGCGCGAGCTGACCCATCAGATCAACGATTCCGGCGCGCGCGTGCTGGTGGTGATCGAGAACTTCGCCCATGTCGTCGAGGAGGCGAAACCGAACCTCAAGCTCGACAGCGTCGTCGTCGCCACCGCCGGCGATCTGATGGGTTTCAAGGGGCATATCGTCAATTTCGTCGCCCGGCGGATCAAGAAGGTGGTCAAGCCCTTCGACCTGCCGGGCTTCGTGCCGCTCGCCACGATCCTCGCCGGGTCGGATGCGATGACGCCGGTGACGGTGACGCCGGACGACATCGCCTTCCTGCAATACACCGGCGGCACGACCGGGGTCGCCAAGGGCGCGACGCTGTCGCACCGCAACGTCGCCTCCAATGTCGAGCAGTGCGGCCTGTGGCTCGGCTGGGCGCTCGAGCCGCCGCTGGGGCGCAGCGACTACCAGCATGTGATGGTCACGGCGCTGCCGCTCTACCACATCTTCGCGCTGACCTGCTGCTGCCTGTTCATGCTGCGCATCGGCGCCAAGGGGCTGCTGATCGCCAATCCGCGCGACATCGCCGGCTTCGTCAAGACGCTGAAGGCGAGCCGCTTCACGCTGATCTCGGGCGTCAACACGCTTTACAACGCGCTCGGCAACCATCCCGAATTCGCCAAGGTGAATTTCAGCGAGCTGCGCTTCGCGGTCTCGGGCGGCATGGCGACGCAGGCCGCCGTCGCCAAGCACTGGAAGCTCGTCACCGGCCGGCCGATCATCGAGGGCTACGGCCTGTCGGAGACCTCGCCGGTCGCCTCGATCAACCGGACCGATATCGCCGAATTTACCGGCACCGTCGGCTTCCCGCTGCCCTCGACCGAAATCGCCATTCGCGACGCGGAGGGGCATGACCTGCCGCTCGGCGAGGCCGGCGAGGTCTGCATCCGCGGCCCTCAGGTCATGGTCGGCTACTGGAACCGCCCCGATGAGACTGCCAAGGTGATGTCGCAGGACGGCTATTTCCGCAGCGGCGATATCGGCGTGATGGAAGCCGACGGACAGGTCCGCATCGTCGACCGGATGAAGGACATGGTCCTGGTGTCCGGCTTCAACGTCTATCCCAACGAGGTCGAGGACGTGATCGCGATGCATCCCGGCGTGCTGGAATCGGCCGTCGTCGGCCTGCCCGACGAGCATTCGGGCGAGGCTGTCACCGCCTTCGTCGTGCGCAAGGACGACGCGCTGACGGCCGACGAACTGCGCGCCTTCTGCAAGGAGAGCCTGACCGGCTACAAGGTGCCCAAGCAGATCTTCTTCCGCGACAGCCTGCCGAAGACCAATGTCGGCAAGGTGCTGCGCCGGGCACTGCGCGAGGAGGTCGCCGGCAAGGGCTGAAGGCCGCTGGCCATCGCCTTCGCGGCGGGGCTGGGCTAATCTCGCCTCCATCGCGCCCGGGTGCCCCGACGCAACCCGGCGCCCCTGGAGATTTGCCGCTTGCCGCATCCCCTGATCGACGAAGCGCTGCTGCGCCAGCTCAAGCCGGGGCTGCATATCCATGACGATGCGGCGCTGAACGCCGAGCCCGGCCTCGATCTGCTGGTTGATCCGATCACCCCGGTCGACACCTTCTTCATCCGCAACAACGGCACCGTGCCCGCGATCGCGGACGGGGCGGACTGGACGCTGACGATCGATGGCGAGGTTGAGCGGCCCGCGGTCTGGACCATCGCCGCGCTGCGCGTGCGCTTCGAGACGGTGACGCTCACCGCCGTGCTGGAATGCGCCGGCAACGGCCGCTCGCAGTTTTCGCCCGCGACCGATGGGCTGCCCTGGCGGCTGGGCGCCGTGGGCTGCGCGCGCTGGACCGGTGTGCGGCTGCGCGATGTGCTCGCTGATGCCGGTGTGCGGGAAACAGCGGTCTATACCGGGCAGTACGCGCCCGACCGGCTGATCTCCGACCCGTCGCGGCCGGCGCTGTCGCGCGGGCTGCCGATCGCCAAGGCGCTGAGCCCTGAAACGCTGATCGCCTTCGCGATGAACGACGCGCCGCTGCCCATCCTGCATGGCGGCCCGCTGCGGATCGTCGCGCCGGGCTTTCCCGGCTCGGCCTGGCAGAAATGGCTCGACCGGATCGAACTGCGCGCCAGCGAGCATGACGGCGAGAAGATGCGCGGCACGAATTATCGCCTGCCGACGGCGCCGGTCGCGCCGGGCGAGCCGCTCGACGAAAGCCGGTTTGCGGTGATCACCGACATGCCGGTGAAGTCCCTGATCAGCGCGCCGCTGGCGGGGTTCACGGTTCCCGTCGGCGCGATGCTCGAGGTTTCGGGTTTTGCCTGGAGCGGGGCGATTGCGCTGGCGGGCGTGCGCGTCTCCTGCGATGGCGGCGAGAACTGGCGCGAAGCTGCGCTCGATGACTGCGAGGGGCGCTATGCGTGGCAGCGTTTCAGGGCCGCCTTCGCCATCGCCCGCGCCGGCCCGCTCGCCGTGCTGGCGCAGGCACGCGATGTCGAGGGCCACGTCCAGCCGCTGGAGATTGCGTGGAATCCGCGCGGCTACTGCAACAATCAGGTGCAGCGGGTCGAGGGCGTCGCGCTGGCGGCGTGAGGCCTCACGCGGCGATGAGCGCGCGCCCGTCGGCGGCGTCTGCGGTTACCGTCAGCAACTCGCCGGCCGCGACCTCGCGGCCGAAGCGCACCAGCGTGAAATCCGCGGCGCGGCCGCTGTTGCCGCGCTCGGTCAGGACTTGGAGCGGCCGGCCGAAGCGGGCGACGAGATGGGCCGCATGGGCCGTCGCCGCAGCCCGGCGCAGCCGCGCGGCGCGCTCCGAGACGATCTCGCCAGGAAGCTGCGGCATCCGGGCGGCCGGCGTGCCGGGGCGTGCCGAATAGGGGAAGACGTGGACATAGCTCAGCCCGCAGGCGCCGATCAGGTCGAGCGAGCGGGCAAACATCGCCTCGTCTTCGGTGGGGAAGCCGGCGATCAGATCGGCGCCGAAGGCGATGTCGGGGCGTAAGGACCGCATCTCCGCGCAGAAGCGGATCGCATCGTCGCGACCGTGGCGGCGCTTCATGCGCTTCAGGATGAGATCGTCACCGGCCTGCAGCGAGAGATGCAGATGCGGCATCAGCCGCTGCTCGGTCGCGATGGCGTCGCGCAGATCATCGTCGACCTCGACGGCGTCGATCGAGGACAGGCGCAGGCGCGGCAGTTCGGGGATACCGCGCAGGATGGCGCGCACGAGCGCGCCCAGCGTCGGCGCGTTGTGCAGATCGCGGCCATAGCTCGTCAGATCGACGCCCGTCAGCACGACCTCGCGGGCTCCCGCTTCCGTCAGCGCCCGGCATTGCGCGACGACGGTCTCGACGGCCAGCGAGCGCGAATTGCCCCTACCGAAGGGGATGACACAGAAGGTGCAGCGGTGGTCGCAGCCGTTCTGGACCTGGACGAAGCCGCGCGTCTGGCGTGCGCCGCGCCCGCTGTCGATACCGCCCAGCATGGTCTGCGCCATGATGTCGCCGACCGCGATCTTGTCGGCCGCGTCGGCGCCGGGTGCGGCCATGAGGCTGTTCGAGCGGGCGAGCGCGGTCCAGGTCGCAGCCTGCATCTTCTCGGCGTTGCCGATCACGCGGGCCGTCTCCGGCATCTGCGCGAAGCGGGCCGGCTCGATCTGGGCGGCGCAGCCGGTGACGACGACGGGGCGGTCGGGCCTGTCGCGATGGAGCCTCCGGATCGCCTGGCGGGCCTGCCGGGTGGCCTCTGACGTCACGGCGCAGGAGTTGACGATGGCGAGATCGGTGAGGCCCGCGGCTTCCGCCTGGCGCCGGATCGCCTCGCCCTCGACGATGTTGAGGCGGCAGCCGAAGGTGACGACCTCGAGGGTCATCAGGCGGCGGTCTCGAACAGTTCGGGGGCGAGCGTGCCCTCCCATTCGAATTCGACGGGGCCGGTCATCAGGACATGGCCGTCGCTCTCGCGCCATTCGATGGTGAGGTCGCCGCCGGGCAAGCTGACGACCGCCTTGCGGGCGCTGAGCTCGCGGCGCACCGCCGCGACGAGGGCCGCGCAGGCGCCCGAGCCGCAGGCGCGGGTGATGCCGGCGCCGCGCTCCCAGACGCGCAGCACGATATGGTCGGGCGCGACGACGGCGGCGAGCTCGATATTGGCGCGGTCGGGGAAGATCGGGTGGTTTTCGAGCAGCGGGCCGATCTGCGCGAGATTGAAGCGGTAGGGATCGTCGACGAAGAAGACGGCGTGCGGATTGCCCATGTTGACGGCGCAGGGCGTGTGCAGGATCGGATCGTCGATCGGGCCGATCTGGAGCTCGAAATGCGCGGTGTCGTGGAAGGGCTCGGCCAGCGGGATGTCCTCCCAGCCGAGCTTCGGCGCGCCCATGTCGACGGTGAAGACGAGGTCGCTGTCGCGCTTGGCCGGCAGCAGGCCGGCTTTGGTCTGCAGCGTCAGCGCGGTCTTCGCGGCATCGCCCATCATGGGATCGGCCAGCATCGCCCAGGCGACGCAGCGCGTGCCGTTGCCGCAGGCGCCGGCTTCGGAGCCGTCGGTATTGTAGATCCGCACGAAGGCGTCGGTGCCGGGTGTCAGCGCGTCATGGAGGACCATGAGCTGGTCGAAATGCGCGCGCGGCTCGGCCGCGATGGCGCGGGCATCACTTTCGGTGACGCGGAGCTTCGTGCGGCGCAGGTCGAGAACGGTGATCTCGTTGCCGAGGCCGTTCATCTTCAGGAACCGGCGATGGGCGAGGGCGTTCATCGTGTCATACATCCCTTGAAGTGCGGATCTATGACGGAGGCGACGTGAAAAAGCCACCCTCCGGGTCGTTTCATGGCGTAAGTGATGCTTCATGCTGCGCCGCAAGGGCGCGAATCGGTTCCATGGGTAGGACAGTGACAATGCCGCATTATCGGGTTGCTGTTGCGGCGCTCGTCGCCGTTTTGGCGGGCGCGGGATTGGCCGGAGCGCAGACGCGTGTCGCGCCGCCCACGGCGGTCGAGTCGGCCCCTTTGGCGCCACCGCCCGGAGCGCCTGTTCCTGTCCAGGCTCAGCCCGCGCCGCTGACCCCGACGCCCCCTGCCGCCGTGCCCGACGCCGTGCCCGGCCCCCAGCCCGTGCAGCCCGCGCCGGCTCCGCAGTTGCCGATTACGCCCGAGCCGGTCCAGCCGGCGCCGACACCGCAGGTTCCGCTGGAGCCGCAGCCCGTCCAGCCGCCTCCGACCTTGCCTGCCCCGGGACCTGTCCAGCCGATGCAGCCGCCGACGCCGCAGCAGCAGACCGGGACGATCGATCCCAACGCGACACTCGCGGGCAAGCGCGGTGACCAGAGCGATGTCGACGAGGTGCTGCTGGTGGCCAAGCCGGTGCTGATGCTCTCTGGCTCCGCGAGCTGGGACGAAGGCTTCAAGCGTCTGAACGAGAGCTTCCGGGTGCTGCGCCAGGAGGCCGAAGAGGCCCGCCTGCCGGTGGCGGGACGTCCGCTGACGCTGTTCCTCGAAACCGACGACAACGGCTTCCGCTACGAGGCGATGCTGCCGGTCGGGCCGGGGCCTGCCGGGGATCGCAGTTCCACCTTCGGCAACGGCGTCCGGCCGGGGCTGACGCCCGGCGGGCCGTCCCTGCGCTTCGTCCACGTCGCGCCCTATGACGACATCGATTCGACCTACGAGACGATCACCGCCTATCTCGAGGCCAAGGCCATCAACGTGAAGGACGCCTTCCTCGAAGAGTATGTCGGCGATCTCACAGATCCGGCCGACCCCAATCTCGAGATCAACGTCTACGTCCAGCCGCGCTGATCAGGCGCTACAGCTCAGGCCTGCCAACTCAGCCCCGGCCGCATCGCGCGGAAGCGCTCCTCTTCGAGGCCCGCGGCCGTCAGAGCCGCCGCCAGCGCGGCCGGCGGGCGCTCGATGCCCTCGTCGGTGAGCTGGAAGGTGCCCCAATGGTGCCCGAGCGCCTGCTCGGCCCTGAGGGACAGCATGACCTTGACCGCTTCCTCCGGGTTCATGTGGTTGTCGCGCATGAACCAGCGCGGCTCATAGGCGCCGATCGGCAGGACGGCGAGACGGAAGGGGCCGTATTCCGCCCCCAGCCGCTCATAGAGCGAGCCGTCATGGAAGCCGGTGTCGCCGATGTGGAAGATCCGGGTGCCCGTCGTCTCGACGACGAAGGAGCACCACAACGCCATGCGGCGGTCGAAGGCGCCCCGCGCCGACCAGTGATAGCTCGGCACCAGGGTGACCGCGACGCCGTCCGACAGCGTCAGGCGGGTCGACCAGTCATGCGCCTCGGCCTTCGCATCGGGGATGCGGGCCTTGACGATGGTGTCGTTGCCGAGCGGCATGATCATGCGCGGCGCGTGCCGCTCATGCAGCCGCGCCAGGGTCTCGATGTCGAGATGGTCGTAATGGTTGTGCGTGATCAGCACCGCGTCGATGCGAGGCAGGTCGTCGAAGGCGACGCCGGGCTCGTTGACGCGGCGCGGACCCATGAAGGAGAGCGGGCTGGCACGCAGCGAATAGACCGGGTCGATCAGCAGGTTCAGCCCTGCGACCTGATACAGAAACGAAGCATGGCCGAGATGGACGATCCGGACACCCTCGACACGGGCCGGCGGCTTGTCCTGCGACGGGGCGGGGAAGGTCTCGGGAAAGGCCTCGCGATCCCGCTTCGAGGTCTGCCATTTCAGGACGTCGGCCAGTCCCTTGGTTACCGGGCGGCCGTCGGTGAAGACGACGCCGTTGAAGTTCTCGGTCACGGGGCCCTGGTAATACGGGTTGCGCGAACGCGAGATCGAGGCCCAGGCCGCGCTGCCGGTGCCGAGCAGCGCGGGGAGACCGAGGAGGGTGAGGAGCTTGCGGCGATTCATGCCGCAGAAAGTGGGTTCGCGACGCCGCGGGTCAAGCGGGCAGCGTTCACGGTCGCTTGATCGCCGTGGCATGAAGCCAGGCTGTCGGCTCGCCGTCATAGCCGCCGCCGGTCTCCTCGACGATGACGAGGCTCTGCCAGCCTGCGGGCCCGTAGGCGGACCGCAGCCAGTCCGGCGAGGGATAGTTGAAGTAGCGGCCGAAGCGGTCGCGCCCGTCGGCCGTGCCCGCCTTGTAGCTGGCGTAGAAGAGTCCGCCGGGCTTCAGCGCCCTGTGAATGGAGGCGAGGATGCCGGGCAGCGCCGTGCGGGGCACGTGCAGCAGGCAGGCATTGGCCCAGACACCGTCGAAGGCCTCGATCGCGTCGATGTTCTCGAAGAGCAGCACCTCGACGCGCCGCCCGAGACGCCGGCTCGCCTGCTCGGCCAGTTCCGGCGAGCCGTCGGTGGCGACGAGGTCGAGGCCGTGATCGAGGAGGACGACGCTGTCGTGGCCGCCGCCGCAGCCCAGTTCCAGCACGCGGGCGCCGGGCGGCAGCGCCGCGGCGAAGGCGGCGATGCGGGCATGCTCGGCTTCGCGGGAGCGCCCTGCATAGGCCTGGGCCTCGGCGGCATAGAAATCGAGCGTGGCAGTGTCGCGGGCCGTCATGATCGTCTGCCCTTCAGCGCGTGCCGGTGCGCATCGCGACGGTCGCGATGCCGGCCCCGATCAGCAGGGTCCCGCCGGTCCGGTTGATGGCTCGGATGGCGCGCGGGCTGCTGACGACGGCGCGGGCGCGGGAGGCGATGAGCGCGTAGCCGAAGGCGTTGGCGGCGGCGAGCGCCACGAAGGTCGCCTCGAAGATCAGCATCTGCGTCCAGAAATCCGCCTTCGGATCGAGGAACTGCGGCAGGAAGGCGACGAAGAAGGTGAGGCTCTTGGGGTTCAGCGCCGTGACCAGCCAGGCATGGCCGAGCATCTTCAGCGACGAGACGGCATCCTCGCGCGGCTTGGCGTCGAGCGTGCCGCCGGCGCGGAACAGCTTGATGCCGAGCCAGACGAGATAGGCCGCGCCCGCCCATTTCAGCGCGGTGAAGACGGTGGCCGAGGTCGCCAGCAGCGCGCCGACGCCGAGCATCGAGAGCGTCATCGCGGTGAAGTCGCCAAGCGCCACGCCGGCGGCCGTCGGCAGCGCCGTGCGCCAGCCCTGGCCGAGCGCATAGGAGACGACCAGCAGGATGGTCGGGCCGGGAATGACGAGAAGCACGGCGGTGGCGGCGGCGAAAGCGGCCCAGGTTTCGAAGGTCATGACGCTGTTTCCCGATGGCGTCAGGCGAGCCATCCCCAGCTGCGGCGGTTTGTAAAGAGGAGCCGGTTCAGCTCAGGCCGAGATGCTCACGCAGCGCAGCGCCGACACGCTCGCGCCAAGCAGCCGGAAGCCGCCCCAGCTTCTGCGCATGCCGGGCTTCGATGGTTGCTATCTTGCAGGGACGAACCACCGATGGCGCCGGCAGCCCCGTTTCCTCGTCGGCTCCGTCGATCGCCACATCTCCCGGCCAGGGCCGGTTCTCTGCACTGGTGATCATCACGACCCAGAGCAGGCCTTGCTCCTCGCCGATGCCGCCGGCTGAAACCACCAGCGCCGGGCGATGCTGGCGTGTCGAGCGGTCCGTGTACGGGAAGGGGACGCGGACGACGTCTCCCTGTTCAAAGCCCGCCATAGGCCTTGCGATCGGCCTCGCCGTCCCATTCGTCGAATGTCGCAAACGGGTCTTCGGCCTGGTGTGCTCGCGCCTTCGTCATGACGACGCGATCAGGTTCGATCGCATAGGCAATCTCGTCACCCTCCCGCAGGCGCAGAGCCTTGCGCACGGACTGAGGAACAGTCGTCTGCGCCTTGCTGGTGAGTTTGCTGAGGATCATCCACGTCGCCCTGAACGACCAAACTAATTAGATAGTGTAAGGAAAATCCTTGCCGGCGGCAATATCGTCGTGGTCAGCGCGGCGGCCGGTTCGAACCGAACCAGCCGACGGGCCCCGCCGACATCTCGACGCGCTTCTCCGGTTCGCCGGCCACGACCAGCGCCCACCAGGCGCGGTATTGCGTCTGCGGGTCCTTGGCGAGCGCGATGCCGAAGCGGGTGGCTTCCTTCATCCGCAGGTTGGCGTCATGGCCCGAGGAGGCGCGCCAGCCGGCGAAGGCTTCCTCGGTCGAATAGTAGCCGCCTCCGAGATTTTCCGCCGCGCGGGCGGCGTCGAGGCCGGCGGCATGGACGCGCGCGGCGAAATTGCCGGCGGCGTCGTGTGAGAGTGTGTTGGCGCGCGCCATCGCATCGGCCTGGCGCTGGGCCATGGCGGTCAGGGCCGGGTCGAGCCGGACGGGCCCGAGGCCCTGGCTGGCGCGATAGGCGTTGAAGATTCGGCTGGCTTGCGCCGGATCGAGCGTGACCGCCGCCAGGCGCTCGGTCGCGCGGGCATCGAGCGGCGTCGCGCGGCGCGGCTCGCCGGCGCAGCCGGCGGCGAGGAGGGCGAGGGCGGCGGCGAAGAGAGGGCGCATGGGCGAAGATGGGTCCGGCATCGCTTGGGAGCCTGCGCCGCTAGCGCCCCATCATGGCGAGATTGCTGCGGCGACCCCGCCAACCTTGACTTTCGCCACAATCTTCCGCTTTAACCCGCGCATCCGTTTCGCCGACATCGTCGAGACCGCATCAGCCGACCGGGCCGCTTCACGCATTTCGAGCCCGGAGGTCAACGCCCGACAGCGCGACTGCGCCCTCGGGCGCGAAACCGTTTGGCGATGAGGCTTCGCGTTATCGGTCCCTGAAGGCAAGCAGGCAGGTCCGCATGTTCGGCACTCTCAGCGACAGGCTATCAGGCATCCTCTCGGGGCTGACCCGCAGGGGTTCGCTGACCGAGGAGGACGTCAACGCCGCGCTGCGCGAGGTGCGCAAGGCGCTGCTCGAGGCCGACGTCGCGCTCGAGGTCGTGCGCTCCTTCACCGACAAGGTCCGCGAGCGGGCGGTCGGCGTCGAAGTGCTGAAGTCGGTCACGCCCGGCCAGCAGGTCATCAAGATCGTCAACGACGCGCTGATCGACATGCTCGGCGGCGATGGCGAGGGCATCACCTTCGACGCGGTGCCGCCGGTGCCGATCCTGATGGTGGGTCTGCAGGGCTCGGGCAAGACGACCTCGACCGCCAAGATCGCCAAGCGCCTGACCGACCGCAACAAGAAGCGCGTCCTGATGGCCTCGCTCGACACGCGCCGTCCGGCCGCGATGGAGCAGCTCGCCATCCTCGGCAAGCAGGTCGGCGTCGAGACGCTGCCGATTGTCGCCGGCCAGTCGGCGGTGCAGATCGCGCGCCGTGCGATCGAGGCCGCACGTCTCGGCGGCTACGACGTCGTGATGCTCGACACCGCCGGCCGCGTTACGCTCGACGACACGCTGATGGCCGAGGTCGCCGAGGTGAAGGCGGCGACGAACCCGCATGAGGTGCTGCTCGTCGCCGACGCGCTGACCGGGCAGGACGCGGTCAACACCGCGCGCGCCTTCGATGCGCGCGTCGGGCTGACCGGCATCGTGCTGACCCGCATGGATGGCGATGGGCGCGGTGGTGCGGCGCTCTCGATGCGCGCCGTCACCGGCAAGCCGATCAAGCTCGTCGGCACCGGCGAGAAGATCGATGCGCTCGAGGATTTCCACCCCTCGCGCGTCGCCAACCGCATTCTCGGCATGGGCGACATCGTCGGCCTGGTCGAGCGCGCGGCCGAGACGGTCGACGCCGACAAGGCGCAGGCGCTGGCGCAGCGGCTGGCCAAGGGCAATTTCGACCTGTCCGACATGCGCACCCAGCTCCAGCAGATGGAGAAGATGGGCGGGCTCGGCGGTGTCATGGGCATGTTGCCCGGCATGAAGCAGGCCCAGAGCCAGCTCGCCGCTTCCGGCGTTGGCGACAAGATGTTCAAGCGCATGATCGCCGCCATCGACTCGATGACCGAGGCCGAGCGCAAGAACCCCGACCTCCTCAAGAACAGCCGCAAGAAGCGCATTGCGGCGGGCTCCGGCACCAGCCCTGAGGCGATCAACAAGCTGCTCAAGATGCATCGCGGCATGGCCGACATGATGAAGCAGATGAGCAAGCAGAAGGGCGGCATGCTCGGCAAGCTCGGCGCGATGTTCGGCATGGGCGGCGGTGGTCTGCCGCCAGGCATGCCCGACCCGTCGAAGATGGATCCGGCGCAGCTCGCTGAACTGCAGAAGCAGATGGGCGGCGGCGGCATGCCGGGCCTGCCGCCCGGCGGTTTTCCGGGCCTGCCCAAGGGCGTCACGCCGCCGGCCGGGATGATGCCGAAACTGCCAGGGCTCGGCGGGATGCCGGGCCGGGGTCTTCCGGGGCTGGGGGGCACCAACCCCTTCGGAGGCAAGAAGAAGTGACCAAGCCCACTGAAATGCGCGTCGGCATGTTCGACGTGTTCAAGCAGGTCAAGGCGCGTCTCGACGATGCCAACCTGTCCTATGAGACGTCGTCCTATCGGGACGACGCCTTCTCCTTCCTCGTGCATGCGCCGGGCGAATATTGGGAGATCGACGTCCTCGAAGACGGCTCGATCGATCTCGAAATCTTCACCTCGACCGGCATGAAGGACGATCCCTGGGCCGCCATCGACCAGCTGGTCGACGACAACAAGCCCTGAGTTCCACCGCAACGCCCACACGTTCAAAAACCAAGGAAGAACGCGCATGTCCCTCAAGATCCGCCTGACCCGTGGCGGCGCCAAGAAGCGCCCCTACTACCGCATCGTCGTCGCCGATGCGCGCGCGCCGCGCGATGGCCGCTTCATCGAGAAGATCGGCTCCTATGATCCGATGAAGGCGAAGGATTCGCCCGAGCGCGTCGTTCTCGATATCGAGAAGGCCAAGGATTGGCTTGCCAAGGGCGCCCAGCCGACCGACCGCGTGCTGCGCTTCCTCGACGCCGCCGGCCTCGCCAAGCGCCCCGCGCGCAACAACCCCAACAAGGCTGTTCCCGGCGAGAAGGCCAAGGAGCGCGCCGAGAAGAACGCCGCCAAGTCCGCTGCTCCGGCTGAAGCCGAGGCGTGATGCCCCGCCGCCAACGCACGTCATTCTCGGGCGAAGCGCAGCTTCGACCCGGGAATCTCCGGCAGGAGATGGTCGGGTCAAGCCCGACCATGACGCGTCATGGCCGCTGACGACAAGCTCGTCCTGCTCGGCGTCATCGGCGCCGCGCATGGCATCAAGGGCGAGGTCCGGATCAAGGCTTTCACCGGCGATCCGCTGGCGATTGCCGAATACGGCCCGCTGACCGACGAAAAGGGGCGGCGCTTCGAGATCGCCGAAATCCGCCCCGCCAAGGAGGTCGTGGTCGCCCGTCTCAAGGGCATCACCAGCCGCGAGGCGGCCGAGAGCCTCAACGGCGTCAACCTCTTCGTGTCCCGCGACAAGATCCCGGCACCCGAGGACGAGGACGAGTTCCTGCAGGCCGATCTGATCGGCTGTGCCGTGATCGGCCCCGATGGCGCGGTTCTGGGCACGGTCACCACCGTCGCCAATTACGGCGCGGGCGATCTGCTCGACATTCTGCTGCCGGATGGCCGCTCGGTGCTGATGCCCTTCACCAAGGCCTTCGCGCCGCGCATCGACATCGCCGCCCGGCGGATCGAGGCGGTTCCGCCCGAGGGGTTGTTCGAGGCCGACGATGAAGACTGAGACCGGGATGCCCGAAGCCTGGAAGCAGCCGGCTGCCGCGCTGATCTTCGACATGGACGGCACCATCGTCGACAATATGCGCTTCCACGAGGACGCCTGGGGCAAGCTGCTCACCTCGCACGGCCTGCCCTTCGATGCGGACGAGTTCTTCCATCGCACGGCGGGCATGGCGGTCGGCGAGATCATCACCCCGCTGTTCCCGCAGGCGACGCCGGAGGAGGTGATCGCGCTGGGCGAGGCGAAGGAGGTGTTCTATCGCGACGCCTATCGCGCCCATGTCGTCGCGCTGCCCGGCCTGCTGCCGCTGATGGCGCGGGCGCAGAGCTGCGGCGTGCCGATGGCGGTCGCCTCGGCCGCGCCGCCGGAGAACATCGCGCTGGTGCTCGACACGCTGGGCCTGCGCCCGCATTTCGCCACGGTGATCTCGCCGAGCCAGGGGTATCGCGGCAAGCCGCATCCCGACATGTTCATCGAGGCGGCGCGCCGTATGGACGTCGCGCCCGAGGCCTGCCTCGTCTTCGAGGACGCGCCCAACGGGATCGAGGCCGCGCGGCGGGCCGGCATGCGCGCCGTGGCGATGCTGACCATGCTCAGTGCGGATGGGTTTGCGGGTTACGACAACGTCATCGCCAGCGCGGTCGATTTCAACGCGCTGGACCGTCTGCCGGCGCTACGCTTCGGTTAAAGACGACTTCGTTTCGGTTTTTCGCGCGGTCATCCCGGACAAGCGGCGAGAGCCGCGCCGATCCGGGATCCACTCCGGAACGGTTCAGGCATGGATCCCGGGTCTGCGCTGCGCTCCGCCCGGGATGACGGCGCGTTTCCAGTTTTAGTCCGGTAAGGTCTCTCCATGCCGTTCCGTGCCTCTGTCCTCACGCTCTATCCGGAGATGTTTCCCGGCCCGCTGGGCGTGTCGCTCGCCGGCGAAGCGCTGCGGCGTGGGTTGTGGTCGCTTGAGACGCACCAGATCCGCGACCATGGCATCGGCCGGCACCGCAATGTCGACGACAACCCGGCCGGCGGCGGCGCCGGCATGGTGCTGCGCTGCGACGTGCTGGGCGCTGCCATCGACGCCGCCGTTCCCGCCGATGACACGCGCCCGCGCCTGCTGATGTCGCCGCGCGGGCGGCCGTTGGCGCAGCGCCAGGTGCGCGACTGGGTCGCGGGCGAGGGCGTCGTCATCGTCTGCGGGCGCTTCGAGGGTGTCGACGAGCGGGTGATCGAGGGGCGCGGGCTGACCGAGGTCTCGATCGGCGACTACATTCTCTCGGGTGGCGAGATGGCGGCGCTGGTCCTGCTCGACGCCTGCGTGCGGCTGATCCCCGGCGTGATGGGCAAGGAGCTCTCCGGCGAGGACGAGAGCTTCGAGAATGGCCTGCTCGAATATCCGCATTACACCCGCCCGCGCGAATGGGAGGGCCGGGGCCTGCCCGAGGCGCTTCTCTCCGGTGACCATGCCCGGATCGCGAAGTGGCGGCGGGCTGAGGCGCAGAGGATTACCGCGGAGAGGCGGCCGGATTTGCTTCAGCAGGGGATGGTGCGGACGAAGCCGGACTCGCCATAGGCAATAATCTTGCGGTCGCGCGTGACGATTGGCAGTCCCAGGTTCCGCGCGGTTGCGATGATCAGGCGGTCGGCCGGATCGCCATGGAGATCGCCGGGCAGATGAGAGGCCTCGATCGCGATGTCAGGCGTCAACGCAGCGGCCTGAATGCCTGGACCGCCCACGAAGCGCGCGAACCACGTCTTCGGATCGGGCTGGAAGTGTAGATCACCCGTCCGGTTGGGGCGCGGGCGACTCAAAAGACCAATCTCCCACGCTGACACGGGCGAGACATGGATCGACTGCGTCAGTCCTGCGGCACGGATCGCCAGCATGGCCTGCGGCGACATCGGGTCGCCATTTGCCAACCAGATGACGGCGCAGGTGTCGAGTAGGACTGCGGCCCCGGCAGCTGTCATCGATGCAGGATACCGTCCTCGGCGTCGAGGCGATCGTCGAGTATAGGGGCTGTCAGATCGAAACCGTCCGGGACGGTCACGCTTCCGCGCATGAACCCATGAAGGCCATCGATGGCGTCGGCATGGCTCTCGGGCGGGGTCAGCACGGCAACGGGACGCCCGCGTCTCGTGATCACGACACGCTGAAGTTTATGCTCGTCGAGCTGCTTCAGGAGGTCGAGGCACGTCGCTTTGAATTCTGATGCGCTGATCGAACGGGTCTCGCCCATGGCAGCCCTCATATGGTCAACTGACTTGACCATATCATCGTCCGTGCTGCAGACCAAGATCGCCGTCAGTGATAAGCCACCACCGGCAGCTTCTCGGCGAGCCAGCCGCCCGGGCCCAGCATGCCGCCGCGCACCGCCAGGATGTCGCGGAAGCCGCGGCCGGCGAGCTTGGTGCGGATCGAGGCGCTCAAGCCGCCGTTGCGGTCGATCAGGGCGATGCGCTTGCCGGGGTGGTCGAGCCGCAGCCCCGCCAGACGGACCTCGAAGGCGGGCGTCTCGACATCGAGGGCGGTCGCGCCCTGGGGGATGCCAGTGTCGCGCCACTCTTCCGGTGTGCGGATGTCCAGGAGGAGGAGGGTGCCGGCGCGGGCTGCACCGTAAGCTTCGCCCGGCGACAGCGTGGTCGGCGCCTGCGCCTGCGCCCGGCACGGAAATAGGAAAACCGCCGCTCCCGCGATGAGGATGCGGCGGTTCAAGATGGAGTCGACGTCATTGCGAGGAGCGTCAGCGACAAAGCAATCCAGGAGCCGTCGCGCGAGACCCTCTGGATTGCTTCGCTGCGCTCGCAATGACGACGCCCCGATCAGCGCAGCTCGGCGCAGAAGCGCTGGATGCGGCGGCAGGCCTCTTCCAGCTTCTCGTCCGAGGTGGCGTAGGAGATGCGGAAGTTGGGTCCGAGCCCGAAGGCCGAGCCGTGGACGGCCGCGACCGCTTCGTTCTCCAGGATCCCCAGGACCAGATCCTCGTCGGTCTCGATGACCTTGCCGTTGGGCATGGTCTTGCCGATCAGGGCCGAGCAGTCGGGATAGACGTAGAAGGCGCCCTCGGGCTTGGGGCAGACGAGGCCGCGGGTCTGGTTCAGCATGGAGACGACGAGGTCGCGGCGACGCTCGAAGGCCTTCTTGAAGACGGGCAGGTGGTCCTGCGTGCCGTCCAGCGCCTCGACGGCAGCCCATTGCGAGATCGCCGAAGTGCCCGAGGTCTGCTGGCCCTGGACGAGGTCCATGGCGTTCATCAGATGCTGCGGACCCGCCGCGTAGCCGATGCGCCAGCCGGTCATGGCATAGGACTTCGAGACGCCGTTCATGGTCAGCGTGCGCTCATAGAGGCCGGGCTCGACCTGCGCCGGGGTGACGAATTCGAAGTCGCCATAGACCAGATGCTCATACATGTCGTCGGTCAGCACCCAGACATGGGGGTGGCGCATCAGGACGTCGGTGAGCTTCTTCATCTCGGCGCGGCTGTAGGCGGCGCCCGAGGGGTTCGAGGGGGAGTTGAGGATCACCCACTTGGTCTTGGACGTGATCGCACGCTCGAGCTCTTCCGGCTGAAGCTTGAACTCGTTCTCGATCTTGGTCTCGGCGAAGGTCGCGGTGCCGCCGCAGAGGGCGACCATCTCGGGGTAGGAGACCCAGTAGGGCGAGACGCAGATGACCTCGTCGCCGGGGTTCAGCGTGGCGAGCAGGGCGTTGTAGATGACATGCTTGCCGCCGGTGGAGACGATGGTCTGGCTCGGCTTGTAGTCGAGGCCGTTCTCGCGCTTGAACTTGCGGGCGACCGCCTCGCGCAGCTGCGGGATGCCGGAGACGGGGGTGTACTTGGTCTCGCCACGGCGGATGGCGGCGATGGCCGCCTCCTTGATGTTGTCGGGCGTGTCGAAATCGGGCTCGCCGACGGAGAGCGAGATCACATCCTTGCCCTGCGCTTTCAGGTCGCGCGCCTTCTGCGTGATGGTGATGGTCGCAGACGGCTTCACGCGCTTCAGGGCGTCGGCAAGGAAGGCCATGGCAGGTTCTCCGGATCTCGGACGAGGGCACGCCGTTTCGCAGGCGCGGGCGTGGTTTAGGACTCGTGGCGGGCCATCGCAAGCCAAACTCCTTGATGCCGCCGGTGAATGGCGCGAATGTCGTGTCGACAGCACGGTCGCGGAGATCCACGTCGCAGGCGTCGCTTTGGCCGGTCGCCGCTTCGCGCCACTGCCGAGAGGTTGCGATGGACCGCCTCGTCGAACTCTGGCGTCGCCTGCCGGACTGGGCCTACGGGCCCCTGCTGCTGGCCGTTTTCGTGGTCGTTGGCCTCGCGATTGGCCTCTGGTATCGCTTCGTCACCTCCGGCACCAACAGACCCGAGATCGCCGAGACCTGCGCGCTGGGCTCCTACGACGAGGCGGCGTTTCGCGCGCTCATTGGCCGCGTCATGCGCGAGGGTGGTCGTGGTGACGGCGGCTGCCGCGATGTGACGCTGCCGGGGGATTGTTTCGAGCGCGTGCTGAAGGAGCGCATCGACGCCGTCCAGAAGGTCGCCGGGCCGGAGATGGTCGGACGCATGATGGCGATGCACGCGGTGATGCGCGCCAGCAAGGCCGTGCTGCTGTCGCAGAAGACGATTCCGCCGCGCCAGCCCGTCAATTTTCCTGGGATGGAGGCGCACCGCAAGGCGTTTCCGGACGCGTTCAAACCGCCGCTGCCGCCCCGGGCCGAGCGCTTCGTCTATGCGCTCGACAAGCGCGAGGTCGGCCTGTCGGGGCCGGCGCTGATCGGCGGCGGTCGACGCAACAGCTGGGATACGGGGCGCACCCGCTCGCCGAGCGGTCTCTACGCCATCGCCGAGGTCGCGATCATCCTGTCCGATCCCGCGCTGAACTATCCCGTCGACAGCGATGTCGGGGCGGAGAAGGAGGAGATCGCCTATGTCGAGGCGGCGTGGACGCACCGACGCACAGACTACAACGCAGCGCGGCCGGCGCTGCCCTCGGAGTCCGTCCACAGCATGACCTCGCTGTGCCCGCGCCGCCCGGCCTGGCTCGATACACCGGCGCAGCCTTCGGGCAGGCAGGCGCGGCCCTCCCTCATGTGGGGCAGCATCAGGCAGGAGATGGAGGATGCGATGCGACCGATCGTGCCCAACAACTGAACCGGTCCGGGCAAGCGTTTCGCCGCGCCGGATTGGCCGGAAACATGCATAGTGGGCCGACCGGCTGAGGGGCCAACCATCATCAGCGCGCAGCAAGCCGCGCGGAAGGCATGTCGTGAAACTCAGGATCGGTTACGAACTCGACTATCATTTCCCGCAGCCCACGCCGCTGATCCTGATGCTGAACGTGCATTTCAGCCGGGTGTCGGACCTCCAGACTCCCGATTACATCCGCTTCAGCCCTTCCGTTCCGGTCAGCGCCTATCGCGACGGCTTCGGCAACTGGTGCACGCGGCTGCTGGCCCCGCAGGGCGCGATGCGGATCACGGCGGATGCGATCATTTCCGACAGCGGCCTGCCCGAGGCTTACGACCGCAGCGCCGGCCAGGTTCCGGTCGAGCGGCTGCCGGAGGAGGCGATCGTCTTCCTGCTGGCGAGCCGGTTCTGCGATTCCGATCGCCTGCTCGACCTCGCCTGGCAATTGTTCGGACATACCCAGCCCGGCGCGCCGCGGGTGCAGGCGATCTGCGATTTCGTCAACCAGCGCATCACCTTCAACTACAACGATGCGAGCGTGACCCGCTCGGCTTCGGACGCCTATGCGGAAGGGCGGGGCGTCTGCCGCGACTATGCCCACCTGGCGATCGCGTTCTGCCGGGCGATGAACATCCCGGCGCGCTACTGCACCTGCTATCTCGGCGATATCGGCACGCCGCCACCCTGGCCGCCGGGCGATTTCGCGGCCTCCTTCGAGGCCTATCTCGAGGGCGGCTGGCAGATGTTCGATCCGCGCAACAACGCGCCGCGGATCGGCCGCGTCCTGATCGCGCGCGGTCGCGATGCGGCGGACGTCGCCATCGCCACCACCTTCGGTCCCAACACCCTGACGGGGTTCAAGGTCTGGACCGACGAGGTGACGGAGGGCTGAGGCGCGGGCGCCTCACGCCATCGCGGTAGGTCGCGCCGGGCCGGCGTTGCGCTGGCCCGGAACGACACGGCTTTCGACGGCGTCGCCGTCAGTCCCGAAACAGCCGCGCCGCGTCCGGCTTCTTGGCGCGCAGCGGTGTCTTGCGGGTCATGCCCTTGCCCTTGGCCGCCGGCTCTTCGGCGGCGGCATCGCCATCCTCGGCCGGCTCAGCAGCGGGGGGGGCGACCGTGGCGGGCTTGGCGGCGGGCTTCTCGCCCGCCTTGTCGGCTGCCTTGGCCTGTTCGGCTGGGTCGATCGTCTTGAAGCGGATCATTTCTTCTTCGGCCCCGCAGCCTTGGCGACGACGGCTGCAAATGTCGACGGCGCTGCGGCCGCGACCTTGGGCTTGTCCTTCTTGGGCTTCTTGGCTTCGCGATTGCCGCGCTGTTCCTTGGCCATGGTCGGATTCCTTTGCGGTCGAACGGCGCGGGATCGCGCTTTGGTGTTCGTGACAAGTCGTCAGGCGCTGCCGCGATCGCAAGGGGCGCTGGTGCGAGGCATCGTCCGGGGTGACCTGCACCCGCTGCGGCCGGCCCGGCGGATGCCGGGTCTCGTCATGTCGAAGCAGATCGTGACTCTAGGCCAGAGCCCGGCCGGGCGCACGCGCTTTCTTGGCTCATCGCCGTCCGTCGTCGCCATGCCGCTTGCGTCGGACGTTTGTCCCTGCGATGCGCTTGTCGCCATGGAGTCCCCCACGCTGATCGCGATCTATGTCGACGCCGACGCCTGCCCGGTGAAGCCGGAGATCTTCAAGGTCGCCGAGCGCCATGGCCTGCGCGTCTTCGTCGTCGCCAACAGCTACATGATGCTGCCGCGCGAGCCCTGGATCGAGCGGATCGTGGTGACCGGCAATTTCGACGCGGCGGATGACTGGATCGCTGAACGCGTTGCGCGCGGGTCGATCGTGATCACCTCCGACATTCCGCTGGCGGATCGCTGCATCAAGGCCGGCGCGGAGGTCATCGGCGCGACCGGCAAGCCTTTCACCGAGGCCTCGATCGGCATGGCGCTGGCCACCCGCGACATGATGGAGGATCTGCGGGCGATGGGGACGGCCACCGGCGGGCCGAAGCCGTTTTCGCCCAAGGACCGCTCGGCCTTCCTGCAGGCGCTCGATCTTGCGATCCAGCGGCTGAAGCGCGCGGGGTTCGCTGCCGGCTGAGAGACGGCCTAGGTCGTTGATTTCGCGGCGGCTTTATCCGGAAGCGGCATTCCCCTTCCGCCGATGATGCTCTAAAGCTCGGCTCAAGCCTGTGATCAATCGGGCCGCCCGGGAGGATTTCCGCATGTCGATGACCCGCCGCTCCACACTCGGCCTGATGGCCGGTGCCGTCCTCGCGCCCTCGCTCGTGCGCGCGCAGAGCTTTCCCACCAAGCCGATCACGCTCGTCGTGCCCTATCCGGCGGGTGGGCCCACCGATGCGATCGCGCGCTTCGTCGCGCAGGACCTGTCGACCTCGATCGGCCAGAACGTCGTCGTCGACAACCGCGCCGGCGCCTCCGGCGCGGTCGGCACGCGGGCGGTGGCCAAGGCGGACCCCGACGGCCACACCATCATCTTCGGCAACAACCAGACGCATGGGAACAACATGTTCCTGCTGAAAGAGCCGGGCTACGACGCGGTCAAGGATTTCGCCCCGCTGGCCGGCGTCGGCGCCTTCGAGCACGCCTTCGTCGTGCGCAAGGACCTGCCGGCCAAGGACATCAAGGAGCTGATCGCGCTCGCCAAGGCCGATCCCGACAAGCTCAATTACGGCTCGACCGGTGTCGGCTCCGGCTCGCATCTGGCGATGGAGCTGTTCATGGCGCGCACCGGCATCAAGATGACGCATGTGCCGTTCAGGGGCGCGGCGCCGCTGGTCCAGGAGATCATCGGCGGACGCATCGACATCGCCAATTCGACGCTGCCGAGCGTCCTGGAGCAGATCAATGCCGGGACGCTGCGCGCAATCGCGCTCGCGAGCCCCGAACGCAATGCGCGCGCCAAGGACATCCCGACGCTGCGCGAACAGGGCGTGAGCAACGCCGACGCCGATTCCTGGGCCGCTTTCTTCGCGCCGGCCGCGACGCCCACGCCGGTTCTGGAGGCGCTGTCCAAGGCGATCCTGGCTTCGCTCGCCAAGCCGGCGGTGACCGAGCAGATCCTCAAGCTCGGCTTCACGATGAGGTTACGTGACCCCGTCGCGTTCCGGCCCTATCACCTGCAGGAAATCGCGATCTGGGAAAACATCATCAGGTCCGCTGGCGTGAAGCCGGAGTGATCTGACAGCGGAGGACAGCATGGGCGCAGCGACAACGAAACGGCGCGCCCTGCTTCTCCTCGCGGCCTTCCTGGGCCTGTCCGGTCCGGCTCTCGGCATCGAGACCGACCGGGAGCGGCTCTGGTCGGCTCTGGCCACGCCCGGTCATGTCGTGCTGATGCGCCATGCCGATGCGCCGGGCACCGGCGACCCGGCCGCGATGCGGCTGGGCGACTGCACGACGCAGCGCAATCTCGGCGCGCGCGGCCGTGCTCAGGCGCGCCAGATCGGCGAGGCGTTTCGTCAGCGCGCGATCCCGGTCGCGCTCGTCCTGACCAGCCAATGGTGCCGGACGCGCGAAACCGCTGAGCTGCTGGCGCTCGGCCCTGTCGAGGAGGAGCCGGCGGCGCTTAACTCCTTCTTCGGCCGGCCCGGCGAACGCGAGGCCGCGACCGCGGCGCTGCGACGCAGGCTTGCCGCGCTTCCGCCGCAGGCGGCCACCGTCGTCATGGTCACGCATCAGGTCAACATCACCGCGTTGACAGGCGTGTTTCCCGCCTCGGGCGAGATGGTCGTGCTGACGCGCGACCCGCAAGGCGGGATCGTCACGGTCGGACGCCTGCCGCCGCCTTAAGGCCACCGGTGCGGGTGTCCTTTGCGAACACTCCGGAGGGACTGCAACCGATCGCGGTCGATGACGTTGTCCGAGGCAAACGGACGTTACTCAAACCCACGTCCTGCGACCGATGAGGAGATACCCATGCGCGCTCACGCCTATGCCCTTGCCCTCATGGCCTTTCCCGCGCTTCTGGCCGGCGAGGACGCGGCCCAGGCGCAGCAGCGCTTCCCGTCGAGCGCGGGCGATCTCGTCGTCGAGACGGTGGTGGGCGGTCTGGAGAACCCCTGGGGCCTGGCTTTCCTGCCGGACGGGCGCATGCTGGTGACGGAGCGGCCGGGGCGGTTGCGGCTGGTCGGCGCGGACGGCAAGCTCTCGCCGCCGCTGTCTGGCGTGCCCAATGTCGCGGCACGCGGCCAGGGCGGGCTGCTCGACGTGGTGCTCGATCCGAACTTCGCCCAGAACCGCGCGATCTACCTCTCCTTCGCCGAGGCGCGCGCCGGGGGCAGCGGCACCAGCGTCGCCCGGGCCCGGCTCAACGAGCGCGGCACGGCGCTGGAAGGCGCAAGGGTGATCTTCCAGCAGATGCCGACCATCGCCAGCAACATGCATTTCGGCTCGCGTCTGGTGTTCGACCGCACGGGCGCGCTCTTCGTCACGGTGGGGGACCGCTACGGCCAGCGCGACCAGGCGCAGAACCCGGGCAACCACATCGGCAAGATCATGCGGATCAATCCCGAGGGCGGCGCGGCCACCGGCAATCCCAGGATCGAGGGCTGGCAGCCCGAGATCTGGTCGATCGGCCATCGGAACGTGCAGGGCGCGGCTCTCCATCCGCAAACAGGCCAGCTTTGGACCGCCGAGCACGGCGCGCGCGGCGGGGACGAGGTCAACACACCCAAGGCCGGCCGCAACTATGGCTGGCCGGTGATCAGCTTCGGCGTCGATTATTCCGGGGCCAAACTCGGCGAGGGAACGGCCAAGGCCGGGATGGAACCGCCGCTGTTCTACTGGGACCCGTCGATCGCGCCGTCCGGCGCGGCGTTCTACACCGGCGCCGCATGGCCGGCCTGGACAAACTCTTTCTTCGTCGGCGGTCTCGCCGGGCAGATGCTGGTCAGGCTCTCGACGCAGGGCGAGACCGTGACGGGGCAGGAGCAACTGCTCAAGGGGCTCAATGAGCGCATTCGCGATGTCCGGCAGGGCCCGGACGGGTTCATCTACCTGCTCAGCGATGCGGCCGACGGGAAGCTGCTGCGGGTCAGGCCGGCGCGGTAGAGGAGACGTCGCAGGGACGAAGCGCCGAGGCGGGAGCGTCGCGAACGAATCTGTCCGCCCCCATGCGCTGTTGGCCGGAGCCCTTCGCCGCCAAGGGCGAACCCGGCAAAATCTGCCTAGAGCTAGGAAGATTTTTCCGACCTAACTATATGAAATATCTCATTTATTTCGTTTTTTGCGCGCCTGGTTTCGCGCTGTCGCGCGTTTCAGTTCCAGACGGCCCTTTCAGGCAAGCCCGACCTGAAAGTGGTTTCTGGAGGTTTCCAAGCGATGAGCGGCCAGGCATCTCACCTCAATTTCGTGCCACAGATGGTGTCCGCACCTCTTGCCCTGCTGCTCGATCAAAGCGCCGCGATGCCGCGGGCGTTGGAAAGGTTGGAAAGCCGCAGGCCGATGGATCGCGACGACGAACTGCTGGAACTGATCACGCTCGGCGACGATGCAGCGTTTCGCGAACTGGTCGAGCGCCATGTCGATCGCGCCTATGCGCTGGCGCTGCGCATTCTCCGCAACGGCGCCGATGCCGAGGATGTCGTCCAGGACACACTGCTGAAGATCTGGAGCCAGCGCGGCACCTGGCAGTCCGGCCGCGCGAAGTTCTCGACCTGGCTCTACCGCGTCGTCACCAATCGCTGCCTCGACCTGCGCCGCCGTCCGAAGACGGAAGACATGGACAACGCGCCCGAGGTCGTCGATGCGCAGCCTGACGCACTCGTGACCCTGCAGCGCCATGAGGTCAGCGACCTCCTGGCCCGGGAGATGGAGCGCCTGCCGGACCAGCAGCGGGTCGCCCTGATCCTCTCCTATTACGACGATCTCACCAACTCGCAGATCGCCGAGGTGATGGACACGACGGTCCAGGCGGTCGAATCGCTTCTGAAACGCGGGCGCCAGCATTTGCGCAAGCAGCTTCACAGCACCGAGCGCGACATCTGCCGTTCGTTTACCGTCGATTAGCCACGATCCTGACCATCTTCAAAAAGATCGCCAGCCGCATCGCCCTGCGCCGTTGAACCCCCAGACGCCCTCCCACGCGGCGTCCGCTCCCGGAAGGGAGCTTCATCGGAACAAGGAGAAGCCGCGATGGCTGTGATCTCGACGAATCTCGCCGCCAATTCGGCGGTCCGCTATCTGAACATGAACTCCGCCGACCAGACCGCTTCGCTGTCGAAGCTGGCGAGCGGCTCGCGCATCGTCACCGCCGCCGACGACGCTTCGGGGCTGGCGATCTCGACGCGCATCTCGTCCGACGTCACCGCCCTGACGCAGGCCGCGACCAACGCCTCGCATGGCACCTCGATCCTGCAGACGGCCGATGGCGGCGCCTCCAACATCAGCGACATGCTGCAGCGCATGAAGGCGCTGGCCTCCCAGTCGGCCTCCGGCACGGTGACGGATTCGGAGCGCACCTACATCAACGCGGAGTTCGATCAGCTGGTCGAGGAAATCGACGGCCTCTCCCAGAGCACGCGTTACAACGGCGAGAGCCTGCTCGACGGCACGGGCGCCTTCGCGACTGGCATGGTCGTCGTCGTCGGCTCCGATGCGACCGCCGACACGATCAATGTGACGATCGACGCGCTGGACGCGACGACGCTCGGCGTCGATACGCAGGACATCTCGACGCAGGCCGGCGCGACGACCGCCATCGCCGCCATCGATACCGCGATCGACTCCGTGTCGAGCGCACGGGCCAATATCGGCGCGCTGCAGTCGCGTTTCGAGTTCCGCTCCAACACGATCGCGACCAGCATCGAAAACCTCGAAGCGGCCAACTCCGCGATCAAGGACGTCGATGTCGCGCAGGAGTCGGCCAATCTGGCCTCGATCAAGGTCAAGACGCAGGCTTCGGTGGCCGCCGCAGCGCAGGCCAATTCGATGCCGTCCGAACTGCTGAAGCTGCTGCAGTAAGGCTCAGGCACGGTGGGCCGGTCCTGGACAGCCGGCCCACCTCTCACCTTCATGCGGAGATAGCGATGGCCTCGGTCAGCAGCACCAGTTCGAGCACGACGTCGTCCTATACGAGCGCCACGACCTCGACCGCGACCACCGACACCTCGGATATCGACTGGAATGCGCTGATCGAGGTCGCGGTCCAGGCCAAGCTGAGCAAGGCGGATTCGATCGATCTCAAGATCACCGCCAACGAAGCCAAGATTGCCGGCTATCAGGAGCTGCAATCGCTGCTCGCCGATGTGGCCGACGCGGCCGATGCGCTGCGTGCGGTCTCGGGAAGCTCCAACAGCAGTACCGATGTCTTCCTCGACCGCGCCGCCTATCTGACCGCAAACGGCAGCGTCGATGCCGCCTCCGCCCTGTCGGCCACCGTCGAGGATGGCAGTGACGTCGGCAACTACGACATCCAGATTCTCCAGCTCGCCAAGGCCCACAAGGTTGCCGGTGCGACACAAGCATCGAAATCGGAGGATCTCGGCTATTCCGGCGTCATCTCGCTCGGCATCGACGGTGGCAGCCCGATCGATCTGACGGTGACCGCAAGCATGTCGCTCGCCGACATCGCCGACACCATCAACGGCGAATCCGACGCCACCGGAGTCCAGGCGACCATCCTGCAGGTGTTGAATTCAAGTTATCGCCTCGTGCTGTCGGCGGTCGAAACCGGCGAGACCATCAGCGCGAGCGCCGTCTCGGGCGACGATGTGCTCGCCTCGCTCGGCCTCACCGACGGATCGGGTGCCTTCGCCGATGTGCTGCAGGAGCCGCAGGACGCGATCCTGACGCTCGACGGCATCGCGGTGACCCGCAACAGCAATGACATCGACGACCTGCTCGATGGCGTGACCCTGCATCTCTACCAGACGACGCAGGACGATCCGGATACCGAGAGCGAGGTTTCGATCACGCTGGAGGTCGGCGCCGATGTCAGCTCCGCCAAGACGGCGATTGAGACCCTCGTCAACGCCTATAACGCCTTCCGCGAATTCAGCACCGCGCAACAGAGCCTGGCGAGCGACGGCAGCGTCTCGGACGAGGCGGTTCTGTTCGGCGATGGCACGCTGCGCAGCGCGACCCTGTCGGTCTACAGCGCGCTGACCCGCACGGTGGACGGGGAGTCGATGAGCCTGATCGGCCTTTCCTTCGACAGCGACGGCTCGCTGGTGATCGACGAGGATACGCTGGACAACGCGCTGCTCGACGATCTCGACGCCGTCAAGTCGCTGCTCGGCTTCCAGATGGATGCGTCCTCCAGCCAGTTGCAACTGCTCTCGCGGGGGACCAGCGTCCCGGCCGACTTCACGCTCGATATCAGCGTCGACGCCAGCGGCGCGATGAGTTCGGTATCGGTGGGCGGTGATGCCTCGCTGTTCACCGTCAACGGGACACGCATCATCGGCGCCAAAGGCACGGCCTATGAGGGCTACACCTTCGTCTACGCGGGCTCGGCCGCGCAATCGATCGACGTTTCGCTCAGCACCGGCATTGCCGAGCTGCTTTATAACTCGGCGGACAAGGTGTCGGACACCTCCGACGGCTCGTTGCAGACGCTGATCGACAACCTGTCCGAGGTCGATGACGACCTGCAGGCCAAGAGCGACGCCATCCGCTCCGCGACCGAGACCTACCAGACCAATCTGAGCAACCGCTACGCCCGCTACCAGGCGGCCATCGCGGCTGCCGAGTCGACCCAGGACTACCTCACAGCGCTCCTCGACCAATGGAACAGTTCGTCATGAACCAGCACGCCCAACCGCTCGCCGCCTATCGCCGGGTCGCCGCCCAGGTCCATCCGCTCGTCGCGGTGGTCAAGCTGTATGACGAGGCGATCCGCCAGCTCAGGCTGGCGATCATGGCCACGCAGGATCGCCGTCACGAAGAGAGCCATGCCTGCATCACCAAGTCGTCGACGATCCTGCGGGGGCTCTGTCACTGCCTGCGCTTCGACAAGGGCGAAGACGTCGCCCAGCAGTTGCTCAAGGCCTACACCTACAACATCATGGCGATCCACACCGCTTATGGACGTCGGGATGCGCCGGCGCGTTACGAGAAGATCATCTGGCACCTGACGGGCCTGCGTAACGCCTGGGCGGAGATCGCCGGGCTGGCGCCCAAAACGCAGGTCGTTCCCGTCCCGCAGAAGGCGGTCAGGCGCTGAAACGATCGCGCGGATAGAAGGTCGCATCCCACCGGTGCCGACGCGGCCCGGTGGCTCGAGGCTGCGAAGATTTGCCCGTTCCCGAACATTCCGAAACAGTTTATGCACAAGGAGAAACGTTCGGGAACGAAACAGACATGAAACGAAGCGAGCTTCGGGAGGCCGTCGACCGTCACGGCGAGGATCTCTCGACCTGGCCGCTTTCGGAACGACACGAAGCCATCGCGCTCCTGGCGAACGATCCGGATGCCCGCTCCGTTCTCGACGAAGCGCGCGCGATGCGTGCGCTGATCGCCGGCCAGGCGCCCATTCGCGCTCCTGTCGGCCTGGCGGATCGGATCGTGAAGGCTGCGATCGGCGGTTCAGCCCCGACGACCACAAGGGCCCGCCCTGTGAAAGCCGCCGTCTCCTCCTAGCCACGCGATCCTGGCGACGCAGCCATCCGTTGCGAACCCGCGGTCAACCGCGAGGGGAGGCCGGCCGCCAGGTTGCGCATCGGCGGGTCGGGAACCGACGACGTTCGGTTCGAGAAAGCCCGGCGGCCGCGGGCCGGGAAACAATGCGCTGCTGCCATCGGTTAACAATTCTCTAAACGCGATAGTTAATACAAGTTTAAGACAATGATCCTGGCGTCAGGCGAGAGAATTTCGTCGCCAGCTTCAATATTCGCCGCCTGAAAATTCCTCCTCACGCGTTTCATCATCGATCCCGCAGCACATCAGCGCCGCGGGCTCGGATCGAAACGTATCCGCTCCGGGATCCCACCAGTCCCGCAGCCTGAGGGAGGCTCGCCATGAGCGTCAGTTCGGTTTCCTCGTCCACGGCGACGACCGCTGCCAGCACGACCAGTTCCTCGACATCGTCCTCCTCGTTTTCGGAGTCCGAGTTCATGTCGCTGCTCGTGCAGCAACTCCAGAACCAGGATCCGTCGAATCCGACCGACTCCAGCCAGCTCGCCTCGCAGATGCTGTCCTATGCCGGATACAGCCAGCAGGTCGCGATGAACGATACGCTGTCATCGCTGTCCTCGACGATGAACACCCTCTCGTCGACCGTATCCGACCTCTACTCCTCGGTCAGCGCGATGTCTTCGAAGCTGAGCGTCTCTGCCTGAGCACAGCTCGGCCGGCACCACCCCTGTTCCCGTGTAGAGTTGAGTAAACGCCATGAGTCTCACCGGCGCCTTGAATTCGGCTGTCTCGGCCCTGTCAGCGCAGAGTTCTGCCCTGTCGATGGTCAGCCAGAACCTCGCCAACTCCAACACCTATGGATACAAGACGACCACGGCCAGCTTCGAGAGCCTGATCGCCGACTCGACCTCGTCCGCCTATTCCGCCGGCGGCGTCTCGATCACCGGCGTCTCCAGCATCGCCACGCAGGGCTCGCTGGTCTCATCGGCGACCTCGACCAACATGGCGATCGAGGGCAACGGCTTCTTTGTCGTTGGCAACGACTCTGCCAATGGCGACATCTACTATTCCCGCAACGGCCAGTTCACGATCGACAAGAACGGCTATCTTTCGAACGGCGACTACTACCTGCAGGGTTGGCCCACCGATGCCGAGGGCACCGTCCTGGGCGCGACAACCGCCGCCGCGCTCCAGACCGTCGATACGAAGGCGATCGGCAGCATCGCGGCGGCCACGACCAGCCTGTCGCTGCAAGCCAACCTCCCGGCCGATGCCGCGGTCGGCGACAGTTTCGAAAGCGAACTCGAGGTCTACGACTCGCTGGGCACCGCCGCCACCACGACCGTCACCTGGACGAAGACGGCCGAGAATACCTGGAGCGCCGCCTTCTCCAATGCGACGAGCGCGGACGGCAACACGCTGCTGGGCACGTCGCCGGCGAGCAACACGGTTTCGATCAGCTTCAACAACAACGGCACGTTCGCCAGCACCACTCCCAATCCGCCGACGCTGACCTTCACCGGCTGGACGACGGGGGCGGCTGACAGCGCGATTGCGCTCGACATGGGCACGGCCGGATCGTCGAGCGGGCTGAGCCAGCTCTCGACGGGCGACGATCAATTGTCGGTTTCGCTCGAATACGATCAGGACGGCATCAGCTATGGCACGCTGACCGGCGTCGAACTCGGCGACGACGGCACCGTCTATGCAAACTATGACAACGACCAGCGGCGGGCGATCTACAAGGTCGCTGTCGCGACCTTCAACAATGCCGACGGGCTGACCTCCCTGAGCAGCGGGGTCTACGCCGCGAACTCGATGTCGGGCGCCAGCTCGCTGCATGTGGCCGGCACCAATGGCGCGGGCACGATCTCGGGCAGCATGCTCGAAGCGAGCACGACCGATACCAGCCAGGAATTCAGCAACATGATGGCGGCGCAGCAGGCCTATTCGGCCGCGGCGCAGGTGATGTCCTCCGTCAATACGATGTACGACACGCTGCTGAGCGCGATGCGATGAAGCGCAACCGCCCCGCTCCCCGCGTCGCACGCCCGGCGCGCGCTGCCCCGCCCGACATCCTCGCGCAGGACCCCTTGCTCGCGCGGCTGGCCGTCGTCGAAACGACCGCCAGGAACCAACTCGCCGCAGCGCGGCAGAAACCGCCCGCCGCGAAGCCTGCCGAGCGCCAGCGCAAGGAGGCGCTCGTCACCCTCGCCAATCTCGGCTTCATGCTCGATGCCCTGCGCAGCGCCCGCGACGACATGCGCGGCGCCCTCGACAAGAGCATGACGACGCATCGCGCTCTCGACGCCTACCACCGCGCCGGATCGCTCTCCGACATTCCCTACAAGCGCTGAGACATGCGAGCACCCGTCATGCCCCCATCCCCCTTGCTCGACACCGTGCCCGGCGGACAGACGCGCCGCCAGTCGGCCAATGCCGCCATCAAGGCGATGCTCGCTCTCGTCGACGATCTGATCGTCGTGATCGAGGAAGAGAACGCGCTGATGGCCGCCGGCATTCCGGCCTCGACCTCGCATCTCGTCGCGCGCAAGCGCGAGCTTTCCGGCCAGTTCTCGCACTGGATTGCGGGTCTGCGCAGCCGCGACATCGCTTTCGCCGATGCCGACGCCGCGCTGCACAGGCGCCTGATCGCGAGCAACGAGGTTCTCCGCCTCCACATGAACGACAATGTCGAAAGCCTTCGCAGCTCGATTGCCGCGACGCGGCGGCGCATCGACGCGATCATGCGCGCCATTCGCGAGCAGTCGGCGCCGCCACCCAGCCGCTACGGGGCCAACGGCAAGACCGCGCCTGCGCAGATGGCGCAGACCATTCGCCCGAGCCGCTATCTTTAACGCCACCTCGGTCCAACAGGGGCTGACCATGTCCTTCTCCGCCATCCGCAGCATCGCCTACAGCTCCCTGGCGAACACGCAGCTGCAGATGGCGCTGACGTCGTCCAATGTCGCCAATGCCGACACCGAGGGCTACACGCGCAAGGTCGCGACGCAGGCCGCCGTCTATACCGGCACGGTGGGCTCGGGCGTGTCGGTGACCGCGATCACCAGCAACGTCGACAAGTATCTGCTTCAGGATCTTGTCGGCGCGACGAGCACGGCTGGCGCGGCGACGACGACGGAGAGCTACGCGGACAAGCTGCAGAACCTGCTCGGCGCGACGACGGGCGGCGACAGCGGCGGCACCTCGCTCGCCAACAGCATCGCCGACCTCGAAACCGCCCTGTCGCAACTGAGCGGCACGCCCGAAAGCGAGACGCTGAAGGCCTCTTCCGTCGCCGCGCTCGATACCCTGGCAAGCCAGCTGCGCGAAACCTCGACCGGCATCCAGGGGCTGCGTGCCGATGCCGACGACGCCATCGAGGACGCCGTCTCGACGATCAATACCGCCCTGAACGCCATCGATGCCCTGAACGGCCAGATCGCCACGGCCCAGTCGCGCGGCGAGGCGACGGCCGACCTCGAGGACACGCGCAACACGGCGCTGCAGACGCTGTCCGGCCAGATCGATGTGAAATACTACGTCACATCCGACAACCAGATGCGGATCTCCACCGCCTCGGGCACCACGTTGCTGGACAGCCGCGCTCACGAGCTCTCCTCTTCAAGCGCAGCGGCCGTCACCCGCGACACCGTGTTCAGCGGTATCACGGTCGATGGCAAGGACATCACCCCCGAGGTCGGGTCGGGCCAGGTCGGCGCCCTGATCACGCAGCGAGACAGCGTGTTGCCGGCGGCCCAGGCGGAGCTCGACGAACTCGCCACGGGGCTGATCGACACGCTCAACAGCATCCACAATGCCGGGACCTCGCTGCCTCCGCCCTCAACCCTGACCGGGTCGACCGCGCTCTCCGCCGGCGACGCGTTTTCAGGCAGTGGCAGCGTCCGCCTCGCGGTGACTGACGCGGACGGCGCGCTGGTCAGCTACCAGGACCTCGATCTGTCGACTTTCTCCACGGTGTCGGACCTGGTCTCGGCTCTCGACGGCATCGACGGCCTGTCGGCCTCGCTCGACGCGTCCGGGCGGGTCGTGATCGCCGCCGACGCCGCCGATACCGGCATTGCGATCGCCGATATCGACAGCGCGGTGGGCGATGCCGACCAGGGCCTGTCGGATTATCTCGGCCTCAACGATCTGCTGGGCGGCTCGGACGCATCGACGATCGCGGTGCGCAAGGATCTGATCGCGACGCCGGGCCTGCTGGCGACATCGCAGCTTTCGGCCGAAGCCAGCCCGAGCGTCGGCGATAGCGTCGTCAGCATCGGCGAAAGCGGCATCGCCCAGGCGCTCGACGCGGCGCTGAGCGCTCCTCAGAGCTTCGCTGCGGCTGGGACGCTGAAGGCATCGAGCACGTCCTTTGCCGATTATGCCGCGAAGATCGTGTCCGGCATCGCGGCCACCGCGACGAACAGCGCGAGCGCGTCTGAGACCAGCCAGAGCGCGCAGCAGTCGCTGGCGGATTCGCTGGCGTCGCAATCAGGCGTCAATCTCGACGAGGAGACGGCGAAGCTTTCGGAGCTGGAACAGCAGTACTCGATGGCGGCCCAGCTTCTGGAGACGCTCAACAGCATGTTCGACACGCTGCTTCAGGTCGTCGCGTCATCCTGACGAGGCGTTCACTCAACGGGACAGGAGCCCATGATCACACGCGTCGCGACCTTCGCCATGAGCGAGCGCATGCTGGAAGCCTCGCAGCGTTCGCAGGCGAAAATGAACGAGCTTCAGCTCCAGCAGGCGTCGGGCTCCGTCTCGAGCGACTATGGCGGGCTGGGTCGTTCGGCGGGAACGCTGGTCAGCCTGGAGGTTTCGGTCGCGCGCTCCAAAAGTTATGCGGGCGCGGCCGACGACGCGCGCGGCCGTGTCGAGGTGATGTCCGACGCCTTGACCTCGATTACCGATGCGCTGTCGGGTTTCCGCGCGAGCCTGTCGGCCGCCATCAGCGCCGGCAGCGACGACGATACCCTGCAGGCCACGGCGCAGAGCTATCTCGACGAGGTCGCTGACCTGCTCAACACCCGCTTCGAGGGCCGCTATCTCTTTGGCGGCAGCGACACCACGACGGCCCCCGTCGACCTTTCCGGCCATGCCGCAACCGACGTCGCCACGGCCGACACCTCCTACTACCAGGGCAATGGCGTGAAGGCCTCGGTCGCGGTCTCCTCGGAGCGGACGCTGAGCTACGGCGTCACGGGCAATGACGCCGCCTTCGAACAGGCGCTGCGCGCCCTCAGCGCCGTCGCCAACGCGGCGACCGTTCCCGACACGGCAACCCTGCAGGCGATCTCGAACCTGACCGTCAGCGCCACCGACGCCGTCGCCGCCGTCCAGGGTCAGTTGTCCGTTCATGCCGCAACCCTGGAGCGCAGCGCGTCTGCACAGGTGGAGTACCAGGATTATGCCGCCGGGCTGATCAGCGAGGTGAACGGTGCCGACGTCACGGAACTGGCCCTGCAACTCTCGACCTACGAGACGCAATTGCAGGCGTCATACTCCGCCATGGCCAAGATCCAGTCGCTCAGCCTGATGGATTATCTGAAATAGTGAGGGCGCTCTGACCGGCAGGTCAGACCCCTCAGACGATCTCCGCCAGCCGCGTGTCCTGCGACAGCACCAGACACCAGTGCGGCTCGAAATCGGCGCCCAGCGGCCAGATGAAGTCCTTGAAGATCTCCAGCATCAACGCCTGGTAGCGCTCGAACCAGGCGCGCCGGCAGAGCACGAACTTGGTCGCGCCGACGATTGTCTCACGGTCGATGACGCAGAGCGGCACGATGTCGGGATTGGCCTCGAGATACGCCTGCACGGCGACCATCAGGGTCGGGTAGCCGGGGTGGAGCATGTCGTCGAGCACGATCAGCCCGCCCTCGGCGAGGCAGGCGGTGGCCAGGGCGAGGTCGCGGCCGAGCGCGGCGCGGGAATGCTCGCCGTCGATATGGAGGAAGCGCAAGGGCACGCCGCCGGCCTTCGCGAGGAGGTCTGCGGGCGCCATCGCGCCGGCATCGCCCTTGATCGTGCGGCGGCGCTCGGGGCCGATGCCGTGGCGAGCGCAATTGGCCTCGAAGCGCTGCTCCACGCCCGGGTCGGGCCAGGAGAAGATGTCGAGCGCCAGTGCGATCTCGCCTTCCTCGAGCGCATGGGCGAGCGCGATGAAGAAGCGGCCCTCGAAGGCGCCGATCTCGGCGATCGGCCCGCGCACGCCTTGCTGCGTCTGCAGCCGCAGCAGCCGCGCGCAGATCGCCGCGGCGAAACGCGAGGACATGCCGACGACGCGGTCATAGCCATCGGCGAGGTAGGCTTCGACGGCGGGATGGCCGGGGGAGGGGATGGGGGCTGTCATGTCGTCCGTTCATCCCTCGATCATGCGCCGGAGCGCCTGCGGTCCGCGCTTCCGGGTCGTTGAGGCCGTCGCCTGGATGTCGAGGCTAGCCGAACCGCAGCTTCATCGACAGGATCAGCAGAACAAGCAAGAGCGTGAGCGCATTGGCGACGACGACCGGCGCGGAGCCGATCTGCACGCCATAGGTCAGCCAGAGAACGGTGCCGAGCGCCAGCAGCGACTGTGTCCAGAGCGAGATCGCGCGGGTGTCGCGGGTGCGGATGGTGCGCCAGGCTTGCGGCAGCCAGCACAGGCTGGTCAGGGCGGCGGCGGCGAAGCCGAGGATCTCGATCGTGGCGGGCGACATGGTCGGTTCCCATGAGAAGGCCTCCCGTCATAGGGGGATTCGCCGGATGCTGCCGCCAAATCGCGCAAGGTTAACCTCTCTTAACCGCCACGCCCTAGTTTCGCGTCATTCCTGCGATTCGGTGGAGACCATGCGCACCCTCATCCTGGCCCTGCCCCTCGTCCTGATCGCCTCCGCCGCCTCGGCGCAGGGCGGCTTCCAGTCCTGCCTCTCAGGTTTGCGCTCCGACGCAGCCGCCAAGGGCGTGTCGGGCGCCACATTCGACCGCGCCATGGCCGGCGTCGAGCCGGACATGAAGATCATCGAGGCGATGAACAACCAACCGGAGTTCAAGACGCCGATCTGGGATTATCTCGGCACGCTCGTCGATGACGAGAAGGTCGCGGAAGGACGCGCGATGATGCGCCAGCACGCCGCGGTGCTCGCCGCGGCCGAGCAGCGCTTCGGCGTCGATCGTCACACCATTGCCGCCGTCTGGGGCGTCGAGAGCGATTTCGGCAAGGCTAAGGGGCGATGGCCGCTGGTGCAGGCGCTCTCCACCGGGGCCTGCCTGGCGCCGCGCCGCAACGCCTTCTTCAAGGGCGAGCTGCTGGCGACGCTGCAGATCATCCAACGCGGCGATGTGCGGGCTGAGCGGCTTTTCGGCTCCTGGGCCGGGGCCTTCGGGCACACCCAGTTCATCCCCTCGACCTATCTGCGCCTTGCCGTCGACGGCGACGGCGACGGGCGCCGCGACCTGGTCGATTCGATCCCCGATGCGCTGCATTCGACCGCCAACTTCATGGACAAGGCGGGCTGGGTCACCGGCGCGACCTGGGGCTACGAGGTCCGGGTGCCATCAGGCTATTCCGGCCCGACGGGGCGCAATCCCAAGCAGCCTGTGTCGTCCTGGGCGTCGCGCGGCATCGTCAAGTTCGACGGCTCGCCGCTCAACGGCACGGGCAATGCCGGGCTTTTGATGCCGGCAGGCCGCAACGGACCCGCCTTCCTCGTCTTCAAGAATTACGATGCGGCCTTCAGCTACAATGGCGCGGATTCCTATGCGCTGGCGATCTCGCTGCTGTCGGACCGGCTGCGCGGCCGGCCGGGCGTGCAGGGGCAATGGCCGACCGACGATCTGCCGCTCTCGCGCGAGCAGCGCCGCGAATTGCAGCGGCTCCTGATTGCGCGCGGCTACAATGTCGGCGAGCCCGACGGCGCCGTCGGCTCGCTGACGCGGGCCGCGATCCGGGATGTCGAGGCCAAGATCGGCATGCCGCAGACCGGCCGCCCCGGCGAGAAGGTGCTGCGCGCGCTGAAAAGCGGGCGGGTTTAGCCCCGGCGTCATGCTCGGGCTTGACCCGAGCATCTCCCGCGGGAGATTCTCGGGTCTGCGCTTCGCTTCGCCCGAGAATGACGGACTCCGCATGACCCGCCGCCTGATCTCCACCGGCTCGCCCTTCGAGACCGCCTTCGGCTATTCGCGCGCCGTGATCGACGGCGATCTCGTCTTCGTTTCGGGCACCACCGGCTACGACTATGTCACCATGACCCTGCCGGAGGATGCTGCCGAGCAGGCGCGCAACATCTTTCGCACGCTGGAGACCGTCCTGGCGGAGGCGGGCACCTCGCTGGCGGGCGTGGTGCGGGCGCAGTATTTCGTCACCGACCGGGCCTATTGCGAGCCGGTGCTCGCCGTCTGCGGCGAGGTCTTCCGCGAGGTGCGCCCAGCGGCCGGCATCTATGTCGTGGCCGGGCTGCTGAAGCCCGAGATGAAGGTCGAGATCGAGGTGACCGCGCGGCTGGCGCGGCCCTGACATCGCGTCCGCGCCGCTTGCATGCGGGGGGCGCGCGCCCTAATCAGCCGCCATTGCAGGTTCAAGAAACGGCGAGGCGACGACCATGGCGACCCACAAGCTCCTGATGCTTCCCGGCGACGGTATCGGCCCCGAGGTGATGGGGCAGGTCGAGACGATCGTCTCCTGGTTCGGCAAGCAGGGGCTCGCCTCCTTCGAGATCGAGAAGGGGCTCGTCGGCGGCAGCGCTTACGATGCGCACAAGCAGGCGATCTCGGAAGGCGACATGAAGCTCGCCCAGCAGGCGGACGCCGTGCTGTTTGGCGCCGTCGGCGGCCCGAAATGGGCGGATGTGCCCTATCAGCACCGCCCGGAGGCCGGGCTTTTGCGCCTGCGCAAGGATCTCGGCCTGTTCGCAAACTTACGCCCGGCGATCTGCTATCCGGCGCTGGCCTCGGCCTCCTCGCTGAAGCCCGAAGTGGTCGAGGGGCTCGACATCCTGATCGTGCGCGAGCTCACCGGCGGCGTCTATTTCGGCGAGCCGAAGGAGATCGTCACGCTGGAGGACGGCTCCAAGCGCGGGGTCGACACGCAGCTCTACACCACGCCCGAGATCGACCGGATCTGCCGCGTCGCCTTCGAGCTGGCGCGCACGCGCCGCAACAAGGTCTCCTCCGCCGAGAAGCACAACGTCATGAAGACCGGCGTGCTCTGGAAGCAGACGGTGACCGCGCTGCACGCCAAGGACTATGCCGATGTCGAGCTCGAGCATGTGCTCGCCGACAACTGCGCCATGCAGCTCGTGCGCTGGCCCAAGCAGTACGACGTCATCGTCACCGACAACCTCTTCGGCGACATCCTCTCGGACGTCGCGGCGATGCTGACCGGCTCGCTGGGCATGCTGCCCTCCGCCTCGCTCGGCGCCGAGGACCCGGCCACCGGCAAGCGCAAGGCGCTCTACGAGCCCGTCCACGGCTCGGCGCCCGATATCGCCGGCAAGGGGCTGGCCAACCCGATCGCGATGATCGGCTCCTTTGCGATGGCGCTGCGCTACTCCTTCGGCGCGATCGAGGCGGCCGACCGTCTCGAAGGCGCAATCGCCGACGTGCTGGGCTCCGGCACCCGCACCAAGGACATCGCGGCGCCCGGCGCCAACGCGGTGTCGACCAGCGAGATGGGCCAGGCCATCGTCAAGGCGCTGGAGGCGCGGGGGTAAGGGGCGTCAGTCGTCATGGTCGGGCTTGACCCGACCATCTCAGGCAGGCGTCACCTTCGGGACGAGGTGCTCGGGGCAAGCCCGAGCACGACGGCGGGTGCCTCACCTCTCCCCCTCGTGAATTGCGCGCGGGGGCTCCCCATGCGTTAGAGTGCCGGCATCCGAAACGGGGTTTGTCCGTCGATGCTGATCAAGAACCGTCCGAGCTGGGCCATTCCCGAGAGCGAGGCGACACCCGAAGCGGTGTTCTTCAACCGCCGTGCCTTCATGGCTGGCGGCGCAGGCTTGATCGCCGGGGCGGCGCTGCCGGGCGCGGCCTTCGCGCAAGGGGCCGACCCGACGCTCGATCTCTATCCCGCCAAGACCAATACCGCTTACACGCTCGACCGGCCGGTGACGCCGGAGGCCGATGCGGCGAGCTACAACAATTTCTACGAATTCGGCACGTCGAAGGACATCGTCGCCGCCTCGAAGCGGCTGGTGACGCGCCCCTGGACGGTGGCGATCGACGGGCTGGTCGAAAAGCCCTTCGAGATCGCCTTCGACGACCTCGTCCGCAAGCTGCCGCTGGAAGAGCGGCTCTATCGCTTCCGCTGCGTCGAGGCCTGGTCGATGGCGGTGCCCTGGACCGGCATCCCGCTGAAAGCCTTCGTCGATTTCGCCAAGCCGCTGTCGGGGGCGAAATACATCCGCTTCGAGACTTTCCTGAACCCGCGCATGGCGCCGGGCCAGTCGGCTCGCTGGTATCCCTGGCCCTATACAGAAGGGCTGAGCATGGCGGAGGCCGCCAACGAATTGCCGCTGCTGGTCACCGGCATCTACGGCAAGCCGATCCCGACCCAGCACGGCGCGCCGCTGCGGCTGGTGGTGCCGTGGAAATACGGCTTCAAATCGATCAAGTCGATCACCAAGATCAGCTTCGTGGCCGAGCGGCCCAAGACCTTCTGGGAGGGCCTGCAGGCGGCGGAATACGGCTTCTGGGCCAATGTGAACCCGGAGGTCGCCCATCCGCGCTGGAGCCAGGCGAGCGAGCAGATTCTGGGCACGCGCGACCGCAAGCCGACGCTCCTGTACAACGGCTATGGCGAGCAGGTCGCCTCGCTCTACAAGGGGATGGAGGGCGAGAAGCTCTTCATGTGAAGGGGGCTGCCGGTTTCCCACCGTCATTGCGAGCGCAGCGAAGCAACCCAGAACAGCGGCGCTGCCCATCGCCCTGGATCGCTTCGCTGCGCTCGCGATGGCGGGCTTGGCGGCGCTTCGCGCAATCGCCTATGTTCGGCGCCATGCCGGGACAGTTCCATCTCTTCGACACCGCGATCGGTTCCTGTGCGCTGGTCTGGCAATCGGCTCATATCGTCGGGGCGCAGTTGCCCGAGATCGACGAGGCGACGGCGCGGCTCAGGCTGGCGCGGCGTTTTCCCGACGCGGTGGAGGCTCCGCCGCCCGGCTTCGTCGCGGCGGCCATCGCCGACATCGTCGCCTTGCTTTCCGGGCAGCCGCGCGATCTCTCGCATCTGCCGATCGATCTGTCGGGCGTGAGCGATTTCAACCGCCGGGTCTATGAGTTGGCGCTCACGATCGCGCCCGGCGAAACACTGACCTATGGCGCCGTCGCAGCCCGTATCGGCGAGCCCGGTGCCGCGCGGGCCGTCGGCGTCGCACTCGGCCAGAACCCGTTTCCCATCATCGTGCCCTGCCATCGGGTGCTGGCGGCTGGCGGCCGGACCGGCGGGTTCTCGGCCGATGGCGGCGTCGCGACCAAGCTGCGCCTGCTGACGATCGACAAGGCGCGGACGAGCCCGGTGCCCGGGCTGTTCGACGCCCTGCCGCTGGCAATCCGGCCGCGCTGAGCGCCTTTGAGGATCCATCGGCCGTTTATTCGCGTTTCCATTGCGAACCCTTTCCCGCACTCATCGAGGCATTCTCCCCATGGCAACGTTCACGCTCGCAATCATCATCGGCAGCAACCGCAAGGCCTCGATCAACCGCAAGCTCGCCCAGGGGCTCGCCGGCCTCGGCGCGGCATCCTTCACGGCGCAGGTCGCGCAGATCGACGATCTGCCGATGTATAATCAGGATCTGGAGTCGGCCTTCCCGGCCAGCGCGACGCGGCTGAAGGATGAGATCGCCCGTGCCGATGCCGTGCTGGTGGTGACGCCCGAGCACAACCGCTCGATCCCCGCCGTGCTGAAGAACGCGATCGACTGGGCCTCGCGTCCCTCTGGCAAGGGTGTATGGGGCGGCAAGCCGCTGGCCATCATCGGGACGAGCCCGGGCGGTGTCGGGACTGCCTGCGCCCAACAGCATCTGCGCGATATCCTCGGCAATCAGGGTGCGCTGGTGATGGGCGGCCAGATGTTCATCACCTGGAAGGATGGGCTGGTCGACGACGCCGGCACCGTGACCGTCGAGTCGACGCGCGAATTCCTGCAGAGCTTCATGAACCGATTCGCAGCGCTGGTCGGGAAGCTGACCGCCTGACGGTTTCCGCGGGCCGGGCAAAAAAAGGGCCGGCGTCCCGTGAGGGAGCCGGCCTTGAAAGTTTGAAACATCCGGCTCGAACGCCAAACATCTCAGAGGGGAACGGCTGAAACGAACTCAATGCCGGGAGGAGGTAGCAGAGCCCGTTCCGAACAACCGTGAGTGCTATATCGGGCAGCACATGCCTTTTTGCAATGCAGCATAGCCCGGGTCCGCCATGCATAAATTGCATGAACCGCGATCATATGGCGCAATTTAAGTCTAAATCATTGATAAATATGCGCGCAGCGCAGTCGGCCCGTGGTGGGTCATCAACGATGTGATCGTGGATTGCTGCGCTGCAGCACGGGTTGGCTGCGGTGCCGCACCGGCTGTCGAGGCCGGCTGCATGCGATCTCGACGAACGGAAGCCGCCGCCGCCGAATCAGAGTTCGGCGACGAGGGGCTGTTCCGGTCAGTAGGTCCAGCGCTGCGCCTTCTGGATCAGGAAGTCGCGGAAGACCTGGACGCGCGCGACCGACTTCATCTCTTCCGGATAGACCAGATAGCTCTCGAGCTGCGGCATCTCGGTCTCGCGCATCAACTGCACGAGCGGGGAGCCGGTCTCGATCAGGTAATCCGGCAGCACGGCGATGCCCGCCCCCGAATCGACCGCCCGCTTCATCGCCGTGATGTTGTTGACGGTGAGATGGATCGGGCGGGGGTTGCGCGGGTCGCGGCCGAGCGATCCGAGCCAGTGGACCGCGGTGAGATAGGAGGGCGAGGTCCCGCCGAAGGAGAGGATGCGGTGGTTGTCGAGATCCTCATGGGTCTTTGGCTCGCCGAAGCGCTTCACATAGGCCGGCGAGCCATAGACGTGGAAATGCACGGTGAAGAGCTTGCGCTGGATCAGGTCCGGCTGCTGGGGCTGGCGCAGGCGGATGGCGATGTCGGCCTCGCGCATCGACAGGTCGAGCTCTTCATCGGTGAGGATGAGATCGACCTTGATGTCGGGGTAGAGATCGAGGAACTCGGCCAGGCGCGGCGTCAGCCAATGCCCGCCGAGGCCGCGCGTCGCGGTGACCTTGAGCTCGCCGGAGGGATGCTCGCGCGTCTCGGAGAGCTGCGCGCGCGTGCGCTCGAGGCGCTGCGTCATCTCCCGTGCGGCCCGCCACAGCAGTTCTCCCTGCTCGGTCAGGATCAGACCGCGCGTATGGCGATGAAACAGCGGTGCGCGCAATTCGCGCTCCAGCGCACCGATCTGGCGGCTGACGGCGGATTGACTGAGGCCCAGAACATCGCCAGCTTTGGTGAAGCTACCGGACTCGGCGACGGTATAAAAAATCCTGATGCGGTCCCAATCCACCGCGGCCCCCCTTGTTATGCGTTGGACGCATGTTGGGGGTTAATATCCTTGAACGTCAACGCCTCGGCGGCAATACGGCGACCTTTTCGCACTGAAATTGGTTACGGAAACGATCAATTTCTGTGATCAATAAGGCGGCGAGGCTTATTCCGCCGCCTGCAGGTGCTCCAGCTCCTGCGCCTGCAGCCAGCGCTCAGCGTCGAGCGCGGCCATGCAGCCCATGCCGGCCGCCGTCACGGCCTGGCGATAATGCTCGTCGGAGACGTCGCCGGCCGCAAAGACGCCATCGACATTGGTCCGGCTGGTGCCCGGCGTCACGTCGAGATAACCGGTCTCGTTCATGGCGAGCTGGCCGGCGAAGAGTTCGGTCGCCGGCTTGTGGCCGATCGCGATGAAGACGCCGTCGGCCTTCAGATCGCGCTCGGCGCCGGTCTTCAGGTTGCGCAGCCGCAGATGGGTGACGTTGGGGGGCTCCGTCCCGCCGCAGATCTCGGCGACCTCCGAATCCCAGACCACCTCGATCTTGGGGTGCTTGAACAACCGGTCCTGCATCACCTTCTCGGCGCGCAGCGAGTCACGGCGATGGACCAGCGTGACCTTGCTGGCGAGATTGGCGAGATAGAGGGCCTCCTCGACGGCGGTGTTGCCGCCGCCGACGACCGCGACCTCCTTGTTGCGGAAGAAGAAGCCGTCGCAGGTGGCGCAGGCCGAGACGCCGAAGCCCTGGAAGGCCTGCTCGGAGGGCAGGCCCAGCCACTTGGCCTGGGCGCCGGTGGCGATGATCAGCGCATCGCAGGAATAGGTTTCGCCGCCGTCACCCCAGAGCCGGAAGGGGCGCTGCGAGAGATCGACCCGGGCGATGTGGTCGGAGACCATGCGCGTGCCCATGTGCTCGGCCTGGGCGCGCATCTGCTCCATCAGCCAGGGGCCCTGGACGACGTCGGCGAAGCCTGGATAGTTCTCGACATCGGTGGTGATCATCAGCTGGCCGCCGGCCTGCATGCCGGAAATGAGGACCGGCTCCATCAGGGCGCGGGCGGCATAGATCGCGGCCGTATAGCCGGCGGGGCCTGAACCGACGATCATCACGCGGGCATGGGTATGGGCCATCGTCGTCATCCTTTTCCTCAGTTCCCGTGACATACGACGCCGGCCCGCCGATGCAAGCGCAGCTATGGTCAAGATCAGGCGAGGCCGAGCTGCTGCCTGTGCATAAGCCAGCGCTGCCGCACCGCCTCGGCGATCGCCTGCGTCGCATCGACCGGGGCGTAAGGTGTTCCCGCCAGCCGGCCTTCGAAATGATGGACCAGGCCCTGGCGCTTCAGCGCCTCCAGGAACCTGGCAAGCTTGCCATGGCCGCCATGGGGCTCGAATACCAGGATCGGCACGCCTGTCGCGGTCGCCTCGCCGATCATGTTGGTCGAATCGGCGGTGGTGACGATGGCGTCGGCATGGGCGAGCAGCGCGACATAGGGGTTCTCGCCCGTGCCGTCCCACCACCAGCCGCCATGGCGGGAAAAGACCGCAGCGACGGCTGCATCGAGCGCGGGCGTGGTCCGGCGCGAGCGCGAGCCCATCAGCGCGACCCCGGAGCGGGCGAGCGCATCGAGCGCGTCCGCAAAACGGGTGATGTCCTCTGGCCGGAAACGGTGATGCCGGCTGTCGCCGCCGACCAGGACGGCAGCGCGCGGGGAGGGCAGGGCGGCGATGGCGGCAGGGGGCGTGCGGCGCGCCTGCTCCAGGCGTTGTGGGGCAAGCCGGTGCGGCGAGGTCGTCGTCACCAGCACGTTGTCGCCGCGCAGGCGGTCATGCTCGGCGACCCAGAGGAAATCCGCCGAGCCCGCGCCGGTGCGCGGGTCCTTGAGGATGACGGTGAAGGTCGCGCCGTTCGAGGCCTTCCGGACGGCGCGCACATAGGCCACGGCCCGCCGGCCCGAGGCGATCAGGATGTCGGGGAAGGGCGGGCGGATCGGGCTTCCGGGGCGGTCTGGCCCCTCGCGCGGATCGATCGGCCCGCGCGGCATCAGCCAGGCGAAGGGTTTTCGCGGCGCGATCCGCCGGATCTCGGGGGTAACGCCGAGCCTTTCGGCGACGCCGAGGCACTGGACCTCGTCGCCGGCCTTGCCGTCGGTCAGGACCCAGACGCTTGGGATCGGTTCGGCGGGCAAGGCGGACTCCTCGGGCAACGCGGTCAATCGGGCAGCGGCACGCGCCTTGTATCGCCAAGACGCTGAGTCTACACCAGCGCAACCTTGCTCCAGGACCCCTCGTGCGCTCCAAACTCGACGATATCGACACCGCGATCCTGCGCGAACTGCAGGGCGACGGGCGCATGACCAATGTCGAGCTGGCGAGCCGCGTCGGCATCTCGCCGCCGCCCTGCCTGCGTCGCGTGCGGGCTCTGGAAGAGGCCGGGCTGATCACCGGCTACCGGGCCCAGCTCGACGAGCGCAAGCTCGGGCTCGACGTCGTGTGCTTCGCCTTCGTGCATCTGGCCAGCCAGGCGGAGGCGGACCTGGAGGTGTTCCAGGCGCGTATCCGGGCCTGGCCCGCGGTGCGCGAATGCTGGAAGCTGTCGGGCGACATCGATTTCATGCTGAAATGCGTCGCGCCGGATCTCAAGGCCTTTCAGGATTTCGTCGGCGAGCTGACGGCCCTACCCAATGTTCGCAATGTCCGCACCGCGCTGGCGCTCGACCGGGTCAAGGACGAGCCGATCGTGCCGTTCGGGTGAGGCGATGTCCGTTGTTCGTCTGGCCGGTGCGGCCGATCTGCCTGCCATTCTCTCGCTCTATGCCCAGTTGAGCCCGGATGACCTTCTGCCTGACGCCGTGGCGGCCGAGGCGACCTGGAACCGCATGCTGACGAGCGACATGATGAGCGTTCATGTGGCCGAGTTCGAAGGTGCCGTCGCCGCAACCTGCGTCCTGATCGTCGTGCCGAACCTGACGCGCAATCAACGCCCGTTTGCGCTGATCGAGAATGTGGTCAGCGCCGCCGCCTTGCGCGGACGTGGTCTCGGCAAGACGGTCGTGCAGGCGGCTGTCGCCCATGCCTTCTCGCTGGACTGCTACAAGGTGATGCTCATGACGGGCCGGAGCGACCCGGCGGTGCTCGGCTTCTACGAGGCCTGCGGCTTTCAGCGCGGCAAGACCGCCTTTCAGATCAGGAACCCGGCTCAACCGCCGAGATAGCGCCTGATCCAGAGCGCGTTGTTCTCGATCAGCGCGGCGACGCGGCGCTGGTCGACATCGGGGCGGTACCAGGCACCGCCGGAATCGGAGCCGATATTGGACAGGATCGCCCATTGGCCCAGCACCTCGCCACGCGGGCCGGTCAGGACATAGTCGGCGTCGAAATTATCCATGCTGGCGCCGCCGGCGCCCGGCTTGCCGCCACCGCCGCCGCCGGCCCAGCTCGCCAGCCAGACGCCCTTGACGGTCACGGTCAGGGTCGGCCCGCCCCTGCGGATCATCGGGGCGAGCGTGGTGGCGAGCTGGCGCTCAAGGTCGCGCTTGATTTCGTGGGACCGCTGACCCCAGCCCTGCGCCGAAAGGCGGGAGGTGTCGACGCGAATCGCGCCGACGGTCCTGGCCTGCGCCAATGCGGGACCGGCGGAGGCGAGCAACGCGCCGGCCATGGTGGAGAGGACGAATGCGCGACGGGTCGTCATGGCTGGAACTCCCTCAGGGTCGGCAACGCATGTAATGTCGCGCGCCAGGAACACCAAGACAGGCGCGCCCGCGCCGAAGCGGCCGCGCCCTAGCGGAAGACGACGCTGACGACCTCGTAGGACTTGCCGCCGCCGGGCGTGTTGACCTGCACGGAATCGCCAACCTTCTTGCCGATCAAGGCGCGCGCGATCGGCGAGCCGATCGAGACCTTGCCGGACTTCACATCCGATTCGGGCTCGCCGACGATCTGGTAGCTCTTCTCTTCCTCGGTATCGTCGTCGATCAGCTTGACGGTGGCGCCGAACTTGATCGTGTCGCTGCCGGCGAGCTTCGAGATGTCGATGATATCGGCCCGGCCGACCAGCGATTCGAGCTCCTGGATACGGCCTTCGTTCAGCGCCTGCGCTTCCTTGGCGGCGTGATACTCGGCGTTCTCGGAGAGATCGCCATGGGCGCGGGCCTCCGAAATCGCCGCGATGATGCGCTGGCGCTGGACCTGCTGGCGGTCCTTGAGTTCGGCCTCCAGAGCGGCAAAGCCGCCGGCGGTCATCGGAACCTTTTCCATCGTCTCGTCCCATCATCCGAAAGCGGGTGCCCGCCGGCGGCTGCTTTGCCGCCCGCGTCCCGCTTCCTGTCGTTTCTCTAGACTTCGGCGGCGTGCCGCTGTCAGGCGGCGCTAACGAAGTAGGATTGCAGCGATCTGACTTCGAGATCGCCACTGCAATAGGCCTTGATGCCTTCCGCCGCCGCGATCGCTCCGGCCAAGGTGGTATAATAGGGCACCTTGTGCAAGAGGGCCGTTCGGCGGAGCGAGCGCGAATCCGCCAGCGCCTGCGGGCCGTCGGTGGTGTTGAAGACGAGCTGGATTTCGCCGTTCTTGATCGCGTCGACGACGTGCGGGCGGCCTTCCAGCACCTTGTTGATCTTGGCGGCCGGGATGCCCTCGTCCTGCAGCAGGCGCAGCGTGCCGCCGGTCGCCAGCACGCGGAAGCCGAGATCGGCCAGCATCCGGACGCTTTCGACGATGCGCGGCTTGTCCTCGTCGCGCACCGAGACAAAGACCGTGCCCTTGACCGGCACTTTCGAGCCGGCACCGAGCTGGCTCTTGGCGAAGGCGATGTCGAAGGAGCGGTCGAGGCCGATGACCTCGCCGGTCGAGCGCATCTCCGGGCCGAGCAGCACGTCGACGCCGGGGAAGCGGGCGAAGGGGAAGACCGCCTCCTTGACGCCGACATGGTTCAGCGTCTGGGCCTTCAGGCCGAAGCTCGCGAGGCTCTCGCCGGCCATGATGCGCGCGGCGATCTTGGCGACGGGGATGCCGACGACCTTGGCGACGAAGGGCACCGTGCGCGAGGCGCGCGGGTTGACCTCGAGCACGTAGATGTCGCCATCCTTGATCGCGTACTGGACGTTCATCAGCCCGCCGACATCGAGCGCCAGCGCCATGGCGCGGGTCTGGCGCTCCAGCTCGGCGATGGTTTCAGGCGAAAGCGAGCGCGGCGGCAGCGAGCAGGCCGAATCGCCGGAATGGATGCCGGCCTCCTCGATATGCTCCATGATGCCGGCGATGAAGGCGTCCTTGCCGTCGGCCAGACAGTCGACATCGACCTCGATCGCGTCCGACAGATAGCGGTCGAACAGCAGCGGGTTCTTGCCGAGCACGGTGTTGATCTGGCCGGTCTTGTCGTTGGGATACTTGGCCTTGACCTCGGAGGGGATCAGCGAGGGCAGGGTGCCCAGCAGGTAATCCTCGAACATCGCCTCGTCGCGGATGATCGCCATGGCGCGGCCGCCGAGCACATAGGACGGCCGCACGACGAAGGGCAGGCCGAGCTCGGCCACGATCATGCGGGCCTGCTCGACCGAATAGGCGATGCCGTTCTTGGGCTGCTTGAGCTGCAGCTTGTCGAGCAGGCGCTTGAAGCGGTCGCGGTCCTCGGCGAGGTCGATCGCGTCGGGCGAGGTGCCGAGGATCGGGATGCCGGCCTCTTCGAGCGCATTCGCCAGCTTGAGCGGGGTCTGCCCGCCGAACTGGACGATGACGCCGTGCAGCGTGCCGTTCTGCTTCTCGGTCTCGAGGATTTCGAGCACGTCCTCGGCGGTCAGCGGCTCGAAATAGAGCCGGTCGGAGGTGTCGTAGTCGGTCGAGACGGTCTCAGGATTGCAGTTGACCATGATGGTCTCGTAGCCGGCATCCTTCAGCGCATAGCAGGCATGGCAGCAGCAATAGTCGAACTCGATGCCTTGGCCGATGCGGTTGGGGCCGCCTCCGAGAATGACGACCTTCTTCCGGTCGGTCGGCTGCGCCTCGTCGGCGGCCTTGCCCATGAAGGGCATGGCGTAGGTCGAGTACATATAGGCGGTGGGCGAAGCGAACTCGGCGGCGCAGGTGTCGATGCGCTTGTAGACCGGGCGGACGTCGAGCGAGCGCCGAAGCGCGCGCACCTCGGCCTCGGTCTTGCCGGCGACGGCGGCGAGGCGCTTGTCGGAGAAGCCCATCGCCTTGACCTGCCGGAACGCGCCCGGCGTCTGCGGCAGGCCGAAGCTGCGGACCTTCTCCTCGGTGTCGACGATGCCGCGCATCTGCTCGAGGAACCAGGGGTCGATCCTGCAGCTCTCATGGATCTGCGCATCGGTGAAGCCGAAACGCATCGCCTGCGCGACCTGGAGGATGCGGTCTGGCGTCGGCGTCGAGAGCGCGGCCTTGATCGCGTTCTTGTCGTCGCCCTTGCCCATGCCTTCGATCTCGATCTCGTCGAGGCCGTCGAGGCCGGTTTCCAGCGAGCGCAGCGCCTTCTGCAAGGATTCCTGGAAGGTCCGGCCGATCGCCATGGCCTCGCCGACCGACTTCATCGCGGTGGTCAGGGTCGGCTCGGCGCCGGGGAACTTCTCGAAGGCGAAGCGCGGGATCTTGGTGACGACATAGTCGATCGTCGGCTCGAAGGAGGCCGGCGTCGCGCCGCCGGTGATGTCGTTCTCGATTTCGTCGAGCGTGTAGCCGACCGCAAGTCGTGCCGCGACCTTGGCGATGGGGAAGCCCGTGGCCTTGGAGGCCAGCGCCGAGGAGCGCGAGACGCGCGGGTTCATCTCGATGACGATCATCCGGCCGGTCTCGGGATCGACCGCGAATTGCACGTTCGAACCGCCGGTCTCGACGCCGATCTCGCGCAGCACTGCCAGCGAGGCGTCGCGCATGATCTGGTATTCCTTGTCGGTCAGCGTCAGCGCTGGCGCCACCGTGATCGAATCGCCGGTGTGGACGCCCATCGGGTCGAGATTCTCGATCGAGCAGACGATGATGCAGTTGTCGTTCTTGTCGCGAACGACCTCCATCTCGTACTCCTTCCAGCCGAGCACGCTCTCCTCGATGAGGATCTCGCTGGTCGGGGAGGCATCGAAGCCGCGCTCGCAGATCTCGATGAACTCGCCCTTGTTGTAGGCGATGCCGCCGCCGGTGCCGCCCATGGTGAAGGACGGGCGGATGATGGCGGGCAGGCCGATATCCTCGAGCGCGGTCAGCGCCTGGCCGAGATTCTTGACGTGGTGCGAGCGTGGCGTGTCGAGGCCGATCTTGGTCATCGCCTCGCGGAACAACTCGCGATCCTCGGCCTTGTCGATCGCTTCGGCTGTGGCGCCGATCATCTCGACGTCGAACTGCTGGAGCACGCTGATCTTGCTGCCGTCGGGCTGCGGAATCGTCTTCTTGTTGAGTGAGAGCGCGCAGTTCAGCGCGGTCTGGCCGCCCATGGTCGGCAGCAGGGCAAAGCCGCCCGGCAGCACATGGCGCTCCTTCTCGATGATCTTGGCGACGATCTCGGGCGTGATCGGCTCGACATAGGTCGCATCCGCCAGATCGGGATCGGTCATGATCGTGGCCGGGTTCGAGTTCACCAGCACGATGCGGTAGCCCTCGGCCTTGAGCGTCTTCACGGCCTGCGTGCCGGAATAGTCGAACTCGCAGGCTTGGCCGATGATGATGGGGCCGGCGCCGATGATCAGGATGGTCTTGATGTCTGTGCGCTTGGGCATGGGGCTCGACTTCGTCTTGAGGCAGGCGCGCGCACTCCCTGCCGTCCGATCATGCGAGCGGGCCGGTGCGAGCGCCTGAGATGAATGCTAGGCGCTCGCTATAGAGGGGAGCAGCGGCTCAGGGAAGCGGAAAGCGCGCGCCACGCGTCGCGGCGCACAGGTTGCGTGGGCTGGAAAGCCGTTCAGCTCTCGTTGGGACGAATCCTGTAAGACGGCGACATGCCGCTGCGTCGCTACCCCCGTCAGTCCCGCCAGCTCCTGGCCTATGTCGTCGCCGGCGGGATCACGGCGGTTGCGCATTACGGCGTGCTGGTCGCGCTGGTCGAGCTCGCGCGTGTCGATCCGGTGCCGGCGACGCTGGCGGGCTTCGTGGTCGGCGCGGTCGTCTCCTACACGCTCAACCGCTGGCTGACCTTCGACGCCACGAACAGCCATGCCCAGGCGACCTGGCGCTTCGGCCTGATCGCGGCTGGAGGTTTCGCGCTCACGGGTGTGCTGATGCATCTGTTCGTGGCGGTGTGGGATTTGCCCTATCTGCCGATGCAGTTCGTCACCACGGGCATCGTGATGGTGTTCTCGTTCCTGGGGCACAAGTTCTTTTCATTCGCCGATCGGGCGGGGTGAGCCCGTGGCCCGCGAGGCTGTTCAGGCGTGCGTTTTGACGTGGGCGAGAAAGGCCCGCATGGCCGCACTGGGGTGCCGCCGGTTGGGGTAATAGAGAAACCAGCTCGGGAGCCGGGGGCTCCAGTCCCGCATCAGTTCGATCAGCCGCCCGTCGTCGAGATAGGGTTTGGCATAGGTATCGAAGACATGGGCGATGCCCTGGCCGGCCAGAGCGGCCTGCACCTCCTGATGGGCCGAGCCCAGCGTCAGCCGGGCATCGGGCGCGATCGACAGGGCTTCCCCATCCTTCTCAAATTCCCAGGTGGCCAAGGACCCGCCGGGGAAGCGGCGGCGGATGCAATCATGGCCGATCAGGTCCTGCGGGCTCAGCGGCGTTCCGCGCGCATCGCGATAGGCCGGCGAGCAGACGATGGCGTAGCGCAGGGGCGGGCCCAATGGCGTGGCGATCATGTCCTGCGCCAGCTGTCGACCGAAGCGGACGCCCGCGTCGAAGCCTCGCTCGACGATGTCGATGAGGGCGGCGTCGCTGACGATCTCGACCTTCACATCGGGAAAACGGTTCATGAAATCGAACACGAGCGGACACAGCACATGCTCCGCGGCCGGGGCCGGCGCGTTGATGCGGATGAGGCCCGAGGGTGTGTCGCGCAACTGGTCGAGGTCTTCCAGCGCCTCCTGGATGTCATCCAGTGCCGGCCCGAGCCGTCCGAGCAGGCGGGCTCCCGCCTCGGTCGGCGCAACACTGCGCGTCGTGCGGTTGAGAAGCCGGATGCCCAGGGCCTCTTCGAGCGTCGTCATGGTCTGGCTCAAGGCCGAGGACGAGACCCGCCGCTCGCGCGCCGCGGCCCGGAATCCACCGCAGCGGATGATCGCGGCGAAGACCTCCAGACTGTCGAGTCGGAGCGGGCTCATTGCAAGGCAGACCTTATCAAGCTGATCACGTCTGAGAAGCTTATGCGCGCGCCGCGGCGCTGTCATCCTGTGCCGAGCAAGACCTGCCACCACAGAAACGGGATGATGATGATCCGACCGACCCTCAATCGCCGAACGATCATGCTGTCCGCAGCGAGCGGCAGCGCCGGCCTCATGCTGGGGCCACCCAGCGCCGGCCGTGTCGGTGCTCAAACACCAACAACGACCGCCGCCAATGCCGGCTTCTATCACTTCCGCGTCGGCGACATCCGCGCGACGGTGCTGAGCGACGGCGTCATCGGCGGGCCCCCGCGAATCTATGCCAGCGACGCTCCGGAGGCGGATCTGCAGACCGTGCTGCGGCGCGCCTTCCTGCCCACCGAACACCTCACCTTGAACCTGAACACGCTGCTGATCGAGACCGGCGGTCGACGCATCCTGCTCGAAGCGGGCGCCGGCGGGACGATGGGCCCCAATGGCGGCCGCATCTTCGCCAATCTCGAGGCCATAGGTCTGACGCCGGGCGATATCGACGTCATCGTCGTCTCGCACACCCATCCCGATCACGTCGGCAATTTTCGGGCGGCCGACGGCGGTCGGGCGTTCCCGCGGGCCATCGTCTTCGCGCCGAAGGCGGATTGGGACTTCTTCGTCCGAGCCGAGCCCGATCTGTCCTACATGCCGGTGCCTGCGGATTTCCGGAACCGGTTCGGTGCGGCGATCAAACGAAGTGTGGAGCCCGTCGCCGCCACGGTCGAACTCTACGAGCCTGGCCGCGAGATCGTTCCGGGTCTCACAACCCTTGCCGCTGCGGGCCATACGCCGGGCATGGTCGCATTCCTCATCCATTCCGGAAGCGACCAGCTGCTGCTGACGGCGGACCTCGCCTACCATCCGGTCGTCAACATCGACCGCCCGTGGCGCCCCGGCCCCGACCGCGACAAGGAGGCGGCACTGGCTGCGCGCCGACGGATCTTCGATCGCGCCGCGGCGGAGCAGATGCTGGTCCTGGGCTTCCACTACCCGTTCCCAGGGCTCGGCCGCATGCTGAAGATCGACGGCGGCTATGCCTGGGTGCCGACCAACTGGCGGTTCTAGACGCGCAGCCGCCGGCTCGCTTAGGCCTCATCGGCGTCTCGCCGACGGCGCCGCCGCCGTCAGGGCGCGTACCAGTCCTGCGGATCGATCTGCTTGCGGGCCACGCCCGGCGCGACCGCAACGGCGATCGGCTTGTGCGATTTGCAGGCTGCGTTCAGGCCGCAGACCACGAATTCGGAGTAATAGGCGCGCTGGCCGGGAGAATCCTTCGTCTGTGCGAAGACGAAATACTCGCCCGGCGGCAGCGACATGGAATAGCGCATCTGCTTTCCCGCCCGCGTCTTGCGCGACGAGCAGGTCAGTTGTTTCGTGGCGATGTCCTCCGCACAGATCTGCATGTCCGGTGGGATGTAGTCGCTCGGATAGGACAGCTCGCCCTCGATCGTGCCAGCAGCGCCAGCGACGCGAGGAGAGGGGGCGGGATCGGCGGCGGTGGCGGCGGTCGGCGCCGATCCCGGAATGGAGGCCCGCGCAAGGTCACCTGCGCGTGCGGCACGCAGCATGCCCTGCATTCCCGCGTCCGGGCGATTGAAGAAGCGCTCGCGTGACGGATCAACTGTCGTCTGCAGCGCGTGGATCGTCCGGTTGGACGGGTCAATCAGGACGACCAGCTTGTTGTCGGCGCAATTGCGAGGCTGGCAGAGATTGACCACGGTCCAGCTCTTGCCGCTGGCATCCTGCCGCGACTCGGGCGCCGAGCCGACACCGGCGAACGGAGCGATCCAGGAATCCCAGCGCTCGAAGCGCTCTCCGGCAAGAGCCCGTGTCCAGGCGGCCTTGATCCAGGGCGTCGCCAGCAGTTCCTGAGGATGCAACTGGGCCGATGCCGACGTTAGCCCATAGAGCCAAAGCAGAACCGAAATCGCGACGCACCGTCCCCACTGCATTGCGACTCCTCCACTCTGGTCGCGGATCGCCGTGGCACGCACCGCCTCACCCCGCCTTGCGCCCCACCAGCGTCAGCCGATGCGGGTTGTGGCCGAAGTTCGTCGCGGGCGCGACGTCCGCAAAGCCGGCCGCCGCGATCAGGCCGGTGATCTCGTCGATGCGGTAGGTCGAGAGGCCGTATTGCGCCCTCAGCTTGCGGTAATCGGAGAACGCGGTGCGGACGAGGCCGGCCAGTGCCGCCATGAGGAAGCCGCCGCGCCAGGCGAAGGCCAGCAGTTGCGAGGCGTCGGTCAGCGGGCTGACATCGGGCGGGATGATGTCGGCAACGACCAGCCTGCCGCCGGGCCTGAGCTTGCCGCGCCAGGTGGCGAGCAGGGCGACGAGTTCGTCGCGCGAGAGGTACTGGATCAGCGAGTTGGCGACGACGAGATCGAGGGTTGCGTCGGGCAGCGCCTCGACCTCCTCGGGCGAGACCACACTGACGTTCGCCTTGCCGCCGAGCATCGCGCGCAGCTTGTCGCGCACGCTCGGCGCCGCCTCGCAGAGATAGAGCTGGCCGCAATGGCCGGCGACCCGGCCGGCATCGAGCGCCTCGCCGCAGCCATGGTCGAGCACGACGGCGTCGGACGCGGGAATATGGCCGATCAGGTCAGTCGCGATCTGGCGGTAATGCAGGGCCTTGTGGCGCGGCGAGACATAGATCGCGTGGTCGCCGTTCCAGAAATCGCGCCAGGACATCGCTCGAGCCGTTCCGCAGGATCGCGCGATCGCCCGCGCCGCGGCCAGAGCACTACGCCGCGCGAGGGCGCGTTAGCAAGCGGGGCGGCCGGTCACAGCGGCGCGACCACGCGGTCGTCATGGGCGTGGACGAAGGTGAGGGCAGCGCCGCGAAACTGCGTCCAGGCCGGCATGGGGCGGTCGTCGGGCTGGGGCTTTTTCGGTTCCGGGAAGGCGTCTGGGCCGCGGTGATCGTCGGCCAGCAGGCTGTCGGGATCGATCCGGGCGGAGCGGCAGAGCGCACGGGCGATCCGGGTGATTCTGTCGTCTTCCATGGCAGGCTCCGGCTTCGTCGAGCGATGAAACGTCGGGGCTGCCCGAGGGTTCCGCTGGCCGGCGGTCATCGCGAGGCCTCGGGCTCGGGCGTGAAACGGATGCCGATTTCGCCCTTGCCGATCCAGACGATGGTGGCGCGCTTCGAGATGTCCATGAGTTCGTCATGGAGATGCAGATCCAGCGGGAGCGGCCGGTCGCTTTGGGGCTTGAGCCTCGCGCCGGTCGCCGAGAGATCGAGGATGCGGCACTCGACCAGGAAACGCTGCGAACGGTCGAACAGCTTCGCCATGCGCAGATGCGACCGCCACCGCTTCGAGGCTCGCTTGTCCATTCGTCGCCGTTCTCGCTTCCGTCCTCCAACGACGCTTTTTTACAACAGGAGCATGGAGCGAGGCTGGCGGAGGCCCGCGCAGGTTCCCTTGGAGCAGCCAGATACTCTAGGGTCAGCGCCGAAGCCTGGGGTGTGCGATGCTGCTGCTACCGCGTTTGCTGAAGTCTTTCGTCAGGCAGGGCCGCCTGACGGTGATCACACCCGATGCCAGGCGCCATGTCTTCGGCCCCGGTCCCGGCGAATTGACCTTCGCCGGCGTCGTGAAGACGGCGCCTGCGGTCACCGTGCGCTTCCATGACGACCGGATCGAGCGCGAACTCTTCCTCAATCCCGAGCTCGCCCTCGCCGAAGGCTACATGGACGGGCGGATCGACTTCGAGGAGGGCTCGATCCACGACCTGCTGACGCTGTTCTGGCTGCAGCGCAAGGAGCTGCGCAAGCACCCGATCCAGAAGCTGATCCGCTCGGTGCGCTTCAAGATCCGGCGGTTCCGGATGCACAATCCGCTCGGCGTCGCCGGCAAAAAGGTCAAGCATCACTACGACATCCCGACCGATTTCTACCGGCTCTGGCTCGACGAGACGATGACCTATTCCTGCGCTTATTGGCAGTCTCCCGATGTCGGGCTGGAGAACGCGCAGCGGGCGAAGCTGCGCCACATCGCCGCCAAGTTGAAGATCGAGCCGGGGATGACGGTCCTCGACATCGGCTCGGGCTGGGGCGAGCTCGCGATCTACCTGGCGAAGGCCTGCGGCGCGAAGGTGACCGGGCTCAATGTCTCGCCCGACCAGATGGCCGCGGCCCAGAAGCGGGCCGAGGCTGCGGGCGTCGGCGACGCGGTGAGCTTCATCAACAAGGACTATCGGGAGCTGACCGGCCGTTTCGACCGCGTCGTCTCCGTCGGCATGATGGAGCATGTCGGCGTCGCGCATTACCTCGAATACTTCGAGAAGATCCGCGATCTGCTGACGCCGGACGGGATCGCGCTGGTCCATTGCATCGGCCGCGTCGGCCCGCCGGGCTTCACCGGTCCGTTCTTCGACAAGTACATTTTTCCCGGCGGCTATGCGCCGGCGCTGTCGGAGGTGTTCGCGGCGGTGGAGCAGACCGGGCTCTGGCATTCCGACTGCGAGTTCTGGCGCCGGCACTATCACTGGACGCTGGAAGCCTGGCGCGAGCGCTTCATGGCGCAGCGGCCGCAGGTGGTCGCGATGATGGGCGAGCGCTTTGCGCGGATGTGGGAGTTCTATCTCTGCGCCTGCTCGATCTCCTTCGATATCGGCGGCGACATGGTGTTCCAGCTCCTGCTCGGCCCGCACAAGAGCGCCGTGCCGGTGATCCGGGACTATATCCAGGACGACGAGAAGGCGCTGGCGGCGCGGGGTTTTTGAACGGCGCTCAGGTGTCGCCAGCAAAATCCAGCACGATCAGCGCCTCGTCGATGAAGACGCCGTCGACCCGCAGCGCCTTGTCCTCCCGTCCGTAGTGCCGGAAGCCCAGGCTCTCATAGAGCCGCAGCGCCGGCGTATTGGCGACGCCCACGCCCGCCTGCAGCAGCACGACATGGGCGCGCGCATGGTCGATGACGGCCGTGACCAGCGCACGGCCAAGGCCATGGCCGCGATGGGCCGGCGCGACATGGACGCCGACGAGCAGGCCCTTGTGGCGGGACTTCAGGGATTGGTCCGGCACGATGAAGCCGGCGGTGCCAACGAGATCGTCTCCGGCAAAGGCGCCGAAGACGCAGTTCAGCGGGCCGCCATCGAGGCGCCTCGCCGTCATCTCGAGGCTGCGCGCCACCTCGTCCTTATAGCTCGCACCGAAGGCCTCGGGGTGGTCGCGCAGGGCCTGCAGGCGGAGCGTGCGATAGGCGGCGGCGTCGGCTGCGGTGAGGGGGCGGATGAGGGGCAGCGCGTCCATGCCTCATCCCATCACGGTGCGCGTCGTCGCGGCAAGGCTCTTTGCCTCAGCCCCGGCTGTGGCGCGGGCGGGCGATTTCGCCGGTGACAGAGGCGCGGCCCATCTCGAAGCTGTCGGCGATGCGGCGTGCGCGGATGATGAACTCGTCGGCGACATCCGGCTCACCGCAGATTTCCGCCGCGGTCTCCTCGAACAGGCTGAGCCAGCGGTCGAAATGCTGCGGTTCCAGCGGCAGGATCAGATGCGGGCGCATCGGCCGGCCGTGATAACGCCCGGTCCGCAGCATCACCGAGCTCCAGAAATCGGCGATGTTGGCGATGTGCTCGTCCCAGTTCTCGACGGCGCCCATGAAGATGGGGCCGATCACGGCGTCCTCGCGGGCCCGCTCGTAGAAACGCGCGACCAGCGTCGCGATCATCGCCTCGGTGATGGCGGGGTGGGCGGCGCCGGGCCGGGTGAGGGGATTGTCGGTCATGGATGGGGGGCTCGCGGCTGATCGGCAGGCTGGGTGTTTATCGCGTCGGGCCGACCCGCCCCTTGATCTGAATCGCGTCGTCATCCTGGACAAGCCGCGCAGCGGCGCAGACCGGGATCCATCATAGGGCACCGTCGAGGCCTTTGATGGATCCCGGACGAAGCTACGCTTCGCCCAGGATGACGGCGCCTTTTCGCTGCCGACGTCGCTAGCTCCGCAGGCCCGGCGCTTCCTGGCCGGTGCGGGCGACGTATTCGGTGTAGCCGCCGCCATAGGCATGGACGCCGTCGGGCGTCAGCTCCAGCGTGCGGTTGGAGAGTGCGGCGAGGAAATGCCGGTCGTGGCTGACGAAGAGCATCGTGCCCTCGTACTGCGCGAGCGCATTGATCAGCATTTCCTTGGTGGCGATGTCCAAATGGTTGGTGGGCTCGTCGAGGACAAGGAAGTTCGGCGGATCGTAGAGCATCAGCGCCATGACGAGGCGGGCCTTCTCGCCGCCGGATAGGACGCGGCAGCGCTTCTCGACATCGTCGCCGGAGAAGCCGAAGCAGCCGGCGAGGGCGCGCAGCGAGCCCTGGCCGGCCTGAGGAAAGCGGTCCTCCAGCGACTGGAAGATGGTGCGGTCGCCGTCGAGCACCTCCATGGCGTGCTGGGCGAAATAGCCGAGCTTGATCGAGCCGCCGAGTGCGACCATGCCGTCATCGGGGGTAGTCGAGCCGGTGACGAGCTTCAAAAGCGTCGACTTGCCGGCGCCGTTGATCCCCATCACGCACCAGCGTTCCTTGCGACGGACCTGGAAATCCAGCCCCTCGTAGATCGTGCGGCTGCCATAGCGCTTGTGGACGCCCTTGAGCGTGACGACGTCCTCGCCCGAGCGCGGCGGGGCCTGGAACTCGAAGGAGACGGTCTGTCGGCGCTTGGGCGGCTCGACCTTCTCGATCTTGTCGAGCTTCTTGACCCGGCTCTGGACCTGGGCTGCGTGCGAGGCGCGCGCCTTGAAGCGCTCGATGAAGTTGATCTCCTTGGCGAGCATCGCCTGCTGGCGCTCGAACTGCGCCTGCTGCTGCTTTTCGGCGAGCGCGCGCTGCTCCTGGTAAAATTCGTAATTGCCGGAATAGCTGGTCAGCGCGCCGCCATCGATCTCGACGATCTTGCCGACGATGCGGTTCATGAACTCGCGGTCATGCGAGGTCATCAGAAGCGCGCCCTCATAGCCCTTGAGGAAGGATTCCAGCCAGATCAGGCTTTCGAGGTCGAGATGGTTGGAGGGCTCGTCGAGCAGCATCGCGTCGGGGCGCATCAGGAGGATGCGGGCGAGCGCGACGCGCATCTTCCAGCCGCCCGAGAGCGCGCCGACATCGCCCTCCATCATCTCCTGGCTGAAGCCGAGGCCGTCGAGCACCTCGCGGGCGCGGCCGTCGAGCGCGTAGCCGTCGAGTTCCTCGAAGCGCCCCTGGACCTCGCCATAGCGCTCGATGATCTCGTCCATCTCGCCGGCACGGTCGGGATCGCCCATCGCGGCTTCGAGCTCGCGCAGTTCGGCGGCGACGGTGCTGACGGGGCCGGCTCCGTCCATCACCGCGGCGACGGCGCTCATGCCCTTCATGTCGCCGACATCCTGGCTGAAATAGCCGATGGTGACGCCGCGATCGACCTGGACCATGCCCTCATCGGGGCGGTCCTCGCCGGTGATCATGCGAAACAGGGTGGTCTTGCCGGCGCCGTTGGGGCCGACGAGTCCGACCTTCTCGCCTTTCAAGAGCGAGGCGGAGGCCTCGATGAAGACGATCTGCTGGCCGTTCTGCTTGCCGATGTTTTCGAGGCGGATCATGATTTTACGTGACGCTCAGGGATCATACTGCGCTGCAATAGGGCAGGAAGCCTCGGTGCGGAAGAGGCCGCTGCCGGTTCCGCGCTGCAGGCGGGCGGGGGCTCTGACGAGTCGTGTCCTTCCAGCGCGTGGGTCAGCGCCTGGGCATGGGCGAAGAATCGCTCCCGCACGGCTCGCGCATGCGGGTTGGCCCGTTCGATCGCCAAGAAGACGCCGGGCGCGTCGTGGCGCACCATCTCGGTTGCCTGCATCAGCAGCTCGAAGCTGCGCGTCGTCATCCGGCGCGGGACGGGCTCCATTCGGACGAGGATCTTGGCGACGAGATGGGTCAGGCCCTGGACCAGCGCCATGTCGCGGTCATGCGCGTCCGGCGTTGTCAGGATCACGTCGAGGGCGAAGGTCCGGCGCAGGAAGGCGGCGATGCGCCCCACGCTGCAACCGCGGATTGGGCAGAGCGCGATCTTCAAGCGGGCCAGCCCGTCGCGCGCGCTCTGCGGGCCGAAGAGCGGATGCGTGCCGATGATCTCGACCTGCTCCGGCAGCCCTTCCAGCAGCAGGCGGGCTGGCTCGATCTTCACCGAGCCGACATCGAGCACGACGGTGCCCGCGCGCAGATGCGGGCGAAGGCTCGCAATTGCGTCGGCCATCGCGTCGACCGGGACGGCGAGTACGACGATATCGCAGGCCGCGACCGCCGCGACGTCGCCGGGCACGAGCCCCTGGCCCGCCCGGTCGGGCTGCGGCGGCCGGGCGGGATCGCAGATGACGAGGCGAAGATGCGGCTGGAGGTGGCGCGCCATAAGCTGCCCGAAGGCGCCGAAGCCGAGCAGGCCGAGAGAGGAGAAGGATTTGCGCTGGCGTGGCATCGTCGGGTTCCCTGGAGGGGGCCGCGATGCCGGGTGACTGCCTGAGTTCAACCGCCAGCGCGGCGGTTGAAGCATGAGAATGCGACCCGCCTTATGAGGACGGGGCGTAATAGGTCCGGGCGAGGCAGGTCGCTGGGGTCATGAGCCGCTTCAAGCGCAGGCGGCGGGGGCTGTCAACCCGGACGTAGCGAAGCGCAGGTCCGGGTCGAAGGCGCAGGTTCAGGAGGCTGACGACGGCAGCCTCAGGCTGCTGTCTTCGCCTTTGCCTTGTCCATCATCTCGACGAAGCGGGTGAAGAGATAATGGCTGTCCTGCGGGCCGGGCGAGGCTTCCGGGTGGTGCTGGACGCTGAAGGCCGGGCGGTCGGTCAGGGCGAAGCCGCTGTTGGAGCCGTCGAAGAGCGAGACATGGGTTTCGACGGCGTGAGCCGGCAGCGAGGCGGGATCGACCGCGAAGCCATGGTTCATCGAGACGATCTCGACCTTGCCGGTCGTCTTGTCCTGCACCGGGTGGTTGGCGCCGTGATGGCCCTGCTTCATCTTCATCGTCTGGCCGCCGACGGCCAGCGCCAGCATCTGGTGGCCGAGGCAGATGCCGAAGGTCGGGACCTTCTTCTCGAGCAACTCCTTGATCACCGGGACGGCGTATTGCCCGGTCGCGGCCGGGTCGCCCGGGCCGTTCGACAGGAAGATGCCATCGGGCTTGAGCGCCAGGATTTCGGCCGCGGTCGCGGTGGAGGGCACGACGGTGACGTCGCAGCCGGCCTTGGAGAGCAGGCGCAGGATGTTTCGCTTCACGCCGTAATCGATCGCGACGACCTTGTGGGCCGCGCCGTCGCGCTTGCCGTAGCCGGCGGGCCACTGCCAGGGCGTCTCGTCCCATTCATAGCGCTGGGCCGAGGTGACCAACGGCACGAGGTCGAGGCCCGCCATGTCCGGCAGTTCTGCGGCGAGCTTCTGGAGCCGCGCAATGTCGAAGACGCCGTCGGGGGCATGGGCGAGGACGGCGTTGGGCATACCGCTGTCGCGGATCAGCGCGGTCAAAGCGCGGGTATCGACGCCGCAGATGCCGACGATGTTGCGCGCCTTGAGCCAGGCGTCGAAATGGCGGTTCGCGCGCCAGTTGGACGGCTCGGTGATGGTGGCGTGGAGCACGATTCCGCGCACGCCGGAGGCGGCGGCGGCATTGACCGTTTCGATGTCCTCGTCGTTGACGCCGACATTGCCGATATGGGGGAAGGTGAAGGTGATGATCTGCCCGGCATAGGACGGGTCGGTCAGGATCTCCTGATAGCCCGTCATCGCCGTGTTGAAGCAAACTTCGCCGGGCGCCTCGCCGGTGGCACCGAGGCCGAAGCCCTCCAGCACCGTGCCGTCCGCCAGCACCAGCAGCGCGGTCGCGCGCGGTTCGCTCCAGCCGCCCGTGGCGGGGTTTCCTTCATGTGCGGTCATGTCTATGTCTCGGTCCAGGCCGCGCGAGCTGCGGCAATGCATGGGCGGCAGCGGTTTCGCTCGCCGTCGTCTGGAGCGCGAGCCTTAAAGACGCGCTCCCATGCCGTCAATCAAGGCAGGCGCCGAGCCTGCGGATAAAAAGGAAAGTTCACCATGACCAATCTGCGCGAGCGCTTCACGGCCGATCTCAAGGAGGCGATGAAGGCCGGCGAGAAGGGCAAGGTCTCGACCATCCGTCTGATCACCTCGGCCCTGAAGGACAAGGACATCGAGGCGCGCGGGCTGGGCAAGCCCGAGACCACGCCCGACGAGGTGCTCGCCCTGCTGCAGAAGATGATCAAGCAGCGCCAGGAATCGATCGCGATCTACGACGCCAACGGCCGCCCCGAACTCGCCGCCGGCGAGCGCGCCGAGGTCGAGGTGATCGCGGGCTACATGCCCAAGCAGATGTCCGACGACGAGGTGCAGGCCGCCATCGCAGCCGCGGTCGCCGAAAGCGGCGCGGCCTCGGTCAAGGACATGGGCAAGGTCATCGCGATCCTGCGCGCGAACTATGCCGGCCAGATGGATTTCGGCAAGGCGAGCGGGCTGGTGAAGGCTGCGCTGGCGGGGTGAGGTTGCCGGCGTCGAGCGGGCTCAAGCTCGCTCGATATCCGTCAGGGCAAAATCCTCGCCCTTGAACAGCAGCGGCCAGCCGCGTGCCTGCGCCAGCGCATAGGCGGCGCAATCACCCATGTTGAGCCTGGCCGGATGGCGGCCCTTGCCGAAGCGACGGTAGGCTTCGAAGGCAAGGTCGGAGAGGGCTTCGTCGAAAGGGACGATGTCGATCTTCCATCTGCTCAGCAGGTCGTCGAAGCGTGCGCGATCGAGCCTCCTGCCCATCTCCAATACGATGCGAGTCTCAAGCGCATTGACCGCAGAGATGCAAAGACCTGATGCTGAAGCGAGTTGCCCGAGCCAGGCCTCGGCATCGCTTTCATGCGTCAGGATGGCAATGATGACCGAGCTATCGACGACAATCTTCACCACATGCCGTTCTCGTCATAGCCGATGATATCGTCCATCTCATCCTTGGTCAGCGACCGCTCGGCCGGCTTGATGTCGTATTTCTTATAAAATTCCGCCAACCAGAGTTTGCTCTCCGCGATCCGTCTCGCCTTCTCGTCCCCGGACAACTCGTCCTTGCCGAGTTCGCTGCTGACGGCCTGACGCACGGCCTCGGTCAGGCTGAGGCCGCGGCGCTTGGCCAGCGTCCGCACGGCCTTCTCCGTCTCCGGATCCTTGATGTTGAGGGCCATGGCGATCTTCCTTTTGCCGCTCTTTCTTTATCATGCGGCTGTGGATTGCGCCAACAAACCGGTCTCCCGCCATATCGGCGATTGGCTTTCGGCCGCCCTGCGCCCACATAGAAAGCGATGAAGTTCCCGCCCTCCATTCTCGAAGAAATCAAGGCGCGGCTGCCGGTCTCGGCGGTCGTGGGCAAGCGCGTGCGCCTCGCCAAGGCGGGCCGCGAGTGGAAAGGGCTATCGCCCTTCAACGCCGAGAAGACGCCGTCCTTCTTCGTCAATGACCAGAAGGCCTCGTTCTTCGATTTCTCGTCGGGCAAGAACGGCGACATCTTCAAATTCGTGATGGAGACGGAAGGGTTGTCCTTCCCCGAGGCCGTCGAGAAGCTCGCGGCCGAAGCTGGCGTCACGCTGCCCAAGATCACGCAGGAAGCGCAGGTCCAGGAGGAGCGCCGCAAGGGCCTGCATGAGGTGGTGGAGCTCGCGGCGCGCTTTTTCGAGGCGGAGCTGACCGGGGATCGGGGTGGGTCTGCACGGCGCTATCTCGCCTCGCGCGGGCTCGACGGCGAGGCGCGGACGCGCTTCCGGATCGGCTATGGCCCGGCCGATCGGTTTGCGCTGCGCGACCATCTCGCGGGGAAGGGCGTCTCGGCCGAGCTGATGATGGAGGCAGGCCTGCTCGTGCATGGCGACGAGATCGCCGTGCCCTATGACCGCTTCCGCGACCGCATCATGTTCCCGATCCACGATTCGCGCGGGCGACCTGTCGCTTTCGGCGGGCGGGCGATGAGCGCCGAGGTCTCGGCCAAGTACCTGAACTCGCCGGAGACGCCGCTCTTCCACAAGGGCTCGCTGCTGTTCAACCACCACAACGCCCGCAAGGCCGCTCATGACACCGGCCAGGCGATCGTGGTCGAGGGCTATGTCGACGTCATCGCCATGGCGCTCGCCGGTTTCCCGCAGACGGTCGCCCCGCTCGGCACGGCCTTGACCGAGGACCAGCTGACGCTGCTCTGGCGCATGGCGGACGAACCGGTGATCTGCCTCGATGGCGACAAGGCCGGGCGCAAGGCGGCCAGCCGCGCCATCGACATCGCCCTGCCGCTGCTGGAGCCCGGCAAGTCGCTGTCCTTCGCGCTGCTGCCCGAGGGGCAGGACCCCGACGATCTGGCGCGTTCGGGCGGCAAGGCAGCGATCGCCGAGGTTCTGGGTGCGGCGCGGCCGCTGGTCGACATGCTGTGGACGCGCGAGGTCGAGGCCGGCCCGCTCGACACGCCCGAGCGCCGTGCCGCCTTCGAGCGCCGGCTGAAGGAGCCGCTCGGCCAGATCCGCGACGAGACGACGCGCAAGCATTATCGCCGCGAGATGGAGGAGCGGCTGGCGCAGCTCTTCGCCAGCGCCGCTCCGGCGCGCACGGAGCGGGGCCGGAACAGCGGCGGCTATCCGCGCGGACGCGGGCAGGGGGCGGGCGGTCGCGGCGGGTTCAGGGGCGGCTTCCAGCAACCAGCGCCCTGGGCGACCGGGCTGCTCACGGCGTCGAGCCAGCTCACCGGCTCGCGCATGATGGCGCGTGGACGCGGCGAGGATAAGCGCGAGGCCTTCATCCTGCTGGCGCTGGCGAGCCACCCCGCGCTGATCCTGCGCTGCGCCGACGAAATCGCCGATCTCTCGCTGGACGGCACCGCCGCCGAACGCTTCCGGCAGGCGCTGCTCGATGCCGCAATGGAGGGCATTCTCGACGAGCAGGCTCTGGCGATCCGTCTCGAACAGCCGCGCGTGCAGGAGGCGCAGGCGCAATTGCTGGCGGTGACGGGCCCCGCCGAGCGGCTGAAACTCGCGCAAGCGGCTGATCCTGAATCGGTTTTTGACTCAATTCGTCAGGCTATTGTCTTGCATCATCGTGCGCGGACGCTACATAGCGAGCTGAAGGCAGCCGAGCGCGCATTGGCTGACGAAGCGACCGAAGCCCATTTCGCCTGGATCAAGGACGTCAAAGCTCGCCTCGAGACGATCGAGGGGACGGAGGCGATGTCCGGAGATTGAGTGCAAGAGTGCCCCGGTGCCCCGCCTCGTCGCGTGCGCGTGGGTCGGCAAAGTGGTTTACGGTTCATCAACGATGAGCAGTGCCATGTCGCCTGTGTGATTTGGGTGGGGTGAGCGCGCCGGACCTGCGGCCGCGCCGCCCTTTTATGCGTCTGCGGATGGCTTCATCGAAGCCGTAGCGGCGCGAGAGTGCGGAGCGCTGATTGATGGCGACGAAAACGAGCGAACGGGACAAGACCGATCAGGTCGCGCCGGAAGCGCCTGCGACCTCCGATGGACCGTTGCTCGATCTGACGGATCAGGCCGTCAGGCGGATGATCAAGCTCGCCAAGAAGCGCGGCTATGTCACCTATGACGAACTGAACGAAGTCCTGCCCTCGGAGGAGTTCACCTCCGAGCAGATCGAGGACGTGCTCGGCCAGCTCAGCGAGCAGGGCATCAACGTCGTCGACAACGAGGACCCGGAAGCCTCGGGCGAGGAGCGCGCCGCGGCGCGCACCGGCACCAATGGCGCCGACGAGGAAGAGGCCGAGGGCGGCGATCTGGTCGACGCCTCGCGCTCGGCCCTGCCCGTCGAGGTCAAGCGCAATCTCGAGCCGACCGAGCGCACCGACGATCCGGTGCGGATGTATCTGCGCGAGATGGGCTCGGTCGAGCTGCTCTCCCGCGAGGGCGAAATCGCCATCGCCAAGCGCATCGAGGCCGGCCGCGAGGCGATGATCGCCGGGCTCTGCGAGAGCCCGCTGACCTTCCAGGCGATCATCATCTGGCGCGACGAGCTCAACGAAGCCAAGGTCCTGCTGCGCGACATAATCGATCTCGAGGCGACCTATGCCGGCCCCGACGGCAAGAATCCGACGCAGCTGCCCGGCGAGGGCGGCGAAGGCGGGGAGCCGACCGAGGGCGGCCCGGCCGCGGCCGAGGGCGAGACGCCCGAAGGCGAGCTGCCGCCCGATCTCGACGACGACGACATGGAGAACAACGTCTCGCTCTCGGCCATGGAGGCCGAGCTCAAGCCGCGCGTGCTGGAGACGTTCGATTCGATCGCCGACAACTACAAGAAGCTGCGCCGCCTGCAGGACCAGGACATCGCCAACCGGCTGGAGAACACCAAGCTCTCGCCCTCGCAGGATCGCAAATACAAGAAGCTCAAGGACGACATCATCACCGCGGTGAAGTCGCTCTCGCTCAACAACAACCGCATCGAGGCGCTGGTCGAGCAGCTCTACGACATCAACAAGCGCCTGATCGGGCATGAGACGCGTCTGCTGCGCCTGGCCGAGAGCTATGGCGTCGGCCGCGAGGACTTCCTCAAGCAGCATGTCGGCGGCGAGCTCGACCCGAAATGGGTCCTGCGCGTCTCCAAGCTCGGCTCGCGCGGCTGGCGCGACTTCGTCGGCGCCGAACTCGACCGGATCAAGAGCCTGCGCGAGGACATCCATACGCTGGCCTCCGAGACCGGCCTGGAAATCCAGGAGTTCCGCAAGATCGTGCTGATGGTCCAGAAGGGCGAGCGCGAGGCGCGTCAGGCGAAGAAGGAGATGATCGAGGCCAATCTGCGCCTCGTGATCTCGATCGCCAAGAAATATACCAATCGCGGCCTGCAGTTCCTCGACCTGATCCAGGAAGGCAATATCGGCCTGATGAAGGCGGTCGATAAGTTCGAGTACCGCCGCGGCTACAAGTTCTCGACCTATGCCACATGGTGGATCCGCCAGGCGATCACCCGCTCGATCGCCGACCAGGCCCGCACGATCCGCATCCCCGTCCACATGATCGAGACGATCAACAAGATCGTGCGGACCTCGCGCCAGATGCTGCACGAGATCGGCCGCGAGCCGACGCCTGAAGAACTGGCCGAGAAGCTGGCCATGCCGCTGGAGAAGGTGCGCAAGGTCCTCAAGATCGCCAAGGAGCCGATCTCGCTGGAGACCCCGATCGGCGACGAGGAAGACAGCCATCTCGGCGACTTCATCGAGGACAAGAACGCGATCCTGCCGATCGACGCTGCGATCCAGTCAAACCTGCGGGAGACGACGACCCGCGTGCTGGCGTCGCTCACCCCGCGCGAGGAGCGCGTGCTGCGCATGCGCTTCGGCATCGGCATGAACACCGACCACACGCTTGAAGAGGTCGGCCAGCAGTTCAGCGTCACCCGCGAGCGCATCCGCCAGATCGAGGCGAAGGCGCTCCGGAAGCTGAAGCATCCGAGCCGGAGCCGGAAGCTCAGGAGCTTCCTGGACAACTGAGGTGGACGTCTGCGATCCGAATGGCGGCGCGATCAGGGTTTCGCGCCGCGCCTGGCAAGTTCCGTCGCGACGTCCCAGACGACGAGTTCCTGGCCTGCCGCCGCGGCGAGCTGTCCTGCGGCGTTGATGGCGATCATTTTGACGGGGCTTTTCGCACCCAGCAGTTCGATGATCGGGGCGCGATTGGCCAGGTCGGGCGAAAAGACGAAGATCCTGCCGTCGTAACGGCCGACTGCGACGAAAACCCTACTCGGGAATGTCGCCACTGCATTGGCGGGCGAGGCGATCTCGCCGGGGCCGGCCGTGCCGATGAAACCGCCCGTCGCGCTCTTCCAGCGGGCGATATAGCCTTTCGCGTTTCCGGCCGCGAGCCCGCCATCACGCGAGAGCGCGACAGATTGCAGGCCCTCGTCCAGTTCGTAGGTCAAGGATGCGATGAGTTGGCCATTGCCCGTGCGGTAGCAATGGATTCGACTCTTGGCGTCGATCGCGCAGACCGAAAGGCCGTCCGGCGCGAGGGCGGCGCCACGGAGGGGACGTTCGGCCTCCGGAGCTGCGATGCGACGCGGCGGTGCGCGACCGTCGAGGGCGATCAGATGCAGTGCCACGTGGCTCGCCACGAAGCCGAGCATGCCGGTATCATCGACATCGAACCGGATCGGCAGTTCGTCGGCGCCGATCACTGACCCGAGATCGATCGCCGGAAGCGGCGCCGCCGTGGCGGCCTGCCAGCGCCAGAGCTTGCGGTCCCACTGGCCGAGCGCCGCGACCGTCCGGCCGCCATCGGCGAAACGCGCCGCCAGAATGCCGGGAGCCGATCCCAGGTAACGCAGGCGCGGTTTGGCCTCGCCCACAGTCCAGAGCGTAATCTCGCCGCGCACGCCGGCGACGAGCAGCGTCTTGCCATTGCCGCCATATTCGACGGAGTTGGCTGACGCGGCATCGACATTGGCCCGCCAGATCGGATTGATGTCGCTGGCCCATGCCATAGGCGGAGCGGCAAAGAGCCAAAGAGCCAAACAGATGAAGGCGTATTGCATCCGGCTGTCCTCCGTCGCTTTGCCAATAGTATTTCTACATCCGACTCCAGCCAACGGGGTTTTGGGGGCCCGCCTATTCTCCGGCTCCAGATGATGGCAGCATGAGGCTGTTCACGGGCGGCGGCGATGATCGACAAGCCTGATCTGGCGGAGATCGAAGCGGCGGTGCAGGCGGCGCGGGCAAAGGCCGAGACTCAGAAACTACAGCAACAGCCCGTCGCCGCGAGTGATACCGGCAGCACGGCGACGGACGGTGTCGGCGAGTCATCTTAGCCGCCCTCGACGGCACACTCGAAATGGCAGGCAGCGTGCTGGGGGCGGCGGTGAGGTCTCGCGTCAAACGTCGGTGGCATTTTCGACAGTTTGGGATCGTGACCGCCGGGCGAGCGGGACGCCGGCGACCATCGGTGGCCGGAGGCGGTGCGGGAGCTTGCGCCTCACATCCCCTTCACCAGCGCCACCAGCTGATCCAGCGCGGTGCCCCAGCCCTGCTGGAAGCCCATCTCCTCGTGCTGCTTGCGGCCGGCCTCGTCCTTGTGCAGGGCGCGGGCCGTGTAGAGCGTTCCGGTCGCGGTCGGTTCGATGGCGATCGAGGCCGTCATGAAGCCGGAGCCAACCGGGCGGTAGCCGGGGCCAAGCGCATCGGTGAAGACGAGGAGCTTTTCGGGCACGATGGCGAGAAAGCAGCCGGTGTTGTCGTGCTTCTCGCCATCGGGGCCCTCCATCACGGTGCGGAACCTGCCGCCGGGGCGCAGGTCGATCTCGCATAGTGTGGTGCGCCAGGGGGCGGGCGTGAACCATTGCTGGAGCAGCGCTGGCTCGGTCCAGGCGCGCCAGACCAGATGCGGCGGCACCGCGACCTCGCGCTTGAGCTCGAGATCGAGCGCCGGGTCGAAGGCGGCGGCGGGCAGGGTCGTCATGGGCGTTCCTCGTCGTTCTTCAGTTGCAGGACCAGGGCGTCGAGCCGGTCGAGGCGCAGCGTCCAGAGGCTGCGCTGCGCCTCCAGCCAGGTTTCGGCGGCGGCCAGAGGTTCGCTGCGCAGGGAGCAGGTGCGCACGCGCCCGGTCTTGGCGGTGGTGACGAGCCCGGTTTCCTCCAGGACCTTGAGGTGCTGGAGAAAGCTCGGCAGCGCCATCTCGAAGGGCCGGGCGAGTTCGCTGACCGAGGCCGGCCCCCGACCCAGCGCCTGCACCACCGCGCGCCGCGTCGGATCGGCCAGCGCACGGAAGGTGTCGTCGAGGGTGGGGGGCGTCGCGGACATGGGACGATCCAAGCGCAGATCGATACTTAGGTCAATGCCTAAGTGATCATTGGCGTCCATCAAGGGCTGTGATGGCGGGGCTTGATCTGACGGCCGCCCTGCGGCTTGCTGGCCGCTGCTCCGCGGAGGCCACCGCCATGTCGCCCGAATTCCTGCTGACCTCGCTGATCGTCGTGGCCTCGCCCGGTACCGGCGCGATCTACACCATCGCCGCGGGGCTTACCCGGGGCTCTCGGGCGAGCCTGCTCGCGGCGTTTGCCTGCACGCTGGGGATCGTGCCGCATCTGCTGGCGGCGATGCTGGGGCTGGCGGCGTTGCTGCATGCCAGCGCGCTCGCCTTCGCCCTCGTGAAATATGCCGGCGTCGCCTATCTCTTGTTCATGGCCTGGCAGACGCTGCAGGAGCATGGCGCGCTGAGCGTCGAGGCCAAGGCCGATCCGCGCTCGGCCTGGCGGGTGCTGCGCGACGGCGTCGCGATCAATGTGCTCAACCCCAAGCTCTCGATCTTCTTCGTCGCCTTCCTGCCGCAGTTCATCGCGGCCGGCGAAGCGGCCCCGCTGGCGCGGATGCTGGAGCTGTCAGGTGTGTTCATGGCGATGACCTTCGTGGTCTTCGCGCTCTACGGCCTGTTCGCGGCGGCGATGCGCGACAAGGTGGTGACGCGGCCGGCGGTGATGGCCTGGCTGCGGCGGGGCTTCGCCGCCGCCTTCGTGGCGCTGGGCGCCAAGCTCGCCGTCACCGAGCGCTGAGCCGTGATCAGCCGGACCATCCTCACCCTCGCCACGACCGGGCCAGGCCTCTACGAATTTACGGACCGCGCCGTGCATTTTGTCGCGCAGGCGGGGATCGCGACCGGGCTGCTGACGCTTTTCGTGCGGCACACCTCCTGCTCGCTCCTGATCCAGGAGAACGCCGACCCGGATGTGCGTGTTGATCTCGACGCGTTCTTCCGCCGGCTGGTTCCCTCCGCCGACGATCCGGCGATGGAGTATCTCGTCCATCGCGCCGAGGGGCCCGACGACATGCCGGCCCATCTCAAGGCGGCGCTGACGCCGGTGTCGCTGGGCGTGCCCGTAATGGACGGCCGGCTGGTGCTGGGCACCTGGCAGGGGATCTATCTGTTCGAGCATCGCGCGCGGCCGCACCGGCGCGAGGTCGTGCTGCATCTGGCGGGGTGAGGGGCGCGGTCGGCCTTGGCAGCGGCAGCGTGCGCGGATAGGTCTGCCAGCATCCTTGCATCCATGGTCGGAGGAAAGCCCGGTGTCCTTCCTGAAATCCCTGTTCGGTGGCCGCAAGCCGGCCGACGACAAGCCGGCCGGTCCGCTCAAGAGCATCGAGCATAACGGCTTCACCATCCATGCCACGCCCTATCAGGATGGCGGCCAGTGGCAGCTGTGCGGCGTCGTCGAGAAGTCGATCGAGGGCGAGGTGAAGAGCCACCGCTTCGTCCGGGCCGACCGCTTCCCGGGACAGGCGGAGGCTGTCGATTTCACCCTGGTCAAGGGCCAGCAACTCGTCGACCAGCAGGGCGAGGCGGTGTTCCGGTAGGTCCTGGCACGGCCACAGCGACGTTTTCGCGCGGGAACGGACGCGCCATCCGCGGGTTGTCGGGGCATCACCTGCACCCCGAACACGGAGGCTCTTCATGAGCGCGCTTTCTGGCAAGACCATTCTCATCCTTTCCACCAACGGTTTCGAGCAGTCGGAACTCGACGTGCCCCATGCCAAGCTGAAAGAGGCCGGCGCCACCGTGCATATCGTCTCGCCCGATGCCGGCGAGATCACGGGCTGGGACCAGAAGGACTGGGGCCGGGCGGTCAAGGTCGACAAGACGCTCGACGAGGTCAGCGCCGATGCCTACGACGCCATCGTCCTGCCCGGCGGGCAGATGAACCCCGACACGCTGCGCGGCAACCCCAAGGCGCTCGCCCTCATCGAGGCCTTCTTCAAGCAGGGGAAGGTCGTCGCGGCCGTCTGCCATGCACCCTGGCTGCTGATCGACACGGGCATCGCCAAGGGCCGCCGCCTGACGTCCTACGGCACGATGAAGCAGGACATGATCAATGCCGGTGCGCTCTGGGAAGACAGCGAGGTCGTGACCGACAAGGGTGTCGTCACCTCGCGCAAGCCCGAGGATCTGCCGGCCTTCGTCGCCAAGATCATCGAGGAGATCAACGAAGGCCGCCACGAGCGCAAGGCCGCCTGATCACCGCCGACTGGTGATTTCGGGAGCTTTCGCCTTCGGACGGAGGCTCCCGTTTCGCTTCTGCGAGGGCAGGATGCGCGCATCGGCGCTGCCCCTCTCTGCTCTGGATGCGCTTGCCGTGACGCTGCGCCCTGCCTAATCCTCGTGCGCAAGAACGCCGTTCTCCACAGCGGCGCGCCGAGGAAACATGGCCCCTGACGATCCCCGCTACGCGCCCGATTCTTCCTATGCCTGGCTGCGGCTGGTCGTTTCGCTCGTGGTCGGCACGGCGGCCTGCGTCGGCACCTGGTCGGTCGTGGTGGTGCTGCCTTCGGTGCAGACCGAGTTCGGGACGCTGCGGGCGGGCGCCGCGCTGCCCTATACCTGCGTGATGCTGGGCTTCGGCTTCGGCAACATCGCGATGGGCCGCATCGCCGACCGCTACGGCATCATCGTGCCGATCGTCGGCGGGGCGCTGCTGCTCGGCTCCGGCTACATGCTGGCCGGATTGGCGCAGAGCCTCTGGCAGTTCGCGCTGGTGCATCTCTTCCTGATCGGCGTCGGCGGCGGGGCGGGCTTCTCGCCGCTGATCGCCGATCTGTCGCACTGGTTTCGGCGGCATCGCGGGCTCGCCGTCGTCTTTGGCGCGTCGGGGAGCTATCTGGCGGGCGTGATCTGGCCGCAGGTGATCACCTGGGGCCTGGCGAACCATGGCTGGCGGGCGACGCATATCGGCATCGGGCTGGCGGTGATGGCGATCATGCTGCCGCTCGCGCCCTTCTTCCGGCGGCGCCCCTCTGCGGCGAGCATGGCGGCCCAGGATGCGGCAAGCGCCGGTGCGCGCGGCGATCTCGGCCTCTCGGCCAACCAGCTGCAATGGCTTTTGGCGGTCGCGGGGTTCTGCTGCTGTGTGGCGATGGCGATGCCGCAGGTCCATATCGTCGCCTATTGCGGCGATCTTGGTTATGGCGTGGCGCGCGGCGCCGAGATGCTGTCCCTGATGCTGGCGCTCGGCATCGTCAGCCGGATCGGCTCGGGCTTCGTCGCCGACCGGATCGGTGGGGCGGCGACGCTGGCGCTGGGCTCGCTGATGCAGGGGCTGGCGCTTTTCTTGTATCTCTGGTTCGATGGGCTGACCTCGCTGTTCATCGTGACCGGGATCTTCGGCCTGTTCCAGGGCGGCATCGTGCCGATGTACGCCGTGATCATCCGGGAGTATCTGCCGGCGCGCGAGGCCGGCATGCGCATCGGCATCGTGATGTCGGCGACGATCCTCGGCATGGCCTTCGGCGGCTATGTCTCAGGCGCGATCTTCGATGCGTTCGCCTCCTACCGCGCCGCCTTCCTCAACGGTCTGGCCTGGAACCTCGTCAACCTGACGATCGTCTGCTGGCTGATGATGCGGGCGCGGCGCCGGCCGGAAGGATCCGCGGCAACGGCGGTCTGAACCCGATCGGGCGACCCGACGGCGCGGGCATCGCATTTTCGCGCTGACGCCTTCCGGGTACCCGCAATAGCGGTCGCTCGTGTTTCATGCTATGAAACAGTCCGCATGAAGCGGATCGCCGACAAGCACACGCTGGCGCTTTACGAGGACGGCATTTGCCATCCTCGCTGGCGAGGCTTCGAGGCGATCGCGCTGCGAAAGCTCGACCGCGTCATGAACATCACGCGCCTGGACGATCTCCGTGTGCCTCCGGGCAATCGCCTCGAAGCGCTGAAGGGCGATCGTTCGGGCCAGTGGAGCATCAGGATCAACGACCAATACCGGATCTGCTTCAAATGGGACGGGACACAGGCCCACGCGATCGAGATCACGGACTATCACTGAGGGAGAGCGCAAGATGTCGCGCATCACGACCCATCCCGGCGAAATGCTGCAACACGAGTTCCTCGTGCCGATGGGGATTTCGGCCCGAGCGCTCGCGCGCGCCATGAAGGTTCCGCCGACGCGGGTCACCAAGCTCCTGAGGGCTGAGACCGGCATGACGGCCGACACCGCGATCAGGCTGGAGCGGGTGCTCGGCGCCTCGGCCGGCTTCTGGCTCAATCTCCAGAACAGCTACGATCTGACGCGCGAACAGGTTGCCAAGGCTGAGGCCTATGCCGAACTGGCGCCTCTGGTCGCCGCCTGAGCATCATCTCTCCGGAGCAGTCAGGGCGTGGAGGTGGTCAAGGAAGCTCGTACTTGGCTGCGGTGATCCCGGCATCGGTGTCGCAGACCTGATCGTTACACTTGACGGCGATGCCTCGTGCATCCGATGTCGGCGCAACCAAAAGCCCGCAGAGGAAACCTCCATGCTGTTCACCACCATCGCCGGCAGCCTGCCCAAGCCGACCTGGCTTGCCGAATCCGAGCGTCTCTGGGCGCCGTGGAAGCTGGAGGGCGTGGCGCTGCAGGAGGGCCGGCGCGATGCGACGATCCTCTCGGTCAAGCTGCAGGAGGATGCCGGCATCGACATCGTCGGCGACGGCGAGCAGGCGCGGGTGCATTTCGTCCATGGCTTCCTGGCCAATCTCGCCGGCATCGACTTCGACAAGAAGACGATCATGGGCATCCGCAACAACCGCTACGAGGCCGAGGTGCCGACCGTGACCGGCGCGATCACTCGCAAGGGGCCGGTGCACAGCATGGAGGCGCAGGCCGCCCGCGCCCACACCACGCGCAAGCTGAAGTTCACGCTGCCGGGGCCGATGACAATCGTCGACACGATCGCCGACGAGCATTACGGCCGCCGCGAGGACCTCGCCATGGCGTTCGCGGCCGTGCTGAACGAGGAGGCGCATGAGCTTCAGGCGCTGGGCGTCGACGTCATCCAGTTCGATGAGCCCGCCTTCAACGTCTACATGAAGGAGGTCCCGGACTGGGGCATCGCCTGCCTCGAGCGCGCCGCGCAGGGCCTGACCGCGACCACCGCCGTCCACATCTGCTATGGCTACGGCATCAAGGCCAATATCGACTGGAAGGCGAGCCTCGGCGAGGAGTGGCGCCATTACGAGCAGACCTTCCCGGCGATCGCGAAGAGCTCGATCGACCAGGTCTCGCTGGAATGCCGCAACTCCAAGGTGCCGCTCGACCTGATCAAGCTGCTCAACGGCAAGGACGTGCTGGCGGGCGCGATCGACGTCGCCTCCAACGCGATCGAGACGCCCGAGGAGGTCGCGGCCACCATCCGCGCCGCTCTCGCCTTCGTGGCGCCCGAGAAGCTCTTCCCCTGCACCAATTGCGGGCTCGCACCGATGACGTCGGAGGTCGCCTATGGCAAGCTCGCGGCGCTGGCGGCCGGCGCGGCGCTGGTGCGCAAGGAACTGGGCGCGGCCTGAAGCCGGCCCCTCATCGGCTCATCCGTCCCATCTGGCGCAGGCGCGGTGGCGCATGCTCCAATGGCGGGAGATTCGCGCAAGGGTTGAGCCGATGACGAGAGAAGCGGGCGTGGCGCAGGACGAGGCGCCGCGCGGCAACCTGACGGTGCGCATCAATGCGATGCCGGCCGACACCAATGCCAATGGCGACATCTTCGGCGGCTGGGTGATGTCGCGCATGGATGCGGCAGGCGGCATCGCCGGCGTCGACCGGGCGCAGGGGCGCGTCGTCACCATCGCGGTCGATGCGATGACCTTCATCCGGCCCGTAAAGGTCGGTGATGTGCTCAGCGTCTACACCGAGGTCGAGTCGGTCGGCCGCACCTCGATGAAGATCCATGTCGAGGCCTGGGCCCGGCGCTTCCGCACGATGGTCCACGAGAAGGTGACCGACGCGACCTTCACCTTCGTGGCGATCGACGAGGAGGGGCGGCCCCGGCCGGTTCCCGAACTGGTCCGCTCGGCCTAGGCGCGCCGCCGGCGGCAGGCGCTGCGTCCTTTTGAGGCAAGCGGGTCGAGCGCGCGTTGGAAGCGCCGAACGCCCGAGGCGCCAGCGCGATTGCCCCGTGCGCTGCGTCGGATCGCAGTATCGCGCGACGGCGGCGCAACGTCATGGTGGACGCCCTTGTTGCGGCTGAAGATCTTTCTGTCGAAAGTTCAGCCTGCTTGTGACGATCTTTTTATTGGCGCGTGCTGAAGGGGCGGGCGCGCATACACTAAGAAAATCTGAATAGTTGAAATCAGCAGTGATTCAGAAGACTCCAGTCACTTAACCTTTCGTTAGGTGCCTTTCCCTCATTCTGCCGGTCGGCTGGCCTAACCCAACTGTCCGCTCAAGAAAAAATCCGGGGGATCCTTTCATGATCAATCGTCGTGACGTCCTGACTGGCCTTGCCTGCGCCTCCACCGCCGCGCTGCTGCCCGGCCGCGCCTTCGCAGAGACCGGCGTGATGGCCGACAAGATCGTGCTCGGCCAGGCGGCCGTGTTCGAGGGGCCCGCCAGCGCGCTGGGCTTGGGCATGCGCGATGGACTCACCGCCGCCTTCGCGGAAGCCAATGCCAAGGGTGGCGTCGGGGGTCGCAAGATCGAGCTTCTGACGCAGGACGACGGTTACGAGCCCGGCAAGTCGATCGATGCGACCAAGGCCCTGATCGCCAAGGATGTCTTCGCGCTGGTCGGTCCTGTCGGCACGCCGACGGCGATGGCCGCCCATCCGATCGCGAAGGAGGCCGGGCTGCCGTTCATCGGAGCCTTCACCGGCGCCGAGGGCCTGCGCGATCCCTATCTGCCGCATGTCGTCAATGTGCGCGCCTCCTACTTCCAGGAGACCGAGGTCTGGATCGAGCGCCTCGTCAAGGACAAGGGCTTCACCAAGATCGCGATCTTCTATCAGGACGACGCGTTCGGCCGCGCCGGCCTCGCCGGCGTCAAGAAGGCGATGGACGCGCGCAAGATGAGCCTCGTCGCCGAAGGCACCTTCGAGCGCAACACGATCGCGGTCCGGTCGGCACTGCTGGAAATCCGCAAGGCCAATCCGGAAGCCGTGGTGATGGTGGGCCCCTACAAGCCCTGCGCCGAGTTCATCAAGCTGTGCAAGCAGGTGAAGTTCACGCCGGTGTTCATGAACATCTCCTTTGTCGGCTCCGATGCGCTGGCTGCCGAACTCGGCGATGCGGGCGCCGGCGTCTATGTCACGCAGGTCGTGCCGCTGCCGACGGATGCGTCGATCCCCGTGGTCAAGGCCTACCAGGCGGCTCTCGCGGCCAGCGACGCCAAGGACAAGAAGCCGGGCTTCGTTTCGCTGGAAGGCTATCTCGTCGGGCGCACCGTCCTTGCCGCTCTCGAAAAGGCCGGCAAGGCCCCGACCCGCAAGGCTGTCATGGAGGCGCTGACCAATGGCTCCTTTGATTTCGGCGGCTTCAAGATGACCTTCGGCCCCAATGACAACCGCGGCTCCGACGACGTCTACCTGACGGTCATCGGATCGGACGGCACCTTCAAGTCGGTCAGCTCTCTGTCCGCCTGAGCAGCATCTGCCGCGTCGTAATTCGGAGAGTGACATGACGAAGGCCAAGACACCGGCGCGCCTGCGCGCGCCGCGGCGCATCGGCATCGCCGCGCGCATCTATGCCGCGCTCGGCGCATTGACCACGCTGACGATCGTCGCCTCCGCGGTGGCCTGGCTGTCCTATGACCGGATCAACGCCACGGTCGGCGAGATGGTCGAGCACAAGATGCCTACGGTCGAACTCGTGCTCGAACTCTCCCAGGTCGGGACGCAGTCGACCGCGCTCGCACCGCGCTTCATGAACGTGCAGACGGTGCAGCAACGCGCCCGCCTGACCACGGAACTGGACACGATCGAGGCCAAGCAGTTCGAACTGATCCGGGCCGTCGGCAAGATCGGCGGCGTCGACATGAAGCCGGTGCAGAAGGCGATCGACGATCTTTCGCTGCGGATCAACGACATCAACGACCTGACCGGAACCCGGCTGCGCAACGCCGCGCAGATGGCTGCCGCCGTCGAACAGCTGAACAAGGTGCGCGAAGACTTCGTCAAGGTGGTCGGCGGCGAGGCCGATGAGCGCCAGTTCAACGTCGTGCTCGGCATCGAAAGCGTCAAGGGGCTGGAGGGAGGGCGGCTCGACGAGGCCCTGAAGGCGATCAACGACGTCGAGTTTCCGGCCTTCGACCTGGCGCGCAAGCTCGAAGCGCAGGTCAACGAACTGATCGGCCTGCTGCGCGAGGTTGACCAGATGGCGGACCAGTCGCGACTGGGGCTCGCGCGCGAGCGTCTCAAGGCGGTCGTGCTGCGGATCGAGAAGGACATGGCCGCCGCCGACAAGATCATGCCCAACGAGGCGCGGACCCGCGTGATCGACGCCGTCATCGCCTTGGGTGAAGGGCCGCGCGGCGTGGTCGCGATGCGCCAGCGCGACATCGAAACGCAGGAGGCGATCAATGCCCGCGTCCTCGACATCGACCAGGCTGCGGCCGCGATGCGCGCGGAAATCGACAAGCTGGTCACAGCCGCCCGCTCCAGCGCGGTGGCCGCAAATGCCTCGACGGCAAATCTGATCGAGCAGAGCAAGATGTGGCTGGGCGCGATCGGCGTCGGCTCGCTGCTGATCGCGCTCGTGCTGGCCTTGCTCTATGTCCGCCCTGCGATCATCGGGCGCCTGAACCGGCTCTGGGCGGCGACGCGTGCGATTGCCGATGGGGCGCTGGAGACGGTGGTCGACACCAAGGGCAACGACGAGATCTCCGACATCTCGAAGAGCGTGCTGCTCTTCCGCGACAATGCGGTGGCGCTGCGCGCCGCCGAGGCTGCCAAGATCGAGGACGATGCGGCGGCCCTGCAACAGCGTCGCGAGATGATGGCGGAACTCGGCGCCGCCTTCGGCGAGGTCGTGGCTGCCGCCGCGGCCGGCGATTTCAGTCGCCGCGTGCAGGCGAACTTCACGGATGCCGAGTTGAACGCGCTCGCCGGTTCGGTCAACGAATTGCTGGAGACGGTGCAGGGCGGTCTGTCGGAAACCTGCGACGTGCTCGCCGAGCTCTCGGCGGGCCATCTTTCGACCCGCATCGAGGGGCTGTATCAGGGCGCCTTCGCGGAGCTGAAGAACGGCACCAATGCGCTGGCCGACGAGTTCGAGAGCACGCTGGCCAAGCTCTCGGAGACGGTCGCGGCGGTCCGCAGCGCCACGACCGAGATCCTCGACGGCGTCACCGATCTGGCCGAGCGCACCAGCGAGGAGAGCAACGCCGTCTCGATGGCGACCAACCAGCTCGGCGCCTTCGCCGGCACGGTGAAGAAGACGGCGTCGGACGCCGCCCAGGCCACCGGCATGGCCGAGGGCGCCGACAGCCACGCGCAGCAGGGCGAGAAGGTCGTC
>NZ_JAUYTP010000002.1 GCF_030695125.1 Allobosea sp. | reverse complement strand
GTCTGCGCGACCTGCTACGGCCGCGATCTGGCCCGTGGCACGCCCGTCAACATGGGCGAGGCCGTCGGCGTCATCGCGGCGCAGTCGATCGGCGAGCCGGGTACGCAGCTCACCATGCGCACCTTCCACATCGGCGGCGCGGCGACGATCGCCGACCAGTCCTTCACCGAGTCGAACTTCGAAGGCACGGTGAAGATCCGCAACAGCAACCTCGCCCGCAATTCGGACGGGGACCTGATCGCCATGGCGCGCAACATCGCCATCGTGATCGTCGGGCCCGATGGGGCTGAGCGCGCGGTCCATCGCGTCCAGTTCGGCTCGAAGCTGCGGGTCGACGAGGGCGACAAGGTCAAGCGCGGCCAGCGCCTGATCGAGTGGGATCCCTATTCCCGCCCGATCCTGGCCGAGGTCGACGGCACCGTCGGTTACGAGGATCTGGTCGACGGCATGTCGATCACCGAGACGACCGACGAGGCGACGGGTATCTCCAAGCGCGTCGTCATCGACTGGCGTGGCTCGGCCCGGACCTCGGATCTGCGCCCGGCGCTGACCGTGCATGGGCCCGACGGCAAGGTGGCGAAGCTCGCCCGTGGCGGCGAGGCCCGCTACATCCTGCCGGTGGAGGGCATCATCTCGATGGAGCCCGGCGCCTCGATCAAGGCCGGCGACGTGCTGGCGCGTGTCTCGACCGACTCGGCCAAGACCCGCGACATCACCGGCGGTCTGCCGCGGGTGGCCGAGCTGTTCGAGGCCCGTCGTCCGAAGGATGCCGCGATCATCGCCGAGAAGTCGGGCGTGATCGGCTTCGGCAAGGACTACAAGAACAAGCGTCGCGTCACGCTGACGCCGCATGACGGTTCCGAGGGGCTCGAGTACCTGATCCCCAAGGGCAAGCACATCCATCTCCAGGACGGCGACGTCGTGGAGACGGGCGACTACATCCTCGACGGCAACCCGGCCCCGCACGACATCCTGGCGATCAAGGGCGTCGAGGAGCTGGCGGCTTATCTGGTGAACGAGATCCAGGAGGTCTATCGCCTCCAGGGCGTGGGCAACAACGACACGCACATCGAGGCGATCGTCCGGCAGATGCTGCAGAAGGTCGAGATCACGGATGGCGGCGACACCGACATCCTGACCGGCGACCAGATCGACCGGATCGAGCTGCAGGAGATCAACGCGAAGATGAAGGAAGAGGGCAAGAAGCCGGCCTCCGGCGTCCCCGTGCTGCTCGGCATCACCAAGGCGAGCTTGCAGACCCGCTCGTTCATCTCGGCGGCGTCGTTCCAGGAGACCACCCGCGTCCTCACGGAAGCGGCGGTCAACGGCAAGTACGACACGCTGGAAGGCCTCAAGGAGAACGTCATCGTCGGCTCGCTGATCCCGGCCGGCACCGGCGCGCAGGTCGCCCGCATCAAGCAGGTGGCGACGCGTCGCGACGATCTCATCGTCGGTCAGAAGGCGGACGCTGCCGCCAAGGCGGCGGCCTCCGCGGCCAAGGCTGCGGCCAAGGCTGTCGAAGCGGCGCTGCCCGCAGCGGAGTAGGCTCCGCGCGCGAGATCGCGATGCATGGATCAGGGCCGTCCTTCGGGGCGGCCCTTTTTCATGGCCACGGGATCAAGGGGGCAGGCGCATCGCGGCGGCCCTGCGCAGCTCGTCGAGGAAGATCGCGGTCACGGGAGGCAGCGATCCGCTTCGACGCCGGATGATAACGAGGCTGCGGCGCCAGACGAGGCCAGGGCCGGCGAGATAGTTCAGCCGGCCGGCATCGACCTCACGTCGAACCACATCATGGGGCAGGACCGTCAGAAAGCTGGTCGCGGCGACGAGCGTGGTCAGGACATGGATCGAGCTGGTTTCGGCGCTGGGTCGCGGAGGCTCGACGCCGTGGCGCAGGAACATGTCCCTGAAACCGGAGGTGACGATGTTGCCCTTCGGGGGCATCGCCCAGGGAAAGGCGAGCAGATCGCTGACGTCTGCGGGCGGCCGGCCTTCCGCCAAGAGCGGATGTGTGGCGGAGGCGACGACGCCGACGTCATCATCGTAGAAGGGGGTCGCGACCAGCCCGGCATCGATCGGTTCGTCGCGGCGACCCGAAACGACGAGATCGACTTCGCCGCGGCCGAGCGCCTGCAGAAGCTGCTCGCCGGTGCCCTCGCGAATGTGGATCAGACAGGCCGGTGACTGGCTGACGAGCCGGTTGACGGCGAAGGACAACACCGTCGTCGTGGCGCTCGGGACGACGCCGATGCGGGCCAGCCCACGTCCGGCGCCGCGCAACTGGTCGATCTCGTCCCTCGCCCTCTCGGCCTCCAGCGCGATCGTCTCCGCGCGCGGCAGCAGGCTCCGGCCATAGACGGTCAGTTCCATCCCGCCGGCATGGCGCGCAAACAGGGGCACGCCGAGCTTCTTCTCGAGCCCGGCGATCTTGCGGCTCAAGGCCGGCTGCGAAAGGCCCAGCGCATCGGCGGCTTTGCCGATGCTGCCCAAGCGTGCAATCGCGAGGAAGGATGCCACCGTCCGATGCTCGAAACTCATACCCAATGGTTATGAGCCCCGTGAGAAAATGCAATGGCGCGCGCCGAGAGTGAGTGCCTAGTCTCGATCGTCATTTCCCGATCGCGAGGACGAGACGATGCTGAACCGCCGCAACTGCCTCGCTCTGCTCGGGGGCGCCGGCGCGGCGCTGGTGAAGGGCCCGGCCTCTGCCCAGGCCTGGCCTTCCCGGCCTGTCCGCATCGTAGTCCCGTTCCCGGCGGGCGGCAGCGCCGACGTCTCGGCCCGCTTGATCGGTGAAGCGTTCCGCGAGGCGCTCGGGCAGGGGACAGTGGTGGAGAACAAGCTCGGCGCGGGCGGCAACCTCGCCGCAACCGATGCGGCGCGTTCCCCGGGGGATGGCTACACGCTGTTCATCGGCACCAATGGCACGCAAACCATCAATGGCAGCCTGTACCGCCGGCCTGGCTTCGACGCGGTAACCGATTTCACGCCGATCGGGCTGGTATGGGAAGCGCCCAATGTCCTCGTTGTCAGCAAGGATCTGCCTGTCCGCACTGTCGCGGAGCTGGTCGCCTATGCCAAGGCGCAGCCCGACAGGCTGAGCTTCGGATCGTCTGGCATCGGGTCCCCGACGCATCTGGCCGCCGAGCTGTTCAAGGCACGGACCGGCGCGTCGATGACGCATGTCCCCTATCGCGGTCAGGCGCCTGCGATCACCGATCTGCTGTCGGGCCAGTTGCAGGTGATGTTCCCGCTGGTGCCGGACGTCCTCAGCCATCTCCAGTCGGGGGCGGTGAGGGCGCTGGCGGTGGCGGCGCCGGCGCGCTCGGCCATCGTGCCGGACATCCCGGCCATGGCGGAGGCGGGAGCGCCCGGCGTGATCGCCTCGGCCTGGATCGGGTTGTTCGCCCCTGCAGGCCTTCCCGGCCCGATCGAGAGACGGCTGGCGCAGGAACTCGGCAACACCCTCGCGCAGCCGAGGTTCATCCAGCGTTTGCGTGACATCGGCGTGGTGGTTCAGCCGCTGTTCGGGGAGGCCTTCGTCGCGAAGATGGCCGCCGAGCGCAGCCACTGGGCCAAGCTGATCGCCGATCTCGGCGTGAAGATCGACTGAGCGATGCCGGCCACCCCAGGATCCAAGCCTGTCTATCTCGACTACACGCAGGACGAACTCGATCGTAGCTACGACCAGCGGGTCTGGGCCGCCAACGCGGCGGCGATGATCGCCCGATATGGTGAGGCGAGCGCGCAGGCCCGCGTCTCCACCCGTCATATCCCAGACATCGCCTATGGGCCCCATCGCGATCAGCGACTCGACCTGTTCCTGGCCGAAGGCGACCGGGCCCCGATCCACATCCATCTTCACGGCGGCGCCTGGCGCGCCCTGGACAAATGCGACGCCTCGTTCGTCGCGCCGCCCCTGGTCGCCAGCGGCGCCCATGTGATCGTGCCCGGCTTCAGCAACCTGCCGGACGTGCGCCTGCCGGAGATGGTCGCCCAGGTCAGCGCGTGCGTCGCCTGGGCGCACCGGCACGCTGTCGCGCATGGGGGCGACCCGCATCGGATCACCATCTCCGGCCATTCCTCTGGCGCGCATCTGGCAGCCGTCTTGCTGACGACGGACTGGGAGGAGCGGGGACTGCCGCCCGACGTGCTGACAGGGGGGCTTTGCCTCAGCGGCAGCTATGATCTGGAGCCGGTCATGCTCAGCTCACGGCGGCTCTATATCGAGCTCGACGACCACGAGGTTCATCGGCTGAGCCCGATCCTGCATGTCCCACGGTTGCGCTGCCCCGTCATCGTTGGCATGGGCGAGGCGGAAAGTCCCGAGTTCCGGCGTCAGGGCGTGGCCTTCGCCCTGGAAGTGGAGAAGAGCGGTGGGCCGCTTGCCAGGCTCGAAGGCGACGGGCTAAACCATTTCGAGGTCGCCCTCGAACTCGCGGACGCCCGATCCCCCGCGGCGATCGCGCTCAAACGGCTCGTTCACGGCTCGTTTTGAGATTATCGGGCTTGACGCGAATCTATCCCCGAGTCATAAGCGCGCCACTGTCGGTGGTTGTCGGACACGTATGTCGCCTTAAGCCTTTGTTGCTGGCGAATTTCGCGGCCGAAACTCCACCGGAACTCCAGCGTCGATTGACGACATGGCAAGATGCAAGAATGCGGGGCAACCCGTGTTCCTCTGCTGGCGAGCGCGCCTGAGGCCCCTAACCGGGAGCCGATGGCGCGGCTTCGTTTGTGTCATGGCAACGACCGGGCTGGTCCGAGATTTTTGCGATTTCCAAACGCTCAATGGGAGCGAGAGGCCAGAATGCCGACAATCAGCCAGCTCATTCGCAAGCCGCGTTCGCCCGTCAAGGCGCGCAACACCGCTCCGGCGCTCGAGTCCTGCCCGCAGAAGCGCGGCGTCTGCACGCGCGTCTACACGACGACGCCGAAGAAGCCGAACTCGGCGTTGCGTAAGGTCGCCAAGGTGCGCCTGACCAACGGCTTCGAGGTGATCGGCTACATTCCGGGTGAGGGCCACAACCTTCAGGAGCACTCCGTGGTCATGATCCGCGGCGGCCGCGTCAAGGATCTTCCCGGCGTGCGCTACCACATCCTGCGCGGCGTGCTCGACACCCAGGGCGTCAAGAACCGCAAGCAGCGCCGTTCGAAGTACGGCGCCAAGCGTCCGAAGTAATTTCTGCCTGACCGGCAGGGGCATTGAAGCCCGGGCCGGTTCGCAGCGTTGAAAATTTGACCGGAGACTAGACGATGTCCCGCCGCCATAGCGCTGAAAAGCGTGAGATCATTCCCGATCCGAAGTTCCACGACATCATCGTGACCAAGTTCATGAACTCGGTCATGTATGAGGGCAAGAAGTCGACCGCCGAGCGGATCGTCTACGGTGCCTTCGACATCATCGAGTCCAAGATGAAGAGCGACCCGCTCGCCGTCTTCAAGAGCGCGTTGGAAAACGTCGCTCCGGCGATCGAGGTGCGTTCGCGTCGCGTCGGCGGCGCCACCTATCAGGTTCCGGTCGAGGTTCGCACCGAGCGCCGCCAGGCGCTGGCGATCCGCTGGCTGATCACGGCCGCTCGCGGCCGCAACGACAAGACCATGGTCGAGCGTCTCTCCTCGGAGCTGATGGATGCGGCCAGCAACCGTGGCAACGCGGTCAAGAAGCGTGAAGACACGCACCGGATGGCGGAAGCCAACCGCGCCTTCTCGCATTATCGCTGGTAATCGTCTCAGACACTCCGGAAAGACGAAAGCATTCTCATGGCTCGTTCCCATCCTATCGACCGTTATCGCAACTTCGGCATCATGGCTCACATTGATGCCGGGAAGACGACGACGACCGAGCGCATCCTGTTCTACACGGGCAAGTCGCACAAGATCGGCGAAGTCCATGACGGCGCCGCCACCATGGACTGGATGGCGCAGGAGCAGGAGCGTGGCATCACGATCACGTCTGCCGCGACCACCTGCCTGTGGCGCGAGCATCGCCTGAACATCATCGACACCCCCGGCCACGTCGACTTCACCATCGAAGTCGAGCGCAGCCTGCGCGTGCTCGACGGTGCCGTCTGCGTGCTCGACGGCAACCAGGGCGTCGAGCCCCAGACCGAGACCGTCTGGCGCCAGGCCGACAAGTATGACGTGCCGCGTGTCGTGTTCGTCAACAAGATGGACAAGACCGGCGCCGATTTCTATCGCTGCGTCCAGGACATCATCGATCGCGTTGCCGGCAAGCCCGTCTGCCTGCAGATCCCGATCGGCGCCGAGTCGGATTTCGCCGGCGTCATCGACCTGATCAAGATGAAGGCGATCGTCTGGAACGGCGAAGCGCTGGGCGCTTCCTTCGAGGAGAAGGAGATCCCCGCCGATCTGTTGGCCAAGGCGACCGAGTATCGTGGCAAGCTCATCGAAGCCGCCGTCGATATGGACGATGCGGCGATGGAAGCCTATCTCGACGGCGTCGAGCCGGATGCCGAGACGCTGCGTCGTCTCGTCCGCACCGCCGTGCAGCGTCGCGCTTTCCATCCCGTGCTTTGCGGTTCGGCCTTCAAGAACAAGGGTGTGCAGCCCCTTCTTGATGCGGTCGTCGACTTCCTGCCGTCCCCGGTGGATCGCGGCGAGATCAAGGGCATCGACTTCAAGACCGAGGAAGAGACCGTTCGTCACCCGACGGACGAGGATCCCTTCTCCATGCTCGCCTTCAAGATCATGGACGATCCGTTCGTCGGCACGATCACCTTCTGCCGCGTCTATTCCGGCAAGGTCGAGACCGGCCAGGGCGTGGTCAACTCGACCCGCGACAAGAAAGAGCGCGTCGGCCGCATGCTGCTGATGCACGCGAACAACCGCGAGGACATCAAGGAGGCTTTTGCCGGCGACATCGTCGCCCTGGCCGGCCTCAAGGACGTCCGCACCGGCGACACGCTGTGCGATCCGATCAAGGCCGTCATCCTTGAGCGCATGGAATTCCCCGAGCCGGTCATCACGATCGCGATCGAGCCGAAGTCCAAGGCCGACCAGGAGAAGCTGGGCCTCGCTCTGGCCAAGCTCGCCAACGAGGATCCGTCCTTCCGCGTCTCGACCGACCAGGAGAGCGGCCAGACCATTCTCAAGGGCATGGGCGAGCTGCATCTCGACATCAAGGTCGACATCCTGCGCCGGACCTACAAGGTGGACGCCAATATCGGCGCGCCGCAGGTGGCCTATCGCGAGACGCTGACCAAGAAGGTCGACGTCGACTACACCCACAAGAAGCAGACCGGCGGCACCGGGCAGTTCGCCCGCGTCAAGCTGGTGATCGAGCCCAACGAGACGGGCAAGGGCTTCGAGTTCGAGTCGAAGGTCGTCGGCGGTACGGTTCCGAAGGAATACATCCCCGGCGTCGAAAAGGGCCTCAACTCGGTTATCGGTTCGGGCGTCATCGCCGGCTTCCCGGTGGTCGACGTCAAGGTCACGCTGATCGACGGCGCCTTCCACGAGGTCGACTCGTCGGCTCTCGCCTTCGAAATCGCGTCGCGCGCCGCGCTGCGTGAAGGTCTGCAGAAGGGCGGCTCCGTGCTGCTCGAGCCGATCATGAAGGTCGAGGTCGTGACCCCGGAAGACTACACCGGCTCGGTCATCGGCGATCTGAACTCGCGTCGTGGCCAGATCCAGGGCCAGGACATGCGCGGCAACGCGGTCGTCGTGAATGCGATGGTCCCGCTCGCCAACATGTTCGGCTACGTCAACCAGCTGCGGTCCTTCAGCCAGGGCCGCGCCAACTACACCATGCAATTCGATCACTACGAGCAGGTTCCGTCGGCGGTGGCCGCCGAGGTCCAGGCCAAATACGCCTGATCACCAGCCCGACCTGCTCTTCACGCAACAACGATTTGACTGACGGAGGCTACGATGGCCAAAGAGAAATTCGCTCGCACGAAGCCGCATTGCAACATTGGAACGATTGGTCACGTCGACCATGGCAAGACGTCTTTGACGGCTGCGATCACGAAGATCCTGGCTGAGTCGGGCGGGGCTACGTTCACGGCCTATGACCAGATCGACAAGGCCCCCGAGGAGAAGGCCCGCGGCATCACGATCTCGACCGCTCACGTCGAGTACGAGACGGCGGCGCGTCACTATGCCCACGTCGACTGCCCCGGCCACGCCGACTATGTGAAGAACATGATCACGGGCGCCGCCCAGATGGACGGTGCGATCCTGGTCGTGTCGGCTGCCGACGGCCCGATGCCGCAGACCCGCGAGCACATCCTGCTCGCCCGCCAGGTCGGCGTGCCCGCGCTGGTGGTGTTCATGAACAAGGTCGATCTCGTCGACGACGCCGAGCTGCTCGAGCTCGTCGAGATGGAGATCCGCGAGCTTCTGTCGAAGTACGATTTCCCCGGCGACGACATCCCGATCACCAAGGGTTCGGCGAAGGTTGCGCTCGACAACGGCGACAAGACCATCGGCCATGACGCCGTGCTGGCGCTGATGAAGACGGTCGACGAGTACATCCCGCAGCCGGCGCGTCCGCTGGACCTGCCGTTCCTGATGCCGGTCGAGGACGTGTTCTCGATCTCGGGTCGCGGCACGGTGGTGACGGGTCGCGTCGAGCGCGGCATCGTCAAGGTCGGCGAGGAAATCGAGATCGTCGGCCTGAAGGACACGGTCAAGACGACGGTCACGGGCGTCGAGATGTTCCGCAAGCTGCTGGACCAGGGCCAGGCCGGCGACAACATCGGCGCGCTGCTGCGCGGCACCAAGCGCGAGGACGTCGAGCGCGGGCAGATCCTGTGCAAGCCGGGCTCGGTCAAGCCGCACACCAAGTTCAAGGCCGAGGCCTACATCCTGACCAAGGAGGAGGGCGGTCGCCACACCCCGTTCTTCACGAACTACCGCCCGCA
>NZ_JAUYTP010000070.1 GCF_030695125.1 Allobosea sp. | reverse complement strand
TACCGCGAAATGCAGAACACGGTGCACCCGGACCGCTTTGCTGCACAGCCGGATGCCGAACAGCGGGTGGCGATGCAGTGGGCAACCCAAGCGAACGAGGCCTATCAGACGCTCAAGCATCCGGTGAGCCGCGGCGTGTATTTGCTGAAGCTGCAGGGCATCGATGCGTTCGATGCCAGCAACACCAAAATGGCGCCGGCCTTTCTGATGCAGCAGATGGAATGGCGTGAAGCCATCGACGAGGCGCGCGCCGGCAACAGTACGGAAGCGCTGGATGCCCTGACCGACGACCTGCGCAGCGCACATCGTCGGATCGAGGCGCTGCTGGCCGAACTGATCGACACTGCGCATGATTATGCGGCGGCCTGCGAGGCCGTGCGCCAGCTGCGTTTCATGGACAAGCTCATCGCCGAAGTCGGCGACGTCTACGAAGAACTGGAACCCTGAACATGGCCCTGTTGCAAATCGCCGAACCCGGCATGTCCACCGCCCCGCACCAGCACCGCCTGGCGGTGGGCATCGACCTGGGTACGACCAATTCGCTGGTGTCCACGGTGCGCTCAGGTCTCGCCGTGGTGCTGGACGACGAGGCCGGTCATTCGCTGTTGCCCTCGGTGGTGCGCTACTGTGCCAGCGGTGAGATTGAGGTGGGGTATGCCGCGCAGGCCGCGCAAAACCGCGATCCGCACAATGCCATCACCTCGGTGAAGCGCTTCATGGGGCGCGGCATTGCCGACATCGACGACATCGCCAGCCTGCCGTACCGCTTCGTCGATGCGCCGGGCATGGTGCAGTTGAGAACCGCTGCCGGTGTCAAAAGCCCGGTCGAGGTCTCGGCCGAAATCCTGAAAACCCTGCGCCAGCGCGCCGAAACCGCAATGGGCGGCGAACTCGTCGGCGCGGTCATCACCGTGCCGGCCTACTTTGACGACGCCCAGCGCCAGGCCACCAAGGATGCCGCGCAGTTGGCCGGCCTCAACGTGCTGCGCCTGTTGAACGAGCCGACCGCGGCGGCGATTGCTTACGGCCTCGACAATGCCTCCGAAGGCATCTACGCGGTCTACGACCTCGGCGGCGGCACTTTCGATATCTCCATCCTCAAACTCTCGAAGGGCGTGTTCGAAGTGCTCGCCACCAACGGCGACTCGGCGCTGGGCGGCGACGACTTCGACCAGCGCGTGTTCTGCTGGATCGTCGAGCAGGGCCGCTTCCAGCCGCTGTCGGCGGGCGACATGCGGCTCCTGCTGACCAAGGCGCGCGACGCCAAGGAAGCGCTGACC
>NZ_JAUYTP010000048.1 GCF_030695125.1 Allobosea sp. | reverse complement strand
CGGGAACAGCGCACCGATGGGCCTGGCTCTAGGGTCAATTCATCGGCGAACGGATCGCCGCCCAGCCAGAGGATGAGCGTCATGACCAAGAGCTTCACCAAGACCGTCGCCGCCGCCCTGACCGTCGCCATGATCAGCGGTTCCTTCGTCTCCAGCGCGTCTGCCTCCGATCGCGGCTTCGAGGTCAAGCCGGTCAAGCAGCACAGCCGCAAGACGGCCGTCGCCGGGGCCCTGCTCGGTGTCACCGGTGCCCTCATCGGCGCGGCGATCATCAGCAACCAGGCCCGTGCGGCCGAGCCTCGCCACCGCAGCTTCCATGATCGCGACGTGCGTCGGGCTGATTACGGTCACCAGCGCCCAGTGCGCTTCGTCGAGGCCGAGGAGGAGTGCTTCGAGAAGCCGATCAAGCGCTTCGACCGCTACTCGGGCGAGACCATCGTCGTCGGCTACAAGACCATCTGCCGGTAAGCCACAGCTGCAAGGCCCGGCGAGCTCATCAATCCCCCGCCCCCCTGGAGCTGAAGCTCCAGGGGGGCGCCCTCGTGGTCATACCGGCTGCGAACGGAAGGTGCGCGAGGCTGCCGGGCACAGCGCCTCAGGGGCGATGGCAGCAGCCAAAAAGCAGACCCAGCGCAATATCCGCGGCCTTGGCAGCGTCCGGCGCTATGTTACCGTGTGTTTAGAGCGGATCCAAAAGCCGCCACCGGCTTCGCCGTCAGAACCTTCGGCGCGGCCAGCACGCAGGGAGGACTACGATGCGCAAGACGCTTGCGGCCGCTGTCGCGGCCTGTTTCGTCGCGGCTGCACCGGCCGCGCATGCCCAGGAAAAACTCAAGATCGGTGTGATGGCGACACTGTCGGGCGCTTTGACGTCCGGCGGTGAAGACGGCGTCCGCGGCGTCCAGATCGCGGCCAAGGAGCTCGGCAACAAGCTCGCCGGACGCGAATTCGAGCTCATCATCACCGCGACCGACGCCAGCCCGGATTCCGCACTGCGTGCGGCCCGCAAGCTGGTCGAGCAGGACAAGGTGCAGCTCATCATCGGGCCGCTGTCGGGCTCCGAAGGCATCGCCATGCGCGACTACAGCAAGACGGTGCCGAACCTCGTCATGGTCAACGGCTCGTCGGGCGCGCTCGAGACGACCTTCGTCAATCCCTCGCCGAACTTCTTCCGCTTCAACAGCGACGGCGCGATGTGGATGGCCGGTCTCGGCGAATACGTGCTGAAGGACAAGGGCTTCAAGAAGATCTCGGTGATCGCCGAGGACTACTCCTTCCCCTATACGCAGGTCTTCGGCTTCGCGATCGGCTATTGCCGGGCGGGCGGCGAGATTGTCCAGCGCCAGTGGGTGCCGCTCGGCACCAAGGATTTCGGCTCGGTGATCGCCAACATCCCCGACGATGTCGACGCCGTCTTCCTCGGCCTGGGCGGCGGTGACGCGGTCAACTTCCTGAACCAGTACAGCCAGACCGGCGGCAAGGCGAAGTTCATCGGCGGCTCGATCATGGTCGACCAGACCGTGCTGTCGTCGAAGGGCGCCGCCAAGCGCCTTCTGGTCGGCACGCCCTCCTCCGGCGGCGTCGCCGACGCCTGGGACGATCCGCGCTGGAAGGCCTGGGTCAAGACCTATCAGGAGGCGTTCCCGGCCGACAAGCGCTTCGCCAGCCCCTCGCTCTTCGCGACCAACTACTACAACGCCGTGATGGCGCTCTCGATCGCGATGGACAAGGTCAAGGGCGACCTCTCGGATGGCGGCGCCAAGCTGCGCGCCGAGCTGGCCAAGGTCGAGCTGAATGCGCCCAACGGCAAGATCCGGCTCGACGACAACCGGCAGGCGATCGCCACGACCTTCATCACCGAGGTCGCCGAGCTGCCCAATGGCGATCTGACCAACAAGTTCGTGCGCGCCGTGCCGGACGTGACGCAGACGCTGGGCCTCTCGCTGGAGGCGTTCAAGGCGATCGGCCTGCCGTCCCGGACCAATCCGGAATGCAAGAAATAGGGCGCGCGAGCGCCTGATGGAGGGGACCCGCGCCAATGCGTGCCCCCTCCGCTTCCGTGACGTCCCGACCCCCGGCGCCTGCGAGCGGATCTCGCGGTGCCAAGCCGGCGGCTTGCCCGACGAGGCCCAGCTTCCTGCGTCGGACCTACTTTCGCGAGGCATCATGAGTCGCGCAGTTGCGGTCTGCCACGGTCCCTTCGGCCGCGTCGCGATCTACGATCTCGACCGCCCGCTGGTGCTGCACGCCCACCGCGAGGCCCATCTGATCTTCTTTCTCGAAGGATCGCGCGGCCTCGTCACCGTGAATGGCCGCACCACGCTGGTCGACCCCTTCATGGGTGTGGCGATCAACCCGTGGGAGCCGCACAATTTCCAGCCGGAACGGGCGGGCGCGCTCGGCCTCTTCCTCGTCGTCTATCTCAAGCCCGAATGGCTCGCGGCCCAGACCATGATGCCGCCTGGCGCGCTCGCCTTCCCGGCGTCCGAGCTGGTGATCACCCGCGAACTCGCCTCCTGGCGCGACGAGGCGGTCGAGATGCTGCTGTCGGCGCATCGCGACCTCAATCTGGCACCAGTGCTGATGGCTCTGGCCCAGGCCTCGAGCGAGCCGATCGGACAGGACCTCGCCTCCGCCCTGCTGCATGTCGCGCCGGAAAGCGTGCTCGACCGGCGGGTGGCGCGGGCGCAGCGCCTGATCGAGGCCCATCCCGCCCATGAGGGCGCGCTCGCACGTGTCGCCCGGGAGGCCGGGCTGTCGCGAGCGCATTTCTTCAAGCTCTTCCGCGAGCAGGTCGGCGTCACCCCGACCGTCTTCGCCAACACCGTCCGGCTTGATGCCGCGCTCGATCGCCTCGTGCTCTCGGGCGATCCGGTGACGCAGATCAGCCAGACGCTCGGCTTCTCCTGCCAGAGCGTCTTCACCCGCTTTTTCACCGCCCATATGGGCATGGCGCCGCGCGATTATCGCCGCGTCCTGCGCCGTATCGGCCAAGTGCCGCAGCTCTCCGGCCCGTCGCTGCGGGCCTGCCATGTCTGATTTCGTCGCCCGCCGCCCGATCTGGTCGCTGATCATCCTGCTGGCGCTCGCCGTCCTGGCCTGGCTCGTCTTTTCGATCTGGACGCCGGGGATGGAGGCGATGTTCGGGCGCAAGCGCGTCTTCCTGAGCGCGCTGTTCAACGGCATCACTCTGGGGGCGCTGTATTTCCTGGTCGCCAGCGGGTTCACGCTGATCTTCGGGCTGATGCGCAACGTCAACCTCGCGCATGGCTCGCTGTATCTGTTCGGCGGCTATGTCGGCTACAGCGTCGGCGAATGGACCGGCTCCTGGCTGATGGCGCTGCTGGTCGCCTTCCTCGTCGTGGCGCTGGCTGGCATCCTCATGCAGGTGCTGTTGTTCCGCTGGATGGAAGGCCAGGACCTCCGCCAGACGCTCGTCACCATCGGGCTCTCGATCATCTTCGCCGACCTGCTGTTGTGGAGCTATGGCGGCGACACCTTCCAGGTCACCGCGCCGGACTGGCTCTCGGGGCCGGTGACGCTGCCCTTGGCGGTCGCGCTGCGCAGCAATGGCGAGGCGGTGATGATGACCTATCCGCTGGTGCGCATCGCCATCCTGATCGGGGCGATCGTCGTCGGCGTGCTGATGTGGCTGGCGCTCAACCGCACGCGGGTCGGCATGCTGGTGCGCGCCGGGGTGGACGACCGCGACATGCTGTCGGCGACCGGCGTGCGCGTGCAACTCGTCTTCGTCATGGTCTTCGCCTTCGGGGCCGGGCTCGCGGGCCTCGCCGGCGTCGTCGGCGGCACCTTCCAGTCGCTGCAGCCGGGCGAGGATACGCGCATCCTGCTGTCCTCGCTCGTCGTCGTCATCGTAGGCGGCATGGGCTCGATCCCGGGCGCGGCGGTCGGGGCGCTGATCGTCGGCCTCGCCGAGCAGTTCGGCTCGGTCTACATGCCGACCTATGCGGTGATGCTGACCTTCCTGATCATGGTCGCGGTGCTGGCGATCAGGCCCGAAGGCCTGGCGGCGAGGCGCTGACGATGGCCATCGCCGACCTCGATCTGGAGCAGCGCGCCCGTCCCCAGGAGGGCTTCGGGGACTGGGTTGCCCGGCGGGGCACCGCCTTCTGGATCGTGGCCGCCCTGCTGCTCGCCATGCCCGCCATCGCCAGCCCGTTCTGGCTTGTCCAGATCATCGCCTATGCGATGATCCTGGGCATGGTCGCGCTCAGCCTGATGTTCCTGGCCGGCTATGGCGGCATCGTCAGCCTCATCCAGATGACGGTGGCGGGCTTTGCCGGTTACCTCGTGGCGATCCTCGGTGGCAGCGCCATCACCCAGATCAGCCTGAACTGGCCATGGTGGACGGCGGTGCCGGTCGCGATCCTGGTCGCGACGCTGTTCGGCACGCTGAGCGGGGCGCTCTCGGTGCGCACCGAGGGCATCTACACGATCATGATCACGCTCGCGATCGCCTCGGCCTTCTACTACCTGACGCTGCAGAACTATACGATCTTCAATGGTTTCAGCGGCTTCAACGGCATCCTGCCGCCGGTCTTCCTGGGCATCGACTGGGGCCAGAGCCTGCCCTTCTACTACCTGACGCTGGCCTGTGCGGGGCTGGCCTATGGCGCGGTGATCTATGTCTCGCGGGCCCCCTTCGGGCTCGCCTTGCAGGGCACGCGCGACAACCCCCGCCGCATGGCGGCGCTCGGCTTCGACGTCGTCGCGCATCGCATCGCCGCCTATACCTTCGCTTCGCTGATCGCCGCCTCGGCAGGCGTGCTGCTGGTCTGGTACCAGCGCCAGATCTCGCCCGGCACGGCCGGCGTCGGGCCCGTCGTCGACATGCTGATCATCGCGGTGGTCGGGGGCCTGAGCCGCCCGATCGGCCCCTTCATCGGCGCGCTCGTCTATGTGCTGCTGCGCACCTTCGCGCTCGACGTGCTCGAGGGTGTCGGCCTCGACGGGCGGCGCTACCAGCTGCTGATCGGGCTCGGCTTCCTGGTCATCGTGCTGTTCTCGCCCGACGGGCTGATCGGCATCTTCCAGCGGCTGCGCGAGCGCTATCGCCGCGGCCGCGACGCCCGCGACAGCCAGATGGGCTCCGGCGGAGGCGCACCATGAGCGCGGTCGTCTCCCGCGAGCGGCTGACGGCGGCGGGCTCCGCCAACGCGCTCGAACTGCGCGGGGTCTCGCGGCTGTTTGGCGCGCTGGCGGCGCTGACCGACATCACGCTCTCGGTGAAGCCCGGCGAGCGGCGCGCCGTGCTGGGCTCGAACGGGGCGGGAAAGACGACGCTGTTCAACTGCGTCACCGGCGATTTCGCGCCGAGTTCGGGCGTGATCCGCTTCTTCGGCGAGGACGTTACCGCCTTTCCGCCGCAGGAGCGGATCCGGCGGGGTCTGCGCCGGACCTACCAGATCTCGTCGCTGTTCACCGGGCTTTCGGTGCTCGACAACGTCTATCTCGCCTGCCGGGGTGTCTCGCGGAACCGCTTCTCGCTGCTGCGCCCGCGCCGGGACGACGCGCTGGTCCATGCGGCCGAGACGCTGGTCGAGGCGGTGCATCTCTCGGCCGTCAAGGACAGGCTGGTCGGCGAGCTCGCCTATGGCCAGCAGCGCCAGCTCGAGATCGCGCTCGCCCTGTCTGGCGCGCCCCGCTTCATCCTGTTCGACGAGCCGGCGGCGGGGCTCTCGCCGACCGAGCGGCGCGACCTCGTCCACATCCTCACCTCGCTGCCGAGCCATATCGGCTACATCATCATCGAGCACGACATGGATGTGGCGCTGCGCGTCGTCGAGAGCGTGACGATGATGCACAACGGCCGCATCTTCAAGGAAGGCGCGCCTCAGGAGATCGAGAGCGACCCGGAAGTCCAGGAGCTCTATCTCGGCGGCGGACATGTCGGAGGCGGGCATGGCTGAGCGCCTCAAGGCCCCGCCCGGCGTCGGCGTGCCGATCCTGCAGATCGCCGGTCTCAACGTCTTCTATGGGCGCTCCCATGCGCTGCAGGGCGTCGACCTCACGCTCCAGAGCGGCGTGCTCTCCGTGGTCGGCCGCAACGGCATGGGCAAGACGACCATGTGCAAGGCGATCATGGGGCTGGTGCCGGTCAGCTCGGGCTCGATCCGCTTCTTCGGCGAGGAGATCGCGGGGCGCAGCCCGGCCGAGATCGCGCGGCTCGGCATCGGCTATGTGCCGCAGGGGCGCCGGCTCTGGCGCTCGCTCACAGTCGACGAGCATCTGCGGCTGATGCAGCGCTCCAAGCGCGGGGCCTGGACGCCGGAGCGGATCTACGAGGCCTTCCCGCGGCTGGCGGAGCGCCGCAACAATGGCGGCGCCCAGCTCTCGGGCGGCGAGCAGCAGATGCTGGCGATCAGCCGCGCCCTGCTGATGAATCCGCGCCTGCTGATCATGGACGAGCCGACGGAGGGTCTCGCGCCCGTCATCGTCGCCCATGTCGAGGAGATGCTGGTGCGCCTCGCCGAGCAGGGCGACGTGGCGATCCTCGTGATCGAGCAGAATATCGGTGTCGCGACCGAAATGTCGGACCCGGTCGCCATCATGGTCAATGGCCGGATCAACCGCATCATCGCATCAGTGACGCTGGCCGGCGACCGCGACCTGCAGCAGCGCCTGCTCGGCGTCGGCCGGCACAGCCATGACGAAACCGACGGCGCGCCCGAACCGGCGGAGACGTCCGAAAACGGGGCGGCCCTCGCCCCAGCCCCGCCGAGCGGCCCGATGCGGGTCTACAACGCCAATCCGGTCATCCCGACGCGCTGGTCGCAGCCCGTCCCGGCGGCGCGGATCGAGGCGCAGGCGCGGACGATCTCGCGCCCGACGCTGGCGACGCGCGACGGCACCCGGGTCGCGGACGGCCGGCGCCAGGCGCCCTCGGGCAGCGGCGAGCCGCATGTCATCGTCGTCGGCACGCTCGACACAAAGGGCGAGGAGCTGCGCTTCATCCGCGATCTCGTCCAGGCCGACGGGGTTCGGGCGCGGCTCGTCGACATCTCGACCTCGGGCCGCAGTGCCGGCGGCGACGTCACCCCGCAGGAGATCGCGCTCGCCCATCCGCGCGGCTCGGCCGGCATCGCGTCGGGTGACCGCGGCGCGGCCGTGGCGGCGATGACGGAGGCGTTCAAGGCCTGGCTCCCGCGCCAGCAGGGCGTTCTCGGCGTGATCTCGGCCGGTGGCTCGGGGGCGACCGCGATGGTGACGCCGGCGATGCAGGCCCTGCCGATCGGGCTGCCGAAGCTGATGATCTCGACCATGGCCTCGGGCGATGTCTCGGCTTATGTCGGCGCCGCCGACATCACCATGATGCATGCCGTCACCGATGTGCAGGGGATCAACCGGGTCTCGCGGCTGGTGCTCGGCAACGGGGCGCGGGCGATGGCCGCCATGGCCAAGGCGCGGCTGGCCGATCTCACCAGACCGGCGACGACGCGGCGCGCCGAGCCCGAGAAGCCGCTCGTCGGGCTCACCATGTTCGGCGTGACGACGCCCTGCGTGCAGCAGGTCTCGCGGCTGCTGGAGGCCGACTGGGAGCCGCTCGTCTTCCACGCCACCGGCACGGGTGGGCGGGCGCTGGAGAAGCTGGTCGACTCCGGGCTGGTCGGGGCCGTCATCGACGTCTCCACCACCGAAATCTGCGACATGATGATGGGCGGCTTCCTGCCGGCGACGGAAGACCGCTTCGGCGCGATCATCCGCACCCGCATCCCCTATGTCGGCTCCGTCGGGGCGCTCGACATGGTCAATTTCTTCGCGCCCGAGACGGTGCCGGAGCGCTACCGGGGCCGCAATCTCTATCCGCACAACCCGCAGATCACGCTGATGCGGACGACCGCCGAGGAGAACGCCCGGATGGGGCGCTGGATCGGCGAGCGGCTGAACCTGATGGAGGGGCCGGTGCGCTTCCTCCTGCCCGAGCGCGGCGTCTCGGCGCTCGATGCCCCCGGCAAGCCCTTCCACGATCCGGCCGCCGACGCCGCCCTGTTCCAGGCGCTGGAGCAGACCGTGCGCCAGACGCCGACGCGGCAGCTGATCCGCTGCCCGCATCACATCAACGACCCGGCCTTCGCCGCCGCCCTCGTGCAGCAGTTCCGCGCGCTGCATGCGGGGCGCCGGCGCGAGCGGGCGAAGGCAGGAGGGGCCTGATGGCGAGCTTCGACAAGAAGAGCCTGCTGAAGCGCTTCCGGGCGATGGTGAAGGCCGGCGAGCCGATCGTCGGCGGCGGCGCCGGCACCGGGCTGTCGGCCAAATGCGAGGAGGCCGGCGGGATCGACCTCATCGTCATCTACAATTCCGGTCGCTACCGCATGGCCGGCCGCGGCTCGCTCTCCGGGCTCATGCCCTATGGTGACGCCAACGCCATCGTCATGGAGATGGCGGCCGAGGTGCTGCCGGTGGTGAAGTCGACGCCGGTGATCGCCGGCGTCTGCGGCACCGACCCGTTCCGGCGGATGGACGTCTTCCTCGACGAGGTCGCGCGGATCGGCTTCGCCGGGGTGCAGAACTTCCCGACCGTCGGGCTGATCGACGGCATCTTCCGCAAGAACCTCGAAGAGACCGGCATGGGCTTTGGCCTCGAGGTCGAGATGATCCGACTCGCCAACGCCAAGGGCCTGCTGACGACGCCCTATGTCTTCTGCGAGGCCGATGCGCGCGCCATGGCGAAAGCGGGCGCCGACATCATCGTCTGCCATCTCGGGCTGACGACGGGCGGGGCGATCGGCGCCGAGACGGCGCTGAAGCTCGCCGACTGCCCGGCGCTGGTCGATGCCTGGGCCGCGGCCGCGCTCGCGGTCAAGAAGGACGCGCTCATCCTCGTGCATGGCGGCCCGGTCGCCGAGCCGGCGGATGCCGACTTCATCATGAAGCACACGAAGCACTGCCATGGCTTCTACGGCGCCTCCTCGATGGAGCGCCTGCCGGTAGAAGTCGCGATCCGCGACCAGACGCGCGCCTTCAAGCGCATCGGGCGCGATCTCACGAACAAAAAGTCCACCGGCAAGGCGGGCAAGGGCCGGAACCTATGAGGGTGTGTCTTGATCCAACCGCGCGGGTCATCCCGGGCGACCGAAGGGAGACCCGGGATCCATTCCGGGCCGGTTCAGGAATGGATCCCGGATCGGCGCCGCTGACGCGGCTTGTCCGGGATGACGACGACGTTTCGAACCAAACAGCGACATGGATTGGGAGGGCCTCACGATGACGGGACAGCTGATCGGATCGCTGATCCTCTGGCTGATCGTGGCGGTGATCGTCATCGCCATTGTCGTCTATCTGGTGAACTGGCTGTATCGGCGCTCGTCGAAGGAGGTCTCCTTCGTCCGCACCGGCCTGTTCGGCGAGCGGGTGGTGATCAATGGCGGCGCCTTCGTGCTGCCGATCATCCACGACGTCACGCCCGTCAACATGAACGTGCTGCAGCTCGCCGTGACGCGCGCCAGCAACGACGCGCTGATCACCCGCGACCGGATGCGCGTCGACATCGACGCGGAGTTCTATGTCCGGGTGAAGCCGGAGCGGGATTCGGTCTCGGTCGCGGCCGCGACGCTGGGCCGCCGCACGCTCCAGCCCGACCAGCTCCACGCCCTGCTGTCGGGCAAGTTCATCTCGGCGCTGCGCACCGTCGCCTCCGAGATGACGATGGAGGAGATGCACGAGCAGCGCGGGATGTATGTCCAGCGCGTCAAGGAGGCCGCGGCCGAGGCGCTCGACCAGAACGGCCTGCTGCTGGAATCGGTCGCGCTCACCGACCTCGACCAGACCGACCTGCAGTATTTCAACCCCTCCAACCGCTTCGACGCCGCCGGCCTGACGCGGATCATCGAGGAGATCGAGGACAAGCGGAAGCTGCGCAACGACATCGAGCAGGATTCGATGATCCGCATCCGCACCCGCAACCTCGAGGCGGAACGCCAGGCGCTCGACATCGAGCGCGACAGCGAGGCAGCGCGCCTCGAACAGCAGCGCGAGATCGAGATCAAGCGCGCCGTGCAGCGGGCCGAGATCGCCCGCGAGCGCGCGGCCCGCGATACGGAAGCCGAGCAGGCGCAGATTCTCTCGCGCGAGGAGATCGAGAAGTCGCGCATCTCCAACGAGCGCGCGATCAGCGAGGCGCGCATCGCCTCCGAGCGCGACATCCGCCAGCAGGAGATCGCGCGGACGCAGGCCGTCGAGGAGGCCGAGATCAGCTCGCGCGAGCTGATCGAGAAGGCCCGCATCGCCAATGAACAGGCGATCAGCGCCGCCCGCATCGCCTCCGAGCGCGACATCCGCCAGAAGGAGATCGAACGCGCGCAGACGCTCGAAGCCGCCGAGATCGCGGCGCGGGAGGCGACCGAAAAGGCGCGCATCCTGCAGGAAACCGCGATCAGCGCCGAGCGCATCATCCGCGAGCAGGAGATCCGCAACCGCGAGATCGAGCGCACCCGCGTGCTCGACCAGGAGGACATCGCGGCGCGCGAGGCGGTCGATACCGCCCGCATCGGCCAGGAGGAGCGCGTCCGCGCGCTCGGCATCGCCCGCAACCGCGCCCTCGACGAGGCCGAGATCGCCGCCCGCGAGGCGGTCGAGAAGGCCCGCATCGCGCAGGAAAACGTGCTCACGGCCGAGCGCATCGCGCTGGAGCAGCGCAAGCGCCTGCTCGAGATCGAGCAGACCGAGACGATCGAGTCCGCCGAGATCGCGGCGCGCGAGAGCGTCGAGAAGGCGCGCATCAGCCAGGAGCGGACCGTCGCCAGCGAGCGCATCCGCCGCGACGAGGAGGTCCGCAATCTCGAGATCGCCCGCAACCAGGCGATCGACACCGCCGAGATCGCCGCGCGCGAGGCGACGGAAGCCGCGCGCATCGCCCAGGAGAAGGTCGTCGCTGCCGAACGGATCGCGGCGGAACTCGCCACGAAGGAGCTGGAGATCCGCCGCAACGCCGATCTCGACACCGCCGAGCTGAAGCGCCGCGACACCGTCGAGCGCCGGCGCATCGCCACGGAACTCGGTCTGGACGAAGAGCGCATCGACGCGGCGAAGTCCCGCGAGATGCTGCAGATCGCCCAGAAGAAGGCGGTCGAGGTGGCGGAGGAAGACCGCGCCATCGTGCTCGCCGCCAAGAGGGTCGAGCGCACCGACGCCGACAGCGCGCTGCGCCAGGCCGAGATCGCCGCCAAGCAGCAGGTCGAATCCGTCGACATCGTCCGCGAACAGGCGCTGGAGGCTGCCCGGATCGAGCGCCGGCGCGCGCTGGAGCAGCTCGAGATCGCCCGGACTCAGGCTCTGCAGGAGGCGCAGATCGCCTCCAACGAGGAGGTCGAGCGCGCCCGCATCTCGTCGGATCGCGGGCTCGACGAGGCCCGAGTCGGGCGCCAGCGCGAGCTGCGCAAGCTGGAGATCGCGAGGGAGCGCGATGTCGAGGCGGCCGCCATGGACAAGGCGATCGCGCTCTACACCAAGTCGCTTGAGGAATCCGCCGCCCAGGCCAATGCCGAGAGCGCCCGCGCCAAGGCGGTCGAGGCCGAGGAACAGGTCAAGACGATCCGCGAGAGCGAAGGTGCGAAACGGCGCAAGACCGTCGAGGTGCTGCTCGCGGAGAAGGCGGCCGAGGAATCCAACATCGCCGCCGCGGCCGACAAGGTGCGCCGCACCGTCGAGGCCGAGGCCCAGAAGCTGCTCTACGAGGCCGAGAACGTGCTCAGCGACGGCGCCCGCTACGGGCTGTTCCGGCGCCGCCTGCTCGACAAGATCGAGGGCATCGTGCGCGAGAGCGTCAAGCCGATGGAGAAGATCGAAGGCATCCGCATTCTCCATGTCGACGGGCTCGCCGGTGGCAGCGGCTCGGGCGGAGCCGGCGGTGCGGCGCGCTCGCCCACCGACGAAGTCATCGAGTCGGCACTGCGCTACCGCGTCCAGGCGCCGATGATTGACCAGGTGCTGAAGGAGATCGGCATCGAGGGCGGCAACCTCGCCAAGATGGGCGGTCTGATGCGCGAAGCGTCCGACATGCAGCGCGTCGCCAAGGATGCGCAGCCGGCCAGGCCGAAGAGCGGCGGCGATGCCAAGAGCGAGCCTACGACCGGCGGCGAGGGCCCTGCCCCCGAAGCCGGCCCCGGCAAGACCTCCTGAGGCTGCAGCATCATGCCCCGCGTCTACGTCTCCAGCGTCATCTCCGCCCCCGCCGCCAAGGTCTGGGCCCGCGTGCGCGATTTCAACGGCCTGCCGAACTGGCATCCGCGCATCGCCGAAAGCCGGATCGAGAATGGCGAGCCCGCCGACAAGGTCGGCTGCATCCGCGCCTTCTCGCTGCGCAGCGGCGACCGGCTGCGCGAGCAACTGCTCGGGCTCTCCGACTACGACATGTTCTGCACCTACTCGATCCTGGATTCGCCGATGCCGCTGACGAATTACGTCGCGACGCTGCGGCTCACGCCGATCACCGACCAGGAGCGCACCTTCATCGAATGGTCGGCCGATTTCGACTGTGCGCCGGAGCGCGAGGCGGAACTGGTCGAGGGCATCGGCACCAATGTCTTCCAGGGCGGTTTCGACGCCCTCAAGCGCGCATTCGGGGGATGAGGCATGCCTCACGTCGTCCGCAGCACGATCATCGACGCGCCGGTCGACCTGCTCTGGTCGGTGCTGCGCGACTTCAACGGCCATGACCGCTGGCACCCGATCGTCGCCCGTAGCGAAATCGAGCGCGGCCACCCGTCCGACCGGATCGGCTGCGTGCGCCGGTTCTGGCTGCAGGACGGCAGCGAGCTGCGCGAGCAACTCCTCACGCTGTCGGACCTGGAAATGACCTTCAGCTACTGCCTGCTCGACACGCCGATCCCGCTCTTCAACTACGTCGCCCATGTCCGGCTGCTGCCGGTGACCGACGGCAACCGCGCCTTCTGGCACTGGGAGAGCCGCTTCACCACGCCGCGCGGCCGCGAGGCGGAGCTCGCCCGCATCGTCGGCGACGAGGTCTACACCAACGGTATCGAGGCGGTGCGCCGCCTGCCCGAACTCGCACGAGAGGCGGTCTGACATGCTCGCTGTGAGAAGCTGCGCGACGCTTTCCGAGGCCGCGGGCATCCTGTCCGGGGACCGGCAGGCGGTGCTGATCGGCGGCGGCACGCTGGTGATGCGCGACGTCAATGAGGGCCGGCTGACCGAGGGCACGCTGCTGCGCGTCACCGACCCGGCCTTCCGGCGGATCGAGGCCCATGGCGCCCGCATCGAGCTCGGCGGCGGGGTCACGATGGGCCAGATCCTGGCCAGCCGCGAGCTCGCCTTTCTCCACGCGCCGGCCCGTGCGATCGGCGGCCCGGCCGTGCGCAACATGGCAAGCGTGGGTGGCAATCTCTTTGCGCCCGCTCCTTACGGCGACTTCACCGTGGCGCTGCTCGCGCTCGATGCGCAGGTGGTGGTGCAGTCCGGCTTCGGCAGCGGGCGGGCGACGCCGCTGGAGGAGTTCCTGGCGGCCCGCGAGCGCATGGGGCCGGCGCTGGTCAGCGCGATCCAGTTCCCGCGGCCGGCCAATCCGGGCGATTTCCACTTCCGGAAGATCAGCCGGGTCAAGCCGAAGGGGATTTCGGTGCTGTCGATCGCCGCGCATCTGCCGCTGGAGGGCGGGCGGGTGAGCCAGGCGCGGGTGGCCTATGGCGCGATGGCGCCGACGCCGATCCGCGCGCGCGGCGTCGAGCGGGCGCTGGAGGGCAAGGCACTCGATGCCGCGGCCGTCGCCGCCGCCAAACAGGCCGCGCTCGAAGGCTGCCGCCCCGCGACCGATGCGATCGCCAGCGAGTGGTATCGCCGCGAGGTCCTGCCCGTTCATCTCGGCCGGCTGCTCGCCGGCGAGCCCCGCTGAGGAGCGCGCGATGGCCAAGATTCCCGTCCAGTTCCGCCTCAACGGCACCGACCGGGCCGCCTTCGTCGATGCGCCGGAGACTCTCCTCAACACGCTGCGCCGGAGCATGGGCGACTTCGCCCCGAAATATGGCTGCGGCCAGGGAGCCTGCGGCGTCTGCACCGTGCTGATCGACGGCGAGCCGCATCTCTCCTGCCTGACGCTTTCGGTCGCCTGCGAGGGCCGGCAGGTCGAGACGGCATCCGGGATGGCGAACGGACCCGAGCTGCACCCGCTGCAGGCGCAGTTCATGGAGCATTTCGCCGCGCAATGCGGGTTCTGCACGCCGGGCATGCTGACGGCGGCGCGAGCCCTGCTCGACACAAACCCCAACCCCACCCGCGACGAGGTCATCGAAGCCATCAGCGGCAACATCTGCCGCTGCACCGGCTACGAACCGATCGTCGCCGCGATCCTCGCCGCCGCCGGTTCGCCCGGCCTGCGCCGCGCCTGAGGGAGTCCGACATGCTAGAACTCCGCAAGGACCTCTTCGCCGATGAGCGCGACGACAACCTCAACGTCGTCGGCAAGGGCATCCAGCGTCAGGATATGCCCGGCCATGTCACCGGGCTGACGCGCTATTTCGACGACCATGCTTTCGATGGGATGCTGCATCTCAAGGTGGTGCGCAGCCCCCATGCCAGCGCGCGCATCCGTTCGATCGACGTTTCGGCGGCGGCGCGCGCACCGGGCGTGAAGCGCGTGCTGCGCGCCGCCGACGTGCCGGTGAACAAGAACACGCTGCTCAGCCTGATCAATTTCGGCAAGGACGACGAGCCCTCGCTGGCGGTCGACAAGGTGCACTATGTCGGCGAGCCCGTCGTCGCCATCATCGCCGAGAGCGAGGCGCAGGCGCTGGCCGCGAAGAAGCTCGTCCGCATCGACTATGAGCCGATGCCCGCCGTTTTCGATGTCGAGGAGGCGCTGAAGCCGGGCGCGCCCGTCGTCAACGAGACCTATCCCGCCAATTACTTCGAATATCACGAGCGCTTCGACCATCAGAAGCTGCGCTTCGGCGATGTCGAGCGCGCGTTCGCGGGCGCCGACATGGTGCTCGAACATCGCTACCAGATGTCGCCGATCGAGCATGCGCCGACCGAGACCAATGGCTCGATCGCGGCGCCCGAGCAGAACGGCCGCTTTGTCGTCCATTCCTGCGCGCAGGGCCTGTTCTTCGCGCTCGGCACCGCGGCCAAGATCGTCGCGGTCGAGTCCAACCGCCTGCATTTCATCGGCGGAACGGTCGGCGGCGGCTTCGGCGGCAAGGTCGACTCGCTCACCGAGCCGCTGGCGGTGCTGGGCGCAATGGTGACGGGCCGCCCGGTCCGCTTCGTGCTCGATCGTGAGGAGGAGATGCTCTACGGCTCGCCGCGCGGGGCCGAGCGCATCTACATCAAGGATGCGCTGATGCGCGACGGGCGCATCGTGGCCCGCTACATCCGCAGCTATTTCGATGCCGGTGCCTATACGCGGCTGTCGAGCTATGCCGCGATCAAGTGCACGGCGCATCTGCCGGGTCCGTACTGGATCCCCAACGTCGCCTCCGACGTGCATGTCGCCTACACCAATCGCTGCCCCTCCACCGCCATGCGCGGCTTCGGCATCACGGCGGTCGATTTCGCGCTGGAGGTCCAGATGGACCGGCTGGCCGAAGCGGCCGGCATGGACCCGATGGAGTTCCGGATCCTCAACGCCTATCGCGACGGGGACATGAAGCCGCATCGGCGCAAGGCCTCGAACACGGCGCTGATCGAATGCGTTCAGGTCGCCGCCGGGAAGGCCAACTGGCCGATCTCGGAACAGGGCCAGCGGCAGTCGTCCCTGACAGGCGGCGGGGCCGGCGAGCGCGGGCAGATCCCTGCGACCGTGCTCGACGCGCGCGGCCAGATCGGCCGGCCCGAGACGCGGCAATCGGGCCCGACGCAGACCCTGCCGGCCGGCACCTCCCGGATCGCCTTGAGCAAGCAGCCGGTGATGGAGGGCGCCCGCGACGGACGCGCCGCACCAACCCAGGTGCCGCGCTACGAGCCGGCGCGCCCCACGACGCAGCCGGTAACGCAGCCCTTGGCGCCGGCTGCCTATGCGCCGCAGCCCTCGCCCTACCAACCGGTCGCCGGCCAGCAGCCCCCGCCCTATCAGCCGCCTCCGGCTCCGCCGTCGCCCGCACCAGCGCCCGCCGCCCAGACCCAGCATGGCGCGGTGCGCTTCTCGTCCGTCTTCGGCAGGAGGCGTTGAGATGTTTCATGGGCACGCATCAGCAGGCCTCAGAGCATCGACCGAATGGCTCTCCCCCTCCCCCTTGTGGGGAGGGGATAGGGGTGGGGGTCGCGGGGCAGAGGCATGCGATCTCCGAAGCCACACATCATTGATGCCGGGTACCTTCTTGTTGGACGCTCACCAGGCGGCGCCACCCCCACCCCTATCCCCTCCCCACAAGGTGGAGGGAAAGAGGCTCGCTTTGCCGCGGCCTCACCAGAAAGGCTCCTGATCATGGCCCGTCACGAAGGGCGCGGCATGGCGTCGGTGAACTACCCGATCGGGATGAATCTCGGCGGCGACCCGAGCCAGGCGCTGATCCATTCCAACCCCGACGGCAAGTTCACCGTCGCGCTCTCGGCCATCGATCTCGGCCAGGGCATGAAGCAGGTCTCGCGGCAGATCGCGGCGGAAACGCTCGGCGTGCCCGTCGAGGACGTCTATGTCGACACGGCCGACAGCGACACCGGCCCCCATGACATGGGCTCCTTTGCCTCGCGCGGCACGCATCGCATGGGCAACGCCATCATCGTCGCAGCCCGCGAGGCGCGCGGCGTGCTGCTGGAGGCGGCGGCCGAGGAGCTCGAGGTCGATGCCGGCGACCTCGTCACCGACGGCCGCGGCAACATCCATGTCCGCGGCGCGCCCTCGCGCTCGATCACGGTCAAGGCCACCGCCCAGGCGGCGCAGTTCAAGCAGGGCAAGACGATTGCCGGGCGCGGCATCTTCCTGATCCCGCTCTCGGCGGTCGATGCCGAGACCGGCGAGATGAACCCCAACACCGCCTTCGCCCATGCCTGCCTCGTGGCCGATGTCGCGGTGGACGACGAAACCGGCGAGGTCGAGGTGCTCAGGATGACCAGCGCCTATGAACTCGGCCGGGTGATCAATCCGCGCATGGTCGAGCAGCAGCTCGTCGGCGGCGCCTGGATGGGCATGAGCCACGCCCTCTACGAGACGCCCGAGCCCTATTATCCCGACACCGCCCATGGCCCGCGCGACTTCAGCGAATATCTGATGCCGGGCCCGGGCGAGATCGCGCCCTATCACGTCACGGTGCTGGAGCGCCCGGCGCCGGACGGGCCATTCGGCGGCAAGGGGCCGGGCGAGATGTGCGCCAATCCGGTCCTGCCGGCGATCGCCAACGCCGTCTACAACGCCGTCGGCGTGCGCGTCGACGAGTTGCCGATCACGCCCGAGAAGATCCTGCGCGGCCTCAAGGCCAATGGCGGGGTCAAGCCCGGCCCGCGCCGGGGCGGCCCCGTGAACTGGCGGTGACGGCATGGCGCTGCGCACCACCGTCGCCGGAATCTCGAGCCCCGAGGACCTCGCTTTGGCCCTGACGGGCGCGATGTATCTCGCCGATGACGGCATCGCCACCGCCGGCTATCTTTCGCTCGCGCTCGGCAAGCCGCTGCTGCTGGAAGGCGCACCCGGCGTCGGCAAGACCGAGGCTGCCAAGGCCATCGCGGGCATCCTCGGGCGCCAGCTGATCCGGCTGCAATGCTTCGAGGGCATCGACGCGTCGGCCGCGCTCTATGAATGGAACTATCCGCGCCAGATGCTGGCGATCCGCCAGGCGCGGGAGGGCGAGACGCTCGACATCTACCGCGACGATTTCCTGATCGAGCGGCCGATGCTGACGGCGCTGCGCCGGCCGGAATCCACCGTGCTGCTGATCGACGAAATCGACCGCTCAGACCATGAATTCGAGGCCTTCCTGCTCGAATTCCTCTCCGATTTCTCGATCTCGATCCCCGAGCGCGGGACCTTGCGCGCCGCCGAGCGCCCGGTCGTGGTGCTGACCTCGAACCGTACGCGCGAGCTGCACGAGGCGCTGCGCCGCCGTTGCGTCTACCACTACATCGCCTATCCCGAGCCCGAACGGGAGGCGCAGATCATCATGATGCGCTCCTCGGCCGTCGCCGAGGGCACGGCGCGCGCCGTCGTCCACGCCATCGGGCTCTTGCGGCAGGAGCCGCTGGCCAAGCCACCGGGCGTGGCGGAAGCCGTCGACTGGGCGGAGGCCGCGACCGCGCTCGCCCAGGCCGGAGCGCCCTGGCCGGAGGCCTTCCGCCGGTCGCTGGGCACCGCGATCAAGGACGAGGAGGATTTCGTCCACTTACGCCCCCGCCTGCCGCTGATCATCCCGGGGCTGGCGGCATGATCGCCCCCCTCCCCGCCGCGGCACGCCTGTTCGTTGCCTTCCCAACGTTGCTGCGCGGCCATGGGTTCTCGGTCGCGCCGGAGCAGACGACGAGCTTCCTGATGGCGATCGAGCTGCTCGGGCCGCGCAGTGTCGAGCACATCCGCAAGGCGGCGGTCGCGACGCTCGCGCCCCATCCCGAACAGCGCGACCTGTTCGACGCGCTGTTCGACCTGCATTTCCTCGGCGCCCTCGCGGAACCCGGCGACGAGGATTTCGCCCCCGACGAGGAGATGGCGGTGCAGGAGGATTCGGGCTCGCGCGAAATCCTCGTCGGCGAGGAGGTCAACGAGACGGGGCAGGCCGCCACCGGGGCCGAAGCCCTATCCGTGCGCGCCTTGCAGCCGCTCGACGAGGCCGAGACCCTGCGCCGCTTCGCCCGGGCGCTGCCGGCCGCCCTGCCCCGCCGCCGCGGCTACCGCCATCGCGGTGCCAGGCGAGGGCAAAGCGTCGATCTCGCCCGCAGCCTGCGCGCCGCGATCCGCCATGACGGTGAGGTGATGAGCCTGAAGAAGCTCCGGCGCGTCACGCGGCCCCGGCCGATCCTGCTGCTGATCGACGTGTCCGGCTCGATGAAGCAGCGCAGCGACGCCAATCTCGCTTTGGCGCATGCGATCGTCCAGGCCACGCCACGCGTTGAGGTCTTCACCTTCGGCACAAGGCTGACGCGGGTGACGCGCGCGCTGCGTCGCAAGCGGCGTGAACAGGCACTGGCCGAGGCATCGGGTCTCGTCGCCGACTGGGATGGCGGCACCCGGATTGGTGATGCATTGCAGGCCTTCCTCGCCGTGCCGCGCTTCGCGTCTTACGCGCGCGGCGCCGTCGTCGTCGTGTTGTCCGATGGGCTCGAACGCGGCGATCCGGCCGCGCTGGTCTCGGCGGTGGCGCGGCTTGCGGCCCGCGCCCACCGCATCGACTGGCTGACGCCGCTGGCCAGCGATCCCGGCTACCGGCCGGAGACCGAGGCGCTGCGCCTGATCGCACCCGCGCTCGCCAGCCTGGGCAATGGCGGCAGCACGGCGCGGATCTGCCGCCACATCCTTTCGCTCGGAGGCTCAGCCGCGGCATGACCGGAACCGTCGATTCGCATTTCCACATCTGGCGCCAGGCCGACCTGCCCTGGCTCGTCGGCCCGATGCAGCCGCGCATTTTTGGCCCCTATGAGCCGATCCGGCGCGACTATCCGGTCGCGGAGTACCTCACGGATTGTCGCCCCTGCGGCGTGACGCAAGCCGTCTATGTCCAGGCGAACTGGGCGCCGGCGCGTCATCTCGACGAGGTCGCCTTCGTCTCGCAGGCCTCCGACGACTCCGGCTTCCCGATCGCCATCGTCGCCTATGCCGACATGCTCGCAGAAGACGTCCGGCCGCAGCTCGACGCGCTGGCGTTGAACCCGCGGGTGCGCGGCGTGCGGATGCAGCTGCACTGGCACGACAACCCGCTCTATCGCTTCGCCAGCGGCGCCGATCTCTGCCGCAACCCGCTCTTGCAGGCCAATATCGGCCGGCTGGCCGGTTACGGCTTCAGCTTCGACCTGCAGGTCTTCGCCCCGCAGATGGCGGGCGCAGCCGAACTCGCCGCGGCCTGCCCGCAGGTGCCCTTCGTGCTCCAGCATGCCGGCATGCTGGAGGATGTCTCGCCAGACGGCGTGGCGCAGTGGCGCGACGGCATGGCCGCCCTCGCCGCCCGGCCGAACATCGTCAGCAAGCTCTCGGGACTCGGCACCTTCCTGCGCCGCAACGATCCCGCGCAGATTGCCTTCGTCGTCGCGGAAACGCTCGCGCTGTTCGGCGCGGAGCGCTGCCTGTTCGGGTCCAATTTCCCGATCGAGAAGCTCTGGACGACCTATGCGGACCTGATCGGCGCCCATCGCGCCGCCGTGCCGCCAGACGCCGCCGATCACATCTTCAGCCACACCGCGCGGCGGGTCTACCGCCTCGCCCAGCCCTGACGGGAGAGACTCCATGGCGCTCGAAATCAAGATCCTCGACTATGGCGACATCGAGCTGGAATCGAGCTTCCTCGTGCTCGGCCGCGACTGCGGCCGCACGCGGCGTGTGCCGACCTATGGCTTCCTGATCCTCGGCGGCCCCTGGCCGGTGGTGGTCGATACCGGCTACCGGCACAACCAGATCATGGAAAGCCTGGGCATGCGGGGCCTGCAATTCCACGAGAACATGATCGAGAACCAGCTCGCTAAGCACGGCGTGCGGATGGGCGACGTGCGCTACGTCATGCACACCCATCTCCATATCGACCATGCCGGGAAGGACGAACTCTTCCCGATGAACACGACCGTCATCGTCAACCGGCGCGAGCTCGAATACTCGGTCTCCGGGCTGATGCACCCGCAATATCCGGCGCCGGACATCAAGCACCTGATCGACCGGCTGCACACGCGCGACGCGCTGCGCTTCGAGGATCTGGAGCTCTCGGGGATGATCGAGCTGTTCCCGGGCTGCTATCTGGAGGCGGCCGGCGCCCATACCGAGGGCTCGATGAACGTGCATGTCGACACGGTCGAGGGGCGCGCGATCCTCTGCGGCGACGTGATCTACGACTTCAACGATCAGATCGTCACGCCCTTCCACGAGATCAGCGCCAACGAGCCACGCACCACCGGCAATCACGGCGTTTCCAAGCGCGAGGAGAAGGCCGCGATCAAGAAGCTGCTCTCGACGGGCAAATTCCTGCTGCCGGTCCATGACAAGCCGGCCAAGATCGCCCATGGCCAGGTCGTCGGCCGCATGGATATGGCGGTTCCCGGCCCGGTCGTGCAGTCGCTGCCGCCGCGCAACTGGTTCGCGGCGTAAGGGCCTGCCGCCATGACCACACACATCGCCGTCCGCCCGGCCTTCGCCGACCTCGTCGATCTCTGGGCGCCAGTGCGCCAGCTCGGCACCGGCTTCGAATTCTGCGAAGGGCCGGTCTGGCATCCGCGCGAACAGCATCTGCTGTTCTCCGACATGCCCGGCGATGTCCGCCGTCGCTGGGACAAGAGCGGCGTGCGCGAGGTCATGCGTCCCGCCAACAAATGCAACGGCATGACCTATGATGCCGACCTCAGCCTGATCGTCTGCGAGCACGCCACCTCCTCGCTGATCCGCGAGCGGCCGGACGGCCGGCGCGAGGTGCTGGCCTCGCATTTCGAGGGGCAGGAGCTCAACAGCCCCAACGACGTCGTGGTGAAGTCCGACGGGTCGATCTACTTCTCCGACCCCTGGTATGGCCGCATGCCGGTCTTCGGCGTCGAGCGACCGCGGCAGCTCGGCTTCCAGGGGGTCTACCGCATTCCCCCCGGAGGCGGCGAACCGCAGCTCCTGGTCGACCGCTATCTCTTCGACCAGCCCAACGGCCTGTGCTTCTGCCCGACGGAGGACCGGCTTTTCGTCAACGACACGGTCCAGCACAACATCCGCGTTTTCCCGATCCTGCCCGACGGGCGGCTGGGACCGGGGCGCATCTTCGCCTCCGGAATCGCCTCGGCCAGCGAGCCCGGCGTCCCCGATGGCATGAAATGCGACGCGCAGGGCAATCTATGGGTTTGCGGCCCCGGCGGCGTCTGGATCTACACGATCAAGGGCGAATTGATCGGCAAGCTGCGCGTGCCCGAACTGGTCGGCAACCTGACCTGGGGCGGGCCCGACTGGCGCACGCTGTTCCTGACCGCGACGCATTCGCTCTATGCCGTCGAGACCAAGATAGGCCCGCGGGCGGAGCCTTATATGAAGGCCGGCGCCGGCCCGCGCGAACGCGGCGCAGCGACGGAGCCGGTGTCCGGCGTCAAGCCCGCCGCGACGATCGCCGCCAGCGGCGCAAAGAAGGCGGCGGCCGGCTACCGGCTCGATCCGGCGCGCTGCGCGCTGATCATCCAGGACATGCAGAACGACGTGGTGATGGAAGGCGGCGCCTTCGCGTCGTCCGGTTCGCCGGAGCATTGCAAGCAGCAGAACGCGATCGCAAACGCGGCTCGTCTGGCGCAGGCGGCACGCTCGCGCGGCATTCCGGTGATTCATGTCTGGTTCGTGGTCGAAGCGGGCGCGCCGGGCGTCACCATGAATGCGCCCCTGTTCGAAGGGTTGGCCGACGCCAAGGCGCTGGTGCGCGGAACCTGGGGCTGCGCGGCGGTGCCGGGTCTGGAGGCGCAAACCGGCGACCATGTCGTCGAGAAGTGCCGCATGAGCGCGTGGGAGGGGACACGGCTCGAAACCGTGCTCAAGGCGCTGGGCCGCGACGTCGTCATCGTCACCGGCGCCTGGACCAACATGTCGATCGAGCACACGGCGCGCAGCGGCGCCGACAAGGGTTATTTCATGTTGGTGCCGGAGGATGCCTGCTCGACCATGAACGCCGAATGGCATGCGGCGTCGGTCAATTACGCGCTGCAGAATGTCTGCGTTGTCACCGATGTCGACGCGGTCATCGCTGCCACCGCGTGATGACGCCCCCCCGCTGAAGGCAATGCGCCGCTCCGGCTCACGCCGCACGGTTGATCCCCATCATCTGTGTCTGCGGCCCGTCCCATGACGCTGCGCCACAGCCACGCCCCCTCCCGCGCGCCGATTTCGCGATGGCGTCGGCCGGGTTATGGTCGTGGCGATGGCCGGCTGAGGGAGCGATCGGATGTCTTTCGGGGCGCGCCTCCTGGGCGCCTTCACCGCTGTGGCGGTACTGGTTCTCGCGCAAGGGGGGCTCAGCTGGTGGGTGGCCGAGAAAGCGGAGCTGCAGGTCGTTCGCGGCCGCGTCGCCGGCGATCTCCAGTCCGGCTTCCTCACCTTGTCGGCGACCAAGCAACGCCTGCGCGCCTGGTCGCTGCGCGCGCTGATCGGCGCCGAGCATGAGCGCAACGACGGCGAGGCACTGCGCAGCAGCATGGCCGACACCATCACCCGGCTGCAGGGGCTCAGCCGGGAAGCCAACCGGCTGACCGGCGCAGCGCGCGGCAACACAGACGATGCGCGCCGCGACGATGCGCTCAGGCTGCTGGCAGCCAGCGTGGTGGCGCTGAAACCCGCCATCGAGACGATCAACCAGCGCGGCTCCTCGGCCGATGTGCTGACGGCCTGGGCGGCGCTGGAAGCGGTGTTCGACCGTGGCGCCGGCCGCGATCTGCGCGAGGTCCTCAATGAGAGCATCCGCACGGAAACCGAGCTGCTCGCCAGCCGCCGCGCCGATGCCGACCGGGCGCTGGCGGCGCTGAAGCTGCAATCCCTGCTGATGACGCTGCTGCTGAGCCTGTGTGCGCTGGGTCTGGCCGGCTATTTCGCGCGCGCCCTGCGCCGGCCGCTGTCCGAGATGATGCGGGGCGCCCTCGCCTTTCAGCAAGGCGACCTTCGCCACCGCATTCCCGTCAGCGGGCGGGACGAATTCGCCAGCTTCGCCGGCAGCATCAACCGCATGGCGGCCGAGCTCTCGGAGCGCCGCGAGCAGGAGGCGAAGATCCGCGCCGAGCTGGAGAGCCTGGTCGCCGACCGGACGATCGAACTCGAGGCGGCGCTGGACGGGCTGAGACAATCCGAGCACCGGCGCCGACAGCTGCTCGGCGACATCAGCCATGAGTTGCGCACGCCGACGACGGCGATCCGCGGCGAGGCCGAGATCGCGCTGCGCGGCAGCAAGACGGAAGCGGACTATCGCGGAGCCCTGGCCCGGGTCGGACAAGCTGCCCAGCAGCTCGCGGCGCTGATCGACGACCTGATCATGATGGCGCGCAGCGATGGCGAGACGCTGGCGCTCGACCTGCAGGTCCGCGATGTCCGCATGTGCCTCGAAGAGGCGCTGGTGAACGTCACCGCAACGGCGGCGCAGCGCGACATCGGGCTCGCCGTCACCACAGCGGACGACCCAGCGGCATTCCGCCACGATCCGGTCCGCATCCAGCAGATCATCACGCTTCTGCTCGACAACGCGATCCGCTATTCGCATCCGGGCTCAACGGTGACGGTCGCGAGTGCGGTGCTGCGCGAGGGCGCGAAGGCGCCGGTCTGGCAGCTCGTCATCGCCGATGAGGGCATCGGGATTGCGCCCGAGGACGTGCAGATGGTGTTCGAGCGGACCTACAGAGCCTCCAATGCGCGCAGCCACCGCCCCGAGGGCACGGGGCTGGGGCTGGCGATCGCCCGTGCGCTCGCGCAGCGGCAGGGCGGCCAGATCGCGCTGGCGAGCGAACTGGGCCGGGGGACGACGGTAAGCTTGCGCTTCCCGCTCGAGGCTTCAGGGCGGCACGCGCCGCACGACGAAGGACAGCGTGCATGAACATCCTGATCGTCGAGGACGATCCGCGGGTGGCGGACTTTCTCGAGCGCGGCCTGCGGGCCGAAGGCTACCGTGTCCGCGTCGCGCGCGACGGACCGGCCGGAATCGCACTGGCGCGGGAACTGGCCGCCGCCTGGCGCGAGACGGAGCAGCCCGGCGTCATCCTGCTCGATCTGATGCTGCCGGTGATCAACGGCATCGAGGTCTGCCAGACGCTGCGGGCGAGCGGCATCGCGACGCCGATCATCATGCTGACCGCGCTCGGGGCCGTTGAGGACCGCATTTCCGGGCTGCGCATGGGCGCCGACGATTATCTGGTGAAACCCTTCGCCTTTGAAGAGCTGCTCGCGCGCATCGAGGCGCTGATGCGGCGCTCGCGCGATGTCCGGCCCGTCGCCAGCCGCAGCCTCGTCGTGGGCACGCTCGAACTCGACCGCTCCACCATGCGCGTCACACGGGCCGGGACCGAGCTCTCCATGACGGCGCGCGAACTGGCGCTGCTGGAGCTGTTCATGTCGGCGCCCGGCCGTGTCCTGAGCCGGGAGCGCATTCTCGCCAATGTCTGGGGGGTCGACGAAGACCCCCTGACCAATGTGGTCGATGTCTATGTCCGCCGCCTGCGCAGCAAGATCGACCCGGACGGCCAGCCCTCCGCGATCACCACCTTGCGCGGACTCGGCTACCGGATGGAGCCCTGAGGGCGCCATCCGGATCCTGCCGTTGTATCCGCGCGCGTCGGCTCAGTTGCCGAAGGGCAGCGAGGAGTGGTGCTGGACGATGCGGATTACGCCGCGGTCGTCCTTGCGGAAGGTCCAGGACTTGTCGACGGTGGTGACCTTGCCGTCCTTGTCGGTGAAGGAGACATTGCCGAGCGTCGTCGCCGTCGCCCCGTTGAGCTGGATCGCCGCGTTCTGAACCTCGACCTTGCGCCAGCCCTTCAGCGCGAAGCCGGTGTCATTGGGAAACTTGGGATTGCCGCCGACGAAATAGGCCAGCGCGCCTTCGCGCGTCGTCCGGAAGGTCTGCGGGCTCTTGGTCAGGGTCGGCTTGAACAGGACCGGGCCGAGATTATAGCCGTAAGCCCCGTCGAGCGCGCCCTCGGCTGCGGCTTTCGCGGCGGCGAAGCCCTTTGTGTCGTTCTCCTGGGAGATGGCGACGACAGCATCGCCCCAGTTCTTCTGGGCCACCAGAACCTCGGCCTCGCTGATCGTGCTGTTGTAGCGCTCGAACGCCGAGGCCGAGCCGACACCGAGCGAGACAACGAGAGCACCACTTGCGAGAAGGCTCTTCACCGTGCGCGTTGACATGTTCCAATCTCCAGTTGCGACCGCGTTTCGGGCCTGACGGGAAACTGGAGATCGGTTCTGATCGGCGCCTGTCGTCCACATGAACGGCCGATGACAGGGGCGTGAAAAGGGCCATGACGGCCAGGTGCAGGCGCCGTGGCGCCGATGCCTGGCGAGCGGCGGCGGCCTCACGCTGAAGCGGAGGTGACCCGCGCGACGATGTCCCGGCTCAGAACTCTTCCCAGCCGCTGTCGCCGGCACGGCTGTTGGCGACCTTCCTGGCGGGTGCAGCGGGTGCCGGGCGTGGTGCCGGGGCTGCAGTCCGCGGCGCGGGAGCCTTGTGGGTGAAGGCCGCCTGCGCGAGCTGGCGCAGGCGCGCGGGCTCGGTCGCGGCAACGCGCGGCGCGGCATAGCTGGCCGCATGGCCACCGTCCGACCCGGTCTTGAAGGCGGCGACGAGATCGTTGAGCTGGGCGATGCGCGAGGACAGCGAGGCGGCTGAGGCAGCGCTCTGCTCGGAGAGCGCCGCGTTCTGCTGCGTCATCTCGTCGAGATGCGCGACCGCCTGGCTCATCTCGTCGATGCCATTGGCCTGTTCGCCCGAGGCCGCCGAGATGTCGGCGATGGTGGCGGCGACCTTCTGCGACGAGGTCAGGATCTGGCTGAGCTGCTCACCGGCCTGGCGGACCAGTTTCACGCCCTGCACGACCTCAGTGTTGGAGGACGAAATCAGCGCCGAAATGTCCTTGGCCGCGGAGCTCGAGCGCTGCGCCAGCGTTCGCACCTCGGAGGCGACGACGGCGAAGCCCTTGCCGGCGTCGCCAGCGCGGGCCGCTTCCACCGCCGCGTTCAAGGCCAGCAGGTTGGTCTGGAAGGCGATGTCGTCGATGACGCGGATGATATCGGAGATCTTGGTCGAGGCGCTCTCGATCCGGGCCATGGCGTCGACGGCCTGGCCGGCGATCGCGCCGCCGGTCTGGGCGGCCTGCATCGCCTCGTTGGCGACGGCCGCAGCCTGGCGGGAGGCCTGGGCCGAGGCCTTGACGGAGGCTGCGAGCTGCTCGGTCGTGGCGGCGGTTTCCTCGAGCGAAGACGCCTGCTCCTCCGTGCGCTTCGACAGATCGTCGGCGCCGGTGTTGATCTCGCGGGCGGCGAGACCGACATCGACCGAGGTCAGCTGGATCGTTTTCACCGTCGATGACAGCCGCTCGACCGTCTCGTTGATGGCGTCCTTCAGGGTCGCGAAGACGCCGTGATACTCACCGGTGACCGAACGCGTCAGGTCGGCGGAGGCCACGGCCTGCATCGCCTGCGCGAAATCGGTGGTCGATTGCTCGACCACGGTCGAGACCTGATTCAAGCCGATGGCGATGTCGCGGACGAAGCCGTCCTTGTCGTCCACAGACAGCCTCGCCGAGAAATCGCCCTGCCGTGCGGCATCAACCACGGCGGCCACCTCGGCCTCGTTGCGCAGATCCGCAGTGACGTTGCGCCAGATCAGCGTATGGCCGATCGTACGGCCATCGGCATCGTGGATATAGGCCATGTCGACCATGATCGCCTCGTCGGCGACGTCATACCGGACCTTGCGGACCTGGCCGTTGTCGAGGATGAGCTGGCGCTTGAGATTGGCGTTCGCGCGGTAGCAATCGATGTGCTGGCCGAGCATGCCTGCGACCCTGAAATCGGGTGAGGCCTGGCGAAAGCTCGGCTCGAGCTGCTGCAGCATCCGCAGCAGCGACGCGCTGATGAAGGTGATCTTCTCCTCGGGATCGGTGATCATCAGCATGGTCGGCGACTGGTTCATCGCCGAGACCGTCAAGGCGCTGCGGCCCGCCTCGAGGCGCCCATGATCGATGGCGCGTGCGATCGCGCCGATCTCGTTGCGCAGTTCTCCATGCGCGACCGGCTGGCTGTAGTCATTCGCCTCGTGACGGCGCAGCGTCGCGACCAGATCGGCGAGCGGATTGCGGATCGACCGGATGAAGACGAACGCAAAGGCCAGAGCGACCAGGGCGGCAAAGCCCGCGATCGCCAGATCACGCGTCGCGCGATGTTCGAAGCCATCGATCCGGGTCTGGATGAGCCGGATCAGCTGCGGCTGAGCGCTGCGCCAGAGGGCATCGGCAGCCGTCGAAAGGCCGGCAGCGGCCGCATCGACCTCCGTCCGCGTCAACGAAACGGGGCGGTCGAGCGCATAACCCTCACGCAAGGTCGCGGCCTGCTTGCCGACCAGCGCCGCCGCGGTGTCGAAAGCGCCGCGCGCGCCTGCGATGGCGGCGGCGAGGCTGCCATCGGTATTCCCGGCGACAGCGGACGCCAGCGAGGATTGGGCTGACGCCAGCGCGATGCTGTAGCGCGTCGCCGCCTGGATCAAAGCGTCCAGCTGAGGCGGCGGCAGCTTTCCGGCTGTCGCCAGCGCAGGCTGAATCGCGGCCTGAAGCGCCGCGCGGGCGATGACCAGTTCGGGCAGGCGAACCGTCACCACATCCATGGTGTAATAGGAATCGACATCGGGATCGAGCGTCAGGTTCGAGGCGTCGGCGATGCGCTGGATCGCGGCCTGGCCGGCGTCCCAGATCTGGTTTTTGTCTCGCCCCTCCGCGAGGGCGCTGGCAAAGGCCCTCATGGGCTCGCCCGCGTTCAGAGCGTCCGCTGCCGGCTGCCTGGCCGTGACCGACTGGGCGGCCGCCGCGAGACGATCAGGCGAGGCTGCGGGTGAGGTCGCCGTCGCCACGGCGCCCCAGACATCGCCCAGCAGCTTGGCGCCGGTCACCTCCAGCGAGGAAAACGCGATATCCTTCTTCACCTGCTGCACGAACAGCAGCGTGAGATGGCCGATCGGCAACAGCATGAGCGCCATGATCACGGCAATCTTCGCGCCGACGGTGAGCGAGGTGATCCGGTTAGCCAGCGATGTCATTATAGCAGTGTCCCTAGGCCATTGATTACGCGCATCCTTTTTTCGCTCGCGATCCGTTAAGGTTGACCTAAGGGAACCCTCGAATCGCGCGACTGTGATCACAATTTTTCCTTGATCGGCTTTCGATCCGGACGCTTTCTCAGAGGGGGATATCTGGCGTAAACTCGGCACGCAGACGGGCCGCTGCCGCCCGCCCCGACCGAACGGATACCGCCGATGAAGACGATCGATCTCAACTCGGATCTGGCCGAGGGCTTCGGCGCCTATCGTTGCGGCGACGACGAGGCGATGCTGTCGATCGTGACCTCGGCCAATGTCGCCTGCGGCCTGCATGCCGGCGACCCCGAGATCATGGCTCACGCCTTCACGGTGGCGCGCGAGCGCGGAGTCGCGGTCGGCGCCCATCCCGGCTTTCCCGACCTCTGGGGCTTCGGCCGCCGGCGGATTCCGTTCTCGATCGGCGAAATCGAGCGCCTCGTCGCGTATCAGATCGGGGCGGCGGCTGCGCTCGCGGCCTATGCCGGCCACCGCATCACCTATGTCAAACCCCATGGTGCGCTCGGCAATATCTCCTGCGAGGAGCGCCCGGTGGCCGACGCGATCGTGCGCGCGATCAAGGCGGTCGACCCCGCGCTGTCGCTGCTGGCAACCGCGCTGACCGCGCAGGTCGCGGCCGGCGAAGCGGCAGGCCTGACCGTACATCAGGAGATCTTCGCCGATCGCGGCTACACCGAAGACGGGCAGTTGGTCGCACGCCATCTGCCGGGCGCGATGATCACGGACGCGCAGGAAGCCGCCGATCGCGTCGTTGCGATGGTGAGCGAGGGCGCGCTGATCACGCTGTCGGGGCGGCGGCTGCCGACGCCGATCCGCTCGATCTGCGTGCATGGCGATTCGAGCCATGCGGTGGCGACCGCGCGGCGGGTTCGGGCCGCGCTGGAGGAGGCCGGCATCGGGCTTTCCGCCTTCACATGAACCAGCCTGTCTGCGCCGGCCCCGTCTTTCTCGATGCTGGGGAATCCGCGCTCGTCGTCGAGTTCGGGCGCAGCGTCGATCCCGCCATCAGCGACCGGGTGCTGGCGCTCGATGCGGCTCTGGCGGCGGATCCGCCGGACGGCTTGCGCGAGCTGGTGCCGACCTATCGCTCGTTGATGATCCATTACGACCCGCTGCGGCTCGATCGCGCCCGGCTGGTTGCGCTGGTCGAGGCCAGGCTGACGACGACCCCGACACCCTGCCGCCAGTCCGCGCTCTGGACGCTGCCCTGCTGCTACGATCTCCCCCATGGCGAGGACCTCGCCGAGATGGCCGGGCTGATGGGCCTCAGCGCGGCGCAGGCCGCGGCCATCCATGCCGGCGCGCGCTACCGCGTCTACATGTACGGGTTCTCGCCGGGCTTCACCTATCTCGGCGGCCTGCCGGAGACGATCGCGATCTCGCGCCGCGCCCGCCCACGCCCGCCCCATGACAGCAAGGCCGTGCTCGTCGGCGGGGGACTGAGCGCGATTGCGAGCTTTTCGATGCCGACAGGCTGGTATGTCGTCGGCCGCACGCCGGAGCGGCTTTATGCCCCCGAACGCACCAACGCCTTCCTGTTCGAGCCCGGCGACGGCTTGCGTTTCGAGGCCATCGACGCGGAAACCTTCGCGCGGCTCGAGGCGCGGGCGGAGGGCGGCGAGATCGTCGCCCGGCGGACAGCGTCATGACGGGCCTGCACATCCTGTCGGCCGGGCCCGGCGTCACCATCCAGGATGGCGGGCGACATGGCTATCTTCGCTATGGCGTGACCGTCGCCGGGCCGATGGACCCGCTCGCCCATGCGCTCGCCAATCGCGCGCTCGGCAACGCGCCCGGCGCCACCGCCATCGAGGTTTCATTGGGCGGGATCTCCGTTTCGGCCGAGGACGGCCCGCTCGCGATCGCCGTCGCGGGCGGCGGGTTCCATGTCTCGCTGGATGGGCAGGCGCTCCCGGCAGCCTGCGTCATCAGGCTCGAGCCCGGTGCGTCGCTGAAGCTGCGTCCGGGCCCAGCCGGGGTCTGGTGCTATCTGGCGGTCGCGGGTGGGATCGACCTGCCGCCGGTGCTGGGGTCAGCCGCGACGCATCTGCGCACCGGAATGGGCGGTCTGTCAGGACGCATGCTGCAGGCGGCCGACCGGTTGCCCGTCGGTGCGGCAGCGGGCGGCGTGTTGGCGGCGGCGGAGATTGCGACCGGCGAGATCGTCGCCCCCCTGCTCGACCGGCCCCCCGCGGTCATCCGCGTGCTGCTCGGGCCGCAGCAGGATTACTTCACCGACGACCAGATCGCGGCCTTCCTCGCCGGGCCCTGGCGGGTGTCGGAACGCGGCGACCGGATGGCGTGTTTTCTCGAAGGGCCGAGGCTGCACCACCGGCTCGGCTTCAACATCCCCTCCGACGGTGTCGCCATGGGGGCGATCCAGGTTCCCGGCGAGGGCCAGCCGATCATCCTGATGGCAGACCGGCAATCGACCGGCGGCTATCCGAAGATCGCAACCGTGATCGGCGTCGATCTCGGCCGTCTCGCGCAGGCGAGGCCCGGAACGGTCTTCAGCTTTCAGGCCGTCTCGCATGCCGAAGCGGTTGAGGCGCTGGCGGCGGAACGCGCCTTCCTCGAGGCACCGATCCCCATCGCGCCGCTGGTCCGCGACCGGTTCAGCCCGGAATTCCTGCTCGGGCTCAATCTCGTCGATGGCTGGGTCGACGCGCAGCATCCGCGCTGAGGGCTCAGGCGGCCTCCTCGACGAAGGTCGCAACATAGCGGACGAGTTCGCTCTGGCGGGCCGTGCCGGTCTTGGCGAAGAGCCGCTGCAGATGGGTGCGCGCCGTGGTGCGGGCGATGCCGAGCTTCTTGGCCGCAACGACCGTGTCGAGGCCCTTGACGATCAGGCCGAGCATCCGCGCTTCCGTCGGCGTCAGTCCGCAGGCCTCGGCGACCTCGTCGACCTTGCCGTCGATCGCGCGCTGGGGATCGTCGATCGTCAGCACGAAGAGGTCCATGCCGCCGCCGCCGATATGGACCGCATCGACAACGACCTGGCGGCCGCAGCGCATCGACAGCGGCATGCGGATCTCGGCCGGGGCTGCCCCCGCGCCGCGTCGCTTCAGCCAGGTCTGGAGCTTGGCCGCGAAGAGCTTGTCGGCACTGACGAGGCGGCCACTGCCGCCGCCGAACCCGTCGCGCGCCAGGGCGGCGGCGCCCTGGTTGCTGAAATGGACGCGCAGATCGGCGTCGATGATGAAGAGCGGCTTGGCGCCGCGGCCGCTATCCCGCCCAGGGGACGGGCAGGGACGGGCATCGAGCGGCGGGGCGGATGGCAGGCTGAAGATCATGGACATGCGAGGAGTATCCCCGAGCTCGAGCATCTTCGCGGTCCCTTATGTAACAGCGCGGCTGACACGGTCGTGACAGGCGGGCGCGTGCGGCGATCCTCCAGTGGTCGCGTCAGGATGGATGTCGGTTCATCAACCCAGAGAGCAGCCCTCCGCTGCGTGTTCGGAGCTGCGTTGCGAGGCCATGCCGAGCCGCGCTGCGGCAAGGCTCCATGATGATGCTTCGGTCACCCTGCGGCCGTGACGCCGCTGGCGAGAATGGCCTCGACGATCTCCTGAACGTTCAAGGCTTCAGCCAGCGTGGCGAGATGATGCGCTTCGCCATGCGTGAGTCTCACCACGCCCTCGATCTGGCGCCTGAGTGCGATCGGGCGCGCATCCGCCTGCGACAGCGCGTCGGGCGCGCGTTCCCATGTGCCATCGGGCCGGCGGCGTTCGGCCACCGACCAGTCGCAGAGCCGGACCGCGCCCCTGTCGCCTTCCAGCATCCAGATGTTGTGGTCGTCCTTCGCAGTGGTGCCGACACTGCCCTTGAGTTCGATCGGGATATCGCCAGCCATCAGCCTCGCTTCGATCGAGCGCTCCGATTCGCCGGTCTCGGGGAAAGCCGCGTTCGCGGAGAGACCGTGCAGCGGGCCCAGCAGCCGACGGCTCAGGAAGAGGAAATGCGACACGACTTCACGGGTGAAGCCGCCCTGCTGCCGCCCGTCCAGCCAGGCCGCGGCATCGGCCTGCCAGGAGCGTGGCCAGGTTGCGAAGGCGACCTCGACCGTGACGCGCGATGCCGTGCCAACCGCCCCTTGCGCGATCCAGTCCATCAGCGTCGCGACCGCCGGCGAGGATGCAAAGGGGAAGTTGACGGCCCCCCTGTCTCCGGCCTTTGCCACGAAGGCGCGCGCCTCGGCGACATCGACCGCCAGCGGCTTCTCGCAAAAGACGCTCTTGCCGGCGGCAATCGCGGCGCGGGCATGACCGAGATGGGAAGACGGCGGCGAGGCGATGTAGACGCAATCGCTGGCGGCGATAATCGCGGCGGCATCCGCCAACCGCGGAACGTGCGGGAATGTCGCTGCCATGCGCTCCATGGCCGATGGCGCCGGATCCCAGATACCGCTGACCTTCACCAGCGGGGGTGACTGGTCGAGAATGGCGCGCAGCAGCCGCTCGCCCATGATGCCTGCGCCAATGATCCCGATCGAGAGAGTGCCGTCATGCATCGCTTGAGATTCCCAGCCTGGAGCCGAGAAGCGCGGTAGCAGGATTCCGGACGGCACACGAGCCGGTGGCGACGATCCCATCGCGCTCGACAGGTCGATCACCCGGCTGAAGGAACGCCGAATGCTGCGCCCGCCGTCTGGACCACGCTACGAATGGCACCTGCTGACTGCAGGTCGGGCAAACCGGCGTGGACGCTACAGCAAAGCGCGCAGCTCTTCCTTCTTGACCTTCCCGGTCGCGGTCATCGGGAGCGCCTGCACGATCCTGATCTCGGGAACCTTGTAGGCCGCCATGCGCTCCCGGCACCAGGCCGCCAGCGCAGCCTCGTCCAGCCGCGCCTCGTCAGCCAGCGCGATGAAGGCGACGGGCACCTGCCCGCGCTCCGTATCCTCGCGCCCGATGACCCCGGATCCCGCGATGGCTGAATGCTGGCCGAGCATCGCCTCGATCTCGGCCGGGAAGACGCTCATCCCCTTGACCTTGAGCATCTCCTTGCGGCGTCCGAGGAAGTGCAGGTAGCCCTGCGCATCGATCACGCCGATGTCGCCGGTATGCAGGAAGCCGGCGCGGATCGCCTCCGCCGTCGCTTCGGGCTTGTTCCAGTAGCCCTTGAAGAGCGACGGCGTGCGGATGCAGATTTCGCCGGTTTCGCCGAGCGGCAGCAGCGCTCCGCTGTCGAAATCGCAGATCTTGAAATCGGTGCCCGGCACCGGCAGCCCGACGAAGACCGGCTGGGACAAGAGATCGAAATCCTCCTGCTGCATGCCGATGGTGAAGGTATCCATCGTGTGGGTTTCGGTCATACCCCAGGCGGCTTCGATCATGTCCGCACCGGTCAGAGCCCGCCAGCGGGCCCGAAAATCAGGGTTCAACTTCTTCACGAAGGACGAGACGCGGACCTTTCGCAATGTGGTCAGGTCGAAGGATGCCGCCTGGGGATGCTCCAGAATCTCGACGGCGTTGTCGACGAGCAGGTAGGCGAAGCTCGCCTGGTAGCGCCCCACCGCCGTCATGAAGCCGACCGCATCCCAGCGCGCCATCAGCACCACGGTCGCGCCTGCGACGATCGGGAAGAGCAACCCGGTATCCTCGCCTGCGATCCAGAAGATCGGCACGAAATTGACGACCACGTCGTCGGGCGTCAGCTGGAAGCTCGCCGCGAGGCTGGTACCGGCGGTGTAGAGCATGTCGCGCTGGGTGTGGATGCAGCCCTTCGGCATGCCGGTCGTGCCGCCCGTGTAATTCAGCGCGGCGATGGCATCGAGATCGGGCGCGATGGCGGGTGCGGACGCCGTCACCCGCGCCAGCGCCGGCAGCAGGTCGATCGCGTCGTCGCAGGCGAGCCTGGGTTGCTGCAGCGCCTTCGGCAAGGGCAGGCTCGGCACCGCCGGCAGCATCTCGGCGAAGCTCGTCACGAAGACGGTTTCGACCGGCGTCTGCTCTCGCACCTGCCGCAGCAACGGCATCAGCGAGTCGAGACAGACGATGACCCGCGCGCCGGTGTCGTTCAGCTCATAGGCGAGTTCGGCTTCCCGGAAGAGCGGGTTCACCGGCACATGCACCGCCCCGAGCTTCAGGATGGCGAAGAAGGCCAGCATGAACTGCGGGCAGTTCGGCAGAAACACGGCGACGCGATCGCTTGGGCGCACGCCGCCCTCGTCGAGAAGCGCAGCGAAGCGGTCGCTCAGATCGTCAAGCTCGGCGTAGGTGATCTCGCGACCATAGAAGATGCAGGCGGGCTTCTCCGGCTGGCGCCTCGCCCATTCGCGCAGATGCTCGCTGATCGCGATCTCGCCGAGAGGATAATGAGGCTGACGCGGGACGTCCGAGGGCCATGCCGTCCGCTGCAACGCCTGCAGTCGTGCGAAATAGGCGTCTTCATCCATCGACATGGCTCCTGCTTCGGCGTGGGCGTGTTCATTCGCCTGGATTGAGCACGCTCAGCCGATCGCCATCAACCGTACGGGCTGGATGATGGGCAGCGAGGAGACTGATTTGGAGGTCGGTCTGGCCGCTTGAGAGGGGCAGACCAGCAAGCGCAGCCGCTTCTGGCAAGCGTGTGTGGCTCACACACGGGTGCCGCCATCGGCCATGATCACCGAGGCGGTACAGAAGGACGCCTCGTCGGAGGCCAGCCACAGGATCGGCCAGGCGACCTCGCGCGGATCGGCCCAGCGCTGCATGATGTTGTGATCGACCTTTTCGGTGCGCAGATCCTGCTCGCTCTTGCCCTGGGGCGCGAAGCGACGGACATGAAAGGGCGTCAGCGTCAGGCCGGGGCAGACCGCGTTGACGCGGACTCCATGCCCGACCTCCTCGAAGGCGAGCGTCTTGGTCATCGAGATGATGCCGGCCTTGGCGACGTCGTACTGCCCCATCCCGCCGCGCGGATTGAAGGCATGGGTCGAGGAGATGTTGACGATGGCGCCCTTGCCGGAGCGCCGCAGCGCAGGCAGCGCCTCGCGCGCCAGATAGGCGTAGCTCAGCAGGTTGACCGAAAGGATCTTCTGCCAGGTCTCGGCCTTGGCCGCGTCGAGCGGCTCGTAGGAGCGGATGCCGGCATTGTTGACCAGCACGTCGATGCCGCCGAAGGCCTCGACCGTGCGCGCGACGATCTCGGCCGCCGCACGCTCCTGGCCGACATCGGCTGCGATCGCAATCGCCTGCGCGCCCGGCACGGCGTCCTTCACCATGGCCTCGACCTCGGCAAGGACGGCGGCGTCGATGTCGACGAGGGCGAGGCGTGCGCCCTCTTCCGCGAAGAGCTGGGCCGTGGCGGCGCCGATGCCCCCCGCTGCCCCGGTGATGATCGCGGTCTTGCCGCTGAGACGGGCCATGGTCGTGAACCTTTCCAGATGTTGATCAGCCGGCGAGCGTCGCGCTCGATTCCAGCGCGCCCCGGCCGGTGGCGACGCGCCAGAGCCAGACGAGGCTGTAGACCGCCATCAGGGCGGCACAGGCCGGAATCGCGCCGTAAAACCAGGCCTTGTCCATGCGCAGGAACGGCGTCGTCTCGCCCGACATCCGGGTGAAATCCAGGCCGTACACCACCAGCACCAGCGCGAAGCCGAGCATCGCCAGATTGATGGCGATCTCGACCAGCCGTTTGGCGGCGGCCGGCATCAGGTCCTCGAACAGCATGACCCGGTAGAGGACGCCCTCGCGCCACAGCGCCAGCGAGGTCAGCATCACCAGCCAGATGAACAAAAGCTCGACCAGTTCATCATAGCCGGGGATCGTGAAGAGCGGCAGCAGCCGCAGCACGATCGCGAGCGCGAGCAGCACGAACAGCCCGAGCAGGCAGGCGATCGCGGCAACTTTGCACGTGCCTGCGATGAGCCGGTCGAGGCCTGTCAGAACTCGCATCATCGCGCCACTCCGTAGCCCAGTGACTGCGGCAGCCACAGCGAGATCGCGGGAACGAAGGTGATGAGCAGCAGCACGCCCACCAGCGCCAGTACATAGGGCCAGATCTCGCGCGTGATCTCGGCGATCGAGATCCTGGCGATGCCGGCCATCACGTAGAGGCACAACCCGACCGGCGGCGTCACCAGCCCGATCATGATGTTGAGCACCAGGATCACGCCGAAATGCACGGGATCGACGCCGATCTGCGTGATCACCGGCAGCAGCACCGGATAGGCGATGATCATGATGGCGATGCCCTCGATGAACATCCCAAACAGCAGCAGCGCCAGATTGATGACGAGCAGGATGACCCAGGGCTCGGAGGACAGCGTCAGCAGCGAGGCCAGCACCGCATTGGGGATCTGCTGCTGGACCAGGACCCAGCCGAAGGGCGCGGCGAGCGCGATGATGAACATGACCTGCGCCGTCTGCCGTGCGCTGTCCCAGATCACCGCCAGCGTGTCGGACCAGGCGAGTTCGCGATAGACGAAGCGGCCGAGCACGAAGGCGTAGCCGGCCGCGACCACGGCGGCTTCCGTCGGCGTCGCGATGCCGGTCAGGATGACGATCAGGATCGTCGGCGGCAGGAGCAGCGCCGGCATGGCCCGAAGGAGGATCCCTCGGACCACCGTCAGCGGCGGCAGCCCCTCGCCGCGCGGCAGGTCCATCCGCTTTGCCACCAGCGCGATGACCGCCATCAGAGAGGCCGCCATCAGCAGGCCCGGCACGATGCCCGCCAGGAACAGCGCGCCGACCGAGACATTGGCCAGGCTGCCATAGATCACGAAGGGGATGCTGGGCGGGATGATCGGCCCGATCGTTGACGACACGGCCGTGATCGTCGCAGCGAAGCGGCTGGTATAGCCGGCCTTGGTCATGGCCCGATGCTCGATCACGCCCATGCCCGCCGCATCCGCCACGGCCGAACCCGACATGCCCGCGAAGATCACGCTGCCGATGACGTTGACATGCGCCAGCCCGCCGCGAACGCGGCCCATGCAGAGCTGGGCGACCTGGAAGATGCGCTCGGTCGTGCCGCCGACATTCATCAGGTTGCCGGCGAGCACGAAGAAGGGGATCGCCAGCAGCGGGAACGATGTCGTTCCGGCATAGGTGCGCTGGATGAAGATCACCAGCAGGTCGGGGCCGACCGTGGCGACCATGGTGCCGATCGCCACGAGCCCGAGCGCCACCGCGATCGGAACGCCCAGCATGATGACGACGCAGACGCCGATCAGGACGGCGGAAACCAGCATGCCGGCTACGTTCCTCGAGCATAGGGCACAAGCGTCGGCGGCTCGCGGCGGTCGGACGCTCTCGCAATAGCCCCGGCCGCCGCCCGATCGGCGGTGGCGGGAGATTCAGCGCAGGTCAGGCCACGCGGCCTGCGGCAACGAGCTTGGCCCAGGTGTTCCAGGTCTCGTCGCCCAGCGCCTTGCGCAACTGCGCATAGGCCGGCTCCATCTTGTCGCGGAACGGCGCGACATCGGGCCGCGTCACGGCCACACCGGATTTCTGCATCTCGGCGAGATTGCGCTCCTCATTGTCGCGCACGCCCTTGCGCGCCGCCGCACCGGCGGTGGCCGCCTCCTCGCTGACGATCTTGCGCTGCGCCTCGTTGAGCTTGTTCGACCAGCTGCGCGGATTGGCGCAGAACATGATCGAGGCGTAGATGTGCCGGGTCAGTGCGATGTGCTTCTGGACCTCGAAGAACTTCGCCGCGAAGGTCGTCCCGACAGGGTTGTCCTGGCCATCGACGAGGTTGTTGGCCAGCGCCAGATAGACCTCCTGGAAGGCGATCGTCTGCGTGCTCGCGCCCAGCGCCTCGAAGGCGGCCTTGATGGCGAGTTCGGGTGGCACGCGCAGCTTCAGCCCCTGCACGTCCTGCGGGCCGTTGACCGGTCGGCGGCTGTTGGTCAGGGCGCGAAAACCCCATTCGAAATTGGCGATCCAGGTGAAACCCGCAGCCTTCAGCTGCTCGGCGATGAAGTCGCGGCCGGTGACGTCGAGCGTGCGGTGAGCGTGCTCATAGGAATCAAACTGGTAGGGGATGTTGATGACGCCGATCGTCTTCGACAGCGCCTCGATATTGGCCGGATTGAGCAGCATCATGTCGATGGCCCCCAGCCGCGTCTGCTGCGCCGCCTCGACCGGCGAACCGAGCGCGTTGTTGGGGAAGATCGTGATCTTGACCTCGCCCTTGGTGCGCTCGGCGATGCGCTTGACCATCGCATCGGCCTCGATGTGGACCGGATGGCTCTGATCGGCCGGGTGGGTGAGCTTGAGCTCGACCGCCGCATGGGCCGGCCGGATGAATGGTGCGCCGACGGCGAGGGCCGTGCCCGCACCGAGAACCGCACGCCGCGTGACGTTGCTGGCGATCATGGCTGTTTCCTTCGCTCCCGACCGCGCGGGGCGCGGCCATTCTGGTGCGTGAGGCGGTCTGACGATGGACCACCTCCGCCGGCTTTCTGCGAAGCCTCAAGCGAACTTGCATGCAAGATTAAGCGACGTCAACCAACGGGGTCATCGTCCGGGCGTTTTTGTGGCGGCTCCGGCTGCTCGCCCGAGAGCGCCGCCACCAGGCCGGAGAGACCATTGCGGACATGCTGGCGCAGCGCCTCGCCGGCCCTGGCGGAATCGCGCGCCGACAGGGCGTCGAGGATTCCCTGGTGCTCCTCGATCGCCATCATCCAGCGTGTTGGCCAGAGATTGGAGGAGTAGCGCGCGCGATCGACCCGCAGCGCCAGCAGGTCCCACACCCAGAGCAGCACGGGATTGGCTGCGATCTCGACGATCTTGCGGTGAAACGCGGTGTTGGCCTCGAAATAGCCCGGCAGCTCGTCGCGGGCGTGATGCAGCCGCATGCGGTAATGCAGCAATCCGATCTCGGCGATCGCCTCCTCGCTGATGTTGCGCGCCGCGAGTTCTCCGGCCAGCCCCTCGATCGTGGTCACCACGTCGATCAGCGCTGTGACATGGTCGAGGTCGAGCTCGGCCACCACAGCCGACTGGTTCGGCAGCGCCCGCAGCAACCCGTCCTGGATCAGCGTCTTGATGGCCTCCCGCACCGGCGTGCGCGATACTGCGAGCTGTTCGCAGATCTCCCGCTCGTTGAGCTTCGCGCCGGGCGCCAGCACGCCGGTGACGATGAGATTGCGCAGCTGGGTGACGACGCCGCCATGCAGCGCGCCCTTGCGGCGGCCACCATCGAGAGCCTGGGTCCGGGCGATCAGCGTGGCGAGCGGCGTCGGGATCTGGGAGAGCGTCATGTCGGGGCGATCAACATCGGGAAGAGGACATTCTGGTGTGGACGTGCCGGCCTCGGTCAAAGTCCGGCCGGCTGCTTGACTGCCATGAGTGCTTGCATGCAATTTCCGCCCCCTTCAAGTGACGGCCGCAAGCCCACGCATCACGGGAAACCCAGCCATGAAGATTATCGACCTTTCGATGCCCATCGGGCAACATTTCCGCTGGCCGGTCGAACTGGCGATCAAGGGCGATATCGCGCAGGGCGACCAGTTCCGGGTCTCGCGCCTGTCGGCGACCTGCCACGGCTTCTCGCATGTCGACGCGGCTGCGCATTTCGTCGCCGGCGCACCGACGATCGAGGCCACGCCGCTGTCACGCGTGGTCGGCCCCTGCCGCGTGCTCGACCTCAGCGACCGGCCGGCCGACGCGGCCATCGAGCCCGAACACCTGGCTGCCGCAGACCCCGGCGGTGCCGAGGGCGAGATCCTGCTGCTGGCGGCTCACTGGTCCGACCGCCGCGACTACAACGACCGTAGCTTCTGGACGCAGGCGCCCTGGCTCAGCCGCGCCTCGGCCGAATGGCTGGCCGCGCGCAAGCCCAGCGCAGTCGCCTTCGACTTTCCGCAGGACTTCCCGATCAGGCTGCTGCTGGACGGCAAGGAGGTGCCCAAGACCGAGCATGTCACCCATGACGTGCTGCTTTCGAACGGCGTCACGCTGATCGAGTACGTCGTCAACACGAGCCGGCTGACGGCGCCGCGCAACCTGTTTTCAGCCGCTCCGCTCCTCATCCCGAATGCCGACGGCGCTCCCGCGCGGTTCTACGCGATCGAGGGCCTGGGGGTCTGACGACAGCCATCGACCGCCGCAAGAGGTTTGACAGACCGGGCGTCGTTTGTATGCTGTATGCAGAATATGATGTTGCCCACGCGCAGGCGAAGGGCGCGCCACGACTGAGGATAGTCCCAAGGAGGGAACGATGGGTGTTGTCTTGCCCGGGCGATCTGTGGCCGTGGCCACGCATCCCCATTCCCTCCCAGGTCGCCAGAATGGTTTGTGCGCGCCGCCGCTCCCGCCGATGACGGCTGCTTCGCGCGCGGATGGAGCTGCAGACGATGTCTGAGCGTCTCCGGGCCGGGCTGCTGCGCAGCGTCGAAAACCTGCTCATTCTCGGCTTCCTGGCGATGATCGCGATGGTCTTCGGCAATGTCGTGCTCCGCTACGGCTTTCAATCGGGCATCACCATGTCGGAGGAGCTGTCGCGGCTGATCTTCGTCTGGCTGACCTTCGGCGGCGCGTTCCTGGTGGCACGCGAGGGCGGCCATCTCGGCATGACCACCGTCGTGCTCGCGCTGGGTCGGCGCGGCCAATGGTGGTGCCGGCTGGCGGCTGAAAGCCTGTCCCTGCTTTGCATGGCGCTGCTCGTCATGGGCTGCTGGACGCAGACCGCGATCAACATCCACAATCCCGCGCCGGTCAGCGGCGTGCCGCTGGCTGCCACCTACCTCGCCGGGCTGCTCTGCGGGCTGTCCATCGGCGCCTTGAACCTGCTCGCCATCGGCGCGCTGCTGCGCGGCACAATGCGCGACGACGAACTGGTGATCGGCGCTGAATCCGAGGAGCTCTCCGCCTTCGAGGCGCAGCAGCGCGGCCGCGAGGCGGGCCGATGACCGTTGCCATCTTCCTGGGCTCTCTGCTCGGCGCGATGGCGCTCGGCATGCCCATCGCTATGGCGCTGCTGGTCTGCGGCGTGGCGCTGATGCTCCAGCTCGGCACCTTCGACGCCCAGATCCTGGCGCAGAACCTCATCGCGGGCGCCGACAGCTTTCCATTGATGGCCGTGCCCTTCTTCATGCTGGCGGGCGAACTGATGAATGCGGGCGGGCTGTCGCGCCGCATCATCGCGCTCGCGGTCGCGCTGGTCGGGCATGTCCGCGGCGGGCTCGGTTATGTCGCGGTGCTGGCGGCGTTGGTGATGGCATCGATTTCCGGCTCGGCGGTCGCCGACACCGCGGCGCTGGCCGCCATCCTGCTGCCGATGATGCGCCAGGCCGGCTACAACATGCCGCGCGCGGCCGGGCTGATCTCGGCGGGCGGCATCATCGCGCCGGTGATCCCGCCCTCGATCGGCTTCGTGGTCTTCGGCGTCGCCGCCGGCGTCTCGATCACGCGCCTTTTCCTGGCCGGAATCGTGCCCGGGATCCTGATGGCGCTGGCGCTGGTCGTGACCTGGTGGATCGTGGCGCGCGACGAGCCGGTGGCCCGTGCCGAGCGCGCCAGCCTGCGCGAGATCGGCCGGGCGGCTTTCGACGGCCTCTGGGCGCTGGCTTTGCCGGGGCTGATCATCGGCGGCATGAAGGCCGGCGTCTTCACGCCAACCGAAGCCGCCGTCGTCGCGGCGGTCTATGCCGCCTTCGTCGGCGCCTTCATCTACCGCGAGTTCAAGCTCGAGCATCTGCGCCCGGCCCTGCTCAACGCCATCAAGACCTCGGCGGCGGTGATGTTCCTCGTCGCGGCGGCGATGGTTTCGGCCTGGCTGATCACCATCGCCGACATTCCCGGTCAGGTCGCGACGCTGCTGGGGCCGCTCCTCGACAACAAGACCCTGCTGATGATCGCGATGATGGCGCTGGTCGTCGTGGTCGGCACGGCGCTCGACTTCATCCCGACCGTCCTGATCCTCACCCCGGTGCTGATGCCGATCGTCAAGCAGGCCGGCATCGACCCGGTCTATTTCGGGGTGATGTTCATCATCAACAACGCGATCGGGCTTTTGACACCGCCCGTCGGGACGGTGCTGAACGTCGTCTGCGCGGTCGGGCGCATTCCGATGGACCGCGTCATCCGCGGCGTGATGCCGTTCCTGCTCGCGCAGATCGCCGTGCTCGTGCTGCTCATCCTCGTGCCGGAGATCGTCACCGTGCCGGCCCGCTGGCTGTCGGCACGGTGAACACCGACCTCGCGCCGACCTGAATGCGAGAGACTGACCCAGAACAAGACCACCAAAGGAGGACGCCCATGACCCTTTACACGAAGCTGCCGACCCGCCGCGCCGCCCTGGCAGGGGCCGGCGCCGGCATCGGCCTGTTCATGATCGGCAGGCCCGCGCTCGCCCAGACGACGAAGCTGCGTTTCGCCCACCCCCATCCGGAGGCCGACAGCTGGCACAAGGCGGCGCTGATCTTCGCCGACCAGATCAAGGCCAAGAGCCAGGGCCGCTTCGAGGTGCAGGTCTTCCCGAACGGCGCACTCGGCTCCGACCAGCAGACGATCGGCGCCGTGCGCGGCGGCTCGCTCGACATCTGCCTGACGGGCAATCCGTTCTTCACGGGGCTGGCGCCCAAGCTGAACGTGCTCGACCTGCCCTTCCTGATCCAGAGCCGCCAGCATGCCGCAGTGGTGATGGACGGGCCGATCGGCGACGGGCTGCGCCGCGAACTCGAGGGCTCCAATCTCAAGGCCCTGGCGACCTGGGAGATCGGCTGGCGCAACCTCACCAACAACCGCCGCCCGGTTGCCTCCGCCGCCGACATCAAGGGGCTGAAGATCCGCACGACGCCCAACCCGGCCCATATCAAGGCCTTCCAGCTGCTCGGCGCCCTGCCGACCCCAATGGCCTTCACCGAGCTCTTCACCGCGCTCGAAACCGGCACGGTCGACGGGCAGGAAAATCCGGTCACGCTGATCCTGAACGCCAAGTTCTTCGAGGTGCAAAAGCACCTCTCGCTGACGCGCCATGCCTTCACCACCGGCCCGGTGGTGATGAACAAGGGCAAGTTCGATGCGCTACCGGCCGATATCCAGGAACTCCTGGTCCGCAGCGCCGTCGAGATTGCCGGTGTCCAGCGCCAGATGAACGAGGATACCGAAGGCTCCAGCCTGGCAGCCTTGAAGAAGGCCGGCATGCAGGCGGTGGAAAGCCCCGACCGCGACTCCTTTGCCAAGATCGTCACCGCCGAGGTCGAGAAGGAGTTCGTCTCGAAATACGGCAGCGAGACCCTGGAGGCGATCAAGAAGGCCGCCGTCTGACAATCCGTAGCCAGATTCCGCCATGCTCCGGCCGCGACGCCGGCCGGAGCCCCGTCACCGCGCCTCTTCTTTTGAGGGCAGAATCTAGTGAATTGAGGGTGACGGAAGAGTCCCGATAGGGATTCCGCTGGGCCGGTCGGCGTGCGAGTCTGGGCGATGCGTCCAGGAATTGTCATCAATGTGACCACCGCGGACCGCGCCGGCTTGAATCCGTAGTCGCGGACCGCAACAGCCCTCAGAAGCACGTCTGGCGCGCCGCGATCGTCCTGGCGACGGCGGACGGGCTGGGTACGAACGCGCTCATGCGCGCGACCGGCAAGAGCAAGACCGCCGTCTGGCGCTGGCAGGAGCGCTTCGCCAGTGACGGCGTTGACGGGCTCTTTCATGACAAGACCCGTCCCCCGCGCATCGCGCCGTTCGGCCCCGAAGTGGGAGATCGCATCGTCGCCCTGACCAGCCGCAGGCTCCGCCGGGGCGTCTTCCTCGGCGTCGTCGACCTCCAGGCCGCCATCAACCGATACCTCGCCGAGCACAACGTCGATCCAAAGCCGTTCCGCTGGAAAGCCGACCCCGACGAAATCATCGCCGCCGCTGCACGAGGGAACCAGGCGTTGGATTCAATCCAGTGGTGGTGACAGGCCCGCTATCGGTCGCTAAGCTTCGGCATCGATCGGTCGAGGCAGTGCCATGGCATTGAAGATCGCAACACCCAAGCCGACGCTGCCGCGTGACTATCGACCGCCGGGCGGGCGGCCCTACCGGGTGCAGCTCGGCGACAACTGGGGTTCGATCGCCGACAAGCACCATGTGCCGGTGATGGACCTTATCCGGTTCAATTTCCGCACCACGAAGCCAGAAGAGATCAACTACTACCTCAGGCACAATGTCGGCTGCACCGAAGTGTCGCCCGACGGGAAGAACTACAGCTTCCGCAATGCCTCGCCGGGCATCATCTACCTGCTGCCGGACTTTGCCTACGCCACGCCGCCGCTCGACCCGCGTCTCGTGACGCTGATCGTGTTACCCAGCGCCGGCTTCACCCTCAAGGACCTGCCGACCAATCCCCTGGGGTGGATCTCGTGCAAGGCGCACTTCGACATCAACGTCTACTTCGACAGTTCGATTGCCGACGTCATGCCCTATCAATACCGCCAGTACATAAAGGGTCGCGTCCGGATCAGGACCTCGGCGAGCCCGGTGTGGTTTGACGTGACGCCGATCAAGGTCCCGGTTCCCGGATCCCCCGCGATCAATGCGCTCAACCGGCCAATCAACCGCCATACCTTTCTCGAGGATGGGCGGTTCGATGGACTGGGGAGGGTGCTGCGATACGGTTATCGCGTCGCACCGCCCTTCCACCACCCGGAGGTGGATCTCTACGAGAATCCGACAGTCATCGCCCCGCCACAGACCGGGTACACTTACCGCGCCACCGACGATCCCGGGATCGAAATCGAGAAGGTTTATATCAATTCATCGGGCAACCCGGAATCGATGAACGGGATCAGCATCGAGCTTGATTTTCGTGGCGACGTCGTCGAAGTTCGCGACCATGTTGCCACGGTCATCAAGTCCAAGTCATGGCGCTTTGCCGGGCACTTCAACATCCGGTCACGCAACCCGCTCATGTACGATCTGATCGGCCCGCCGTGATCCGGTGGATGGTGACGGAGGCAGGGATGCGCGCGCGCGACCTTCCGAACGTCTGCAAACAGGCAGGGCTGCGCTGCCCTTCCCGAACTGTGACGACGGTCACTGGCGGGTATCAAGCGTCCCGTTCAATCCACTAGCGGCAACCGTCCGCTCATGCTCTCCGTGGAGGCGAGGTACGCGTTGAACAGCCGTCGTGACCTCCTTTGCAGCTGAAGCTAGTGGATTGATTGGGACAAAAGAGTCCGGCTTGGTCCGCGCCGAATGTCCGCTCCCTGGATAGCGGCCAACGGGAAAATTCGACCCTTCCGCGACGCTCTGAACGTCTTCAAACGGGTAAGGCCGCGCCGTCCTTCCCGAACTGTGACGACGGTCACTGGCGGGTACCAAGCGTCCAATTCAATCCACTAGACGATGACCTCGCTGACGCGGGTCAGCGTGTGGTCCATGTGCTTGCCGATCTCGGCGGCGAGCGCGTCCCCGTCGCGCCGGCTCAAGGCCGCGACCATCGCCTCGTGTTCGGCCACGGCACCGGCCCATTTCGCCGGTCCCTCATTGCCGATGAAGCGCAGCCGCTTGATCCTCGCCTGCAGCGTCTCGTGCGTCTCCATCAGCACGGCATTGCCCGCAGCGGCGACGATCGCCGAATGGATCGCCTGGTTGAGCTTGAAATATTCCAGCCGGTTGCGCTGGGCATAAAGCTCCATCATGCGCTGATGCAGGGCGGCAATCGCCTCGATCTGCGCATCGCTGGCCTGGACGCAGGCGATGCGGCCACCGAGCTGCTCCAGGGATTTGGTGACCTCGAGGATCTCGCGCAGATCTCGCACCGAGAAGCGCCGCACCGCGGCGCCCTTGGCGTGCTGCATCTCGACCAGCCCCTCGCTGGCGAGGCTCTTGATGGCCTCGCGCAAAGGCGTGCGGGAGACACCGAGCTGGGCCCCCACCGCGCCCTCGTTGATCCGCTGGCCCGGCTCCAGCCGGCCCTCGATGATCATGTCGCGCAGGCGCTCGAGCACCTCGTCGTGCAGCGTGCGTCGCTGGATGCGGGGATAGGCCTCGGCAGCCTCGCTCATAGGCTTCGTCGCTCCTTCATCGGGGGTGACCCCGTAGCGACCTCGCGCCGTCAACGCGGCGGCGCATCGCAGAAGAACATCGTATCCTGCCTGATGCGGGCCGCCAGCAGCGGCGAGGCTTCGTCCACCGCCACATCGCCGAGCCTGATCGCCTCGCCGGCGCGGACCGGCCGCACCAGTGTCGCATCGGCCACGAGGTAGAACGGCGCGGGAGCGTCGTCCCGCAGAGGGCCGGCAGGAACCATCGCGCCGCCGACATCGGCGATGCTGTGATGATGGCCGCCCATGCTCAGCACGGTGCCGGCCGCCAGGTCGGCCTCGGCCACTGCGACGAGATCCTGCCGCGGGCGGTAATCCGTGCCGTAACCGGACACGCCCAGGCCAGCGGCATCGAGCAGGGAGGTCGCCGCCTCCAGGCCGAGCAGATGGCGCGGCAGATAGAGCGCAGCGGCGTGCCCGCCGGATGCCACGACATGCCCCTTCTCGGCGAGCAGAGCCCAGCTGGCCGGATCCTCGCAGCGCACTGTGACGAAAACCCCACCTGCGAAGCTCGGCTCGTCGGCCAAGCGCAGATGATGGAAGACGTCGACGCGACGCGTCCCGCCGAGCAGCCCACCCTGCCCGCGCTCGCAGAACAGGTCGGCGAGCTCTGGGATGCGCGCGGGCGGTGCATGGAAGCGGGCGGTGTCCGCACCAAGCCCGGTCGCGTTGGCGACCACCGTCATCTCGCAGAGATCGGGCACGGTGCGCAGCGGAAAGGCCGTCCCCAATACGGCGGCGCGGGCGGCGGAGCGCGCGACCGCTTCAGGGCCGCCGAGCGCCCACTGCGCCGCGAGCGCCGGCAGCGGCCGGGTCACGCCGTTGCAGGTGACGTCGCCCGACGCCGGATCGAAAACGAAATCATATTCGCTCGACTTGCCGGCGCCGATGACCTCGAAACCGATCAACTCGGCCCAGGTCACGAGGCCGATCAGCAGGCTCGGCTGGTCGCCGTCGACAGGGGTGACGACCACGCCCTTCTCCGCCGCCAGACGCGCCAGCCCCGGCCCGACGACGGAATCGGCCTCCTTGGAGACGAGTGCGACATGGCGGCCGGCCTCAATCGCCAGCATCGCATGACGCGCCGCGGCGACCGGAGCGCCGGTGGCCTCGATCAGGATGTCAAAGGGCAGATCGACCACGGTCGACAGCGCGGCGGCCGCCACGCGGCGACCCGCATCCCAGGCCGTGCGCGCCTCGGCGCTCGTGGCACAGAGCGCGATCTCGCGGCGCGCAACTCCGGCGGAAGCGAAGGCCTCGCCCGCGGCCTCGGCGGTCATGTCGACGGCGATGCGCGCGTTGACGAGCGGGATGCGGGCCGCCTGGGTCAGGAATGAGCGGCCGAAGCTGCCGCTGCCGACCACGCAAGTCTCGATGGGACGCGCGATGCGCGCATAGTGCTGATGGAAATTCACGAACGACTCCTCCCTGTCGGACGCGTCTTACGGCAATCTTGCATGCAAGAACAGGTCTCACTGCGACATAGGCAGCAGACAGCATGTGCGTTGCTCGCGTCATGCGGACTTGCCTCGCGAGGAGGCGAGCCGGCGCTGCCCCCCTTGCCATCAATCATCTATCCTATAGGATATAGACTTGAGATCGTGCACTGCCGCCGGTCCCATCATCCGCACGGCGAGAGAAGGTTGGTGTCATGTTCGGAGCCTTGCGACTGCCCGCTACGATCCTCTTCGGCGAGGGCAAGCGACGCGCGCTGGGCGCGGCAGCCGCCCGCCTCGGTCGCCGCGCACTCGTCTGCACCGACTCCCGCCTGTCGGCGCAGCCCGAATTCGCCGACGCGCTCGACGATCTGCGCGCCGCCGGCGTCGTGGTCCATGTCTATGACCGGACGATCGCCGACCTGCCGATCGCATGCATCGATGACTGCGCGCGCGAAGCCGCCGGGTTTGCGCCCGATCTGGTGATCGGGATCGGCGGGGGCAGCTGCATGGATCTGGCCAAGCTGGTCGCGGTCGTGATCGCCCATGGCGGGCCCGTCGGCCAGTACTACGGCGAATTCGCCGTGCCGGGCCCGGTGCTGCCGCTCGTCGCGGTGCCGACCACCGCTGGCACGGGCTCCGAGGTGACGCCCGTCGCGGTCGTCATGGACAGCGGGCGCGGCCTGAAGATCGGCGTCGCCAGCCCCCACATCATTCCGCGCCTCGCGATCTGCGATCCCGCGCTGACCATGACCTGCCCGCCGCGCCTCACCGCCTGTTCGGGGGCGGATGCCCTGGCCCATGCCGTCGAGGCCTTCACCAGCAAACGCCGCCCGGCCGACCCGCTGCTGACCGAACAGCAGGTCTTCGTCGGCAAGAACCTGCTCTCGGACCATTTCGCCCGGCTCGCCGTCACGCATGTGTTCCGCTTCCTGGGGCGGGCCTGCCGGGACGGCTCGGACGCCGAAGCACGCGAGGGGCTGATGCTGGCCTCTCTCGCGGCCGGCTGCGCCTTCGGCACGGCGGGCACGGCCGCCGCGCATGCCCTGCAATATCCGGTCGGCAATCTCACCCACACCGCCCATGGCGACGGCGTCGGCGCGCTTCTGCCTTACGTCATGCAGTTCAACCGCAGCGTCTGTGCCAAGGATTTCGCGGAGCTTGCCGGCGTCGTCGGCCTCGGCGAGGCGGGGATGGGCGTAGCCGAGCGCTCGCAGCTCTTCGTCGATGCGGTCGCGGATCTGTTCGCTTCGGTCGGTGTCCCCAAGACGCTGGCCGAACTCGGGCTGGCTCCAGGCCATGACGAGGAAATCGCGACCGGCGCGCTCAAGGCCGAGCGCCTGGTCAAGAACAATCCGCGCCCGCTGGATCTCCCGGGCATGCTCGCCATCACCCGCGCCGCCTTCACCGGCGATCGCGCGGCCCTGCTGAACGCCTGACGCCACAGGACCCATCACCATGCACGCCCAGACCGAGACCACAGCCGCCGCCGACCGCCACTACGTCGTAGCGGGGTTCGCGGGAGAAGGCGGCTTTCCGATTCCGACCGATCATCTGATCGGCGCCGCCTGGACGCAAGGCGCCGGCACGGGCCGCATCGCGGTTCTCGATCCCTCGAGCGGCACGGTCCTGACCTCGGTCGCCGACGCCACGGTCGCCGACGGGTTGGCGGCGGTCGATGCCGCCGAAACAGCGGCGGCCGGCTGGGCCGCGACGCCGCCGCGCCAGCGCTCAATCATCCTGCAGCGTTGCTACCAGGCGATGGTCGATCAGGCCGACTGGCTCGCCCGGCTGATCTCGCTGGAGAACGGCAAGGCGCTGGCCGACGCGCGCTCAGAAGTTATGTACGCGGCCGAGTTCTTCCGGTGGTATGCGGAGGAGGCCGTGCGCATCAATGGCGAGATCGCGATGGCGCCAGCCGGCGGCAACCGCATCCTGGTCCAGTACCAGCCGATCGGCATCGCGCTGTTGATCACGCCCTGGAATTTTCCGGCGGCGATGGCGACGCGCAAGATCGCCCCGGCCCTGGCGGCCGGCTGCACCTGCATTCTCAAGCCGGCCGAGGAAACGCCGCTGACGGCGCTGGCCGTCGGCGAGATCCTGCGGCGCGCCGGTGTTCCGGCGGGCGTCGTCAACATCGTCAACACCTCGGAGCCGGCAGGGCTCTGCCGCGCGATCCTGCATGACAGGCGGGTGCGCAAGCTCTCCTTCACCGGCTCGACGGAGGTCGGCCGCATCCTGCTGCGCGAGGCTGCCAACAGCGTCATCAGCTGCTCGATGGAACTCGGCGGCAACGCGCCCTTCCTCGTTCTCGACGATGCCGATCTCGAGGCGGCCCTGGACGGCGCGATGATCGCCAAGATGCGCAATGCCGGCGAGGCCTGCACGGCCGCGAACCGGTTCTATGTCCAGCGCGGCATTTACGAGACCTTCGTCCAGAAGCTGGTTTCACGGATGGGCGCCCTCACCGTCGGGCCCGGCACCGATGCCGCGACCCAATGCGGCGCCATGATCAACCGGGCCGCGATCGACAAGATCGAGGCGCTGGTCGCCGATGCGCTCGGCAAGGGAGCCACGCTCCGGCTGGGCGGCGTCGCCGGGCCGGGACCGGGACTGTTCTATCCGCCCTCGGTGATCGCCGATCTGTCGCGCGATGCCGCGATCCAGCGCGAAGAGATCTTCGGGCCGGTCGCGGCCGTGACGCCGTTCGACGATGTGGAGGATGCCATCCGCATGGCCAACGACACCGAATACGGGCTGTCGGCCTATGTCTATACCGGCGACCTCAAGGCCGGGCTGGGGATCGCCGAGCGGCTCGACTACGGCATGGTCGCGCTCAATCGCGGCCTGGTGTCCGACCCGGCGGCTCCCTTCGGCGGCATGAAACAGAGCGGGCTCGGGCGCGAAGGCGCCCATCACGGCCTGCTCGAATTCACCGAGACCAAATACATCGCCGTGAGCTGGTGAGGCCTCCCGGGATACGCCGCGCTGGCGTCGCGTCCCGGATGCGGCCGAGACGACGATGCGACCGGCTCGGTCGCTGCGTGAACGGGGTTGGAGCGCGAAGGGAAAGCCAATATCCTATAGCATCGTGCCCTCAGGTTCGCATCGATGGTCGCCAAGACACCCGCGTCGCCCGCTTTTTCTCGCCTCGTCACGCTGAGAGAGCAACCGCTTGCCTATCCCAAATCGCTGGTCGAACTCGCTTATGAGCAACTGTTGTCGATGCTCGTGACGATGAAGATCGCGCCCGGCGCCCATATCGGGATCGAAGCGCTTTCGCGCGATCTGCAGATATCGCCGACGCCGATCCGCGAGGCGCTGACGCTGCTCGAAGCCCAGAAACTCGCCTACAAGATTCCCAATGTCGGGTTCCGGGCCGCCGAGCTTTTGACCCGGCCGGAGATCGATGATCTCTTCGAAATGCGGCTTCTGATCGAGCCGCGGGCCGCGGCCTTCGCCGCGCTGCGCAGCAACCAGCAGAGTTTCGATGCGCTGACGACCTTGTCCGAGCAGATGGCTCGGGTCGCCGGTGGCGACGAGACCGACTATGCGCTGTTCGCCGAAGGCGATGCGCGGCTGCACCACCTCGTCGCCAGCGCCAGCGGCAACCGCTTCATCGCGCAGACGATCGAAGGGCTGCACGTCCATCTGCACATCTTCCGCTTCCTGTTTCGCACCAACGCCCCCGAACGGGCGCTTCAGGAACATGCCGCCATCGTGAGCGCCCTGCTGGCGCGCGACCCCGATGCAGCCGAGGCCGCGATGCGCGCCCATCTCGAAGCGTCGCGTCAGCGCATGGCGGCCGCGCTGGATCATCATGACGATGCGTTGCCGGGCCCTGCCGGCACCCCGCCGCGCCGGATTGACACGGGAGACAGCCACCCCTAATCCTATAGGATATACAGAATGTCGCATACACTAGCTGAACGTCGACTGATGTCAGCTCAATAAGGCCGCGAAAATGCGGACGGCGCTTCCTGCTCCGGCAGAGCGCCGACATTGGGAGGAGTAGATCCGATGGCACTGCCACTCGCGGGCATTCGCGTGCTCGACATCTCGCAAGTGATGGCGGGCCCCTTCTGCTGCATGCTGCTGGCGGATATGGGCGCAGACGTCATCAAGATCGAGCCGCCGGGCACCGGCGATTCGACTCGCCTGTCGATGGGGTTCCGGCTGAAGGGCGCCGACAGCCCGGGCTTCCTGGCGCTGAACCGCAACAAGCGCAGCATCACGCTCGACCTCAAGCAGGAAGAAGACCGCGAGGTTCTCTACGGGCTGGTACAAACGGCCGACGTCCTCGTGGAGAATGCCCGCCCCGGCGTGGCCGCGCGTCTGGGCATGGATTACGAGACGCTGCGCGCCATCAATCCACGCCTGGTCTATGCCAGCATCTCCGGCTTCGGCCAGACCGGCCCCTGGTCGCAGCGCCCCGGTTTCGACCTGATGGCGCAGGCCGTCTCCGGCGTGCTCAGCTCCAACGGATTTCCGGGCATGGAGCCGGCGAAGAACTCCATCCCCGTCGCCGACCTGGGTGCAGGGCTGTTCAGCGCCTATGCGATCCTGAGCGCGATCATCGGCCGCCAGACCTCCAACGTCGGCCAGTTCATCGACGCCTCGCTGTTCGAGGCGGCGCTCGCCCTCTCGGTCTGGGAGACGACCGAACTCTGGGGCACCGGCCGCTCGCCGATCCCGATCGGTTCGGCCAACCGCATGTCGGCGCCCTACCAGGCGGTCGAGGCCTCGGATGGCTGGTTCGTCATCGGCGCCGCCAATCAGGGGCTGTGGCTCAAGCTGATCAAGGCGATCGGGCGCGAGGAGCTGCAACTGGAAGAGCGCTTCGCGACCAATGCCAACCGCATCATCAACCGCATCGCGCTGATCGAGGCGATGGCGCCGACCTTCCGCAGCCGCACCAAGCAGCAATGGATCGACGCGCTGATCGAGGCCGGTGTGCCGACCGCGCCGATTCTCGACTATGCGCAGGCCGTGGAAAGCGAACAGGCCGTGGCGCGCGAGATGGTCAAGACCATCCCCCATCCGGTCGAGGGCGAGTTCAAGGCCCTGGGCTTCCCGGTCAAGCTCAGCGGGACGCCCCAGGAAATCCGCCTGCCCCCGCCTCTGCTAGACCAGCATGGCGACGAAATTCGCGAGGAGTTGCTCCGCAAGGGGCTGATCAAGCAGGCTCGCAAGGCCGAGGCTGCGCAATGACCGGTTCGCGCATCGTTTTCGAGACGGCCGGCGACGTCGCGCATATCCGCTTCGACAATCCCCAGGCCTTCAACGCCCTGACGAAGCAGATGTGGCTGGACATGCGCGACGCCGCGCGCGCCATTGCCGACGATCCGACCATCCGCGTCGCGGTCTTCCGCGGCACGGGCGGCAAGGCCTTCGTCTCGGGCACCGATATCTCGGGCTTCGCCACGTTCACGAGCGGCGCCGACGGCATCGCCTATGAGCAGGAGATCGACGACTGCATGCGCGCGCTCGACGCCATTCCGGTCACGACTATAGCCGCTGTCGATGGTTGGGCGGTCGGCGGTGGCCTGAACATCGCAGCGGCTTGCGACTTCCGTATCGCCACGCCCGATGCCCGCTTCGGCTCGCCGATCGGCCGCACTTTGGGCAACTGCCTGTCTGCGCTCAGCCTCGCGCGCATCGGCGGCGCGATCGGCGTGGCGATGGCGCGGCGCATGGTGCTGCTGGGCGAGATCATCACGGCGCCTGAGCTTGTCGCCGGCGGGTTCCTGCTGCGCGTGGTCGAGCGCGAGGCAATGGACGCCGAGATCGTGGCCTTGTGCCGCCGCGCCGCCGAGAACGCGCCGCTGACCACCCGCACCACCAAGGAGACGCTGCGGCGCATGACGCTGGAGGCGCTGCCCGATGTCGATGCACTGATCGACAGGGTCTACGGCAGCGATGATTTCCGGCGCGGCGTGCAGGCGTTCCTGGCCAGGACCAAGGCGCTGCCGAGTTGGACGGGGCGCTGACCGGAACGGCGCGCCAACCGACATCCACTTCAACATCGCGCATCGAGCCCTCGGGCCGCGCAATCTGCTGACATCTGAAATCTGGCATGCAAGATTGTCGGCCTGAGACCAGCCGGACGAAAAGGAGCCAAATCGATGACTGAGACCGGCATCGGGCGAGAGTCTTGGCATGCAACCTGTGCTCATCTCCGTAACGGGAGGGTGCCCGCATGAGCGCCTCCACCGCCCTGCCCCGCATCGGGTTCATCGGCATCGGCATCATGGGCGAAGCGATGGTGCGTCGCCTGCTCGACCTCGGCTACCCCGTCACCGTCTGGAACCTCGAGCCCGAGCGGCTCGGCACCGTCGCGCCGCATGGCGCGGCGGCGGCAGCGAGCCCCGCTGACGTCGCAGCGGCGAGCGACATCGTCATGCTCTGCGTCCTGCATATGGCCGCGGTGGAACGCTGCATCCTGGCCGAGGACGGCGTCGCGGCTGCCGGCCGCGGCCCGACGATGGTCATCGACTTCTCGACCGCCGATCCCGAGGGCACCCGCCAGGTGGCTGCCAAGCTGGCGAGCCTGACCGGCGCCGGCTGGATCGACGCTCCGGTCTCCGGAGGCCCACAGCTCGCCCGCACCGGGGGCATGACCGTGATGGCCGGCGGGTCCGAAGCCGATTTCGCCAAGGCCAAGCCAATCCTCGACCAGATGGCCGGCAACGTCACGCTGATGGGGCCGGTCGGCGCCGGTCAGACCACCAAGATCATCAACCAGGCGATCGTTGGCACCGGCTATGTCGTGATGGCCGAGGCGCTGATGCTGGCCGAGGCCGCAGGGATCGATGCCGCGCGCCTGCCGCAATGCCTGGCCGGGGGCCACGCCGATTCCAGTCTGCTGCAGCGGCTTTATCCGCAGATGCAAGCCCGCGCCTTCGAGCCCCCTTCGAGCTATGCCCGGCAGCTGCTCAAGGATCTCAAGGCGGTCTCCGCCTTCTCGCGCGAACTCGGGCTCGATCTCAAGGTCATCGAGCAGGGCGTGCAGCGCTACAAGGACTATGTCGCACTCGGCCACGAGATGACGGATTCGGCGGCGGTGGTGAAGCTCTATGAGCATGATGCGGCGCAGCGGGCGGCAGGCAAGCCATGACCGCCGAGGCGAGGCCCACCCTTCCCCCCCGACCGCGCGCCGTCATCGACGCGCATCATCACGTCTGGGACCTCGCCAACGATCTGCCCTGGCTGAAGCATGAGCGGGTGCCTTTCCGCTACGGCGATTACTCGGCGATCTGCCGGGACTACATGCCTGTGGACTACCGCGCCGATCTTGCCGGATGGCCGGTCGTGGCCTCGGTCTATGTCGAGGCGGAATGGGCGCGCGAAAAGGCGGCGGAGGAAAGCCGGTGGGTTGCGGCGGTTTCGAAGACGGAGGGGCTGCCCTCGGTCGTCGTCGCCTGGTGCGATCTTGCGGCGCCCGATGCCGGCACGCTGCTCGCCTCCCATGCCTCCGTGTCGATCGTGAGGGGGATCCGGCACAAGCCCGCGGCAGCCTCCGGGCCGACCGAGGCGAAGCGTGGCGCCGCCGGCTCCATGGACGATCCGGCCTGGCGCCAGGGATATGCCCTGCTCGAGCGTCACGGCCTGTCCTTCGATCTGCAGACGCCCTGGTGGCATCTCGATGCGGCCGCCGATCTGGCGAGAGATTTCCCGGCGACGCAGATCGTGATCAACCACACCGGCCTTCCCGCCGATCGCTCCCCGGAAGCGCTTGCGGCCTGGCGGCGGGCCCTGGAGCGCGCGGCGGCGCAGCCCAATGTCGCGCTCAAGATCTCCGGCCTCGGCCTGCCGGGTCGACCCTGGACGGTCGCGACCAATGGCCCGGTCATCCGCGATGCGCTCGCCATCTTCGGCCTGGACCGGACGATGTTTGCCAGCAATTTCCCGGTCGACAGTCTCGTCGGCGATTTCGATACGATCTTCTCGGGCTTTCTCGCCGCGACGGCGACCTTGCCTGGAAGCGACCGCGACCGGCTGTTTCACGACAACGCCCGGCGCATCTACCGGCTGTGAGCCGCCGGACCGACAAGGCTCACCATAAAAAACGGAGGAGGAACCGATGACCAGGATCAACAAGAGGCAGACGCTCAAAAGCATGGTCGCAGCGCTGGCGCTGGCGGCGGGTTTCGCCGCCCCCGCGGCAGCCCAGGTGACCCTGCGCTACGCCCATGTCGGCTCGGAGGGCGACATCCAGTACTGGTACGCCGAGGAGTTCGCCAAGCGGGTTCAGGCGCGCACGGAAGGTCGCGTCAAGGTTCAGGTCTTCCCGAATTCGCAGCTTGGTGGCGCGCAGGAGACGGTCGACGGCGTCCGCAGCGGCGCGATCTCGCTCGCCCACCATGAATTCGCTTCGCTGTCGCGGCTGATGCCGGAAATGGCGGCCTTCGCCGCGCCCTTCATCTATCGCGACGGCACGCATGCGATGAAGGCCACAGACCCGGCGAATTCCGAGATCATGAAGGAGATGTCGGAGAAGCTGGTCAAGCAGGCCAATATCCGCATCGTCGGCCGGCTCTACCGCGGGGCACGCCAGATGACCGCGAAGATGGCGGTCTATTCCCCCGCCGATCTCAAGGACAAGCGCTTCCGGGGCGTCCCGCTGCAGCTCTGGACGACGATGATCAAGGGCATGGGCGCAGTGCCGACGCCGGTCGAGGTCGCCGAACTGCCGACCGCCTTGATGACCGGCATGGTGATCGGCCAGGAAAATCCGCTCACCATGATCAACGCCAACAAGCTCTATGAGGTTCAGAGCCATGTGATGCTGACGGGGCACATGCAGAACGTGCTGCCGGTCTTCATCAACGAGCGCAGCTGGCAGTCGATCCCGGAGAAGGATCGCGCCGTCGTGGCCGCCATCGCGGCCGAGGTCGGCGAGGAAACGCTCAAGCTCGGGCTCGAGGCCGAGGTCAAGCTGATCGACGAGCTCAAGAAGAAGGGCATGACCTTCATCACCGAGAAGGACGGACTCAAGGTCGACGAGTTCCGCAAATCGGTGAGCGCGCAGGTCAACACCGACTTCCCGACCTGGGCACCGATCATCGCGCGCATCAGCGCCATGAAGTGATACCGAAAGCCGGGGCGCCACGCCCCGGCTTTCGCTTTTCTGCGTCGGTCTCGGTCCGGTCGAGCCGCACTGCCTCCTCCTCCATCCCGCAAAGAGAAGCCTCTTGCAAAGCTCCGCCACCGCCCCCGACGTTCCTGTCTCCGTGACCGTCGACAGCCGGACCTATCGGATCGACCGCGCCGTCGAGCCGATGCGGTGGCTGTTCCGCTGGGGCAGCCTGGCGATGCTGATCGCCATGGTGTCGCTGCCCTTCATCCAGGTCGTGTCGCGCGAAATCTTCGCCATGCCGATCATCGGCGTCGAGGAACTGGCGCGCTTCATGCTGATCTGCGCGGTGTTTCTGGCACTGCCCTATGTCATCTCGGCCGGCGCCAATATCCGGATGGAAGAGATCGTCTCGATGCTGCCGCGCAGCGTCGTGCGTGCGGCGACGATCATCGGCGCGGTTGCCGCGACCGCGACCTTCGCGGCGATCACGCTCGCCAGCTTCGTCGCCATCGGCGGCAATCTCGACAATTCAACCCCGACACTGGGGATACCCTATTGGATCTTTCTAGGGGCGGCCTGCATCAGCTTTGCGATGAGCACCCTCGAATGCGCCATCCAGACCGCCAAGGCGATCCAGGGGCGGCCGCTCTACGTCACCTTCCCGCAGGAGCACGAGCCCGAAGACGAGCTCGATCTGCCCGACGAGATGAAGCACTGAGGGCGGATCATCATGGCGATCACCATCATCCTCGCCTTCGTGGCGCTGTTCCTCTTCGGGTTTCCGGTCGTCGTCGCGATTGCGGTGCCGGCCCTGCTCTATGTGCTGTTGTCGGGGTTCCCGCTGGAACTGGTCGCGCAGCGCATGACCTATGCGCTGGACTCCTTCCCGCTGGTGGCTGTCCCCGTCTTCATCTTCGTCGGAAGCCTGATGAACCAGGCGGGCATCACCAGCCATATCTACCGCTTCGCCCATACGCTGGGCGGTCGCGTGCCCGGCGGCCTGGCGCAGGTCAACGTCATCGGCTCGCTGGTGTTCTCGGGCACGTCGGGCGCCGCGCTCGCCGATATCGGCGGCCTTGGCCGCATCGAGATCCGTGCCATGGTCAGGGCCGGCTTCACCCGCGCCTACTCGGCCGCCATCACCGGAGCGTCGGCCGTGGTCGGGCCGATCTTTCCGCCCTCGATCCCGCTGATCATCTACGGCTCGGTCACCAGCGTCTCCATCGTGCAGCTGCTGATCGCGGGCATCCTGCCGGCGCTGCTTTATGTTGCCATGCTGATGGCGACCGTGGCCTGGCTCGCCAAGCGCAACAACCATCCGCGCTCGAAGCGCTGGCCGACCTTCCGCGAACTCTGGACGACCTTCTGGCCGGCAGCCCCGGCGCTGATGACGCCGCTCCTCCTCGTCGGCGGCATGCTGGGCGGCTATTTCACGCCGACGGAGGCCGCCTCGATCACGGTCGCCTACATCCTGCTGATCGCGATGGTCTTCTATGGCGGCCTCAGCTGGCCCCGGCTGCGCTTCGCACTGTTCGACACGGTGAAGACGACCTCGGCCGTACTGATCATCGTCTCGGCGGCGGCCCTGTTCGGCTGGATCCTGACCATCGAACAACTGCCACAGAGCTTCACCCGCAGCCTGCTCTCGATCTCGACCGACCCGATCGTGCTGCTGCTCATCGTCAACCTGCTGCTGATCATCGTCGGCATGTTCCTCGACAGCACGACGGCGACGCTGCTGGTGGCGCCACTGGTTTCGGCGCCGCTGGTGATGGCGGGGGTAGACCCCGTGCATCTCGGCATCATCTTCGTCTTCAACCTGATGATCGGGCTGCTGACGCCGCCTTTGGGGCTGGCGCTGTTCCTGTTGTCGGACATCGCCAAGACCTCGATGCCCGCGGTGCTGAAGGCCGTGATGCCGTTCTACATCCCGCTGTTCGGCGCCCTGGGCATCATCACCTTCTGGCCCGACCTGACGCTGTGGCTGCCGCGGATGCTCCGCTGATTTGCCGCGCCAGAGGAGATCGAGCTGGGTTCGTCTGAACCGTGCGTGACCTGTCTCTCAGTGGATTCTCGCCCCGTGATGCCGCAACCGGGATCGGCGCAAGCGCACTGAAGCAAGCCTGATCGGGTGTCGGGCTTCACGACTCGCGGACGCACCCGCCGGCCAACCCCACCACCTGCGGAGTACCGCCGCGATTGACGAAACCAGGGTCGTGGCTCTGACGAAGCTCTCAGTGATCCCGATACCGCTCCGGAGGAAACCGACGCCCTGCGAAGGTTGTTCGGCAAGATCGTGCCGATGCGTGGCGCATGTGACCCAGCAACGTTCTTGAGACGCCGCACGCCGGCGGGGCACGATCCTGAAGGGGGCGGCAGCCGGTCTTCGGGGAAGCCGGCCTGAACGCAAAACCCCCGCCTCTGTTTGAGACGGGGGTTTGTGTGTTTTGGTTGCGGGGGCCAGATTTGAACTGACGACCTTCAGGTTATGAGCCTGACGAGCTACCGGGCTGCTCCACCCCGCGGTGAGTTCTGGTGC
>NZ_JAUYTP010000039.1 GCF_030695125.1 Allobosea sp. | reverse complement strand
AACCGCCGCGTAGACCTCCACAGCGAACATCCCCGCCAACCCCAAAAGGGACCAGCCTATCCAGTGGACGGGTTTTACGCCGCCCGAACCAGCACAATCACCGGCGCTCCACTGGTTGGTTTTGTCACCGCCCTACACAGCTACGCTTGAGGTCCAGAATGTCACCTGCGTGACCTGCGCGCCGATCGTAAAGAAGACGTTGTCGCGCATCTCCGGCGTCAGCCAGGTCGCGATCGTCGAGCGTGGTGGCCTGGCGACCGCGACAGTCACCTTCGATGACGAGAAGGCGACGGCAGAAGCGCTGGCGCAGGCTGTCACCAATGCGGGCTTTCCTGCGACCGTCAAGGACGTGAAGAGCGCGCGGTCGTCTGCGCCACTCTACACCGCCCTGGTGCGTTGATCTCGTGATCGACATGAAGGACCGCACCCTTATCCGTGCAGGCGCCGTCGGCACAGTCGTCGCGGCAATATGCTGCGCAACTCCTATCCTCGCGGTCTCGCTGGGGCTGGTCGGGCTTTCGGCGTGGGCGGCCAAGGCGGATTACGTCTTGATCCCGATCCTGATCGCCTCGATCGCGCTGGTCGGCATTGGACTTTACCTGCGAAAGCTCTCTTCCTCGGCGGCTGTCGACTGCTGTCAGACCGATCGAAACACCAGAAAGTTGACGTCATGAGTGATTGCTGCGCCGTGAGCGCGAAGAATGGCAACGGCCGCTACGATCTCGTCGTGGTCGGAGCCGGCTCAGCTGGATTCTCAGCCGCGATCACCGCGGCCGAGCAAGGGGCCCAGGTTGCCCTGATCGGCCATGGCACGATTGGGGGCAGCTGCGTCAATGTCGGCTGCGTGCCATCGAAGGCGCTGATACGGGCTGCAGAGGCGGTGCATCACGCCAACGCTGCTGCCACGAAATTTGCCGGCATCGCGGCGAAGGCCCATGTGGTCGATTGGAAAGCGCAGATCGCCCAGAAGGACGCTCTGGTCGCCGGACTGCGCCAGGCGAAATACGTTGACCTCCTGCCGGCCTATAACAACGTGGCGTATCACGAGGGCCGCGCGCGCTTGGTCGAAGGCGGCGTCGAGGCCGGCGGCCAGCGCTTTGCCAGCGACCGGATTATCATCGCTACCGGGACACGGCCGGCGCTGCCCACAATCTCCGGCATCGCGGATGTGGATCCTCTCGACAGCACGGCGGCGCTCGCGCTGACCGAGCTGCCGCGCTCGATGATCGTGTTGGGTGGAGGCTATATCGGCGTCGAGCTTGCCCAGACCTTCGCCCGCGTCGGCGTCGAGGTGACGCTCGTCTTCCGGAGCCGCTTGCTCCCGGAGTCGGAGCCGGAGATCGGCGCAGCGCTTGCCGGCTACCTTGAGGACGAGGGGGTCACGGTAATCGGCGACCTGGCCTACGAGTTCGTTCGCCGCACGCAGGACGGTGTCATGCTCACGGTCATTCGTGACGGTCGGCCCGAGACGATCTCTGCCGAGCGGATCCTCGTCGCGACCGGGCGCGCGCCCAACACCGAGGAGATCGGGCTGGCCGAGGCCGGCGTCGTCCAGACGCCCACGGGCGCCATTCTGGTCGATGACCGCATGCGCACTTCCAAGGCCGGCGTCTACGCCGCCGGCGACGTCACCGGCAAGGACCAGTTCGTCTACATGGCAGCTTATGGCGCAAAGCTCGCTGCGAAGAACGCGCTCAACAGCGACAGCCTGCGCTACGACAATTCCTCGATGGCGGCAGTGGTGTTCACCGACCCGCAGATCGGAAGCGTCGGGCTCACCGAAGCACGGGCGCGGGCCGCCGGATACGACGTGCGCACGTCGGTGCTCTACCTCGACAACGTGCCGCGCGCGCTCGCCGCCCGCGACACCCGTGGCTTGATCAAGCTGGTGGCGGATCGCGGCACCCGCAAGCTGCTGGGAGCGCACATCCTGGCGCCAGAAGGAGCCGACAGCATCCAGACAGCGGCGATCGCGATCCGGTGCGGGCTCACGATCGACGACCTCACGGACGCCATCTTCCCATATCTGACGACCGTCGAGGGCCTCAAGCTCGCGGCCCAGACATTCGATCGCGATGTCAGCAAGCTGTCCTGCTGCGCGGGATAGGAACAGCGGTCGAGGACGAAGACATGTCGATCAAGAACAGAACAGAGACGGCCGTCGAGATCAGGCCGGGTGTGCATCGTCCCGACTGGTCAATCGTGACGACGCCAGCGGCGCGGGCCGCGCTCGGCGGCCGCACGGCCGCTCGAGCGGGATTGCTCGATTTGTGGTCGCATGCGCTCGAGGCGGCCGAAGACCTGGTATGGCGAACGGCTCTGCGCCTTTACGGCGATAGTGGTCGTCCGCCCCGCATTGACGAGATCGCCGAACGGGCGAACCTCTCGGAGGATCGGGTCCGGGCCCTGCTGCGCAAGCTGCAGCTGCGTGACCTTGTAGGCCTTGAGCCCGGTACGGATACGATCCTGTACGCCTATCCGTTTACCCAGGCGGAGACGGGCCACTTGGTGTGGCTCAAAGGGAAGGTTTTTTATGCCCTGTGCGCCATCGACGCTCTTGGCGTCGGGGCCATGTATAGCGCCGATGCCACGGTGCAATCGACCTGCCGTGTGTGCAGCGAGATGATCCGAGTGGAAACCAGCGATGAGGGCCGCAGCCTTCTCAGCGTGTCACCATCGGATGCGGTCGTCTGGTACGACTTCGCCTATGGGGAAGATGCGGCAGCGAGTTCATGCTGCCCCACGATCGCGTTCTTCTGCTCCAGCGCACACCTGCAAGGCTGGCTCGATGAACAGATACCGCGCCGCCAGGGCGTCAGCCTGGCGATGGACGAGGCGCTTGAGGTTGGCCGCGCGATCTTCGGTCCAATTCTCCGGGAGCCCTCGTCTGAAAAGCCGGCCGGAAACACGGGTTCCGCTCGTCGCCAAGCCTAAGGCTGGTAGCAGCCCCGGTCAAAGCATGTAGCCAATGTCCGACGCCCCCGTGGGGTAGGCGAACATCGTGCTTTTGATGGCTTCTGCCGTGATCCCTTGTCGGATGGCCAGCGCGAACAGATTGATGACTTCATCAGCGTGCGGCCCGACCAGATGCGCGCCGAGAATTCGATCTGTTTCTTCTTCGACCATGACCTTGAATGCGTAGGTAGGCTCGGCCGCCTGTCGCGCGGTGAACCAATCCGACGCCTTGTGGTGCTGAGGGGCAGGACGACCAGTGAATTCCGTGTCCCCGCGCTGAAAGCGACGGCGCGTGCAGCCGAACCATCAAGACTGAACGATCTGGCTACGATCCAGCCCAAGATCGGAGCAGCGATAGCGAACGCCACATAGATTGGAACGACACGCAACGCGCCATCGAGAGCAAGTCCCAACTGCGGCACTACCGCTGCGATCACGACGAACAGGACAAGCGCAGTGGCAGGAACGGGCAGCAATCCAAGGTAGCCTGCCGCCCGTCTCGCCGTGTTGCTTCTTCCGGAGAGGACCTGCACGACCGCCGCCAGCGCGAGGGGCGCCGCGATCAACCAGGCGAAGGCATGAAGGAAGGGCTCCATTCGGACCAGCCCACGTGCTTCGTTGCCCATAAACAAAGTGAGATAAACAGGCAGGAGGAGCATCTGCGCTATGAGCAGGATCGGCGTCGATGCGAGAAGCAATCGCGCATCAGCCCGACCAAGATGGGCGAAGGTCACTACGTAGTCGATGCAGGGAGTCAGCAGCACCAACAGCACCCCCAACCGTATCATGGGGTCGGAAGGGAGAAACTGCAGCAATCCCGCCACAAGCAGCGGGATGACGAGAAAGTTGGTGACGAGCAGCGATCCGAGAACGGGAAGGCGGGTAAAAGCACGAGCGAGATCGGCCAGAGGCACTTGCAGGAAAGTCACAAAAAGCATCAACGCGAGCGTCGGATTAATGAAAATCTCAAGAATCGCCGTTTGCGGCAGCGCCAAAGCGGTAGCGGCCGCGATGGCAATCGCCGTGAAATAGATCGTAACTTGGTGGGTTTCGAGAGCTTCGCGCACGACGGACATCGGACCGTATTAGCTACTCATCTCGCCGACGTGCAACGTCGCTGCTCAGATATGATCCTTGTGCTCAGGCTCACCGAGGTTCTCGACGCGGATGTCGGCCGAGAGGCGGCCGGCGCGCTCGAAGACGAAGGTCACCGGGATGAAGCTGCCGGGCTCGACCTTGGCGTAGAGGCCGATCAGCGTGATCTGATGCGTGCCCGGTCTAAGCGACACCCTGCCATTCGCCGGCACGGCGAGTTCGTCGAGCTCCACCGGACGGACGATGCCGGTCTTGGTGTCCAGCGCCTTCAGGATGGCGTGGTGGGCTGCGGCCGTCTCGATCTTGAGGAGTCGATCCGGGCGAGCGCCGTTGTTGGCGAAGGTTGCGTAGAACGGAAACTGGTCGCCCTTCAGCGCCGATCCCTTGGCCCAGGGGTGGATCACGGCGACGCCGCCACGCTGCGCCACCGGCTCTGGATGGATCTGCCCCATGGCGAGCAGACCAGCCCCGATCAGGACGGCAAGGCCTCCGAGACGCCAGGCCGCTGCGCCCGAGAGCAGCGCAAAGGGCTTGATCTCGGCGGCGGCCGCCGCCGCGAACCATTGCCTGACCCGCCTCAAGATCGGTCTCCTTGCGCGCCTGGAGCGACATTGGGCTGTGCGGATACGGCCTCTGATCGGGCCTTGCGATAGTCGGCAAGAGCGGCCAGCAGCATCAGCCCTACACCGGCCGAGATCGCGATGTCGGCGCCGTTGAAGGTCGGCCAGTGCCAGTCGCCCCAGTGCAGGTCGATGAAGTCCGTGACGGCGCCCTGACGCCAGCGGTCCTGCGCATTGCCGAGCGCACCGCCCGCGACCAACGCCAGACCGACCCGCTCGAGTCGGATCCGGCTTCTGACAGCCCAGACCATCAGGCCGATGGCGACCGCGACCTTGAACGCGGCCAGCATGCCCGGCCACGCCTCCAGCGTGTCGCGGCCGATCCCGAAGCTGACGCCGTAATTGAAACCGAGGCGCAGGTTGAGGAACGGCGCGATCTCGATGACGCGCGGCGGTGCCATGACATAGGTCAGGATGAGCCATTTCGAGAGCTGATCCAGCGCTGCGGAAGCGAGCGCCCAACCAAGGACTTCTCCGAGTCGCTTCTGCAACGTCATGGCGCCGTGCTTTCCGGGGTGGTGCGGGTCCCGAGCCAACGCCGCACCCGCTGCTGGTAGTCGCGATAGGGTTGGACGAGGGTCTGCGAGAGGACGCGTTCCTCGATCCGGACCTGGAGAACGATGGCGACGAGGAGCGCGAGCGTCAGCACGGCCTGGATAAGGCTGGGCAGCACGATGAACAGGCCGATGAAGAGCAATGCCTGGCCAACGAAGACCGGGTTTCGCGAGATGGCGAAAGGGCCGCTGTCGACGATCGGGCCGAGCTCGCCCTCCGCCGCGCCGATGCGCCAGGAGGCGCCCATATAGCGCTGGGACAGGATCGCGAGGCAGGGTCCGACCACGACGAGAAGATGGCCCAGGACATCGACCCACGGGCCATCGAGCGCGCGATGGAGCGGGTCTGCCTTGATCGGATTGCCGACCAACGTCAGCACGATGGGCCAGAGCACCGCGCCGGCAAAGGCGAGGCGAAACAGCATGGCGGGCAGCGCCTGCTTCTCGCGGCCTTTGTCGAAGAGCCAGATCGGCCGTCCCGCTTCCTCGGCAAGGACGGCCGACATGGCGAAGAAGCTGATGACGTAGACGACGGTCATCAGGTAGCTGGCGATTTCCATGCCCGACATGGCGCGCTGCTCCCGGTTAGCCGGCGCGGCCGGCGTTGAAGCGGAGCAGCCGCAGGGCATTGGCCGTCACGATGACCGTGGCGCCCGTGTCGGCCAGGATCGCGACCCAGAGGCCGGTGTAGCCGAACACCGTGGTGACGAGGAACACGGCCTTCAGACCGAGCGCGATGGCGATGTTGACCCGGATGTTGCTCATGGTCGCCCGCGCCAGCCGGATCATGGCGGCGACATCGCGCACCCGGCTCTTCAGGATCGCCGCGTCGGCGGTCTCCAGCGCGACGTCGGTGCCCGAGCCCATCGCCACGCCGATGCCGGCGGCGGCGAGCGCCGGCGCGTCGTTGATGCCGTCGCCGATCATCATGACAGAGGCCTCGGCCGACAGCGCCTTGACTGCCGCGACCTTGTCCTCCGGCATCAGTTCGGCCTTGTGCTCCATGCCGAGCGAGCCGGCGATGGCCGCTCCCGTGCGGGCGTTGTCGCCGGTCAGCATCAGCGAGCGGATGCCCATCGCCTTCAGCTCGGTGATGCCGGCGGCGGCATCCTCGCGCGGCTCGTCGCGCATGGCGATCAGGCCGGCGAGAACGCCGTCCGCGATCACGGCCGCGACGGTCTTGCCGGCGGTCTCCAACTGCTCCACGGCCGCCTTCGCCTGGTCGTCGAAGGTGGCTCGCGAGAGCGCGTCGCGTGGCGCCCCGACGAAGATCGTGACTCCGTCCAGCGTGCCGGTGACGCCCTGCCCGGCAATGGCCTTCGCCTCGCTGGCGTTGCGCACCGGGATCGCATGCGCCTTGGCGCGCTCGATGATCGCTAGCGCCAGCGGGTGGCTTGAGCCCGTTTCGACCGAGGCAGCCAGTTCCACGACATCGCGTTCGGTCCGTCCCAGCGCGACGACCTCCGTCACGCGCGGGCGACCCTGCGTCAGCGTGCCGGTCTTGTCGAAGGCGACGATTCCGGTCTTTGCGGCGGCCTCGATGACGACGCCGCCCTTCATCAGCAGGCCCTGGCGCGCGCCGGTCGAGAGCGAGGCGGCGATCGAGGCCGGGACGGAGATGACGAGCGCGCAAGGGCAGCCGATCAACAACAGGGCCAACGCCCGGTAGATCCAGACCGACCATTCAGCCCCGAGCAGCAGCGGCGGAACGATGGCGACGAGCACCGCCAGCCCGACGATCGCCGGCATGTAGATGCGCGAAAACCGGTCGATGAAGCGCTCGGTCGGCGCGCGCGCCTCCTGCGCCTCCTCGACCAGCCGGATGATGCGCGCGATCGTGTTGTCCTCGGCAGCCTTGGTCACACGGACGCGCAGCGCCGCCTCGCTATTGACCGAGCCGGCGAAGACTGGATCGCCGACGCCCTTGGTCTTCGGCACCGACTCGCCCGTGACCGGGCTTTCGTCGATGCCGGAGACGCCGTTCGTGATCTCGCCATCGGCCGGGATGCGATCGCCCGGGCGCACCAGCACGGTCTGGCCGATCATCAGGGCAGCGGCATCGACCGTTTTTGTTTCGCCATTCTCCTCGACGATCGCGGTCTTGGGCACGAGGTCGCCGAGCGCCCGGATCGAGGCTCGTGCCCTGTCCGCCGCGACGCCCTCCAGAACCTCGCCGACGGCGAACAGGAAGACGACGAGCGCAGCCTCCTCGGCCGCCCCGATGAACAGCGCGCCCGTGGCGGCGATCGTCATCAGCATCTCGATGGTGAAGGGCATGCCGGCGCTGGCGGCCGCATAGGCCTTGCGCGCGACCGGCACGATGCCGATCACGCAGGCCGCGACGAAGGCCCAGTAAGCGGCGGCGGGCCAGACCAGGCTCGAAGCCCAGGCCCCGGCGAGCAGCGCGCCTGTCGTCAGCACGAGACGGCCCTTATTGGTCTGGTACCAGGACATGCCGTCCGGCGTCGCCTCATGGACATGGCCCGGCAGGCCGTGCCCGGTATCGACGGGCTGTTTGCCGATCGTGTCGGCCGTCGCATGCCTGGCGGCGTGTCCATCATGGTTATGAGAATGGCTATGACCCGCATGATCGTGCCCGGCATGATCTTCATGCTCGCGACGATCAGCGGTTGCGGGGCTCGACGCTTGCGTCTTCGGCGCAACGACGGCGGTGGTGAAGCCGAGGCTGGCGATGCGCTTTTCGATTGCGTCGCGCTTCGTCTGGGTCTCGTCCAGCGCGAGCGTCAGGGTTTCAAACATCACCGAGAGCTTGACGTCGCGGACGCCAGGCAGACGTTCGATTGCGCCACGAATGGTCGCGGCGCAGCCCGGACAATCCATGCCGCCGACCTTCCAACTCAAAGTCTGGGGCTTGATATCCGAGGTCGCTGTCATGTCGTCTCCGCTTGCAGGCGCTGCGAGACGACCTACATACGATCTCTAGCCACTTCAGGTTCAAGGGGTAAAATGCAGATGGACGCAAAAAACCTCGCGCGCGTCATGCCGATCGGATCGCTCTCGGATCGGACCGGCGTGAAGGTCGAGACCATCCGCTACTACGAGCAGGTCGGGCTTCTTCCGCAGCCAGAGCGCTCGGAGGGCAACCAGCGCCGCTATGGCCGCGCCCATGTCGAGCGCCTGGCCTTCATCAAGCATGCCCGCGACCTCGGTTTTCCCGTCGACGGCATCCGGGCCCTCCTCAGGCTGTCCGACAACCCCGGCATGGCCTGCGACGAGGCTCACGCGATTTCGGTCGCCCATCTCGATGACGTCCGCCACAAGATCGCGCGGCTCCGGTCGCTGGAGAAGGAACTCGAGCGCATCGCCGCGACCTGTTCGGGCGGCGTCACAGCCTGCGATTGCGCGATCATCGAGGCGCTGGCGGACCACAGCCAATGCGGGCATGATCGACATTAAGGCGACCTTTGTCCTTCTCGCTCAACGTTACCTCACCGGTTCATCGTTCTTTCCCATGAGGCTTTGAATCGCTGCGATCAGGAACGTCGGTCCGATCTGTTCGAGCCCTCTGCGCAGCAGAGCCCAATTCCCGCAACAACTGCTCCCGCCGCGTCTCGGGATCAGGCATTTTCGCCACAAATTCCCGCACCTTCATCGCCAGAGCCCGATCGCTCCCCTTCCCGGTCCGCTCGAGCTCCTTGGCGTGAGCCAAGTACTGAGCTCGAATCTTGGCCTGCCGTTCGCGAGCCTTTGCCTCCCAGGGGTGTGCGCCGCCGACGCCGGACTTCGCCGCCCGAACGACGTCGTCCCTCGCGCCCTTCTCGGTGTCCGGAACCACACCGCGTCGACGCAGCGCCACCACCGTCCCCTTGTCGTGCTTGCGCACCTTCCCTCTCGTCCGCCGCGGCGTCGCCTCGGCCGCAACACCGCGCACGCGCAGCTCCTGTGCGAACCGCTCGCGCCAGGTCGCCAGGTCGGCCTTTCGCGGGTTCAGCCGCTTTCCGTTGTAGCCCTGCGAGCGCACCGTCAGATGCACATGCGGGTGCTTGTCGTCGAGATGCTGGACGAAGACGTAGTCGTGGTTGGCCTCGAAGGTCTCCATCGCGAAGGCCCGCACGGCATCCTTTACCGCGATCGGATCGGTCCCAGGCGGCATCGACAGGATGATATTGACCGAGACGCTGCCGTCGCGACGCCGCTTGTCGTCGAGCACCGTGTCTTCGGTCCAGCGCGACTGAAGATCCTTGAGGCCCTCCCTGCCCTGCATCAGGGAACCCTGCTCGGTCTCTGCTGTCAGTTCGCCATTGCGCATGATGTATTCGAGATGGGATTTGAGATGACCAGCGTCTTTGGTGCGCCCGGTGATCTTCACCATCACCTCTGGCGCACGACCCACGATCCGTTCGAGCCGCGCTCGCATTGCCGGCGTGACGCGCTGGGGCGTAACCGGATCGGGAATGTCGGCCTCTGAGACGCGCGGCCGCCGCACCGGCGTCCGCCAGACATAGGAGATCGGCGGCATATCATCGAGAAGCTCTTGCGCGCCTTTCCCGCTCATCAGCGGCCCTCCCAATAGGTGCTGGTCCGTTCGAGCACATCCTTCAATTCGCCCTGGAGTGCCTCCAGCGCCACACGCGCATCATCCAACCCGGACTTGGAGCCTCCGGCCGAGCCACCCTCGCCACCGTTCGCGGCCCGCGCGATCTGATTGATGTTGCCGCCGATCCGATTCAGCTCGCGTGCGATCGCTCGCAGCGCCTCGCGCTCGCCATCAGACTGCTGCGCCGGCGCGCCAAGACGGGACCGCACCAGTGACGTGATCCACTGCGTCCGCGTCATCCCCCGCGCCGTCGCCATCTCGCCAAGCTGACGCAGTTCGCTCTCGCGGAAGCGCACCGTCACTTTCTGCGGCGAGCCGACCGCGACCGGCGCTCGCTTCGATTCCGGCGCGCCGACTGCGCCCTCGAGCAGCCGCCGGATGAGCGCCGACTTCCCACCTTCCGTCGCCGCCAGCGCCGCGAACTGAAGCGCCAACTCATCCGAAACCCGCAACGTCAGCGTTGGCATCAGGGCGTCCTCTCGACAGTCACGAGAACCATCTACGCGCCAAAGCGCGTCGCCACGCCAAACTGGCGTAATAATTCGCTGGCGGCAAGCCTATCCTGCACTAACAAGCAACTCCAAGACTCTCAACAATCCTCCTCGGTTAACGATTCGTGAAGGGGCAGCTGATGAGCGCTCTCGGCGGCCCACAGCAAACCGGCGATGCTGTCCCGGTTTAGGAAATGAGACCGCCCTTGGAATGACGCAGTGTGGTTCAAACCACACTCTGAGTGAGGCGCTGGTCTCGCAATGTCAGCCGAGGAGAACCGCTTCGATCCGAAGCGCGGTCACGCCCGCATCCTCAACCGAGCCGTCATCGAATGCAACGCGCGCGAACCCGTGGCTTCTCGCCGACGCATCATCGAGCACCAACGCACCGCGCCGCTTGCCGACACGGACCCGCACAACAGCCACCCCCTTAGCCGCAGGACGCGATTGCGGCACTATCGCTGCGGGAGTGCGCGCACTCCGGTCAGGTCGACCACTCTGCTCGACGCGCTCCATGGAGCCATCCGTCTCGTCGGCCGTCGCATCGATCGATCCTGGCAGCGTGCCGGATGCTCGGACCGTCGCCGCAAACTCCCGCGCCTGACCATCGGTGAAGGCCGTGCCGTCCTCGACCGCGCGCTCAACCTCTCCCGGCTCCTGTCGCCAGGCCTGATAGAGTTCGTAGACGGCGCGGATCGAACTCGTTGCCAGCATCTCCTGCAGGAAGGGCGGCATCTTCGGCACCGCGCCATAGCGCGAAACCCAGTCGCGCGGTTTGCCGAGACGTCGCGCAACCTCGGTCTGCTTCTCACCGGCCTCGAGCCGCGCCGTGATGAAGCGTGCGATCTCGCTGGGCTTCAGATCATCGCGCTGGATGTTCTCGACCATCTGGGCGTAGGGGTTCGCTTCATCCGCATCCTGAATGAAGATGGGCGCCTCATTAAGCTCGGCGAGCTTTGCCGCCCGGTATCTCCGCGCTCCCATCACGATGATGAAGCGCCCGGCCTGTTGCGCGCGCCGGACCACGATCGGCTGAAGAATGCCATCGATCCGAACCGAGGCCGCCAAGTTCTGTAGTTCCTCCTCGGGAAACTCGCGCCGCGGCTGATCAGGATCCTCGTCGATCAGGTCCAGTGCGACCTTGAGCGGCCGACCGTCGGACGCGTTGCCGACAGCGACGTCAGCGAGGTCCTTGAAGCTCAGATCCAGCGCCATGCCATCACCCCATCTGCTCGACGATGCGCGACAGCACGGTGCGGATTTCGCGACCGGCCTCCTGCGCCGAGCGCTTCTTCAATGTCCAGACCGGAACGCCCTCCGCCACCGCCTCGGCATAGCCGTCACGCGCGACGATGTGGCCCGGAAAGACGTGCTTGCCCGCCTCGCGCAGAAGCTGGTCGAGATGCGTCCGTTGGCGCGGTGACTTCGTGTTGAAGTTCGACGGCAGCAGCCCGAGGAACTTCATGTCGGAGCGGCCATAGCGCTGCTGCACGCCGATCACGGTCTGGAGAAGACCCTTCACGCCCTTCACCGAATAGTCCTCGAGATAGATCGGCGACAGTACATGCGTCGCGGCGACGAGCGCGGCCACGCTGCGCAGGCCGAGCGAAGGCGGCGTGTCGATGACGCAGACGTCGAATGCATCGCTCACCGAGCGCAGATTGTCGCGAAACTGCTGGATGCCGGCCGCGTCGCCGCGATCAACGTCGGTGAGCGAGCTGTCCGAAGCCGCGAGCGTGATCCCGTCGGCCCCGCCAGCCACAGGCACCCTGCCTGGTCGAAACAGCTCGGCGGCGGTGACGTCGACACGATGCCGCTTCATCGTGTCGGTGGCATTGCCCTGGGCATCCGCGTCGATCAGCAGCACGCGACCGCCGGTCTCGGCGAGGTGCCAGGCAAGGTGGACGGCGAGCGTCGTCTTGCCGACGCCGCCCTTCTGATTGTTGATCACGATGGTCTTCATGGCGAACGCGACATGACGCTGGTCCCGGCAACTCCGATGCGGGACGCCTTCTGACGGCCGATCGCGGCGATGACGTGACGGTGCGGTTCAAACCACACCGCGGGCGAGGCGGCATGGACAGCTCGCGCCTGCGCGCAGCGAAGCAAGCGCAGGCGCGGGCGACATGCGAAAAGCCGGCCCGACGCGTGTCGCGTCAGACCGGCCAGTTCGATTCGTGATGTTCAGAACGGCAGCGCTGCGAGATCCACCGCCTGGCCCGCAGCCCAGACCTCGACCTTCGTGAAGTAGGCCGTCTCCGCATCGCTGCGGTCCTGCTCGGTCAGGAATTCCAGCTCGTGCTGCGCTTCGCGCCGCTCGCGCGGCGTCAGGCAGGCATTGTTCAGTTCGGCCTTGATTTCGGCAATCTGCTGATCGATCGGCATGGTCATGAGAACCTCCTTCGTCTTGAATGGACGAAGGCGCGCCACGCGTCGGTGGAGACCGGGTCAAGGATCGGCGCAGCCGACCGCCGGAGGCGGCGCGTGGGGGAGCCGAAATGCGAAGCATTTTGGGGGCACCGCACGTCCTTGAGGCGGGCTCCGCCGGCCGTACACTAGGCCGACCAGAGAGCCCCTCCAGCTCGCACAGGAAGCGCCAGGGCGGCTAACAAAGCTCAGAGCGTGCAAGGATCGAGATGTGGTTTGAACCACCAATTGCCAAAAGTGTGGTTTGAACCACAAAGCGTCCGCCGACCGCTTCATCGGGTCAGTTGTGGTTCAAACCACATCCGAACTGGCGGGTAGGGAAAAGGCGGACCGTTGCGCTGGCGATGCCGGGTCCGAAGGATTGGCCCCGCCTCGCGGCGGGGCCATCTTGGACTGGTCTCAGTCGCGGGTCGGCCGGGACCAGATGAGCTGCAGGCCGTCGCTGCCCTCGACCTCGATCAGCGTGGCATAGATGGCGGCAGGAAAACTCGGATCGTCGAGCTTGACCGAGAGATAGTCGCGCCCCTCGGTCGAGGTCTTTTGCCAGGCCGCGCCGAATTCGACATTGCCTGCGAGGATGCGAAAGGCCGGGCCCTTTTCGGATGGCCGCTCGGGTCGCACCATCTTGGCTTTGACGTTGAGGTTGAGGGTCTTGATCGTGCCGTTGAAGCCGTCGCCGTTCGAGGTGAAGCTACCGATGATCGCCATTGTGGAGTTCCTTCTGCTTGTTCGAGACCTTGCGCCCATCGCGGCCTCGATGGCAGTCAAAAGACCGGAGGCGATCGACCTGCATCCTGAAAGGACCGCAACGCAGTGGAGGACGGTCGGGCGCGACTTTCTTGCTTCGCGAGGAATGGGACCGAAGGGCCCAGGGGAAGAAAGTCGCGGACGGCCGTTGCAGGTGTGAGAGCGAGACGGCGCGCCAGCGACGACGGCCTCCGGTCAGACATGCCCATCGAGGACGCAGTGGACGCAAGGCCCAGCAAACGCCCGGGAAACGCATGGTGATAGCGCTCTCCGCAAATCCCGAACTGGCTCTGGCATCATCGAGCTCGACTATTCATGCAGCCTCCGCGATCCAGCCTGCCTGCGGCTGAAGCCCGTGGAGATAGGAGACGGCCCGCTGTGCATGCGCCGCGGCCGAAAAGATGAAGCGCTTGTCGTTGGACAGAACCTCGAGCCAGGAAGCGAGATAGCTGGCGTGATCTGGACGCGGCTCCAGCTCCGGCGCAATGCCAAGATCGGCGCAGAGGAAGCAGCTTCCAAGTTCCGCGATCAGCTCCTCGCGCGCCCTCTCGCTGCGGTCCTTGCCGTAGCGGCTAAGGTCGCGATTCACGCGATATGGGGCTGCTGTCCAATGGGCCGCCTCATGGCTCAGCGTCGCGACATAAGACGCGCCATCGCGAAACGTCGCAAAGGGCGGCATCTGAATATGGTCCGTCGCCGGGGAATAGTAGGCGCGGTCGCCACCATGTCGGATGACGGCGCCGGTTTGGGCGAAGAAGCGATCGGCATGGTCGATCCGCTCGATCGGATCGCAAGCCGGTTCGGACTGGTTGCGATCGTTGGCGGGCAGGCCGTCGATCTGCTCGGCGTTGAAGACCGTGTATGATTTGAGGAATGGAATTTCGCGATCGACCACGTCGCCCGAGGCATCGGTTTCGGTTTTCTTGAAGCGGCTGGCGAAGACAACCATCGATCCGCTCTCGCCTTTGCGGACCGCGCCGCCGAGTTCAAGCGCCTGCTTGAATGTCATCCAGACCGGGGAGGAAAAGCCGCGCGCCGCAGCCTCAGACCAGAGCAGGAGCACGTTCATTCCGCTATAGGGCAGCCCGTTATGCCGTAGTGGCCGTGTCACGTTTCCGCTGCCACGATCTGAACGCCAAGGCTGCATCCACGGGCGCACGCCCTGTTCCAGTTGCGCGACAATCCTGTCGGTGATCCGGGCATAAATGTCCGCGCGCGGTTTCTCTTCTGACTTGCTCATGATCCAACCTCCTTGTGGAGGTCGCGCCGATCGCGACCCCGTCACGAAAGGTCGAAAAGCCGGGAGCCCAGGCGATGGCTGCACCTGAAGGGCTGGAACGAAGTGGAAGACGGCAAAGCCGTTGCAGCCGATGCCGTCCCGGCCAAGACCGTCGGCCGGGACGGGTCGCGATCGGCCGATCGGACTTGGCAGTCCTATCTCGTGTCCGAGGGCTGGCGCCGGGGGCCGAGAGCCGCTATCTTCTGACTAGCTGACTAGCTCGAATATCATGACGAAAAGAGCTGCGTGAATGGCCAAGGCAATACCTCAAGGACGATGGAAGCTCGAAGACGCAAAAGCGCGCTTCAGCGAAGTCGTGCGTCACGCTCGGACCGTGGGGCCGCAGCGGGTGAGCGTGCGAGGCCATGACGCGGTCGTGGTCATGAGCGTCGAGGAATTCGAGCGTCTGGTTCCGCAAGAGCAGCAGGCGCCCTTCGTCGACTTCATGGAGAGCCTGCATCTGGACGGGCTCGACTTAGCCCGCGAAGCGGATTTCGGGCGGGACGTCGAACTTTGAAAGGCTGGCTTCTCGACACCAACGTCGTCGCCGCGCTGATCAATCCCAATGGTGCGCCGTCCGTCAAGGGATGGGCGCGCGACCAGCGCGAGGACAGCTTCTTCATCAGCATCCTGACGCTGGCCGAATACGACAAGGGGATTTTCAACCTAGCGCCCGATCATCCCGACCGGCCGAGATACAAGGCCGCCCGCGACGCCCTGGCGCAACGATTCCAGGATCGAATGCTCGGCGTCAGCAACCCGGTCGTGCTGGCCTGGGGGCGGATGTCGGGAGAGATCAGGCGGGCGAGCGGTCATCCGCCGCCGGTGATCGACACGCTGCTGGCGGCAACGGCGATCGAGTACGACTTGTATCTCGTGACCCGCAACACCAAGGACATGAGCGCCACCGGCGCGGTGGTGTTCGATCCTTGGAACGATGATCCGGAACGGTTTCCGGTTCGATCTATCGGAAAACGGTTGCGGTGAACGGTTGTCCGATCGCACGGACCGTAGAGATAGCGAGCGGGGCTGACGCCCCGCTCGCCAAGCCTCAGCCGAAGGCGGCCATCTGAGCCGCGGCCGCCTTGCGATCGACGGATGGCCCGGCGGTTTCCGCTGCTCGCTCGTAGGGCTTCCATCGTTCGCCGATGACCTGCTCGTAAGCCGTAACTGCACCTTCTGCGGCCATAAGCAGTGCATGCGCCTGGACGCCCATGTCGGCCGCGAATTCTCGTTTGCGCTGGGCGGGGCCGTCGAAGCCGACCGGGCCATCGACATCCTCGTCGCGAGCATCGCAGGCCGATTTGGCGGTGGCGTCGCGTGCCTCGGTGACTGCGCGTGAATAAAACTGCCCGGCGCCATGGGCCGAACCGACATAGGCGCCGACGATGCGCTGCAGGTGGATCTGCATCGCCCGCTCGCCAAGCGCTTCCTGCAGGCTGGCGGCGGTCTCTACGATCAGCCGCTCGTGCATGTCGCGGATGCCGTCGCCGTCGAGGACCGGGAGCCCGAAACTCTCGGCAATGAGGAGCGCCTGCTGCTGGTCGGGGCAGGCGAGCCGGGTCATTTCGATGGTCGTGCCCTTGCGGAGCGGAACGACGCGGGCGCTCTCGCGGGGCGATTGTGCGGTCTTGGCCATGGAATGTTCCTTTCTTCGGTTTCGCCTCGAGCGTCGCGGCCAGCGCTTGGCCGTCGTCCCCTCGGGTGCGGTCGATACGAACCGTCGAATGCCCTGGCGCATCAGGGCCCGGCCTATGCCAGGCGAGCGGACGAGGCTTGCGGCCAAGCAGGGCGTAAGCCCTCGCGAAGGACGCTGCGCCTCGTCTGCGAGATCGGCGAAGGCCGGCCGCCACGCGGCGCGGCACGCGGCCTTGAAGCGCCTGGCCGACGGTTTAGACCGCAGCAAACCCGAGAGGACAAGGGCCAGCCCGGCCTCGCCTCAGCGACGCTACCGAAATAGACAGTCGGGGCCTCGCAGCAGCCATGCGCCGCCGATTGCCTCGGAGCTGACGGATCTGCAGCGCCCGCCCCCCGCGTCGCCCGGTCACGCCGCGCGCGAAAGCGCGATCTGCTGACGCTCGTGATGGGCGGCGATGGCCTGGTCCTGCCGCGCGAGCTTGCGCGACAGCGCGTCGATCTCCGGCTGACGCTCGGCCGTCAGCGCAGCCAGGGTTGCGCGATAACGCTCCAGCACCATGCGCGCGCCGGATGTCTCGCCTCGCTGCAGGCCCTGCCGTCTGCGCTGCTGCGGGACCAACGCGGTCGCGCGGCGGATGATCTGCCGGTCGATCAGCTCGAGCTGGCGCTGGATCTGCCGGCGCGCTTCCTCCATGCGGGAAAGCTGCGCCAACGTCTCAGGGAGGATCGTCATCACGATACCCTGCCCTGCCAGCCGAGGAAGCTGGAAGGACCTCCATAAACAGCATGACGGATCGGATTGATGACGAAGCCGAACCGGCCGACCGCGTATTCGTCCGCTGGAACGAGAAAGCGACGCTCCTCGGTTCCCTCGCCGCGCCGGCCGCCTGGCGTGGCGACGCACTCGACAAATCCCTTCTGCTGTCCGGACGCGATCGCCGAGACCACGATCCAGTTCTCGGCATGAAGCTCATGAAAAGCCCGCCGGTCCTTCTCATGGGATTCCCCCGGCGCGAGCACGACGCCGAAGATCGTCTCCCATGCGTCGGGCCAGCTATCCCTGACCGAGCGCTCGGCGCAGCGCCGCTCGAAGCGGGTAAAAAGGTCGGGGAAGGTGATGGCGACGATCGCCCAGGCGCAGTCCTCCTCGTACCAGCCAACTTCCGCGCGCAACAGCGCATGAACCTTACGATTGCGCTCGGCCGAAAGCTTGAAGCCGCCATGTCCGGCGGTGAAATGCGATTCGACGCCCTCGGCGTAGACTGTCGCGCCCTGTGAGACCCCCCATGGCGTCTGCACCCATCTGTGGACGTCACGGCGACCGAGCGCCCTCTTCTCGCGCTGATGCTCCGCCTGCTCCAGGACCTTTGCGCGGAAAGCCGCCTCATCCGCCAGTTCGCCGGAATGGCCGTAAAAGTCGGATCGACGCCATTCGGTGAGTGGGCGCGGAATGCGCCAGCCCGTCGCGAGATAATGACGCCGGTCGCGCGCCGGCAGCATGGCGAAGGCACTGACGCCGACGCGGGCGACTGGGAAACCTGCAATCGATCGCCCGAACTCGACCTCCGGCACTTCGGAATCCGCGCCGGTCGCGGGGTCGCAAGCCAATGCGCTTGTCATGCCGCCCTCCCCTCGACGACAGCGGCCCCGACCTCGTCGGCCGTGACCTCCTGAAGCACGGCGCGCGGATAGCCATGACGAGAGAGCCATTCCTCCGCCGCCGCGAGGTTTGACGCGAGATGGACAAGCTCGGCATCCGCGCCGACCCGGTCCAACACGCGCACCGACCCGATCGCCGGGCGCTCGACCGCGCTGAAGTGTAGGGTGGAGTCCAGCGAGAAGCTGCGATGGACCCGGATCGCGACGACGCCCCCAGTGCCGAAATCCGCTTCGTGCAAAGTGAAGCTGGCGGACAGGCTGAGATTGCCCATGCTCCTGCTGGGCTGCTTCCGGATCAGGCGGCCCTTGCCGTTGTTGGTCAGCCAGGCTGCGAGTTTCCTGGTGAAGCGCGCCAGTGGCCGCGGCGTGCCGTCGGACCAGGCGATGGTCGAGCCGATGGGTGCATGATCGAATATTGCGTGCGCGGACATGTTGTCCTCCGTGATGGCGCTGCGTGCAAACGAAACCGCCGCCGGCATGAGGCCGGCGGCGGGAGGTAAATCGGGCTTGAGTGAGGAGGTCGGGGTTATTCCGCCGCGACACGGTAGGCCTCGTCGATCGCCTCGGGATCGAAGTCGTCGAGTGCAGCGGCATCGCCGGACCCGATATCAGCATCGTCCGCCGTGACGTCGGCGTCGTCATCCGCGCCGACCGCGCTCTTCGAACGCCAGGTGGCGACCTCGGCTGCGGTCGGTGCAAACAGCGCGGTGGGATGAACGAAGCGCGCTTCTCTGAAGTGCTCGACGAGCGCGGCGCGCGTGTCCTTCACCCGCGCACGGGGAAGCACGGACGTGTCCTTGCAAGAGCGCTCCAGCGCCTGGCGAGACAGGCACGACAGGAACTCGTCCGTGCCCATGGTCGGCAGAAAACCGTCCGCGCCGACCGCGTCGCCGGCAAGGCGCGCAACGATGCCGCTATTGGTCCGGTTTTCGCGGGCCGAGATGATGTCGATCAGGGCCGAGCGCGCTGCGACCCGCAGCGTGTCCATGTCAAAGGAGAGCTTGCCGTCCTCGCCGACGAGGCCAACGGCATGCCGCTCCATCCGGGCGAACCCATAAACGTCATCGGATGCGCCAGACTGGACCGAGATGTTTCGACCGGCGAGCGCGAGCACCAGCAGCGCCATCAGCGTATCGTCCTCGATCGGCGCCCGGGCCAGTGCCTCGTGCAGCGCATCGGTGCGCAGGTCGCCGATCATCTCGATGCCCTTGCGGGTCACGTCCGGCCGGGGCTTCACCATCACGATCGCATCGTCGCCAGCCGCCTCGTCCGCGCCCTTGTTCTTCTTCGGCTCCGGCAGCCGAAAATGCACGCTCTGCACCTTGCCCTCGCGGTCGAGATACATCGCCGTGCGGTCGCTCTTGCCCGGCTTGCCGTGGACGCGCTCGGCCTTGGGCGGGAGCACGACCTGACCCCAGTTGTTGACGTCGGTGATGACGCCGCGCTTGGGCAAATGGATCGTCATCCACTCCTGCTGCGCACCAAGGAACCCCTCGACATTGGTGGTGTAGCGGCTGTCCTCGTCGGCCGGCGCGAAGAGGTCTTCGACCCATGCGATCCCATAGGCCTGGGCCAGATCATCGCCAAAACTCGCGTCGCGCGCGTACATGCGCTTCTTCGACAGAGCGTTCGCTACGCTCCACCATGATACCTGCGGGTCGCCCTTCTTCGGCTTCTGCGCCTTCCAGACCTCGCGCTGTTCGTCGAGATTGGCGGCCGCGATCGCGCGCAGTTGCTGCTCGCCCGGCATATCGCCCTTCGCCATGTGGTCCAGCATCGCCGGCAGCACATTCGCCAGCAGCCTTAGTTTCCTGATCTGGCGCACCGGCAAGGCGAGCGCGATGCCGATCGCTTCTTCTGTCCAGCCGAGCGAGACGAGACGCTCGATCGCCCGCCACTGATCGACCGGGTTCAGCGGCTCCCGGGCAATGTTCTCGACGATGCTGCGCATCGCGCCATTATCGTTGGCGGCATCGACGACCAGGACGTCGATTTCCTCCAGCCCGGCCGCGATCGCCTGCTTCACGCGGCGATGCCCGGAATCAATGATGTATCCATTGCCGCCATCGGTCTCCGGCGCGATCACCGGCGGCTGGACGAGGCCGACCGCCTTGATCGTCGCCAGCAGCAACGCGTCGGCCTGCGGTGTGGATTTGGTCTGGCGCGAACGATCGGAATTCTCCTTCAGCGCGCGCGGATCGACTTTCATGAGATGCATGGGGGAAGCTCCTTCAGAGGGTGCGGGACACGGCCTCGACCTGTCCGGTTCAGTCTTCTTCCCGAAGACCCCTCCCAGGCCGCGGAGCGGACAGGTCGGTGCAACTGCGGCCGAGCATGTCGGTCCGGATGGCCAAGCGGGGCAAAGCCCTGCGCGGGACAACGGACCGGGATCGCGACGGCGGCGGTTGAGCGTCAGTGTCACCGGAATGGCCGGTCGGCGAGCAAGGTTCATTTTTTCTCTCGCCCCGCTTTCCGCCCTTCTGCTCAGATCAAGCTGCGACCGCCGGCATCGCATCAGGTCCGTCCGTATCGCTCGCCAGCGCTGTCTCGATCTCGACCAACTGTCGGCGTTTCTCCGCCAGCTCCTCGCCGAAGGCGAACGTGCCATCCTCGCGCGACCGATACGACGCGAGCCGGCGCTGGGCCTCAGCGAGACGCTGACGATACCGCTCCCGCTCGCCCTCAAGATCCCCGAGTGCGTGTTCGAGCCGCGACACCGCGCCAAGCGGCGTCACCGTGACCGGCAGATCGATCTCGTGCTCAGCGCCGGTACGAAGCAACATCGTCTCATAGCGATAGCCATCGCGGCCCCCGCGCTCGCCGCTGAACTCCAGTTCAAACCCGCCGATCATGGCGATCACCACCTCCCCCTCATGCCGCATCTGCACGAGGGTCAGGATTTCCCGGAGCAAGGCGCGTCCAGCCTCCTTGCGCTCGCGATAGGGTGAGCCCGCCACCGTCATGGCGAATGCGTCGCCGGTGGTCGGAACGAGGCGCTCGATGTCGCGCCCAATCTCGTCAATCCGGCGGGTCGAGACCGCGCTATCCCGTTCGGCATCGCGAAGCTGCCGACGCACGGCGAACTGATCGTCCTGATGGGCGGCACGCAGGCGCTCGAGCCGGGCGATCTCGGCCTCCAACCCGGCCTTCTGCATCAGCCGCTGATCGCCCGACGCGATCGCTTTCGCCATCGCGAACTGGTTGGCCTGCCCCTCGCCCAGATCCTCCAAACGGCGGATCGAGGTGTCGCCTGAGAGTGCCGCCGCGATGAAGCGGGCCTTGCGCTCATTGTTTTGCCACATCGTGGCGTCGAGCGAGCCTTGCGTCGCATAGGCGAAGATGTCGACCTCGTCATGCTGGTTGCCCTGCCGCACGATCCTCCCCTCTCGCTGCTCGATCTGCGAGGGCAGCCACGGCACGTCAAGATGATGCAACGCTTTCAGGCGGAGTTGGGCGTTGACGCCGGTGCCCATCGTCTCCGACGAGCCGATCAGAAAGCGCACCCGGCCGGCCCGGACATCGCCGAACAGGCGCTGTTTGGCCTCCGACTTCTTGAAATCCTGCATGAAGGCGATTTCGGAGACCGGCACGCCGCGTCGGACCAACTCGTCGCGGATCCAGCGATAGGCAGAGAACCCCCGGCTCTTCTCGACGCTGATCGTGCCGAGATCGGAGAAAATCATCTGCGCGGCGCCCGTCGCCTCGAAGGGCTTGCCATCGGGCCGGACATAGGTTGCGTCCGTGGTTTCCCGCCATATGCGTAGCGCGTTCCCGATAAGCAGGTTGAGCTTGTTCTCCGCGTCGTTGTCGTTGTCGGGATCGACCAAGCGCAGATCGATCGCGGCATGGCGGCCATCGGTGATGACCGAGAGCAGGATGTCGTCGCCGGGCTCCGGCGGCCGGTCGCGCATCTCGATCGCCTTGATGCGTTCGTCAAGCAGGCGCTGATACGACTTGAAGGCCGACGTCGGTTTGGCGGTCAGAATCTGACGGCGGCCGGTCGAGATCGCCGGCACCTTCACATAACGCCGCAAATCGTCGGGAAGCACGACATCCGCGAAGGAGCGGAACATGGCGATCAGCTCGGGCACATTGACGAAGCTGGCGAAGCGCGAGACCGGCTTGTATTTGCCCGATGGCTGCAGCTCGAGTTCGGTCGTGGTATCGCCAAAGGTCGAAGCCCAGGCGTCGAACTCATGCAGCCCGCGCTGGCGAAGCGCGGCATGGTCCATCAGCCGCTGCACCGAGAACATCTCGCCGAGCGTGTTGGTGATCGGCGTACCCGAGGCAAGGACGAGCGCCCGGCCGGGGTTCTTCGTCTCGACGAAGCGCGACTTCACATAGAAATCCCAGGCGCGCTGCGAGCCGTTGGGGTCGACGCCCTTCAGTGTCGACATGTTGGTGGCGAAGGACAACTTCCGGAACTCCTGCGCCTCGTCGACAATGATCTGATCGATGCCGAGCTCGGAGATGGTCAGGAGATCGTCCTTGCGGGTCGAGAGCGCCTCCAGCCGCTCCTTCAATCCCTCCTTCAGGCGTTCGAGGCGCTTGCGCGAGACGCGGTCATCGGTCTCGACCTTCGTCAAGAGGCTCTCATAGAGTTCGAGTTCGTCCTGAATCATCTGCTGCTCGAAGGCGGACGGCACGTCGATGAAGCGGAACGCCGAATGGGTGATGATGATCGCGTCCCAGGTCGCGGTCGCAGCGCGCGACAGAAAGCGGTGGCGTTTCTCCTTCGTAAAATTGCTCTCGTCGGCGACGAGGATGCGGGCGTTCGGGTAGAGCGCCAAAAACTCCCGCGCGACCTGCGCCAGGCAATGGCCCGGCACGACCAGCATGGCCTTGGCGATCAGCCCGAGCCGACGCTGCTCCATCACGGCGGCAGCAAAGGTCATGGTCTTTCCGGCGCCGACCGCGTGGGCAAGATAGGTCGACCCAGTCGCGATGATCCGCCAGATGCCGCGCTTCTGATGGGGGTAGAGGGTGAAAGCGCCGCTTGCGCCAGGCAGGTTCAGATGCGAGCCATCAAAAGCGCGCGGCGCGATGTTGTTGAAGCGGTCATTGTAGACCCGCGCCAGCCGGTCGGTGCGTGCCGGATCGGACCAGACCCATGTCTGGAATGCGGTCTTGATCTTGTGCAGCTTCTCCTTGGTGGCTTCGGTATCGACGACGTTGAGCACGCGCCGCTCGCTGCCGCCCTCCTTCACCGTGTCAAAGATTTGCGGGATGCGGCTGTTCAGCGCGTCGGTCAGCAGCTCGCCGGCATGGCGACGGCCCGTGCCCCAATCGGAGGTTCCCGCCGCCAGCCAGGCGAGCTGGCGCGCATCCACTGTCCATGACGCCAGCTCCGGCATGTGGCGGATCGTGATCTCGGCGCCCATCGCCTCCTTGACGAAGGCGACGACGTCGGCTGCCGGAATCCACGGCGCGCCGAGACGAGCGGTGATGTCGGAGGGACCGAGATCGGCCGGCTGGACCGCGACCAGGGCGCGGACATTGCGCTCGAATGCGGGGTCGAGCGCTGCCGCGGCTTCGGCAACCTTCAGCTTGTCGCGCACCGGCCCCGACAGATAGGCGTCCGCCATCAGCCAGGTGCCGTCGGCCGGATTCCGGAAGATCGCGTCGCCCAGCTTGACGATGACGTTGGCGACATCCCGATGGAGAAGCTCGGCAATGTGCTCGAGATCGACGCGGCCGCGCTCGTTCAGGACGACGGCAAGCGCGTCGGCAGCCGAAGTAATAACGGGCGCGGCAAGCGGCGCGATGACGCGCTCGCTGAAGAGAGGACCGGGCTTTGCCGTGTCGGTATCGAGGTCGTAATCCTCGATCGAGGCGACGAGCCAGCAATCGGGATCGTCAAGGAATGGCTGCAGGTTCGGACGGCGATGGGTTTCGCGGACCTCGCCCGTTGACTCGTCCTGAGAGATCGAGACCGTCGTGTGGTTGATCGGCCCGAAGTCGCGCAAAAAGCTCGACCAGGCGATGCGCATGCGAACCTGCTCATCCTTCCAGGGCCGGTCCTGTTCCTGGCAGCTGAGGACCTCGCGCATGGCGTCACGGATCGGGATCAGCTTCTGGATGATCCGGACGTGCTTTTCCGGGACGCCCTCGGCGCTCCGCCCTTTTCGAACCTTCACCGCGACGGGCTGGCCGTCTACGAGCTGCATCAGCCCGCGGCGTGTGTCGACGAAGTAACTGCCCTCGCGGATGCGCGTCTCGTGCGGGAGAACGAGATCAACGTCCGACGCTTCCCCGTCGTCGAGATCGACCGCTTCCGGCTCGCCGTCATAGAGGCTCTCCGGGAGGAGACGGATGGCGGCGTTCAACGCGGCGTCGAGCGCGACGTCGGGCTGGGGCAGACAGGTATAGGCCTCGCCGAACGGCCCTGTGGTGAGGGCGTGCGTGCCAAGCACGAAGCCGGGATTGCGCACGAACCAGCGATTGACGCGGATCGCACCCTCGTCTGCCGTGGCGGCCCGCACCTCCTCGATATCGACCCATGCGAGCTCGCCTTGCGGCTCGCCCAGCTTCCGCTTCCTGAAGAACAGGATGTCGACGACGACGTCCGTCCCGGCGTCGGCGCGGAAGCTGCCTTGCGGCAGCCGAATCGCAGCGACCAGATCGGCAACTTTCGCGATCTTCTCGCGCGCTGACGCGTCCACCTTGTCCATCGTGCCATGTGAGGTGACGAAGGCCGCCAGCCCGCCAGGCTTCAACAAATCGATCGAGCGCGCGATGAAGTAGTCGTGCAGCCGCAAGCCCATCGAACGATAGGCGCGGTCGGAGCGGACCATGCGATCGGAAAACGGCGGGTTGCCGATGGCGAGGTCGAAGTTCGAAGGTAGCTCGGTTCGGGCAAAGTCGCCGGCGAGGATGCGAGCGCGCGGCTGCAGCAGCCGGGCGATGCGCGCCGTCGTCGGATCAAGCTCGACGCCGGTGACGTGGGCGCAATCGCGAAAGGCTTCCGGCATGAGTGCCGCGAACAGCCCGGTTCCGATGCCAGGTTCGAGCAAGCGGCCACCGCGCCAGCCGAGCCGCCGCAGGCCGGCCCAGATTGCCCGGACGATGAACTCCGGCGTGAAATGAGCGTACTGCGTGCAGCGCGCCAACGAAGCGTAATCGGCGTCGCTGACCGCATCCTGCAGCGCGCCGCCGATCGTCTCCCAGCCCTTCCGGAATGTCGTTTCGCCCGGCCGCAGGAAGACGCCATTGGCGAGGTCGGAGGCGCCGAATCCTGTGAAGCGGATCAGCCTGCGCTGTTCGTCCAGCGTCGCCGGCCGCTGCTCAACTTCGATTTGCGATGCGATCCGGATCGCAGCAATGCTGTCGCGGGCACGATCCTTCCAGTTCGCAGCCAAACCGCGATTGTCCTCAAGGACGAAGTTGGCCCGACCAAGCGTTGAAAGCCGCGGCCCCGACGGAACGATCCGTTGCGCCGGCGTCGGCGGCGTGGGCTCCGGGTCATCGTCGTCATTGGCTACGACGTCGCCGGCGAAGGCCGTCACGCCGAGGCTCAGGCCCGATGAGAGCGCGGTGTCGTTGAAGAGGTCGATGGTGAAGGGATCAAGAGACAAGTGGTGATCGTGAGCCATGGCGAATTCTCCTCTGATCGGGGCGCGCGCCATCGCTCCCGCCGGATCAGGTCCGACGGGAGGTTTGGTCGCGGGCGATGGATGGTGGGTGGGTGGCTGGTTCAGCCGGCGGATCAGCGCCGGGCCAGGGCGAGCGACAGGGCGCTGTCGGTCATCGTGATCGTGAGATGCGTCGCCGACGGCGCGGCCATGAGCAGCTTCACGAGCTCGGCTGCATCGAGAAACTCGACGCCGTCATCGCCGCCAAAGTGCTGACGCTTGTAATGCCAGTAGTCGGGATTGGTTTTTGGATCGCACTCCTGGGCGTAGACGACGAGCGGACGCTGATCCTCGGCAAGCTTGCCGTTGGACATGATGTAGACGCCCTCATCGCCGACCAGCCATACGCCCGGTCGTTCGTCCTGCCCGGAAGCGAGGCCATAATGGGGATTGCGAAAGCCGCCATTGAGGACGGCGTCGATCCGTCCGCGCGTGATGACGGCGCGGACATCCGTGACGGAAAAGCTGAACATCACCGGCGCCCATCACGCCGCGATCGCGTCGGGCAGATAGCGCAGATGCACGGGGAGCTTTTCGCTGATCTCGCTATCCGTCAGACGGTCGAGAAGTTTTGACGTCGTCCCGTGCCGGCCCCTATAGACCGTGACCGTGCGCTTGTCTCTCTCGGGCGCGGGCCAGCGCCCGTCGGCATAGCCGCGATAGTCGTCATGGGTGCTCGACCAGATGTGCTCCAGACGCTCTTGCCGCGTCATCGCCCGAACGGGTCGGGTTTCGCGCTCGACAATCGCCTCGCGCATGCGCCTGCCGGAATTGATATCGGCGAGATCGCAATAACCGTGGAAGTACCGGGCCCGGCCGTCGATCCACAATGTGAAGAAGACGCTGGTGATCGAACCGGTCAGAAACTCGCGCAGCGCGAACATATCGACCGCCAAGATGACTGGCGGCAGGGCCTCGAACATATAGTCGTGCGCCGCCTGGCCGATCTCGAACCATTCGCCGGCGTAGAGCGAGCCGGCGTTACCCTGGCCGCGATCGGGCCGCTGGGCATGGCGGTCGAACATCGCAAACATTTGGCGCCGGTCGGCGACGCCCTGAAACACTTTTCGGATGGGGGAGAGGGTCATGAACTGGCTCCTGTGGACTCGTCAGACCGGAGCGCGGCTCATCCTCGCGACATCGCCATCATCTTCGGCTCTTCCTGACCCCTCCCTTGCGGCCGCCTCGCCGTCCGGCCGGGTCAAGGGCCGGCGCAGCCGGGCAAAGCGTCACCCTTGATGCGGCCGGCGGGCATGCGGCAAGTCTCTCCTCCCATTCCTCCTTTCCTGCTCCTCCCCCGCCTTCTCCCTCAAAGCGTCGTTCCAGTCGTCGCCTGGCGGCCGCAGCCGAAACCAGTCGCAGCCGGCGCTCTCGGCGATCTCGCGCAGCCGCCCTGCAAAAACCTCGCCCTGGCTGTTGGCATCCGTCGCCGCGACGAGCTGGGCGCCGGGAGGCGCGGCGAGCGTTCGCACCGCTGCATCTGTCGCAGGCGACCAGCCGCCGCCGGTGCTGAGATAGAGGCTTCCGGGCCGGAGCCCCTCGAGCGCTGCAAGGCTCATGGCGTCGATCGCCGCCTCGGTGATGCAAAGCCTCAAGGCGTCGGGCGCTCCCAGTCGGAACAGCATCTTGGTCCCGCCGGTCGAAAACCCACGCCATTGCGGGCCGCGCGCTTCCCATCCGGTGACAATGCCGCCGTTGTCGACATGGGCGGCCCACACGCTGCCATGCGGGCCTTCCCGCAGCCGGTCCTGACGGATCGCGGCGCGCAGCACCCTTTCGGGGAGATGGCGTTCGTGACGCAGGTAGCGCCAGGTGGCAGAGCCCGGCCGAAGGGCTCGCCGGGCGCGCCAGCGTTCGGCAAGAGAGACATCCGGCCTCTGCGTGCGCGATCTCTGCCACGCAGGTTCCGCCGGTCCAAACCCGACCAGCTCGGCCGCACGCACAAGCACTTCGGCGAAGGCGACGCCGTCCAGATGCTGGATCAGCGAAAAGACATCGCCCTTGGCGTCCGACAGCGGATCGAACCAGCCCCGGCCTTCGTGGATCACGATGATGATGTCGCTGCCGCGCCGGTGCTTGACGGCGCGGCGCGTGCTCTCCTTCAGATCGATGGCGAAGCCGGCTTTCTCCAGCACCGCCGCACACAACACGCGCCCCTTCAGTTCTTCGAGTTCTCGTTGCTCCATCATCTCTCCCGGCGCTTTACGTCCGGCCTTTCCTGCTGCGTCGTCCCTCCCGCACATCTCGCGGGTCCAAGCCCAACCGCCGCGAAGAGCGGCGCCTGCAAGGGCGCGGATCGACCTTCGACGGGAAATGAGATCAATCGTTCGCGGCGCAGCCTCCCTTGCGGGCGACCGCTCGCTTGCGGCGCCCACTCCCGGCTCAGTGAGCCGGCCGGCGATCATGAGGGTCGAACTCATGGATGACGTGGAGCTCGTCTGCGTCGTCGATCTCGTCGCTCGGCAGCACTCCATAGGCGCCATCGATCTGGAAGACCGTAATCGGGACCATCAGCGTGCGAGCGAGTGCGAAGGCGTGGCTCTGGGCAAGGACAAGATCGTTCGACATTGTGAGGCTCCATCCGGGAGCGGGGGAATTCCCGCTCGATGGCTCCTCGAAGGGCCGGGGCCGGTCGCGATCACCGCGAAGGCGTCAGCCGCAGCGGCGGCACGCTCGCGTAGCCGACCCCTTGCGGGTTGATCGTGGAAGATCCGGAACCGGACCAGGACGCCATCGCAGAAGAGCGGGATTGCGCTGCTCTCGGTGGACCTGGCTTCATGGCAACGACGCTCTTCGCCGAAAAACACCCTGTCGCCGCATGACGATTACCTGGACCTTCGCGAGATTCATCTTCGCGTGCGTCGGGATTCGCGCGACCTCCGCCGCAACCTTTTCCGGTGCAGGAATTCGCCCGTCAGACCATCGGCCCGCGCGCGGGCTGCCCGTCTCTGCGCAGCGCAGAAGGCGCCAAATTCGTCGACCTGGCCGAGTTCATGGACATCGGCTTGCCATCGTCCGCCGGATAGCGCCGCCTCTACACCCCGCGTCAGGGATGGACGCCCGCATGGGTGAAGGCCCGCAAGGGCTTCAGCTTCGCCGACAGCCCGGCCCGCAGGGAGACGCCATCTCAGCCCTTCAACTCAGCAGGATAGCCGGCCCGGCTACTTTGAAAAAGATTGCTGTTGTCAACGCTCGTTTGACATCAGGTCAAATCCAAAAAATCCGCGCTCGCGCTCACTTTGAGTTCATGGAATATTGTCAAACATGAATGGACAAGGCGCGTCGAAGCTGAAGCTACTCCTCCAGGCCATCCCGCCGGGTTTTCTGGTGGATATGGCTTGGATGACGCGCCACGCCATCTCGCGACAATCGGTTTCGGCCTATGTGAAGCAGGGCTGGCTGGAGCGAGTGAGACAAGGCCTCTACCGCCGCCCCTTTACCACCGGCGCAAGTCGAGAAGCCGCCACGGGATGGAAAATACCATTGCTCTCCGCTCAATGGATCATGGGACATAGCTTCCATGTCGGAGGGGTAAGCGCCCTCGGCCTTCACGGTCATTCGCACTATCTGCAGTTGGGCGGCGACGCGGCGATCTATCTCTACGGCTCGGCCATGCCGACATGGCTGGTCGAGCTGCAACCCGATCCACGGTTCGTCCGGCGAAACGACGCGCTGTTCGGTGAGCAGCCGACAGGTGTTGAAGATAGCGAATTCAGCCTGTCCGACGGCCCGGACGCGGAGTTCACCCTCAGCCCCTGGCGTTGGCCGATACGGATGTCGTCGGCAGAGCGAGCGATCCTCGAGGCGCTTGATGAGCTGCCAAACAATGAGAGCTTTCACACCCTCGACATGACGTTTGAGAGCCTGGTCAATCTGCGCCCGAACTTGCTGACGACGCTGCTCGTCCAATGCCAGAGCGTGAAGGTCAAACGTCTGTTCTTCGTCTATGCCGACAAACACGCTCAAGCTTGGCGCAAGCATATAGACATGTCGCAGATCGACATGGGGCGTGGCGATCGCGCTCTCGCCGCAGGCGGGCGACTGCATCCGACCTATCGGATCACCGTGCCGGCCGACCTGTTGCCGCAGGAAGCTAGCCATGGCGCGTGAGAATGGCAGGCGCTAACACACGGCGCCGAAGCAGAGACGGGCTCTGCGAGGAAGTGCATGTGAATAGCGTCCAGATCCGGGCGTGCGCAAGCAATCTTACTATCGTTGCAGGCGTGCAGTCAGTTCATGAATCCTAGCGCCAGGACACACCCGCCGAGCGATCTTGCAAAGGTGCGGATGATGGGTGAGGTAGATCACCTGCCCAACCAGCCCCATCTGGCCGACGAGCTGGAACGCCTTCTCGGTCCGGAAATCGTAAAATATCCCCGTGGTATTCAATACTTACAACAGCTTCGACACAATGTGATTGCAGATAATTTAGGAATCTGAGCTGTTCGATTCTCGTATTTTAAGTGCACGCTATGGCGAGAACGGCCGCATTCTTGTAATTAGCTGCCAAGTGACAACCAATTCCAACCGAGATTCAGTGCCTCGAATGAATCGTTGAGACTTAGCCGATCGAGTTCTTCGGTCTCGGCCAGTGTCCCATCGAGATCGAAAATCATCGCCTTCGGCCAATGCATGACGGCGCGGTCACTCATTCTGCAACCAGCCCCTTGCGCAACTCCTCCATGCTCATGACCACACACGGCTTGTCCATGTCGGGCAAATCATAGCGCCAAGCACCGAAATTGACCCCGATGAAGGCAGTGTCCGCGTTCAACGCCGTGAGATAATCGACACGCATGTCGCCGACATAAACGGTCGCGTCCGGAGTGGCCCCGAGCTCCTCAATCACGGCCAGTAGCGACGATGGATCGGGCTTCATCGCAAAATGCCCGCCGCCTATCCACCCATCGATGATCTCAGCCGCCCCAAGCATCTGCAAGACGCGTCCGGCGAGATCATGCGGCTTGTTGGTGCAGACGCCCAACCTGACTCCGTCGCGCCGCAGCCTTCGCAGCAGGTTTTCCGTGCCGGGATACAGCGTGGAGGCGTTGACTGGCACGGAATGAGCGAATGTCATGAAACGCTCCGTCACCCTGTTGCATCGATCCGGATCGACAGCGGCGCCCTGATGGTCGATCGCCTTCCTCACAAGGGCCGCGACGCCATCGCCAATCATGGTGCGGACATTGGCCAATGGAACGGTCGCGAGGCCCTCGCAGCTCAGCGCATGGTTGAGAGAACTCGCGATGTCCGCAGCGCTGTCGACAAGCGTGCCGTCGAGATCGAAGATGACCGCGCCCAGCTTTGATCGCGGCTTGTGGCGATACTTCATGGCGTCACGTTCACGGCGGCGGCACGGATCGCCTCCATCCTGGCGCGATAGTGAGCGGGTCCGTCCTTCAATACGGCCGACCCGGCGACAAGCGTGTCCGCGCCTGCCGCGTATAACGCGCCGGCGTTCGCCGGTCCGACGCCGCCATCCACTTCGATGCGCAGACTCAAGCCCCGGTCGCGCGCCATACGCCGCACGGCTGCGACGCGATCGACGGCGTCGGGAATGAAGGCCTGGCCGCCGAAGCCCGGATTGACGCTCATGACCAAGACGAGATCGACCAGCCTGATCACCGGCTCTATCACCGCGAGCGGCGTCGCGGGGTTGAGCGTGACGCCGACCTGCTTGCCGAGACCTCGTATGGTCTGCAGCGAGCGATGGAGATGAGGCCCGCTCTCGGCATGAACCGTGATCACGTCCGCTCCTGACATGGCGAAAGCCTCGAGGTAGTTATCCGCTGGCGAGATCATCAGATGGACGTCGAGGACCTTGTCGGTGTGCGGGCGTATGGCCTGCACCACATCCGGCCCAAAGGTGATGTTGGGCACGAAATGCCCGTCCATCACGTCGCAATGAATCCAGTCGGCGCCGGCGGCGTCCAGCGCACGAACCTCCTCGCCAAGACGGGCAAAATCGGCCGATAGGATCGACGGCGCGATCAACAGCGGGTTTGGCATTGTCGGAATCTCCACTACTAGGCCGCCGAGACGCGGCTGTCGGCAGCCTGGGCGAAGATGCGGCTGGCGAGGATGTCTTCGGGCTCCAGCGTCATGATCGTCTCGGCGTTCAGCGGCGCGTCGAGATCGGCTACGAGCCGGTTGGCCTGGCGCAGGCGGGCGCGGTCGAGCGCGTTGCGGATCGATCGTGCGTTGGAAAAAAGCGGCTGGGATTTCCGCGCGGCGATGTATCTGCGGAAGGCGTCCTGCGCCGCGCTGCTGAAGCGGTAGTTCTGGCCGGCCAGCATCAGCTCGGCGATGCTGAACAGCTCCTCGTCCCCGTAATCGGGAAAATCGATGTGGTGGGCGATGCGCGAGCGAAAGCCCGGGTTCGAGCGGAAGAACGTCTCCATGCGCTCGGCATAGCCGGCGAGGATGACGACGAGGTCGTCGCGCTGGTTCTCCATCACCTGCAGCAGAATCTCGATCGACTCCTGGCCGTAGTCGCGCTCGTTCTCGGGCCGATAGAGGTAATAGGCCTCGTCGATGAACAGCACGCCGCCCATCGCCTTCTTCAGGATCTCCTTGGTCTTGGGCGCGGTGTGGCCGATATATTGCCCGACGAGATCGTCGCGCGTCACCGAAATCACATGGCCGCGCCGGACGAAGCCAAGCCGGTGCAAGATGTCAGCCATGCGCAAGGCGACCGTGGTCTTGCCGGTCCCCGGATTGCCGGTGAAGGACATGTGCAGCGTCGGCTGGCCGGCGCTGATGCCCATCTTTTGGCGCACCTTTTCGATCAGCAACAGCGAGGCGATCTCGCGGATGCGGGTTTTGACCGGCTTCAGACCGATCAGCTCCCGGTCGAGCTGCGCCAGGACCTCAGCGATGCCGGCACCGTCGAATTCCTCGCGAAGGGAGATGCTGGCGGGCGGGCCGCCGCCTGGGTTCTCGTCCGTATCCTCAGACACGGGCTGCGCCCGATGACAGGGTCCGCGCCAGCGCTGGGCGGCCAAGCTCTTCCCCTCCCTCTTTTGGGGAGGGGATAGGAGTGGGGGGCGAAAGACCGGGCGAGCGGTTTGCAAGAGGGTGCTGGCGGTTGTGCTTGATCGATATGAAGCTCACCCAGCCGTTCGCCCCCCCTCTCCAACTCTCCCCCACGAGGGGGGAGAGAGAGCGCGAACTCATGAGAGACCGAGCCTGCGCCTCAAGACCCATAACGCTCCCCTTCCGGCCGGTCGGTCGCGTAGGCATGCGTCACATAGCGCTGCTGGCGGCCTTTGGCCTCCTGCCGCTCCAGCCGGAAGCCGGGCTCGACCTTGGGCCGGTTAACCATGAAGGAGATCCGCACCGACTCCCAGCCATGGCCGGCGTCGAAGCCAGACATCCGGATATAGCGCTCGCCATAGACCCGACGGCACTGGCTGAGCTCCATCATCACGCCGGCCGGGTCCTTGAGGTCGTACATCGGCAAGCCCCACATCTCCCAATAGGTGTTGCGGGGATGCGGGTCATCGGTGAACTCGATGTTCACCGCCCAGCCCTTGTCGAGGCAGTACTGAACCTGCGCCTTGATCTGGTCGTCGGTCAGGTCGGGCAAATAGGAGAAGCAGCCTTGGGTCACGCGCATAGTCGTCCTCCTCACATCGAGACGCTGGCGACGGGCGCGAAATCGGGCGCGTCGGTGGATTCGTAGTTGAAGGCGACGTTGCCCCAGGTCTCCAGCGCGGCCTTCAGCGGGCTGCAACTCTGGGCCGCCTTCGCCAAGATCTCCGGGCCCTCGTGCAGGTAGTCGCGGCCCTCGTTGCGGGCCATAATCATGGCCTCCAGCGCGACGCGGTTGGCGGTGGCGCCGGCCTGGATGCCCATCGGATGGCCGATAGTGCCGCCGCCGAACTGCAGCACGACGTCCTCGCCGAGATGGTCGAGCAGCTGGTGCATCTGGCCAGCATGGATGCCGCCCGACGCCACCGGCATCATCTTGTTCAGGCTCGCCCAGGGCTGGTCGAAGAAAATGCCGTGTTCGAGCTTTTGCGGATTATGATCCTCGCGGCAGATGTCGTAATAGCCGCGCGTCGTCGCCGGATCGCCCTCGAGCTTGCCGACGACGGTGCCGGCATGGATATGGTCGATGCCGGCGAGCCGCATCCATTTCGCGATGACGCGGAACGAGACGCCGTGGATGCGCTGGCGCGTATAGGTCGAGTGCCCGGCCCGGTGCAGGTGCAGGATCATGTCGTTCCGGCGCGCCCATTTCGCCATGGACTGGATCGCGGTGTAGCCGATGACGAGGTCGATCATGACGATGCAGGAGCCGAGCTCGGCCGCGAACTCTGCCCGCTCGTACATGTCTTCCATCGTGCCGGCGGTGACGTTGAGATAGGTGCCCTTGACCTCGCCGGTCGCGGCCTGCGCCTTGTTGACCGCCTCCATGCAGTAGAGGAAGCGGTCGCGCCAATGCATGAAAGGCTGCGAGTTGATGTTCTCGTCGTCCTTGGTGAAGTCGAGCCCGCCCTTCAGCGCCTCGTAGACGACGCGGCCGTAGTTGCGGCCAGACAGCCCGAGCTTGGGCTTCACGGTCGCCCCCAATAGCGGCCGGCCGAAACAGTTCAGCCGCTCGCGCTCGACGACGATGCCGGTCGCCGGCCCCTGGAAGGTCTTCACATAGGCGGTGGGCAGCCGCATGTCCTCGAGCCGCAGCGCCTTCAGCGGCTTGAAGCCGAAGACGTTGCCGATGATCGAGGCCGTCAGGTTGGCGATCGAGCCCGGCTCGAACAAATCGAGATCATAGGCGATGTAGGCGAAGAAGGAGCCCGGCGCGTTGGGCACCGGATCGACGCGATAGGCTTTCGCCCGGTATTTCTCGGCGGCCGTCAGCCGGTCGGTCCAGACCACGGTCCAGGTCGCAGTGGAGCTCTCTCCCGCCACGGCGGCCGCCGCCTCGATCTCGTCGACGCCGTCTTGCGGGGTGATCCGGAACAGCGCGATGATGTCGGTGTCCTTGGGGACATAGTCGGGTTCCCAATAGCCCATCTTGCGGTATTCCATGACGCCGGAGCGGTAGCGCTCCTTGCCGGTCACCGTCAGGGATTGCTGGTTCATCTGGGAGCTCCTCGGTGGTGGCTGGTTGGACAAGAGGTTTTCAGGCGGCGACCGCGAGAGGGTCGATCCGCGGGTCGAGCTCGCCGGCGCGGTAGCGCTTCGCCATGGCGGCGATCGGCAGCACCTTGATCTTGCCGGCCTGTCCCGCCGTGCCGAACTGCTCGAAGCGTTCGCGGCAGAGATCGGCCATTGCGTCCATTGCGGGCTTCAGGAACTTGCGCGGATCAAACTCGGCTCGCGCCTGCTGGCCGACGCGGCGGAACTGCGCCGTCATGGCGAGCCGGCAATCGGTGTCGATATTGACCTTCCGCACACCGTGCCGGATGCCGCGCACGATCTCATCGACCGGCACGCCCCAGGTCTGCGGCATCTCCCCGCCATGGGCGTTGAAGATGTCCTGCATCGTCTGGGGCACGCTGGAGGAGCCGTGCATCACGAGGTGGACGTTTGGCAGCCTGCGATGGATCTCCTCGACGACCTGCATGGCGAGGATGTCACCATCTGGTTTGCGGGTGAACTTGTAGGCGCCGTGCGAGGTGCCCATGGCGATGGCAAGCGCATCGACCTTGGTCTCGGCGACGAAGCGGACGGCCTCGTCGGGATCCGTTAGCAACTGGTCGTGGCTGAGCTGACCTTCGGCGCCATGCCCGTCCTCGGCCTCGCCTTGTCCGCTTTCCAAGGAGCCCAGTACTCCAAGCTCCCCCTCGACCGACGCGCCGATCCAATGGGCCATGTCGACGACCCGGCGGGTGATCGCGACATTGTAGGCGTAGTCGGCAGGGGTCTTGGCGTCGGCCTTGAGCGAGCCATCCATCATCACCGAGGTGAACCCGTGCCGGATCGCGGTGGCGCAGGTCGCCTCGTCATTGCCGTGGTCCTGATGCAGACAGAGCGGGATCTGCGGATAGATTTCTTCCAGAGCCTCGATCATCTTTGCCAGCATGATGTCGTGCGCGTAGCTCCGCGCGCCGCGGCTTGCCTGGATGATCACGGGCGCGTCGACCGCTTCGGCCGCCGCCATGATGGCGAGCCCCTGCTCCATGTTGTTGATGTTGAAGGCCGGCACGCCATAGCCCTGTTCGGCGGCATGATCGAGCAGTTGGCGAAGCGTGATGCGGGCCATGGTCAGGTGCTCTCCAGTTCTGGGTGACGATGCAGCGCCTCTACCCCTGGCAGCGGCTTGCCTTCCATCCATTCAAGGAAGGCGCCGCCCGCCGTCGAGACGTAAGTCAGGTCGTTGGCGACGCCGGCATGGTTCATCGCCGCGACCGTGTCGCCGCCGCCTGCAACGGCGACGAGCTTGCCCGCCTTGACGCGCCGGGCTGCCGCCTTGGCGACGGTCACCGTCGCGGTGTCGAAGGGCGGCAGCTCGAAGGCCCCGAACGGCCCGTTCCAGACCAGGGTCTGGACGCTGTCCAGCTTGAGCACGACCTCGGCCACGCTCAAGGGGCCGGCGTCCAGGATCATCTCGTCGGCGGCGACATCCGATACCGGCACGACGCGGTGGCCGGGATGGGCCTTGAACTCGCGGGCGACCAGCGCGTCGACCGGCAGCACGATCTCGCAGCCAGCGGCCCTGGCCTTCTCCTCGATCTCGCGTGCGGTGGCGACGAGGTCATGCTCGCAGAGCGACTTGCCGACGGAGACGCCGCGCGCGGCGAGGAAGGTGTTGGCCATGCCGCCGCCAATGGCCAGCATATCAACCTTCTTCACGAGGCTGCCGAGCAGGTCGAGCTTGGTCGAGACCTTCGCGCCGCCGACGATCGCCATCACAGGCTTCGCTGGATTGTCGAGCCCGGCCGACAGCGCCTCCAGTTCCGCCTGCATGGTGCGTCCGGCATAGGCCGGCAGGACATGGGCGAGCCCTTCGGTCGAGGCGTGGGCCCGATGCGCCGCCGAGAAGGCGTCGTTGACGAAGAGGTCGCCATTGGCGGCAAGCGCCTTGACGAATTCCGGATCGTTCTTTTCGTCGTCGGCGTGGAAGCGGGTGTTCTCGAGCAGCAGAACGTCACCGTTCTTCGCAGCCGCAACCGCCCTGGCGACATCCTCGCCGATGCAGTCCTCGACGAAGATCACAGGGCTTCCGAGCGCATGGGTGAGAGCGGGCACGACCTGCCGCAGGCTGTCCTTGGCGTCGCGACCTTTGGGCCGTCCGAAATGGGCGAGCAGCACGACCTTGCCGCCCTTGGCCGCAATCTCGCGGATCGTCGGCAGGATGCGGTCGATGCGGGTCGTGTCCGTGACCGCGCCGTTCTCCATCGGCACGTTGAGGTCGACCCGCACAAGCGCGCGCCTGCCCGAAAATTCGGCGTCGTCGAGGGTTGGGAAACGGGCCATCATCTCAGCCCCCTGCCACTGCGCGAGACGATCACGGCCTTCATCGCCGCGGTCTCGATGGCCGCTGCCGTCAGCCCGAATTTCTCGAAAAGCACGTCAGCAGGCGCGGAGGCGCCAAAGCCGTGCATGCCCACGAAGGTGCCCTCGCTGCCGATCCAGCGATCCCAGCCCAGGCTCACCGCGGCCTCGATACCGATACGGGGCGCGCGCCCCAGAATCGCCTGTCGCACGGAGGGTGGTTGGGCCGAGAAGCGTTCAAAGCAGGGAATGGACACCACCGCGGCTTCGACCATCTGTTCGTGCAGCGCGTCGGCGGCTGCCAATGCCAGCGCGACCTCGGAACCCGTGGCAATCAACGTGATATCCCGCTTGCCGTTTGGTTCGCGGACAACCCACGCGCCACCGCTAACGGTTTCGCCGGCTTCATGTGGTCTCGGAAGCATCGGCAGAGCCTGCCGAGTCAGACACAGCACCGACGGGCCATCGTGAGCCAGCGCGCAGGCCCAGGCCTCGGCCGTCTCGACCGCGTCGGCCGGCCGGAACACGAGCAGGCCCGGAATGGCTCGCAGAGAAGCCAGATGCTCGACCGGCTGATGCGTAGGCCCGTCCTCGCCCAGCCCGATCGAATCATGCGTCATGACGTAGACAACGCGCTGCTTCATCAGCGCCGAGAGGCGGATCGCCGGGCGACAGTAATCGGCGAAGACGAGGAACGTTCCGCCATAGGGGATGAAGCCGCCATGGAGGGCGATGCCGTTCATCGCGGCGGCCATGCCGAACTCGCGGATGCCGTAATGGACGTAAGAGCCGGCGAAATCGCCGGGCGTCACCGGCTTCTGGCTCTTGGCGTGCGTCAGATTGGAGTGCGTCAGGTCGGCCGAGCCGCCGAACAGATCGGGAATGGCGGGCGCGATCGCGTCCAGCACCTGCTGCGAAGCTTGTCTCGTCGCAATCTTTGGCGCATCGGCGAGAAAGCGCGTGCGGATCGTCGCCAAAGCTGACCGGCCAACGTCCCCGATATCTCCCGCGAGTGCAGCAGCAAACCGAGCCCGAACGTCAGACGGCGCATCCTTCAGGCGAGCCTGCCAGTCCCTGCGCGCCTTGGCGTTCTTTTGCCCGGCTCGTATCCAGGCGTCCCCGACTTCCGCAGGCACTTCGAAGGGCGCATGCGGCCAAGCCAGCGCGGCCCGCGTCGCCGCGACCTCGTCGGCGCCCAGCGGTGCGCCATGGACCTTTTCCGTTCCCTGACGATTGGGTGAGCCGAAACCGATGATGGTTCTGCAGGCGATCAGCGATGGACGCGGATCGGCCTTGGCCGCCGCGATCGCCTCGGCCACCGTCTCCGGGTTGTGTCCGTCGATCCGAGCGGCGTGCCAGCCGCTGGCGGCGAAGCGTGCGAGCTGGTCGTCCGAACAGGACAGCGCCGTCGCGCCGTCGATCGAAATCGAATTGTCGTCGAAGAGGACGATCAGCCGGCCCAGCCGGAGATGCCCCGCCAGCGAGATCGCCTCATGGCTCAGCCCTTCCATCAGGCAGCCATCGCCGGCGATGACATAGGTGTGATGATCGACGAGGTCGTCGCCGAAGCGGGCGTTCGACAGCCGCTCAGCCAGCGCCATGCCTACCGCTGTCGCAAGCCCCTGTCCGAGAGGCCCGGTCGTCGTCTCGACACCGGGTGTATGGGCATGCTCCGGATGGCCGGGCGTCAGCGAGCCCCATTGCCGGAAGGCCTTGAGCTGCGCGATGTCCATGCCTCGATATCCGGTCAGATGCAGGAGCGCATAGAGCAGCATCGAACCATGTCCGGCCGATAGCACGAAGCGGTCGCGGTCGGGCCAGGCGGGGTCGGCAGGATCGAATTTCAGGAACTGCGCAAACAGCACGGTCGCGACGTCGGCCATTCCCATCGGCATGCCGGGATGCCCCGACTTGGCCTTCTCAACCGCGTCGATGGCGAGGAAGCGGATCGCGTTCGCCATGTCGCGATGCATCGACGCCTCGTGCCCGAGAGCCATGGGTGCCATCTTGTTCATGCCCGCCTCCGCCGTTCCACGAGTTGCAGGATCATCGGGGTCAGGATCAGCTGCATGGCGAGGTCGAGCTTCCCGCCATGAATGACGATCGAATTGGCGCGTGACATGAAGCTGCCGGCGATCATCGAGCGCAGGTAGGAGAAGTCGATCCCGCGCGGGTTCTTGAACCGGATCACGACCATGGATTCGTCGGGCGTAGGGATCCAACGCGCGACGAACGGGTTCGAGGTGTCGACCGTCGGAATGCGCTGGAAGTTGACGTCGGTCTGCGAGAATTGCGGGCAGATGTGGTGGATGTAGTCCGGCATGCGCCGCAGGATCGTGTCGGTCACGGCCTCGGTCGAATAACCCCGCGCCGACCGGTCCCGGTGCAGTTTCTGGATCCATTCGAGGTTGATCACCGGCACGACTCCGATCTTGAGATCGGCATACTGGGCGATGTTCAGCCTCTCGTCGCAGACCGCCCCGTGCAGACCCTCGTAGAAGAGCAGGTCGGTGTCGGCGGGCAGCGGCTCCCAATCGGTCATCTTGCCGGGCGGCACGCCGTAGGTCTCGGCCTCCTGAGCATCGTGGATGTAGTGGCGGGTCTGGCCCGCGCCGGTCTCGCTATAGGACTTGAAGACCGCCTCCAGCTCTTCGAGCAGGTTGGTGGCGGGGCTGAAATGGCTGACATGCTTGTTGCCCCTGGCGGCCTCGTCGGCCATCAGCTTTCGCATCTCCAGGCGGTCGTAGCGGTGGAAGGCGTCGCCCTCGATATAGGCTGCGGCAATGGTTTCGCGCCGGAATATCTGCGCGAAGGTGCGCTTCACCGAGGTGGTGCCTGCCCCGGAAGAGCCGGTGATCGAGATGATCGGATGCTTGATCGACATCAACCGATCTCCGCTCAGGACCGGAACAGGCCGCGCCGCCCGAACAGCGGCGCGACGGACCGGTCATCCGCCGGGGCGGCATGCAGCATGTCGATGCGTGAGACCTCTTCGGGCGCGCCGAAAATCAGCGGCACGCGCTGGTGCAGGCGCTGCGGCAGAATCGTTCGGATCGGCCGATAGCCGTCGCTAGCGGCTCCACCCGCCTGTTCGATCAGGAAGGCGACGGCCTGCGCCTCGTAGACCAGCCGCAGGCGGCCCTCATGATAGCCGGGCCTGGCATCGCCGGGATAGAGAAACACGCCCCCGCCTAACAGGATGCGGTGCGCCTCGCCGATCATCGCGGCATACCAGCGGGTGTTGTAGTCGACGCCCAGCGGTCCTGATGAGCCTGCGAGACAATCCTCGACGAACTGACGCACTGGCGGGTCCCAGTGCCGGGCGTTCGAGGCGTTGATCGCATAGTCCCGCGTGCCGCGCGGTATGCGGATCCCTGTCTTCGTGCGCAGGAAGGCAGCCGTCTTCCGTTCCAGCACGAAGACATCGACGCCGGACCCCGTCGTCAGAACCAGCGTCGTCTGGGGTCCGTAGAGCACATACCCTGCGGCAAGCTGGGCCTCACCGGTCGAGGCGAAAGCTCCGAGTTCCGACGCATCCCCCGCATCCGCCGCCCTTATCGAGAAGATCGTGCCGATCGCCCCGTTCGTCGCGATGTTGGCGGAGCCGTCGACGGGATCGACCGCCACCGCGAGAGGGCCGTTGCCGGGAAGGTGCTGAATCTCGTCGTTCTCTTCCGAGGCGATCTGTGCGACCGGGCAGCGCGACAGCGCCGCGAGGATCAGGTCGTTGGCGATGAGATCGAGCGCCTTCTGGGCGTCGCCGTCGGAAGTCGCGCCCGTTGCGCCCGCCAGATCGCCGGCCAGGCCGCCTTTCGAGACCAGTTCGGAGATCGAAACCGCTGCCTGCGCCAAAGCGAGGGTCGTGTCGGCGACCTGCGTCTGCAGCTCGCCACCAGTTCGATAGGGCGCAAGACATTGCGCCAGCGACGGTTGGTCCAACACGAGCTTCCTCCCCAGGAGCCTTCGAATGCGGCGCTGCCTCGCTGGGCCGAACCGTCCATTGACTTCACATTCGGGCTTCTAGATTAAAAGGGAAATTTATTCTTCTGTTGATAGGCCAAAGAATGTCTAATGCCAGTCGCCATCTCCGCGACGCCACGTTGCGCCAGTTGCGGGCGCTGGCCATCGTGGCCCGGAGCGGGAGCTACACCGCCGCCGCGACATCCATCGGCGTGACGCAGCCGGCCGTTTCGCTCCAGATCCAGACCCTGCAGGAGCGGATGGGCCTGCCCCTGTTCGAGCGCGCCAACGGGCGCCTCGTCCCGACGCAGGCGGGAGTTCTTTTGGTCGCGCTCTCACAGCACATCGAGACGCTCGTCCTCGAAACCGAGCGTCAACTCGCTGCCATGCGCGCTGGCCAAGGCGGCGAGGTTTCGATCGGTGCAGTCAGCACCGCGAAATACTTCGTGCCTTTCATCATTTCGGCCTTCCAGCAGGCGCATCCTAACATCGAGGTCCGGCTGGTCATCGGCAACCGCGGCGAGATGCTCAGCCTGATGCGGAGCAACCAGCTCGACCTCGCAATCATGGGCCGGCCGCCGGATGATCTCCTCGTTGAAAGCCAAAAGTTGGGCGATCATCCGCATGTCATCATTTGCGCGCCCGGACATCGCCTTGCCGGCAGGACCAGCGTCGAAGTCGCCGGGCTCGAGGCGGAAACCTTTCTCGTCCGCGAGCCGGGCTCGGGCACCCGCATTCTGATGGGGCGCTACTTCGCTGAGCACGCAATGGCGCCACGGATCGGCATGGAGATCGCCAGCAACGAGACGATCAAGCAAGCCGTCATGGCCGGCCTGGGCATGGCATTCATCTCTAGCCACGTCATCGCCGCCGAAGTCGCCGACCGGCGCATCGCCATCGTCAAGGTCAAGGGGCTGCCTCTCCTGCGTGAATGGTTCGTGATCCGCCGCCCCGAGCGCGCGCTGTTGCCGGCTGCGGCGCGCATGTATGCGTTCCTGTCCGAGCAAGGACGCCGACACCTGCCGGAATTGCCCTAAGCAGCAATTCGCAGATTGTCACACGAATGGGTTTTCATGCGCTTGCGGTTGATGTCGATGACGCTCTCGTGGATGGCGGCTTCGAGATGTTCGGCATCGGTGAAGGTCGCGCCCGCCACGACGCTGCTCGATCTACTCCGGCACGACCTCGCGCTGACAGGCACGAAGAAGGGCTGCGACCATGACCAGTGCGACGCCTGCACCGTCCTGATCGACGGGCAGAGGATCAACAGTTGCCTCCAGCTCGCGGTGATGCAGGACGGCAAAGCGATCACCACGATCAAGGGGCTGTCGCAGGACAGTGCGCTGCATCCGCTGCAGGCGGCCTTTGTCGAGCGCAACGCCCTCCAGTGCAGCTATTGCACGCCAGGACAGATCTGCTCCGGCGTGGCGCTGATCGAGGAGGGGCGCGCCACCACTCGCGAGGAGATCCGCGAGCATATGACCGGCAACATCTGCCACTGCGGCGCTTACCCCAACATCGTCGACGCCATCGAAGACGTGCTCGTCCAGCGCGGCCAGCTAATGAAGGAGGCCGCGGAATGAACCGCTTTTCCTATCACCGCGCCGACACCGTCGACGATGCGATCAGGGCGCTTTCCGCGGAGTCCAGCGCGCGCCTCATCGCCGGCGGCACCAAACTCGTCGACCCGATGAAATACGACGTCGAGCAGCCATCGACGTGACGCGCATCGTGGGGCTCAGGGCATCGCGGAGAGGCAGAACCGGTCTCTGCGGATAGGCGCGCTCGTCTCCAACACCATGGTCGCCTAAGACGAGCGCGTCGCCGCGCGCTTTCCGTTGCTCGCCAGTGCGATCCTGGCCGGCGCGACGCCGCAGCTGCGCAATGCGGCCACGACCGGCGGCAATCTGAACCAGCGCACGCGCTGCTGCTATTATTTCAACGATGCCGCCACGCCCTGCAACAAGCGCGAGCCCGGCTCGGGCTGTTCGGCGATCGGCGGGCTGAACCGCATCCACACCATTCTGGGCGCAAGCGAGTACTGCATCGCGACGCACCCCTCCGACATGTGCGTAGAGCTGGCGGCACCCCGTGTCTTCGGGCTGTCGAGCGAGAATGTCCGGGTCGTTTCGCCTTATGTCGGCCGCGGGTTCGGCTCCGGCTTACGCCCGCAGCATCAGCTCTCCCTGCCTGTGATGGCTCGCTCGCGTTAGAGTGCTCTGTCCGGCTGGGGCTGACGCGACAGCATATGTTCTCCCAAGTCCGCCGGCCCGATACGATCAACGTGGTTTCGCTGGGCATCGACGAAGACGGTCGACTTCACTCGATCCAGCATCAGGCGGTCGCTGCGACATCGCAGGAGAGCAGGCTGCGGGCCTGCATGACCCGGTAGATCAGCTTGTGAATTTGCCCAGGCCGCCCCGAACGAGGCTTGCCGAGGGAAAACCCGACGCTTCGCGCGTGAGATTGGCTTCGAACTGCCGACGACACTGGTCCAGAGCCCGCAATCCAACGGCATGGTCGAGGATTTCGTTCAAACCATCAGGCACTGAGCCAGGGGTCAATCCGCTGCCCAACGCCAAAATCGTCATGCGTCAGCTGCGAGCATGGTTCGATCACTACACCCGGCTTCACCCGCATAAGGGGCTGGGATACCGTTCACCGCTAGAGTTCATCGCAGACCGCACAACCAAGGAGGACATGTCCGACCAATCGGGGCTTCTTCAGGGGTTGTCTGCAGCTGGGCTTGAGAAGTCTGCGGACAGAACGTAAAGTTGCTTTGCAGTTTTGCGACGGAGAACTGATTTGGCCACATTTCAGACGGTTCTGGTGAAGTCTACCGACGCCGCCGTTCTTGAAGGGGTCTCGCGCGCGCTCAGCGAGGCCGACGGATACCGTCTCATTTTCAGCGAGGACGACAGGTCAGCGATCCGCAGGCTTGAAGAAGTGAACGTGAATCTCTTTCTTTACGACTGCTGCGACGAAGTTTCCCAGGACGAAAGCGCGCTGTTGCGGTCACGCTTGGCGCATACCTCCTGTACGCGCATCCTCCTTCTTGACCACGAAAAGGTCAGATCCGGCCACGAACTGGCTAACCGGACGGCTTCGTACCTGTTTCTGTTCAAGCCGGTAGAGGCGATGCAGCTTAGCCTTGTTGCGAAGCGGGCGCTTGAACATGTCGAACTGTCGCGGCGTCACCGTATCCTGAGTCGCGAGCTAAAGCTGTCACTCGACGACGACATCTTCCACGGAGTGAAGGAAAGCTTTGTCCAGGGTGGCTATTCGCAGTTCGAGCGGCTGGTCTTCCTCAGCCCGAAGATGGCCGAACTGGTCTCCGAAGCGCAGATGGCCGCTAAGACCAACATGCCGGTGCTGATCCAGGGCGAGACCGGCACGGGCAAGGAGCTGTTAGCCCGCGCGATCCATTTCAATTCGCCGCGGCGCAAGTCGGCGATGCTGGTGCAGAACTGCGGCGGCATCGCGGAGAACGTGCTGCACTCCGAACTTTTCGGGCATGTCCGCGGGGCCTTTCCCGGCGCAATCTCGGACCGACTGGGGCTGTTTCGTGCGGCCGATGGCGGCACTATCCTGCTCGACGAGGTGTCCGACATATCGCCCCAGTTCCAGATCGCGCTACTGCGCTTTCTGCAGGAGGGTGAGGTGAAGCCCCTAGGTTCGGATACCATGCTGCACAGCGATGTCCGCATCATCGCAGCGTCGAACAAGCGGTTGGAACGGTTGGTCGAGAAGGGCAGCTTCCGGCGCGACCTTTACTACCGTCTGCGAGGCTTCCAATTGAATGTTCCATCGCTGGCCGAGCGCCCCGAAGATATCCCCGTACTGACGCGCTTCTTCGTCGAGAAATATGCGGGTGTCGTCGGCCGGAATGTACTTGGGATCACGGCGGACGCCTTGCAGCGGCTGGAGGCCTATCCCTTTCCCGGCAACGTCCGCGAACTCGAGACCGAAGTTCAGCGCATGGTCGCGGTAGCCGAGCAGGGCGGCTACATCGCCTTCCGGCACCTCTCCGACAAAATTTCCAAAACTCCAGTGTATGATCGCGACAAATTGTCTGCACTGATTTCAGAAGGTAGCCTCAAAGATATTGTCGAACGAGTGGAGCGGTCAGTGGTAGAGCGCGCTCTGGACCGCCACCAATGGAACCAGAGCAAGGTTGCCGCCGACCTGGGGCTGTCGCGCGTAGGACTCGCCAACAAGATCAAGCGTTACGATATCCAGCGCAAGCGACGGGCATGACAGAGGAAAGCGGTTCTGATGACCCCTCTCGGTTTAATGTCGTTGCCTTTCCGGATCCGAGCAAGCGTTGGCCAAAATCGCAGGCTCCATTCAAAAACTTAGGCTTGGCCCCACTGTCCGAGACACTTGGAGCCGTCGCGATGAACCCGAAGGGACGCTGGTGCAACCATTGCGTCGGGGTCTGGTACCGTCACTTGGGAGAATCGCGCTGCCCATCTTTCGGCGGCCGCCGCTGAAACCGGCTGTCAAAACAGCAAACTAAGTTTGCAGTATGCAATTTGTTTCATAGATTCCACCTTTTCAGGGCGCAAGTTGATTTCGAGTTGCGCGCTATGGCCGATATCCTGCCCGTCTCAGGATCGACCCTCACAAGAGTCGATCGGGTCGCTACCCTTGGCTGGGGGGCCAAGGCAGCTCAACGAGAGGGAGGAAGAAAATGGCCAATCTACTTTGGCTGCAAGGTGGTGCGTGCTCGGGGAACACGATGTCGTTCCTCAATGCCGAGGAACCGAGCGCGTGTGACCTTGTGACCGATTTCGGCATCAACATCTTGTGGCAGCCCTCGCTTGGGCTGGAGCTTGGCGAAGACGTCAAGACCATCCTGAAGAAATGCATCTCGGGCGAGATCAAGCTCGACATCTTCGTGTTCGAGGGCACCGTCGTGAACGCGCCCAATGGCACCGGCGAGTGGAACCGCTTCTGCGGCCGCCCGATGAAGGAGTGGGTCAAGGAACTGTCGGCAGCGGCGGATTTCGTCGTCGCGATCGGCGACTGCGCCACCTATGGCGGCATCCCAGCGATGGCGCCGAACCCGTCCGAAAGCGTCGGCCTGCAATTCCTCAAGCGTGCCAAAGGCGGCTCGCTCGGCACCAACTTCAAGGCGAAGTCGGGCCTTCCGGTCATCAACATCCCGGGTTGCCCGGCGCATCCCGACTGGGTCACGCAGATTCTGGTTGCGGTCGCAACGGGGCGTGCGGGCGATCTGACCCTTGACGAGTTCCACCGGCCGAAGACGTTCTTCTCGTCCTTCACGCAGACCGGTTGCACCCGCAACATGCATTTCGCCTACAAGGTCTCGACCACAGCCTTCGGGCAGCGCAAGGGCTGCCTGTTCTACGATCTGGGCTGCCGCGGCCCGATGACGCACAGCCCCTGCAATCGCATCCTCTGGAACCGCCACTCGTCGAAGACACGGGCCGGCATGCCTTGCCTCGGCTGCACGGAACCTGAGTTCCCCTTCTTCGATCTGAGCCCTGGCACCGTCTTCAAGACCCAGACGGTCATGGGTGTGCCCAAGGACATGCCTACGGGCGTCGACAAGGTCGGATACATCAAGCTGACCGCCGCCGCCAAGGGCATGGCCCCCGCTTGGGCGGAAGAAGACATCTTCGTCGTTTAAATCCGTTCAGGGAGGAACCAAGAAAATGACAGCACTATCCAGCGTCGAGACTCTCGACATCTCTCCGGTCGGCCGCGTCGAAGGCGATCTCGACGTGCGCGTTGATATCCAGGACGGTGTGGTGACCAATGCTTGGACGCATGCGGAACTGTTCCGCGGCTTCGAGGTGATCCTGAAGGACAAGGACCCGCAGGCCGGGCTCGTGGTGACACCGCGCGCTTGCGGCATCTGCGGCGCCTCGCACCTGACCTGCGCCGCCTGGGCGCTTGACACCGCCTGGGGCACGACCGTGCCGCGTAACGCGATCCTTGCACGCAACCTCGGCCAGATCGTGGAGTCGCTGCAATCGCTGCCGCGCCACCACTACGGACTCTTCATGATCGACTACACCAACGCCAACTATGCGGCGAGCCCGTTCTACGAAGAAGCGGTCAAGCGCTATTCGCCCTTCACCGGCACCTCCTATGAGGCTGGCGTGACGATCTCGGGCCGTCCGGTTGAGATCTACGCGCTCTTGGGCGGTCAGTGGCCGCATTCCTCCTTCATGGTGCCGGGCGGCGTGATGTGTGCCCCCACCCTGACCGACGTGACGCGCGCCTGGGCGATTCTCGAGCATTTCCGCCAGAACTGGATCGAACCGCTCTGGCTCGGCTGTTCGATGGAGCGCTACGAACAGATCCAGACCCTCGAGCAGTTCGAGGCCTGGCTGGACGAAAGCCCGAAACATGCCAATTCGGACTTGGGCCTGTTCTGGCGCATGTCGAAGGAGATCGGACTGCAACACTATGGCAAGGGCCACGGCAGGTTCGTGACTTGGGGCTACCTGCCGCATGAAGACAAGTACAACAAGCCGACAATAGACAGCCGCTCAGGTGCGGTGATCATGAAGGCCGGTACCTATGACGGTGCCACCGACAGCTTCGGCCCGATGGAGCACATCTTCACCCGCGAAGATACGACCCATGCCTGGTATGACGAAGGCAAGAGCGCCGTTCATCCTTTCGACCGTACCACCAAGCCGATCGCCAAAAATACCGTCGATACGAATGGAAAATACTCCTGGGGTACCGCCGTGCGGCACGCCGAGAGCGGCGCGCTGGAGGCCGGTCCGCTGGCACGGCGTCTGATCGCTGGAAACACGACCGGGCAGGCATTCCAGCATTCAGATGGTCTCGTGCTCGACATGTACCGCAAGATGGGCGGTGCCTCGATCATGCTGCGACACTTCGCGCGGATGCACGAACTGTGCATCCTCTATCGCGAGGCGGAGCGTATCCTGCGCGAGTTCCGCCTGAACGACGAGTGGTACATCAAGCCGACTGAACGGGACGGCAAGGGGTGGGGTGCCACCGAAGCGATCCGTGGCGCTCTGTGCCACTGGATCGAAGTCAAGAACGGCAAGATCGCGAACTACCAGATCATCGCACCGACGACCTGGAACGTTGGCCCGCGTTCCGCCGACGGCCAGCGCGGCCCGATCGAAGAGGCCTTGCTCGGAACCCCGATCAAGAACAAGCATGATCCGGTCGAGGTCGGCCACGTTTGCCGGTCCTATGACAGCTGCCTCGTCTGCACCGTGCATGCGCATGACGGCGACACCGGCGAGGAGATGGCCCGCTTCCGGACCGCCTGACCCATCTACCCCGAAGCAATCTCGCCTTACAGCGGAATTGCTTCGGGAGAAACGCACACCGGTGGGGAGGCCGTCATGAGCGAAAACAAAGATGCCGTCGCCACGGCACGGGATACGAAATACTTCACGGACCGCTACGGCCTTTCTCCGGCTGATGCGGACCATGATATGTTGCTTCGCATGATCGAGGATATATTCGAGGATGGGCTTGTGACCGAGGTCAGCCCGTTCCCTGAAACCGACCGCGAGTTCGGGAAACTACTGGACATCCTGCGGCCGCTGAGCGCGGACGATCTGCGCCAGAAACTGGTGATCTCGGGCTGGCTTCTGGAGCCTTACGGACCGGACCGGATGCGCTGTCAGGAGTGCATGTACTATCTAGTGCACCGGCGCTGGTGCGATCTGCCTGAACTCAACTTGCCTGCCAAGCCGGACTGGTGGTGCAGGCTCTGGCGCATATGAAGGTCCACGCATGATGGACATGGATGCCTTGCGTCGCTCAATCGCCGACCGCCTCTCGGCGGGGCTGCAGACCGAAGTCTGGCCACGGGCCGAAACAAGCGAAGAGGTCAATGCCATCGTCAACCGGCTTCAGCTCGAAGCCGGCGACGACCTCGACAAGAAGCTGATCATTGCAGGCTTTACCGACCACACGATTGAAGCTGAGGGCATGCCGCAACCCTGCGAGACCTGCATGTATTACAAAGTCCACGCCAGATGCTGCGATCTTCCCGAACTGATGCTTCCGGTCGAGCCCGCATGGTCCTGCAGGTTATGGCGGATTTGATCGGACAGCAAATCGTCGTCCTGGGCTGCGGAAATCCGAACCGCAGCGATGATGGGGCGGGCCCCGCGGTGATCGAGTTGCTTCGCAACCGCCAGTTGCCAGCGTCTGTTCGCCTGTTTGACGTTGGCACCGACGGTATGGCCGTAATTTACAAAGCGCGGGGCGCCACCCATCTGCTGATTGTGGACGCTCGGGTTCCCATGGGAACACCAGGTTCGGTCTACGAAGTACCGGGCGAAGTTCTTGCAGCACCATCGGCGCGCGGAGCAGGCCTGCACGAATTTCGCTGGGACAACGCGATCTATGCCGGGCAGCGCATCTATGGCGATGCGTTTCCCGCGCACGTAACGGTCTTCCTGATCGAGGCAGAGACACTCGCGCTTGGCTTGTCTCTCAGCCCTACAGTCTCCACGGCAGTCGAGCTTGTCGCAAACAAGGTGACCACCCTGTTGCGACACTGGGCTTCGACATGAGCAGTGGCATCGCCGTCCGTGACGGGTCTGTCTATCTGCCGGCGCCGGTTGTCGAGACCTATCTGCAGGGTGTCGCGGCGGTTGTGGTCCTGATCCGGGACCAGACGCTGATGGTTCTGCCGGTGCATCATGCGACGGCCGGAGGCTGCTTGCTTAAACAGCGCAACGCCGCCGGCGACCGCGTCGCGCAGGCGCGCGACGTATTTCAGGCCCATGGGCTGCTCGCCATGGCGGTGTCCGACTTACCGGTACATTGGAATTCTGAGATGTGCGCCCTCTGCGCTCCGATCCCCGGCGACTTAGCAAAGTTAGTTTACAAGTAAGAAAGAAAGTAGACGGTCGAGCGTTGATGCTCTAGGGTGATCAGGGATAACGCGACCGTCAGAGTCGCGCAGGGAGGACTCGTTGGGCGCATCAAGCCGCACGAAGCAACAGGTCGACGCGGCGCTTGCGGCGGTCGAGGACGCAGACGCATCTGACTCCGACAAGGCACAGATGCTGATGGAAATTGCGATGGGCCTGCAACAGGCCCCGCGCGACCCTGAGGATCTGCGCGCGGCCGTCGATCTTTATCGCCGGGCGATCGCTCTGGTGCCGCCAAACGAAGCTCTGGGTGCCGCGCGCATTCGTGCGCGGCTTTCGACCGCGCTGATGGCAGTGCCTGGCAGCGACGCAGAGGCGATCAAGGCGGCGCGGTTGGAGATGACGACCGCCATTGCAACTCTGACGGCAGAGGGCTCGGATGCCGAGATCGCCGAGGCCGAAATGAACCTCGGGCTGATCTGCCAGACGATGGCGGGGATGGGACTTGCCCCGATCCAGCCTGCGATTAGCGCCTATCAGCGTGCCCTGCGTACCTTTGACCGGACCGCCTTTCCCAAGGAATTCGCTATCCTGCAGAACAATCTGGCCACGGCCTTCCTGTCGATGCCGTTTACCGACGAGTCGGGCAAATTGCGCGAGGCGTTGGCTGTTCAGGCATTCGAGGAAGCGCTGCGTGTCGTTACATTGATCGACCAGCCGGTCGAGTATGCGATGCTCCAGAACAACCTCGGCAATGCGCTGCAATATGTGTCTTCGGCGCACCGGGTCGAGAACGGCTTTCGCGCGCTCGATGCCTATGACGAGGCGCTGAAGGTTCGCACTTTTCGCGACATGCCCGAGGCCTATGCCAACACCATCGCCAACAAGGCGAACTGCATGGCGAACCTGCCCGACGATCCGGCGAACCCCGAGGCGGGAAACCCGCGCAACGTTGCGGCGGCGGTGGCCCTGCTGCGCGAGGCCAAGGGCATATTTGCCGCCCGCGGGGTCGAGGACAAGGCGCAGGCGGTCGCCGAGGCGATTGCCGAACTTTCGTCGCACCTCGCTCCCCACGGTGCGTTTGCGCCCAACGCCATGCACTGACCACACCGAACAAACTCGAAGAAGGAGACCATCGCTTGATCATATTTGCTGCATTGGCCACAGGATGCCTCGCTGCGCTGCTTACTGGAGCCGTGGGCGGTGTCGCGGTCGGAAAGTCAGCACTTGGAACCGAACTCGCCGCCTATATGGGCGGCCTTTACGGTGCAATCGCCGGTGGGGCGGCCGTCGTCGCGACCGTCGTCGTTTTGTCGCTGACCTGAGGGAGGACCGCACATGTTCGCCATGGCTATGAATTCTGCGAAGCTCTTCTTCACCGGGAAATTGTTCAAGAACAATGGACAGGTGATCCTCCAGTTTACTCTCGGTTCCCTTGCGGGAATCGTTGTCGGCGTCGGGGTCGGTCAAATCGCCCCCATCTGGGCGGCGGCACTTGCTGCGGGAGGCGTGACCGGACTGATCCAGCCTTTCCTCCTCAAGAACGTGAAGTACGCGTGATCTGATGCCTGACAGCGGCGCCCCCGAGCACAGTGATCGACCCGGCCTCGACCGGCTCTTGGGCGATCTCAATGCGCTCAAGGCGCTGGCCGAGGGCTGGGACGATGCGGCGCGGATTGGGGCCACGGCGCAGGCTGCAGCAATCGACGCGCTGAACGCCGAAGCGTTCCGGCGAATGATCAGCACGCTGAAGTCCCACGACGGCTTTGGCAAGGCGCTGGTCGATGCGGCGCGCGACGAAGTCGTCTATGCCGTCCTGCGCCGGCACGGTATCCTAAAGCCGTCGCTGCATGAACGGGTCGAGGCCGCGCTGGAAACGGTGCGCCCGATGCTGGCCAGCCACGGCGGCAATGCCGAGGTCGCCTCGGTCGAGGGCAACCGCGCCGAGATCCGCTTTCTGGGTGCCTGCGACGGCTGCCCGGCCTCGCAACTCACGTTCTATGCCGGCGTCAAGAAGGCGATCGAGGATCATGTGCCCGAGATCACCGAAGTGCGCCAGGTCAAGGGGTTGGGCGGCGGTGGTGCCGACACGGTGCATTTCACCTCGCCCTTTGCCGAGACGCTGGGGGGCAGCTGGATCAACGCGCTCAATCTGGCGAAGCTGCCGGATGGTACAACGCTGTTCGAGACCGTCGGCGGCGAATCGGTGATCTTTGCGCGGCAGGGCGATCTGGTGACCTGTTTTCGCAACGCCTGCGCGCACATGGGGCTCGAGATGACCGAGGGTGCCGTCGAGGCGGGCATCCTGACCTGCCCTTGGCATGGTTTCCGCTATGCGCTGGAAAGTGGCGAGTGCCTGACCGCGCCCGAGGTGCAGTTGCACGCCCATGCGGTGCGGGTCATCGGCTCGCACATCCAGGTCAGGATCGTGCCATGAAGGTTTCGCTCGCGCCCTCGTTTGCGCCGATCAAGGCCGAGGGCACGGTGACAAAAGGCCCTCCGCTTCTCGACCCGTCGGGCGCGCAGGTGATCTTGGGATCGGATGGCGGGCTGCTGGCCGACCCGATTACCCCGGCTGCGCATCGCCTGTTCGGGCCGCGTGGCGTCTGCCTGCATCCCGACGGCTCGTTCTGGGTCGCCGATACCGGGCACCATCGGCTGCTGGGCTGGCGCAAGCTGCCGGACCGCGACGACCAGCCGGCCGATATCCTGTTCGGCCAGCCCGCCTTTGGCCGCGAGGGGCGCAATGCCAAGGGGCCGGTGACCGCCGCCACGCTGAACGTGCCGACCGGCATCACCGCCTTTCGCGGCGGCCTGGCGGTGGCGGATGCCTGGAACCACCGGGTGCTGATCTGGCACCGCCTGCCCGAGGGCCCGGAAAGCCCGGCCGACATCGTGCTTGGTCAGGCCGATGCGGGGTCGGCGCTGGCCAATCGCGGCGCGGATGCGCCGGGGCCTCAGACGCTTCACTGGCCCTATGGCCTGTCCGAGATCGACGGCAGGCTAGTCGTCTGCGACACCGGCAACCGCCGCCTGCTGGTCTGGAACGATCCGGTCGAAACCGGACAGCCCGCCGATCTGGCGCTGGGTCAGGACTGTTTCACCTGCCGCGACGAGAATGCGGGCGGGCCAGTCTCGGCGCGTTCCATGCGTTGGCCCCATATGGCCACCGGCTGGCGCGGCGGCCTGGCGGTCGCGGATGCGGGCAATAATCGCGTCATGGTCTGGTCCAGCTTTCCCCAAGCCAATGGTCAGCCTGCCGATTCCCTCGTAGGCCAGGCCAGGATGACTGATTGCGACCTGAACCGGGGCGCCTATTACCCGTCGTCGCTAGCGGTCAACATGCCCTATGCGCTCGGGGTGCTGGGCGACCGGCTGATTGTCGGGGATACAGCCAATTCGCGGCTGCTGGGCTTTGCCGGGGTCGGCTTTGCGGCCGAGGCCGATTGGTTGACCGGCCAGCCTGATTTCGCCTCGAAGGGCGACAACCGCTGGGGATTGGCCATGCGCGACAGCCTGTGCTGGCCCTACGGCCTGTCGGTGCGTGGCAGCACGGTCGCCGTGGCCGACAGCGGCAACAACCGCGTGCTGATATGGGAATCCGCGCCATGACCGGCGCGCGCCTGACCGTGCGCGGGCAGGTCCAGGGCGTGGGCTTCCGGCCCACGGTCTGGCGGCTGGCGCGCGAGATGGGGCTGGCGGGTGACGTGAAGAACACCGCCGAGGGCGTGGTGATCCGGCTCTGGGGCGAGGGGCTGGACAGCTTTCCGGGCCGGCTGCACGCCGCCCTACCGGCGCTGGCCCGGATCGAGGAGCTGCGCGTCGAGCCCCTGGACGATGCGCCGCCTTTGGGTTTTGCCATCGTCGCTTCGGAGGCGCTCGGTACGATGCGCGGCTCGGTGACGCCCGATGCCGCGACCTGCCCCGATTGTCTGGCGGAGATCCGCGATCCGTTCCAGCACCGCTACCGCTATCCCTTCACCAATTGCACCAATTGCGGCCCTCGCTTTTCCATCGTGACCGGGGCGCCCTATGACCGAGCCCGGACGACGATGGCCCCGTTTGACCTGTGCGAGATCTGCGCGGGAGAATATGCCGACCCCACCGACCGGCGTTTTCATGCCCAGCCGGTCGCCTGCGGCCGCTGCGGCCCGCAGATCTGGATCGAGAAGCTGGGCCCCGGCGCGGTCAACCACGAAGCCTTTTCGATGCTCGATGACATCGACGCCACTGGCGGCATGATCCTGAACGGCCATATCGTCGCGATCCGCGGCCTGGGCGGCGTACACCTGGCTTGCGATGCAACCAATGCCGCCGCCGTCGCCGAACTGCGCCGCCGCAAGGGGCGCAATGGCAAGGCCTTTGCGCTGATGGCCCGCGACCTGGGCGTGGTTCGCGAATTCTGCCAGGTTTCCGAGGCCGAGGCCGCAGCCCTGTCCGGCCCCGAAGCGCCGATCGTGCTCCTCAAATCGTTGCCGAACGCCCTGCCCGGGGCCATCGCGCCGGGGCTGGACCGGCTTGGGGTGATGCTGCCTTACACGCCGTTCTATCACCTGATCCTGCGCCGCATCGGCCGCCCCGTGGTGATGACCAGCGGCAATCCTTCAGGCCAGCCTCAATGTATTGGCAATCAGGAAACCCGCGACCGGCTGTCCGCCATTGCCGACTTTGCCTGCCTGCACGACCGCGAGATCGCCAACCGCATCGACGATTCTGTGGTGCGGGTGGACCTTGGCCGGATGCGCGTGCTGCGCCGGGCACGCGGCTTTGCTCCGACTGGCCTGCCACTGCCGCCCGGCTTTTCGCGCGCGGCGCAGGTGCTGGCGATGGGCGGAGAGCTGAAGAACACCTTCTGCCTCGTCAAGGACGGCCAAGCGATCCTATCGCAGCACATGGGTGATCTCGAGGATGCCGCCACCCATGCCGACGCCGCGCGGAACCTGGCACTCTACACCCGGCTGTTCGACCATGCGCCGAGCGTGATCGCGGTCGACCTGCATCCGCAATACCTGTCCACCCAGGCCGGGCGGGCGCTGGCCGGCGGTCGTCCGGTGATCGCGGTGCAGCACCATCACGCCCATGTCGCCGCCTGTCTCGCCGAGAACGGCCGCCCGTTGGATGCGCGCCCGGTCCTTGGCATCGCTCTTGACGGCAGCGGCCTTGGCGATAACGGCACGCTCTGGGGCGGCGAGTTTCTGGTCTGCGATTATCGGCGCTATGCGCGGGTCGGATCGTGCAAGCCGGTGGCACTGCCCGGCGGGGCAGCAGCGATCCGTGAGCCCTGGCGCAACGCCTATGCGCATCTGATGGCGGAAATGGGCTGGGCCGAATTCGCGATGAATTTCGACGGGCTCGAGATCTTCCGCAGGCTTTCCGCGGCGCCGCGCGCGACTCTGGATGCGATGATCGCGCGTGGCACGAATGCGCCGGTGTCGACCTCCTGCGGGCGACTCTTCGATGCGGCCGCCGCCATCGCGGGCCTGGCCTGGGAGGCGCAGGATTACGAGGGCGAGGCCGCCATGCGCTTCGAGGCCGCGATCGACGCCGCCGCGATGGCAGAGCCTGACGACATGGCCTATCCGTTCAGCATTCCGCTGACGGGGGGCAAGGGCATTCCCTATATTGAGCCGCTGGCGGTCTGGCGGGCAATGCTCGGCGATCTGATCCTAGCCACCCCGATCGGTGTCATAGCGGCCCGCTTTCACCGCGGGCTGGCGCAGGCCGTCGTGCGGATGGCCGAGCGCATCACCGAAGATACCGCCATCGACACCGTCGCCCTGTCGGGCGGCGTGTTCCAGAACGCGACATTGTTCGCGCTGGTCCATCACGGACTCGAAGCCCGCGGGCTGACGGTTCTCAGCCACGCCCGAACCCCCGCGAACGACGGGGGACTAGCAGTTGGCCAGGCCGTTGTGGCCCTGGCCGTCAGCCAAACGGAGGACACCCCATGTGCCTTGGAATCCCGGGCCGGATCGTAGAAATCACGGATGCCCGCCGAAAGCTAGCCACAGTCGAGGTGATGGGCGTCCGCCGTCAGGTCAACGTCGCTTGCATCTTGAAAGACGAGCCGATCGAAGCGCTGATCGGCACCTGGTCCCTGATCCATGTCGGCTTTGCCATGAGCCGGATCAATGAAGAAGAGGCGGCGCTGACGCTTGACGTCCTGCGCCAGCTTGGCGAGGCGCAGGCCGAGATCGAGGCGATGAAGGCCTCGGAAAGGATGCTGGCATCATGAACTACGCTGACGAATTCCGCGACCCTATCGCCGCGCGCGGCGTGCTGGCCGCCATTGCCCGCGTCACCGACGAGATCGGTGCTACCCGCGAAAAACCCGTCCACATCATGGAGATCTGCGGCGGGCATACCCATGCGATCTTTCGCTACGGTCTCGACAAGCTGACGCCGCCGGGGCTCGAGTTCATCCACGGGCCGGGCTGCCCGGTCTGCGTCCTGCCAATGAGCCGGATCGACGAATGCGTCGAGATCGCCGAACGGCCGGGCGTCATCATGACCACCTTCGGCGATGCGATGCGGGTGCCGGGGCATCGCAAGTCGCTGATCCAGGCCAACGCCGACGGAGCCGACATCCGCATGGTCTATTCTCCGCTCGACGCGTTGGAACTGGCCCGGCGCCACCCCGACCGCGAGGTGGTGTTCTTCGGCCTGGGGTTCGAGACCACCACGCCCTCGACGGCGCTGACCATCCTGCAGGCGGCAGCGGACGGGCAGACCAATTTCTCGGTCTTCTGCAACCACATCACCGTGCCACCGCCGATCAAGGCGCTGCTCGACGATCCGCACATGATCCTCGACGGCTTTGTCGGGCCGGGGCATGTCTCGATGGTGATCGGGGTGCGGCCCTATGACTTCATCGCCCGCGACTATGGCAAGCCGATCGTGGTGGCGGGGTTCGAGCCGCTGGACCTGCTGCAATCGGTGCTGATGGTGCTGGAACAGATCCGCGACGGCCGCGCGGAGGTGGAAAACCAGTATTCCCGCGTCGTGCCGGATGACGGCAACCCGGTCTCGATCGCCGCCTGCGCAGAGGTCTATGAGCCACGGCCCAGTTTCGAATGGCGCGGCCTGGGCGAGATCGACGCCAGCGGCATGCGCATTCGCCCCGCCTATGCAGCCTGGGATGCCGAGGTCAAGTTCGGGGTCGGCTACGGCAAGGGGCCGCGCCTGGTGGCCGAGCCCGATGGCTGCCGCTGCGGCGATGTGATGACCGGCCGGATCAAGCCGCATTCCTGCCCGCAGTTCGGCAAGCGCTGCACGCCCGAAATGCCGCTGGGCGCGCTGATGGTCAGTTCCGAGGGGGCCTGCGCTGCCTATTACCAGTATGGCGGGCTGCGGCTGGAGGAGGCGCTGTGAACGAGCGACTGCGTCCCCCTCGGCGCGTCGTCGCCGACCGGGTGACGCTAGCCCATGGCGGCGGCGGCAAGGCGATGCGTGATCTGATCGAGGATGTGTTCACCTCGGTCTTCGCGCCGCCGGGGATGGAGGATCAGGCACGGCTGATGCATCCGTCGCTGCTGGACCCGGGCGCGCGACTTGCCTTCACCACCGACAGCTTCGTCGTCTCGCCGATGGAATTTCCCGGCGGCGACATCGGCACCATCGCGGTCTGCGGCACGGTCAACGACTTGGCCGTGGGCGGCGCGCGGCCGCTGTGGCTGTCAGCCGCCTTCATCATCGAGGAGGGCGTCGAGATCGCCACCCTCCGCCGCATCGCCCGCTCGATGCAGACCGCCGCCGAGGCCGCCGGGGTGCGCATCGTCACCGGCGACACCAAGGTGGTGGGCCGGGGGTCGGGCGACGGCGTCTTTGTCACCACCGCCGGTGTGGGCGTGATCCCGCCCGGCCGCGATTTGATGGCGGGCAATGTCCGGCCCGGCGACGTGGCAATCGTCAACGGCGTACTCGGCGATCATGGCGCTGCCATCCTGGCCGCACGCGGCGACATGGCGCTGACCACCGATGTCATATCGGATTGCCGGCCTCTGAACCTGTTGATGGACGCGGTCCTGGCCGCCGCACCCGATCTGCGCTGCGCTCGCGATGCCACCCGTGGCGGGCTTGCCTCGGCCCTGAACGAGATCGCCGATGCTGCCGGGGTGGGGGTCGTGATCGCCGAGACCGACCTGCCGCTGCGCCCCGAGGTCAAGGGGGTCTGCGAAATCCTCGGGCTCGATCCGCTCTATCTGGCCAACGAGGGAACGCTGGTGCTGTTCGTGCCGCCTGACCAGGCCGAGGCGGCTTTGGCCGCCATGCAAGGCATGGCGGCCGGTGTCGAGGCCTGCATCATCGGACAGGCCACGGCCGCCCATCCGGGAACCGTGGTTATGAAGACCGTCTTTGGCGGCGGACGGATCGTCGACATGCTTGTCGGCGAACAATTGCCGCGCATCTGCTGACCAATCCAACGAGAGAGGAAACGACCATGACCAAATATTCGACGGGCGGACTGGCTGCCGTGTTTGTCCTTTTGCCTGCGGTGGCGCTGGCGCATCCCGGCCATGGCGCTCCGGCGTCCCATAGCCATTGGGAACTCGCCGCCATGGCGGCGCTGGCGCTAGCCTCGGTGACAGTTCTGCGGCGGATCCGACGGCAATAGGCGGCTGGCCGGGCGTTCGCGGTCCGCATACAGGACGGAAAGCAGTTCAGAATGCATGAACTTGGCATGGCCCGCAGCATCGCCGCGATCGTCTGCGAACACGCACGGGGCCGCCGGGTGCGCGGCGTGCGCGTTGCTATTGGCCCGCACGCCTGCATCGAGCGGCAGGCATTGGCCTTCTGCTGGGACATAGTGACCGAAGGCACCGCCCTTGCGGGCGCCACCCTCGGCTTCGTCGAGGCCGAGGGTGAGACTTTCACAGTCAAGGACTACGAAATCAGGGAGGACGCGTGATGTGCGGAATATGCGGCTGTGCCGATCCGACGAACCAAGTGACAATGACCGATATGGCCAGCGGCAAGACCAGCCTGCTGCGCACCGGCCCGGCGACAGAGGTCCCGGTAGGGCTTTCGGTGGCTGAGGCGCATGCGTTTGCCCATGCACATGGCCTGCCGCATGATCATGACCACGGGCACGCACACGCACACGCCCATGACCATGGCCATGACCACGGGAATCAGAGCCAAGCCGAGGCGACTGCGCTGCATGGCGGCTCCGTCGCTCTGGAAACCGCGATCCTGGCCAAGAACGACGCCATCGCGCAGCGCAACCGGGGCTGGTTCGAAGGTCGCGGCGTGTTGGCCTTGAACTTCGTGTCCTCGCCGGGCGCGGGCAAGACGGCGCTCCTTGAGGCAACGATCCGGGCGCTGGCGGGGCAGGTTACGATCACGGTAATCGAAGGCGACCAGATGACCAGCAACGACGCCGAGCGCATCCGCGCCGCCGGTGCTGCCGCGATCCAGATCAACACCGGCGCGGGATGCCACCTCGAGGCGGACATGGTGGCCGAAGCAGCTCGCGCGCTCAATCCCCCTCCGGGCAGCCTCCTGCTGATCGAGAATGTCGGCAACCTTGTCTGCCCGGCGATGTTCGATTTGGGCGAGGCGATGAAGATCGCCGTGATCTCAACCACCGAGGGAGAGGATAAGCCCCTGAAGTATCCTCACATGTTCCGCGCGGTAAAGATCGTGATCGTCAACAAGATGGACCTTGCGCCGCATGTCGGCTTCGACGAGGCTGCTTGTTGCAACAACATTCGTGCCGTGAATCCGGTGGCCGAGATCATCTGCGTTTCAGCGAAGACTGGGCAAAATTTGGACGCCTGGCTTACGAGATTATTGCATCTTAGAACTGATTTGAAATTTAGTTCAAATTATATCAACAGCTTGGCTTGATGTCGCGTTTGATTACTGATTCTGGAATTGTTGTAAAAACGTCCGAAAACCTCGCTTTCTCGATCCGAATAAAACTGTGTATTCTCGCCGATGTTTAGCTCCAGGCTTCGTTGACAAAGGGTAACCAGAGTTTTACTGCGCCGATAGCGACGAATCCAAGGTAATATTCCTTGCGCTTGTTGCAACGTCTGGCGCGCACCGCCAGTTCTTGAGCTTGTTGAACAGACGCTCGATCAGATTGAGTGAAGGCTGCGAGCCCAACGAACGCCTTGCGCAACGCAACGCTATTGAAGGAGGACGGGCAATAATGCGGAACCGCGCTTACACCCGACGGGTGGCAGGAATGGCGGCGTTGGCAGCCATGGCCTTGTCGGTCGGATCGCCTGTTGCCGACGCTCATGAAGCGGCCGGCGTTGCCGGCGGCTTCATGAGCGGCTTCGCACATCCGTTGTTCGGATGGGATCATGTAGCGGCCATGGTCGCCGTCGGTCTATGGGGGGCATTCCTCGGAGCGCCGGCGATCTGGCTCCTGCCGATCGTGTTTCCGCTGGTCATGGCCTTTGGCGCAGCGCTGGGCATCATCGGGGTCCCGTTGCCGGCGGTCGAGATCGGCATTGCGTTTTCGGCCGTCCTGCTCGGAGTCATGGTGGCCCTGGCCGCGCGGCCGCCGCTGGTCGGCGCTGCCGCGATCGTCGGACTCTTTGCAATATTCCATGGCCACGCCCACGGCACCGAACTGCCCGCCGCCGCCAACGCGCTTGCTTATGCCGCAGGTTTCGTAATCGCCACCGGTCTGCTCCATCTCATCGGGGTTTCGTTCGGCTTCACGACGCGTTGGAGTTGGGGGGCACCGGCAGTGCGAACCGCGGGAGGCATCATCGCACTAGTTGGTGTGGGCTTCCTCTTGAAGGGAGTGGCATGATCCACTTCGTCTTGGCACTTGCATCGCTCATCGCGGCCGTCGAGCCGGCGCTGGCTCACGCGCCGATCGAGGGCATCGGCGTGTTCTATAACGGCATGCTGCATATCTTGTTCGTCCCGTCGCAGCTGTTGTCGGTCACAGCGCTTGGCCTCTTGCTTGGGCAACATGCGCCGCAGCTCAGTCGCTGCGGCTGGTTTGCTTTCGTCGCAGCATTTTGGTTCGGCCTCGTTGCGGGATATTGGGTCGGTCAGGGCGTTCCCCAGGCGATTTTTCTCGCCTTGGCTCTGATCGCGGGATTGATGGTCGCATTTGAGTGGGCCTTCGGGCTCGTCTTCATCGTCGCGCTGGCGACAGTTGTTGGCGTTGGCATCGGCCTGGACTCCACACCGGACGGCGCACCGCATCGCGAGATGTCGTTGGCCCTTGCTGGAACTGCGGTCGGCGGCGTGCTGCTGTTGAGCTGTGTTGGGGGCCTGACGTGCTGCTTCACGCGCCCGTGGCAACGCATTGGAATCCGCGCCGCCGGATCGTGGACCGCCGCAACCGCCGGTATCGTGCTCACGCTCGTATGGGTCGGGCCTAAGGTCGCGGGATAGCGAGGCCCACCACGTCATTAGTCAGTCGCGTCATCCGCGAACCTTTGGTCCATTTTCTGGTGATTGGCGGAGCGGTTTGCGCCCTTTATGCTTTCGCCCCCGGCAGCGAAAAGGAAACCTCCCCTCGCGATCGCGTCGTGGTCAGCGACGGATGTCACTTTCCATTTAAATCCCGGAACCGCAGTTCACCATTTTCAACATGTTACGCCGGCAGGTAATTTGATAATCGGCAGTTAATTTGAGAATGACGCTTTATTTCTGGCACCTTATGTGAGAATGGGAATGCGGTTCACTTTCGGCGCTGGGGCCGCTCATGCAAGATCCGCTTCCCGATCAGATTGATGATGCTCATTGGGAAGAAGCTCGACGGCGAGCCGACGCAATCCGCACATTTCTCAGTCATCGCCGCGACCAGGGCACGACGGCTGATGTCGCTGCACTGGCGACTGAACTCGGGCTCAGTCAGGCAACCACCTATCGGCTGATCGGTCTCTTCCGCGAAGGCGGCAGCGTGCGCGCTCTGGTCGAACGCAAGCGTGGCCGACCACTTGGCCATCGCATTCTTGACCCCGGGCGGGACGAACTCGTCAAGAGCGCCATCCGGGCGATCTTCCTGACGCCCAATCGCCCGCCCGTCTCTGAGCTTGTGCGGATGATTCAGGCGCGCTGCATGAAAGCGGGTCTCAAGCCGCCGCATCGACGCACGATCGAGGCGCGTATCAAGGATGTCGACCTGCAGCACCGTGCCAGGCGGCGTGGCGACGAGGCCACCGTGAAGGCGACGACTCCGGTTCCCGGCGCGCTGCGCACAACACGGCCGCTCGAGGTGGTCCAACTCGACCATACAAGGGCAGATATCTTCGTCGTCGACGAAGAGACGCGACTGCCGATCGGTCGCCCATGGCTGACGCTCGCGATCGACGTGCACAGCCGCATGGTCATGGGCTTTCATCTCACGATGGATGCGCCTTCGCGGCTCTCGACGAGCCTGTGTCTGCTGCACGCCGTATTCGACAAAACGGCTTGGCTCCAGGAGCGCGAGATTTCCGAGCCCTGGCCGATCGCTGGCTTGCCGGACGCTCTGCATGTCGACAACGGCGCGGATTTCAGGAGCAAGGCTTTCAAGCGGGGCTGCGACGACGCCGGCGTCGCTGTCATCTGGCGCCCGCCTGGACAACCTCGGTTCGGCGGCCATATCGAGCGGCTCATCGGCACGCAGATGGGCCGCCTGCATCTTCTTCCGGGCACGACCTTCGGCGATGTGGATGAGCGCGGAGACTATGACAGCAGACGGCATGCCGCGCTCACGCTGCGCGAACTAGAGCGCTACATCGCGCTCGATATCGCCGGAGCCTATCACCAATCCATTCATAATGGCCTGGGCCGGCCTCCTCTCGCCGTCTGGCGTGAGCTAGAAGAACGGACGCCTCTGCGCATGCCGCAAGATCGTCAGCGCTTCTGGCTGAACTTCCTGCCGGAAGACCGCCGCAGTTTGCGCCCGACCGGAATCCATCTGTTCGGCCTTCGCTATTGGTCGCCTGCCCTATCCGCCGATGTCGGCCGCGTGAAGAGCAAGCTGCTCGTCAAGTACGACCCCCGCGATCTGGCTCGCGTCTTCGTCCAGCGCCCATCCGGAAGCTTCGTCGAGGCCCGCTATGCCGACATCACCTTGCCGTCCGCAACGCTGCGCGAGGTCAGCGCGGCCCGGAAGTCCCTTCTTGCAAAGGGGCGGCGAGAAGTGGGCGCCGAGGCAATCTTGCGGACTGTCATAGCACAGCGAGAGTTGATCGATGACGCCGTTCGCAAGACTTCCTCTCAGCGCAAGCGGGGGCGAGCGGCCAGAAACTCCAAAGTGGATGATAGCGGCTGGGGCTCGCTTCGTGGCGTCGATTCCAGCAATCCTGTGCCCTCGGTCGAGGATATGGATTGACGCAGCATGACATTCACATTCCGCCACCTGACATCGAGCGCGGCGGCGCTTCTTGCCGAGCATGATGAGCGGCGCATCCGCGCCATCCGGTCGCGTCGGTGGGTGCTTTATCCTCGCGCCAAGCAGGCGCTCGATCGCCTGCATGGACTTCTTGACCAGCCGCGTGGCACGCGAATGCCATCCATCGCCATCTATGGTGACAGCGGCATGGGCAAGACCATGATCATGAAGCAATTCCGGGACGAACACCCGCCAAGCTTCAACACCGCAACCGGCGTGCTGACGACGCCAGTTCTTGCAATGGAGATGACGAGCCGACCGGGCGAACGGCGGTTTTACGCGGAACTGCTGACGCTGTTGGGGGCTCCATCGCGGCCGCGTGCTGACATCGCCCAGATGGAGCAGGCAGCCATGCGGATTATGGAAGCCATCGGCGTCCAAGTCCTCGTCATCGACGAGGTCCACAACCTTCTGGCCGGCAGCTACCGCGAGCAGCGCATCGTGCTCAACACGCTTCGCTTCCTGAGCAACCGACTGCAAATCTCCCTCGTCTGCTTCGGGGTCAATGAAGCACGCGAGGCGATCAGCGGCGACGTGCAGTTGGCGCGGCGTTTCGAGCAGCTGACCTTGAGCCGGTGGGCGGCGAACGAGCAATTTGAAGCTTTGATCGGCTCGGTCCTGCGCAACATGCCACTTCGCCACCCTTCCGTGCTGACGCCAAACGCACTGCGCCGCATTCTCCAGATCACAGATGGCATTACAGCGGGCATCTTCCGACTGATCACCGACCTCGCCATCGCAGCCATAGAGAGCGGCGAGGAGCGGATCACCGACGAGGCCGTCCAGCGCTGGGAGCCCGCATTCCAGGGCGAGACCGCGGTTGCCTGATGCCGGCCACGCCGTCGCCGATGCCGGTCTGCTTCCCACCAGCCCTTGATGAGCTTTTGTCGTCTTTGATCAGACGCCATGCCGTCTTCTACAACGTGCCTCCGCTCGCCGTCTTGCATCATTCCGTGCCAAACTTGCGGTCCCTCAAAGCTGCTGATCGCGATCTCACGCAGGATCAAGCCGAAGCCTTGGCCATTATGTTCCGAACTACGGCCACAGCCGTGTTTGGCATGACCTTCGCAATCGCACCCGGGGCTACCCGCCGACTGATATCGTCGCGCGTCATGCAGGAATGCCAGACCTGTTTGCGGATACCGACGAAGCCGGCCATGCATTCCAATCTCAAGCCGGCCGGGTCTTCCGATTTGAAGCCGGCCACCCTTGGCGTCATTCGCATGGGTCGAGGGGATGATGTTTTGCGGTTCGTCGAAGGTCAAGCGGCAGGCT
>NZ_JAUYTP010000038.1 GCF_030695125.1 Allobosea sp. | reverse complement strand
GACACGACGAGAATGATCCCGCCTGCGGTTGCGGATGGGCCGCAATCGGCACCGCCGGCCGCCTCGTCGGGCACTTCTACATCCACAACGGCGACGAGTCAGGCTTCGTCTGCGAACGCGTCTGACTTCTTCAACAGCCTGCTAGGAGCAGACAGCGCGCCGCTCGTGACCAACGAGGCCCGCAACCTCGACTGCCTTGTGATCGGCGGCGGTCCGGCCGGTCTGACGGCTGCGATTTATCTGGCCCGGTTTCATCTGTCTGTTTTGGTCGTGGACGGTGGAGAAAGCCGCGCGAGTTGGATCCCCGTCAGCCACAACCATGCCGGTTTCCCCGACGGGATAGGGGGATCAGAGCTTCTGGCGCGCATGAAGGCTCAGGCCAAGCAATATGGCTCCCGTTATATAGCCGCCGAGGTGACCTCGTTGACGAGAGATGGCGATCTGTTCGTGGCGATGGCCGGGGACTTGATCCTGCGCGCCCGCACGGTTCTGCTGGCGACCGGCGTTGTGAACCGCCGTCCCGCCATGGCAGATGATATGCATGCCCAGGCACTGTCGCGCGGCTTGATACGCTACTGTCCGATCTGCGATGGGTTCGAAGTGACGGATCGCCGCGTCGGCGTCATCGGCACCGCTGCGAACGGGCTCAATGAGGCCGAGTTCCTGCGCAGCTTCACGGCTGATGTAACATTGATTTCGCCTTACGGCCCGCACGATCTCGATGCATCTCAGCGACGACGCGTCCACAAGGCTGGCATCAAGCTGCTTGCAGGGCCCTGTCTTGCCTTTGATCTCCGGGAGAGGACGATCGCGGTGGCCATGCCCAACAAAAACATCGAATTCGACGCGATCTACCCGGCCTTGGGCAGCGAGGTCCGATGCAATCTTGCGGTTGGACTGGAGTCGATAGTTTCCAGTCGAGGATGCGTAACCGTCGATGCCAAGCAAAGGACCAATATACCAGGCCTGTATGCCGCGGGCGACGTAGTCGAGGGGCTCGACCAGATAAGTTATGCCACGGGACAGGCTGCTGTTGCCGCTACAGCTATTCGCAACGATCTAAACAACCGCCAACCTCTGCATCGATAGCTTTGGTCGGCACCGGCTTCGAGGTATTCGGACGGATCGACGGCGCCTCGGTCCACGTAAGCATCTTCAGGATGGCAACGTTAAGACGTCCGTTAACGTGACTCTCCGCCAGCAGGAGGCCTTGCGGCATGCGGCAGCGATCTGAGGTACTCGAGAAATTCGACCCGCAGCCGTTAAGTTTGTACTGGCCGTTCAGTTGCGATAACGACTGATTGACGCAATCTTGATGCCGCCGGCCTTTTGCCGGCGACACTGACATGACATTCTGCACTCATGAAGCTCCGGCTAGTCACGCATGCACTGATCCTGGCCCTGTTTCTGACGGCCGGCGTTCTTGCGGCCTATGTCAGCCCGGCGACCGCCGGCATGGCGCGTGACTCCGCTGGCGTCGAGCAGAGAATGGAAGCGGGCATGCCGTGCTGCCCGTCGGATCAGGATGGTCCAAAAGATTGCACGACGAACTGCCCGGCGCTGACCTTCTGCCTCGCCAAGTGTTTCGCGGGCGGAACGACCAAATCTGTCGCAATTGCTGGCCCGGTCATGGCTGTCGTCGCTCCTCTCGGCGACGACGCCAAGCGCACGTCGCAGAGCTTCGCGCCGCCCGCGAGACCCCCCCGAAGCTGATACATCGCCGGCGCGCCAGCGCCTGCTCCGCCCGCACGGCGCTGTCCGGGCGGTCGGTGAGCTGTGGCCCCGCGCCACGCAACGAGCCGTGCTCAAGCGCGGCAGCCTTATCCATTCGGGATATCCGTCATGTTTTCCATCAAGTCCTTGCGCGCGCTCGCCGCCGCGCTTCCGCTCGTCCTCTCCACGTTTCCGGCCTTCGCCGACATCAAGGACTACGAATTCCAGCTCACGCAAAAGGAACTCAAGCAGGGCCACGGCGTCATCGTCACCGTCCGGCTCGTCGACAAACGCACCGGCAAGCCGGTGCCCGACGCGGTGATCTTCGCCAGCCGCATCGACATGGAGCCGGACGGCATGGCCACGATGGCCTCGAAGCTCGAGCCCGTGCCTGCGACCGAGCCGGGCAGCTACAGCTTCAGGACCAACCTCACCATGGAGGGCGGCTGGCGGCTTTCGCTGGGGGCCAAGGTGCAGGGTGAGGACGGCACGGTCGAAAGCCGTCTGATCCTGAAGGCCACCCCATGAAGCGAGTCCTGCTCTCGATCCTCGCTCTCGCCGCCGTTACGGCGGCGGGCGCGGGGGGCTATGCCGCCGGAACGCGCGGGCTCGTCCTGCCTGGCCTCGACCGGCTCCATCATGCATTCATCGCCAGATCGCCGGTCGCACCCCAAGCGGGGCCAGCCGCCGCCACAGGGCCGATCGCCTATTACCGCCATCCAGACGGCGCGCCATTCTACGCGGCCGAACCCCGTAAAACCGAGGACGGTCGCGACTTCCTGCCCGTCAGCGCCAGCGAAGAAATCAGCTTCGATCCGGCTGCGGCAAAGTCGGCGCAGACGGTCGCCGAGACAGCCACGACCACCGGGGCAGAGCGAAAATTGCTCTACTACCGCAACCCGATGGGTCTGCCCGACACCTCCCCAATACCCAAAAAGGACTGGATGGGGATGGACTACCTGCCGGTCTATGCAGGCCAAGAGGCCGACGACAAGGTGATCAAGCTTTCGCCCGGACGCATCCAGCGCAGCGGCGTACGTTCCGAGCCGGTCGTCCGCCAGGCGATCAGCCGGCCGATCCGGGTGCCCGGCACGGTGCAGCTCGACGAGCGCCGCGTCTCCGTCGTCGCGACGCGCTCGGACGCCTTCATCCAGGAGGTGGCGCCGGTCACCACCGGCGACCGCGTCGCCAAGGGGGATCGTCTGGTCAAAATCTATTCGCCCGAGATCACGGCGGCGGGCGCGCAGTTCGTGTCTGAACTCAACGCCTCCGGGCGAGGCGTGCCCGAAGGCGGCGCGCGCCAGCGGCTGGAGAACCTGGGCGTGCAGCCTGAAATCGTCGCCGAGATCGAGCGGACCCGGAAGGTGCCGTTGACGATCGTCTGGTCGGCTCCGCGAGACGGCATCGTGCTGGAGCGCAACGTCGTCGACGGCATGAAGATGGCGTCCGGCGACAGCCTGTTCCGGCTGGCCGATATCTCGACGATCTGGGTGCTGGCCGATGTCCCGGAAGTCGATCTGGCCGCGATCCGCATCGGCGCGCCGGCCACGATCCGCCTGCGCGGGCGGCCGGGAACGGAGTTCGCGGGCAAGGTCGGCCTGATCTATCCGCAGGTAGCCGAGGCGACGCGGACCACCAAGGTTCGCATCGAGATCGACAATCGCGAAGGCATGCTGCTGCCCAACATGTACGCCGATGTCGAGATCGGCTCCGGTGAGTTCGGTCTGGTCCTCGCTGTCCCCGATAGTGCCGTGATCGACTCTGGCACGCGCCGCGTCGTCATCCTCGATCGTGGCGAGGGCCGCTTCGAGCCGCGCGAGGTCCAGCTTGGCCAGCGCGGCGAAGGCATGGTCACGATCAGCGAGGGTGTGAAGGATGGCGATCGCGTCGTTGTCTCGGCCAACTTCCTGATCGACGCGGAGAGCAACCTGAAAGCTGCGCTGAGCGGGCTCGGCACGCCGGAGGCAAAAGGGGCTGAGACGACGCCTGCGGAACCAAAGCCATGATCGCCCGCCTGATCGCCTGGTCTGCCCGCAACCTCGTCCTCGTCTTCGTCGCCACGGCGTTCGCTGTCGCGGCCGGGGTCTATGCGGTCCGGACGCTGCCGCTCGACGCCATCCCCGATCTCTCCGACGTGCAGGTCATCGTTTACACCGAATATCCCGGCCAGGCCCCTCAGGTGATCGAGGATCAGGTCACCTATCCGCTGACGACCTCGATGTTGACGGTGCCGAAGGCCCGCGTCGTGCGCGGCTTCTCCTTCTTTGGCGTCTCCTTCGTCTATGTCATCTTCGACGATGGCACCGACCCGTACTGGGCGCGCTCGCGCGTGCTCGAATATCTCAACGCCGCTGCCCGCCGGCTTCCGGCCGGCGTCACGCCGACGCTGGGGCCAGACGCAACCGGCGTCGGCTGGGTCTACCAGTATGCCGTCATGGCCAAGAATATGTCGCTGGCCGAGTTGCGCTCGGTCCAGGACTGGTTGGTGCGCTACGCCGCCTCGCGCGCCGAGGGCGTGGCCGAGGTCGCCAGCGTCGGCGGCTTCGTCAAGCAATATGCCATCGTGGTCGATCCGGTCCGGCTGCGGGCGCAAGGGGTGTCGCTGTCGATCCTTCGCGAGGCCGTGCGCAACAGCAACATGGATGTCGGCGGACGGACCGTCGAGCTGGCCGAGTTCGAGTTCGTGGTGCGCGGGCGCGGCTATCTGAAGTCGATTGCCGATATCGAGAACATCGTGCTCCGGACCGAGCGCGGCGCGCCCTTGCGGCTCGCCGACGTCGCCCGCGTCGAGCTCGGGCCCGACGAGCGGCGCGGCATCACCGAACTCAATGGCGAGGGCGAGGTCGCCAGCGGCATCGTGCTTCAGCGCTTCGGGGCTAATGCGCTCGGCGTTATCGAGCGCGCCAAGGCGAGGCTCGCCGAGATCGCCGCGACCTTGCCGGGCGGAGCCGAGATCGTGCCGGTCTACGACCGTTCGCAGCTGATCGAGCGGGCGATCCAGACCTTGAAGGTGACGCTGATCGAGGAGAGCGTCATCGTCGCGCTGGTCTGCATCGTCTTTCTCCTGCATCTGCGTAGCGCGCTGGTGGCGATCCTGATGCTCCCCGTGGGCATCCTGATCGCGTTCGCGGCTATGAAGGCGCTGGGGCTGGGCTCCAACATCATGAGCCTGGGGGGCATCGCGATCGCGGTCGGCGCGATGATCGACGCAGCCATCGTCATGATCGAAAACGCCCACAAGCATCTCGAGCGCGCGCCGCCGGGCAAGCCGCGCATCGAGATTATTATCGAGGCGGCCAGCGAGGTCGGGCCGGCGCTGTTCTTCAGCCTGCTCGTGATCACCGTCTCGTTCCTGCCGATCTTCACGCTGGAGGGCGAGGAGGGCCGGCTGTTCGGGCCGCTCGCCTACACCAAGACCTTCGCCATGGCAGCCGCCGCCGTCCTGTCGGTGACGCTGGTACCAGCCCTGATGGTCGTCTTCGTGCGCGGCCGGATCATCCCGGAGCAGAGGAACCCGATCAACCGGGCACTGATCGCGCTCTACCGCCCGCTGATCAAGGGCGTGCTCAAGGCCAAAACGCTGACGATCCTGCTGGCGCTCGCCGTGCTCGGCGTCAGCGTCTGGCCGGCGCGGCAGCTCGGCTCGGAGTTCATGCCGACGCTGAACGAGGGCACGCTGATGTACATGCCCACGACCCTGCCGGGCATATCGGTGACCAAGGCGGCCGAACTGCTCCAGACCCAGAACCAGATCATCCGATCCTTTCCGGAGGTTGCCTCGGTCTACGGCAAGGCCGGGCGGGCCCAGACCGCGACGGACCCTGCCCCGACGGAGATGTTCGAGACCATCATCAACCTGAAGCCGCAGGAGCAATGGCGTACAGGGGTTACCGCCGACACGCTCAAGGCCGAGATGGACAAGGCGCTGCAGTTTCCCGGCATCTCGAACGCTTGGACGCAGCCGATCCGCGCCCGAATCGACATGCTGGCGACCGGCATCCGCACCCCGATCGGCATCAAGGTCTTTGGCGACGATCTGACGAAGATGGAAGGCGTCGCGCGCCAGATCGAGACCGTTCTGAAGGCCGTGCCGGGCACCACCAGCGCCTATGCCGAGCGCGTTATTGGTGGCTATTTCCTCGACATCGTGCCCGACCGGATCGCGCTTGGGCGCTACGGGCTTTCGGTCGGCGACGTGCAGGGCGCGGTGGTGATGGCGATGGGCGGAGAGACTGTCACGACGACGGTCGAGGGCCGGGAGCGCTATGGCGTCACCATCCGCTATCCACGCGACTTGCGCTCCGACCCACAGTCGATCGCCCGCGAGGTTCAGGTGACGATGCCGTCGGGCGGTTCGATCCCGCTTGGCGAGGTCGCGAAAATCGAGCGCAAGCGCGGTGCAACCACGATCCGCACCGAGAACGGCCAACTTGCGATCTACATCTTCGTCGATATCGCCGGGCGCGATCTCGGCGGCTATGTCCGCGAGGCGCAAGGAGCGATCGCGAAAGCCGTCCAGCTCCCAACCGGCTATCGCGTCGCCTGGAGCGGGCAGTTCGAATATCTCGAGCGGGCCGAGGCGCGGCTCAAGATCGTCGTTCCCGTCACGCTGGCGATCATCTTCCTGCTGCTCTACCTCAACTTCCGCCGGCTGACCGAAACGCTCATCGTCATGCTGTCGCTGCCCTTTGCCCTGGTTGGCGGCGTCTGGCTACTCTGGTGGCAGGGGTTCAACATGTCGGTGGCGGTCGCGGTCGGCTTCATCGCGCTGGCGGGCGTCGCGGCCGAGACCGGGGTGATCATGCTGATCTACCTCGACCAGGCGCTGAAGGAGGTGCGCGCGCGCTGCGCGGCGCAAGGGCGCGCGTTCACACGCGCCGATCTGCAAGAGGCGATCACGCTGGGCGCGGTCGAGCGGCTGCGGCCCAAGATCATGACCGTGATCGCGATCATGGCGGGCCTGCTGCCGATCCTGTGGAACACCGGCACGGGCTCTGAGGTGATGCAGCGCATCGCCACCCCGATGATCGGCGGCATGGTCTCCTCGACCGTGCTGACGCTGCTGGTGATTCCGGCGATCTACGGGCTGGTAAAGGGATGGGGGCTGCCGAAGGCGGCGGCCGGGCTGTCAAGGCCAAATTCGACAGATGGCGGCGTCAAGTCGGGCACAGCCTCCAGTATGGCCGTCGTGTCAGAGCCTGTCCAGTGAGCTATCGTGCGTCGTCATTCCAGCGCGCGGTAGCGAGGTTTCAGGTCCGAGCATGTCGAGCACGGGACATTGCGCGAGCGGCTCACTGGTGCATCGCGCCACGGATGCGGCGAGGATGCTCTCCAGCCTCGTCAGGTCCGCGAGCTTGTGACGCACCTCGGTCAGGTGCGTCGCCGCGATGTCCTTGGCCTCCGCGCAGGAGCCATGGCGGGGGTCGTTCAGGACCAGGAGGGCGCGAACCTCTTCGATGCTGAACCCCAACCCGCGCCCTCGGCGAATGAAAGCCAGCCGTCTGACATGGACGTCATCGTAGACGCGATGACCGCCCGGCGTGCGGGGCGGCGCAGGCATCAGCCCGATGGTCTCGTAGTAGCGGATCGTCTCGAGATTGACGCCTGCGGCTTTCGCAAGCTGTCCAGCGGCAAGGCCTCGCGCCTTCGTGAGCATAGGGGGCTTGATCCCGTAGTGGCTACCGGAGGCAGAGTGACATGGATCGGACCGGAGAGCTATTCATGATCAGCGCTGAACTCGGACAATCTGGCGCGACGAAGCCTCTCCCGGCGCCCTCGACGGGCGTCCTGGCGGGGACGGGCCTCGTCGTCGGAGCCGGAGCTCTGATCGCATCCTCTTGCTGCGTCTTGCCGATGGCGCTTGCAGGGCTTGGCGTGACCGGCGCGGTCTTCAGCGGCCTTGCGGTACTGGCCAATATCCGGCCGTTTCTCATCGCCGGCGCGGCGGTCATGCTGGCCCTCGGCTGGGCATTTTTCTTCTGGCGACGTCGCAGCGCGAGATGTGATGGCGAGACCTGCGCCAAACTGGAGCGATCGGGCCGCACGATAGGGCTGCTCGGCGTCGGCTCTCTGGTCATCGGACTGGCTCTGGTGTGGGGCCCTTACGTCGAGCCAGCCCTGCTCAAGCTGGCGCGGTGATTTTCATGGAACTTCAATCGACGCTGACCTGCCCGCACTGCTCCCATCAGGCGACAGAGACGATGCCCATCGACGCCTGCTGGTTCTTCTACGAGTGCAAGAGTTGCGGCGTGCTGCTGAGACCGCTGGAAGGAGACTGCTGCGTGTTCTGTTCCTATGGCGCGACGCCCTGTCCTCCGATTCAGGCCGCCGATGGAAAGTCGTCAGCGGCGGCCTGCTGTGGACCTCCGACAGCGGGCCCGAACTGAGTCCGGCGGCGGATCGGGGACTGTTTCGAAGCAACTGCGCATCGGATCCGGCATTCATCAGCCCGATCATCCAGTGCGTGTCCGCCAATAAAACTGGTGCGTGGTGACGCATGTCCAGTACGATGTTGTGCGGGGTTATGCGGCATGGGCGCCGCGCCTGTTCCGGAACCGGTACATGGCGGCCATGGCAATTCCAAGCACTGACTGCAGGGACTGAGATCCGCGTGCGGTGACGGGCCGACAGGTGGCAGTGATCGGGAGGGTCCACCACCGCTCACTCGGCTGTCGGACGCGCGGTTGGGGTAAGCCTTGGACCCTCCCCGCTATTGCTCATGGGGCGGCTGATCGTATCCGGGTAGCGCCATATCGGCCAGGATCGGGCATTCTGGGCGGTCGTCGCCGTGGCAGGTCCGAGCGAGATGCCGGAGTGTGAGCGACATGCCTTGAAGCTCTTCGATCTTAGTTTCGAGATCGCGCACGTGCTTCATCGCGAAGCGCTTTACGTCGGCGCTCGCCCGGCTCTTGTCGCGCCAGAGCGCCAGAAGTTGGCGGGCCTCCTCGATAGAGAACCCGAGCGTGCGAGCTCGCTTGATGAAGCGAAGCTCGTGAATCTCTTCGGTCGCGTAGATCCGGTACCCGGCCTCCGTCCGGATTGGCGGCTCGATGAGGCCGATGCTCTCGTAGTAGCGGATCATCTTCGCCGTCACGCCGGATGCCGTCGCCGCCTGTCCGATGTTCATGTCGATGTCTCCTATGACTGTGGCGAGTTCATTGCGCAGCGGCTAGCGCTGTCGGCCTCGTCGGGCTCGGTTCCACCCGCTTCGACCCGCCGAAGCGCTTGAGCCTCAGGGCGTTGGTTAGGACGCTGACGCTCGAAAGGGCCATGGCTAGGCCGGCGAACATGGGCGACATCAGGATACCGAAGGCTGGGTAGAGCGCGCCGGCCGCGACGGGGATGAGCACGACGTTGTATCCAAAGGCCCAGACGAGGTTCTGGCGGATGTTGGCGATCGTCGCCTGCGACAGGGCGATGGCCTTGGCGACTCCCTCCAGATCGCCGGACATCAGGACGACGTCGGCACTCTCGATCGCGATGTCTGTCCCAGTACCAATCGCGATGCCGACATCCGCCTGCGCCAGCGCCGGCGCGTCGTTGATCCCGTCCCCCACGAAGGCGACGCGGCCGCCTCCGGCCTGTAGCGACTTGACCACTTCGGCCTTGTCGGTAGGCAGAACTTCGGCGATGACCTCGTCGATTCCGAGCCGGCGCGCGATGGCCTGCGCCGTGCGTGCGTTGTCGCCGGTGACCATAACGATGCGCAGGCCCAGCTGGTGCAGCGCGGCGATTGCGGCGGGCGTCGTCTCCTTCACGGGGTCTGCAACCGCTATAATGGCCGCGAGCCTGCCGTCGATCGCGGCGTAAAGCGGCGTCTTGCCCGCGTTGCCAAGTTGCGCGGCCTGCTCGGCGAACGCCGATAGATCGAGGCCCAGCCGCCGCATCAACCGGTCGGCGCCGACCTCGATGCGACGACCCTCGACACTTGCCGCGACACCGAAACCGGGCTCGCTGGAGAAGTCCGCCGGCTCGGCCAGCCCCAGCCCGCGCTGCCGCGCACCGGCGACGATCGCATCGGCCACAGGATGCTCGGAGAGGGATTCCACCGAGGCGACGAGGCGCAGCACCTCGTCTTCCTTGAACCCTTCCGTGACGGCGATGTCGGTCAACTCCGGCCGGCCCTTGGTCAGCGTGCCTGTCTTATCGAGGGCGATGACCGTCGAATCCTTGAGGCTCTGCAGCGCCACGCCCTGCCGGAACAGGATGCCGAGTTCGGCGCCCTTGCCGGTGCCGACCATGATCGAGGTTGGCGTCGCCAGCCCCATCGCGCAGGGGCAGGCGATGATCAGCACGGCGACGGCGTTGACAAGCGCATACGACAGCGCGGGGCTTGGACCGAACGCTAACCAGGCCGTGAAGGTCAGGAGAGCCAGTCCGATGACGGCTGGGACGAACCACATCGTCACCTTGTCGACGAGCGCCTGGATCGGCAGTTTCGAGCCCTGCGCAGCCTCGACCGTGCGCACGATCTGCGCCAGCAGCGTATCGGCCCCGACTCTCTCGGCGGTGAAGCGGAAGGCGCCCGCGCCGTTTATTGTCCCGCCCGTGACTGCAGAACCGGGTTGCTTTCGGGCCGGGATCGGCTCGCCGGTGATCATCGCCTCGTCGACATAGGATGATCCCGATACGACATCGCCATCGACGGGGATGCGTTCGCCTGGACGCACGATCACGACGTCGCCCGCGACCACGGTCTCGATGGCGACATCGATCTCGTTGCCGTCTCGCAGCACGCGGGCCGACTTGGCTTGGAGCGACAGTAGGCGGCGAATGGCCTCGCTCGTCGAGCCCTTGGCGCGCGCTTCGAGCCAACGCCCCATCAGGATCAGCGTGACGATTACCGCGGCGGCCTCGAAATAGGTGTAATTGGTGCCATCCGGCAGCAGGCCGGGCATGAACGTCGCGACGCTGGAGTAGACGAAGGCGGCGGTCGTGCCGAGCGCGACGAGCGAGTTCATGTCTGGCGCGCCGCGCATCAGCGCGGGCCACCCCTTCCGAATGAAGCGCTGGCCAGGCACCGCGATCACGAAGCCGGCGAGCAGGAACGAAAGCACCTTGATGTTGAACTCGCCGACCCAGCCGGCAAGAAAATGATGCAGCGCCTCGGACATGTGCATGCCCATCTCGAAGACGAGCAGCGGCAGGGTCGCGATGGCCGCGATCGTGACGTCACGGCGCAGTTCCGACAGCTCGGCGTCGCGCGCCCGACGCTCGCGGTCGGAGGTGTCCACCGCGTCTCCGGCCTGTTCGGCGTCATAGCCGGCGGCGGCAACCGCCTTGACGAGTTCTGATGTCATTTCCGAGCCGCCCAGCACGCGCACAGAGGCCCGCCCAGTCGCAAGATTGACCGTGGCTTCGAGGGCGCCCGGTACCGCCGCAAGCGCGCGCTCGACACGTCCGACGCAAGAGGCGCAGGTCATGCCCGAAATACTCAGAACGACGATGGTCTCCCTCGGTTCGTAGCCTGCCTTTCGGATGGCCAAATCGATAGCCGCGGTATCGACTTTTCCAGAGCTGACGGCGATGTGGGCCCGCTGAGTCGCCAAGTTCACCGAAACGCTGTCAACGCCCTCCACGGCAAGGACCGCCCGCTCGACGCGGCCCACGCATGAGGCGCAGGTCATGCCTTCGACGGGAACATCGAAATGTCTGGAGGGCAAGGCTGCATTTCTGGCCACCGTTGCAGTCGACATAACGTATCTCCGAGCTGTCATGGCATGCGGTATGGAGCTTCCCACCATTGTAAGGTCAAGCGCTATCGGCGACATCGGCTCAAGATTTTTGGGGCTCCGGAAAGAGGTCAAGATGCCACTTGACCTTACCACTGTGGAAAGCTGCAGCCTCCCTTTGACCCGCACACCAACAGGAAGCTTCAGCCATGTGCTCTTGCCAGAAACCTTCGAACGCAACTTCTCAGACCGTCCCAACCCCGTCGCAGTCCGGATTACATTTTCGGGTCGACGACATGACCTGCGGGCACTGCGCCGACACGATCAAGAAGGCGATCGAGACGACCGTGCCCGGCACCACAGTCAACGCGGATCCCGCCTCTAAGCTTGTGAGCGTGACAGGCCCCGCAGACTTCGCTGCGCTCAGAGCGATCGTGACCGCGGCAGGTTATACGCCCAGCGCGTCTCCCGTCGCTGCCTGACCGAGCGCCAAGGGCAAAGCGGCAGGAAAGATCAATATTCTGGCCATGCTCGTGCTAACGGGCGTGGCCAGTAACCCGACGGAGGGACTGGCCACGCGGAGCGGGATGCGCCAAGGCAGGTCTACAGGCGAATTGTCCGCAGCCTGATCGCGTTGGCGATGACGCTGACGGACGAGAGTGCCATGGCCGCTGCGGCGATGATCGGCGAGAGCAGGACGCCGAAGATCGGATAGAGAACGCCAGCGGCGATCGGGATACCCGCGGCGTTGTAGACGAATGCGAAGAACAGGTTCTGGCGGATATTGCTCATCGTCGCCTGCGACAGATGCCTGGCCCGCACGATCCCGTTCAGGTCGCCCTTCAGCAGCGTTAGGCCCGCACTCTCGATGGCCACGTCGGTGCCCGATCCCATGGCGATCCCGACATCGGCTGCCGCCAGCGCAGGCGCGTCGTTGACGCCATCGCCGGCCATCGCGACGACCCGTCCCTCGCGCTTGAATTTCTCCACGACGGCGCTCTTCTGCTCCGGCAAGACATCCGCTTCGATCTCGGTGATGCCGAGCCGCCGCGCCACGGCTTCCGCCGTGGTCCTGTTGTCACCGGTCAGCATGACGACCCGGATGCCTTCTTCCTTTAGTGCCGCCAAGGCCGAGGGGGTCGATTCCTTGACCGGATCGGCGATGGCGATCGTGCCTGCGACTTGTCCGTCGATGCCGATGAAGATGGCGGTCGCACCTTCGCGCCGCAGGTCGTCGGCGGCTGCCGCGAGGGGCGCGACATCGACGCCGTGCTCGGCCATGAACGCCGCGTTGCCGATGACCACTTTGCGGCCGTCGACCGTGCCAAGCGCACCTTTACCAGTCGGAGAGTCGAAGTCCGCTACCACCGACGTCTTGATGTTTCGGGTGACGGCAGCCGCCACGATGGCGACCGCCAGAGGATGTTCGCTGGCCTTCTCGACGCTGGCAGCCAGCCTGAGGATCTCGGTCTCTTCAAAGCTCTCGGAGGAGACGATCGCGGTAACCGCCGGTTTGCCCTCGGTGAGCGTGCCCGTCTTGTCGACCACGAGCGTATCGACCTTCTCCATGCGCTCCAGTGCTTCGGCGTTCTTGATCAGGACGCCGACCTCGGCGCCGCGCCCCACGCCGACCATGATCGACATCGGCGTTGCCAGCCCCAGTGCACAGGGGCAGGCGATGATGAGGACCGAGACGGCCGCCACGAGCCCGAAGGCCAAGCGTGGCTCGGGCCCCCAGATCGCCCAGGCTCCAAAGGCGAGTAATGCCATCGCGATGACGACGGGTACGAAGTAGCCCGCGACCTGATCGGCGAGTCGCTGGATTGGTGCGCGGCTCCGCTGCGCCTTGGCGACGAGCTGGACGATCTGCGCGAGCATGCTGTCATGACCGACACGCTTGGCCTCGATGATCAGACTGCCCGACTGGTTCATTGTGCCGCCGATGACGTGATCGCCGACTGTTTTCGTAGTCGGCATCGACTCGCCGGTGACCATCGATTCATCGATGGAGCTTCGTCCTTCCATGACGTCCCCATCGACCGGGACTTTCTCGCCGGGCCGGACACGCAGGCGGTGCCCGACTGCGACAGCATCGAGCGTGACTTCCTCCTCGCGGCCATCGTCCAAGATGCGGCGAGCTGTCTTAGGCGCTAGATCGAGCAGCGCCCGGATAGCGCCACTGGTGCTTTCGCGTGCACGCAGTTCCAAGACCTGTCCGAGGAGGACGAGGACGGTAATCACGGCAGCGGCCTCGAAATAGACCGCGACCGAGCCGTCCTGGCTGCGGAACGCCTGCGGGAAAATGCCGGGTGCGAGCGTTGCAACCACGCTGTAGATCCAAGCCACGCCCGTGCCCATGGCAATCAACGTGAACATGTTGAGGTTGCGGGTCAGGATCGACTGCCAGCCGCGCTCGAAGAACGGCCACCCGGCCCAGAGTACGACAGGCGTCGCCAGAGCAAACTGGATCCAGTTGGACAGGTTGCGGGGTATCAGGTGATCAAGCCCGGTAAGGTGACCTCCCATCTCGATTGCGAAGACGGGTGCCGCCAGAACCAGCCCGATCCAGAACCGGCGTGTCATATCGATGAGCTCGGCGTTGGGCTTGGCTTCGGCGCTGACGTCGACCGGCTCGAGCGCCATGCCGCAGATCGGGCATTGACCGGGGCCCACCTGCCGGATCTGGGGATGCATCGGACAGGTATAGATCTCTCCCTCCGAAGCCGCTGTCGTCTTGGCTGGTGCTGTCGCGAGGTATTTCAGGGGTTCCGCGACGAATTTCGTCCGGCAGCCCGAAGAGCAGAAGTGATATGGCTTGCCCTCGAACTCGGCATGATGAGCCGTCGTCGCGGAATCGACCGTCATGCCGCAGACTGGGTCCTTCTCATCAGGTACCGGCTGCGGGCGTGAGGTGCCGTGGCCTTGGCTTGTCGCCAACGCGCTTGGCGCAGGCCCCGACGAAGATGCGGTGTTCGGCTCCGTGGCAGCAACGTGGTCGGCATTCATGGCGAGCCTCAATTCGGTTGTCCGGTTGGGCGGCCGGAAGTTCGGGCCCTTTTCGAAGACGGTCTCACGCACCTTGGATCGTCAGGCGGCGCGTGATCTGGGATCAAGTGATGTAAAGCGGCTGCTCGAGCCGGGGCGCATCGCGAGCCACATCGCCAACGCAGGCACGATGACCCATTGCAGCATGGGTGAGATGCCCAACCGAAAGCCGAATAGGTGGAGGACAGGCATCCATTCGGAATAAGACCATGAGGTCCGAAGCACGGTGTTGAGCCATTCGCTGAAGCCGGTATAGGCGAAGCCGCCCATCAGCGCCGCCGCAGCAGTCGGCCAGAAGCGGTTTGCCGGCCAGTCCGAGTCAGCAACTAGAACGAGCGCTAGGACCATGGCCAACGTGGCGATGACGACATCACCCGCGGTGCAGTGGACGATCGCGATCAACTGCTCGCGCACGGTTCCGGTGGACCAGATCGTATAGAGTGGAAGCTGCGCGATTTCCCATAAGAGATGGCCGATCGCACTTGTTGCGAGGTAGTGCCGCAGCCAGGAGAGCCAGCTTGGCATGGCGTTGAGTCTTTTCTGGCCGAGGATACGACCGAGGACGAAACAGACCGGTGCCTGCAGCGCACGACCGGCCGGATGCCTCGGGTGAGGCGTCCGGCCGGCATCAGAGCAGGATTATTGCGTCGACCGCGAACTTGGTCTGGGTCACTTGCCCTTAGACTTCAACCATTTGTCGATCATCGCGATTTCCTTTTCCTGAGCCGCAACAATCTCAGTGGCGAGCTTCTTGGCTTCGGGATCCTTGCCGTGGGTGAGTTCCACCTTCGCCATGGTGATCGCGCCCTGATGATGACCCTTCATTTGTGTCATGAAGTCGATGTCGGCGTCGCCGGTAAACGTCATCGGCATCGCTTGCATCATGCCCATCATCGATTCCTTGTAGCCCTTGGTGGAGGCGGAATCAGAGGCGGCCGGCTGCATCATCTTCATGTGCATGCCGGGGTCCATGGCCGGCTTGGCGGCAGGCTGCTGGGCAACAGCCGCGGTAATGGCGAGAGCCGAAGAGAGCGAGATCAATGTCAGGCGGTTCATGGTCGTGGTTCCTTCATTTGACTGAGAAATCAGTCTGGGGATGCGACCGGGGTGTCGGACGCGTCTCCTACGCTGCCACCTCATGGCAGCGTTCAGCGCGGGCTTCAGGCACAAGCCCACACCTCCAACACGGGCAATTCGCTCACGCGATCTGCGAATGGATCGGGACAAGCGGATACGAATGCGGATGGGTATGGCCGTGTCTTGAACCGTCTCCCGACGCTCCAGATTTTTTCTGGTGCGCAATACAAGAGACGCACCGCCAACTTCGACGTTCCGCACGGTAACAATTCGTAATAAAAACGACGTCCGACCACGTGAAGGTTGCCGCGAGAGCTGCACGGCACCGGCCGGCCGGTCATTAGGTCCCCGTGTCCATCATCTGGCGGACGGATTCGCGGAATACGATCCGCGACTCGTTACGAGAATAGAACATGTGCCCACCAGGCAGCAGCTCGAGCTTGACCCGGGCTGGATCGCCGAACGCCGGCAACTGGTCCAGCAGGAGCTTCGTCTCGAAATACGGCGTGACGAGATCGGTCAGGCCGTGAACGACGAGAACCTTCAGATTTGGGTCGAGCGCCAGCGCGCCGCGCAGTTCGCTCATGGATTCCCGATCGCCCCGGCCCTGGCCGTAGCTCCAGCGGCGGCTCGTCTCTTCGTTCAACAATATATAGCGGCCCTCGGGGCGCCATTTCAGGTCCCTAGCGTAATGGCTCAGCATGGCGCTCGTCAGCGGCGCGGTGATGGCGTCGAGCACGGCGTCGGGGGCTCGGCTACGGCTTGCGTCCGGATTGGGGTCGAAGGCGGTTACTGCGCCATCGTAAGGGCTGCCGACCCGTCCGCTTGGGCGATCGAGTTCGCGCAGGAAGGTGCCGGCATCGACCTTGCCGCCCATCCGCAGGACCAGTCCGCGATCGAGTCCAGTCAGCGCCGCGACCTGGTCGGACATCCGCTCCACCGCCTGCCGATCGCGGGGGCCTTTCAGCAGATCGGCAAGGTAGGCGCCCGAGGCGTAGGCTTCGACTGCAGCAAGCGCTTGGCGTGATAGCTTGCCATCGCGCTCTAGCCGGACGGCCGCAATGCCGGGCAGCGAGACCACAAAGCTCAGCGGCGAGCCGCGTGCGTCGCGTTGAAAAGTGAAATCGAGCACCGGCGAGATCATCACGATACCGGAGACGCCGACGCCGTCGGCGCTTTGCAACTCGCCTGCGACCTTGGGGGCCCGGAAGCCACCATAGCTCTCGCCGACGAGGTATTTCGGCGAGGCGAGGCGGTCGTTCAGCCGAAGCCAATTGCCGATGAACCGCGACAGCGACCGGTAGTCGCCCTCTACCGACCACAGCAGCCTTCGCGCATCGTCGCCTGTGGAGGCGAAGCGGCTGTAGCCGGTCCCCACGGGATCGATGAAGACGAGGTCGGTAAAATCGAGCCAGGTCTCGGCATTGTCGATCGGAACCGGCGGCATGGACGGCCCGTCTCCTTGCCGTCCGAACGGCAGGCGTCTGGGCCCCATCAGGCCGAGGTTAAGGTAGGCCGACGCCGCGCCCGGACCGCCATTGAAGGCGAAGCTGACGGGACGCCGCGGCGAGGCTGAGCCATTCTCGTGATCCAGCACATAGGCAATGTAGGCGATCTCTGCGAGCGTTCGCCCATCCTGGTCGCGCACCGGCAGCGAGCCGGCGGTCGCCGTATATCGCAGCGTGCGGCCGGGCAGCACGATCTCGTGCCGGGTGACGGAGGGCTGCGGCAGAAGCTGGTTCTGGACGGTTGAACGCGCGTCCGGTTGCCCCTGCGGCCGTGATTCCTGCGCGGCAGGCCGTCCCTGCGCTTGAACCGGCGACCCCGTCTCCTGCGACGCCGCGTCGGTGCCGCCCGGCAGCGGGGCCGCGGCCAGACAAGCGGCGAGCAGCAGAAGGATTGGTGGAGGAATTCTCATGGAGCACCTCAATGTCGAAGCCGAAGAACCGCGGTAGAACGACAACGAGGCGGAATTCAGCGAGCTTGCATGACGTTGCCCCTCGGGCTTGATCCGGGCTGAACTTCGCTCTGGCTCATTGAGGGGAGCAGAAGGTGAAGCGCAGCCTTTTCTCGGAGGAGCAAATCATCGCGATCCAGTAGGAACAGGGATCAGGCGTGTTGGTCGCCGATCTCAACCGCGAGCGCATGACGGTCGCGATAGTCGCGTTAGACTATGCGCAGCGCTTAGCTCTTTCCGCCATACGACCAAGCGGCCAGTCTTCGTGTCAGCGGCGACGGTAGGCGTCGGAAGGCCTGTTTGAGGAAGGGCCTCCAGTTCAGTAGTCCATAATTTGCTGCCAGCCGGCCTTTCCAGGACAAAGCCAGGACCAGGTCGCTCACAGCCGTCAGGCCGTCGGCATGCTCGTGCTTGTACGCGTCAGCCGGCGCTAGCAAGTCAAAGATGGCGTTACCGCGACGTTTCGCGGACGCGAAGCTGTGATGCACCAGAATTCCGCCGACCCCCCCACGCTCATGCTCGGGATGCGTGGCGATGACGTGGCCGAAGCTGGTGCCCTTGCAATCCAGGGCTAGGTCGAGCCCAATCGGCGCGCCGTCGCAGGTGATCATCGTTATGTGCAGCGGCGAACCGCCAGCTGCGTCGCCGGCGAGATCGTGGAAGAACGCCGAGAAGCGCTGATCTGCGATCGTCGGCGCCACGATGCCATGGCGCAGAAGCGAAGCCCGCTTCATCGCCACCGCCATGACGGCCAGCCGCGCCGCCTCCGGCCCGGGCTCCACCATCCCAAAGGCGATCGCTCCACGTTCCGAGAGCCGCCGCAACCGGCGCCGATGGTTGGACCGCTCCCGGGATGCATAGGCCTTGCTTGGTCCATCGGGCCCGACCCGAAAGGTGAGATCGGCAAAGGGGGCCTCGAGCCGCTCGCGCAGGACCGCGCCGGCGACGAGGCCCGAGCGCATGAGCGCCGAATCGGCGCGTAGCTTGCGTAGGTCCAGGACGTCCGCATCGAGCCTTTGCAGGCAGTCCCAGCCGGCCTGCATCAGAGACCCCTCGCACTCGGCAGGCTCGATGAGAACATCGCCGAACTGCGCCACAGGAACGCCCATGAAGCGCAGGCTGACCACGCCGAAACGGCGCTGGCGGATCAACGGCAAGGCCATGACTAAACGCCCCCGGCGTCGTCCGGTGATGATGCTCAGACTGGTGCGCGAATCGAGGTAGTGCCGCATCCAGTGCCGCAGAACCGCATGGCTCTGGAAGACCTGATGAGGCAGGCCAGCGCGCGCGAACAGGGCTTCCCATTCGGCCTGCATCGCCAGGAAGGCGGTCGGACTGTCCACGATCGCGATCGTGATCTCGTCGTCGCGCGGCAGGGTATCGTCCACCGGGACAGGCGCGGGCCATGCCTTGATCGGGTAGATGTTGGCTGCTGCGATCAAGGCCATGGTTCAGCCACGGCCGCTATAATGGGCGACGATGCGCTTCAGACCGGCGAACGGGAACCGCACCAGATAGGGCAGCAGAAGTAGCGGATGACGGACGGCGAAAAGCGCATCCTGCTCGACCATGTGACGGATGGCGAGGACAGGCATCGGCGCGCGCAACGGCCTGAAATCGGGATTCCATAGGCCGCGTGCCTCGGATCCAGCATGCATCAGCCCAATCATCCGGTTGCGTGTCAGCGAATAGACTTTGTGGCGGTCCTGGATGCGCCTCAGCATGGCGATGCCACGCTCGCCGCCACAGGCTGGAAAGCCGATGATGATCGTGCGGAAATGCGCCATGGCCGGCTTTGCGGGGATCGCCTCCAGCGCCTGGAAACTCGTGCGGATCAGCGAAAATACCTTGTCCTCGTCATCAGGCCCAGCCTCGCATATGCCGAGCCGGACGGTGTCGAGCTTTGCCGCCTGGCGGGTGAAGGGGCAAACGGCGCCTGTGCGGCCAAGATCGGGATGGGCCGTCATCAGATAGCCCTCGACCCAGCCGATCAAGGTCGACAGGGCGTCGGAACCGGACTGGTCGCAGCGCGCCCGGGCCACGGCAAGCGTCGACATCGCGCCGGAGGCTTCGAGTTCAGCCAGTGGATTGGCGACCGCACCGCTGCCGGCGCCCGCCAAGGGCTCGAATAAATTTCCGACCCGATCCGACTTCTGGCTCATTCCGCGCTGCCTCGGGTTTGCTTGAAGGAGGCTCTAGCAGGGCGGTCTTAGAGAAGCGTTTCCGACGCAGCTTTCGTCGACGGCGACGCCTTAGGACTTCGTTATGGCTCTTAAACAGCCACAAGATCGCTGAGCCTATACATAAATCCATTGGCATCGCTTCACACGGGGGGTGATACCGACGGCTATGTCGCCAAATCTCAATGTTGAGCGTTCGAGCCGGTTCACAGGGTCATTAGGAATCAGCCCACGCGCTCGGGCCACTTGCGGTGCAAATCATCGATGACGAAGGCATGGGCGTCGCGGCCGCCACCCGCACCAGCGAGATGGGGATGATCGCTGGGCAGATTATTAGGACGATGGGCGAGATGACTGACCGCCAGACCCGCTCCGCCACGGTGACCGCAGCGAAGGTCAGCAGCGCGAAGAATCCGAAGGTCAAGCGATGGGTAAGGACGTCATCTTCGTCCGCGCCGACGGAACGGTCGAAACGACTCTCTGACGTCAGATCAGAGCGCGCCGAAGTGAGCCTCGCGGTGCGGGGGCCTGTGGCTTAAAGAGGCGTCATCCCAGACGACGCGCGGCCGCTATAATGACGGCCAGCGCATCTACGGTGCCGTCTGCTTCGCCCTTCTCGAAATCGCCTTCCTGGCCCATCTGGTTGGTGACGTGGGCGAAGCAGACGACTCGCTTGCCGCAGGCTTGCGCAAAGGCATAGAGCGCGGCGGCTTCCATCTCGACGGCGAGCAGGCCGCGTGCGGTCATGGCGGCGATGGCGCGCTCCGTCTCCCGAAAGGGCGCATCGGTCGTCCAGGTCGCGCCGCTCAGCACCGGCTCGCGCAGTCCGTCAAAGGCGCCCTCAAGCTTAGCGAGGACGCCGGCGTCGGCTTGTGAGAATTCCGATGACGGCAGGTAGTGGTAGCTCGTACCCTCGTCGCGCAGGGCCCGTTCGATCAAGATAAAATAAGGCGGCGGCCGTATCGGCTGCAGTTGCCCGGACGAGGTCATGCTGATTAGGAGCCTGCAGCCGGCGGCGAAGAGCTGCTCCGCCACCAGCACGGCATAGGAGGCGCCGACGACGCAGCCGACGATTCCGAATTCGACGTCGCCTTCGACGAAGCGATCGAGCTCGCTGTGATAGCAGGCCCAGTCTCGGTCAGCCGTCGCGCGTCCGTTCCGGCGCAAGCGTCGGACGAGATCGCCGTCGGGGTCGAGCACGCAGATCGCCGGCACCTCGCGCACGGCCAGACCTTTCTGGCGGCGCGCTTCGCGCAGCAGGTTTCCGGGCTGGAAGGCGGATGCTTCAGAGTGGTGCTTGTTGGCCAGTATGGGCGCAGGCCTGTCGCGGTGATCTGTCATGGTGTCGTGGGCTCGCTCGACAGGCCTTGCACCATTCTGATCATGACCGCACCGCCGCTCACGTAGCTGACTTCCGAAACAGGCACCAGATGAAATCCTGACGATTCCCGGCGGGCGTCAGATGCGTCTGCGGCTGTTGGTTGACGAGTGCATAGTCCGCCCCGAGCTCTGCCTGGAGCATAGCCGCCGAATAGCGCCTCACGAGAAGTCCGCTGCATCGCTCCGGGCCGGTCAGAGAGAAGGGCGCGAGGATGACGAAGCCCCCAGGCCTGAGGCCGCGATCGAGGGCGCGGACATAGGCGGCGCGGTCGGCTGCCTCGACGAGGAAATGAAACACCGCACGGTCGTGCCAGAGTGCAAAGGCGTCCTGCGGGGGATGCCAGGCGGTCACGTCCTGGGCGATCCATGTCACGCGGCCGGCGTGGTCTCCCAACCGCTTCTGCGCGACAGTGAGGCCGACGTGGGAGATGTCGAGCACGGTCAGGGCCGAGTGGCCGGCATCCAGCAACCTGTCGATCAGCACCGAGGCGCCGCCACCGATGTCGATGATGGGGGCATTGGCGCTGATCCCGGAACGCGCGATCAGGTCGAGCGAGAGCGTCGGGTCGTCCTGGAACCAGCTGACCTCGTCCGCCTGCCGGGTGCTGTAAACATTTTCCCAATGCTGCTGGCGCGGGCTCGACATGGCTGGCTCTCCGATGCTGCGACGATCCCATGGGTCGGCGGCCGTTTGGCGGCAGCAACGCCCGTCACGACCAGGCGGTCATCTCCCTGCCGCCGCACAAATCACGTCTATCATAACGTCCTCGTGTCACGCAGGCGTCACACCTGCACATTAGCAATAATCCGAACGATGATGATTTTCGTTCGGATTATATGAACGAATTTCCGTTGAAGGAGAGTTGCGATGCTATCGGTTGTCGACGTTTCGGTCACCTACCCGAACGGTGTCGCGGCACTGAAGGCGACCAATGTGACATTCGCGCGCGGGCAGTTCATTGTGCTGCTCGGCAAGTCGGGCGCCGGGAAATCGACGCTTCTGCGCAGCCTGAACGGCCTTGTCCGGCCGACGCGGGGCGATGTCCGGAACGAGGCGCACGGCTCGATCTTCGCCAGCGGGGCGACGTTGCGGGCGCACCGCCGCCGAACGGGCATGATCTTCCAGCAGCACCATCTGATCGGCCGTCTGACGGCGCTCGAGAACGTTCTGACCGGTCGCCTGGCTTCACACGGATTTCTGAGGTCGCTCGCGCCGCTGCCCCGCGCTGATCGAATCATGGCGCTGGAGGCTCTTGACCGGGTCGGCCTGGCCGATCGGGCGCTGGATCGGGCCGACGAGCTCTCGGGCGGCCAGCAGCAGCGCGTCGGCATTGCGCGCGCGATGGCGCAGCGGCCCGAGATCGTGCTCGCCGACGAGCCGGTCGCAAGCCTTGATCCCGCGACCGCCGTCAAGGTGCTGGAGGACCTGCACCGGATCTGCCGGGAAGACGGGATCACCGCGATCGTCAGCCTCCATCAAGTTGAACTGGCGCGCCAGTTCGGCGACCGGATCTTTGGTCTGGCGCGGGGGCAGATCGTGTTCGAGGACGGCCCGGAGGCAGTCGGAGGCATCGCACTCGATCAGATCTACCAGACGCACCCGGCCGAACTCGCTGTCGCCGCCGAATAATCGACCAGCCACAACCGATAAGGACATCGTCATGAAGCGCAGAACATTCATCGCCTCGGCCGCCACGGCGGGCCTTTTTGCCCTCGTCGGCCCTGCCGCCGCAGACAAGGCCAACCCGGACAAGCTGCGCATTGCGCTCCTGCCGGATGAGAACGCCTCCGCGATCATTCAAAACGCGCAGCCGCTCAAAATCTTCCTGGAAAAGACGCTCGGCAAGCCGGTCGAGATCATCGTGACGACGGACTACTCGTCGATGATCGAGGCGATGCGGTTCGGGCGGATCGAGGTCGGCTATTTTGGTCCGTTTTCATATGTCCTGGCGAAGTCGAAGGCGCCGGAGATCGAGCCGTTCGCCGTCGGTGTCGAGAAGGGCAAGCCGAACTACAACTCCATTCTGATTGCCAACGTCGATGGCCCGGTGAAGGAACTGGCCGACGTGAAAGGCAAGCCGTTCGCATTCGGCGATCAGGCCTCGACGTCGAGCCATCTTGCGCCGCGCGCGCATCTGGCCAAGAACGGCCTTATCGGAGACAAGGATTACAAGGTCGTTCATCTTGGCAACCACGACGCCGTCGCGCGAGCCGTCGCGGCCGGACAGATTCCCGCCGGCGCCCTGTCGGAGGCGATCTACAGGGTTCTGGTCGAGACCAACAAGGTCGATGCGACCAAGCTCAGGCAGATCGCGCTGTCGGACCCGATCCCGAACTACCCGATGACGATTCAGGGCTACCTCAAGCCCGAACTCAAGGACGCGATCAAGAAGGCGTTCCTCGAACTCAAGGATCCCGAGATCCTCAAGCTGTTCCGGGTCGAGCGGCTCGCGCCAGCCACCGACAAGGACTACGACGTCTTGCGCGACATGGCGAAGATCCTCACTCTCGATATCGCCAAGCTCGGGTGAATGGCATGAGCGCATCCGGGTCCTTCGATACTATTCTTGCCGAAGAGCGCCGCTCCGCTTTGCGCGGGGCGGGGCTTCTGGCTGCGATCATCGCCGTCTGCGTCATCGCGTTGGGTGTGACGGGATTTTTCGACCTCCAGCGCTTCATCGAGAGCGGCCCGGCGATCAGCCAGCTTGCCGACGAAATGATCCCGCCCGATTTCGGGCGCTGGCAGTCCTGGCTGCGGCCGCTATTTGACACCCTTGCCATGTCGATCGCGGGCACGGCGCTCGCGGTCGTCTTCTCGCTGCCGCTAGCGCTGTTGGCCGCCCCTAACACCAGCCCGCACCCGGTTGTCTGTTTTGCCGTCCGAACCCTGCTGGCGTTCCTCCGTTCCGTGCCAGAGATCATCCTTGGCGTGCTGTTTGTGGCCGCTGTCGGCTTTGGCGCATTGCCCGGCGTGTTGGCCCTGGCGCTTCACTCGGTCGGGATGGTCGGCAAGTTCTACGCTGAGGCGATCGAACATGTTGATCCCAAACCTCTGGAAGCGGCGCGAGCAGCCGGCGCGACGCCGCTGCAGGTCATCGCGCATGCGGTCCTGCCGCAGGTCCTGCCGCAGCTCACGGACGTGACGATCTATCGCTGGGAGTATCATTTCCGCGCCTCGGCCGTGCTTGGCATCGTCGGAGCCGGCGGGATCGGGTTCGAGCTGATCGCGGCCTTGCGCCTGCTGAACTATGATCAGGTGTCAGCGATCCTGCTCTCGATACTCGCCTGCGTCGTCGCCGTCGACAGCATCGGGGCGTCTCTCCGGAGGTCTCTAAAATGACAAGCGCTCCACCGGCCGCCTTGCCTCTGGCTGTCCTGACCAGCCGGACCTTCGACGAAACCCGCGCGACGTTCGATGGCGCGGCGCGTGTTCTGTCCAACGAAGCGGTCGAGCCTTGGCCGCGCGAGTCGCTCATCGAGCGCTGCCAAGGCGCGTCCGCTCTCATGGCGTTCATGACTGATTGCATCGACGGCGCTTTTCTCGATCGATGCCCCGATCTGCGAATCATCGGCGCCGCGTTGAAGGGCTATGACAACATCGACGTCGAGGCGGCGACCGAGCGCGGCGTCTGGGTCACCATCGTTCCCGACCTGCTGACCGTGCCGACGGCAGAGCTGGCGGTCGGGCTCACTATCGCGCTTGGACGCCATATCCGGATCGGCGACGAGCGAATCCGGCATGACGGCTTCGCAGGATGGCGGCCGCAGCTCTACGGCACTGGGCTATCGGGCTCAACCGTTGGGCTCGTCGGGTTTGGCCAGGTGGGGCAGGCCATCGCGCGATGCTTGTCGGGCTTCAACTGTCGGCTGATCGCCTGCGACGCGCAGGAGCGCGAGATATCCCAGCCCATCGAGATGGTGGCGCTGCCGGCTCTGCTGGCGCAGGCCGACATCGTGATCCTGGGACTTCCGCTGACCCCAAGCACTCTCTTTCTGATGGACGCCGCCACCATCGCCCAGATGAAACCGGGCGCTCTTCTGGTCAATCCGGCCCGTGGGTCGCTCGTCGACGAGCAAGCCGTCGCCGATGCTCTCGAGAGCGGCCGACTGGGCGGCTACGCTGCAGATGTCTTCGAATGCGAGGATTGGGCCAGGCCCGACCGACCTCTTGCGATCCATCCTCGACTAATCGCGCAGCAGACCCGCACGATCCTGACGCCGCACCTTGGCTCGGCGGTGACCCTGGCGCGGCGCCAGATCGAGCTATCGGCCGCGCATAGCATCCTTCAAGCTCTGGCCGGGGTCACTCCTGACGGTGCGGTCAACCACCCTCATAGTTGATCCGCTCTTTGGACGATGTCTGATCGATGCTGAATCTTGTCCATGCGCGAACCTTTCTCACCATCGTCGAGACTCGTGGGGTGAGATCGGCTGCGCGTCTGCTCGAACTCGCGCCATCGACGATCATCGATCACATCCGCCAGTTGGAAGAAGAACTGGCCGTTCCCCTGCTCGATCGCCAGACCCGAGAGGCCAGACCAACGGCGGAAGGGGAGCGTTTCCTGCCCATCGCGCGTGAGCTCGTCGAGACAGCCGAGCGCGCACCTGCCCTGTTGAGCGATCGTCGTTTGCGCATTGTCTCCTCGAGTAATGTCGGCATCTACATGCTGCAGCCATCGATTGCGGATTTTCAGACCACGACCGGCATCACGGTCGAAACCTGGATTGGCCCCAATCCCGATGCGATCGACCGCATGGGGCGCGGCGAAGCCGATCTTGCTGTGCTCGAATGGTGGGACGAGCGAAAGGGCTTCTCGGCCCGGACATGGGCATGCGAACCGCTCGTGATCATCGTTGCACCCGGTCATCGCTGGGGCGGGCTTGACGCGCTCACGGTCGAGGAGTTGCTCACAGAGCCCTTGCTGGGTGGTGAGCCTGGGACAGGGACAGGCCGGCTGCTGCGTCAGCAGCTTGGACCGCTGGCGGATCGATTGATGACGATCAGCGGCTTAGGGAGCACGGAGGCTGTCAAGCGCGCCGTTCGCGCCGGTCGCGGGGCTTCCGTCGTGATGAGGTCGGCCGTTTCGGACGAGATTGCGGCTCATCAACTGGTAGCGCTGTCCCTGCGCGGGATCGCGCTGTCCAAAGAGATCAAGATGGTCGTTCCCGAGGCTCTGCCATCCACGGCTCCCGCCATGGGTTTTTTCGCGGCTGCCGGTCCGGAGCGATCATACCCGGTTGTGTGAGGGCGATCGCTCGCCCTCACCGGCACGAGGCAAGGCTCAGCTCATGCGCTTGATCTCGGCATAGGCGCCTTTGGTACGCAGGATGATGATGACGGGCTTCGTCCCGCGGTTGCGCCAGAACCAGCCATGGCCGCCGTCGAACTCGGCCGTCAGCACGCCGGTGTCACCCGCGACCGCGCGGCCGGTCTTGTAGCTCTTCTCCTTCGCGCCCGGTCCGGGCGTGCCGTGCATGTCGTAGTTCACGACGCCGTCCTTGACGCTCCAGTCGAACGTGACCTGCGCGCCCTTGACCATGGTCAGCTTGTATTCGACGCCCTTGGTCGGCTCCAGCGTGATCACCGTCTCGTCTGTCTTCTCCGCCTGGGCGAGATCGATCCTCTCGCCGGCTTGCGCGGTCGAGGCGAACAGCCCCGCCAGCGTGGTCAGCAGGCTAGAGCGCTGGTCCGGTGAAGGCGTCGCTGGGGCCGGCTGAGCCGGCGTGGTCGAACTGTCCTTCAGGCGGTCTGCCTCGGCTTCCGCAGCGAGCTGGGTCTTAATCTCGCCCATCTCGGTCAGCTTCAGCATACGGCCGATGCCGGTCGGGTCGATGGCGTACTCGGCCGGCAGGACGATCGTAACGAGGATGCCGGCGGCCGCGACGATAGCGATAGCCGTCGAGCGCAGGAGCTGCGCTGAGGTCGGCAGTTCGGCGCGGGTCGGGATGTCGGAGTTGTACATTGTGTGGGTGCCTTTCAGATCGGGGAGACGAAAAGGCCGGTGAGCTGATAGCCGATCAGCACGAACCCGGCGGTCATCATGATGGTGTTGGCGGTATAGGCATGGCGCAGGAAGCTCGGCGTGCGCCGCCAGAAGCCCATCGCGATCAGGATCGCGGTCAGGGCCAGGATTTGGCCGATCTCGACGCCGACATTGAACGCCAGCAGGTTGGGCACGAGGCCGTCCGGTGCGACGTTGTAGTCGAGGATCTTGGTCGAGAGGCCGAAGCCATGGAACAGGCCGAAGATCAGCGTCGCGGCCTTGGTGTTCGGCTGAACGCCGAACCAGCGCTGGTAGGCGCCCATGTTGTCGAGCGCCTTGTAGACCACCGAGAGGCCGATGATGGCGTCGATGACATAGGCGTTCATGCCGATGTTGAGATAGACGCCGAGCAGCATCGTGGTGGAGTGCCCGAGCGCGAACAGGCTGACATAGATGGCGACGTGCTTCATCCGGTAGAGGAAGAAGACCACCCCGAAGAGGAAGAGGAGGTGGTCGTAGCCCGTCATCATGTGCTTGGCGCCCAGATAGACGAAGGGCATCAGGTTGATGCCGCTGATCTCCTGGATGTAGCCCTTGTCGCCTTCGGCGACGCCGTGGGCGATGGCGGGCGCTAAGCTCGCCAGGAGCAGGATAAGAGGCAGCGATGCGTGCGAGGCTGCAAGACGCAGCCCGCACCGCCCTCCGATGGAAGGTCGTTGCATGGAAGTTCCAATGGTTCGTCGGTGATGGATGGCCGCCGAGACGGCCGCACTCATGCTGCGACGACGGTTCTCGGGGGACGCTCCAGCCCGTTAGGATGGCCGGGATCGGCCATGAACGGGTCGTGCGTCAGGCTGGTGCGCGCGAAGCCCGGCGTTACGAGCGCGAGGACGCTGAGCGTGTCGGCGGTTTCATGCAGGTGATCGGCCGCGTTATGGCCGTGGGCATGGCCCGGTATCTGCTCTGACGGCTCGCCCTCGTCATGCGAGTGACCGTGCTCGGCGATCGTCGCGGCGAGCTCGGCATGGCGGACGGCTTCGGCCTGCGCGGTTGCGAAGGCATTATGGCCCGCAGCCATGTGAACCGACGTGAGCAGCACGCCGAGCGCCATCGCGAAGGCGATGACGAGGCTGAACCCGGCTCTGAGGCTGCGTCGCGACATGGGCAGGTGGTAGAGCCTTCATTCTTGGCGAGAGTTGGACCGAGCCCCCGGGATCGGCGAATCGCAGTCTTCATTGACGCATCCTACCCGGGGGGATACGGGAAGTCATGTCAGAGCCTCACATTCACGAAACTCACCCTGCCATCGTAAAGCGGCTGAAGCGAGCCGACGGTCATCTGCGCAAGGTCATCGAGATGATCGAAGCCGGGCGCCCCTGCCTTGACATCGCCCAGCAGCTGCAGGCGGTCGAGAGCGCGATCGGACAGGCTAAGAAGACGCTGATCCAGGACCATCTCGACCACTGCCTCGACGAGGTCGCCAGCTCGCTGCCGCGCGAGCAGCGCGAGGTCGTCGAAGCCTTCAAGGCCATTGCGAGATACCTTTAGGACCAAGCCCATGCTGGCCATCCTCGGCAACCGGACCTATCGCCACCTTTTCCTCGCGCAGGTCATCGCCCTGATCGGCACGGGTCTCGCCACCGTGGCGCTCGGCCTGCTTGCCTATGACCTCGCCGGCGCGAACGCGGGCATCGTGCTGGGCACGGCGCTCGCCATCAAGATGATCGCCTATGTCGGCGTCGCGCCGATCGCCTCGGCCTTCGCGGAGCGTCTGCCGCGTCGAGCTATGCTGGTCGGGCTCGATCTCGTTCGCGCGGCGGTAGCTCTGCTGCTGCCTTTCGTCTCGGAGATTTGGCAGGTTTACGTCCTGATCTTCGTGCTGCAGTCGGCCTCGGCCGCGTTCACGCCGACCTTCCAAGCGACGATCCCCGACATCCTGCCGGACGAGAAGGACTATACGCAGGCGCTGTCGCTGTCGCGGCTGGCCTATGACTTGGAGAGCCTGCTGAGCCCGGCGCTGGCGGCGCTTCTGCTGACCGTGATCAGCTTCCACAACCTCTTCGCCGGCACGGTGATTGGCTTCCTTGCGTCGGCTGCGCTCGTCGTGTCGGTAGCCCTGCCGAGCCCGAAGCCCGGAGAGCCGCGCGGCATCTACGAGCGCACGACGCGGGGCCTGCGCATCTACCTGGCGACGCCGCGCCTGCGCGGGCTGCTGGCGCTGAGCCTTGCCGTCTCGGCGGCAGGCTCCATGGTCATCGTCAACACCGTCGTCCTGGTGCAGGCGACCTATGGCATGACGCAGCAGGCGACCGCGCTCGCCCTGGCGCTGTTCGGCGCCGGCTCGATGACGGCTGCCTTCGCGCTGCCGAGCCTGCTCGACCGGCTCGACGATCGCAGACTGATGCTCGCGGCCGGGGCCGCCTTGCCGGCGCTTCTTCTACTCGGCACCCTCGTTCCGGGCTTTCCCATTCTGTTGTTGCTCTGGTTTGCGCTCGGCTTCGCCTACAGCCTGACCCAGACCCCATCGGGGCGCCTGCTGCGGCGCTCGGCCCATGCGGAAGACCGGCCCGCTCTTTTCGCCGCCCAGTTCGCGCTGTCGCATGCCTGCTGGCTGGTCACTTACCCGGCCGCCGGCTGGCTCGGCGCGACGCTCGGCCTGCCCGCGACGTTCGCGGTGATGGCAGCCATCGCCGCGCTGGCGCTCGTGCTGGCGCTCCGCTTCTGGCCGGCGGGCGATGCCGACGAGATCGAGCATGAGCATCTCGCACTGGCGCCCGATCACCCGCATCTGGCTGGAGCGGGCCGACGGCATCGCCATGCCTTCGTGATCGACCGGGAGCACCCGGCCTGGCCCAACACCGGCCGCGCGGGCTAGCCGATGGGCTTGCACGACGAGATCGATCCGGCCATCCGGCGCCTTGCCGCCGGCGAGACGCTGTTTGCGGCCGGCGACGAAACGCGCGGTTTCTTCGAAGTGCGTACGGGACGCGTCAGGCTCATGCGCTTCGGCGCCGATGGCCGCGAGACGGCATTGTTCTGCGGATACCGACGAAGCCGGCCATGCATTCCAATCTCAAGCCGGCCGGGTCTTCCGATTTGAAGCCGGCCACCCTTGGCGTCATTCGCATGGGTCGAGGGGATGATGTTTTGCGGTTCGTCGAAGGTCAAGCGGCAGGCT
>NZ_JAUYTP010000029.1 GCF_030695125.1 Allobosea sp. | reverse complement strand
GCACCAGAACTCACCGCGGGGTGGAGCAGCCCGGTAGCTCGTCAGGCTCATAACCTGAAGGTCGTCAGTTCAAATCTGGCCCCCGCAACCAAAACACACAAACCCCCGTCTCAAACAGAGGCGGGGGTTTTGCGTTCAGGCGCGACCGGGGAGAGGGCCTTGCTGCCGGAATGGCGACTGCTGCCACCCTCTGTCACGTGGGCGCGTCCAGTCCCCCGGCCACTCTGATAGAGTCTCCCTCGCGCACCGTGCCGACCGCGCTTCTTGCTGCCGGCACGCTGCAACTCAGTTGGGAGATCGACGATGACGACGCCACGCGGCACCATAAGGGTCGGCATCGGCGGCTGGGTGTTCGAGCCCTGGCGCGGCGCCTTCTATCCCGACAAATGGCCCCAGAAGCGCGAGCTCGAATATGCCGCACAGCGGCTGGGCTCGATCGAGATCAACGGGACCTATTACGGCTCGCAGAAGCCCGAGAGCTTTGCGCGCTGGCATGCAGAGACGCCCGACCACTTCGTCTTTGCCGTCAAGGGCTCGCGCTACATCACCAACCGGCGGGTGCTGGCCGAGGCCGGCGCCTCCATCGAGAGGTTCTTCGCTGGAGGGGTGATGGAGCTGAAGGAGAAGCTCGGGCCGATCAACTGGCAGTTCATGCCGACGAAACAGTTCGACCCGGACGATTTCGAGGCTTTCCTCAAGCTCCTGCCGAACACGGTCAATGGCGTCACGATCCGTCATGCGGTCGAGGTTCGCCATGACAGCTTCCGGACGCCCGATTTCATCGCGCTGTTACGCCATCACGGCGTCGCCGCGATCGTCGCTGCCGACAGCGACTACACCAAGATTGCCGATCTCACAGCGCCCTTCGTCTATGCCCGGATCATGGGCACGACCGAAGCGCAGCCGGAGGGGTATGCCCCCGCAGAACTGGACCACTGGGCGCAGCGCGCCCGGACCTGGGCCGAAGGCGCGATGCCCGGCGATCTCGAGCCAGTGGCTCCCGACCCGCCGAAGCGCCAGCCCCGCGACGTCTTCCTCTATGTCATCAGCGGCGACAAGGTCCGCAATCCGGCCGCAGCCATGGCATTGACGCAGCGGTTGGCGGCCAAAGGCTGAGTGTGGAGGCGCGACGATCCGGCTCCGGGTCGCTTACGCGCCTGGATCCTGTCCGCGGGTCTCCTGTCCGGCGAAATCCTGGCAGACATCGACCCATTCCGCATCGGTCAGCGCCGCCATCCGTTCGGGTGCGATGCGAACCGCGCTGTGGGTCGAGCCTGCCGCCGGCACGACCTCGTCGAACGCCCCGAGCGAGACGTCGCAGTACACCGGCAAGGGTGTCGCCAGCCCGAAGGGGCAGACGCCGCCGATCGGATGGCCCGTGATGGCCGCAACCTCGTCGGCGTCGAGCATGCGCGGCTTGCCGCCGAGTGCAGCCCTGGCCTTGCGGTTGTCGAGACGCGCATCGCCGCGCGCCACCACCAGCACGACGCGGTCGCCGATCCGCAGCGACAAGGTCTTGGCGATCCGCGCGGGTTCGACACCATGGGCGGCCGCGGCCTGGGCCACGGTGGCGCTGCTGTCAGGCGTCTCGATGATCGCGATGTCGGGCGCGCGCTGCGCGAAAAAGGCGCGAACGGATTCGAGACTCATCGCGCCACCCGCCGCTGACGACGCGCCAGAGGCTCCGCCCGCATTCGCCGTTGCGCCCTCGCCATCGCCGCGCCGTCCTCAGTGGCGGAAATGGCGGTGGCCGGTGAAGACCATGGCGAGGCCGGCCTCGTCGGCGGCCCTGATCACCTCGTCGTCGCGCATCGAGCCGCCGGGCTGGATCACAGCGGTCGCGCCGGCTTCGGCCGCGGCCAGCAGGCCGTCGGCGAAGGGGAAGAACGCGTCGGAGGCGACGACCGAACCCGTGGCCAGCGTCTCCGGAAGGCCTGCCGCCCTGGCGGCTTCGGCTGCCTTCCAGGCGGCGATACGGGAGGAATCGACGCGGCTCATCTGGCCGGCGCCGATGCCGACGGTGGCGCCGTCCTTCACATAGACGATCGCATTCGACTTGACGTGCTTGGCGACGCGGAAGGCGAAGCGCAGATCGGCAAGCTCGGCTTCGCTCGGCTGGCGCTTGGTCACGACCCGGAGCTCCATGTCGTCGACGACGGCATTGTCGCGCGCCTGGGCGAGGAAGCCGCCGGAGACGGTGCGCAGCGAGAGGCCGGGCGCGCGCACATCCGGCAGGCCGCCAGTCAGGAGCAGGCGCAGGTTCTTCTTGGCCGCGATCAGCGCGATCGCCTCCTCGTCGGCATCGGGCGCGATGATCACCTCGGTGAAGACCTCGACGATCTTGCGGGCGGCTTCAGCATCCAGCCTGCGGTTCAGCGCCACGATGCCGCCGAAGGCCGAGACCGGGTCGCAGGCGAGCGCGCGCTCATAGGCCTGCAGCAGCGAGGCGCCGGTTGCCACGCCGCACGGATTGGCGTGCTTGACGATGACGCAGGCGGCCGAGGTGGAGGGATCGAACTCGGCGACGCATTCGAAGGCGGCGTCAGTGTCGTTGATGTTGTTGTAGGAGAGCTGCTTGCCCTGGACCTGGCGCGCCGTCGAGACGCCGGGGCGGCTGCCGGGCGTGCGGTAGAAGGCCGCCCATTGATGCGGGTTCTCGCCGTAGCGCATCGTCTCGGCCAACTGGCCGCCGAGCGCGCGATAGGTCGGCGCGGTGTCGCCCAGTTCGTTGGCGAACCAGTTCGAGATCGCGGCGTCATAGGCCGCCGTGCGGGCATAGGCCTTCTGGGCGAGCTTGCGGCGCAGGGTCAGCGTGGTGGCGCCCTTCTGGGCCGCGAGATCGCCCAGCACGGCGGCATAGTCGGAGGCGTCGACGACCACCGCGACGTCGTTGTGGTTCTTGGCGGCGGCGCGGATCATCGCCGGCCCGCCAATGTCGATGTTCTCGATGCAGTCGTCATAGGGCTTGCCGGCCGCGACCGTCGCCTCGAAGGGGTAGAGGTTGACGACGAGCAGGTCGATCGGCGCGATGCCGTGGCCCAGCATCGAGGCTTGGTGCTCGGGATGGGAGCGGATGGCGAGCAGGCCGCCATGGACCTTGGGGTGCAGGGTCTTGACGCGCCCGTCCATCATCTCGGGAAATCCGGTGAGATCGGAGACGTCGGTGACCGGCAGCCCGGCCTCGCTGAGCGCCTTGGCGGTGCCGCCGGTCGAGACCAGCGCGATGCCGTGCGCGTGCAAGGCGCGGGCGAAGTCGATCAGCCCGGTCTTGTCGGAGACGGAAAGAAGGGCGCGTTCGACGCGGCGGAGCTCGGTCGGCATCGGGATATGTCCAGTGTGATGAGGCAGACGCGGTCTGTCGGCGGCAGTTGCGGGCGAGCTATCATGCTGCGCTGCGCAAAGCAAAGAGGCGGGCGCCTGTGACCTATGTCTCGCCGGTCGGTTCCGGCTGAGGATCGGCGCCGGGAGGGGGCGGCCTGAACCGGCCGCTCGCGGGCGCCGCAGCGCCGATCCGGCTGAAGCGCCACTGGATCTGCGGTGTCGCGACGGCATCGAACACGACGCTGAGCTGTTCGCTGCGCCGCCGGCCGTCGGCGGCCGCCAGGAAGATGCTTTCCTCGATCGACACCATCAGGCCCGAGGCCTCGAAGGCCCAGACCTCGTCATTGGGCAGTGTCAGCAGGACGCCTTTCCCCTCCTGGATCAGGCTGGGTTTGACGAGCGGGTGCAGATGGAAACGGGCGATGGCGTGCAGGGTCGCCGGCGTTTCGGTGAGCGTGATCTCGTCCTCGCCCGAGAGCGAGGCGCCGTCGCGGGCCAGCAGCAGGCGGCGGGTATGAACCGCACCCAGGCCGCGCCTGTAGCCGTCATGACTGCCGACCCATTCCTGCCCGGCCGGCGTGTCCTGGCGGGCGACGCGGACGTCGGAAGGCCCGGCGACGATTCTCATCTCGCCCAGCACCCGGCCGAAGCTGGCCGATGAGCGATCATCGAGCGTCACGGTCGAATGGGCGGCGGTGCTGCGCGCCGCCAGCCGCAACTCCGCCGAGCCGTGGCGGCTGGTGCCGCAGTTGACGATGAGACGCTGCGCGCCGCTGGAGAATTCGAAGGCGAGGCAGCCGGCATGGGCCTCGACCGAATGGGCGCCGCGCGGCGGCGCGCCGGCATCGACCATGACGATGCTGCGCTCGCCCGTCAGCCGGCTGTAGCCGGAATAGGTCGCCTGCTCGATCGGGCGGGCCCGGGCATCGTCGTAAGCGGCGAGCGTCGCCATCAGGTCCGGCGGCGTCGTGCCCATGCCGTTGAACAAGGCGAGCGCGCCGTCGCCATGCCGGAACAGCCGCAGATGCGGCATCATCCGCTCGATTCCCATCAGGACACCGCGCGGCGGCTCGATGCCGCGGGCCATGAAGGTTTCGCGCAGGGGCAACAGGTCGAGCAGCAATTCGATCAGCAGGCGGGGATTGCGGCTGAGATGGCCGCCATCGGGCAGGATCTGGTGATCGAGCTCGTCGGAGAGCGCATATTCCAGCCGCCGCCGACGCCCGTCCTGGCCGTCGAGGCAGATGGCGGCGAAGGTGACGGCGATCAGGCAGTTGAGCCGCGTCGCACCCTCGACGGCGCCCGACAGCGCCAGGTTCAGTCGGTCGGCGAGGCGGGAGACATGCCGCAGGAAGCGCTCGTAGAAGACATGGTCGGCCCCCTCGAGCAGGAGAGGCGAATGGGACAGCAGCGAGATCAGCCGTCGGGCCGCCACGGCCGGGCGGCGGGCGATCTCGCCGCGCTCGCGCTTCTTGGCGATGAAGTCCTCGACGAGCGCGCGGGCGTTGGCGCGGGCGATCGCCGTGTCGGCCGCGTGGAGGTGGCGCAGCCAGCCGAAGCCATGCAGGGCCTCGGCCCAGGCCTCGCTCGGCGGCTCGCTGTCAAAGGGCGTTTCGCCATGGGTGCGAAGGGTGCGGCCGGCAAAGGCATAATAGCCGGCATAGATGTCGCCGGCGTTGGTCGGGTCCGCGGTGCGCAGATCATGCGGTGCAAACAGCAGCCGCGTCGCCGGGTTACGGCCGAAGGGCCAGAGCCGGCGCAGGATGCCGATGCATTGGCCGCGAGTCCGCCGCGCCGCCCGTGCGATCGCGGCTTGCGCCAGACCCCTGCGCTCCGACCAGCCGTTCAATGCCCCGATACGCCCCGTACCCATTACGCCTGGTGCTGACTGCGAAAGCGAATCCCCGCTCCGTCATAGCCTGATCAGGCGGGTTGCGTAAAATCCGCTCCATCCCGAAAGGCGCGGCGTGTCGTTGCGCAGCTGGTGGGGCAGGGTGCGCAGATCGCCATTGCGGTCGATCGCTTCGCCGAGACCGCCGATTTCTGCCGCTTCGATCGGCTTTCTGACGAAGTTCGGATGGGCTTGCAGGAACGCTTCGATCTGGGCCTCGCCCTCCTGCGGCTCGAGCGAGCAGGTGCAATAGACCAGCCGTCCGCCCGGCTTCGTCAGCCGGGCCGCCGCTTCGAGCAGGCGGGCCTGGAGGGCGACGAGCTTGTCGCGGTCGTCGGGCGATTTCGTCCAGGCGACGTCGGGGTGACGGCGAATGGTGCCGGTGGCGCTGCAGGGGGCATCGAGCAGCACGGCGTCGAAAGGCTCCACCTCCCAGAGGGTCGCATCCTTGGTGACGATCTCCGCCGACAGACCGAGCCGCTCCAGATTGGCCCTGAGGCGACGCAGGCGCGGGCCGGACCGATCGACGGCGGTGACCATCGCCCCGAGCGCGGCGATCTGCGCGGTCTTGCCGCCCGGTGCGGCACAGAGATCGGCGATGCGCTCACCCGGCTGGGGCGCGAGCAGGCGCACCGGCAGCGCGGCGGCGGCGTCCTGAACCCACCAGGCGCCTTCGTCGAAGCCGGGCAGGCCGGTGATGCCCTGGCGCTCGCGCAGGCGGATCGAGCCCGTCGGCAGCAGCAGCCCGTCGAGCTTGAGCGCCCAGTCCTCGGCAGAATTCTTCACCGAGATGTCGAGCGGGGGTTCGTCGCGATGGCTGGCCGCGATGGCAGCGGCCGTGTCCTCGCCATAGCTCTCCATCCAGCTCTCGGTCAGCCATTCCGGCGTATCGAGAAACGGATCGACCGCTTCCGCCAGGATCGCCTCGCGTTCGCGGGCGAGCCGCCGCAGCAGCGCATTGCCGAGCGAGACATAGCGGGATGACCGCGCATCCTCGTGGAGGTGGCGGATGGCGAGGTCGACGGCGGCATGGTCGGGCACGTCGAGAAAGAGGATCTGGGCGGCGGCCGCCACCATGATCGGCTCGAAGGGCCCGGAATTGCGCGGGCTGCCGCGCTCGAGCCTGGCGTTGATCGCGTCCTGGATCGTGCCGAGGCGGCGAAAGGCGGTGATCGCGATGGCCCGCGCCAGCGCGCTGTCGGCGGCATCGAGATGATAGGCCGGCGCGAGCCGCTCATGCGTGTCGTCGAGCGAAAGCTTCGCCCGGAGCACCTCGTCGATGACGGCGGCGGCGAGCTTGCGGGCCGGCAGGCCCGGGGCGGGCCCGGTGCCGCTGTCGGCAGGCTCGTCCTGCCGCGCATCGTGGGGGAGATCGTCCGTTTTCAGTGCCTTCGCCACCGGATCAGCCCCAGGGCCCGGGTTCGCGGCCCGCGCCACCGCCGGCCCAGGGGCTCTGGGCCGCCTGGCTCATGAAGCCGCCGCCGCTGCGGCCGATGCCCATGGCGCGGGCCTGCTCCATCAGCGCGGCGATGCGATTGCCGGTGTCGGGATGTGTCGAAAACAGGGAATCCATGCCGCCGCCAGTCAAGGGATTGATGATGAACATATGCGCCGTAGCAGGCTTCGCCTCCGCCGTCTCGTTTGGCGTATGCGCCACGCCGCCGGCGATCTTGGCGAGCGCATCGGCCAGCCAGACCGGATTGCCGCAGATCTCGGCCCCGAGCTTGTCGGCCTCGTATTCGCGCGAGCGCGAAATCGCCATCTGGATCACCATCGCCGCCATCGGCGCCAGGATCGAGAGCAGGATCTGGACGATCATGTTGGGACGGTTCTCGCGCGAGCCGAACATCATGCCGAACGTGACCAGCGAGGAGATCGCGCCGGCCATGGTCGCGGTGATCGTCATCGTCAGCGTGTCGTGGTTCTTGATGTGGGCGAGCTCGTGGGCCATCACGCCCGCCAGCTCCTCATAGCTCAGCGTGCGCATGATGCCGGTCGTGGCCGCGACGGCGGCATTTTGCGGGTTGCGGCCGGTGGCGAAGGCGTTGGGCTGGTCCTCATCGATGAGGTAGACGCGCGGCATCGGCATGTTGGCGCGTGCCGCGAGGTCGCGCACCATGCCGTAGAGCTCCGGCGCGCTCCGCTCGTCGACCTCATGGGCGTTGTGGGCGGCGAGCGCCAGCCGGTCGGAGTTCCAGTAGCTGAACAGGTTGGTGACGGCGGCGAAGCCCAGCGCCATCAGCATGCCGCCGCTGCCGCCGAGCAGATAGCCGACCACGCCGAACAGCGCGGTGAGACCGGCCATCAGCATGCCGGTGCGGACATAGTTCATCGTCATCCCCATGGTTCACATCGACGGGCAACGCGGCGTCATGCCTCTCCCCGGATGCGGATTTGCAGCTTATGTGGTGAAGGCGATGCCGATCCTGCAAGAGAGGCTGCGACGAGAGAGGCTGTGATGATGAACGAGACCAGCGCACAGGCCGTTGCTGCCGCGGTTGCCGGAGACGCGCTCGTCAAAACCTTGTCGCCAGCCGCCGAGCGGGCCCTGGCGGAGGCGCAGGCGCGCCGCGCGGCGATCGACGCCCGCGCGGCCGAGCTTGCCGGCGCACGCGAGATCGACGGCCGCGGTGGGCTCGAGCCGGTCCGCTACAATGACTGGGAGGTCAAGGGCCTCGCCAGCGACTTCTGAAGCCGGGCTGTCCGCGCCGGTTCAGCCCCCTTCTGCTAGCCCGGCAGGAAGGCGATGCGGCCGTCGCCGTCCTGCACGGTCTCGATCGGTACGCCGTAGAGCTGTTCCAGCCGCTCCGGCGTCAGCAACGCGTCCGCCCGGCCGTTGGCGATGGCCTGCCCGTCGCGGATCATCATGACGCGGTCGGCGTGGCGCAGCGCCTGGTTGGGATCATGCGTGGTGAACAGCACGCCGAGCCCTTCCGCCGCGAGCCGCCGGATCTCCTGCATCACCCGGCCCTGATTGCCGAAATCGAGGCTCGCGGTCGGCTCGTCGAGCACGACATAGGCCGGCTCCTGCGCCAAAGCGCGGGCGATCAGCACGAGCTGGCGCTCTCCGCCGGAAATCTCCGTATAGGGCCGCTGCGCCAGCCGCGCGATGCCGAGGCGCTCCAGCATCGCGGCGGCAACAGTGTGGTCGCGCGCGGAGGGCGCCGCAAACAGCCCGGCATGGGCGCTGCGGCCCATCAGCACCACGGCCTCGACGGTGAAGGCGAACGTGCCGGCATGGGCCTGCGGGACATAGCCAAGCGCCCGCGCCCGTTCCGGCGGCGAGAGCGTGGCGAGGGGGCGGTCGTCGAGCAGCAGCGTCCCGCCGCGCGCCGGCAGCAGCCCGAGCAGGGTCTTCAGCAGCGTGGTCTTGCCGCTGCCATTGGGGCCGAGCAGGGCCAGAACCTCGCCGTGGGCAAGCGACAACGCGATGTCGCGGCCGATGACGCGCTCGCGATAGCCGTAGACCAGATCGGCGGCGGCGAGGCTCACGACCAGCCTCCGCGGGCCGAGGCGAGCAGCCAGATGAAGAAGGGCGTGCCGATCACGGCGGTGAGGATGCCGAGCGGCGTCTCGACCGGGCCTGCCGTGCGCGCCAGCGTGTCGATGACCAGCAGATAGCCGCCGCCGAGCAGGGCCGCCGTCGGCAGCAACCGGCTGAAGTCGGGCCCGACGAGGAAGCGGGCGAGATGGGGCACGACGAGCCCGACCCAGCCGATGATGCCGGCCGCGGCGACGCTCGCCGCCGTCACCAGCGTCGCGGCGACGACGATGGCCAGCCGCAACGGGCCGGTGCGCAGGCCGAGCGCGCGGGCCTCCTCCTCCGGCAGCGACATCGCGTTCATGCGCCAGCGCAACGCCATGAGCACCGCCGAGCCCGCCAGGACCGGGCCGAGCAGCGGCACGAGATCCGAGCGGTCGGTGCCGGCCAGGCTGCCGAGCAGCCAGAAGGTCATGGCCGGCAGCTGGTTGTAGGGGTCGGCCCAGTATTTGATCAGCCCGATGCCGGCGCCGAGCAGCGAGCCGACGACCACACCGGTCAGGACGAGGACGAGGACGGGGTCGCCGCGCCGGATCGTCGAGCCGACCGCATAGACGGCGCCCACCGCCAGCAGCCCGCCGGCGAAGGCCGCGAGCTGGATCGCGAAGAGCCCGAGCGAGAGATAGATGCCGAGCACGGCCCCGAGCGCGGCTCCCGAGGAGGCGCCGAGGATGTCGGGAGAGACGAGCGGGTTGCGGAACAGGCCCTGGAAGGCGGTGCCCGCCACCGCCAGCGCGGCGCCGCAGAGCAGCGCTGCCAGCACGCGCGGGCCGCGGATGTTCCAGATCACCGTCTCGACCTGCGGCGACAGGCCCGAGGGCTGGCCGCTCAGGCCCGACCAGAGGATGCGCGCGAGATCGCCAGGCGCGACCGGGAAGCGCCCGACCCCGAAGGCGAGCAGGATGGCCAGCGCCAGCAAAGCGAGCGCGATGGCGTTGCCGCGCAGGAGCGAGGGGCGCATGGGGTCAGAGCCGCCCAGACGGTGTCACGGCCATCACCCCCGCCCCGCGAGGATGCGATCGAGCTGCGGCTCGCTCGGCGTGACCTGATAGAACAGCGTGTGGAAGTCGCGCGCGATGGCGCGGATGTCTTCGGGGAAGGCTTGCGGATAGAGCAGCTTGGCCAGCCACCAGAGCCCGACCATGCGGTTGACCGAGGGCGGGAAGTCGACCCAGCCGAAGGGGATCTTGGGCGAGAGATGGACGCGGCCTGTCTTTACCGCCCGCACACTGGCCCAGGCGGGATCGCGGCGCACGCTCTCGGAGAAGGCGAGGTCGATGGTGACGATCACCTCCGGGTCCCAGGCCAGCACCTGTTCGAGCGAAACCTGCGCGAGCCCGCTTCCGGGCTGGTCGGCGACGTTGCGGGCGCCGAGGAAGGAGAGCGTCTCGACATTGATCGAGCCGCCGAGCCCCGTCTCGAGACCGCGCGGCCCGCGGGCATAGTAGACGGAGGGCCGCTGTTGCGCCGGGATGCCGGCGATGCGTCCGCGGATCGCCGGCATCGTCGTCTCGCACCAGGTCGCGAGCGTCTCGGCACGCTCGCTGCGGCCGGTCAGCCGGCCGAGGACGCGATAGCTCTCGGGGATCGCGCCGAAGCGGCCGTCGAGCAGCGCATAGGGGATGCCGGTCTGGCCCTGCACCCGCTCGGCGAGCTCGACATAGGTTCTGCCCGTCGAGCCGGAATCGACGATCAGGTCGGGCTTGAGCTGGAGCACGGCTTCGAGATTGGCGCTGTTGCCGCGTCCGGTGATGCGGCCGATCTCGGGGCGATCGCCGATGCCCGGCAGCAGGAATTCGCGCTCCTCGGGCCGGTTGGCGCGCGGCCAGCCCAGCAGCAAATCGGGCGCGAGCGTGTAGAGCTGGATCGCGGCAGGCGGCCCGGCGGGAAAGACGCGCGTCACGGTGGCGGGGACGGCGACGTCCCTGCCTGCGCCATCTCGCACCGTCGCCGCCTGCGCCGCGCGGGGCCACGCCGCGAGCGCGGCGAGGCCGGTCAGCAGGGCGCGGCGGTCAGGACGGGGCATGGCCGGGCTCCGGTCTCGCGCTGTGCAGGCAGCGATGCGGCTTGATGTCGAGCAGCGGCGTGCCGTCGAGGCAGTCGAGCCCGCGCACCAGCAGCGCGCCGTCCTCGACGCCCAGCAGCCGCACACGCGACAGCGCGATCGGGTTGGGCCGCACGGGGGAGCGCAGCGCAAAAGTGCCGAGCGGCGCGCCGCCCCGCGGCGTCTGGGTGACGAGGTCGCGCCGTGCCTGATGCATCCAGTAGAGCAGGTCGAGCCAGGCGAAGCCCTCGATGCCGGCGAGCGCGGCCTGCCAGGGGTCGTCGATCTCTGCGCGGCAGACCGGGCCGTTCTCGGCGTCCCCCTGCCGCGGGCACTGGTTGCGCGTGGTGAAGGGCGTGCGCAGGCGGCCGATGAAGACGAGATGCGCGTCCCGCCGGTCGGGCAAGGGCGCGCTGGTTTCGCCCGGTCGCGTCGCCTGCCAGTCCATGGGTGTCTCCGGTCAGCCGCCTTCGCGCGGGAGCGTCGGCGCGGCGAAGCCGTGCCGGGCCAGGATCGCCTGGCCCTCCTGCGCGAGGATGAACATGGCGAGGCGCCCCGCATTTGGCGAGGCCCCGTTCATGACGGTGAGCCCGTATTCGGCGCCCACCGCCAGCTCCGGCGGCAGCCTGACGAGGCGGATCCCGGTCTGCTCCTTCGCGATCGGCGCCGCATTGGTGCAATAGGCGAGGAAGATGTCGGCCGTGCCGTTGGCAAGGTTGTGACCGTAGACATTGAGCCCGTCCGGCGCCGGCGCGCTGCCCGGCCCACCGGTGAGCTGCAGAGCCTTCGCTTCCAGCGCCGCCCGGGCGCCGGGTTTCACCGTCTCGGCCCGCGCGAACACCTGGAAGGCATAGTCGCCTGACGGGTCGGCGCGCGGGGTCGAGGTGCCCAGCTTGAGGTTCGCGTCGAGCATGCGCTCCAGCAGCGTCTCCGATGTCGCGGCGACGCCGGGACGGACGAAGGCGCAGAGTTCATTGCGGGCGAAGAGCACGACCGCGCCGCTGCGCCCCTCCCTCGCCAGAGCGCGGGGGTTGCCTAGATCGGCGGATGCGAAGACCTCCGCCGCCTCGCCCTTGGCGATGCGCTCGCGCAGCAGGCCCGAGGCGCCGAAGGCCGGCTTCACGGCAAGGCCGCTCTGGGCGGTGAAGGCCTGAGTCACCTCGGTGAGCGCGGCCCGCAGGCTGCCGGCCGCATGCAGGAGGACGGGCTCCTGCGCGCGGGCGGCGGAGCTCGCGGCGAGGCCGCCCATCAGGAGCAGGCCTGCAAGAAGGCTGTGGCGCATGGGATCACGCGCCCGCCTGCGTCGCATTCGGGAAGAACAGCTGCTGCCCTTCGATCTTGTAGTCGGCGATCGCCTTCTGCCCCTCGGGGCCGACCAGCCAGTTCACGAAGGCCTGCCCGTCATTGATCTTCACATGCGGGTGCTTGGCCGGGTTCACCGCGATGACGCCATACTGGTTGAACAGGCGACGGTCGCCCTCGACCGCAATCGTGAGGTCGCCACGGTTCTTGAAGGAGATCCAGGTGCCGCGGTCGGCCAGCACATAGGCGCCCATGCCGCCGGCGGTGTTGAGCGCCGCACCCATGCCCTGGCCGATCTCGCGGTACCAGGCGCCCTTCTTGGCGGCGAGATCGACGCCCGCGACCTTCCAGAGCGCGAGTTCGGCCGAATGCGTGCCCGACTTGTCGCCACGCGAGACGAAGGGTGCGCCCTTCTCGGCGATCTTCACCAGCGCGGCGGCGATGTCCTTGGTGCCACTGATGCCGGCCGGGTCGGCCTTCGGGCCGATCAGCACGAAGTCGTTGTACATCACCGGCTTGCGCTCGAGCCCGAAGCCCTCGGCGACGAATTTCTCTTCCTGCGCCTTGGCATGGACGAAGACGACGTCGGCATCGCCGCGCCGGCCGGTGTCGAGCGCCTGGCCCGTGCCCTGCGAGACGACGCGGACCTCGATGCCGGTCTTCGCCTTGAATAGCGGCAGGATGTGGCCAAACAGGCCGGAATCCTGGGTCGAGGTGGTCGAAGAGACCGTGATGAAGCGGGTACCAGTCGCGGCCGGGGTCGAGGCGGCCGGCGGCGTCGCGGTCGTGGTCTGGGCTAGCGCGAGGCCGGTCAGGGCGGCGCTGAAGCCCGTGGCGAGGAGCAGGCGTCGGGTCGTGGTCATGGTCGTCTCCTTGGGGTTCTTGTGGGTCATGGCAGGGGTCACCAGATCAGCTCTCCGGCGAGGAAGGCGCGCGCCTCGGGGGAGGCCGGGCCGGCGAAGAAGTCGGCGGCCGGCGCATTCGCGATCAGCCGGCCGCGATGCAGGAACAGGACGCGCGAGGCCAGCCGCCGCGCCTGGCCGAGATCATGCGTCGACATCAGCACCGTGATGCCCTCGGCCACCAGGCCGGAGAGCAGTTCCTCGATCTGGCGGGTGGCGGCGGGGTCGAGCTGCGAGGTCGGCTCGTCCAGGAAGAGCAGTTCGGGCCGCAGGGCCCAGGCGCGGGCGATAGCGAGCCGCTGCTGCTCGCCACCGGAGAGCAGCCGCGCCGCCTGGCCGGCGCGCTCGCTGAGGCCGAAGCGTTCGAGCGCGGTGCGGCAGCGCTCGCGACGTTCGGGACCGGCGACACCCGCCGCCGCCAGCGCGTGCAGCACATTCGCCTCGACCGAGCGGCGCAGCATAATCGGCTTCTGGAAAACCATGGCGTGGCGCCGGTTGCGCCCCTCCGCGCCGCGCGCCCAGGCGATCCTGCCCTCGCTCGGCGTCAGCAGGCCGTGGCAGAGCCGCAGCGTCAGCGACTTGCCGGCTCCGTTGGGGCCGAGAATCACGGTCAGCCCGCCGGCCGGAAGCTGGAAGCTGATGCCGTCGACCAGCCGGCGCCCGTCGCCATGGAAGGCGACGGCGCGGACGTCGAGCGGCAGGATCGAGGCGAGGTCACGCATGAAGCTCACCCGGCATAACGTGCGCCGATCCGGCTGGCGCCGAAGGCAACCGCATTGATGGCGAGCGTCAGGGCGATCAGGACGAGGCCGAGTCCGAGCGCCAGCGGGAGGTCGCCCTTGGAGGTTTCGAGCGTGATCGCCGTGGTCATGGTGCGGGTGTAGCCGGCGATGTTGCCGCCGACGATCAGCACGGCGCCGACCTCGGCGCTGGCGCGGCCGAAGCCGGCGAGCAGGGCGGTGGCCAGCGCGAAGCGGCCGTCGAAGAGCAGGGTCGGGATGGCGCGGACGCCTTCCAGCCCGACCGAGCGCAGATGGTCGCGATACTCGCCCCAGAGATCCTCGACGGTCTGGCGGGTCAGCGCGATGACGATCGGCAGCACGAGGAGGACCTGCGCCAGGATCATCGCCGTCGGCGTGAACAGCAGCCCGAGCGGCCCGAGCGGGCCCGAGCGCGAGAGCAGCAGGAAGACGACGAGGCCGGCGACGACGGGCGGAAGGCCCATCAGCGCATTGAGACAGACGATCACCGCGGAGCGGCCGCGGAAGCGCGCCAGGGCCAGTGCGGCGCCCAGCGGCAGGCCGATCAGAGCCGCGATCAGCACCGCCGTCAGCGTGACCCGCAGCGACAGGCCGACAATCGCGAGGAACGCCGGATCAAGCCCGACGATCAGGGCGAAGGCGGCCGAAAAGATCGCTCCGAAGTCCAAGCTGGCCCGCTCCCTGGTTATTGGTTCCCTGCAAAGACTTGTCTTTCTTAGAATTCAATGCGACCAAATGCCAACAGGGGAACCAACGCAGGTCAATGCATGTCAGTGCAGGATCAGATCTATCTGACGACTGAGGAGGCTGCGGGTTACCTCCGGCTGAAGGAGCGCAAGCTCTACGACCTCGTCGCCAGCGGCGCCGTGCCCTGCACCAAGGTCAGCGGCAAATGGCTGTTTCCGCGCGCCGCGCTCGACCGCTGGCTCGAGGCGGGGCTCTCCCGGCCGGAAGGGATGCAACCGGTATCGCCTCCGCCGATCATCGGCGGCAGCCAGGATTCCCTGCTCGAGGTGGCGGTACGCGATTCCGCCTGCGGGCTGGCCCTGCTGGCCGAAGGCTCACAAGCCGGGCTCGACCGGCTGGTGCGCGGCGAGGTCGCGATCGCGGCCATCCATCTCCATGCCACGCCCGACGATGACGGCGCCAATCCGGCGGCCGTGATGGCGGAATCAGGACTCCACGATGCCGTGGTGATCGGCTTCGCGCGCCGCGAGCAGGGTCTGCTGGTTGCGCCCGGCAATCCGCTGGGCCTGTCCGGCCTGGCGTCGGCGGTCACCCAGCAGGCACGGTTCGCGCAGCGCCAGGCAGGCGCGGGCGCGCAACTCCTCCTGAACAGCCTGGTCGAGCGCGAGGCGCTGACCGCGACGGCGATGGTCCTCACGGAGGGGATCTGTGCCACGGGCCAGGATCTCGCGCTCGCCATCCGCACCGGTCGCGCCGATTGCGGCGTCGCCTCGCGCGCCATCGCGACCGCATTCGGCCTCGAATTCCTGCCGCTGGTCTGGGAGCATGTCGATCTGGTGATGCGCCGCCGGAGCTATTTCGAGCCGGCCGCTCAGAGCCTGCTGGGCTGGATGCGCGGCACGGCGATGGCCGCCCGGGCGCGCGAGCTCGGCGGCTACGATCTGTCCAGCAGCGGGGCGGTGCGGCTCAACCGTTGACGCGTCTTTGCCGGCGCAAGACGCGTCCGCGCGTCAGGTCAGGTCAGGGCGCCGCGCCCCGCAATCGGCCAGAGCGCCTCGACATGGGCATCCGCCGTGTGCAGGCCGCGCACGCAGACATACCAGTCGTGCAGGTTCACGGTGGGGTCGCAATGGCCCGGCACCAGCAGGATCCGGTCGCCGCGATGGGGCATGGCGATGGGGTCGCCCGTCAGCACGCCATGCTCGTCGGAGGGCTTGGTGTAGACGATGCCCTCGCGCCGATAGGGTGTCGGCATGCCGGAATCGACCGCGGCCGCCTTGTGGCCGGCATCGACGATGGCCCGGTCGGGCACCGGCTTGCTCATCACCCCCGCCAGAACGAAGAGGGCGTGCTCGAAGGTGCGGAACGGCGTGCCGTCGGCGGTGCGGTTGCGGGCATAATCGGCGTCCATGAAGATGTAGGACCCCGCCTGGATCTCGTTCCAGATGCCCGACTGGCTCTCGATATCGAAGGTGCCGGTGCCGGCGCCGCCGACAACGGCACAGTTCAGGCCGGCCTGCGTCAGCCGCTCGATCGTGTTGCGGGTGCCGAGCGCCGCGCGCTCGATCGCCTCGCGGCGCTCGTCGATCGAGCGCATGTGCTGGGCGGTGCCGTGATAGGCCTGAAGGCCCCCGAAGCGCAGCGAGTTGCTGCGCGAAATGGCTTCCGCCAGCCTCACCGCCGTCTCGCCCGGCGCGACGCCGCAGCGGCGGCCACCGACATCGATCTCGACCAGCACGTCGAGGACCACGTCCTGACGCGCGGCGGCCTCGGCAGCCTCGCGCACCCCGTCGAGATGATCGACGCAGAGCCCGATCTTCGCCTGGCGGGCGAGCTTCGCCAGCCGGTCGAGCTTGGCTGCGCCCGCGATCTCGTTGCTGACGAGCACGTCCGTGACACCGCCCTCGACCAGGATCTCCGCCTCCGAGACCTTCTGGACGCACTGGCCGACCGCGCCATGGGCGATCTGGCGCAGCGCGATCTCCGGACTCTTGTGGGTTTTGGCGTGGGGCCGCAGCCGGACGCCATGTCCCTGCGTATAGGCCGCCATGGTGACGAGATTGCGCTCGAAGGCGTCGAGATCGAGGATCAGGGCGGGGGTGTCGATCTCGTTGAAGCTCTGGCCGGCCTGGGCCGGCGGATGCAAGGGCATGGTCTGTCGCGCTTTCCTGAATCGGTCGCCACCATGGGACGCCAGCTTCTTGTCCGGGGCAAGGCCCGACAGCGCCGGTAGCGCTCCCGCCACCGCCATGATAGGTCGCGCGCCATGAAGATAGGCCGCGTCACCGACGACACCTTCGCGCTTCTCCTCCGCGTCTGGCGCGAGCAGGTCAAAGCCTATCTGCCGCAGATGGCGATGATCCTCGGCCTCGTCGTGGTGATCGCGGCGACGACGAGCTTCTACCCGCTGCTGATCAAGGCGGCGTTCGATGCCTTCGCCGACCCGATGACGGCGGAGGCGACCGGCTTCGTCCGCCGCATGGAGCGGCTGGTCTCCAAGTCGCTCGGCATCGAGATCGGCGTGGTCAACGCGGTTGCAGTCGTCGTCGTCATCGTCACGGCGGTGAAGGGGTTTTCGCTGCTGGCCCAGACTGTGATGACCAACAGCGTCGTCAGCCGCATCGAGGCGGACATGCAGACGGCGCTCTATTCGCATCTGATCCGCGCCGATCTGGCGCAGCTGCATCGCGAAAACCCGGCCTCGCTGACACAGCGCTTCACCACCGATTTCACCTTCGTCAAGGAGGCGCTGACCCGGCTGATCAACATTGCGGTGCGCGACGTGCTCACCGCGGTCGCGCTGGTGGGCGCGATGTTCTGGATCGACTGGCAGATGACGCTGGTCGTTATGCTGATCGCGCCCATCGTCGCGCATCCGATCGGCAAGATCGGCCGGAAGCTGCGCCGCATGGCGACCTCGCAGCAGGAGCAGACCGGGCTGATGGCGAGCCTCGTCACCGAGAGCCTGCAGGGCGCGCGCGTCGCCAAGACCGACACGCTCGAGCCCTATCTCGAGCGGCGCGCGGCAACCGCCTTCGAGACCATCCGGGCGCTCAAGATGAAAGCCGCCAATGCGCGCGGCCGGCTCGATCCGCTGCTCGAGGTCGGCGGCGGAATGGCGGTCGCGGGCGTGCTGGCGGCGATCGGCGTGCGCATCACCGGCGGCGGTTCGACGGTCGGCGATTTCACCGGCTATGTCTCGGCACTTCTGCTGGCGGCGCAGCCGCTGCGCTCGCTGGGCAACCTCAACGCCATCGTCCAGGAGGCCGGCGCGTCGCTGAAGCGCTATTATGCTCTGCTCGACGAGAAGCCGCAGATCGTCGAGCCTGCGGACGCCCGGCCGCTGCAGGTCGGCCCGGGCGAGGTCGCCTTCCGCCAGCTGCGCTTCCGCTATCGCGACGATGCGCGCGCGCTGGAGGGCATCGACCTCGTGGCGCAGGGCGGCAGGACCACGGCGCTGGTCGGCCGTTCGGGATCGGGGAAATCGACGCTGCTGGCGCTGGTGCCGCGGCTCTACGACCCGACCGCGGGCCGGGTCGAGATCGACGGGCAGGATCTGCGCGGGCTGACACTGACCTCGCTGCGCGCCCAAATTGGCGTCGTCAGCCAGGATGTCGTGCTGTTCGACGACACTGTGCGCGCCAACATCGCCTTCGGGCGGCCCGGCGCCAGCGACGCGGAGATCGTCGCCGCCGCCAAGGACGCCGCCGCTCATGACTTCATCATGGCGATGCCGGAGGGCTATGCTTCCTCCGTCGGCGAGCGCGGCCAGAAGCTGTCGGGCGGTGAGCGCCAGCGCATCGCGATCGCGCGCGCCATCCTCAAGGATGCGCCGATCCTGCTGCTCGACGAGGCGACGAGCGCGCTGGATGCGGAATCCGAGCGGCTGGTGCAGCAGGCGCTTGGCCGGTTGATGAAGAACCGGACCACGCTGGTCATCGCCCACCGGCTCTCGACCGTGCGGGAGGCCGATCTGATCGTCGTTCTCGAAGAGGGCAGGATCGTCGAGACCGGCAGCCATGAGGCGCTGCTGGCGCGCGAGGGCGCCTATGCGCGGCTTCACCGGCTGCAATTCATCGAGGATTGAGCGCCGGGCTGCGCCGCCGCGGCTGATGTCGTGCGTTTGTCATCAAATCCTCATCGGCCGCGCGGATTCTGCCGTCATGGCTGATTCGATCCACCGGCTGCATGCCGCCATCCTTGGCGCCCGCTCGCTCGACCCGGCCTTGTCGCGCACCGCGAGGCTGGCAGGCGAAGGCTTGCCGAAAATGGCCAAGAAGCTGGCCGAGGAGGCGTTCGAGGTCGGGCTCGAGGCGGTGCAGGGCGACCGCCAGCGGACGATCCTCGAAAGCGCCGATCTGATCTACAATCTCGTGGTCCTCTGGAGCGAGATGGGGATCGCGCCGGAGGATGTCTGGCGCGAGATGGACCGCCGCGAGCAACTCTACGGCATCGCCGAGAAGCTGCCCAAGAGCCGGGGGAAAGCCCTCGCGCGCCGGGCGACGTCGGCGCTGCCGCTGCTCGCGCTCAAGGGCTGAGGCGCAGGGCGCCTTCGCAAGGCCCCGGAGTGCGCCGCGATCGGGCGCAGGCGTGCTGACGGCGAGGCCCGGGCAAAACTTTCCGGAGCCGGCGACATTGAGGGTTGCCAAGACGGGGGAGAGCGGCTAAATCCGCCGACATCGGGCGACAGGCAAACGCCGTGGCCCCGATACGCGCCCGTAGCTCAGCTGGATAGAGCATCAGACTACGAATCTGAGGGTCAGAGGTTCGAATCCTTTCGGGCGCGCCATTTTTTTCGATCGATCAGTGACACTCCCGCACAGAGCCGCCTTTGGCGGCCTGAGGTCGGGTTCAGGCGGCCTCGGTCTTCGGCTGGTCTTCATGGGTCAGGCGGGTCAGAGAGGCGCCCGCGCGTCGCGCGCGCCTCGACCGATGAAGCGGCTTTGACGGTGTCTCAGTTCCAGCCGGCTTCCTGCTCGCAGGCGCGGCGTGCGTTCGGATTGGCCTTTTCCCACTGGGTGATCGATCGCGTTTCGCCGTCGCTCATCTTGTTGTTCATGCAGGTGCAATAGGTCGCCACGACCGCGGTGCTCACCTTGGCGGCCTGGTTGTCGTTCAGGCACTGGGCCACCCATTTGCGGTCGTCGGCGCTCTGCGAATGGGCGGCCGAGGCCAAGCAAAGGCTGCCGCCGAGAAGCAGCGTAAGAATCTTGATATTCATGATGATTCCTTAGGTTCAACGCCGTTCCATCACGACGCTGCGCGCTATTTCACTTGCTTCTGCTCTTCGTCAACGGCCGTTCCTCGGGCGTGTCGAAGAATTCAAAAATAGTCACTCTGGGCGGTGTGGCCCGGAGGTTCCGGAATCCGTGTGAAGCCGGAATATGTACTGCGACAACAGGGCGACTGCTTTGATGCGTGGTGGCTTGACCTGTTTTTGCGCGAGCGGCCGTCAGCCCGGGAGCGCAGGGCGTCGCGCTTCCCTATCGTCATGATCCAGTGGATGATGGCTTGGTCGGCTGGGGGATTGATTGCTTTCGCCCCTCGGAGGAGGGCAAGAACAGCCGGGCGGATTCTCGCGGCGAAGGGGATGCCCTGACCGATGGACCGGCCGTGATCGGGAACGTGAGATGATGACACGCGCGGAACTCTCATCTCGGCTGGAGCGAGCCTTCCTCGATCACGGCTACGAGCACATCACCATGACCGGCCTCGCCAAGGCGATCGATGTCACCCGCAGGACGCTGTACAATCACATCAGCGGCAAGGAGGATGCGTTCCGTCTCCTGATCGAGGACGTCAACCACAGGGCCGTCGAGCAGGGCATGGCCGCCGGCCGCGCCGCACTTGCCGAGGGCAGCGATGTCGTGACGATCGTCGCGACCATTCTCGATACCCGCTACGGCCATACCCGCCGCCGCCTCGCGAGTTCGCCCCATGCGGTCGAACTGAACGATCAGGCGTTCCGTCGCTGCCGCGATCTGATGATCGCGTCCGCCGTTTCCTTCCAGTCGCAACTGGCTGATTTTCTCGTCGAACTCCAGGCGGCGAACCGGCTGCAGCTCAAACCCGGCATCTCCGCAGACGAGGTCGCGCAGCTTCTCGCCGATGGCGCGCGCGGGACCAATCAGAGCCTCCCCCCGATCGCCCCCGACCAGATCCATCTGCGGTACCGGGCCATGGTCGGTGCCTTGCTGCACGGCTTGCTGGAAACCCGGAGCTGATCTGCAAGCCAGCGGCGGACGCTGTGGCGTGGCCATCCGGCGCGAGCCTGACGTCGCATAAGACCGCTGATCCGCGCACCATTTCTTGTGTTGCTCTGGATTGGGTCCTGTGTTCAAGGCGTGGCTGCAGAGGGTGCCGTTCCGGGGGGGTCGGATGCCGACGTTGGATGCGCGGGTCGCAGACATGCTGGCCGATCCGCGATTTGCCGGGCTGGTCCATCGTCTCGCCGGCGGATTTCTGGAGGTCCAGAATGTCGCGCCGCGGCTGGTTTCGCAGTTTGCGGCCCAGCAGCGCTGCCTGATCTCGCATGCGGTACTCGGCGCCTATTTCCGCGGCCTCCGCAGCGGCAAGCCCGGCTTCACCCAACGGGATTTCGTCGATCTCGCGCTCGATCACGGCCTGTCCAGCCGCAACACGGCCGCGGCCTTCTTCGCGGAGGCGCTGCATTACGGGATCATCCAGCCGGTGAGGCCCGGCAGCGGCCGCGGCGGTCCGGCCGAGCCGGCCGCAGCCACGCTCTGGGGCCTGAGCGAATGGTACAAGCTGCATCTGTCTGCGATCGACGGCCTCGATGGCGGTGACCGGGCGACGCGCCTGCAGGCCGACGGCGCAACGCTCTTGGCCAGGCTTCAGCCCGCCGTGGCGGAGCGCTTCCTGGCCAACGCCGTGATCCGGACCCCGCCGGCAACCTATCGGATCTTCGCCTCGGTCGACGAGGGCAGCAGCCTGATGGACCGGCTCATCACCGGTGTCGATGTCGCCACCGCGCGGGATGAGGAGCGGGCCCTCACGGATGTGACCTCGGTTTCGGCCCTGGCGCGCCCGTTCAACATCTCGCGGACGCATGCCGGCCGCATCCTCGCCGCCGCCATCGAGAGCGGCGCGATCGGCTGGAGCGGCCTTCCCGGGCGGTCGCGGCTTTGGCTCTCGCGTGCGTTCCGGGAGGATTTTGCCCGCGTGCAGGCGACGAAGCTCGCGGCCATCGAAGCAGCCTTTCGGGAAGCGACGGAAACGCAGATCGAGCCCCGCGCCATGGCCCATCCCAACATTACCGCGACCGGCATGGCGGATTGTTCCGCCCACCCGCGTCCCTGAACGACCGGGAGAGGACAGGCGGCAAGCGACGGCGTCAGCCAACGGGCCGCTGCGGCCGCACCTTCAATTTCACATATTGCTCTAAACTGCGCCATGTGTTCTAGGGCCACTGAAAGCTACGCCTTGCCGGGGGATGCCGACATTGGACGCGCGGGTCGCAGAGATACTGGCCAATCCGCGATTTGCCGGGTTGGTCCACCGTCTGGCGGGCGGGTTTCTGGCGGTCCAGAACCTTGCACCGCGTCTGGCGTCCCAGTTCTCGTCCCAGCAGCGCTGCCTGATCTCGCATGCGACGCTCGGGGCCTATTTCCGTGGGCTGCGCAACGGCAAGGCCGGCCTCACCCGCCGCGACGTCGTCGATCTTGCGCTCGCCCACGGTCTGTCGAGCCGCAACACGGCGGCCGCCTCCTTCGCCGAGGCGCTGCATTACGGCATCATCCAGCCGGTGAGGCGCGACAGCGCGCGCGGCGAGCTGGTCGAGCCGGCGGCAGCCACGCTGTGGGGCCTGAGCGAGTGGTACCGGCTGCATCTTGCGGTGATCGACGGCCTTGATGGAGGCAGCCGTGCCCCCCGCATGCAGGCGGATGGCGCAGCGCTCGTGGCCGATCTCGAACCCGCCGTCGCGGACCGTTTCCTCGCTTGCCCCCTGATCCGCACGCCACCCGCGACCTATGCGGTTTTCGCCTCGGTCGATGAAGGCGGGAACCTGATGGACCGGCTGATCGCCGGTCTCGACATCACCACCGCCGATCACGAGGACAGGGCCCTGACCGACGTGACCTCGGTTTCGGCGCTGGCACGCCCGTTCAACATCTCCCGTACGCATACGGGCCGCATCCTCGCCGCCGCCATCGAGATTGGTGCAATCGGATGGAGCGGCCAGCCCGGGCGTTCGCGGCTCTGGCTCTCGCGCGCATTCCGTGGCGATTATGCTCGCTTCCAGGCCGCCAAACTCGCAATCATCGACGAAGCCTTTCGTGAAACGACAGACGCCCCGATCCCAAGCCTCGCCACCGCCATCGTCGCCGCCAGCGCCATGGCCGAGGGGTGGGGCAGTCCCGCCCCTTGAGCGACCGAGCGAGGCCGAACGGGACGCCTCGCCCGCAGCCGATGCGACGGTCGCAGCACGCCTCGACGCCCTGCCGTTCGGCCGCATGCGGCTGGCGATATTCGCCGTCCTGACGCTGGCGCTCTTCGCCGACATCGCCGAGGTCGCGCTGGGCAACGCGCTGGGAGCCGTCTTCCAGGCTCCGCCGCGCAGGATGACGCAGACCGAATTGTCGCTGTTTCTCGCCGCCATCTTCGCAGGCGGTGCCGTCGGAGCCCCTGTCTTCGGGAGGTTGGGAGACCGGGCCGGCCGGCGCCTGTCGCTGCAGGCTGCGCTCCTCTTCGTCGCGATCGGGTCTCTGGGCGCAGCGGCCAGCCAGAGTCCTTCGACCCTGATCGGCTTCCGTTTCCTCTCCGGGCTCGGCATCGGGGCGTGCCCGCCTCTGATCGCGGCCTATCTGGCCGATGTCATGCCGCCGCGCCGACGCGGGACGATGATCTTCCTCTGTGCCGGGCTCGCCTTCATCGGCGCTCCCGCAATCATCTTCCTGATGCGCGCGACCTCGCCGACATGGCTGGAGATCGAGGGCTGGCGCTGGGCACTGGGCTCGGGCGCCATTCTGGCCGCGCTCGCTGCGGCGCTGCTCGCGCTGCTGCCCGAATCGCCGCGCTGGCTGGCCGCGGCCGGCCGCCACGCCGAAGCGGAGGCCGCCTTGCGACGCTTCGGGAGATCCGGCGCGCGCTGCGTGATGCCGCTCCAGCCCGCGCCCGATGCACCGGCTCCGGCCACAGAACCCGACCCGTCGCGAGGACAGCCGCGACCCATGCTGTTCCTGTGCAGTGTCTACGCCCTCGCGCCCTGGGCAACGATCGGATTCCCCCTGATGAGCGGAGCGGTGATGGTGGAGAAGGGCTTCAGCATCGCCGATTCCGTGGTTGCAGCCGGCCTGATCATGATCGGGCCGATCCTCGGAAACCTGCTCGTCGCGCCTGTGATCGACCGGATCGAACGTCGCGTCTGCCTGATCGCCGTTGCCTGCGCGATGGCCCTGATGGGGCTCGCTTTCGCGATGGCCGAGGATTTCGCCGTCCTCATCGGAATCGGCATCGCCTTCGCCTTCTGCAGCGCCGTCTATGCCAGCGTGCTCGGCGTCTACGCCGCGGAGATCGTGCCGACGCAGACGCGCGCTTCGGTGACGTCGCTGGCCTGGGGGCTCGGGCGCCTGGTCTCGGTTTTCGTTCCTCTCGCCTTCTTCGCCCTGCTCAGCAAGCTCGGCGTCTGGGGCATGTTCGGGCCGATCGCGCTGGCCCTCGGGCTCAGTGCGATCCTGATCGCCGCCGCGGGTCCGCGAGGTCGATCGCGGCTCGCCGTGGCCTGAGCGCGGCGCTTTGTGCCCGGTGCAGCCTGCTGCGCTGCACAGTGACCATTTTTGACTCCCATATTGCACAGTCTGCACGGTTTTGAGAAATCAACCGTCCGGGCGCGCTGATCGCCGCCTTCGCGAAGCATGGGCAAGGAGCAGGGTTTTGGATCGCACTCGTGTCGGCTTGGTGCTGATGGCCCTGGCTCCCCTGGTCTCCACCAGCCTCGCCCAGACCCAGGCGCCGGCGCCGAGACCGGGCGCTACCGCGGCGCCTGCCGCTCCGGCTTCCCAGCCTGTCCCGACCGAGCCGAGCGTCACCACCGCGAGTTTTGGCGACTGGACGCTGCGCTGCCAGCGCGTTGGCGAGAACGGCAAGGCGTCGCGGATCTGCGAGGTCGCACAGTCGATGCAGGCACAAGGCCAGCAAACTCCGATCGCTCAGGTCGCGCTGGGCCGCCTGACTGCCGGAGAACCCTTGCGTGTCACGGCGGTGATGCCGGTCAGTGTGTCGTTCCCCAGCGGCGTCCAAATCATCATGGCTGACAAGGACGCCAAGCCGGTGGAATTGGGGTGGCGGCGCTGCATTCCGGCGGGATGCTTTGCCGATGCGGCTGTCGGCGACGAGGTGCTGCGGCAATGGCGCCGTGCCAGCGAGGCTGGGCGCATCGTGTTCAAGGACGCGGCCGGGCGCGACGTGGCGCTGCCGCTGTCGCCCCGCGGGCTCGACCCGGCCCTCGACGCGCTCGCGAAAGAGAAGCTCTGACGCCATGACGTCGCGCCGCGCTCCACGCTCCCGAGACACCACCGCGGCGCATGCCGTCGCCGCGGCCGACAGGCCGCGCTTGCCGCGGCTGCATTCGGTGCTGCGGGCGTCGCGGCAGCGCTGTCTCGTCGGGCAGGCGATGGCGCTGGCGCTCTGGAATGCGCCGGCCTTCGCGCAGAACCTGATCACGCCCGACGGCCGGACGCAGACGAACGTCGCCGTCAGCGGCACGACCACGACGATCACGACGCAGACGATCTCCGGCGGGGCGGGCTATAATTCGTTCTCGCGTTTCGAGCAGGGCGCCGGAACGACCGTCAACCTGCACCTGCCGCAGAACACCGGCGTGCTGGTCAACATCGTCCGGGACGGGCCGGTCGTCATCGATGGCATCCTGAATTCCTATCGCAACGGCCGGATCGGCGGCCATGTCTACTTCTCCGATTCAGCCGGCTTCACCGTCGGCCCCAACGGTGTGATCAACACGGGTCAGCTCACCGTCAACACGCCGACGCGCGACTTCCTCGAGCGGGTGATCGGCCCCAACGGGGTCGTCGACGAGGCTTTGGCGACCCGCCTCAAGGCGAATGACGTGCCGGTATCGCCGGACGGGCGGATCACCATCGACGGGACGATCAATGCCCGGCGCGGCGTGACGCTGAACGGCCATTCTGTCAGCGTCGCCGGTCAGATCCGGGCGAACGCCGCCCCGGTCGACGTCGCCGAGCGCCGCCAGCGCCATCGCACGGCCTTCTCCGAGAGCGTCAACACGACCGGGCTGCGGCATGGCGGGGCGATGGTCGCCCGCAAGGGCGGCGGCATCGAGATCGTCGCCGCCGACACGGTCCGTGTGTCGGGCCAGCTCAGCGCCAACGCGACGGGGCGCCGCGCCGCAGGGACCGTCAGCATCCGCTCGACCAATGGCGTCACGATCGCCGCGGCGGCGAAGATCACCGCGACCGGCACCGCCCCGTTGCCTCGCCTGGCCGCCGCGGCGGAACCAGCAGTCAACACGGGAGACGGCGGCAAGGTCTCGATCACCTCGGATGCCGCGATCTCGATCGATCGCGGCGCGATTCTCGACGTCAGCGCCGCGCGGGACATCGCCGCCAAGGCGGGCTCGGCCATCGTCTTCGCCGGCACCAATCTCGATGTCGCGGACGGTGCGATCTTCCGCGGAACGGCCGGCACGAGCGGCGATGGCGGCTTCCTCGAGCTCAGCGCCAGGGACACGGTCACGCTCGGCGCCATCGACGTCGACCTCTCCGCCCGCAACGGCAAGGCGGGCCTGCTCTACATCGACCCGGTCAATATCGTCATCGGCACGGGCGGCAACGCCAACATGATCACCAACGGCACGGATGTGTCGCTGGAGGCCACGAACAGCATCACCATCCGGGGCGACGGCCTCATCGATACGCGCAACTTCAACCGCCAGGCGGGGGCCCTTTCCGCGACCAATGCGTCGCTCGGCAACTCCGGCAACATCACGCTCGAAGCGCCCAAGATCGAGGTCGCGGGCCAGCTGCTCGCGGGCGTCAGCGCCGGCAGCGCCTTCTCGGCCGGCGATGTGACGCTCACCGCCAGCCAATCGCAGACGCTGCTCTCCGGGGCCGCCAACGCCGAGGCGGGCATCAAGGTCTCCGGCACCATCATGGGCCGCGACATCGTGATGACGGCCGATGCGCGCGCGGTGTCGTCTTTCATCGATCCGAATGCGGAAACGCTTGTCGCGCTGGCCGCGCAGACGCTGGGCGGCGCCATGTTCGGGCTGAACGGGTCCTATGTCGGCAGCACGCTCTCGTCGAAGGTCGAGATCCAGTCGTCCGCGGTGATCGAGGCGAGACGGGACGTCGTCGTCAGCGCCAGCGGCCGGCAGGAGGCTTCGCTGCCGGCGATCACGCTCTCGGGCAATTTTCCCTGGGGCGCCGCGGTTTCGATCGGCGAGATCGCGGGTGAGGTGAAGGCGGACGTCGCCTCCGGCGCGCGGATCACGGTCGGTGGAAATCTCGACGTCAGAGCGTCGAACGATATCAAGCTCGGCGTCACGGCGCTGACGCTGACGACCGGGCAGAGCCTCGTCGCGGCGACGGTCGCCTATGGCGCCGTGGACGTCTCGACCGCGGCCAAAGTTCATTCCGGCGCGATCATCAACGCCGGCTATGCGACCAACGTCAGCGTCTCGGCCCTCACCACCAACAGCTTCTCGACCTCGGCCACGGCGATGGCCTCGGCGGGAAGCGTCGGCGGCATCGCCTTCGCCTATTCCGACTACAAGGCGGCCACGGAGGCGCAGTTTGGCGCCTCGCTCGGCAGCGCCGCCAACAAGGTCGGGAGCCTCACCGTGCAGGCGGTCTCCGACACCACCAAGAATGCGACCAGCGCCACGACAACGGTCGGAAACAACGCGCTCTTCAACGCCGGCGATGCCGGTTCGACGGCGTCGGACCTCCTGACCAAGATCCTCGGCAAGGTCAGCAGCGGCAGCAGCAGCGTCCCCGCCAAGGTCGGCAGTGCCATCGCGATCGCCGAGAGTGGCCTCAGCGCCAAGGCCTTCATCGGGGCCGATGCGGGCGGAGCGGCGCCCTCCATCTACGCCAACGGCAATGTCGCGGTGGCAAGCCGCCAGTCCGATTTCGGCGTGCGCCTGATCGCGGACAGTTCGACCAATTCCACGTCCAAGGACCCGACAGCCGCCAACCCCCAGGCGCAGATCTCGCTCTCCTTCGGCATCGCCGTCGGCAACTACGATCACCACTCGACCGCCTATATCGGCCCCGACGCGACGGTGAGCGCCTACCGCGTCGGCGTCGGCGCGACCAACGAGATGCCGATCTCGAACACCTGGACGGACTGGGCCGGGCTGTCGGAGGCCATCTCGCACCTCAACGGCAATCTCGGCGTCGTCAACAACATCCTGACGACCTACGCCAATGCCAGCTCGTCCTCTTCGCAGCTCGGGCTGGCCGGTTCGGTCGACTATTTCCGCGTCAACAACGAGACTTCCGCCTATATCGCCAGCGGGGCGACGATCACGGCCGCCGCGCTGGGCGGGGGTATGCGGACGACGCTGGCGGACGGCTACGAGCAGGCCTGGAGCCGGGCCGTCAGCGTCTCGGCCGACACCACCGTCCACAGCATCGACGGCGGCGGCAATTTCGGCTTCACGGGCGGTGTCCAGGGCGGCGCCGGCTCGGCCGCGGGCGGGACCCTGCTCGACATCGGCCGCAGCAGCCGCACCGTCGCCGCCATCGCGGATGGCGCGACCGTCACGGCCGGGGAGCTGGCGGTGACCGCGACGACCTCGGACAAGATGTTCGTCGTCGCGACCTCCTCGGGTCGTTCCGCCGGCGTCGCCCTCAACGGCATGGTCTCTTTGGCGGGGCTCAACAACCAGACCCTCGCCTCGATCAGCAACCGCGCGCTGATCACCGCCGATCTCGTCGATCTGCGCGCCGAGCAGTTCGTCTCGCTGTTCTCGCTCGGCGGCGCCCTGGCGGGAGCGAGCTCCGGCGGCAGCAGCTTCGGCGTCTCGGTCGCACGCCTCGATGCGACCACGATCACCCGAGCCTTTATCGGCGACAACGCCGGCGACCTCTCCGACGACAGGCTGCGCGGGACGGGCATCACACAGGGGCTGATCCGAACAGACTCGCTCACCATCCAGGCTGCGACCACGGGGCGGCTGACAGCCGCCTCGATCGCGGCGGCGGCGATCGATCCCGTCTCCTCCGACGGAACCATTGATGTCCTCGGCGACGATCCGTTCTTTACCAAGGTCGCCGCGGCGACCTCGGCACAAGGCGGGGGCAGTCCCTCCCTCGGGCTCGCGGGCAGTGCCGCGATGGCCTCGACCCGGCTCGGCACCTCGGCCTGGATCGACGGCGCGCGCATCGAAAACAAGTTTCAGTCACTCTCGACGGCTGTCAGGGCGCTGAATTCGAGCATCGTCGAGATCGGCTCGGGCTCGGCCGCGCTTAACCTCTCCAATGCGAGTGCGCCCTCGGCCGCACTCGCAGGCGCGATCGCCTATGCCAAGCTGGATAACAGCACCGACGCCCATATCGCCGGCTCGACGCTGACCAATATCGGCAACACCAGCGTCCAGGCGCTGGCGGGCGGGCGGATCACCGCCGTCGGGCTCGGTTTCGCCGGTGCGCCGGGCGGCAACGGCGCCGCGGCGATGTCGGTCGCGCTCGGGCTGGTGACCGACCGTGTCTCCGCGGCCATCTCGGATTCGACGCTGCTCGCCGGCACCTACTCGCTCGGTGCCAACGCGGTCGCGGTCAACGCCTATCAGACGACCGATATCGGCATCGGCGGCGGCGCCGCCTATGCCGGCGCGAAGAACGGCATCGGCGTCGCCCTGACCTATACCGAGATCGGCGACCCCGACGGCGAGGACGCCGTCAGCGCCAAGGTGACGCGCTCGCGGCTGGACACGGTCCAGAGCCTCAGCGTCACCGCCTCGGGAGCGAGCCGCATCGTCTCCAGTGCGATCAGCGCAGGCCTCGGCGGCAACGGGCTGGCAGGCTCGCTGGTCTTCAACACCGTGACGCCGACGATCCGGGCCATGATCGACGGCGGCTCGACGACGCCCGCCTTGATCACGACGCGCGGTGACGTGCTGGTCTTGTCTGATGGCAGCCGTAACGCCACCCTCGACGCGCTGATCACCGGCCGCCAGCTCTTCGCCCGCACCGACACCCGCCAGATCGACTTCACCGGCTCCGCCGCCAATAACGGGACCGCCAACCCGACCGGCGCGGCGATCGTCGCCATCGCCGGCGTGGCGCAAGGCGGCACCAACAATGTCGGCGTCTCGCTGCTGGTCAACCGCGTCGCCCAGTCGCATCTCGCCACGATCGACCAGGTCGACCTGACGGCGGGCGGCTTTGTCAGGGTGCGCGCGCAGGACGGCGCCACCATCACCGGCGTCGCGGTGGGGCTCGGCGTTGCGACGGGTGCCTTCGCCGGCACGGCCTCGGTCGTGCTGCAGTCCATCGGAAACATCGCCCGCGCCGGCATCGCCGGCAGCGCCACGTCCATCACCGCGGCGGGCCTGGAGGTCGCCGGCGCCGTCAGCTCGACGATCCGCGCCAGCGCCGGCTCGCTGGGCATCGGCATCGGCACGGCAGCGATCGGTCTCTCGGTGGTCGAGAGCGACATCGCCAACGAGGCCGACGCCACCGTCGCCGATGCGACGATCCGCGCCTCGGGCGACGTCGTCCTGCGCGCAACCTCGACGGCCACGATCGACACGCTCGCCATCGGCATCGCCATGTCGCGTAATGTCGGGCTGGCCGGCTCCGTCGCCAACAACAGCATCGCCACCGACGTCGCCGCCACGGTGACGGGCGCCGACATCCTCGCCGGCAACAATCTCGGCCTCTTTGCCGCCAACACGGACCGCATCACCGTCTCGGCCGGCGCGCTCGGCGCGACGCTGGGCGCGCCCTCCGTCGCGGGCGGCCTGTCGGTCGTCAACAACACGATCGGCGGCACGACTGCGGCCTCGATCGGGGCCGGCAGCACGGTCGATGCGCGGGCCGGCGGCTCCGGCTCGCTGAGCTATGAAGCCGGCCAGCTGGTCACAGCGTTCGACCTGAGCACGGCGACCGGGCCGAGCGCCGCCCAGCCCTCGCTGGCGATGACGGCGCGCACCATTCATGGGCTGGGCGTCGTCGCCACCTCCCAGCAATCGGTCCTGGCCAATGCCGTGACCGGCGGCGTCGCGATCTTCCCGATCTCGGCGGCCATCACCGTCGTACCCGTCCGCACTGTGCTCGGCGGCAGCACCAGCGCGACGATTCACGCCAGCGCCGTCAACACGCGTCTTTCGGGAACGGATTCGACGGCTGTCGCGATCGAGGCCGCGAGCCATTCCTATGCCGCGACCTTCATCACCGTCGGCTCGATCGGCGGCGTCGCGGCGGCGGGCGCCGACGCCAACACGATCATGCAGCGCAGCACCCGCGCCGCGTTGACCAACAGCACGCTCGGCACCACGACGCCGGGCTTCATCGGGCTTGGCGTCACGGCCCTCGACATCGCGGCGAACGCCTCGCAATCGGCCACCGGGACCGTGATCGGCCTCGCCGTCGGGGCGGCCGGGGCAGCGGCGTCGGGCATCGTCAACAGCTTCGCGGCGACGACGGCGGCGACGCTCGACCAGGGCCTCGCCACCGCCGGCCGCGTCGCGGTCAACGCCGAGAGCCGCAACGGCTTCTACGGGCTGGCGACGGTTGGCGCTGCGGGCGTCGGGGTCGGGCTCGGCAGTGCCTTCACCGTCGGCACCAGCCGCAACACGACGCTCGCCACCATCGGCGGCGGCGCCGGCCAGACCATGCTCAACCTCAACGGCGCGCTCGCCGTGGCGGCGCGTAGCCTCAACGATTTCACGCTGCTGGCGACCGGCGGCGCGGCCGGCGGCTCCGCCGGCGTCGCGGGCATGGTCAATTTCATCGATGTCGAGAACGAGACCCGCGCCGGGCTCTACGGCGTCGTCGCGACCCTGCGCCCAAGCAGCGCCGCTGGAGTCGCCGTCACCGCGACCGAGACGACGCGCATCACGCCGACCACCGCAACCGGTGCGACGGGCGGAATGGGCGCCGGCGCCGCCGCCACCATCGCGAGCCTGGACAGCCGCGTGCTCGCCGACATCGCAGGCTCGACGCTCTCGGCGCCGGGCGCTGTCTCGGCCTCGGCCACGTCGGAGCGGATCGTCGACGCCCGGACGGTGACGCTCGGCGTCGGCGGCTCGGCCGGCATCGGGGCCTCCGTCGCGGTGATCTCCGTCGGCACCGGCACGCCGGCCGGCGCGGGTGCAGAGCTCAACGCCAATGGCGACGGGACGCTCGCGCGCGTCAGCCAGCTCACCGCCGGTAACGCCGATCTCGTTTTGAGCGCCAGCGGAGTCGCCGCCTATCGCAGCCTTCTCGGCACGGCCGGCGCATCGATGACGGACACGGCTCTGCGCGACGCGGCGCAGGCCGAATACGATCTGCTGCTCGCCAACGACACGGTGGCGAACGGGGCGCTGACGCTCGGCGACTTGGGTGTGGCAGGCCTGCGCAGCACGGCCGCGACCGCGCTCGGCATCACCAGCCCCAGCGACGCGCAGGTTCGCAACTGGGCCGCCCAGCGCTACGCCGCCCTCAGCGGCGGCACCGTCGCCTATCTGATGAGCGATGCCGGCGTCTCCGCCTATCGCGCCACCGTTGCCGCGACACTGCCGAACGCGACGGACGACCAGATTCGCAGCGCCGCCAATGACGCCTATGCCCGTCTCCTCGTCAATGGCACTGTCGCGAACGGCGTGCTGACGCTGAGCACCGCCGGCCTCGCCGCGTATCGCGCCGAGGCGAGCGCGGCCCTTAGCCGGACGGCGACCGATGCCGAGGTCCGCAGCTATGCGGCGCAGCAATACAGCTTCTTCACGGCCAATCGCAGCCGCATCGTCGCGCCGGTCTCGCAAAGCGCCAGCGCTCTGCTCGACGCGGCCAGTTCGCGCACCGCGGCGACCGTCACCGGCGGCAGCATCGCGAGCGGCTCGGTCGCCGTCACCGCGCTGTCGCTCACGACGACCACCAACCTGGCCACCGGCGTCGGGGTCGGCGGCGCGGCCGGCGTCGGCGCGGCCACCGCCTACACCAATGTGGGCGACAACGTCTCAGCCACGCTCGACCAGATCACCGTGACCACCGGCTCGATCGCGCTGAGCGCCAGTTCGACCGATGGTGCGGGCTCGGCCGCCCGCGTCGAGGCGCGTGCGGGAGCCGGGGCGCTCGCAGCCGCGGCGGGCGCAGCGGTCGCGTCCGGTTCGCTCACCAACACCGTGACGGCCAGGCTCGGCGGCACATTGACCGTCACCGGCGCGACCTCCGTCAACGCTGCCAACAGCCAGACCGGCCGCTCGGATGCCTTCGGCGCGACGGTGGCGGGCGGGCTCGCGCTCGGCGTGTCGCTGGCGACGAGCACGGCGAACAGCACGGTTTCGGCCAGTCTCGCCACCGGCGCCCAGCTGAGCGGGTCGGGGCTGACCCTTGGTGCCAGCAGCCAGGGCGCCGCCCATGCCGCGGCGGTGGCGGGCGCGGGCGGTCTGCTCGCGGCCGGTGCCGGCGCCCGAGCGGACGCGACCGACTCGTCCAACGTCGAGGCCGTCATCCGCACCGGGGCCAGCGCCCATGTCGGTACGGGCACGATCGCGGTGCGGGCCGACGCGTCGCCCGACGCCAAGGCCTTGGCCCAGGGTGTGGCCGTGTCCGGCGGGCTCGCCGTCGGGGCGGCCATCGCCAACGCCACGGTCACGCCGGTCGTGAAGGCGATGATCGAAGGCAATGCGGGCCTTCCCCCGGTCGCGCAGTTCACGGCGGGCACCTTCTCCGTCCGCGCCACCGGCTCGGTTTTCGGCACCACGCTCGGCGACGCCGTCAACCTGTCCGCTTCGACGGCGGGCTTCTCGCGCGGCGGCCTCTCGGCGGCCGCTTCGGCGCTCGCGGCGTCGGGCTCCAACTATGTCAGCGCGACCGGCACCAGGGCCTCGGCCACCAATGGCGCCCAGGTGACCGCCTCAGTCGGCAATCTCGTCCGGCTGCCTGCGGCCATCGTCACGGTCGCGGCGAGCAACACCACGGCCCAGGGCGCCACGGCCAGCGGCGTGAGCTTTGGCGGCGTCGCCGCCATCGGCGCGGTCACGGCCGATGCCAGCGCCGACACCGGCACCACCGCCTCGCTCGGCGACGGGGTCCGGATGGACGCCGCCGGCAGCGGCAGCCTCGCGGTCGCGGCCACGGGCAGCGACACCCAGATCGTGCATGCGCAGGCCGGCAGCGGTGGCATTTTCGCCGGCTCCGGTGCCGAAGGCACGACCTCCGCCAACGGCGCCGTCACGGCCTCGCTCGGCAGCGACGTCGTCATCAACACCGGCCTCGTCACGGTCGCCGCAAGCCATGCCACCCGCTATGCCGCGCTCGTCGACAGCCTTCAGGCGGCTGCGCTCGGCGCCAGCGCCGCTCTGGCGAAGACCGAGGCGAACGTCACGGTGCTGACCGAGCTCGGCGCCCGCGCCAACATCGTCGCCGCCGGTCCCAACACGGCGGGCTGCTTCCTGTCGAGCTGTGTGCAAGCCATCTCGCTGACGAGCCGCAACGCCTTCGAACAGCTCGATCTCGGCGCGTCCGTTCAGGCTGCGGCCGGCGGCGGCATCAACGGCGCCGGCGCGACCTCGACCACGACCCTCTCCGGCACCTCGCGAGTCGTGCTGGGCGACGATGTCGTGCTGGCCGCCGGCACGAGCCCGACCGGGGCGCCCGGGCCGATCCTGATCCAGGCCTGGAGCGAACTCACCGGCGATGACACGGCGACGCTGACGACGGGCGGTCTGCTTCAGGGCGCCGGCGTCACCACCCGCTACAGCGCGGAAGTCGACAACGCCGTCACGCTCGGGCTGCGCAGCACCGTGACCTCCTTCGGCGTGATCAATCTCGGCACCTATACGACCGCCGACGTGCGGGCCAACGCCTATGTCAGCACCTACGGCCTCGCGGGCGTTGGCGTCGCCGATGCCAACGTGACCGTGAAGACGCGCAACGACGTGACGATCGGCGCGAATGCGACGCTGCTCGGCCTCGGCGACGTCAACGTCACCGCCGGCCGCGACGGCTCGGGGCTGAAGACCAACAGCCTCACCGGCCGGGCAACCGCGCTGGGCTATGTGCGCGGGCTGATCGCGGTGCCGGATGCCGACGCCTCGACCGACCTGCAGAATCATGCCCGTGTGGAGGTCGCCTCCGGCGCGACCATCTCCAGCGCGCAGAACGTCACGCTCGGCGGCTATGACGGGCTTCTGAACGCCAATGCCGACGGCACCGGCCATGGCTACCAGCTCTATTTCATCCCCGTCACCAACGGCAGCAGCAGCCCCGGAGCCTCCTCCTCCTCGACGCTGGTGATGAACGGCACGGCCACGGCCGGCATCTACAACACGCAGCGCATCGAGATCGGCTGCGGGACCCATGCGGCGCAGCAATGCGGCGTCAACGATACGCCGACGATCCGCTTCGTCAGCGGCGCGCCGGTGACCGCGAACTACAACACCGCCTTCGACGCGGTGTCCTACATCAATGCGCGCTATGACGCTTCGGTCGCCGGCACGCTCATCGCAGGCGTCAACGGCGCGCCGGTCAAGGCCGTGCGGCTGAGCCAGCTCTATGCCGCCGGTGGCAATGTCTATGTCGGCGGCCGCACGGTCTCGGGCAGCGGGACGTTGACGGCCCGGGGCGGTCCCTCAATCACCGTGGTCAACCGCAGCAACGCCTATCTGGTGCTGGATGGCGGGGCCTATATCCCGGAATCGACGGGCGGCCAGATCTTCGGCGCCACCGGTGGCCTGACGCGCAACAGCAACCCCGACGCGACGCCGGTCATCACCGTCGACAACGCCTATGCGGGCGCGCTCGACAGCAGCGGCCAGGGGCCGGCTTTGCTGATCGCGGGCGACATCACCAACCTCGCCGGCGTGGTCTCGATCAACAACACGCTCGGCTCCTTCGGCTTCTCGGGGCAGCGCATCGACTCGCTCCAGTTCAACGCGACCGTTCCCAACGGCGCCGTGGCCGTGTCCTCGAACGGACCCAACGGGATGTATAATGCGGGGGGCTCGCCGCAGGGCGAATACGGCGCCTATATCGTCTATCCCGGCGGCGGAGCCGGCTCCTCCAGCTTCAGCGCCGACGAGGCGATCTACGCCGCTGCCAATGCGCTCGCGGTTGCGGCCGGCGCAACGAACCTCAACTACTTTCTCTACGGCACGCAGGCCGACGGCGCGACACGCAACTGGTCGCTGCAGTTCTTTGGCAACTGCGCCGGCTACATCGCCGATTCCGGTTACAACTGCACCGGTGGCTACACGATCGGCAACGACATCAACTTCAGGGTCATCCCGACGGTGCCGACCTACCGGGAGAGCAACCCGACAGTCGCGGGCAGCCTACCCAAAATCTACGGCGCGCAGGTCGCGATCAAGGCGACGACGATCAACATCAACGCCTCGATCGAGGCGGGACGCATCACCAACTGGTCGGGAACGGTCGATGCCGGCATGGCCGCGCGCCTTCGGAACTTGCGCCAGGATTACCTCGATCGCGGCTATGTTGAAGTCGGCCTCAAGGAGGCCTTGGGCGGCGCCTGGGCAAACCAGAGCGCGGTCCCACTCTACTACGATCTCGCCAACGATCGCCTGGTCCTCTGGGACGTCAATGCCTCCTCGGGTGGCGGCTCGGTGCTGCTCGATGGCCAGATCATCAGCACCAACACCCTCGGCTCGATCAAGATCAATGGCGGCTTCGGCGATGTCAGCCTGAACAACACCTCCGGGCTCGACCTTGTCGTCAACCGCGTCAATACCGGCACGGGCGTCGGCGTCGCCGCGAGCGTCAGCAAGATCACCATCGTCGACCGCCTGATCACCTCGGGGCCGAACACGACGGTCTACGCCTATACGCCGGGCTCCGGCATCGCCGTCTACAAGACAAACAACGGCGCCCAACCCGTGCTCGGCACCACGGCGCCGGTCGTCTTCGTCTCCGGCGACACGACGAGCTACACCCCCGTCGCCGGCACGCGCTACGAATGGACGCAGCAGGCGCTGCTCGAGAAGGTGGGCCTGACGGTCGCCAACCGCAACCAGCGCGACGTCGTCTCCTACTGGGTCTACAACTCTGGCACGTCGAGCAACCCCTGGGTCTATGTCGACGCGCAGTCGCCCAGCACAAACCCCGGCGCCGATCCGCGCTACTGGTGGTCCCGCTCGGCCCAGGCGCCCAGCGCCACGGGGGTCTCGGGACGCCTGACCAACAATCTCGGCCTCACCCATGTCGGCCTGACCCAGGAGATCACCGGCGGGCATCTCGATTTCATCAACAATTCCGCCAGCTATGGTGGCTGCCAGGGCGGCTCGCCGAACTACTGCGATCGCGGCTTCGTCGGCCAGCCCGGCGCATCGCAGGCGGTCTGGGACTACAACTACGCCACCAGCGCCTTCGTGCAGGTCACGGCCTCGGTGAAGGCGGACAACCCCTTCGGGATCAGCTTCGCCGGCAATGCCGCAGGCCGCGTCAACATCACCTCGAACGGTTCCGTTCTGCAGAACGGTACCATCGTCAATCCGAGCGGCACGACGACGATCGTTGCCTCGGGTGGCAGCATCACCCAGACGAATAACGCCACGATCCTCAGCAATAACCTGAACCTGACCGCGCGTGACTCGATCGGCACGCAATCGGCGGCGATCAAGGCGACGCTGACCAGCGGCGCCGAGCTCAGCGCCATCACCGGCAGTGGCGGAATCAATCTCGACATCACCGGCGGCGCCCGGGTGCTGGCCCTGCGCGCCGACGGCAACCCGAACGCCTATGGCGACATCAAGGTGCATGCCACCGGCAGCCTCGAGGCCGTGACCTCGGTTGCGACCCACGTCATCGGCCGCAACATCACACTCTCCAGCGAGAATGGCGGCATCGGCTCCCTGACCAACCTGATGAAGCTCCAGGCGGTCGCGACACGGCTCCCGAACGGCACCTTCGTCGACGGCGTCGTCAATGTCTCAGCGCTGGGCGACATCGGCGTCGCGCAGCTCACGGGCGATCTGCGCGTCGGCGAGATCAGCAGCGGCGCCGGCAATGTCCGCATCGACGTCAATGCCGGCAGGCTCGTCTCGGCCACGGGCCAGACCGCGGCGCAGGCGCTGAGCGCCGAGCAACTTTCGCAGGTCTCCCGCGCGCTGAAGCTGACCTCGGCGGAGGGTGCGGATGCTGCGGCGCTGGCCAGCATCGCCACCTTCGAGTTGCAGGTGACGCAGGCCTATGGGCTCTACGCGGCGCTCATCCGCAATGGCAGCGTCGACGTCAATGGCGTCTTCCGGCTCAGCGACGCCGCGGTCCCGCTCTACCAGGCCTTCGCCGACGCCGCGCTCGGCCGCACCGCCAGCGCCCAGCAGGTCAAGGACTACGCCACCGCGCGCTACGCCAGCTATGCCGGCGCCTTCGAGACGGCCTATGGCGCCGGCTGGTCGACGCAGGCGCGGTTCCAGCCTGCGACGCTCCAGAGCAACTACAGCTTCCGGACCACCGATGCCGACGCGGCGACGGGGCTTGCCACCCGCATCGCGGGCGACGCGGTCTGGACCGATCGGCAGCTCGTCTCTGCGATCAACCAATCGGCCTTGCAGCCGGCCTCCGGCGTCGTCGGCAACGGCACGGCGCTGGTCATCGGCCATGACGTCACGCTGAACATCGCCGGCAGCATCGGTTCGCTGGCGCCCGACATGCAGGTCGCGCTTTCGGATATCCGCAGCGGTTCGATCAGCAGCGACCAGCTCGCGGCGCTGGCCGTCGCGACCACGCCGGGCACGGTCAGGATCATGGGACAGCGGCAGGACGGCAGCCTCGTTGAGGTCGCCGATCTCAACCAGGTGCCGGCCGGCGTCACGCTGGTCCGGGTCGACGTCAAGCAGACGGCGCCGCTCTTCATCAATGCGAGCGGCACCTTCTCGGGCTCCGCCCAGGGCGACGTCTATGTGCAGTCGACCGCGACCCCGAACTCGGCCGGCGGCACGCTGACGATCGGCCGCGTGACCGCGACGGGAACCATCAATCTGCAGGCGCCACAGGCGATCACGGTCGCGATCGGCGCGGACGGAACCACGCCGCGCAACGCCGTCCAGATCCAGACCGCCGGCGACCTCGTTCTGGTCGCCGGCGGCGGCGGCATCGGCTCCGCCGCGACGCCGCTGACCTATCAGATCGGCGGCCGGCTGGTCTCGGCTTCGGCTGCCGCGGGCGACGTCCACCTCGTGGCGAATGCGGCAAGCGCGCAGATCGGGCGCATCTTCGCCTCCGGCACGGTCTCGCTCACTGCCGGGGCGGGGGGAATCCAGAGCTACCTGCCGGGCGTCGCAATTTCGGCCAGCACGATCCAACTCAACACCAGCGGCGATGTCGGCTCCCTGTCGGCGGCACTGGCGGTCCAGATCGGCGCGGCCGGCGAGATCTCGGGCCGGATCGGCGGTTCGGCCTGGCTCGCGGCGCCGACCATCGCCGGCCAAGCGCCCGCTGCGCTGAGGATCGGCGACCTCGAGGCCGGTGTCAGCCTGACGGCGAGCGCCGATGGTGCCATCGAGGTGCTGCGCCGGGCGCGCGCCACGAGCGGCGCGCTCGACCTGACGGGGAGCCGGATCGCGATGGCCAGTGGGGCAATCGTCAGCGCTGCCGGCCGGGTCGCGCTGTCGTCCGGCAGCGACATGGTCCTGGGCTCGGTCACCAGCGCGCTGGTAGCGCCGGTGGGCGGCGCCTCGATCCTGCTTACCGCCGCCGGCAGCCTTCTCGGCAACGGCGACGCCGGCGCCCTCATCGATGCCAGCCAGAGCGGCGGCGTCATCTCGTTCGTCGCCGGCGCGGGCATCGGCAGTGCGGCGGCAGCCCTGGCCTTTGCCGCGCCATCCGTGTCGGCGAGCAGCCTGGCCGGGGACATCCATCTGGCGACGACGGGCCCGACGCATGTGATGACCCTCGTCGCCAGCACAGGCGCAATCCGGCTGGACGCCGGGGGGGACCTGACGGTCGATACGCTGACGAATGCCGGCAGCGCCACGCTCGCGACGTCCGGCGGCGCGCTGACCGTCGGCGCGCTCTCGTCCGGCGCGGCGGCCACCCTCACGGCGAGCGGCGCGGTCGCCCTGACCGGCGCCACGACGACGGCCGGCGGGCTGGCGATCACCTCGACCGGAGCCGGCATCACGGCGGGCGCGCTCGATGCGGCCGGCGATGCGAACCTGACCGCCGCGACGGGCATCACGCTGAGCGGCGCCCTGACCGCTGGCGGCACCGCGACGCTGACCGCCCAGAACGGCGCGCTGCAGCTGGCGAGCCTTCGGGTCGGACACGCGAGCCTGTCGGCGAGCGGCGCGATTGACCTGACCGGCGCCACGACGACGGCCGGCGGGCTGACGATCACCTCGGCAGGCGACGGCATCACGGCCGGTGCGCTCGATGCGGCCGGCGATGCGAGCCTGAGCGCCGCGACGAGCATCACGATGACCGGCGCCCTGACCGCTGGCGGCACAGCGACCCTGACAGCCCAGAACGGCGCTTTGCAACTGGCGAGCCTGCGTGCAGGAACGGCCAGCCTGTCGGCGCGTGGTGCCATCGATCTCACCAGTGCGGCGACGGTGGCCGGCAGGCTGACGATCGCCTCGACCGGGGCGAGCATCGTGGCGGATGCGCTCGATTCGGCCGAGGATGCGATTCTGTTCGCAATGGCAGGCCTGACGCTGGGCGATGTGACCGCGACGCGCGACCTGTCCGTCGTGTCCACCGGCAGCAGCCTCATCGCGCGGAGCATCCGCGTATCCGGTGCGGCGACGATCAGCGCCGTCGATATCGATATCACGGGTTCCTTCGCGGCGGGCGGCCGCGCCAATCTGACAGCACGGGCTGGTGCGTTGCGTCTGGCGGGCTTTCAGGCGGGCGACGATGCGCGCCTTTCGGCCACCGGAGCGATCGTTCTCGGCACGGACGTGGCCGCGGCGGGCGACCTGTCGGTCTCAGGCGCCATCATCGAAGCCGATGCCCTGTCGGCAGGGCGCTTGCTGAACCTCTCGACGTCGGGCGCCATGACGCTCGCCGCGGCGCGGGCCGGCCGCGATGTCATCGTCCGGGCCGAGCGGGTCTCGATGGGGACCGTCGGGGCCGGGCGCGCGGTGGCGATCGATGCTGACGGGGCCATCGTGCTGGGCACCATCGGTGCCGAGTCCGGGGGGCTGACCATCGTCTCGCGGCGCGCCGGCATCGCGGCCACGCAGCTCGACGCGGCGGGCGACGCCGCCCTCTCCGCGGCGGGCGACATGGCTCTCGGCACCGTGGCGGCCCGCGACGTGCTGGCCGTCTCGACGGCGGGTTCGCTCGCGATCGGCTCGCTCGCCTCGACCGGAGCGGTGACGCTGTCGGCTGCCGCGACGCTCGACGGCGGCCGGCTGCTGGCCGCGGGCTCCGCCAAGCTCGATGCAGGCGGGCGGCTGGATGTTGCGAGCCTGTCGACGGGCGGCGATCTGAGCCTTGCTTCGGCATCGGGTGATCTGACTATCGGTGACGCTGCCATCGATGGGTCGGCGGCGCTCGTTGCGGCCGGTGCGATCACGGCTCAGCGCCTGTCGGCAACCGACGCGCTCGTCGTCGAGGCCGGGCGCAGCGGCATCGGCTCCGTCGCGATCGGGGTCGGGGCGGCGCGTCGCGCCACATTCACCGCCCCCGATACGGTGCGGCTGGGCCGGTTCGGCGCCGGCGAGAGCATCACCATTCTGGGCACGCGGATCGCAGCCGACATCGTCCAGCTTCCCTCCGGCGGAACCCTGCCCCTGCAGGTCGACATCGGGGGGGCGCGTGAGCGAACGGCCGAGAGCGTCGAACTCGGCATCGATGCGCCGCGCTTCGAGACCGGTCGCTTCGACGCCACCGAGGCGCGTCTGACGACGAGCGCGCAACGGCTCGACCTCCGCAACGCTTTCGTTCCGGGCAGCCTCACGCTGACGACACCGGTGATGAGCGTCCTCAGCAACAACCGCAGCCCGGTTCCGCGGGCCGGCTTCGACGTCCAGCTCTTCCCGAACAACCGGTCGTATTTCGTCACGATCGATGGCAAGGCCCTGACGACCAGCGCCTTCATCGTGCGTTTCGATGCCAGCGTGGCCGATATCCCGCCCTCCTCGGGCGCGTCGCTGACCTTCGATCTCGAACGTCTGGGGCCTCTCCTGGGGAGCGCCCCGTCCTTCCGCGATGCCGCGCGCAGCTTCGTGTTCGGTCCCCTCGGGTTCCAGCCCGGTCCGGTGCCGGGCCTCGACGGAATGCGGGCTCCGGGGCTCCCGCTGGGCCAGCCCCTCGTCAACCTCGACGAGACCGAGGATCAGCCTTGAGCCGATCGCGAGGGCTGGCCCGGCTGGCGGTTCTCGCGCTCGCATTCGGCGGCATCGTGCCGTCGGTGCGGGCGCAGATCGTGTCGCGGACGATCGAGAGCGAAGCGGAACGCCAGAGGCTGGGCATCGAGCGCCAGACCCGGCCGCAACGCCAGAGCGGCCCGGGTGTGGTCGCGCCTGCGCCCGGGCCACGGCTCGAATTCCCGGCCGGCGGCACGAAGATCCTGCTGACCCGCATCGACTTCGCGCCGTCGCACTTCCTGGCATCGGCCGATCTGGATGCGATCCGCGCCCGGCATGTCGGTCGCGAGGTCGATCTCGCCGCGATCGGCGCGATCGTGCAGTCGGTCAACGATCTCTATGCGGAGCGGGGGCTGATCACGGCCAGCGCCGTGCTGCCGCCGCAGAAGCTCGATGGCGGCGTGCTGACGATCGGCCTGGTCGAAGGACGCCTCGGCACGGTCGGCCTCTCCGGCGCCGTCCAGACCTGGCCCTGGTACATCCGGGCGCAGATTCCGGCAGGAGAGGGCGAGGTGGTCGATGCACCCGCGCTGAACCGGTCCGTCTCGCTGTTCAACCGGCTGAACGATCTTCAGGTCCGGGCGCAACTCGGTCCGGGCGCCAGCTTCGGGCTGACCAATCTCGACTTCGCGATCACCGAGCCGGCGCGCAACATCGTCCAGCTCTCCTTCGACAATCAGGGTGTGATCTCGACCGGGCGCTATCAGGGCACCCTGTTCTGGCGGCATCACAACCTGCTCGGCATTGACGACCGCCTGATCGTCTACGGGTCGCGCGTCAGGGGCAGCGTGCTCGGCAGCGCCAGCTACACGCTGCCCGTCTCGCCCTGGGGGACGCGGTTGGGAGCGAGTTTCAACCGGTCGGCCTATCGCATCGTCGCCGGCCAGATCCGCGAGCTGAGACCCGAAGGCGTCTCGGAGAGCGCATCGCTCACGCTGTCGCAGCCCATCTTCGCGACCGATCTCGTCCTGCTGCAGGCGACCGGCTCCTACGGGCTGGGCAGCGGACGCAGCAAGCAGCTCGACATCGCCACCGTCGACAGCCGCTATCGCCGCCTCATGGCCGGCGCCGCGCTGACGGTCAGCCTGCCGTCCCTCCAGCATTCTTCGACGGCCAACTGGGCCAGCGTGACCCATGAGAACCTGATCTTCGGCGACAAGCGGGACTTTGTCCTAATGACCGGCAATACCACCACGGTCTGGCGCATCACCGACGACATCTACGGCTCGCTCGTCGGCGCCTGGCAGCACAGCCGCGATAGGCAGCTGCCGGGGGACCAGATATTCCAGATCGGCGGCCCGACCACGGTGCGCGGATACCCCGTCGGGGCGGCCTTCGGCCATTCGGGCTTTTATGCCCAGGCGGAGCTGCATTACGTGCTGCCGGAGCCGCTGCGTCAGCTGGAGGCCTTCGTCTTTCTCGATCACGGCATCACCTATGCCAGCGTCGTGGCCCCGGCCCGCGCCACCGCGGTCGGCGCCGGCCTGATCTGGCGGCCGCTCGACTGGGCGACGCTCGAGGGCGGCTTCGGCCATGCGCTCGAACGTGTCTCGGCCTCGCAGCGCGATGTCGAACTCTATGTCCGGCTCAGCCTGCGCAAGAGCCTCTGAGCACACGCCGCCGACCATCGAACCCCTCAGCCTTCCGCCAAGGATCGGATCATGACCCCCCTGCCGCTCTTCTATTCCAGCATCGCCGTGCTCGACCGCGACACGCACCGCCAGTCCCGGCTGGCGCCGACCGCGGCGCCCTATGCCTTCGCCGCCCGCAGCCATGTGCTGCCGGCGCTGATGGCGGAATTCGCAGCCGGTTGCCGCGACATGCCGATCCTGTTCCTCGAGGAGCAGGACAGCGTCTCGCCCCTGTTCATGGTCGGGATGCGCTCGGGTGAAAACGGGCTCGTCGATGCGGACGGCCGCTGGCGCGGCCTGCACGCGCCGGCCTATCTGCGGCGCTACCCCTTCATCGGCGGGGAGGTGTCGGCGCAGCAGCAGATCGTCTGCATCGATGGCGGGTTCGCCGGGCTGCAGGAGAGCGAGGGCGAGCGGCTGTTCACGGAGGAGGGAGAGCCGACCGAGGCGCTGCAGCGCGTCGTCGCTTTCGTGGCCGAATATGCCGAAGCGGCCAAGGCCACGGCGGCTTTCACGGCCGCGCTCAAGGCGCTCGACCTGTTCCAGACGATCACCGTCGAAATCCGCTCGCCGGATGGCTCAAGCTCGAGCTTTTCAGGCTTTTCCGCGATCAGCGAGGAACGCCTCAACGCGCAGCCGGACGAAACCCTGCTCGACCTGAAGCACAAGGGCTATCTCGCGCCGATCTATGCGCATCTGATCAGCTTGGCCAACTTCGCCCTCCTCGGCGAGCGCGCGGTGCCGCGCGCCTGAGACAGCCACAGCCGCGCCTGCCAGGCGCGGGCGGCGCCGCAGCGGTCCTGTCAGGCCAGGATCTGCTCTGCGGTGCGGCGATGATGGGCGATCTGCCCGGCGGCCCAGGTCTCGAACTCCCACAGGAAATCCGGCGCGACCGCGACGGCGCGGCCGCCGGGATCGACCCGGAAGCAGCCGCGGCGCTCGGCCTCGCGAAAGAGGTTGCCGATATGCTGGCGCGAAACGCGAAAGCGCTCCGCCAGCCCGCCATAGGAGAGCAGGATCGGGTCTCCGGCCCCGGTGCTCGCCGTGTAATGCGCGCCGAGCACGGCTGACAGGACCGGATAGCCGCAATCCTGCTCCGTGAACCGCACGATGTTCGCAAAGGGCGAGAAGTAGAGATCCTGCTCCACGAAGAGGTCGTAGGACCGGCCGAGCCAGTCGGCCAGCGCGACCTCGTCCTCGCTCAGCCGGGTGGCGAGCGGCCGGGGCGCCGGCGCCAGCCGTTCCGACGCCGCGAGGAAGGCCAGCGGCGAACGGCCGATCTCGCGCAGGAGCGCCATCGCCGGCTTCAGCCGCACCGCGCGCCGATCGCATGCGGCACGACTGGCGACGACATAGCCGCCGAGCTTCAGCGCCGCGACGAGGGCGGCGATCTGCCGGGCGCTGGCGGGGGCCGCGCGCTGCAGCGCGGACAGTGTCGGCAGTGCGCCCCCGTTGCGGCGCCAGAGCGCGTCCTGGCCGATCAGGGCGAAGGAGACGAGATAGCGCAGCTTCTGGCCGAAGAACTTGTCTGCGGGCCAGGCCATCTCCGGCGGCTGCATCATCGCGAGGCAGTAGTCCCGCACCACCTCCCGAAAGGCGGGTCCGCCGATCAGCGCCGCCGCATCGGTCCAGACCGGTGCCTGGAGATGGGCCTGGATGGCCGGATGCAGCGGGCCGGGCCGGCTTGTCGGCTCGCAGACATCACTCATCGCGACATACCTGCAAAGTTTGGACTTTGCCGCCCGGTGCCGAGACCGGAGTAATGCGCTGTCTCAGCCGACCGACTCAAACGACAGATCATCTGCAATGCGCCTCTTTGCTAGTACCAGCCTCAACTCGATACTGACCAAGGGGCCTGAAACTGGCAAGAAGAGACTCTGTTCTGCAGAATACATCAAATTTGACCGGATTTATTTCATTCTCTTCTCGGCGTTGGCCGTGTCATGCTCCGGTCTGGCCCCCGCCCAGGCCCAGAGCAACGGCAATGTCGGCGGCCTCGGCGAGGTTTCCACCGACAACCCCTATCCCTTCAGCACGCTGACCTTCATCGGCACCGCCGGCCATATCCGCGCGCTGGACGACGTCGTGCTGGGGAGCCGGGTCATGACCGAGGACGGTTCCGTGGCGCGCCTCTCGGCCGTCGCGGGGCGAACGCTGTCGGTGTCCTTCGGGGACCTCGGGCGTGATGCGATCCTCTATTTCGGCTCGACCAGCGATACCGGGAATATCACCGTGACCAGCTGGAACGGGGTGGGCGGCCTGCGCGGGCAGGTGATCATCGAGGGCGGCAATGTCGTCGCCGGCGGCCCCAACACGTTCGGGATCGATGATTTCGGGAACTCGATCGACCTGTTCACGATCAATGCCGGCGCGACGCTCCAGTTCGGGGCTTTCGATGCGGTGATCAGGCGCCTCGAAGGCAGCGGCGAAATCGGCAGCGCCTCCGCGTCGCTGTCCATCCGCGGCGGCACCTTCTCGACCGGCATCACCGGCCCGTCGCGCCTGATCTTCTCGGGCGACACCGTCTGGACCGGCGTCGGCGCCAGCATCGGCACGCTCGAGGTCCGGCCCGGCGGGACGCTCACCACGAATAATCCCGCCGTCGTCGAGACGGCGACGAACCTTCAGGTCGACGGGACCTACAGGCTCAACTCCGCCCTGGCCGTGAACGGGCTGAGCGGCGGCGGGGTGATCGCGCTGGGGCTGGGATCACGCCTCACCGCCGGCTCGCAGAACGCCAGTTCGACCTTCGACGGCGAGATCTCCGGCAGCGGCGGCGGGCTCACCAAGGAGGGTACGGGCACGCTGACGCTGGCCGGCGTCAGCACTTATACCGGGGCGACGATCGTCAATGGCGGCACCCTGAGGATGGGCACCGCCAATGCACTGCCCGCCGCGACCGCGGTCACCGTCAACGGCGGCGCCTGGTCGCTGTCCAATTTCAGCCAGAGCGTCGCCAGCCTGGCCGGAACGGCGGGCGGGAGCGTCTCGCTCGGCTTCGCCATGCTGACGCTCGGGGGCAGCGGGAATGCAAGCTTCGCCGGCACCATCACCGGGACCGGCGGGCTGACGAAGACCGGCGCGAACAGCCAGGACCTGACCGGGGCCAGCTCCTATTCCGGCCCAACCAATGTCTCGGGCGGTCTGCTGCGGATCGGCCCCGGGGGAACGCTGCCCAACTCGCGCGCGATCACCATCTCGGGCGGAGCGGGCTTCGAGGCGGTCAACCCCAACGCGCTGTCGCCGTTGGCGGTCGTGACCCTCAGCGGGGCCAATTCGCGCCTTCTCGTCACGGGAGACCAGAGCATCGGCGCGCTCGCCGGGTCTGCGGATACCCGGGTGACGTTCGGCACCGGGCGCCGGCTGACCGTCGGCGGCAGCAATGGCGACAGCCAGTTCGCCGGCGATCTCGGGCCGGACGGGAATGGCAGCCTGACCAAGACCGGCACCGGCGCGCTCACGCTTTCGGGCGTGAACGGCTATGCCGGCGCGACCACGGTCAATGGCGGCACGCTCGTGGTGAACGGCTCGATCGCCAACTCCTCCGGCGTCGCGCTCAATGCGGGCGCCACGCTCGGCGGCTCGGGCACGGTTCCCTCGGTCACCGTGGCCGGCGGCACGCTGTCGCCTGGCAATTCGCCGGGGACGCTGACGATCGACGGCGACCTGACGCTCGATGCGGCCTCGACCTATCGCGCCGAGCTGCAGGGCCCGCTCGCCGACCGGATCGTGGTGACGGGAACCGCCGCTCTGGCGGGCCGGCTGCAGCTCGTGCCGCTCGGCGGCAGCTACAGCTTCAACAGCCCCTACACGCTGCTCTCGGCCGCGGGCGGGCGCAGCGGCACCTTCAGCACGGTGGATGCCACAGGCAGCTTCGGCGACGGCGTCACCTCGACGGTGAGCTATACAACCCAGGACGTGCAACTGACGCTGACGCCGCGCCCGCTCGTGCCGATCGTCACCGACCCGACGTCGCCCGGTGCGGGCGCGCCCGATCCCTCGACCCCGGGCTCGGGAGATCCGGGCACAGCGCCACCAGCGGGCTCGCTGACACCGCCAGCCGGCGCGACGGGATCGCCCAATGCGCTCGCCGTCGCCACGGCGATCGACCGTGTGGTGGCCGATGGCGCCGACCCCTCGGCGCTGTTTCCGCTCTACAACCTGCCGGCGGCGGCGATCCCGGCGGCGGTGAACCAGCTCTCAGGCGAGGTCCATGCCGCCACGCCCGCGATCGGCCACCGCCTGTCCGGCCAGTTCCTGGCCACCATGCTCGACAGCGGCCTGGCCGGGCGCCTCTCTCCCGGTACCCCGGGACCGGGGTTCGCCAGCTTCAGCTCCGGATCGGTTGCGGTGAGCGATGCGCCGCTCGCTCCGGGCCGGCTCGCCCCGCCGTCCTATGCGCTCTGGGGATCGGCCTCCGGCGGCGCCGGCCGCAGCGAGGGCTCGGCCCGGCTCGGCACGGCGCGCCGCGATCTCGACGAGGCCCACATGGCGGCCGGCCTCGACATCAGGCTTGGCGCCAACAGCCTCGCCGGCCTTGCCGTGGCGGGCGGCAAGGCGCGGGCTTCTCTGGCGGGCGGGCTCGGCCGGGTCGAGAGCGACGTCGTGCAGGCGGGCCTCTACGGCATGACGCAGCTCGGCGCGCTCGATCTCTCGGCGGCGGCCGCCTTTGCCCGGATCGACACCGACGTCTCGCGCAGCATCCCGGTGCTCGGCGGCGGGCTGGTCTCGTCCTATGCCAGCACGGCGTGGAGCGGCCGGCTGCAGGCGCGTTTGCCTGTCCTCGTGGGTTCCGGCTTCACCGTCTCGCCACTGGCAGCGCTGCAGGCGGTGGCGGTGCGGACCCCCACCTTCGTCGAGCGCCCCGCTTTCGGCAGCCAGGCCGCGGCGCTGGCGGTCGCCGGGCGCAGCGACATCGCCAGCCGCTCTGAACTGGGTCTGGAAGTGGAGGCGCAAGCCGTCGTCGGAGGCGTGCCGGTGCGGGGCCATCTCCGCGCGGCCTGGGCGCATTACCACCGGCGCGACGCGCAGATCACGGCGAGCCTCTCCGCCCTGCCGGGCTCCGCCTTCGTCACGCGCGGCGCGCGACCCGACGCCGACAGCGCGCTGCTTGCCGCGGGGCTCGACGCCGCGATCTCGGATCGTGTCAGCCTCGGTCTGCGCGGCGACGCCGAAGTGTCGGTCAGGACGCGCCGCTATGGCGGCTCCGCCCAAATCCGCTGGAGCTTCTGAGCGGGACGAAAGCCGCGGCTGTCGACGGCCACCCTGCTTCGCCAGGGCGGCGACGCCCCGCACGGCCCTCCGGCCTGCCCAAATTCCATTCACACGACCGAAATTGTATCCATCTTGAGCCACGCCCGACCCCGATCGCGTCTGCGGCGAGGCGGTGCGCCGCCACCCGGTCGCGACCAGTGTAACGCTGCCCAGAACGACTGTGCAGGGCTGCCATGACGCGAACGGGCGACCTCACCCCATCCCGCGCCGCCTGCCGGCAGGATTTCTGGATGCAATCTATCGCGACCCCCAGCGCCAACCTCTGTCAGATCGCGTTTTTGGCCCACATCTCCCGCGGCCCCCTCTATTATTGGATACAATTTATTGGCCTTGGCACGCGCATTGCACAGCCCGGATCAAGCCGCATCGCGGCTCGCCCATCCCGTCCGGAGGTTTCGCATGCGGTTCCCGGCTTCCATCCCAACACCCCGTTCCCGCCTGACCTGCCGCGTGTCGGCGGCTCTCGCCGCGCTCGCCATCGGCGCCACGCTGACGCTGGCGCCATCCGCCCCGGCACTCGCCCAGGAAAAGGTCCTTCGCGTCGCGATGACCGCCGGCGACATTCCCGACTGGACCGGCCATCCCGATCAGGGCGCGGAAGGCCAGCGTTTCGTCGGCTTCTCGCTCTATGACAGCTTCCTGAACTGGGACCTGACGCGCTCGGACCGCGAGGCGGTGCCGACGGCGGGGCTGGCCTCGAAATGGTATCCCGATCCCACCAACACCAAGCGCTGGATCTTCGAGCTGCGGCGCGACGTGAAGTTCCACGATGGCTGCCCCTGGAATGCCGAGGCCGCGCTCTGGAACATCGCGCGCATCACCGACGACAAGGTGCCGCAGTTCAATCCCGTCCATTTCGCGCGCAACCGCTCGCGCACGGTCAACGTCGCCGGCGCCGTCAAGATCGACGACTACACCATCGCCGTCGACACCAAGGTCCCGGAATCGGTCTTCCCCTACAACATGGCCGTCTGGTTCGTGATCTCGAAATGCGCGCTGGAGAAGGCGGGCTACGACTACAAGGTCTATGCGCAGTCGCCGCAGGGGTCGGGCCCCTACAAGTTCGGCTCGGTCGTGCCCCGCGAGCGGCTCGAGCTCGTGCGCAACCCCGATTACTGGAACCCGGCCCGCACGCCCAAGCATGACCGCATGGTGCTGATCCCGATGCCGGAGGCGACGACGCGGGCGGCGGCTCTGCTCTCGGGCCAGGTCGATTTCATCGAGGCGCCGTCGCCCGATACGCTACCGCGACTGAAGGCGGCGGGCATGCGTGTGACGACGCTGACCTATCCGCACAACTGGCATTACCAGTTCAATTTCCAGCGCGGCGCCTTCAAGGACATCAAGGTCCGCCAGGCGGCCAACCATGCGATGGACCGCAAGGAGATGGTCGAGATGCTCGGCGGCATCGCCGAGGCAAGCGAGGCCCTGTTCACCCCCTACCAGGCGATCTACGGCAAGCCGAAGACCTACCCCTACGACCCGAAGAAGGCGACGGCCCTGCTCAAGGAGGCCGGCTGCTACCCCTGCGCCATCACGGTCGGCATCTCGACCTCCGGCTCGGGCCAGATGCAGCCGCTGCCGATGAACGAGCTGGTCAAGGCGCAGCTCGAAGCGGTCGGCTTCCGGGTCAAGTTCGAGGTGCTCGACTGGAACGCCCTGCTCGACCTGTTCTTCAAGGGCTGGGAGCGCGCGCCGACCTATGACGCGATCAATATCTCGCTCGGCTCGGTCGACCCCGTCTCCGGCATGATCAGCCATTTCTCGACCGCGAGGCGCGCGCCCGGCGGGCTGAACTGGGGCTGGTTCGACAACAAGGAGTTCGACGAGCTGGCGGTGCAGGCGATGAACACCTTCGAGCCGGAGAAGTCGCTCGCCATGTTCACCCGGCTGCACGAGATCGTCAGCGAGCAGGCCGGGCGGCTCTTCATCGTCCACGACCTGAATCCGCGGGCGATGTCGCCGAAGGTGAAGGGTTTCGTGCCGGCCCAGAGCTGGATGCAGGACTTCGTGACGATCAGCCTCGACTGAGCGTCACCGGCGCGGGGGCGGTTTCCTCCCCGGCCCGCCCCCGCCGCCACCCTTTGCTCGATCCCGCCGCCCGCCACCGTCCGTCAGGAGGCCCGTGCCATGTCCGCTCCGCTGCATTTCATGACCGTCGCAGACCTTGCCAAAGGGATCGCTGCCAAGACCGTCTCCCCGGTCGAGCTGACGAAGGCGCTGATCGCCCGCGTCGCCGCGCTCGACGGGATGACCCATGCCTTCATCGAAGTGACCGCCGATCTTGCCCTCGCCCAGGCCAAGAAGGCCGAGGACGAGGTGATGGCCGGGATCAGCCGTGGGCCGCTGCATGGCGTGCCGGTCGGGCTGAAGGACATCATCGACCTCAAGGGCGTGCGCACCACCGCCCATTCGCACCAGCTCATCGACAATTGGGCGACCGACGACGCCTTCGTCACCCAGAAGCTGAAGGCGGCGGGCGCTGTCATCCTCGGCAAGCTGGCAACCCATGAATTCGCCATGGGCGGCCCCTCCTTCGACCTGCCCTTCCCGCCGGCGCGCAACCCCTGGAACCTCGCGCATTTCACCGGCGGCTCCTCCTCAGGCTCGGGCGCCGCGGTGGCGGCCGGCTATGTGCCGGCGGCGCTCGGCACCGATACGGGCGGCTCGATCCGCCTGCCGGCGGCGTTCTGCGGCCTCGTCGGGATGAAGCCGACCTATGGGCTGGTCTCGCGGCGCGGCGTGCTGCCGCTGTCGCAGAGCCTCGACCACATCGGCCCGATGACCTGGACGGTCCAGGACAACGCCCTCCTCATGAAGGTTCTCGCCGGGCATGACCGGCTCGACCCCGCGAGCGCCGACCGGCCCGACCCCATGCCCGAGGCGCTGCTGGGCGCCGGCGTGAAGGGTCTGCGCGTCGGCTATCTGCCCTCGCTCGGGGCGCAGGCGGAGGCCACGGACGAGGTGCAAGGCGCGGTCGCCGGGGTGGCCACGACGCTGGCGGATCTCGGCGCTACGGTCGAGGAGGTGACGCTGCCGCCGCTGGCCGATTTCGCCGCCTGCGGGATGATGATCCTGCTCTCGGAAGCCTTCGCCATCCATGAGCCCAACATCCAGGCGAGGCCCGAGCTCTATGGCGAGATCCTGCGCGACCGGCTGCTGCTGGCCGGGCTGATCGACGCCAGCGACTATGTCCAGGCGTTGCGGATGCGGACGGAACTGGTCGCGGCTGTCGCCAAGACGATGGCGCGCTTCGACATCGTCGTCTCCGCGGCCACCGCGACGCCCGCCCCGGTGATCACCGAAATCCCGAAATTCGGCCTGTTCAGCAAGCCGCCGCTGACCATCCCCTTCAACGTCACCGGCATGCCCTCGCTGACGATGTGCTGCGGCTTCTCGGCCTCCGGCCTGCCGCTCTCGGTCCAGATCGCCGGCCATGCCTTTGGCGAGGCGACGATCTACCGCGCCGCCCAGGCCTATGAGGCCGCGACCGCCTGGCGCGCGCGCCGGCCTGCCCTGGAGGCCGCGGCGCCGATGAGCCTCGCCGCCGAATAGCCGCCGCTCGCCTTTTCATCCTCGCCCCGGAGGCCGCCATGACCGACACGCCCGCCACGCCGATCCCGATCGAGGCCAAGCTCGCCGAATACGGCCTGAGGGTCGGCCCGGAGACGCTGGAGTCCCTGAAGGGCTCCGTCGCCGATCTGGAAACCGCCGCCCGGAACATCCGGGTCAAGCGCAGCTACCTGCAGGAGCCCATCCACGCGCTCCGGCTCTGGACCAAGTGAGGGCCGCCATGACCGCGCTGCACAATTTGACCATCGCCGAGGCCGCTCCGCTGCTGAAGGCGAAGAAACTCTCCCCGGTCGAACTGACCGCGTCCTATCTCTCCCGGATCGAGGCCTTTGACGGGCAGCTCAACGCCTATATCCGCGTGCTGCCCGAGCAGGCGATGGCGGCCGCGCGCAAGGCCGAGGGCGAGATCATGAAGGGTGCTTACAAGGGCCCGCTGCATGGCGTGCCGATCGGGCTGAAGGACATCTACAACACCAAGGGCATCCCCACGACCGGCCATTCCGCCCTCTACAAGGACCATGTGCCCGAGGCGGATGCGACGACGACGCGGCTCCTGGCGGAGGCGGGCACCATCCTCCTCGGCAAGCTCTCGACCTGGGAGTTTGCGATCGGCGGCACCTCCTTCGACCTGCCCTGGCCGCCGGCGAAGAACCCGTGGAACCTCGCCCATGATCCGGCGGGCTCCTCCTCCGGCTCGGGCGCCGCGATCGCGGCCGGGCTCGCCATGGGCTCGATGGGCACCGACACCGGCGGCTCGATCCGCGGGCCGGCGGCCTGGTGCGGGATTTCCGGCCTGAAGCCGACCTATGGTCTGGTCAGCCGCCGGGGCATCCTGCCGCTCTCCTTCAGCCTCGACCATGGCGGGCCGATGTGCTGGACCAGCGAGGATTGCGCGCTGATGATGGAGGTGCTGGCGCAGCACGACCCGCTCGACCCCGGCAGCGCCGACGTCGCCAAACCCGACTTCGCCGGTTCCGTGCAGAAAGATGTAAAGGGGCTGCGCATCGGCGTGGTCCGGCATTTCTTCGAGAGCGACGCCGAGATCGACCCCGAGATCAAGGCCGGCATCGAGGCGGCGCTGGTGACCTTCCGGGAGTTGGGCTGCGAGGTGATGGACGTCACGCTGTCACCGCTCTCGGCATATGGCGACGTCGCCGCCCTGATCTCGCGCTCGGAGGCCTTCGCCTTCCATGAGGAGACGCTGAAGGCGACGCCTGAGCTTTATGGCGAGCTTGCCCGCCAGCGCATCATGATGGGCGCCTTCATCCGCGCCTGCGACTATGTCAACGCGCTGCGCGAGCGCGGCCGGCTGATCGCCGAGATCGCGACCGTGTTCGAGAGCGTCGACGTGCTGATCTGTCCGACCATGCCGGGCGTGGCGCCCAAGCTCGGCGACCTCGGCAACATGATGTCGCGCTCCCGGCCCTCCTTCACCCGCGTCTTCAACCTGACCGGCTCGCCGGCGCTGTCGGTTTGTTCGGGTTTCTCGGCGGCGGGGCTGCCCCTGAATATGCAGATCGTCGGGCGGCCCTTCCAGGACGATCTCGTGCTGCGCGTCGGCAGCGCCTTCGAGAAGGCCACGGCCTTCCGCGATCTGCGCCCGGCGCAATGGGCGCAGCAGGCGCTCGCCGCCGAGTGACGGCCCCGCATTCCCCTCTCCCGGAGACGATCATGAGCGAGACCATCTCGACCGAAGCCTTCCAGGTGCTGCTCGACCGGGCCGGCATCAGCGTCAGCCCTGCGAACATGGAGGAAATGCGCAGCGCCTACATGATGCTGCAGGCGATGCGCGAGCGCGTACGCCAGCCGCGCGGCTATGATGCCGAGCCCGCGCATATCTTCGCGCCGGCGGGTCGCTGAGATGGTCAGCGATCCCACGCTGCTCACCATCCGCGAGGCCTCGACGCTGATCGCAAAGCGCAAGCTCTCGCCGGTCGAGCTGACCAAGGCCTGCATCGCTCGAACCGAGGCGCTCGACGCCAGCTTGAGCACCTATGTCGCCTTCACGCCGGAGCTGGCGCTGGAAGCGGCCGAGGCGGCCGAAGTCGAGATCGGGACAAGCGGGCCGCGCGGCCCGATGCACGGTATTCCGGTCGGGCTGAAGGACATCTACGATACGGCTGGCGTGGCCACGACGGGGCATTCCAACCTGCTGAAGCGCCGCGTGCCGACCGAGGACGCCTTCACGGTTACGAAGCTGCGCGCGAGCGGCGCGGTCATCACCGGCAAGCTCGGCACCTTCGAATTCGCAATCGGCGGGCCCTCCTTCGACCTGTTCACGCCGCCCGCGCGCAACCCCTGGGATCCGGCCCGGACCACGGGGGGCTCCTCATCCGGCTCGGGCGCGGCGGTCGCTGCCGGCATGGTGCTGGGCGCGACCGGCTCGGACACCGGCGGCTCGATCCGCAGTCCGTCCTCGCTGTGCGGGTTGGCGGGCATCAAGCCGACCTATGGGCTGCTCTCGCGAAGGGGCATCCTCCCGCTGTCGCAATCGCTCGACCATGCCGGGCCGATGTGCTGGACGGTCGAGGATGCGGCGCTGATGCTGCAGGCGATGGCGGGCCATGACCCGCTCGATCCGGCCTGCGCCGATGTGGCGGTGCCGGACTTCACCGAAAAGCTCGACGAGACGGTGAAGGGCAAGACCATCGGCGTGATCCGTCATTTCCACGAGACCGACCATCAGGCGGCGCCGCCCGTGCTGGCGGCGATCGAGCAGGCGATCGCGGTCTACAAGTCGCTCGGCTGCGTGATCAAGGAGGTGAGGCTGCCGCCGCTGATGGATTTCGCCGCGGTGGGGCTGATCATCATGTCGTCGGAAGCCTTCGCGATCCACCAGGCGGATCTGCGGGCGACGCCGGAACTCTATGGCGAGATCGCGCGCGACCGGATCAGCATGGGCGGGCTTTTGACAGGCGCCGACTATGTCCAGGCGCTGCGGCGCCGGCAGGAGCTCTGCGCCGCCGTCGCCGAGGCGATGATCGGCGTCGACGTGCTGCTGACGGCCGGCTCGCCTTTCCCGGCGCAGGCGATCGACAAGGTGCCGAAATGGCTGATGTACCAGAAGCCCTCGATCACCATGCCCTTCAACGTTACGGGCCTCCCGGCGCTGGCGCTCTGCGCCGGCTATGAGGCGGGAACGGGCCTGCCGGTCGCGATCCAGCTCGCCGGGCACCCCTTCGCCGAGACGACTGTGTTCCAGCTCGGCCACGCCTATGAGCAGGCGACTCAGTGGCGTGTGACGCGGCCCGCCCTGCTCGCCGCCTGACTCTTGGTCGGGCGGCCCGTCGGGGCCGCCCGTCTCCCTCACGCAAGCCGCAGAGGAACCTGCTGAGCCATGGTCGAGGCCCGCAACACCGTCCAGGCCGGCATCCTTTGGATGATCCTGAGTACGGCCTTCCTGGCGGGCGGCAATTCGCTGGTCCGGCAGATCGCGACCGAGCTGCATCCGTTCCAGATCAGCTTCCTGACCAATCTGATCATGCTCGTGTTCGTCTGGCCGCAGCTGAGGGGCGGCACGCCACTGCCGGACCGGCGCGAGAAGCGCAGGCTCTATGCGATCATGACCGCGGTCGGCTGCGTCTCGAACCTGACCTGGTTCTATGCGCTTGCCCATGTGCCGCTGGCCAAGGCCACCGCAATGACCTTCGCCGCCCCGATCATCGTGACGGCGCTAGCCGGCGTGCTGCTCGGCGAAACCGTCTCGCGCAGCCGCTGGGCGGCGGTGATGGTCGGCTTCGTCGGCGTGATGGTGATCTCACGGCCGGGCTTCGTCGCGCTCGACGCCGGGACCATCGCGCTGATGATCTCGACCCTTTCGATGGCGTCGAGCTACCTGATCTCGAAGCGGCTGACGCAGATCGAGAGCACCAGCCGCATCGTCGCCGTCACCACCCTGATCCCCGTGGTCACCGGGCTGATCCCCGCCGTGCTCTACTGGCGGACGCCGTCCTTCGACATCATGCTGTTCCTGGTGGTGATGGCGGTGGCGATGTTCGTCGGCCGGCTGACGCTGTTCCTGGCACTGCGCAATGCGCCGGCCTCGACGGTCATGCCCTTCGACTTCGCCCGCCTGCCCTTCATCGCGCTGTTTGCCTGGCTCGCCTACCAGGAGATTCCCGATCGCTGGGCGCTGGTCGGCGCCGCGATCGTGATGGGCGCGACCGTCTTCATCTTCCAGGACGAGCACCGCAAGCGTCGCCAGGTTCCGCTTTAGCCGGAGCCCGGCCCCTCGCCGCCCGCAGGCCTGCGGGCATTCGACCCGCGCCACAGGAGAACCGCCAGCCATGCCGACACCGATCGCATCCGAAGCCGAGATGAGCGCCTTCCTGGCGCGGGCCGGCTTCACCCTGACGCCCGAGCAGGTCGCCGAATATGCCGAGGCCTATGGCTACATCGTCGAGATGTCGGCCCGGATCCGGGGCGAGCGCAGCTACATGGCCGAGCCGGCCCATATCTTCAGCTTCCCGACCGAGGAGAGCGCCCGATGAGCACGGACATCCTGACCATCAGCGAGGCCGCCGCCCTGATCAAGGCCGGCAAGCTGTCCCCGGTCGAGCTGACCGAGATGTGCCTTTCCCGCGTCAAGGCCTTCGAGCCGGAGCTGCACGCGTTCGTCACCCTGACCGAGGATCGCGCCCGGGCCGACGCGAAGAAGGCCGAAGCGCAAATCAAGGCCTCGGGGCCGACATCGCCGCTGCACGGCATCCCGATCGGCCTCAAGGACATCATCGACACCAAGGGGATCCTGACGACCTGCCAGTCCGCCCACAACATCGGCAATATCCCCGACACCGACGCGACCTGCGCCGCAGCGCTCGATGCTGCCGGCACCGTGCTGATGGGCAAGCTGACCACGCATGAATTCGCCGATGGTGGCCCCTCCTTCGACCTGCCCTGGCCGCCCTCGCGCAATCCCTGGAACACGCAGCGTTTCACGGCGGGCTCCTCGAGCGGTACAGGCGCTGCGGTCGCGGCCGGCCTCGTGCTCGGCGGCCTCGGCACCGATACGGGTGGCTCGATCCGCGGCCCTGCGGCGCTCTGCGGCATCGTCGGCCTCAAGCCGACCTATGGGCTGGTCAGCCGCGCCGGCGTCGCGCCGGCGGCCTATTCGCTCGACCATATCGGCCCGATGGCCTGGACGACGGAGGATTGCGCGCTGATGCTGCAGGCGCTCGCCGGCCATGATCCCGCCGATCCCGCCAGCGCGAACAGGGCGGTGCCCGACTACACCGCCGGCCTCGGCAAGGGGGCCAAGGGGCTGAAAGTGGGTGTGCTCAGCCGCTGGCACGAGACCGACCGGCCGGTGGCGCCTGCGGTCAAGGCCGGCATCGACGCCGCGATCGCCGCCTATGACAGCCTCGGCGCGGAGATCGTCGAGATCAAGCTCTCGGCCATGCACGAGTACAATGCGGCCGGCTTTTTCATCTCGACGGTCGAGCGCGGCGCGGCCTATGAGCGGATGATGCTGAAAAATCCGGAGAAGTTCGGGCAGCGCTATCGCGACCGCCTCGTCTTCGCCGCGCTCTGCACCGGCATGGACTATGTCCAGGCACTGCGGCGCCGGCGCGAGCTGATCGCGGAAATGGCGGCGGCGATGGCTGGCGTCGATGTGCTGCTCACCGCCGGCAACCCCGACGAGGCTCCGCCGATCGACCAGGTGCCGCGCTGGGACAATCTCGACAAGCCGAACTTCACCATGGCCTTCAACCTGACCGGGATGCCGGCGATCTGCGTGCCCGCGGGCTTCGGCCCCAATGGCCTGCCGATCTCGATCCAGCTGGCGGCACGGCCTTTCGCGGAGGCGATGCTGCTGCGGGCGGCCCATGCCTTCGAGCAGGCCACGGCCTGGCGCGATCGCCGCCCGGATATGCTGGGACTGGCGAAGGCCGCCTGAGGAAGGTCCGCTCTACGGCACGGCCTCCGGGCCGTGCCGTTCGCCTGCAATCAGGCTGCGCGGGCCTTGGCGGCCGCGACGGGCTTGCGTGTATCCATCTTGCGCCAATGCTCGATGATGCGCTGGCCCGAGCGATAGACGTGTTCGGAGGCGATGCTCTCGGCGCGGACGACCTGTCCGCCGGTGATGGCGGCGAAGATCTGGCAATGATCGTCATGGGCGCGCGCCAGGGTCCCGAGATCGAACCAGCGGAATTTGAGCTGGTTCAGCAGCGGGATCGCACGCGACTTGCGCAGCATCATCGCCAGATGGGAGTTGCCGGAGGCCTCGATCAGCGTGTTGTGGAAGCGGTCGTTGAGATCGCGCCAGACATCTGAGACCTCGTCGTTCCAATCCTCGACATTCTGCAGTTCCTCGCTCTCCGTCAGCACCTTATGGAGCAGGCCGCGATGGAGGTCGGAAAGGCCCTGCTGCGCGACGAGGCGCGCACCCAGCCCCTCGAGATTGGCGCGCACGACATAGATCCCCTCGATATCCTTGGCGGCGAAGGATTTGACCGCATAGCCGCTGTTGGGGCGGTATTCGAGCAAGCCTTCGGCCGCGAGGGTCGAGAGCGCGGCGCGGATCGGGGTCCGCGACACCGCCAGGCTGTCTGCCAGGTCGACCTCGTTCAGGCGCGTGCCACCGGCGTATTCGCCCCCGAGCAAGGCTTCCCTGAGCTTGTTCGTGACCGAGACGCCGCGGGTCGCCATGATGTGCCATCCTGTTGCTAGTAGGCCGATGAAGCGGTGGGCTTCTCCGGGGTTCGACATGACCATGCGTGCAGCAGAATCATATCGATCGTGTACAGTCCGCAGGCGATTAGTGGCAGTTCTGCCGCAAGTCAACGAGCAAGCGCGGGCCTTGACGACAAAGTGTGCATGATCGGGGGCGCTTGAACCAACTGTATGCAATCGATCGTGGCCGAGGCGTCTACTCGGCCGGCATGCCGGCGCGCCGCTCAGCCTGCCCAGCCTCGCGGCGCCCCAGACGGGCGATCACGGCGTAGACGGGTGCGGCGGCCACCATCACCACGAAGATGCGGATGATGTGGTGGGCGGCGACGAAGGCGACCTCGGCATGGACGGCGAGCGCGATCAGGCTCATTTCCGCCAAGCCCCCGGGCGAATAGGCCAGGATCAGCGTCATGGCGCGAAACCCGGTCAGCCAGGACACCAGGGCGGCACAGGCGGCGGTCCAGAACAGCAGGATCGCGGTCGATCCCAGGGAAAGCAGGATAATGTGCCCGACGGTGCGCGGCGCCGTTCCCGCGAAGCGGCAGCCGATGACGACGCCGAGGATCAACTGGGCGGCGTTGACGATCTCGAAGGGCGGCTTGAAGTCGCTCCAGCCCGCGAGATGGACGGCGGCGCTGACCAGCATCGGCCCGAGCAGATATCTCGCGGGCAGGTTCAGCATATGGCCGATGAGACAGCCGGCAAGGCCGCAGCCGAGGAGCCAGAGTTCGGCGGTGGCGGGGGTCGAGAGGATCGAGACCGCGCCGGCCATCCGGTTCAGCGAGACGCCCTCGAGCCATTGGATGGCGAAGGGCAGGGTCATGACGATGAGCAGGATCCGGACCGAATGGACTAGCGCGATGACCTGGCCGTCGCCGCCGCGCTCCTCGCCAATGCTGATCATCTCGACCAGCCCGCCCGGCATGCCGGCGAAATAGGCGGTGGTGCGGTCATAGCCGCCGATGGCCCGGAAATACCAGACAACCGAGCCGCCGCACAGCGCGATGAAGGCGACGAGCCCGAGCGTCGCCGGCCACCATTGCGGGATGCGCGCCATGAGATCGGGGCTGAAGGCCGCACCCAGCATGACGCCGATCACCATCGTCATGGGCGGGCGGATCACCGGCGGCGCGGCCACCGGCAGGCGCAGCAGCGCCGCGAGCGTGCAGAACACCATCGGGCCCATCATCCAGGGCAAGGGCAGCGACAGCCGCTGGAACAGCAGGCCGCCCGCCACACCGAGCGCCAGCGCCAGGGCGAAGCGGGGATAGGGGAAGCGGGAGGGTCGCATGGCGGCAAAGCCGGCCCGGACGTCCCGCATCCAGGCTGCGACGGGGGATGTCAGGAGCTTCATGGCGCTTCTTCGAGCCTGACCGGGGCGGGCACGGGCTTGGGGGCCAGATAGACCAGCGCGCTCGCAGCGATCACGATCGCCGAGCCGCCGAGGACCAGCAGGGTCGGCACGTCGCCAAACCAGACGAAACCCACGATCAGGGCCCAGAGCATCTTGGTGTAGGAGAGCGGCGCGATCGTCGCCACCGGCGTGTGGAACAGGGCGCGGGTGGTAAGGTACTGGCAGGCGCCCGAGGCCAGGCCGTTGCCGATTAGCAGCGCCCATTGCGCCGGCGTCGGCTGGACCCAGTTGAAGGGCAGGCTCGGCAGGACGAGCAGCGCCGACCCGGCCAGGGTCCAGAAGGCGATCGCAAGCGAGGTCTCGTTGCGCGAGAGGCTGCGCTGCTGGATCAGCGAGAGCGCGCTGAAGACCGTGCCGATGACTGACATGGTCAGGCCGAACAGGCTGCCGCCACCCGTCGGCTTGATCATCAACAGGACGCCGCCCAAGCCCAGCAGGAGGGCGATCCAGCCCAGCCGCGTCACCTTCTCGCCGAGCAGCGGCGCCGAGAGCAGCAGGACGAGCACCGGCTGCAGGAAGGAGATCGCGGTCGCGTCGGCGAGGGGCATGTGGCGATAGGCCACGAAGATGAAGAGCAGCACGGCGGTGAACTGAACCGCCTGCAGCGCCATGCCGGGACGGTTGTGGACCTTCAGCGCGGCAAAGCCCCCGAGCCCGCGCGCCATCAGCAGCAGGGTAACGAGCGCGAAGCCGTTGCGGAAGAAGACGATCTGGTTGACCGCGAAGGTCTCGGCCAGCGCCTTGACGACACCGTTCAGGATCGAGAACAGCGCCAACCCGACGAGCATCATCACGACGCCGCGTCGCGCGTCGCGCTCCTCCCCCGCCGGCGCCTTCAGGATCACGGTCATCGTCAATAGGTCAGGAAGATGCGTTCGATCTCGGCCGGCTCGGCGCTGATCGTCAGCGCCAGCGCGAGAAGCAGCCGCGCCTTCTGCGGCGTGAGATTGTCGGTGATCAGGAAGCCGGCGTCGCGCAGGCGCTTGCCTTTGAAGGTGCGGCCCGAGCCGGCGCGGGTCGATTGCATCACGACGATGCCAGCCGCCACGGCCTCCTTGAGCACCTCGAAATCGGCCGGGCCGGCGAAGCCCGGCGCGAAGCCGGCCGAGATGATGCCCTTGGCGCCGGCCGCGACGAAGGCACGGGCCGCCGTGCCGTCCGAGCCGGTATAGGCCAGCACGATATCGACGCGCGGCAGGGCGTCGAGGCTGCGGATGTCGAACTCCGTGTCTGGCGCCGCCTTCCGCAGCGGCTTGCGGTAGAACACGACGGCATCGCCATCGGCATGGCCGAGCACGCCGAAATCAGGCGAGCGGAAGGTCTGCAGCCGGAAGGTCGAGGTCTTCGTGACGTCGCGGGCGGCGTGGATCTCGTCGTTCAGCAGGACGAGAACGCCGAGCCCGCGCGCCTGCTGGCAAGCCGCGGTGCGGATCGCATTGGCGAGGTTCATCCCCGCATCGGTCGACAGCGCGCTCGCCGGGCGCTGCGAGCCGACGACGACGACAGGCACCGACACCTTCACCGTCAGGCTGAGGAAATAGGCCGTCTCCTCCAGCGAGGCGGTGCCGTGGAGGATGACGATGCCGGCGAGGTCGGGATGCTCGGCGACCAGCCGGTCGCAGGTCAGGACGAGCGCCTTCCAGTCCTCGAAGAAGATATTGGGGCTCGGCACCGCCTTGAACGGAACGGCGATGATCTCGGCAAGCTGGGCGACGTCGGGAAACATCGCGACCAGCGCGTCGGCATGGAGCATCTTCTCATTGGCGCCGTAGTCGAGGATGTCGAAGGGGCCGGTGCCGATGGAACAGATCGTGCCGCCGGTCCCAATGACCGCGACCTTGGGCAAAACAGGCATATCTCTCTCTGGGTGTCGGGCGCGCGCGCCGGGTTACTCGGCCGCCTCGCGGAAGCGGGCGTTTGTCTCAAGACAGCCGATCAGCATCTGCGTGTCCATGATGTCGCCGAAGGTGAGGTAGAAGGCGATCAGCGAGGCGTTGTGCTCGGCATCGGAATTGGCGGCATTACCGTCGGTGACCATGATCGTCCTGAAGTTCAGCATCATGGCGTCACGGGCGGTCGATTCGCAGCAGACATTGGTCACCGTGCCGGTGATGATCAGCGTGTCGTAGCCCTGTGCGCGCAGCCGCACCTCGAGATCGGACGAGCCCTGGATGAAGGCGCTGAAACGCGTCTTCTGAACGATCTCGTCCTCCGGACTGACCTCGAGATCGGCCCAAAGCTCGTGGCCGAGCTTGCCTTCCGACATGGATTCGACGCGGGCTCCGCGCCGCTCCGGCCGCGTCAGATCCTCGTGGAAATGCGACCAGGAGGTCAGGCAGGCCTCGTCATGGGTGTTCTTGATCCAGAACACCTTGCCGCCGGTCCGGCGCACGGCGTCGGCGATCCGGTTGACGTTGGGCACGATCTCGCGGGCCGTGTTGCAGAGCGCATGGGCGACGCCCGGCATCATGAAGCCATTCTGGAGATCGACCACGATCAGCGCCGTGCGGGCGGGATCGAGATCGGCATAGACATGCTCGACGCCGCGACGGGCGACGACATGCTCCGTGACATAGGCGGGAATCTCGACCTTGTGCATGGCGGGCTCTCTCGTGCGAGGGGTCAGGAGGACAGGGCGGGCGCGCCGACCTTGAAGCAGCAGACGGTCCGGTCGGGCGCGGGCGAGGTTTCCGGCGGGCTCGCCGCGCGGCAGGCCTCGTCGGCGAATTTGCAGCGCGGCGCGAAGGCGCAGCCCGGCGGCAGGCGGCGCATGTCCGGCGGCGAGCCAGGGATCGCCTCGATGTCGACGCCGCGCGCGCTGCCATGGACGGAGGAGGCGAGCATGCCGCGGGTATAGGGATGCTGCGGGTTCATCAGCACGTCGCGCACCGGGCCGGATTCGACGACGCGGCCGGCATACATCACCGCGACACGGTCGGCGATCTGGGCGGCGACGCCGAGATCATGGGTGACGAAGATCACGCTCATGCCCATGTCGCGCTGGAGCTTGCGCAGCAGCACCAGCACCTGGATCTGCACGGTCGCGTCGAGCGCCGTCGTCGGCTCGTCGGCCAGCAGGAGCTGCGGCCGGCAGGACAGTGCCATCGCGATCATCGCGCGCTGGCGCAGTCCGCCGGAGAGCTCGTGCGGATAGGCCTTCAGGCGCCGCTCCGGCGAGGGCACCTTGACGAATTCGAGCAGTTCCAGCCCGCGCTTAAGCCCGTCGGCATAGGAGCAGCCCTCGTGCTTGACCACGGTCTCGGCGATCTGGTGGCCGATCGTGTAGACGGGGTCGAGCGCCGTCATCGGCTCCTGGAAGATCATCGAGATGGTGGAGCCGCGTATCTGGGTCAGCTCCTTGTCGCTGAGCGCCATGATGTCGTGATCGCCGACGCGCATCTTGCCGCCGATCCTGGCCCGGCCCTTGGGCAGGAGCCGCATCAAGGCGCGCATCGTCACGGATTTGCCGGAGCCGGATTCGCCGATGATGCAGAGCACCTCGCCCGGCTGGATCGAGAAGGAGACGCCGTTCACGGCCGAGACCGTCGCCTCGCGGCTGACGAATTTGACCGAGAGATCCTCGACCTCGACCAGCGGGCGGACCGCGGCGAGGGCAACGGGGCCGGGAACGGCGGATGGCGCTAGGGCTGTCGTCATCGGTTTCTCCTCACGCGGTGGCGGCCAGGGCGGCGGCGCCGACCTTCGGCCTGGGCACCAGCACCGGCGCCTTGCCGGCGAGGCTGTGGCCAGAGCCCGGGTTCTGGACGTGGCAGGCGGCGACATGGAGGTCGGCCGCGACGGCGCCCTCGAGCCGGGGCGAGGTTTCCGCGCAGACGCTTTCCGCCATCGGGCAGCGGGTGCGGAAGCGGCAGCCGGAGGGCGGGTTGATCGGGTTGGGCGGATCGCCGGTCAGCGGCGCCTCATGGACGCGCTCGGCGGGATCGAAGGAGAGCCGCGAGGCCAGCAGCGCGCGGGTGTAGGGGTGCTTGGGATGCTCGTAGATCGCATCCACCGGCCCGATCTCGACGATCTCGCCGAGATACATCACCAGCACGCGGTCGGAGATGTACTGCACCACGTCGAGATCGTGGCTGATGAAGACATAGGTCAGGTTGAAGTGGCGCTTGAGCTGGCGCAGCAGGTTCAGCACCTGCGCCTCGACCGATTTGTCGAGCGCCGAGACAGCCTCGTCGAGGATGAGCAGCCGCGGCTCGAGCGCGAGCGCCCGGGCGATGTTGACGCGCTGCTTCTGGCCGCCGGAGAGCTCGTGCGGATAGCGCTGGGCGAAGAGATCGGGCTTGAGCCCGACCTTGGTCAGGAGTTCGCGGGCGATCTCCTTGGCCTTGGCGGGGGGAATGCCATGGACGCGTGGGCCGTAGGCGATCGATTCCTCGACCGGGAGGCGCGGGTTGAGCGAGGAGTAGCTGTCCTGGAACACCATCTGCATGGCGCGCCGGAACTCCTTCATGGTCAGGCCGCGGACGCCGCCGATCGACTCGCCGTCGAACAGAACCTCGCCCTGGTCATAGGGAATGAGGTGCATCAACAGCCGCGCCAGGGTGGACTTGCCGCAGCCGGACTCGCCGACGACGCCGAGCGTCTCGCCCTTGAGCACGGTGAAGGAGACGCCGTCGACGGCCCTCACATGCCCCTGCGTGCGGTTGAGCATTCCTCCCTTGATCGCGAAATGCTTCTTCAGATCGGAGACGATCAGCATCGGCTGCGAGGGGCCGCCGCGATCGCGGAGGTCTCCCTCGGGCACGGTCGCGAGCTGCGGCGGGCGGGCTGTCGGAGCGGGTGTCGTGGACATGGCGGGCCCTTTCACAGTCTGACGTCCATCGCCTGGCGCAGCCCGTCGCTGACCATGTTGAAGGCGAGTGAGGTGACGAAGATCATCACGCCCGGCAGCGCGCAGACGATCGGGTTGACGTAGATCGACTGGCGCAGGGTCGAGAGCATCAGCCCCCAGTCGGGATGCGGCGGCTCGACGCCGAGGCCGAGGAAGGAGAGGCCCGAGGCGATCAGGATCGAGACCGAGACCAGGCCTGAGGCGTAGATGAAGATCGGCCCGAGCACGTTGCCGAGGATGTGGGTGGCGATGATCGACCGGGTCGAGCCGCCCGAGGCGCGCGCCGCCTCGACGAAATCGAGCCCGCGGACCTGGGTGGTCGCCGTCTCGGCAATGCGGCAGAGCGGCGGGATGAAGACCAGCGTCAGCGCGACCATACCGTTCATCATGCCGCCGCCCATGGCGCCGGAGATCGCGACCGCCAGCAGGATCGAGGGGAAGGCGTAGAAGACGTCCATGGTCCGCATGATCGCCATGTTCAGCTTGCCGCCGATGAAGCCGGCGAGCACGCCGAGGAAGCCGCCGATCAAGGTGGCGAAGACCACCGGCACCACGCCCATTAGCAGCGACATGCGCCCGCCATGGATCAGGCGCGAGAGGATGTCGCGGCCGAGCTCGTCGGTGCCGAGATGGAAGTCGCGGAAGCCGACCGGGCGCAGCCGGAAGGCCATCGAGGTCTTGTAGGGATCCTTGGGCGCAATCCAGGGCGCGAACACCGCCATCGCGATGATCAGGACGATGACCAGTGCGAAGGCGAGCGTCACGTAGTCGTAGCGCAGGCGGTAGCCGACATTCTGCCAGTAGCCGCGAACCTTGGTGGCCGGGGCCTCTTCTTCCGCTGCGAGCAGGCGGGTCGCCGTGGTAAAATCGGTCATGGCCGCCTCCTCAGGAGCGCTTGATGCGCGGGTCGACCGCGGTCTGGAACAGGTCGACGACGAGGTTGGTGAAGACGAAGACGAGGGCGAGGATCAGGATCGTGCCCTGCAGGACGGGGATGTCGCGCGTCAGGATCGCCTTGTTCAGCAGGAAGCCCGTGCCCGGCCAGTTGAAGATCGTCTCGACCAGGATCGAGCCGCCCATCAGGTAGCCGAACTGCAGACCCATCACGGCCAGGATCTGCGGCATGGCGTTCTTCAGCGCGTGCCGGATCACCGCGAGCTCGCCGAGCCCCTTGGCCCGCAGCGTATTGACGAATTCGTTGCCGAGCACCTCCGAGACGGCGGAGCGCGTGGTGCGGGTGATCATGCCGACCGGCACCATGCAGAGCGTCACGATCGGCAGGATCACATGCTTGAAATGGGACCATTCGAAGAGATTGAAGGTCTCCGAGCCGCGCGGCCCCATGCCGGTCGCCGGCAGCCAGTTCAGCTCGACGGCGAAGATGATGACCAGGACGATGCCGAGCCAGTAATTGGGGATCGAGACGCCGACGATCGACAGGGCGGTGACGCCGCGATCGGTCGCGCTGCCCCGGTAATAGGCCGCCAGCGTGCCGAGCACGAAGGCGATGGAGAAGGCCAGCATCACCGCGCCGAAGGAGAGGAAGATGGTGTTGCCGAGCGCGCGCAGCACCTCGTCGATCACCGGCCGGTTGGACTGGATCGAGACCCCGAGGTCACCGACGACGGCGCGCGTCAGCCAGGTCCAGTACTGGACCGGCAGCGGCCGGTCGAAGCCGTAGGTCTTCATGATGAGGTCGACGACCTCCTGGCTGGCATCGGCCGGGAGCAGCATCTGGACGGGGTTGCCCGGGGCCAGGAAGACCAGCGCGAAGCAGAAGACCGTGACGCCGATGGCAATCGGGATCGCGTAGACGATGCGACGGGCGATGTAGTGCCACATGGAGGTCTCCTTCGGTCGGCTCGGGTCCTGGATCGCTTTGGGCTCGGAGGGGGATGCGGCCCCGACGGGCCGCATCCCGAAGGCAAGGCCGCGTCAGTTCGTGGTGCCGACGGTGATCGGCGTCAGGTCCTGGAACCAGCTCTGGGCCTGGACGAAGCCCTTGACCTTGGGCGAGAGCGCCCGCGGGTTCAGGTCATGGGTGACGAAGAGCATGGCGGCGTCCGCGTTCATGATCTCGTGGACGCGGGTGATCATCGCGTCGCGCTTCGTCTGGTCGAAGGTGTTGTAGATCTCCGTGATCAGCTTCTCGATCTCGGGGTTCTCGTAGTGGCCCCAGTTGCCGCCGGCCGGGGCCCATTGCTTGCGCATGGCGAAGCGGAAGATGCCGGAGAAGGGATCCTGCGTGGCGCGGCTGACATTGACGGCGTGGTAGGCGGGGAACTTCTCGCGGCCCTTGAAGGTGACGTCGAGCAGGGCGTTCCAGTCCATCACCTCGAGCTTGACCTTGAAGCCGACCGCCTCGAGCTGCGACTTGACCAGCTCGTTCATCGGCAGCGGCTGCATCTGGCCCGAGCCGGAGGTCGAGATCGCCAGCGTGACCTCGCAGGGGAAGCATTTCGCCTCCTTGAGCAGCGCCGTCGCCTTCTTCGGATCCAGCTTGTAGAGGACCGGCTTGCCGAAATAGGGCGAGCTGGGCGGCACGGTGCCATAGCCCTCCTGGGCCAGGCCGTTCAGCATCTCGACCATTTCGCCGCGGTCCATCGCGTAGTTCGCCGCCTGGCGCACGCGAACGTCCTTGAAGGGGCCGTCGACGAAGTTGAACTGGTAGTGCCAGTTATGCGGATAGGGCAGGGTGATGACCTGCATGCCTGAGGATTTCAGCCGCGCGATCGTGTCGGGCGAGGGCGCCTCGATGAAATCGACCTGCCCCGAGAGCAGCGCCGCGGCCCGCGTGGTTGCCTCCGGCATCGGCTGCAGCACCAGCCGGTCATGCTTGGGGATGCGCTTGGGGTTCCAGTAGGTCTCGTTGCGGGTCAGCTCCAGCCGCTCGCGCGGCACCATCCCGGCGAAGCGGTAGGGCCCGGTGCCCGAGGGCATCTGGGCGTATTTCTCGTAGGAGCCCGCCTTCTCGAACTGCGCCTTGGAGATCATCATCCAGAAGCTCATCTGGATGTAGAAGAGCGAATCCGGTTCCTTGGTGATGATCGCGATGGTGTGGTCGTCGATCTTCTCGGCGCGGTCGATGTTGACGGTGCGGGTGCGCATCGCCGCGAACTGCTTGGCGTTGAAATGCGGGACCTTCTCATCGGTGATGCGCGAGACGTTCCAGAGCACGACGTCGGCGTTGAAATCCGACCCGTCATGGAACTTCACGTCCTTGCGGAGGGTGAAGATCCAGCGCTTGCTGTCCTTGGGGTCGATCTCCCATTTCGTGGCGAGACCCGGCGTCAGCGAGGCCTCGACATCCGAGCGCGAGAGGTCCCAGAGAATGAGCGAGTCGTAGAGCGTGTAGCCGACGAAACGGTAGCCCTCGAAGCCCTGGTCCGGCTGGCCGGTGACGTCCGGGATGTCGCCCGCCGTCATCGCGACGCGCAGCGTCGTCTGGGCCTGGGCGGGAGCGATGGAGGATAGGGCTGCGGCCCCAAACGCCAGGGCAGTGCCGGCGGCAAGGCGAGCGGCGAGCGAACGGAATGTTGTCGAGTTGTGCGGCATGCAGGCTCCCTCCGGGATGCGATGAGGTCGTGAGCGGCGTCCCGAATGATTTTAGCAAGGGCCGTGCCAAGCCGGCTTGATTGTGTCCAATTTTGCCGGCGGCCTGATTCGGCATGCTGGACCCGTCCGTGTTCCGATCGCCCGCGGGATCTGGTTTTCGCCAGAATGGGGCGGTTTCGTGCGATATCGGCGGATCTGATCACCCGCGAGTCAGCATCGGCGGGAGAGGGCTTGGGTATTATTGCACACAATTTCGCCAAGGCGGCCCGCGCCCGGGCATTGCGGGCGTGGATCGGGCCTGCGTTGTGCTGCGCTGCACAATGTTTCGCCGACTCCACGCGCCCGCAACGGTCGCGCTGCCTGACAACCGACCGCGCCCGGGCGGGCGCGGTCGGTCTGGCAGGGCGTGCCGGACTTCACTCGGCCGCCTGTAGCAGGCCTGCGCCGGCGCCGATCGTGGCGATCACCTCATCTGTCGACTGGACGTCGCCGAACAGGGCCAGGATGTTGCCGAGCGTCGCGTTGTGCTCCTCGTCGGTGCGGCAGGCATTGCCATCCGAGACGAAGACGACCTTGTAGTTCAGCATCATCGCGTCGCGCGCGGTCGACTCGCAGCAGACATTCGTGGCGGTGCCGACGATGATCAGCGTGTCGACGCCCCGCTCCTGCAATTGTGTATGAAGCGTCGACGAGCCCTCGACGAAGGCGCCGAAGCGCTGCTTCTCGACCGCCCAATCCCCGGGCAGGACCTCCAGCTCCGGATAGATCGCATGGCCGAAGCTGCCGCGCGCGAAGGCGGCGATCATGCGCTGCTTGAAGTCACCCTTGGTGAAGTTGTCGAACCAGACGCACCAGTCGGCCTGCGTCTCCTCCGTGATCGTGTTCTGGATGTAGACGACGAGGCCGCCGGCGGCCCTGAGCGCCTGCCCAATCCGGTTGACGTTGGGCACGATCTCGCGGGCAAAGGGGATTTCGGCCGGCTGGCCCGGCGCCATGAAGCCGTTCTGGAGATCGACCACGATGAGTGCGGTGCGGGCCGGGTCGAGCGTCTCGAACAGCCTGACCTTGCCGCGCCGCTCGACGACGCGCTGGAGAACGTAGTCCGGGATCGCGATGGTGTGCATGGGACGCTCCTGATCGACGGGATGAGGGTCGCGCCGGCTCAGGCCCCGCCTCGGGCCGCGCCGGCGATAGCCCCAGCGCCGCAGCAAAGCCCATGCCAAGATCGATTGATTGTATTCAATGCAGCATTGCCGTCAAAATGGACGCCTCACTCCAGCGAGAGGCGGAAGCGTCGAGACGAGCGGCTTTCGCGCCGAATAAGCCGAGACAGACCCGCCGTTTTATTGGGCGCATGCGCCCTTCACCATCGCCGTTTCCGGCAGGCCGACAGGAGAATCGCAGCCACTCGGCGCCCGAGGCGCCGCACAGCATTGGATACAATAAAGCGGGCATGGCATGGCGGTTGCATCGCCCGGGCCGACAAAAGTGGACCAGAGGACAGGGCGATGAGCGAGACGAGCGCGGCTGATCTAAAGCGCGAACTGGAGGTGCTGCTGCGGCGCGCCGAAGTGGCGGTCCCGGCGGACCGGATGGACGCCGTCCTGGCCGGCTATGGCGACCTCAAGCGCATGTGCGCGCTGCTGCGCCAGCCGCGCACGGCGGCCGCCGAGCCCTCCAACACCTTCTCCCTCGTCACGCTGATGAAGGGGGCCTGACATGTCCGCGACCTTGACCGCCAAACCGCTGCACGAACTCTCCATTGCCGAGGCCGGCGCCGCCCTGCGTGCGGGCCAGGTGACCGCGACAGCGCTCGCACAGGACGCGCTGGCGCGGATCGCCGCGCTGGACGGGGCGCTGAACAGCTTCATCACCGTCACCGCCGAGCGTGCCCTCGCCGATGCCGCAGCCGCCGACGCCGCCTTCAAGGCGGGCAGCGACGCCGGCCCGATGCAGGGCGTGCCCTATGCGCTGAAGGACATCTACGACACGGCCGGCATCCGCACGACCTGCCACTCCAAGCTGCTGGTCGACAATGTGCCCGCGGCCGACTCGGTCGTGGCGGCGAAGCTCAAGGCCGGGGGCGGCGTGCTGCTCGGCAAGCTCTCGACGCATGAATTCGCGCTGGGCGGCCCGAGCTTCGATCTGCCGTTTCCGCCGGCGCGCAACCCCTGGAACCCCGAGCACATTCCCGGCGGCTCGTCCTCAGGATCGGGCGCGGCGGTGGCGGCGGGGCTGTGCCGCATGGCGATGGGCTCCGACACCGGCGGCTCGATCCGCGGGCCGGCCGCCTATTGCGGGACGGTGGGGCTGAAGCCGACCTATGGGCTGGTGTCGCGGCGCGGCGTCTTCCCGCTCTCCTACACGCTCGACCATTGCGGCCCGCTGAGCTGGACGGTCGAGGACAGCGCGATCACCATGGAGGTCATCGCGGGCCATGATCCGCTCGACCCCGCCAGCGCCGATGTGCCCGCCCCCGATTTCCGCAGCGGGCTCGACGGCGATGTCAGCGGGCTGAAGATCGCGCTGCCACGCCATTTCTTCGCGCAGGCCGAGGGCATCTCGCCCGAGGTCCTGGCGGCGATCGACAACGCCGCGGCTCTGCTGGCGAAGGCCGGCGCGATCGTCGAGGAGGTGACGATCCCCGATTACGAGCTGTTCAACGCGGTCGGGCGGGTGATCATGTTCTCGGAGGCCTTCGCCATCCACGAAAAGGACTACCGCGAGCGGCCGCTTGATTTCGGCAGGTTGACCTTCACGCGGATGATCCTGGGCGCCACCACAAGCGCCGCCGATCTGACCCAGGCCTATCGCCTGCGCCGGGAGCTGGCGGTCGCGGTCAACCACCAACTGCTCAAGCAGTATGACGCGATCCTCTGCGCCTCGGCGCTGGCGCCGGCCGCGCGCTTCGACAGCATGTCGGACGCCTTCCCGCCGAACTGGCCGATCCAGACCATGCCGTTCAACGTCACCGGCAACCCGGCGATGTCGATGCCGGCCGGATTCTCCGCCTCGGGCCTGCCGCTTTCGGTGCAGATCGTCGGGCGGCCCTTCGACGAGGCGACGGTTCTGCGCATCGGGGCGCAGATCGAGAAGGCGCTGGCCCTGACGGGGCTGCGGCCGGCGACAGCCGCGCTCAGGCAGGCGGCATGAGGCGCCGGCGCGCCGACGGCCGCGCCCTGGTGGTTCCATGAGCGAGGATGATTCCGGGGCGCGCGCCGTTGCCTTCCTCCCCGACGAGGCGCAGCCGGATCCCGCTCCGGAGCTTGTTACCGTCGAGGCCTCGGCGGACAGCCTCGCGGCCGCCGCTTCGATCCTCGCCGCCAGCGCCCTGCCGGCTGCGGCGAACGCCCTGCCGACGGCGCGACGACGTCCTCTGGAGCGCGCCCGCGGCTGGTGGCTGGCGGCCACGCCCAATCTGCGCGGCTCGCTGTTGATGATCGCCGCCTTCACCGCCTTCGCGGTGATGATGACGCTGATCAAGCTGGCCGGCGGACGCATCCCGCTGCCGCAGATCCTGATCGTCCGGCAGCTGGTGATGACGCTGATCCTGGCTCTGGTGGTCGGCCGCGCCTTGCCGCGGATCATGCACACGCGCCGGCCGGGGCTGCAGTTCCTGCGGGGGATGTTCTCGCTCGGCGCCATGCTCTGCGGCTTCACGGCGCTGATCCATCTGCCGATGGCGGAGGCGACGGCGCTGGGCTTCGCACAGGTGCTGTTCGTGACGCTGCTCGCCATCCTCATCCTGCGCGAGGTCGTCGACCGGCGGCGCTGGATCGCGCTGGCGGTCGGTTTCGCCGGGGTCTTCGTGATGCTGCGGCCGGGCGGTGAGGCGATGAGCGGCTATGCGCTGCTCGCCATCCTCGGCGCGCTGTTCGGCGCCGGCATCACCATCTCGGTGCGCGTGCTCGGACAGTCCGAGCGCACCGAGACGATCCTGTTCTGGCAGGGGGCCGTGGTGCTGATCGCGCTCGGCTTGCCCGCCGTCTACCTCTGGACGCCGCCGACGCCGGTCGAATGGGCGCTGATGATCGGGATCGGCGTCGTCGGCACCGCCGGGCAATGGCTCGTCACCCGCGCCTACCAAATGGGCGAGGCCTCGGCGTTGGCGCCGCTCGACTTCGTCCGCCTGCTGCTGGCAACCGTGAGCGGTTACCTCGTCTTCGCCGAGCTTCCGAACCTCGTCACCATCGTCGGCGCCGCGCTGGTCGCCGGCGGCACGGTCTATACGATGCGCCACAATGCCGGCGCGCGCCGCCTGGCCGTCGCGCCCCCGCCGGACAACCCGCCTGCCTGACGCTCCCATTCTCGAACCGGACGACGACGCATGACCCATCATCACCTGAAAGCCAGCGGTGCGACCTGCCATTGGGGCTTTTTTGACGCGGCTCTGAAGCCGAAGCTCGTGATCGCCAGCGGCGATACGGTCACTGTCGACACGGTGACCGGTGCTCCGGAGGTCCACCCCAAGCCGGGCAGCGGCTTCACCACCCCGCCCGAGATCGCCGACGTCCACGCCCATGCCGAGAAGACCCTGCCCGGCCATATCCTGACCGGGCCGATCGCGGTGGAGGGCGCGAAGCCCGGCCATGTGCTGGAGGTGCGGATCGAAGACATCCAGCTCCGGCAGGACTGGGGCTACAACGTCATCCGCCCGCTCGCCGGCACGCTGCAGAGCGATTTCCATGCGACGCGGCTGCTGCACATCCCGCTCGACCTCAACGCCAAGATCGGCAAGCTGCCCTGGGGGCTGGAGCTCGAGCTCGCGCCCTTCTTCGGGGTGATGGGCACGGCACCGCCGCCGGCCTGGGGCCGCGTGACCTCGATCGTGCCACGTGCCTTCGGCGGCAATCTCGACAACAAGGAGATGGTCGCGGGCGCGACGATCTTCCTGCCGGTCTTCGTCGAGGGCGGGCTGTTCTCCTGCGGCGACGGCCATGCGGCGCAGGGCGACGGCGAGGTCTGCGTCACGGCGATCGAAACCGCGCTGCAGGGCCGCTTCACCTTCATCCTGCGCGAGGACCTCACCTTCACCTATCCGCGGGCGGAGACGCCGACGCATTACCTGACCATGGGCATGGACCCCGATCTCGACCGCTGCGCCGAGATGGCGCTGCGCGACATGATCATGCTGATCGGCGAGGTGGCCGGCCTCTCGCGGGAGGACGCCTATACGCTGTGCTCGATCGCCGCCGATCTGCGGGTGACGCAGACGGTGAACGGCTCCAAGGGCATCCACTGCATGCTCGCCAAAAAGCTTCTCTCGCCGAAGGCAGCCTGAGATGGATCTGTGTCTGAAGGGACGGATCGCGCTGATCACCGGCGGCAGCCGCGGCATCGGCAAGGCCACCGCATTGCTGCTCGCCGGCGAGGGCGCCCGCCTCGCCATCGCGGCGCGCGGGGCGGAGACGCTGGCCGCAACCGCGGCCGAGATTCGGGGCGTCGGCGGCGAAGTGCTCACCATCCAGGCGGATTTCCGCAGCCCCGCGGAGTCGGCGCGGGCCGTAACGGAGACGGTCGCGGCCTATGGCGGGCTCGACATCCTGATTGCCAATGCCGGCGGCAGCTTCGGCGAGCGCGAGCTGGCAACGTCGAGCGACGCCGACTGGGACGAGACCTTCCGCTTCAATGTCGGCCATGCGATCGCGGCGCTGCGCGAAGCGACGCCCGCGCTCACCCGCAGCGACATCGGCAACGCCGTCTTCATCGCCTCGATCTCGGGGCGCGCTCCGGCCGCGCGCGGCGCGCAATATGCCGCCGCCAAGGCCGGGCTGATCCATGCCGCGCGCTCGCTGGCCTGGGAGCTGGGGCCCCACGGCATCCGCGTGAACGCGGTCTCACCGGGCTCGACGATCTTCCCCGGCGGGGGCTGGGAAAAGACCAGGACCGAACGGCCCGAGGATTTCGCCAAGTTCGAGGCGGAGGATTTTCCGGCGAAGCGGCTGAGCACCGTCCAGGAGATCGCCGACGCGATCGCCTTCGTCGTCTCGCCGCGCGCCGCGGGCATCAATGCGGCCGACATCCAGGTCGATGGCGGCCAGCGGCGTCCCTCGATCCGCTGAGGGCGGCTCCCGGGCTGGCTCTGATCAGCGAGACCCTGCATCGGCCAGGACGCGCTCGATCGTACGGCCGGCCATGTCCACGATGGCGGGGTTGGTGTCGCGATAATAGGGCCATGCGATCAGGGCGATCGACAAGGCCCAGCCCTTTCCACGCGCCCAGCCGGCTTCGTCGCAGGCAAGCTGCGCCCGAAAAACCCTGCGTTCCGCGGCCGAGAAGAGCGTCCAGGCGGGCAGCAGGTCGCAGGCCGGATCGCCGACGCCGAGGCCGCCGAAGTCGATCACCGCGACGAGCGCGCCGTTCCGCAGCAGCAGGTTGCCGGGGTGGAGGTCGCCATGCAGCCAGACGGGCGGGCCATGCCAGGGCGGCGCGGCCAGCGCTGCGTCCCAGGCTCGTGTGACCGCGGCGACGTCGATGTCGCCGGCAAGGGCGGTGATCGCCTGCCTGACCCGCTCGTCGCGTTCGAGCAGCGGCACGCCGCGCTCGACGGCGACGCTGCCGCTGAGCGGCCCCTCCGACGGGTCGATCGCCTGGAGCGCCTGGATGAAGCGCGCGAGCGTCAGCGCCGCCCCGTTGCGGTCGCTGATGGGGCCGCGATGGGCGTCCTCGCCGGGAATCCAGCGGCAGACCGACCAGGCAAACGGATACCCCTCGCCCGGCGGGGCCGTGGCGAGAGGGACCGGAATGGCGAGCGGCAGGAGAGGCGCCAGGCGCGGCAGCCAGTGCTGCTCCTTGGCGAGGAACGCCGCCGCGGCCGGATAGCGCGGCAGGCGCAGACAGAGGTGCCGGCCCAGCCGAAACATGGCGTTGTCGGTGCCGCTCGATGCGATGCGCCTCAGGGGCAGGTCGCGCCAGAGCGGAAACCGGCAGGTGACGAGCCGGCCGACGAGAGCGGCGTCGATCTCGACCTCGTCGGCATGCAGCGTGGCCACGGTCATCACAGGCGGTGCCAGGGCTTGAACCGGCGGCCGCCTGCTGGCGACCGCCGGCGCCAAGCCATCAGGACACGTTCGGCGGCAGGCGGCGGTGCCAGTCGGTGTCGCGCTGATAGGCGTCGGCGATCTTGAGCACGCGCGCCTCGGCGAAGGGGCGGCCCTGGATCTGGAAGCCGATCGGCAGGCCGTTGGAATCGAGCCCGCAGGGCACGCTGACCGAGGGCAGGCCGAGATAGTTGATCGGCCGCGTGTTGATCGAGACGTCCTGGAAGGTTTCGATCGCGCCCGGCGTGCCGGCGTCGATGTCGGTCGCCAGCAGCGTCGGCACCTTCATCCGCAGCGTCGGCGTGATGAAGGCGTCGCAGACCCCGAAGACCGCGGCCGCCACCGCCTTCAGGATCGCCCCACGCCTCGCCAGCGCCTCAAGGTAATAGGTGCCGGGAATGCCCTGCGAGGGATAGAGCCGGCCGCTCAGATGCACGGCATAATCCTGCGGGCGCTGGCGCATCCATTGCGCATGGATCGTGCCGCCCTCGACGCGCGAGACGATGCCGCCATAGGTCGAAACCGCGTCCATATGCGGGATCGTGACCGGCACGATGACGGCGCCGCGTGCCTCCAGAACAGCGACCATGGCGTCGAAGGCGGCCTGAACCTCTGCATCGATGCCGTCGAAGAAGTAGTTGGTGGGGACGCCGATGCGCATGCCCCGGATGTCGCCGGTCAGCGCGGCCTCATAGTCGGGGACCGGCTCGGAGGCCGAGGTCGGGTCCTTGGGATCGTGGCCTGCGATCACGCCGAGGAAGCGGGCGGCGTCGCGGGCGGTCTGAGTCAGCGGCCCGACATTGTCGGCCGAGAAGGAGAGCGGCATGACGCCATGGCGCGAGACGCGGGTCTGCGTCGCCTTGATGCCGGTGACGCCGCAGATCGCGGCGGGAAGCCGGATCGAGCCGCCGGTGTCGGAGCCGAGCGCGCCATAGACCAGCCGCGCCGCGACCGCCGCGCCCGAGCCGGAGGACGAGCCGCCGGTGCAGTAGTCGGTGTGCCAGGGATTGCGGCAATGGCCGTAATGCTGATTATGACCCGTCGGGTTCTGGGCGAACTCGGCCATGTTCAGGCCGCCGAGCGTGACCGAGCCGGCCTCCTCCAGCCGCTCCATCACGGTCGCGGTATAGGTCGGGCGGAAATCCTTGCGGATGGCCGAGCCGCAGGTCGAGAGCTTGCCGGCCTTGTAGTACATGTCCTTGTGGGCCAGCGGCAGGCCGTGGAGCGGACCCAGTGTCGCGCCGGATTTCCGCTTCTTGTCGAGCGCCTCGGCGGCTTCGAGCGCAGCGGCGCCCTCCAGCCAGATCGCCGAATTGATCGCCTTGTCGACGCGGGTGAAGGCCTCGAGCGCGACGGTGGTGAGCTCGACGGCGGTGACGGAGCCATCCTTCAGCGCGTCGGCGGCGTCGGTCAGCGAGAGATGCAGGAGCGAGCTTTTCGCCGAGGCGTTCATGGCTGCGGCTCCTTCGTCGCCTGGAGCGCGGCCTCGAAGCTCGACGGCTCGTCCTCGAAGGCGAGCTGCCCGCGCAGCGCCGTGAAGCCTGCGATGCTGACGCTCAGCGCGTCGGCCATGATGCCGGCCGCCTCATTGGGCTGTTCAATGCCTGACCAGGTCCGTGCCTGGACGGCCACGATCTCCCGCAGCGGGGTCTGCATGCGTATCTCCTCTCTGCAATCGGCGGATAATGACGGCATGATTGTATGCAAACCATGTGCCGAAGCGCGCCTGGATGCCAGGAAGATGGATCTTTGGATACATTCTCTCCCGGGTCGCGGTGGAGCGACGTGGTGGGGCTCGCGCGGGCCCGATCGCCGTCAGATCGGGCCTCTGCCCTGACATGCCCGGCGTCGGCTCGTCGAGGAGGCTTGTCGGATGGACCGGCCCGGACTCAGTCGACCCGGGCAGCGGCCGCGTCGCGGTCGATGTCGCCGCCTCTGCTCTCGTCGCCGTCAGTCCCGCCACTCAGGCGGCCATGGCCGACATGAATATGCGCGCCCGTCTCGCCGCCCCAGAGCAGGCGCAGTTGCGAGACGATGTGTCCGCCGTACTGCTCGTAGGGAATTCTGATCGAGGTCAGCCAGGGCGCCAGCCAGGCGTTCAGCGCATTGCCGTCGACGCCGACGAGCGCACAGCGATGCGGCACCGCGATATCGCCTTCCCGCGCCAGCCGGTAGGCGCCATAGGCGATGAGATCACTGACGCAGAAGATCCCGGCGGGCCAGCCTTGGCCTGCGACGAGCGTGGTCGCGGCGGCATAGCCGATCTCGATATGGTTCAGCCCCTCGGCGCTGGCCTGGCGAATGGCGGTCAGCGGAATGCCGCGCTCCTGCAGGCGGGTGATGAAGCCTGCCGCGCGCTCCGCCGTGCTTGAGGCGTTCTGCGCGGCCATCAGCACGGCCGGGCGGTCGATCCCCCGCGCCAGCAGGTAATCGGCGGCATCGGCGCCGGCGCCGCGATCGTCGATCCCGACGAAGGCGCCGCCGCCGAAGGGGCTGCGGCGGGCGACGAAGACCATCGGATCGCCGCGCTGGGCCGCCTTCTGCAGGCCCCGGCTCTTCACCGCGCTGACCATGACGTAACCGGCGACGAACTGGCTGCGCATCGCCTCCAGATATTCATCCTGCAGGTCCGGCCGGTCATGGGTGTCGCAGAGGATCGTGACATAGCCGGCGCGTCGGAGGGCGGCTTCGGTCGAGACCGCGATCGCCGCCATCGCGGGATTGTCGAGGTTGGGAGCCAGCATCGCGATGACGCGGCTGGCGCGCCGCTTCAGGGCGCGCCCGACGGGGTTGGGGCGATAGCCCAGCCGCGCGATCGCATCCTCGACGCGCAGGATCGTCTGCGCCGAAGCGCGGCCGCGCTTGCCGTTGACGATGCGCGAGACGGTCGCGACCGAGACGCCGGCCTCGCGCGCCACGGTGGCGAGCGAAGCGGCGGCAGGCTCGGCGCGCGCGGGCGTGGCGGTCATGCGTCGGCTCCCCTTCCGTCACGCTGTCTTGGCAGGCTCGCGATCGATTCTCCAGCCATCAGGCGTCAAAGTCGCGTTGACAAGCAAGGCAAACGTTTGCCTTACTGAGCCCCAAGGCGGCTTTCGCAGTGCCGGCCATGAACAGGGATGAGACGCACATGATGAGGAAACACTGGATGTCCACGCTGGCGCTGGTCGCCGGCCTCACCGCGGGCGGCGTCGTGCAGGCGCAGACGACCGTCCGGATCGCCTGGTATTCCGACGGCGTCGAGGGCGAGGTCGTTTCCGACCTGCTGAAGCGCTTCGAAGCGCAGAACAAGGACATCAAGGTCGTCCTCGACCAGGTGCCCTACAAGGCGATCACCGAAAACCTGCCCGTCCAGCTCGCCTCGGGCCAGGGCCCCGATATCGCCCGCGTGGTCGATCTCGGCGGCATCGCCCGCTATGCGCTGGATCTGCGGCCCTATCTCAAGGACGCCGGCTACTGGGAGAAGAATTTCGGGCCGTTCCTGCCGTGGATGCGGCCGGCCGGCGACGACAAGGCCATCACCGGCTTCATGACGCAGCTCACCGTCACCGGGCCGCTCGTCAACAAGACGCTGTTCGAGCAGGCCGGCATCGCCATGCCCGGCGCAAAGGCGAGCTGGGACGATTGGGCCAAGGCCGCCAAGGCGGTCGCGACCAAGGTGCAGGCGCCGTTCCCGATAGCGATGGACCGCTCCGGCCACCGCTTCTTCGGGCTGGCCGTTTCCGAAGGCGCCAAGGTGTTCGACGCCAAGGGCGAGCCGGCGGTGATCGATGACGGCTTCAAGCGCGCGGCGCAGCGCGTCTTCGACTGGCACAAGGACGGTGTCATGGCGAGGGAGCTCTGGGGCTCGGTCTCCGGCGCGGCCTATCGCGGCGCCAATGACGAGTTCAAGAACGCCCAGGTCGTGATGTATGTCTCGGGCTCCTGGCAGATCGCGCAGTTCGACAAGACCGTCGGCAACGCCTTCGACTGGGTGGCGGCGGCCTCGCCCTGCGGCGCGGCCGCCTGCACGGGCATGCCCGGCGGCGCCGGCCTCGTCGCGATCAAGGCGACGAAGAGCCCCGAGGCCGTCGCCAAGGTGATGGAGTATCTCGCCAGCGAGCCCGTCCTGAGCGAGTTCTATGCCCGCTCGCTGTTCGTGCCGGGCCATCTCGGCATCGCCGCCAAGGGCGTCGACTACAAGGACGCGAGCCCCCAGGCCAAGGCGGCGCTGAAGGTCTTCTCCGACCAGGTCGCCAACCTCTCGCCGGTCGCCTACGCGCTGCAGGGCTATGTCAACAACCGCATCATCTTCAATGCGGCGATCAGCCGGGTCGGCCAGGCGATCTCGGGCGAGACCAGCCTCGACGAAGCCTATAAGCGCATCGCCTCGGACATCGAGCAGCAGATCGCCGAGCGCAACAAGAAGTAAGTCCGCATGGCCTCCGCCGACACAGCGGCGCCTCGCGGCGCCGCACGCCTCCTCGCCGCGCCGCTGTCCCTGCTGATGCGGCTCGTCGACTGGCCGATGAGCGCACTGCAGCGCCTCATCGGCGAGCGGCGGATGGCTTATGTCTTCCTTCTGCCGAACATCGTCTTCTTCGGCCTGTTCGTCTTCCTGCCGCTGATCATCAACGTGGTCTTCTCGGTGACGGGCGGCACCGAGCTGTTTCCCTCGCAGCGGCCTTTCGTCGGCGGCGAGCAATACGCCTATCTGTTCGACTGCGGCTCCTTCCTCGACCCGAACTCCTGCCGCGAGGACCATTTCTGGCGCGGCGTCGCCAACACCGCCCGCTTCACCGTCTTCCAGGTGACGGCGATGGTGCTGTTCTCGCTGGTGACGGCGGTGGTGCTAAACATGCGCATCAAGGCGCGCGGCTTCTTTCGCGCCGTCTATTTCTTCCCCGTGCTGCTCTCGCCCGTCGTGGTGGCGCTGACCTGGAAATGGATCCTGCAGCGCGACGGCCTTTTGAACGCGGGGATCACCTCGCTGGGGGGCGAGCGCATCCTGTTCCTGGTCGACCCGAGCTGGGCGATGTTCTGGATCGTCTTCGTTTCGGTCTGGGCCCATATGGGCTTCTACACGCTCATCCTGCTGGCCGGCCTGCAGGCGATTCCGGCCGATCTCTACGAGGCGGCCGAGATGGATGCGACGCCGCGCTGGCGCGTGTTCTGGCGCATTACCCTGCCGCTGCTCTGGCCCAACATGATCGTCGTGATCGTGCTGGCGCTGATCAAGGGCGTGCAGACCTTCGACGAGGTCTTCGTGCTGACAGGCGGCGGGCCGGGCACCGCGACGCTGATGGTCGTCCACTACATCTACGAAACGGCGTTCTCCAATCAGGTCCAGAACTTCGGGCTCGCGGCGGCAGCCTCCGTCGTGCTCGGCATCGTGCTGTTTGCGCTGACGCTGGCACAGCTGGCGGCCAGCAACCGCAAGGGGGCGGCATGAGCCTCGTGATCAAGCTCGCCACCGCGCGCCGCAAGCCCGGCCGCTGGCACTGGACCGATGTCGCGGCCTACGCCTATCTCGCTTTGGGCGTCGTCCTGATGTTCGGGCCCGTGCTCTGGCTGGCGCTTTCGTCCTTCAAGACACAGGCCGGGCTGCTGGAATTTCCGCCCTCGCTGCTGCCGATGTCGCAGCAGGAGGTCGTGGTTCCCGGCCATGCCCAGCCGCTGCCGCTGTTCGAAGTGACGATGCCGGACGGATCGACGCGCGTTCTGGCGCAAGTGCGGCGCATCGGCATTCAGGCGCAAATGGTCGACCCCGCCAATCCGGCGGAGGTGATCCGCGTTCCGATCGACAAGCGCACGCCCGTGCGCGGTTTCAAGCTCGCGACCGAGAACTACACCGAGCCGCTGGAGCGCTTCGCCTTCACGCGCTTCCTGTGGAACTCCGTCTTCGTCACGGTGGTGGCGACGATCATCACGCTGATCATTAACTCGATGGCGGCCTATGCGCTGTCGATCTACGAGTTCCGCGGCAAGAACACGGTGATGCTGATGGTGATCGGCACGCTGATGATCCCGATCACGATCATCCTCGTCCCGGTCTATCTGGTCATCACCGAACTCGGGCTGGTGAACTCGCTCTGGGCGGTGATCCTCCCGGGCGCGGCGACGCCGACCGGCGTCTTCCTGCTGCGGCAGTACATGTTGACGCTCCCGCGCGACCTGATCGAGGCCGCGCGCATGGACAAGGCCTCGGAGTGGCAGATCTACTGGCGCATCGTCATGCCGCTGGCCATGCCGGCACTCGCCGTGCTGGCGATCTTCTCGGTGATGTGGCGCTGGAACGAGTTCCTCTGGCCGCTCGCCGTGCTGACCAAGACCGAATCCTACACGTTGCAGATCGGCCTCAACGCCTTTCAGGGCGAGTTGCAGACGCAGTGGCACTACCTGCTCGCGATGACGGTCGTGACGCTGCTGCCGGTGGCGCTGGTCTTCGTGTTCCTGCAGCGGTTCATCACCACCGGCATCGCCAATACGGGAATGAAGTAGTCATGGCCGGCCTGACCCTTTCCGGCGTGCGCAAATCCTTCGGCGGCACGCATGTCCTTCATGGCATCGACCTCACCGTCACCGACGGCGAATTCGTCGTCTTCGTCGGCCCCTCGGGCTGCGGCAAGTCGACCTTGCTGCGGGTCATTGCGGGGCTGGAGGAGGTCACGGAGGGCGCAGTCGCGATCGACGGCATCGACGTCACCGGCCTGCCGGCCTCCGAGCGCGGGCTCGCCATGGTGTTCCAGTCCTATGCGCTCTACCCGCATATGAGCGTCTTCAAGAACATGGCCTTCGCGCTCGAGAATATGGGGCTGCCGCGCGATGAGATCGACCAGCGCGTGCGGCGCGCCGCGGCGATGCTGCGCCTGACCGATTATCTCGAGCGCAAGCCGCGTGCGCTCTCGGGCGGGCAGCGCCAGCGCGTCGCGATCGGGCGGGCGATCGTGCGCGACCCCAAGATCTTCCTGTTCGACGAGCCGCTCTCCAATCTCGACGCTGAACTCCGCGTCGCGACCCGCAAGGAACTGGCCGGCCTGCATGCCGAGCTCGGCGGCACGATGATCTACGTCACGCACGACCAGGTCGAGGCGATGACGCTGGCCGACCGCATCGTCGTCCTTCAGGGCGGGCGGATTGAGCAGATCGGCACGCCGCTCGACCTCTACAACCGGCCCGACAACCTGTTCGTGGCCGGCTTCATCGGCTCGCCGCGGATGAATTTGCTGCCGGGGCGGGTGGCGCGGCCCGGAATCGTGACCGTCGGCGAGGGCGGCCATGAGATCGCCTGCGAAACCGGCGCGCTCGCGCCCGGCTCGTCCGTGACGCTCGGCGTGCGGCCCGAGCATCTGGCGCTCGCCGAGGGCGCAGGGCTGCCGCTGGCGATCGACCTCGTCGAGCGGCTGGGCGGCGAAAGCTATCTCTACGGCGCCTCGCCCGGCCTGCCGCAGATCACGCTCAAGCTCGACGGCCAGAGCGCGCATCAGCGCGGCGAAACCGTCTTCCTCGCGCTGCCCTCGGCGCAGCTTCACCTGTTCGACGAAACCGGCCAGGCGATCCGGCCTTGATCGCCCTCTTCGGAAACACCGCGTCATCCTGGACAAGCGGCGCAGCCGCGCAGCTCCGGGATCCATCATAGGGCGATGTCGATCCCGATGATGGATCCCGGGACGAGCTTCGCTCGCCCAGGATGACGGGGTGTTTCCGAGCGAAACACCATGCCCCGACAGCCAAAACGATAGTCCGATCCCGGAGACGACCCCATGAAAGCCCTCACCCAAGGCCGTTATCTCGGCCGCGACGGCGAAGCTGCCCTGTTCGATGTCGGGCTGGGCGCGACGATCACCGTGCGCATCCTCGAGGGCGATATCGGCCGGGTCACCCTCAGACCGCGTGACGGCTACCGGCTCGACCGCGGCTGGTCGATCGCGCCCGGCGGGCTGGAGCCGCCCTATGAGGGGCGCCCGCGCGACAGCCTCGAAGGCTTCGCCTGCCCGAAGGCGGGTGTCGTCGAAGACGGGGGCAAGGTCGTGCTGTCGGCAGGCGGCCTCATGGCCCAGGTCACGCTGTCGCCCTTCGGCATCGCCTGGTTTCGCGCGGGGGAGGACAAGCCGTTCCTGCAGGACCGCACGACCCAGGCCTATCTGATGTCGCCGCGCACCGGGGCGCTCGCCCACTATATGGCGCGCGACTACACCGAGCGGCATTACGGGCTGGGCGATAAGGCCGGCCCGCTCGACCGGACGGGACGACGTTTTGCCATCGACGCCGTCGACCCCTGTGGCTTCGACGCCGAGCTGTCCGACCCGCTCTACAAGATGCTGCCCTTCTTCATCGTCGATGGGCCGGCCGGCGCGCATGGTGTGTTCTACGACAACCTCTCGACCGGCAGCGTCGATTTCGGCTGCACGCTCGACAATTACCATGGCCTGTTCCGCTCCTGGAAAGGCGATGACGGCGATCTCGACTGCTATGTGATGGCCGGCCCGACCGTGCCCGACGTGGTCAAGCGTTTCGCCTGGCTGACGGGCGGTCAGGCTTTCGCGCCGCTCTGGTCCTACGGCTTCGGCGTCACCTCCATGGCGATCGCCGATGCGCCCGACGCCGATGCCCGCATCAGCGACTTCATCGGCAAGCTCGCGACGCATCGCATTCCCTGCGATTCGTTCCATTTCGGCTCGGGCTACACGCAGATCGGCCATCGCCGCTATGCCTTCAACTGGAACCGCGACAAGTTCCCGGACCCGAAGGCGACGATGACCCGGCTGAACGAGGCCGGCATCTTTACCGTCGCCAATCTCAAGCCCTGCCTGCTCGACGACCATCCGCGCCTGCAGGAGGCGCTCGATGGCGATTTCCTCGTTCGCGACGGCGACAGTGGCAAGCCGGCGGTCGCGCAGTTCTGGGACGGCTTAGGCTTCCATCTCGACTACACCAACCCCAAGGGCCGCGCCTGGTGGCGCAACGGCATCGAGACCGCGCTGCTCGACTACGGCTTCACCACCGTCTGGAACGACAACAACGAATACGAGATCTGGGACGAGGACGCGCTCTGCGACGGCGATGGCCGGCCCTTCCGGCAGGCGTTGGCACGCCCCGCCCAGGCGCTGCTGATGACCAAGCTGTCGCATGAAACGCAAGCTGCGCGCGAGCCCGGCAAGCGGCCATATGCGATCACGCGCGGCGGCTGCGCCGGCATCTCGCGCTACGCCCAGACCTGGTCGGGCGACAACGAAACCGCCTGGAAAACGCTGCGCTACAACCTGACGCAAGGGCTCAATATGAGCCTGTCGGGGATGTTCAGCATCGGCCACGATGTCGGCGGCTTCCATGGACCCACCCCGGGGCCGGAACTGTTCGTGCGCTTCAACGAGTTCTGCGCGCTGTGGCCGCGCATGGTGATGAACTCCTGGAACGACGACGGCGTCGTCAACCTGCCCTGGATGTATCCGGAGATGGTGCCGCAGGTGCGGGCCGCGCTCTCGCTGCGCTACCGGCTGATGCCCTATCTCTACACCCAGATGTGGCGCGCCAGCCGCGACGGCATCCCGGCCGTGCGGCCGCTGCTCTACGATTTCCCGCAGGATGCGACGGCGGTGGCGACCGACGACGCCTTCATGCTCGGGCCGGACGTGCTGGTTGCGCCGGTGCTCGAGGAGGGCGCGACGCAGCGCAGCGTCTATCTGCCGGCCCATCCCGGCGGCTGGTATGATTGGCATGAGGGCCGGCATTTCGATGGTGGCGCGGTCGCCACCATCGCGGCGCCGCTCGGCCGGCTGCCGGTCTTCCTGCGGGCGGGCGCCCTGATCCCGCTCGGCGATGCGACGGGGATCGGCCCGGACCGCGAGGTGCTGGTCTGCGGGCTGGTGGAGGGCGCGACCGGCGAACTCTACGAGGATGACGGCGAGACGGCAGACTGGCGCGGCGACGGCACGGCGACGATCCGCTTCCGGGTCGGCGGCGGCGAACTCCATATCGAGCAGCGGCCGGCGACGTCGGTCTCGGTCGCCCGGATCGACATCCGGCACATCGAGGCGGGTGATTACCGGTAGAGCCAGGCCTGCACTTCCCTGATCGTCGCGGGCGGTCGGGCACCATGAACATGGGCTGTCGCGCCAGGGCGCATCTGGCTAGACTGCCATCCAGGCGGCCATCGCCCTGCGCGAGGGCGATGGTGCGCTTTCGAGCGGGCCCGACCAGACAGGAGCGACCCGGCGCATGATCGAGGTTCTGCTCGTCGAGGACGATGCGCCGACCCGCTGGCGGCTCCAGGACGCGCTCGGGACTTCCGGTGAATTCGTCGTGACGGCGGCCGCGACACTGGCCGAGGCCAGGCTGAGCCTGGGCCGGGATCGCCCGCAGGTGTTGCTGACCGATCTGCAACTGCCGGACGGGCATGGGCTCGAGCTGATCCGGGAGACGCGGCAGCGCTATCCCGACACCGAGATCATGGTGATTTCGATCCTGGGAGACGAAGACAGCGTGATCGCGGCGATCCGGCAGGGCGCCACCGGCTATCTGCTCAAGGACGCGTTTCCCGACGACATCGCCGCGACGGTGCGCGATCTCGTCGCCGGGCATTCGCCGATCTCAGCCTCGATCGCACGCTTCATCGTCCGGCGGACGCAGGATCAGTCTGTGCCTGCAGTGCAGCCGGCGCTCAACACCGCGCGGCTGACGCCGCGCGAGATCGACATTCTCTGGGGCATCGCCAAGGGCTTCAGCTATGCCGACATCGCCGGCCATCTCGGCCTGTCGCGCCAGACGGTGCCCGGCCACATCAAGAACATCTACCGAAAGCTCGAGGTCAACACGCGCGGCGAGGCGGTGTTCGAGGCGCTGCAGCAGGGTCTGATCCGGCTGTGACCGACACTGCGACGGCTTCGGGGGCGCCCACGGGGCGACTGGTCCGGCGGCTGGCGCTGTATCTCGCCTTGCAGGGCCTGGTCTTGCTCGGCTGCCTCGTGCTCGCGGGGCTGCCGGCGCCAGAGCCTTCGCCGGCCTACCGGCTGACGCAGGCGCGTCTCGCATCCGGCGACGAGGCGGTCGTGACACTGCCGCATCATCTCGGCGCCCGCTTCACGATGGACGACCCGCCACGCTACAGGCTGACATTCGAGGGGCCGCCGGCCTCTTCCGGACAGGCCTGGTCGGTGCTGCTGCCGCGCTTCACCAATGGCGTCGCGGTCGCCGTCAACGGGGTCGAGATTCTCGACAGCCGCCGCACGCCTTCCGCCAACCGCCCCGACCGCAGCACGCCCGAGATCGCGGTGATCCCCGCGACGCTGTTGCGCGAGGGCACCAACGAACTGACGGTCAAGCTGTTCGTCTGGGGCCCGCTGACGGGTTTCCTCGACCGGATCTATGTCGGCCCCGATGACGCGCTGCGGCCGGCCTACGACCGGCGGATCCTGATGTTCGTCACCCTGCCGGTGGTTCTCGCCGCCTGGCAGGTGGTTCTGGCGGTGATCCTGGGGCTGATGTGGCTGATGCGCCGCCATGAGCCCGAATACGGGGCGCTCGCCGCCTCGATGGCGATCGGCGTGGCACAGACCTTCGTATCGGCCCCGAGTGGCCAGTCGGTCTATGCCGGGCTCAATGCCGTGCTGATCGCATCGGCGCCCCTGGAGAGCGCCTTCTGCGTCCTGTTCTTCGTCGTCTTCTTGGGGCTGCGGCTCCCACGCTATGCGGCAGCCCTGTTCGTGCCGGGCCTCATCATCACCGTGACAGGACTGTTTGGCGACCTGTCTCAGGTCCGCACGACCTACCTCCTGCTCGGGCCGCCGACGGTTGCCTTCTGCCTCGTCCTGATCGCCGTCCTGATCGCGATCGTGTTCGTGCGGCGGCGGGATGTCATCAGTCTTGTCCTGGGAAGCGCCGTAACGGTGGTGCTGTTTTTCTGCGTGCACGACATTCTGTCCGTCCTCGACATCGCCAAGGACCGACGGATTTTCTTCTCGCGCCTGTCCTATTCCGTGATGGTGATCGCGGTCGGCATCGGCCTGACCTGGCGCTTCGCCCGGGCGCTGAACCAGGTCGACAGTTTCGCGGGCTCGATGGTGACGCTGGTGCGCGAGGCGGAGGACAAACTGCGGGCCAGCCTCGCGCGCGACGAGGAACGCGCGCGGGCCATCGCCCTGTCGAGCGAGCGCAGCCGGTTGATGCGCGATCTGCATGACGGGCTCGGCGGCCAGCTCGTCAGCATCGTCGCGCTCAGCGAACGCCAGCGCAGTGGCGGCGCGCCGATCGGCGAGGCGGCGCGCGCGGCCTTGAGGGATCTGCGGCTCGTCATCGACGCGATGGACGATATCGGTGGCGATCTGATGCTGGCGCTCGGCGCCTGGCGGGAGCGGATCGCGGCGCAGCTGCGGGCGCATGGCCTGAAGCTCGACTGGCGGGTGCTGACGCCGCAGGGGCTGCCGGTCTATCCCGAGCTGCGGCCCGGCCATGTCATCCAGATCATCCGCCTGCTCGACGAGGCGGTCACCAATGCCGTCAAGCACGCGCATGCCCGGACGATCGCGGTCAGCATCGAGACGGTGCCGGCCGGGCAGGGCCTCTCCCTCGGCCGGATCGTCATCGCCGATGACGGCCGGGGCTTCGAGCGGCCGCCCGGTGCGGCCCCGGCGCCGGGCACGGGGCGCGGGTTCGCCAACATGAAGCGTCGCGCCGAACGCTGCGGCGCGACGCTGGAGATCCGCTCGGGACCGGACGGAACGCGCATCACGCTCGACCTGCCGGCGCGCTTCGCCGATCTCGACGGGATCGGCGGCTGATCGACCGGCTCAGCGGCGACCGACGCGGTTGACCGGGCCGCCGCGATTGGCCGGCGTGCCCGGCCGCACGCCGACGCCGCGGGCCCCGGCGCCGACCCCGCGATAGGGCGTCGCCACCGCCGCCCGTGCAACCGGGGCGCCGACCACGGGCGCACCGACAACGACCGGCGCCGGGCGCACCACACAGCCCTTGGGAATGCCCACCGTCTTGCAATAGACCACGGCCTGCGCCGGCGTGGAGCCGAGCGTGATGGCGGCCAGGGCGGACAGCGCGGCCAGACCCAGGCCGGCGCGTGCGAGTGCTCGAATTCGACCCATTGTGCTGATTCCTTGTGTTCCCCGTCGGTGTCCCGGCCGGTCGGCCTCGGCTCTGTGACGTCGCTCCACTCTGATCCCTCGAGAGGCGGCCCGGTATCCCATGAAGATGGGGTGGCGGGCCCAGCCGTCCTCGGGCGTGATGGGCTGCGGCGAAAGCGATCGGGCGATCGGCGCGACGGTCGCCGGAGGAGCGCCATGGCGGAGGCACAGGCGATACCGGCTCTGACCGGGCCGGCGGTGGAGGGCGCCCGCAGCGGCATCGCTCCGCTCGATGCGCTTCGGCAGGTGGTGGAACGCCTGGATCAGGAGATCGTCACGGCGCTGAGCGTTGCGCCGCAGCTTCCCCATGAGCTCTCGGCCGTGATCGGTCGCAGCGTTCCCGAGGCGGGGGACACCCTGCCGCGGACGCTCGCGCTCTGCGCGGCGGTGGCGGTGGCCTATGTCGCGACCCGCGCACTCCTGGCGGGCAGGCGGCGCCTGGCCGGTCAGGCGCGCAGCGCCTTGGCCGGCATGGCGGGGCTCGCCGGGCTCGAGGTGCTGGCGCTGCTGACGGCGGCGCTGGTCGGGCGTGTCCTGCTGGTGCGCGGGCTCGGTATTGCGCCCGGACTGGACATTCTGCCGCGTGAGGCGGTGATCGCGCTGATCCGCTGGCTGATGGCCCTGACCCTGGTGGTCACCCTGTTCCAGCCGCAGCTCAGACGGTTCCGGCTGGCGGGGGTGGACGATGTCGGCGCACGCAAGGCGGTCTGGCGTTTTGCCCTGCTGTTTGCGATCGCGCATCTGCACGCGGTCCTGCTTGCCGCGGCATTGCGCAGCGGTCTGTCGCCGGCTTCGGCCAAGCTGATATCCTGCCTCGTCGCGCTCGGGCTGACGCTGGCGGCGATCCAGGTTTTCGCGTCGCTGGGGCGTCATGGCATGCGCACCGGCCCGCGCTTTCTGGCGATGGGGCTGTGCGTCCTGGCCTTCGGATTCTGGGTCTGGGGCTGGATCGGCGAGACATTCGCGCTCTATCACGGTGCCGTCGGCACGATCGTGGTGCTGCTGGTCGCGGTCGCGCTCGACCGGGCGGTGGCGGTCAGCATCCGCGACTCGCGCCAGCCGGCCGAGATGCGGCGGCTGTTCGTGCTCCGGGTCCTGATCGACAGCCTGGCGGCGGTGCTGATCTTGCGCATCGGCGTCGAATTCTGGCTGGTGGACGCTTTCGGCTGGCTGCCGGCGGCCAGTGGTCAGGCCTTCGGCTACCGGCTGACCTTCGCTTCCCTCGTCTTCGTGCTGGGTGCCGCCTGCGCGGCCCTGGTCCATGTCTGGACCGAGGCCGCGCTGACGCCGGGCGAAACCGCCTTGACCCTGCAGGAGCGGGATGCGCGGCTCGCCCGGCTCTCGACGGTGCTGCCGATCATCCGCGCCACCACCATCACGCTGATCGTCGTGGTGTTCTCGCTGGTTGGGCTGTCGGCGCTCGGCGTCGACATCACGCCTCTGATGGCGGGCGCGGGCATCGTCGGTCTCGCCATCAGCTTCGGCTCGCAGGCGCTGGTGAAGGACGTCGTCTCCGGCGTGTTCCACATCGTCGACGACGTCTTCCGGATCGGCGAGTCGGTCGAGGTCGGGGCGCGGCGCGGGCTGGTGGAGCAGATCAACCTGCGCAGCGTCCGGCTGCGCGAGGAGGATGGCCGGCTCCACACGATTCCGCTCGGAGAACTCGGCGCGGTGACCAATTACAGCCGCAAGCTGATGCGGATGAGCGTGTCGGTCGCCCTCGACGCGACGCCCGACCGGGACGACATCGTGCTGTTCACCCGCCGCGCCGCCGCCGCGTTGCGCAGCGAGCCGCTTCTCCGGCAGGCGATCGTCGGCGACATCGCGGTGAAGCTGAACGAGCCGGAGGAGGCCGCCGGCTCGCTGGTCTTTGCATTCAGCATCGGCGCGGCCAGCGCGGATCGGGCCCAACCGCTCATCCGCCGGCTGATCGAGGAGGCGATCGACGACGGCGATGTGGCGGGGATGCTGCGCAACGTCGCCATCGCGACCGATGATCTGTCCAGCGCCGTGCCACCTCCCGCCACCGCAGCCGCCGCGACCGCCGGCGGCGTCTCCGCAACGATCCCGGACAAGGTACCGGAGATGAGTCCGGAGCCGATCCCATGATCGATCCCATGAACATGGCATGGGCCCGGGGCGCGGCTGCGGCCATGGTCTCCAGGCTTGCCGGCCCTGTCATCGCAGGGCGCCATTCAACCGAAAGGCCCGACCCATGAAGTCCTCGTTCTTGCTTGCCGGCGCGCTGCTGCTCGCGGGCACCTCCTTTGCCGGAGCCCAGTCGGGACCGACGCGCGCCGAACAGCTGGCCTGCCGCTCGGACGCGCAGAAGCTCTGCGCCTCCTTCATCGGCCAGCCGCAGCCGATGAACGCCTGCCTGAAGGACAACAAGGCGAAGCTCTCAGGCGACTGCCGCAAGGTCGTCGAGGCGCGCGGCGGTTGAGCGACGGCCAGCTTCGCCGCCCCGCTGGAAGTTCCGAGAGAGGTCGTTCCGATGCGTTGTCCAACCGGCTGCAGGGCGCTGCTGGCAGCAGGGCTCTTCGCCCTGACCGCCGGTGGCTGCGCCGGCCCCAGTCGCGGCCTGCTGGTGCCGGTGGCGGAGCCCGGCTTGGGCACGCCGACCCGCACGCTGCTGGCGGTGACCACCCGCGGGCCGACTGCGGAGCCGCCGGGCTATCTCTTCTCGGGCGAGCGCGGCGACACCGTCCGCTATGCCAGCCTGACCCTGTCGTTGCCGCCGGGCCGCGAACCCGGCTCGGTGCCCACCGATGCCGAGCGGCCCGACCCCGCCAGACACATCGCGCTGGTCTCGGCGCGCGATCTCGACGCGGCGGGGTTTGTAGCCGCGACGAGGGCGGCCGGCACCGCCAGGCGCCGGGCGCTGGTGTTCACCCACGGCTACAACACGCAGTTTGACGAGGCGGTGATGCGTCTTGGCCAGATCGTCGACGACACCGGCTATCAGGGCCTACCGATCCTGTTCAGCTGGCCCTCGCGGGGCGGGCTCGCCGATTATGGCTACGACAAGGACTCGGCCAATTTCAGCCGCGATGCGCTGGCCGATCTGCTGGCGCGGCTCGCCCGCGACCCGAACATCGCGGGCATCGACATCTTCGCCCATTCGATGGGCAACTGGCTGACGATGGAGACGCTGCGCCAGCTCGCCATCGCCAGGGACGACAAAACGTTGGCGCGGCTGGGGACGATCGTGCTGGCCGCGCCCGATGTCGACATGGACGTGTTCCGCACCCAGATCGCGCGGCTGCGACCGCTGACCTCGCGCATCGTGCTCTACGCCTCCAAGGACGATTACGCGCTGGGCCTGTCGCGCCGGCTGTTCGGGGGCAAGATCCGCGCCGGCGAGAACACCGATCTCGACCAATTCCGCGGACTTGGGATCGTAGCCCATGATCTGTCGGCGGTCGCAGGCGGCGTGGGGCGCAACCACAACAAGGCGTTCGGGGACGGCTCGACGATCGCCGCCATCGGCCGGGCGATCACCAGCGGTGCGCCCTCGCGCCAAGGCGGGCAGAGCCTAAGCGAGGGCATCGAGACTTTGGGGCGCTCGGTCACGCTCCTGGGCAGCGCGCTCGTTCCGGGCGGGGCGGCAGGAGGAGCGCCGTGATGGTACAAGGGGCTCCACGCATCGGCCTGCGCATCATGCCGATGGTTCTCGGATTGGCGCTGCTCGGCTGCAACGAGAAGTCCGCGCCGCCGGCGCTTCCGCCCGCGGAAGTCCGGGTCGCGCCCCCGCTCGCCCGCCCGGTAACCCGCTATCTCGAACTGACCGGACAGACGGCCGCAGCCAAGCGGGTCGATCTCGTCGCCCGCGTCCAGGGCACGCTCACGGATATCCGCTATCGCGACGGCGCATCGGTGAAGCAGGGCGACGTGCTCTTCGTCATCGAGCCCGACAATTACCGCCTCAGCCTGGAGCTGGCGGAAGCCGCCGAGGCGCAGCAAAAGGCGCTCTTGGTCCAGGCCGAGGCCGATCTCGTGCGCCAGAAGCAGCTCGCCAGCCGGCAGGCGGCTTCGGAAGCGGCGCTCGACAGCGCACTCGGCAAGCGCGATTCGACCGCCGCCGCCCGCGAGCAGGCCGCCGCGCAAGCCGCGCAGGCGCGGCTCAACCTCGCCTATACCGAGGTGAAGGCGCCCTTCGATGGCGTCGTCTCCGCCCATCTTATCGATCAGGGCGCGCTGGTCGGCGTCGGCGGGCCGACGCTGCTGGCCTCGATCGTCCAGAGCGACCCGATCAAGGTGCGGTTCTCGCTCGACGAGCAGACCGTGCTGCGCATCCGCGAGGCGATGCGCCAGCGCGGCCTGACCCTGGCCGGGCTCGGCAGCATCCCCGTGGAGATCGGCCTCGAGACCGATTCCGGCTATCCGCATGCCGGTCAGCTCGATTATGTCGCGCCGGAACTCGACATGGCCAGCGGCACGCTGTCGGTGCGGGCGGCTGTGCCCAACCCGCAAGGCGTGCTGCTGCCGGGGCTGTTCGTGCGGGTCAGGCTGCCGCTGCAGAAGGATGTGCCCTCGCTGCTCGTACCCGAGGCGGCGCTGGGTGCCAGCCAGACCGGCCGCTATCTGCTGGTGGTCGGCGCCGACGACATCGTCGAGCAGCGGGCGGTCGAGACCGGTGAGACCAGCGAGGGCGGCTTGCGCGTCATCCGCAGCGGCCTCAGCGCGAGCGATCGCGTCGTCGTCGGGCTGATGCAGAACGCCATTCCCGGCAGCCGGGTCAGGCCGGTCGCCGCGGTCGCGAAGGCGGCCCGCTGATGGCTCGCTTCTTCATCGAGCGGCCGGTTCTGGCCAATGTTATCGCCGTGCTGACGGTGATCCTCGGGCTGGTGGCGCTGCTGCGCCTGCCGGTCTCGCAATATCCCAATGTTGTGCCGCCGACCGTGCAGGTCACGGCGCGCTACCCCGGTGCGAGCGCGGCGGTGATCGCGCGCGAGGTCGCGCTGCCGCTGGAGCAGAAGGTCAACGGCGTCGAGGACATGATCTACATGTCCTCGACCAGCACCAGCGACGGCCTCTACACGCTGACCGTGACCTTCCGGATCGGCACCGACGCCGACAAGGCGCAGATCCTGGTGCAGAACCGGGTTGCCGCCGCCCTGCCGCAATTGCCCTCGGTGGTGCAGACGCAAGGGGTGCAGACCAACAAGCGCTCGACCGCGATCCTGCAGATCGTCGCGCTGACCTCCGACCGGGCGGGGCATGACAGCCTGTTTCTGTCGAACTTCGCGACGCTGAACCTGCTCGACGAGATCGCGCGGCTGCCAGGTGTCGGCGCCGTCAACGTCTTCGGGGCCGGGCAGTACGCGATGCGGATCTGGCTCGATCCGCAGAAGATGCAGATGCGCGGCCTGCTCCCGGCCGACATCGTCAACGCAGTCAACCAGCAAAACCGCTCGGTCGCGTCGGGCCAGCTCGGCATGGCGCCCACCGCAGGCGACCAGGCCTTCCAGACCACGCTGCTGGCGCCCGGCCGGCTCGACGAGGTCGAGGCGTTCGAGGCCATTATCGTCAAGGCCGACGGTAACCGCATCACGCGCCTGCGCGACGTCGCCCGGGTCGAGCTCGGCGCGCAAGCCTATGGCCAGGATTTTCGGCTCAACGGCCAGCCGGCGGCGGGGCTTGCGATCTTCCAGCTGCCCGAGGCCAATGCGCTGGAGGTTGCCCGCGAGGTCGGCGCGAGGATGACCGCGCTTTCCACGCGCTTCCCGCCGGGCATGGGCTGGAGCGTGCCCTTCGACACCACCCGCTTCGTCGAGGCTGCGCTCGGCGCCGTCTACAAGACGCTGATCGAGGCGGCGGTGCTCGTGCTGCTGGTGATCCTGATCTTCCTGCAGGACTGGCGCGCCACGCTGGTTCCGGCGACCACCGTGCCGGTGACGATCATCGGCGCCTTCGCGGCGATGGCGGCGCTGGGCTTCACTGTGAATATCTCGACGCTGCTGGCGGTCGTGCTGGCCATCGGCATCGTCGTCGACGATGCGATCGTCGTCGTCGAGGGCGCGACCCACCATATGGAGCGCGGCCTGAGCCCGCATGACGCCACCGTGCTGGCGATGCAGGAGCTGATCGGCCCGATCATGGGCATCACGCTCGTGCTGATGGCGGTGTTCCTGCCCGCCGCTTTCCTGCCGGGGCTGAGCGGCGAGATCTACCAGCAATTTGCCCTCGTCATCGCCGCAACCGCCCTGATCAGCGCCGTCAACGCGGTCACGCTCAAGCCGGCGCAATGCGCGCTCTGGCTGCGGCGGCCCAAGCCGGTCGCGCAGCGGGCGTGGATCTTCCGGCTGTTCGAGCGCGGCTATGGCGCCTGCGAGCGCGCCTATGTCGGGCTGGTGCGCCGGCTGGTCGCCCGCAGCGCGGCGGTCTTCACGGTGACACTGCTGCTCGTTGGGGCCTCCGTCTATGCGCTGAGCCGGATCCCGACCTCCTTCCTGCCGGTCGAGGACCAGGGCTACATGCTGGTCTCGGTGCAACTGCCCGACGGTGCCTCGCTTTCGCGCACGACGGCCGCGCTCGACGACGTCACCAAGCGGGCGCAGGCCGTGCCGGGCGTCGACAAGGTCATCGCCATTGCCGGCCTGTCGGCGCTCAACGACAATGCCAGCCTCGCCAACGCCGGCGTCGCCTATGTGATGCTGACCGACTGGAAGGCGCGCAAGAAGGGCGAGGATCTGCTCGGCCTCTACGGCGCGCTCAACCGGGCGATGGCCGATCTCGAGGACGGTGCGGCGCTGGTGCTGCCGCCGCCGCCGATCCAGGGCATCGGCAATGCCTCTGGCTTCACCATGAAGGTCGAACTGCGCGACGGCAGCTTCGATTACGCCAAGCTGCAGCGCCTGGCCGACGCGATCGCCGAGCAGGCCCGGGCGCAGAACCTGTTCCAGGCGGCGCGCAACACCTTCAGCGCCCAGGCGCCGCAGGTCGAACTCACGATCGACCGCACCAAGGCCGAGGCGCTGGGCGTCTCGTTCGGCGCAGCCACCGATGCGCTGGGCGCCTATGTCGGCTCGGCCTATGTCGGCCAGTTCGCCAAGGCGGGACGGGTGTTCCAGGTCTATGTCCAGGCGCAGGCCGATGCGCGCATGGAGCCCGAGGGCCTGCGGACGCTGAAGCTGCGGTCCAGGACCGGCGAAATGGTGCCGCTCGGCGCCATCGCCGACATCAAGCCCGGTATCGGCCCGTCCCTGATCAGCTTCCACAATCTCTACCCGGCGGCGACGCTGATCGGCGCGCCCAATCGCAACGTCAGCTCGGGGGAGGGGCTTTCCGTACTGGAGGGGATCGCCCGCAAGATCCTGCCGGCGGGGACGGGCTTCGAATGGTCGGCCCTGTCCTATCAGGAGAAGGAGCTCGGCGGGCAAGTCTACCTCGTCTACGGCCTGAGCCTGCTCCTGGTCTATCTGGTGCTCGCCGGCCAGTATGAGAGCTGGATCGCGCCGCTCGGGATCATCCTATCGGTGCCGCTGGCGCTGCTGGGCACGGCCGGCGCGATGCTGGCGCTCGGCCTCTCCAGCAATCTCTACACCCAGATCGGGCTCGTCCTGTTGATCGCGCTCTCGGCCAAAAACGCGATCCTGATCGTCGGCTTTGCCCGCGACCTGCATCGCAAGCAGGCGATGCCGCTGGCGGAGGCGGCGATCGAGGCCGCCCGGCTGCGGCTGCGGCCGATCATCATGACCTCGCTCGCCTTCATCCTCGGGCTGGTGCCGCTGGTGCTGGCGAGCGGCGCCGGCGCCAACGCCCAGAAATCGATCGGCTTCGCCACGCTCACCGGCATGATCGGCTCGACGCTGCTGACGGTCGTGGTGGTCCCCTCGCTCTTCGTCGTGCTGCAGCGGCTGGAGAACCGCCTGCGGGGCGGTGCGCCAGATAGCCCGCTGGTCGCCCGGCCACAGCAGGCCGTCCTGCCTCACTGACCCCGTGCCCCGCCGGTTGTCGAGCGGGAACGATGCCAGGCGCACGGCGTTGATTGCTGCATGGTTCATACCAGTACGACTGCGACACTGCAGCCTCTCGTCACCTCGCTCTCGCTGCGCGACGCCATCAGCGCCGAGGAGGTCGCCCTCATCGAGGGGTTGGCGAGGCGCAGGCGGGTCCTGCGCAAGGGCGAGGAGCTTGTTTCCCAGCACTCGCAGCCCGTAGAGAGCTGCCTCGTGCTGTCAGGCTTTACCGCCCGCGAGGTCGTTCTGGCCGACGGCAAGCGGCAGATCACAGCGCTGCACGTGCCGGGCGATTTCGTCGACCTGCATGCGCTGCTGCTGAAGATCATGGATCACAGCGTCGTCGCCCTGACAGATTGCGAGGCTGCCTATGTGCCGCATCGCGAATTGCTGCGAGTCATGGCGTGCTCGTCGCATCTCGGGCGGATGTTCTGGCTGTCGACGGTCATCGACGGGGCGATCCAGCGGGCCTGGATCACGTCCAGCGGGCGCCGGTCGGCGAGCGCCCATCTCGGCCATCTGATCTGCGAGCTTTACCTGCGCCTCGATGCCGCCCGGCTCGCCGAGGGTGGGCGCTTCACCTTCCCCGTCGCCCAGAGCGAACTGGCGGATGCGCTGGGGTTCTCGCTGGTGCATGTCAACCGGACATTGCAGGATCTGCGAGCGACCGGTTTCGTCTCGTGGAAGGGCAGCGTCGTCACCATCCTCGATTTCGAAGGGCTGGCGGCCTTCTCGCAGTTCGACCCGACCTATCTCAATCTCGTCAAGTTGCCGCGCTGACGGAGCCGGTGTCTGCGCCGGAGATTACTGCCAGAGGCCCGACTGTTTCATCCGCGCCCTGCCGGACCTTTGAGCGGAGAGCTGGCGTCCCGGAAGGGATTCGAACCCCTGACCTACGGTTTAGGAAACCGTTGCTCTATCCTGCTGAGCTACCGGGACGCGCGCCAAACCGTGTAGCATAATCGCCATGCCGGTGAAGCCTCTTCTTGCTGCTTTCCTCCTCGGGCCGCTGCTGTGCGGCGCAGTACGGGCGGACGATGTCTGCTCGCAGCTGGCGCCCGACAGCCCGGTGGTTCGCCTGGCGGGGCTGAACGATGCGGGCGATCCGGTTCTCGCGGATGGGCGCCCGGTGCGGCTGGTCGGGCTCGCACCGCGCCAGGATGAGGCGGAAGCGGCTCGCTTCGCCCGTGCGATCGGCGGGTGGCGCGGGCGCGATCTGGCGCTCGTCGTGCTGGGCGAGGCCGATCGCTGGGGTCGCCTTCCCGTCCGGCTTTACGAGACGGCTGACAGTGGCAGCCCGCGCAACCTCGCCGACGCATTGTTGCGGGAAGGGGCTGGCGTGCCCCTGCCGGAGGCGCGGCCGGCCCGTTGCGATGGAGGCATGGTCGCGGCCAGCGCCGCGCCGCGACGGCGGCCGACGCCGGCTGCCGCGCCGCTCCCGGCTGGTGCCGCGGGCGCGGCCGGCGAGGCCATCGACAGCCATGATCTTGCCGCGCTGAAGGCGCAGGAAGGCCGCCTCGTCTTCGTGACGGGCCGCGTCGCTTCGGTGGGCGAGCGGGCGCAACGCACCTATCTGAACTTCTCTCGCCGGCGTGGGGAGGCCGCATCGATCGTGCTGTCGAAGGCTGTGTGGCGACAGTTGCAGGATGCCGGCTGGACCGCGAGCGGGCTCGGCGGTAAACGGTTGCGCGCGCAAGGCATCCTGTCGGGACGCGACGGCCTGTTGCTGGATGTGACCGCGGTGGCCGCCCTGGAACTGATCGACTGACGGAATGCTGGCGTTCTGGCGACATGAATGTTGGCTCCGGGCCAGGCTGGCCGCGCTCGCGCTGCCGGCGCTGCTGCTGCTCGGATGCGCCGGCGACCAGAGCGTGCTGCTGCCGCCGCAGGCTGCGTCCGACGGCGAGATCGCGCCGCGCGTCAGCACGCTCCAGCGCGCCTCCGAGAGCGAGCACCAGCGCCTGCTCGCGGCCTTTGGCGGCGAGTATCGGGCGCCGCGGGCGCGCGCCGTGCTCGACGAGGTGGTGCAGCGGCTGGCCAAGGCGGGCGAGGGCCAGATCGGCGCCTATGAGATCACCATTCTGAATTCACCGGCGGTGAACGCGTTTGCGCTGCCCAATGGCCGGCTTTATGTCACGCGCGGGCTTCTGGCGCTGGCCAACGACACCGCCGAGATCGCCTCCGTGCTCGCCCATGAGATCGCGCATGTCACGGCCCAGCACGCCGTCGAGCGGGCCGAGCGCGAGCTGGAATCGGCGCTGGTCAGCCAGGTCGTCTCGCAGGTGCTCAAGGACCCGGCGCAGGGGGCGGCGGTGCAGGCCGGCTCGAAGCTCTCGCTGGCGCGGTTCTCGCGGCAGCAGGAGCTGACCGCCGACCAGATCAGCGTCAGCAACATCGCGCGCGCAGGCTACGATCCCTATGGTGCCGGGCGCTTCCTCGCCGCGCTCGGGCGCAACACCGCCTTCCGCAGCAGCGGCCAGAACCAGAGTGCCGACGACAAGCGGCTCGACATGCTGTCGAGCCATCCGCAGACGCCCGAGCGTATCGCTGCCGTCACCGCCGCCGCGCGCCAGATCGGTGCGCCCGGCATCGGCGAGCGCGATGCCGGGCGCTGGCTTTCGGCGATCGACGGCATCGCCTATGGCGACGACCCGCGCGACGGCGTCGTGCGCGGGCGGCGCTATCTGAACAGCGCGCTGCGCATCGGCTTTACCGCGCCGGAGGGGTTCGGGCTCGAGGCGGCGCGCGACATGGTGATCGGCATCGGCGCCGGCGGCGCGCAGGCGCTGCGCTTCGATTCCGTCACGCTGAAGCCTGACCAGACGCTGCAATCCTATGTCGCGGCCGGCTGGATCGATGGGGTCGAAACGACGGCGATCGAGCCGCTCGATGTCGCCGGCCAGCCCGGCGTGATCGCGCTGGGCAAGGGCACGGACTGGACCTTCCGGCTGGCGGCGGTGCAGGCCGGCAACCGGGTCTACCGCTTCATCCTGGCGGCCAAGGGCAGCGGCGATCCCGAGCGGCCGATGCGGGCGCTTCTGGCGAGCTTTCGGGTGCTGAGCGCCGAGGAGGCGCAGACGGTCAGGCCGATGACGGTCCGGGTCGTGTCCGCCGCTGCCGGCGACACTGCGGCGACGATGGCCGCGCGGATGTCCGAGCAGGAGCGGGCGCAGGAGCTGTTCACGGTCCTCAACGGCCTCGAGCGCGGGGGCGCGCTCACGCCCGGACAGCGCTACAAGATCGTGGCCGAATAAGCCCGCTGCGAGGCGGCTTCACGAAGCCGCGATGAGGGATGGCGAAAGCGCCCTGCCGCGCCGTCAGGCGCTACGATCCCGACTGGCCCGCCGCTGCAGGAGGTTTGGATGGCACTCGATCGCCGGATCGTCGAACTCTATGACGAATACACCCACAAGCCGCTCGACCGCCGCGTCTTCTTCAACCGGCTGATGGTGCTGGCGGGATCGGCGGCGGCGGCCGAGGCGGCGCTGTCGCTGCTGGAGCCGAACTATGCCCAGGCCCAGCAGATCGCCCCCGAGGATGCCCGGATCGCGACCGAGCGGCTCGATGTCCGCATCGACGGTGTGGCGCTCAAGGGTTATCTGGCCGCCCCCCGGACCGCGGCTCGGCGCGGCGGCGTGCTGGTCATCCATGAAAACCGCGGGCTCAATCCGCATATCGAGGATGTCACCCGGCGCATGGCGCTGGCAGGCTTCACCGCGCTCGGGCTCGACTTCCTGACGCCGCTTGGCGGGACGCCGAGAGACCCCGACGAGGCGCGCGCGCTGTTTGCGCGGTTGCCCGCTGAGGATGTTCTGCGACAAGGGCGGGCGGCGCTGAAACTCCTGGCCGCACGGCCGGATGCGACCGGCAAGACCGGCGCGATCGGCTTCTGCTGGGGCGGCGGCGTCGTCAACGACCTCGCCGTGGCGCTCCCCGAGCTGGCAGCCGGCGTCGTGTTCTATGGTCGCTCGCCCGATCTCGCCAGGGTGCCGCAGATCAAGGCGCGGCTCCTGATCCAGCATGCCGCGCGCGATACGCGCCTCGTCCAGCAACTGCCGGACTACGAGGCGGCGCTGAAGGCTGCGGGTATCCGGCACGAGGTCATCGTCTATCCGGAGGTCGACCACGCCTTCCACAACGACACCAGCACCGAGCGCTACAATGCGGCCGCGGCCAAACAGGCCTGGGACAAGGCGGTCGCCTTCCTTGCGGCGGAGACGGGGGCGGCGTGAGGGGCGATTGCCTCCGGAGCATTCGGGCTGTGTGCGGAAACACCACGTCGTCCCGGGCTTGACCCGGGACCCGTTCCGGAACCTCGCCAATCAGCGCTCCGGAATGGATTCCCGATCTCCGCGGAGTTTATCCTTGGGCCGATCGAAGATCGGACCCGAGGGCTGCGTCCGGGATGACCCGCGCTTTATGACGAGGAGTCACGCGCCAGGGCGCATAAAAACCCGGCGGTCGCCCGCCGGGTTTTTCGTTTCGTCTGCCGAGAGACGCCTGGATCAGGCGGCTTCTTCCTGGATGTCGTCGTTGTCGCCTTCGACATCGCCCTCCGCGGCTTCCACCACTTCGCCCTTGGCCGGACGGCGCGGCGACTTGGCGAGCTGGCCCTCGATCTTCTTGAGGGCCTCGGTCTCGGTGATGTCGTCGACGACCGCGATCTCGCGGGTCATGCGGTCGACGGCGGCCTCATAGAGCTGGCGCTCGGAATAGGACTGCTCGGGCTGGGCCTCGGAGCGGTAGAGATCGCGCACGACCTCGGCGATGGCGACGAGATCGCCGGAATTGATCTTCGCCTCGTATTCCTGGGCGCGGCGCGACCACATGGTGCGCTTGACGCGGGCGCGGCCGGTCAGCGTGGTCAGGGCCTTGGTGACGCTCTCGGCGTCGGCGAGCTTGCGCAGGCCGACGCTGGCGGCCTTGGCGGTGGGGACGCGCAGCGTCATCTTGTCCTTGGCAAAGCTGACCACGAACAGCTCGAGTTTGAAGCCCGCGACTTCCTGCTCCTCGATCGCCGTGATCTGACCGACGCCATGAGACGGGTAGACGACGAATTCGCCCGTCTTGAAACCCTGGCGCACAACAGCTTTCTTCACCGTGGACATGCCGTTACGACTCCTGACCGGACCGCTTGACGCGGGCTCGCAATTCTCAATCTCGGGTCGGATGACCGGAGACACTCTGCCTGGGGCTGCCGGGCTTCAGACCCGATGCCTCACGCTCCCTCAGCCGGTCGTATCTTTGATGCCCCCGCGCACGCAGACGTCGATTGCCCCGGCCAACCGTGCCGGCGGTTCTCATCATCGTTGTCTAGGGGGCGCCCCGTTTGTGGAAACCTCGCAGGGGCATGCGGAACGAATGCGACTGGGCCTATCATGTAGCATAAAAAACACGCCGAATCAAAGGTAAACACAAGCCCGGCGCAAGCCTGCGGCCTGCGGCGCGAGAATGGTTAACGCGACTCGGCCCGCAGCTGTCGCGGCGGTCGCTTGTGTCAGTCGCCCTCGCCGGGGTTGGCCGAGAAATGCGCCTCGAGCTTGCCGGCGACGCCATCAAAGGCTTTCGCGTCGGCCGGAGCGTCCTTCTTCTGCGTGATGTTGGGCCAGCTCGAAGCGTATTTGGAGTTGAGCTGCAGCCAGCTTTCCAGGCCCGGCTCCGTGTCGGGCTTGATGGCCTCGGCGGGGCATTCGGGCTCGCAGACGCCGCAATCGATGCACTCGTCGGGATGGATGACGAGCATGTTCTCGCCTTCATAGAAGCAGTCGACCGGACAAACCTCGACGCAATCCATGTACTTGCACTTGATGCAGTTCTCGGTGACCACATAGGTCATGTCGCAGGTCCTTCCCGTCTGCCAGTACGGCCCATAAAGCGCCGAAAATCGCGTCGTTCAAGGCCTTATGGCCCGGTTGCTCGGTGCGACATCCGCTTTTCCCACCCGCGGCGGCAAGACCCGCACGTCCGAGAAGCGCCCAATTTCATTTGTGTACAAACGATAATCGGTTTTATCCGTCGTCATCATCGGCGGCAAGTGGCGGATCGCCGCGCTCCGGCCCGTCCAGGCGCTCATAGAGCAGCCGCGCCTGGTCGTACGGCCCGCGCCGCTCGCCGAGCGACAGGAGGCGCGCCACCACGGTCGCATGCGGCAACGCCAGGGTCAGCACGTCTCCCAGTTTGAGAGCATGCGCCGGGTTGGCTGTCCGGCGCCCGTCGACCCGGACATGGCCGTCATCCACGAGACGCACGGCGGCCTGACGCGTCCGAGCGAAGCGCGCGAACCAGAGCCACTTGTCCAGTCGCTGACGATCCTCGCGCATCGCCGATCCGTGGGCTCAGCTCTTGCGGCCTTCCAGCTGCGCCTTCAAAGCGGCGAGCTTGGCGAAAGGCGAATCCGGATCGGGCTCGCGATCGGCGGGGCGCGGCCGGGGCGGCTGCTGGAACCGCTCGCCACCACGGTCGTCGCGACGCGGTCCACTGTCGCCACCGGGGCGCCCGTCCCGCTTGAAATCGGGCCGTGGCCCGCGATTCTGCTCGGGGCGGCCCTGACCGGGCTTGTGTCCCTGGCCCTCGGGGCGTGGCCCGCGCGGGCCGGACCGAGGCCGCTCGTCGCGCCGCGCCTCGCGCTCGGGCCGCGGCGCGGTTGCAGCGACCGCACCGGCCTCTCCCGAAGCTGCCAAGGGCGCCGCGGGTGTCTCGCCGTCACGGCGCGGCGCGCCCGGGCGAGGCCCGCGGTTGGGTCGGTCGCCACGACGCCCGCCGGGCTGGCGTTCGCCGGGAGCGCCCGCGCCTTCGCGCGGGCCGCGTGCCGGTTCGGGACGCCGGCCACCCTGGTGGCGGTGCGGGCGCCAGACCTCGATCAGTTCGGGTTCTGCCGGAGCGGCGGGAACCGCGTCGCTTTCGGCCTGGGGAGCGTCGTCTTGCACCTCGGCGGCCGGTTCGGCCGGCGCTGTCGGAAGCGCCGACATCATGTCGGCTGGAACCGGCTCGCGTGGCGCTTCCAACTCATCCTGCGTCAGGATCGGGGCGTCGGGCGTTTCGGCCGCGGGCGCATCGGTGTCCGTCGTCGGCTCGGCGAACTCGGCCTCGATGGGCGCGATCTCGGTGGGCTCTGGCGCGTCTTGCGCCGCAACCGTCTCTGCAGGCGCTGCGTCGGGCGCGGGTTCGCTCGGGGCGTCCGGCGGGCCGCCCTCCGCCGCGACCGAGGCGGGCTGATCCTCCGCCGGCGCTGCGGGTTCTGTCTGGACGGCCGGCGACGCGGCGGGCCTGGCCGGCGCAGCCGCCAGCGGCACGGTGATCGCCGGGCCGGGACGCTTCACCGAGACATAGCCGAGCGAGCGCAGGATCGAGGCGAAGTCCTCGCCGGCGCAGCCGACGAGCGAGGTCATCGCGCCGGTGACGACGAAGCCGTCCTGGTCGGCGCTTCCGGTCGGCGGCGTCCCCTGCGTCAAGCCGGGGCGATAGGCGATGGCGGGCCGGATCAGATCGGCGAGGCGCTCCAGGATGTCGACGCGCACGGCGCGCTCGCCGCAGACGCGGTAACCGGCGGCGCGATAGAGCCCCTTCGGTACGGCCTTGTCGACCGGGAAGGAGGTCCGGCCCGAGGCTGCGAGATGGGCGATGTCGTCAAGCCCCGACAATTCGGGGCCACCATGCTTGAGCGCCCAGAGCTGGGCGGCCAGCGCGCGCGGCGCCGGCTTGAGCAAGGCGGGGACGTAGAGATGGAAGGCGCCGAAGCGGATGCCGAGGTTGCGCAGGGCGGCACGGCCCTCCTGGTCGAGCGCCTTCATCTCCTCGCCGACCTTGGTGCGCTCGAGCACGCCGAGCGATTCTGCGGTCTGGTAGGCGATGCCGCGGGCGATGCCGGTCGCCGTCGTGGCGTCCTCCAGCATCTGCAAGGGCCCGAGCAGCCGGGTGACATGGGTTTTGAGCCAGAGTTGAAGCCTGGCCTCGACCTGCTCGCGAGCCTGGCCTGCAAGATGCTCCTCGACGAGCAGCCGCAGGCGCGGCTCGATCGCCTTCTCTCCGGCGACCAGGCGCGCGACCGGCTCGCCGATCCAGCGCAGCAGGCCGTCATGCGACAGCACGAAGGCATCGTCTCCGGCGAGAACGACCCGCGCGGCGCGGGCCTCGATCTCGCTGGCCAACGCCTTCATCGCCGCCATGTTCAAGGCTTTCGCCTCCGGCCCGCCGGCCTTCGGGTCCGCCGTGAAGCGAAAACCCTGCAGCATTCCGACGTGCTGGCCCTCGACGAGCACGTCGCCCGTCGTGGTGACCTCAGCCTCCAACATCGCATTCTCCCGCAAACGGCGCATCAGCACGCTAGTGCGCCGGTCGACAAATCGGCTCGCAAGACGCTCGTGCAGAGCATCCGAGAGTTTGTCCTCTACAAGACGCGCAACCCCCTGCCAATGCTCCGGATCAGGTAACCAGTCCGGACGGTTGGCGACGAAGGTCCAGGTGCGGACCTGGGCGATGCGCGCGGACAGCGTATCGATCTCGCCATCGGTGCGATCGAGCGCCGAAAGCTGGGCCCGGTACCAGTCGATATCGAGCCGGCCATGGCGCATCAGCCGCAGATAAAGCGTGGTCGCGAGGTCGGCATGCTGCTGCGGCGCGATCTTGCGGTAGTCGGGCAGGCCGCAGACCTCCCAGAGCCGCTCGACCGCCGGGCGTCCCTGCGCCAGCGCCTTGACGTCGGGATCTCGGGCCAAATTCTCGAGCGTCGTCATGTCTTCGGCGATCAGGGCCCGCGTCAGGCCCGGCTCGCTGGGCTGCAGGTTCAGGCTGTCGAGAAGCTGCGCGACCGAGCGGAAATCGAGATCCGTGTTGCGCCACTGTAATTGGCGCACCGGCTCGAAGCGGTGGTTCTCGATCGCCTCGACGAGATCGGCCTCGAAGGGCGGACATCTCCCGCTGGTGCCGAAGGTACCGTCGCGGAGGTGGCGCCCGGCACGCCCGGCGATCTGGCCGAACTCGGCCGGGTTCAGCTTTCGGAAATGGTGGCCGTCATATTTCTTGTCGGCGGCGAAGGCGATGTGGTCGACATCGAGATTGAGGCCCATGCCGATCGCATCGGTGGCGACGAGATAATCGACGTCGCCGGACTGGTAGATCTCGACCTGGGCGTTGCGGGTGCGCGGCGAGAGCGCGCCGAGCACCACCGCCGCGCCGCCCTTCTGCCGCCGGATCAGCTCGGCGATGGCGTAGACCTCCTCGACCGAGAAGGCGACGATGGCCGAGCGCGGCGCGAGGCGCGTGATTTTCCGGTCGCCGGCGAACATGAGTTGCGAGAGGCGCGGGCGCGTCACGACATGGACGCCGGGGATGAGCTGCTCGATCACCGGCTTCATCGTGCCGGCGCCGATCAGCATGGTCTCGGCCCGCCCGCGGCGGTTGAGCAGACGGTCGGTGAAGACGTGGCCGCGGTCGAGATCGGCGGCGAGCTGGATCTCGTCGATCGCGACGAAATCGACGGCGAGATCGCGCGGCATCGCCTCGACCGTGCAGACCCAGAAGCGCGGCCGAGCCGGCTTGATCTTCTCCTCGCCGGTGACGAGCGCGACGGCTTCAGCGCCGACCTTGTCGACGACGCGCTGATAGACCTCGCGCGCCAGCAGGCGCAGGGGCAGGCCGATCATGCCCGTCGGATGGGCGACCATCCGCTCGATCGCGAGATGGGTCTTGCCGGTGTTGGTCGGGCCGAGGACGGCGGTGACGCCGAGGGCGCGGACCGAAGGGGGCAGGGAGCGCGGAGGGATCAAGTCGCAGCCGATCGTGAGGTGTGGCGTCGCGGCGGCGACGCCCTTAGGGCGTCTGCAGACGGCGCGCGACGCGAGAATCAACTAGGACGCGGAACGAGCCCTGAACGAAGCGGGCCCGAATCGCTGACTCCGGCAGAATCGGGTTTCGTTCTTCATGCTAGGCCGAGACGGCGCCGCTGGGCGCCGTGCTTGGCGGAATCGGAACACCGGCATCGCCTGTCCTTTGCGCTCCGACGCTGGCGGCCCTCCGCCCCGTCCTGTGCAGGAGACTATCTATGCACGTTCGGCCGGGAAACGAGAGGCGTCGCATCGCCGCCGGCCATGATGGCGGGCCTCAGCCGAAAAACCCCGCGAAAACCTCGGCTGCTTCGTCGGGTGCCTCGACATGCACGAAATGGCCGGCACTCTCGCAGAAGGTGACCTCCGCCGCGTCGAAATGCTCCGGCACGAAGGCCGCCCATTCCGATCTCAGGACGGGGTCGTGGCGGCCCCAATGCACCCGCGTCGGATGGTGGATGCGCACGGAGGGCGTCGGGTGTCCGTCGATGGCGGCCAGGCGCGACGCGTTCTGGCTGCGGTACCAGTCGAAGCCGCCGCGCAGATTGCCGGGCTTCATGAAGTTGTCGATCCACAGCTCGAGCGCCGGATCGAAAGCCTCCTTGCGGTGGCACCAATGCGACAGGAAATGCGAGAAATACAAGGCGCAGCTTTGGCGGCTGAGGCCGACCAGCGCCTCGGCCAGGGCCAGTTGCTGGAAGGACTGGTACCAGACCTCGTTGACATGGCCGTCATGGACCCAGCGACCCGCGATGCTCTGGGTCGGGCAGTTGAAGAACAGCAGGCGATCGACCAGCTGAGGATGGCGCCGCGCCAGCGCCTGCGCGACATAGGCGCCGACATCGTGGCCGACGACGCCGACCGTGTCGAAGCCCAGCGCGGCCACCAGCGAGGCCATGTCGTCGGCATGGCTGTTGGCGCCGACGTCGCTGCGCGGGGCCGATGATTTGGCGCTGTCGCCGAAGCCGCGGAGGTCCGGTGCGATCAGGTGAAACTGGGGGTGGAGCCGGTTCATCAGGGGCAGCCATGTCGCCCAGAATTCGGGCCAGCCATGCAGCAACAGAACCGGTGCCCCGGAGCCGACCTCGGCGACATGCAGCGTCGTGTCGCGCACCGCGATCTGGCGATGGCGCAGACCGGGTGGAGTGGCGAAGTCGCTGGACATGGTCTCTCCCGAAGCCCTTTGTCCAACGGTAGCGCCTGCCCGCCCTGCGCCGCAATCGAAACGCGCTGGCCGACGATGCGGCCGGCCCGTTTCTCCACAGCCGCCATCGGCCTGCCATCGGTTGTTCAAGTGGCGGCGCGCCGTGCTGTCAGTGCGCAGCGTGGCGGCATTGGCTGTGATCGGCCAAGGCCTCGATGATCGCGCAATCGCAAGCGGCCACGCCGCCCGAGCAGGCCGCGGCGATGCGTTCGAGCTCCTTTTCGAGCGAGCGCAGCCGGGCGATCTTGTGCCGGACATCAGCGAGATGGGAGACCGAGATGGCATGGGCCTCGTCGCAGGCCAGCGCCGGATTGTCGGAGAGATTGAGCAGGGTGCGGATCGCATCGACGGCGAAGCCGAGGTCGCGGGCATGCTTGATGAAGGCGAGGCGCTCGACATGGCGCAGGCCATAGCGGCGCTGATTGCCTTCCGAGCGTTCCGGCGGCGGCAAAAGCCCGACCTGCTCGTAATAGCGGATCGTCTCCACTTTCACGCCCGTGCGCTCGGCCAGCGCTCCGATCGGCATGACGGTTTCGAGGCGCGGCGCCGGCATGATGGGATCTCCAACCTCTAGTGACTGGAGATCATAGTCCTTGCGAGGGCGAAGTCAGCAGGGGCCGATCGTCGCTCTCGGGGACTGGTTCCCCAGGCCGTCCTGTGCCCCACGCCGTCTTGACCTCGATCAATGCCCGCCGGGTCGGTTGGGTGAATGCTGAATCCGTGCAGGACGTGACGGGCGGAGCCGTGCTGCGCGCAACCAGATCCTTGGCCGTTGCTGGGGCGCATCGATGCGCGAACGGTCAGCCCGTCAACCCCTGCGCAAAAGGCCTCCCCGATGAAAACTCCGCAACGTGGCTGGCTGCTGCCGGCGGCTGTGATCCTTTTGGCCGGCGGCGGCTACTTCGCCTGGCAGCGGCTCACCGCCAGCGACCTGCCGGAGGGCCTCGCCAGCGGTAATGGCCGCATCGAGGCGGTGGAGATCGACGTGGCGGCGCGCGTCTCCGGCCGGATCAGGGAGATGCTGGCCAATGAGGGCGATTTCGTCACGGCCGGCCAGATCGTCGCGCGGATGGACACCGAAACCCTCGAGGCCCAGCGCGCCGAGGCGCAGGCGCAGCAGGAGCGGGCGGTAATCGCGGTCGACACCGCCCGCAGCCTCGTTGTCCAGCGCCAGGCTGAGAAAACCGCTGCGACGGCGGTCGTCGCCCAGCGCGAGGCCGAGCTCGACGCCGCCCGCCGGAAGCTCGCCCGCTCGGAACAGCTCTCCGAGCGCGGCAACGTCTCCGACCAGGTGCTCGATGACGACCGGGCGCGGGCGCAGGGGACGACGGCCGCCGTCGGCGCCGCCAAGGCCCAGCTCGCCGCCAGCGAGGCCGCGATCAGCTCGGCCGTGTCTCAGGTCGTCGGGGCGCAGGCCGCGGTGGCGGCGGCGAAGGCGACGGTGAGGCGCTTCGACGCCGATATCGACGACAGCGCGCTCAAGGCGCCGCGCGACGGCCGCGTGCAATACCGCGTCGCCCAACCTGGCGAGGTCGTCGCGGCCGGCGGGCGCGTGCTCAACCTCGTCGATCTCGAGGACGTGTTCATGACCTTCTTCCTGCCGACCGGGCAGGCGGGGCGCGTCGCCATGGGCGCGCAGGCGCGCATCGTGCTCGACGCGGCGCCGAGGCTCGTCATCCCGGCCTCGATCTCCTTCGTCGCCGATGTCGCCCAGTTCACGCCGAAGACGGTGGAGACGACGCAGGAGCGCGAGAAGCTGATGTTCCGCATCAAGGCGCAGATTCCGCCCGCGCTGCTGCGCAAACACATTCAGCAGGTGAAGACCGGGCTGCCGGGCATCGCCTATGTCCAGCTCGATCCGCAGGCGGCCTGGCCGCAGCGCCTGCAGACCGGCCTCGTGCAATGAGCGCCCTTCCGGCTGTGGCCGGGGCGCCGGTCGTCAGCCTCGTCGGCGTCGGCCTGAGCTACGGCAAGACGAGGGCGCTCGAGGCGGTCAGCCTCGATCTTCCGTCCGGATGCATGGTGGGGCTGATCGGCCCGGACGGCGTCGGCAAGTCCAGCCTCCTGTCCCTCGTGGCCGGCGCACGCGTGATCCAGGCGGGCTCGGTGACGGTGCTCGGCGGCGACATGGCGGATGCGGCGCATCGGCGCGCGGCCTGCCCGCGCATCGCCTATATGCCGCAGGGCCTCGGCAAGAACCTCTATCCAACGCTGTCGGTGTTCGAGAATGTCGACTTCTTCGCGCGGCTGTTCGGGCAGGGCCGGGCCGAGCGCGAGGCCCGCATCGCCGACCTGCTGCAGCGCACGGGGCTGCGCCCCTTTGCCGATCGGCCAGCGGGCAAGCTCTCGGGCGGCATGAAGCAGAAGCTCGGCCTGTGCTGCGCGCTGATCCACGATCCCGACCTGCTGATCCTCGACGAGCCGACCACGGGCGTCGATCCTTTGTCGCGGCGCCAGTTCTGGGAGCTGATCGACACGATCCGCGCCGGGCGACCCGGCATGAGTGTCGTCGTCGCCACCGCCTATATGGAAGAGGCGGCGCGGTTCGACTGGCTGGTGGCGATGGATGCAGGACGCGTCCTCGCCACGGGTGCGTCGGCGGACCTCCTGGCGCAGACCGGCGCTGCCACGCTCGACGAGGCCTTCATCGCGCTGCTGCCGGAGGAGAAGCGCAAGCTCCACCATGCCGTCGTCATTGCGCCGCGCGACGCGGAGACCCATGCCGAGATCGCCATCGAAGCCGAGGGGCTGACGATGCGCTTCGACGATTTCGTCGCGGTCGACCGGGTCAGCTTCCGGATCCAGCGCGGCGAGATCTTCGGCTTCCTCGGCTCGAATGGCTGCGGCAAGTCGACGACGATGAAGATGCTGACCGGGCTTCTGGCCGCCAGCGAGGGCCGGGCCCGGCTGTTCGGTGCAGAGGTCGATCCGCGCGACATGCGCGTGCGCCAGCGCGTCGGCTACATGTCGCAGGCCTTCTCGCTCTATTCCGAACTCACGGTTGCGCAGAACCTCGACCTGCACGCCCGCCTGTTCCAGCTGCCGCCGGAGAGCATTCCCGCCCGTGTCGCCGAGATGGCGCGGCGGTTCGACCTCGCCTCCGTGATGGATGCGCTGCCGGACGCGCTGCCGCTCGGCCTGCGCCAGCGCCTGTCGCTGGCGGTGGCGCTGATCCATGCGCCGGAGATCCTGATCCTCGACGAGCCGACCTCGGGCGTCGACCCGATCGCCCGCGACGGGCTCTGGCAGATCCTGGTCGATCTCTCGCGGCAGGACGGCGTCACCATCTTCATCTCGACCCATTTCATGAACGAGGCGCAGCGCTGCGACCGCATCTCCCTGATGCATGCTGGCCGGGTGCTGGTCAGCGACACGCCCGCGGCGATCGTCGCACAGCGCGGCAGCGCCACGCTGGAGGACGCCTTCATCGGTTATCTGGAGGAGGCGATCGGCGAGGCCGGGGCGCCAGCGCAACCCCCGCCGGCGGCTCCGCAGCCCGACGCCGTGCCGGTGGCCGCCGCGCATGCGCAGCGGCGGCTGTTCGATCCGCGCCGGATGCTCAGCTACACGCGGCGCGAGGCGCTGGAGCTGCGGCGCGACCCGATCCGCGCCACGCTGGCGCTGGTCGGCAGCCTGCTGCTGATGTTCGTGATTGGCTACGGCATCAATTTCGACGTCGAGAAGCTGTCCTTCGCCGTCCTCGATCACGACCAGTCGCTCGCCAGCAGCGATTATGCGCTGGGCATGGCCGGATCGCGCTACTTCGTCGAGAAGGCCCCCATCGTCGATTATGCCGATCTCGACCGGCGGATGCGGCGCGGCGAACTGGCGCTCGCCATCGAGATCCCTCCCGGCTTCGGCCGTGATCTCGCGCGGGGCCGGCCGGTCCAGGTCGCAGCCTGGATCGACGGGGCAATGCCCCAGCGGGCCGAGACCGTGCAGGGCTATGTCCAGGGCCTGCACAGCGCCTGGCTGACGCAGAAGATGCGCCTGCTGCTGGGCGAGGATGCGGCCAGCGCCGCGTTCCGCATCGAGACGCGCTATCGCTACAACCCCAATATCGAGAGCCTCGTCGCCATGGTGCCGGCGGTGATCCCGCTGCTCCTGCTGATGATCCCGGCGATGCTGGCGGCGCTCAGCGTCGTCAGGGAAAAGGAGCTGGGCTCGATCATCAACCTCTATGTCACGCCGGTGACGCGGTTCGAGTTCCTGCTCGGCAAGCAGCTGCCCTATGTCGCGCTCGCACTCGTCAATGCGCTGCTGCTGACCCTCTTTGCCGTCTTTGTCTTCCGGGTGCCGTTCACGGGCGATCTGCTGGCCTTCGCCACTGCGGCCTTCGTCTATGTGGTCGCGGCCACTGCGATGGGGCTCCTGATCTCGAGCTTCATGACCAGCCAGATCGCGGCGATCTTCGGCACGACGATCCTGACCCTGCTGCCGGCGACGCAGTTCTCCGGCATGACCGACCCGGTCTCCTCGCTGCAGGGGGTGGGCGCGCTGGTCGGGCGGATCTATCCGACCGCGCATTTCATGACGATCTCGCGTGGCACCTTCTCGAAGGGCCTGGGTTTCGGCGATCTCGGGGGGAGCTTCGTGCCGCTGCTGATCGCCGTGCCGGTGCTGCTCGGCATCGCCACGCTCCTCCTCAAGAAACAGGCGCGGTGAGCGATGCGGCCGGCAAACATCCTCCATCTCGGGATCAAGGAAATCCGCGGGCTTCTGCGCGACACGACCCTGCTGGTCCTGATCGTCTACAGCTTCACTCTCGCGATCTACAGCCAGACCAAGGCGGTGCCGGAGACGCTCAACCGCGCTGCCATCGCGATCGTCGATGAGGATCGCTCGCCGCTCTCCTCGCGCATCGTCACGGCGTTCTACCCGCCCTATTTCACGCCGCCGCGGGTGATCACCGCCACCGAGATGGACCGGCGCATGGATGCCGGGCTCGACACCTTCGCGCTCGACATTCCCCCCAATTTCCAGCGCGACCTGCTCGCGGGGCGAAAGCCCGCGATCCAGCTCAACATCGACGCGACGCGGATGACCCAGGCCTTCAGCGGCAATGTCTACATCCAGAACATCGTCGGCGCGGAGATCATGGAGTTCAGCCAGCGGGCGCGCGGGGCGGCGGCGTCGCCGGTCGAGCTCGTCCAGCGCCTGCGCTTCAACCCCGAGCTCAACAAGGGCTGGTTCGGCGCGGTGATGAACGTCGTCTTGAGCATCACCATGCTCTCGATCGTGCTGACCGGGGCGGCGCTGATCCGCGAGCGCGAGCACGGCACGATCGAACACCTGCTGGCGATGCCGGTGACTCCGTTCGAGATCATGACGAGCAAGGTCTGGTCGATGGGGCTGGTTGTGCTCGTCGCCTCGGCGCTGTCGCTGATCATCGTCGTCCAGGGCCTGCTCGGCGTGCCGATCGAGGGCAGCATCCCGCTCTTCCTGCTCGGAGCCGCGCTGCTGCTCTTCGCCACGACTTCGCTCGGCATCTTCCTCGCCAGCATCGCCGGCTCGATGCCGCAGTTCGGCCTGCTCTTGATGATGGTGCTGCTGCCGCTGCAGATGCTCTCGGGTGGCATGACGCCGCGCGAGAGCATGCCCGAGATCGTGCAGACGATCATGCTGGCGGCGCCCAACACCCATTTCGTCATCCTCGCCCAGGCGGTGCTGTTCCGCGGGGCGGGACTCGATGTGGTCTGGCCGCAATTGCTCGCCCTCATCGGCATCGGCGCGGCGCTCTTTGCCGTGTCGCTGCGGCGCTTCCGGCGTTTCCTGCGCTGAGGGCGTTGCCTCAGGAGCGGGCGTATTTCGCGCCGCAGAAGGAGCGCGCATTGTCGGTCCACTGGCCGAAGCCGGTGGCGACCATGTTGCGGATCACGGTGCAGACATAGCGATGCTGGGCCGGGTTGTTGTGCGGCCCCGCGTGATAGCGCGCCACCGCCATGGTCCAGGTCGTGTGGCGGGCCTTCAGCCGCTTCAGGAACTTGGCGGAGTATTCGACATTCAGCGCCGGGTCGAACATGGCGTCGAGGCTGGGGAACTGGTCGCGGTGGTAGTGATGGTTGATCTGCATGCAGCCGATGTCGATCAGCTTCTTGCCCTTGGCGCGCGAGGTGTGGAACTCGGCCAGTGCCTCCTGCTTGCTCGCGCCGAAGAAGGCGCGGCCATGGATGTTGAGCGCATAGGGCTGCAGCGAATTGCGCCGCCCGCTTTCAGTCAGGCCGACCGAATAGAGCACGCCGACGGGGATGTCGTAGGCCTTCGAGACGCGGATCATGTGCTCCTCGCAGACGGTCTGCGCGGCGGCCGGCGTCGAGAAGCTACAGATAGCGATCAGGATCGCGGCCAGGGCGGCGGATCTCGCGTGGCTCATGGGTGTCCTCCGGTGTGAGGGTTGGATCGGGTTCCCGGCTGCGGCTCTGCGGCTCCTGGCGCTCGCCCTGGCGGGATTGATCGAAGCCGCGGCCGTCACGGGCACCCGCGCGCGCCTCGCTGGCGCCGTCCCGGTTGGCCGCCTCCTGCCCGCCGGGGCGGGGGTCGGGGGTGGTCTGGTCGACATGGACGGTCTCGACCGAGACCTGGTCGAGGGCATAGCCGCTCGCCTTGACGATCTCGCGCAGGGCCTCGCGGTCGTTGGCGAGCATCTGGGCGGTCTCGGCGCGGCTGGCTTCGAGCCGGACCTCCATGCCGCCCTGCGAGATCCGCAGCTTGACGACGATGCTGCCGAGCTCGACCGGGCTGAGCTGGATGTGCAGGATCTTGGTCGGCGCGGCGATGCCGGCCGGCCGGTCCGCGGCGAGGTCGGGCACCTCCTGCGTGCGTGCCGGGCTGAGTTCGGCGGAGGCCTGGCGGATCGGCTCGGCCACCTGCTGGAGCGGCGACAGCCGCAGCACCGGCGGCAGATGGGTTTCCTGCCGGACCACGGTGATCGACAGCGGCTTGTCGGGCGCAAGCTCCCCGGCCGCCTTGTCCGGTCGGCCCGGCGCATCGGGTTTCGGTTCGGACAGTTTCCCGAGATCGGCGAGGCCCAGCAGGTCGGTCGGCGCGGTCGTGTCGCTGGGCATCGCGATGCCCGGCTCGGCGCCGGCCGCGTTGTCAGCAGTTACTCCCGTTCCCGCCCTTGCAAGCGCGCTGTTGAGTGCGGCGAAGGCGTCGCGCCGCGAGCCGGGCTCCTTTCGGCTGTCCGGTTGGGCTTCGCGGGCGGGGGTCTGGAGCGCGCCGAGCAGCAGGCGTGCGGCGTCGGCGGTGCCGGAGGTCGCGGCAGCGGGCTCGGGCAGGGCGGCGGGGACCAGCGCTTCCAGCAGCAGATCCGCGACCGGGCCCTCGCCATTGGCGCCGGTCTCGCCCGGCGCGACCTCGGCCGTCTTCGGCTGCGGGGCGGTCTTGGCGGCCTTGTCGACATTCTGGAGCAGGGAGCGGAAGGCCTGGCCGCGCTCGTCGCGTCCGCCGGGCCCCAGCTTGGCTTTGGGGTTCTTCGCAGCCTCCGGGCCCGCGGTTCCAGTATTGCGCCCGGGGGCGGCGAAGGGCGTTTCGAGAAGGCTCATGGCCTGGACTCTCCCGGCTTGGCGGCGTTCGAGGGCTGGCCGTCGAGCAGCGCCCTGGCCTGGGCCAGGCTGCGCTCGGCGGTCGCGACGATGCGTTTCACGCGCGGGTCGAGATCGGCGGGCTCGGCGGCGGCCGCCCCCATCTGCGCTGGCGTCTGCGTCGGGCCGGCCGGCGCATCGACGATGTGGCTGGCGACGCGCAAGGCCGTCTGGAGGATGTCCTTCTCGTCGGGCGGCAGCCGGTTGGCATCGATCTTCCTGAGCGTTTCAAGCGCGCCATCGCCCGGGTCGATGCCGATGCGCGAGGCGGCCCTGTAAAGCGAGGCCCGCGCGATGGTGGCCTGATCGGCGCCGGGGATCCGCGCGACCTCCTCGGCGGCGCGGCGCGCCTGTTCGAAACGGCCGCGGACCAGGGCGTCGCGGGCGATGATCAGCAGGACGGCGCGCTGCTGCTCGCGGTCGAAGGCGCGCAGCGTCGCGACCAGCCTGGGGAACTTCTCGGGGTCGCGGCCGATGTCGAAGCGCACCAGCCCGGTCGCGAAGCTCTGGCGGAAATGCTCGGCATAGACCGAGCGGTCGAAGCGGCGCATGTACTGGGCGGTGGCCTTCTCCAGCCGGTCGAGATCGTTGATCTCGGCGGCGATGAAGACCGCCCGGCGCAGCGCGCCCTCCTCGACCAGCGAACCGGGCGCCAGCAGCCGTGCCTGGTCCAGCAGCTGCAGGGCCCGCTTCTGGTCGTTGCGCAGGATCAGCGTCGCCTGCACGAGAGCGAGGTGCCCGGCCAGCGATTCATGCAGGCTCGCGGGATCGAGCGAGCCCAGCAGTGATCGGGCCTGGCCGCTGTCGCCCATGACATAGGCCAGCGCGCCCTCGGCGAGGCCTTTCGGCAGGCCGGCCGGCTCGCCGCGCTTGACGAGGTCCGCCAGCACGCCGGGCTGGCCGCCGCTCAGCACATACTGGACCGCGGCGCGGGTGTTGCGCGGATCGTCCCAGACCTCGGCCGGCTGGGCCGTCATCGCCTGTTCGAGATCGCGCAGCAGTTTGCCCTGGGCGGCATGGGCGGCGCGGTTGCCCGCCGCCGCCTCGTTCTGGAGCGACTGCAGCGTGCGCACGAACTGATAGGGCGGCGCGGGGGCGGCGCTCTGGCTGGACTGCACCTGCGCCTTCGCCGAGGGGGTTGCAACGGCGAGGGCAAGGGCTGTGGCCAAACAGACAGCCGCTGCGCGGCAAAGACCGGCCAGGCGCATCATGCCTTCTTCTCCCGGATCAGGATCTCGATGCGGCGGTTCTCGGCGGCGTTGGGGTCGCTGGCGCGCGGCCTGCGGCTGGCATGACCCTCGATATGCTCGATCCGGGCCTGGTTGATGCCGCCCTGGATCAGCAGATCCTGCGCGGTATGGGCGCGGGCGGTGGAGAGCCGCCAGTTGTCGCTGCGCCCGTCGCGGAAGGGGCGCGCATCGGTGTGGCCGCGGATCACGATCGCGCCGTCGCGCTGGCCCAGAACCGTGGCGATTCGCTGCATGGCCTCGACGGTCTGCGGATGCGGCTCGGCCGAACCGATGCCGAACATGCCGAAATTGGCGTTGTCGGTCAGGCTGATCAGGACGCCCTCATCGGTCTGGCGCACATCGACCTGCGGCTGGTCGCTGCGGGGCGCGGCGTTGCGGCTGCCGGTGATGGCGCTCGCGATGGCGGAGGCGACGGCCTCGTCGGCACGCGATTTCGCCGTGCCGGGTTGCGCGGCCGGCACTGTTTCGGTGGCCGCCGGGCGCGGCGACATCGGCAAGGACGCGGCGGGAGGGTTTGCGGGCGGCGGGATGGCGCGGCCGTCGCGGCTTGCGGCTGCGCCGGACTGCGAAGCGGCAGCGTCGGCCATCGCCGTCGCCTGCGAGGCCGGCTGCGCCTGCGGGGCGCTGCCCGGCGCTGGCGCCGGCGCGGCATCGCCGGCGAAGGCCTCCTGCCTGCTTGGCTTGTCGGTCTGCGGCGTCTGGCGCCAGAAGTTCGGATCGAAGGGGTCGCGCAACGCCTCGCCGCCATTCATCCCGGGCTTGCCGGTGACGCCGAGCGTCAGCGTCGAGGCACGGTCGGAGCCGGGCTCGGGCTTGGCGGCGGCAATTTCGGCCAGGATCGCATAGGGGTCTTCGAAAGCCGCCTTGCCCTGGCCCGGGTCCTTGAGCGAGGCGCTCGGGCGTCGGTCGGAGCCGGTCTTGGCGGCGCCGACCTGGTCGCCATCATGGCGGCTCGTGCTGTCCACCTCGCCGGGCTCGGCATCCTGCGGGTTGCGCACGCCCTTGCGGTCGGAGGTCGTGTCCGAGAGCTTGATCGGGTTGAAATACTGGGCGACCGTCTGGCGCGTCTCGCGATTGGTCGAATTGACCAGCCAGAGCACGAGAAACAGCGCCATCATCGCCGTCATGAAGTCGGCATGCGCGATCTTCCAGACGCCGGTCTTGATCTGGTCGGTCTGCCGGCCCGCGCCTCGGCGGACGATGATGATGTCCTGACGGTCGTTGTCCATGATCGCTCGTTTCCGATTCTTGCAAGACCGTCAGGTCAGGCCGCCGGCCGGCGGCGGCGGTCGGGGCCCCGGCCCTGGAGCCTGGCGACCCAGGCCTCGATGCGCGTCTCGATGGTGGTTTCGCCGACGACGATGCTGACATCGGTGGCGTCGGTTTCGGTGAACTCCACGGCGCAGCCGGCCGGGAACACCTGGCGCAGCGTCTCGACCAGCCTGGCGGGTCCGCTGACGCGGATCAGCACGCCGTCGTCACCCGACAGCAGCGGCCGGAGCTGGTCGATCAGCGCCCGGCTGGCCGCATCGGCCATCTCGCTTTCCAGGAAAGGCCGCAGCAGTCGCCCGGTCACGTCGGCGAGGTTCTCGCCCAGCGCGGCCAGGGCGTCGGGGATCCGGGTCGCGAGCGGCTCCGCCACCGCGTCCGCCCAGGCCTGGCGCGCCTGTTGGAGCGCCGCTTCCGCCTCGTCCTTCAGGGATTGGGCCTGCATCTCGGCTTCGGCGCGGCCCTCGGCGAGGCCTGCGCGCCGGCCGCGCTCGAAGATGGCGTCGAGATCGGGCGGCGGCTCGCGTGGCGTCTTGGGAAGAAACGAGGGCAGCTCGATGTCCTCGGGATCGGCCGCCCCGGTCACCGTCTCGGCAAGGACTTCGATGGCGATGTCCTCGACATCGAAGCTCGGGATGAAATCGGCGGCGGGGCGATGCTTCACGCGCGCTCTCCTTCATGGATCCACTGCTTCAGGATCGCGGCCGCCTGGACCTCGTTGAAGTCGATGAGCTGCTCCAGTTTGCGCAGCGGCGAGCGCTGCGAGGCGCTGGTCAGATCGCCGATCAGGTTCAGCCCGATCTCGCCGCCGGCGATCTGGAGCTGGGGATCGACGCCCGATACGGCGGCGTCCTCGGCGAGCGTCGTCAGCGCGGGCGGGGTGGGGCGCTTGAGGATTGCGTTGATCGAGGGCCGCAGGCCAAACCAGATGATCAGCGCGGCGAGGCCCAGGATCGTGACGGCGTTGATCAGCGTGCCGGACTGGCGCAGCAGCGTCTCGCCGACGCCGATCGGCGCGGTCGGCTCCAGCGTGCGGCTGCCCTGCAGGAAGTCGACGGCGAGAACCTTGATGTTGTCGCCGCGCTGGCCGTTGACGCCCGCGGCGGAGGCGACGACCTGGCGGACATCCTCGAGGCGGGCCTCGATGACGTCCGGCGTCGGCGCGGCGCCCAGCGATTCGATCAGGCGCGGCCGGTTGATCAGCACCGCGATCGACATCTTGGCGATGGCGTAGCCGTCGCTGACGGTCTGCGTCTTCTTCGAGGAGATCTCGTAGTTGGTCAGCTCCTCGCGGCGCTGCTTCTCTTCGCTGGAGCGCTGGCCGCCGTCGGCCCGGACGGCGCGCTCGGGCACGTTCTGCTCGACGGTGGTCGGCTCCTGCGTCGCGGCGTTCTGGGAGGTGTCGTTCTCGCGGACGACGCGGACCGAGCGCTCAACCTTGGAATCCGGGTTGAAGACGGTCTCGCTGGTTTCCTTGCGGTCGGTGTTCAGGTCGGTGGCGACGCTGATCTCGAAGTTCTCGAGCCCGAGATAGGGCGTCAGCGCCTTGCGGACATTGTCCTGGATCTCGCGGTTGACGCTCTGCTGCAGCCCGGCGAGCTTGGCCGAGCCTAATTGTCCGGCCTCGCCGCCGGTGGCGAGCAGAGTGCCGTCGGTGTTGAGCACCGTGACCTTCTCGGTCGAGAGGCCCGGCACCGCGGAGGCGACGAGATGGCGGATCGCCTGCGCGACATTGCCGGCGCCCGAGGTTTCGGTGCGGACCACGACGCTGGCGGAGGCCGGCTGCTGGTCGCGGCGGAAGGAGCCCTTGTCGGCGAGGACGAGATGGACGCTCGCCGCCTTGACGCCGCGCATCAGCTGGATCGTGCGGGCGAGCTCGCCCTCCATGGCGCGGACGCGGGTGATCTCCTGCATGAAGGAGGTCAGGCCGAGCGAGCCGAGCTTGTCGAAGAGCTCGTAGCCGCCGCTGGTGCTGCGCGGGAGGCCCTTCTCAGCGAGCAGCATGCGGGCCTGTGCGGCCTGCGACGGCTTGACGAGTACCTGCGTGCCCTCGGAATTGACGTCGAAGACGACGCCGGATTCCTGCAAGGCGGCGCCGATGCGGTTGACGTCCTCGCGCTGGAGGCCGCTATAAAGCACCGACATCTCGGGGCGGCTGAGATAATAGGCGCTGATGCCGATGGCGGCGAAGACGAACAGCCCGATCGCGGCCAGAGCCGCCAGACGCCGGGGGCCGAGTTGCTGGAGGTTGAGCCAGATTTCTTCAGCGTAATGGCGACCCGGCATCGTCGTTCCTTTGAGCGGCGGACGTTATGACGGGAGTGTGCTTGCCCAGCCTTGCGCGAGCATTGCGGGGGGGGGCGGTGATCCACCGATAGATCCCGCCGAAACGGAAAAAGGCCGCGCTCCCGGGGGAGAGCGCGGCCCTGTCTGGCGTGTGGATGTGCCGTTCGCGTCAGCCGCGGAAGAGCGACAGGATGCTCTGGCTGCCGGAGTTGGCGATCGACAGCGCCTGGATGCCGAGCTGCTGCTGCGTCTGCAGCGCCTGGAGGCGGGTCGATTCGGCGTTCATGTCCGCATCGACGAGCTGGCCGATACCGCGATCGAGCGAGTCCTTCAGGGCCTTCACGAAGTCCTGCTGCAGGCCGATGCGGTTCTTGATGGCGCCGAGATTGGTGGCGGCATCGGTGATCGTGCCCAGGGCGTCGTCGACCGCCGAGATGTAGGTCTCGAGCTTGGCGAGGTCCGTGGCGTTGTCGGTCAGCTTGGAGATGTCGATGTCGGCGACGGAGAAGGTCTCCCAGGCCGAACCGGTATAGGCATCGTAGGTCTTGTCCAGGATGCCCTTGTTGCTGTCGACAGGGGTCGCCAGCGCCGTCAGCGTGACGGCAGCGCCAAGGCCGGCGACGCTGGCGTCGATGGCGACGTCCTCGTCGTTGCGGCTCTTGAAGGACAGGGCGTCACCGGCGGTGTTGATGCCGACCGACAGACCCTCGATGCCGAGCTTGTTGATCTCCTTGGCGATGTCCTTCAGCGAGGTGCCGGCGGCAACCGCGATGTTGAGGGCCGGAGCCGCGCCGACGGTGACGGTGATGTTGCCGCCGACGTCGAGCAGGGGATCGCGGGCCGCCGTCGAGATGGTCGGGAAGGCCTGCGCCGCATAGGCGGTGTCGAGGTTGGCGTCGTAGAGCTTGATCGCGTTCAGATCGACCGTGACGGTGTCGACCTGGACCTGGCCACCGGCGCGGGAGAAGGACGAGACGACCGACTTGGTGGCATTGTAGCTCGCCGCCGTCGAGTCGACCGAGATCCAGTTCTCGCCGTTGAACACCGCGGAGTCGGCCGTGTTCTGGAGCTGCTTCTGGAGTTCGCCGATTTCGCTCTGGATCTTGTCGCGGTCGACGCCGGGCGTACGGGCGGCGACGAGCTTGGCCTTGATCTCCGAGACGACTTCGACCGTGCCGTTCAGGCCGGTGTACATCGTGTCGATGGTCGCGGCGCCAAGGCCGAGAGCGTCCTGCACCGCGCCGAGCGCCTTGTTGTCCGAGCGCATCGTGGTGGCGATCGACCAATACGCGGCGTTGTCGGAGGCGGTCGAGACGCGCTGGCCGGTGGCGATGCGGTTCTGCGACTGGGCGAGGTTCTTGTTGGTCTGCGTCAGCGTCTGCAGCGCAGTCATGGCGGAGGTGTTGGTGAGCAGGCTGGTCATGATGATGTTCCTCAATCTGGAAGGGATTGGCGGGAACATTCCGGATTTCAACCGGGATGGCAGGGCGGCTTCATGCCTTTGACGCCGGGGACGCACCCATCGGGTCAACCTGCCATGGGGCCTGTGTAGCGGGGGAAGCTTGCGCGAGGCTGGCGCTGGCAAAGCGACCTGCGCGGTGCGACAAGGTCCATCGGGTCTTATGGGAGACGGGCTCGATGGCTCTCGGCGGTATCACCAACCTCGACTACACCGTCCTCCTGTGTCGAAGGCTGGCGGAAACGCGCGCCTTCTACCGCGATGTGATGCAGTTTCCGATCGAGGTCGATCTGGAGAACTGGGTCAATTTCCGGGTCGGTGCGGCGCTGCTCGCCCTGCGGCCGCGCGGCGTCTGGAGCGTCTGCGATGACGGCGCCGCCCTGCCGGGGTCGGCGGCCGTCCAGCTCGCCTTCCGCGTGGCGCCGCCCCAGGTCGACGCGTGCCATGCGGAGCTGGTCGCCAGGGGCGTGCCGATCCTGCGCGGGCCGACCGATCTGCCGAACTGGCGGCACAGAACATTGTTCTTCCGCGATCCGGAGGACAACATCATCGAGATCTACGCCGAATACTGACCGCGACCACATGCGGCCTCGGCCTCACGCGACCTTCTTCGCATAGACGAGGCAGAGCAGCTCGGCGACGACCTTGTAAAATTCCGGCGGGATCATCTGGTCGAGCTGGACGGCGGCGTGGAGCGAGCGGGCGAGCGCGCGGTCCTCGACCACGGGGATGTCGTTGGCTTCCGCGATCTCGCGGATCTTGAGCGCGATCAGGTCGGTGCCCTTGGCCAGCACCAGCGGCGCGCCGCCCTCCTCCTGCACATAGCGCAACGCCACGGCGTAATGGGTCGGGTTGGCGATGATGACGGTGGCACGGGGCACGGCCGCCATCATGCGGTTGCGGGCGCGGTCGCGGGCGAGCGAGAGCCGGCGGGACTTCAGGATCGGGTCACCCTCGGCCTGCTTGTGCTCGTCCTTGACCTCCTGCTTGGTCATGCGCAGCGAGCGGCGCCAGAATTTCTGCGTCCAGACCAGGTCGATGGCGACGATCACGATCGTCGCGACGCAGGCCGCCGAGAGCAGGCGGATCGCGATCGTCAGGATCAGCTCCGGTATCGCGCTGGGGTCCCTCAGCATGGCCGTCACCACCGTGTTCTTGTCCGATTTGAGGATGAGCCAGACGGTCACCGTGATGGCGGCGAACTTGGCCAATGACTTGCCGAATTCAACGAGGCCCTGGCTGCCGAAAATCCGCGTGAAGCCATTGGACGGCGAGAGCCGCGACCATTGCGGCTTGATCCGCTCGAGGGCGAGCTGGGGAGGATGCTGGAGGAAGGCAGCGCTCAGCCCGAAGACCAGGAAGAGCGCGAAGATGGGCCAGAGAAACAGGCCGGACTGCATGATCGCGTGGAGCAGGAGCGACGTCGTGTTCCCGCTGGTCGAGACGTCGAAGCCGGCCGGATCGCTCAGGAAATCCGAGAGGAAGCGCGTCAGGCCGCCGGCGCCGGCCTTCACCAGAAAGACGCCGGCGATCAGCGTCGCCGCGATGCTGGCGAAGATCGGCGCCTCCTTGGAGGAGGGGGTGTTGCCGCGTTCGACGGCGTCGCGGACCTTCTTCTCGGAGGCCTCCTCGGTCTTGCTCTCCTGGTCCTGTTCGGACACCGTTCTCTATCCCCCCTTCGGTAATGATCGCCCCTGGCCGATCATTGGAAATAGGCGCCCTCTTCACGCTCGGGATTGAGTTCGATCTCGCCGCGGCTGGCCATTTCGAGCGCCACGTCGGTGATGGCGCGACGGGCGTCGACCACCTCGCGCTGCAGCGCCGGCTCGCCGTTCTCGAGGTCCTGCTGCACGATGCGCCGTGCCCGGGCGGCGAGCGAGGACAGGATCTGATCCCGGAACCCGGCCTCCGTGCCCTTGAGGGCGAGCACGAGCCGGTCTGTCGGGACCTGGTCGAAGATCGCCATGCGGGCGCGGGCCGAGAGCTTGACGATGTCGTCGAAGGTGAAGAGCAGGCCCTTCAGCATCTCGGCCGATTCCGGCCGGATGCGCTGCAGGCTGCCGAGCGCCTCCTCCATGTCGTGGCTGTCCATCTTGTTGAGGATGTCGGCCATGCGGGCATGGGTGTCGGCGCCCTTGTTGCGCGAGAGGTTGAGGGTGAAGCCCTCATAGAGCGCCTTCTCGACGATCCCTGCGGGCTGCTCGGCCACCGGCTTGAGGTTGAGCATGCGGCGCATCAGCTCGTGGCGCTTGTCGGCGGGCCATTGCGTCATGACGCGCGAGGCGCAGGACGGCTTGAGCTTGGACAGCACATAGGCGGCGGTCTGCGGATGCTCCTTGGCGAGGTACCCCGCCAGCGCGCTTTCGGGCATCTGCGAGATGCGGTCCCAGATCGAGCGGTTGGCGGCCTCGGCGGTTTCGCCGATGATCTCGGTGATCTCCTCGGGCGGCAGCACGCCGGTGAGCAGCTTCTGCACCTCGCTCGGCGAGCCGACGAGGTTCATGCCACGGGAGAACTGGTCGCTGAACTCATCGACGAGATCTGCGATGTCGTCTGCGGCGACGGGGCCGAGTTCGGAGGCGCGCCGCATCAGCGCGCGGACCTCGGCGGTGTCGAGATGCTTCAGCATCCGCCCGGCCAGCGGCTTGCCCATCGCCAGGACGAGCACGGCCGCCTTGCCGGCGCCGCCGAGCGGCGACGCCCGGCCGGTCGAGGCGGCCGCCGTGGCGCCGGCCCGGTTGTCTTTCGCGCTCGCCGTCATCGTGTGCCCTTGCCTCACTCTTCGAACTTGGCCTGGACGCCGACGATCTCGGTCAGCGAGACGCCGAATCGGCTGTTGTCGTCCTCGACGATGACGACCTCGCCGCGCGCCACGATGCGGCCGTTGACGACGACGTCGACCGGTTCGCCGACGCGGTGGTCGAGCGGCACGACCGCGCCGCGGCGCAGCTTCATCAGATTGGCGACCTGCATCGTGGCGCTGCCGAGCACGACCTGAATGGTGACGGGAATGCGCAGCACGGCTTCGAGATTGAGCGGGTCGTCCGATGCGACCGGCGTGTCGCTGCCCTCGGGGCTTTCGGTGTCGGAGGCTGCGGTTTCCAGCAGATCCACGTCGGCCCCGTCCTGGGCAAGCGCGAGATCGCTCAGCTTCATCGGTTTGGTCGGCTTCTTCATGACGGTCTCCCGGAGAGATTGCGTGCCCGGCTTCAGGCGGCGTTGGCGCGGCGGCCCGCCCCGGTGCGCGCGGCGCCGGTGGCTGTGCCGAGGGTGTCGATGTCGCCGACCAGGCGACGGCCGGCATCGATGCGCAGGCCCAGCTCCTCGATGACCTGGCGGCCATTGGCCTGGAGGTCGCGGACCGTGGACTGGATCGCTTCGAGCGCGGCCTCGGTCTTGCCGAAGACCTGCTGGAATTCGGCATGATAGGCGCGCATGCGCTTCAGTTCGCGGCGCATCCGCAGGACCTGCAGGCTGGTCAACAGCAGGGCCGCGAAGAGGACGGCTTCACCGAGATAGAAGATCATCGAAAAACTCCTGTTCCTGGTTGGCGCTGTCCTGGACGCGCAGGACATAGGACCCGTCGCGCTGGCCGAGCTGGCACCAGAAGACGGTTTCGTCGTTGCATTGGAGGCGGATCGGCGAGCGTGGCGAGGCCTGCAGCTCGATGACCTGGCCGATCTGGAGGGCGCTGATCTCGCCCAGCGTCATCGGACGCTCCTCGAGGATCGCCTGCAGCTTGACCTCGGTCTTGTGGACCTCTGTCTGGATCTGCCGCGTCCAGCGCTGGTCCTTGACCGTGGTGTGGCCGGAGACGACCCGGGTGAGGCTCTGGCGGATCGGGTTCAGCGCCGTCTGCGGGATGATGACGAACATCTGGCCGCAGTTGTCGAGGCCCTGGACCAGCAACTGCGACTTGACCGCGAGGTTGCTGCGGCTGCCGATGGCGGCGAAGTACATCCGCGTCTCGACCTGCTCGAAGAGGAAGCGCACGTCGCAGACCGGGCTGAAGGCGGCCTGCAGGTTCTGCGCGGCGAGCTCGAAGAGCGATTGCGCGACCTGGATCTCGATGGGCGTGTAGGGCCGCTCGTCATCGGGGAAGTCGGGCTCGTATTTGTAGGGCCGCTCGCTGCCATCAGCGCCGAAGAGCACCTCGATCAGCGTGAAGATGAAGTCGCGGTCGAAGCCGATCAGGATGCGGGAATCCCATTCCGGCGAGTGGAAGATGCCGGCGATGGTGTTGTGGGCATGAGCGTTGAGCGCGTCGCCGATGCGCTGGCTCTGGACATTGGCGACGGAGAAATAGGTCGGCGAGGTCGACATCTGGCGCACGGCGTCGGCGCAGCCGGTGGCGAGCCGGTCGAAGACCATGCGCAGCATCGGCAGGCGATCGATCGAGATGCCCGTCGATTCGAGCAGCTTGTCCTCGCGGATCGCTTGGGTCGCGGTGCTCATCAGGCGGCTTCCTTCTGGGCGCGGTCATTGGCGGGCGTGCGCTGGCCCGCGCCGCTGATGGTCTTGTCCTCGACCTCGTCGATCGAGGGGCGCTCCGCCGAGGCGATGACCTTGCGGCCATATTCCAGCGCGACCTGCGGGGCGGCGCCGTTGATGAAGGCGAGCAGGGTCTGCTTCACCACGATGTAGACGCGCGCCTGCTTCTCCCGGGTCGTCTTGATCTTCAGCGAGATCGGCCCGATCACCGCATAGGAGAAGAAGATGCCGGCGAAAGTGCCCACCAGCGCGGCGCCGATGAAGCCGCCGAGCAGCGCGGGCGACTGGTCGATCGCGCCCATCGCCTTGATCACGCCGAGCACGGCGGCGACTATGCCGAGCGCGGGCAGGGCCTCCGAGACGGTGCCGAGCGCGTAATAGGGTTTCAGCCGGTCCTGGAGATGGCTCGATATCTCCTCGTCGAGCAGCGCCTCGACCTCATGGGCCTGCGCCTTGCCGACGATGATCAGCCGGAAATAATCGCAGATGAAGGTGGTCAGCAGGGGATCGGCGAGGACGCTGGGATGAGCTGCAAACAGCGTCGATTCATAGGGCGTCTCGATATGCTGCTCGATCTCGGCGCGCCCCTTGTTGCGGAGTTCGCGCATCAGCGCATAGAGCACGCCGAGAACGGCGAAGTAATGCGCCTGGCTCGGCGTCTGGTTGCGCATCGCCTCGACGACGGCGGTGCCGGTGTCGGTCACCGTCTTCATCGGATTGGCGATGATGAACGTTCCGACCGCGGTCCCCAGGATGATGACCAATTCCCAGGGCTGCCAGAGCACGGCGACATGGCCGCCCATCGCAGCGAAGCCGCCGATCAGCGAGCCGACGGCAATCAACAATCCCACCAATACGCTCAACGCCCGGCTCCTTCTCGCAATCTGCAAGTGAAGCGCTAGTCGATCTGGCTTGCGCGAGGCTGAAAAGACTGGCGCTGCACTGGGTCAGGCCCGCGCAAGCCTTGCGCGGGAGCATGGCTCAAGACGAGCGGACATGACGCTTCTGGCGCCGAGAGGGTGCGATGACCACGACGACGATGGCTTTCCAGGCGGTGGCGCGAAACCTGCCCAAATCCCTGGAGCGCGCGGCCGCTGTGCCGCAGACCGCCAACGAGACGGCGCATTATCTCGAGCATATCGGCGAGATCAAATCGATCGACGACTTCATGGCCAATGACCGGATCTACCGGTTTGCCATGAAGGCCTTCGGTCTCGAGGAGATGACCTATGCCAAGGGCCTGATCCGCAAGGTGTTGAGCGAAGGCGTCGACGGGTCCAACACCTTCGCCAACAAGCTGTCCGACCCGCGCTACAAGGAGCTGGCGACGACGTTCAATTTCGCCCGCTACGGCTCGGCGACGACGAGTTTCGACAAGACCCAGAAGCCGATCGCGGAGCGCTATGTCCGCCAGGTCTTCGAGGAGCAGCAGGGCAGCCAGAACGAGAATGTGCGGCTGGCTTTGTATTTCGAGCGCAAGGCGTCCGGCATCAAGAACGCCTATGAGGTGCTGGCCGACCCGGCGCTGCTGAAGGTGGTGCAGACCGCGCTTGGCATCCCGTCCTCGACCTCGATGATCCCGATCGACAAGCAGGCGGAGATGATCGCCAAGAAGCTCGACTTCGCCACGCTGAAAGATGCCGAGGGCGTCAAGGATTTCCTGCTGCGCTTCACCTCGCTCGCCGATATCGGCGCGAGCCAGGCTGCCGCCAGCAGCGCGCTGACGATCCTCGTCGGGCCGCCGGTCGCGGCCGGGGTCAGCACCGACGTGCTGTTCAGCATCCAGAACCTGCGCCTCGGGGGCATTTGACCATGCAATCGTCGATCTATGTCGGCCTGTCCTCCCAGCTCGTGCTCGAGAAGCGCATGGAGACGCTGGCGCGCAACGTCGCCAATATGAACACGGCGGGTTTCCGGGCGGAGGAGGTCAAGTTCAGCACCTTCCTGTCGAAGAAGGGGCAGGATGCGGTTGCCTTCGCCTCGCCCGGCGAGACCTATATCAGCCGGATCCAGGGCGGGCTCGACAAGACCGGCAACCCGCTCGACGTCGCCGTCGAAGGCGATGGCTGGCTGGCGATCAACACCCCGGCCGGCACCGTCTACACCCGCGACGGACGGATGAAGATGTCGCCGCAAGGCGAGCTGCGGACGCTGTCGGACCACGCCGTGCTCGATGCCGGGGGCGCGCCGATGCAGCTCGACCCCGAGGGCGGCCCGCCGACCATCGCCAAGGACGGCATGATCTGGCAGGGCAACCAGCAGGTCGGCGCGATCGGCCTGTTTGCAATCGACCCCAACGCCCAGCTGGAGCGCCGCGACAATTCTGGGGTGGTTCCCGACCGGCCGGCGGTGCCGATCCTCGACTTCGTCATCAATGGCGTGCGCCAGGGCTATGTCGAGGGCTCGAACGTCAATCCGATCCGCGAGATGACCAAGCTGATCGCCGTGACGCGGGCCTTCGAGAGTGCGGCCAACGCGATCGACAAGGGCGAGAAGGCCGTCGATGGCGCGATCCGCTCGCTCGGCGAGGGCTGAGCGCCCGCCTCTTCCCGGCCTCGGCCCCCAAAGCTTGCGATAGATCCGAAGGATCGCGATGAACGCGCTGAGACGTCTCGAACATGCGCTCGCGGGCGGCCCCCAGCCCCAGGAGCTGGTCCAGGTCAGCGGCAGCGTCAGCGAGGTCACGCCGGCGGCGCTGCGGGTGCGCGGCCTGTCGCGCTTCGTGCGGCTGGGCGAGCGCATCGCGCTCTCGACCAATGGCCGGGAGGAGCTGGGCGAGGCGATCCGGATCGATCGCGAGGGCGTGCTGGTGAAGCCGTTCGCGACCACGGTCGGCGTCGGCCTCGGCGCGCGTGCCAGCGTCGCGGGGCCGTTGAGCCTGCGCCCGGCCCAGAGCTGGAAGGGGCGCGTGATCAATGCCTTCGGCGAGCCGATCGACGAGGGCGGGCCGCTGCTGCCGGGGGAGGTCGCGATGCCGGCCGAGGGCCCGCCGCCGGAGGCGATGAAGCGGGCGCGGGTGACGCGGCCGATCCGCACCGGCGTCAAGGTCGTCGATCTGTTCACGCCGCTTTGCGCCGGACAGCGCATCGGCGTCTTCGCCGGCTCCGGCGTCGGCAAGTCGAGCCTGCTCTCGATGCTGGCGCGGGCGCCGGGCTTCACGACGATCGTCATCGGGCTTGTCGGCGAGCGCGGCCGCGAGGTGCGCGAATTCCTCGACGACACGCTGGGCGCCATGCGCGCGCAGGCCGTCGCGGTCGTCTCGACCAGCGACGAGAGCGCGATGATGCGGCGTCTGGCGCCCAACACCGCGATGGCGGTGGCCGAGTATTTCCGCGACCAGGGCGAGGATGTGCTGCTGATCATCGACTCGGTCACACGCCTCGCCCATGCGGCGCGCGACGTCGCGCTGGCGGCCGGCGAGCCCGCGGTCGCGCGCGGCTACACGCCGAGCGTCTTCAGCACCTTGCCGAAGCTGCTCGAGCGCGCCGGCCCCGGCGTCGAGGGCACCGGCACGATCACCGGCATCTTCTCCGTGCTGATCGACGGCGACGACCACAACGACCCGGTCGCGGATTCGATCCGCGGCACGCTCGACGGGCATCTCGTGCTCGACCGGGCGATCGCCGATCAGGGCCGCTATCCGGCGGTGAACGTGCTGGGCTCGGTCTCGCGCCTGGCCCATCATGTCTGGACGCCCGAGCAGCGCGGGCTGGCCTCGCGGATGAAGGCGCTGATCGCCCGCTTCGAGGACACCCGCGATCTGCGCCTGATGGGCGGCTACCAGGCCGGCGCCGACGCCGAGCTCGACAAGGCGATCGTGCTGGTGCCGAAGATCTACGAGGCCCTGCACCAGGAGATGAGCGCCGCGCTCAGCGCCGACGCCTTCAAGGATCTGGCGACCACGCTGCAGGGATGAGGGGCAGGCGCACACCGTCGCTTTGGTCGTCACCGTCATTGCGAGCGCAGCGAAGCAATCCAGGGGACGTGGAGCGAGCCCTTCTGGATTGCTTCGCTGCGCTCGCAATGACGGTGAGCGCCGTGGGTCTCAGCCCCGCAGCTGGTCCTTGCGGACGTAGTTGAATTCCTTGACCAGCACGTCCTTGACCAGCTCGCCGCCGAGGCGGGCGTTGACGCCGGTCTTCACCGTCTTGAGCAGGGCGTCGATGTCGACGCGTTCCAGCCGCGCGAAATCGACCTGGGTGTTGGAATAGATCGCGCGCAGCGCTTCGTCGCGGACGTAGGCGTGCGGCTTCACCGTCATCTGGCGGAGCGTGCGGGCATCGGCTGTGAAGACGAACTGGGCGGCGACATAGCCCTGCACGTCGCCATGGGCGATGATCGGGACATGGATCAGCGCGGTCTCCTCATACTCGAGGCCCTCGAAGAACGGGGCTTCCGAGGCCGGCGGCACTTCGGCGCGCCAGGTCAGGGCGAGATGGCCCGAGAGCAGCGTGACACCGCAGACCCAGGCGCCGAGCACGAGGAGCCGGGCCGTCGTCACGAGGCCCGGGCCTTGGCGCCCGCCGCAGCCGCGATGCGGGAGGTCGCATGGTATGTGCCGTCGGATTCGGCGTCGATCAGCGTGCTGGTCATCGCCGAGGCGATCTCCCGGACGGCCTCGAGATGCATGCCGATCGCCATGCGGTTATGCTCCAGCTTCAGCCGCAGCGAGGACAGGCGCGCGATCAGGCGGCCGTCATCGACCTCGTCGCGCATCGCCCGCATGGCGCGGCTGGCATCGAGCAGCAGCCGGCTCTTGATCTCGTTCAGGCGGTTGAAATCGGCGCTGCGGAGCGCCATCAGCTCCGCCGTTTCATGGTCGAGCGCCTGTTCGAGGCGGTCGAGGACGGCCCACATCGCCCGCGAGGCGCCGCTCGGCGCCTGCGGCTCGCGCACAGGTTCGCCTTCAAGGGCTGCGAGGAGCGCCGGCAAGGTCGAGGGCTGCGCCAAGGCCGTGCCTTGGGTGTCGTGATGCTCGCTCATGATCGTTCAAGCCTGTCTGAAGTTGGAGCGGACCACGCCGCCGGCGGCGGCAGGCTTGGTCAGGTCGAGGAAGCGCTGTTCGACGCTGAGCGGAATGGCGAGGTCGCGCGCATTGGCGCCGGCGATCTTGCTGTCGAGCAGCTTGCGGGCGGCGGCGACTGCGCTGTCGGGCGCGGCCGGCGCGCCGGAGTTGGTGCGGGCGGCGATGGCGGCCTCGACCTTTTCACGGATGCCGAGCCCGCCTGCCTTGGCGATCTGGTTGGCGATCTGCTCGGACAGCATCGAGCGCCAGACGCCGCCCGCCGTGCCGCTGCCGAAAGTATTGGCTGTGGCCTCGGGCATCATCTGCTCGATGAAGGTGGAGATCACCTGCGCCTCGAACTGCTGAAGCGTCTTCGCGCTCTTCGACGGCACGGCGCCGGCGGCCGTGTCCAGCTTTGCCGGCGCAAGACTGGCGAATTTGTCGCGCGCGCCGGCCAGGCCGGGGATGGACCCGGTGGGGGCAGCCTCGTCGACGGCGGCGGCGAACTGTGTGCCGGCGACGCCCGATCCCAGCCGCTGAAGCCTGTCGAAGGCCACCTGCAGGCGGGCGGGATCGGCGGCGCGCGCGACGTCGAGAACGATATCCGACGGGGGAGAAATCGCCATTGTCACCTTCCAGGGTCGTTGCACGATCTGGGATGATCCTGCCGGATCAGGCTTGTTTCAGGCTTGCGGGCGAGGCTGTGCGGTTGGCCGCTGAGGGCTCTCAGAGCTTCGCCGCCCGTTGGCCCTCGCGCGCATCCATGATCTCGACCAGCGCGCCGTCCTGGTCGGTGCGCAGCTTGATCTTGCGGACATGGTCGGCGAGCCGGGCCGTGCGTTTTTCGCGCCCCGTCTCGGCCAGAACCTGTTTCGCCTGGGCGGCGGCGGCGGCTTCGAACGCCCAGATCGAGACGCCGACGCGGTGCAGGCGCTTGGCCGTCATGTCGGCGAAGAGCCCGGCGGTGGGGCCGTCGCCGTTCAGCGAGGCGACCAGCGCGCGGCTTTCGTCGCGGGCGGCCGCGGCCTGCAGTTCGATCGCCTTCTGGCGCCATTCGGCGAGCTTGCGGATGCGCGACTGGATCGACAGCATCCGCTCGATCGCCTTCAGCCGCCTGGCTTGCATGGCGCGTCAGCCGCGGATGAGCCAGGCCGAGAAGCCGGCGATGAACAGCTTCAGCGCCTCGGGGCCGGAGAAATACAAAAGGAAGAGGCCGCCCGCGATGACGAAGGGCAGCGAGATGAAATAGACCGGGATCTGCGGCGTCAGCTTGTTCATCAGCCCGATCGCCAGGTTGACCACCACCGCGTAGATCATGAAGGGGCTGCCGATGCGCAGCGCCAGATAGAAGGTTTCCGAGGCCCGGTCGGCAATCTGGATCAGCCCGGCCTGGGCCTCGAAGCCGGTGCCTGGCGCAATGCGCGTATAGGAGCCGGCGAGCGCGCGGATGACCTCGGCATGCTGGTTGGTGACGAACATCAGTGTCGCTGCGGTCATGGTGATCAGCGTGACGAAGGGGGCCGAGGCCTCCGCCTCGTCGATCGGCAGTCCCGGCAACTGGCCGAGCCCCGCCGCCGTCGCCATCGCGGTGGCGATGGTCTGCAAGGCCAGGAAGAAGAAGCGCGCCATCAGCCCGATCAACGCGCCCGTCATCGTCTCGGCGAGGATGATCCGCAGCAGCGTGGCAGGGCCGGGTTCCGAGAAACCTGCGAAGGCCGGCAGCACGAAGGGCGACAGCGCCAGCGTGACCCCGACCGCGATGAAGAGCCGAAACCGGACGGGCACGCGCGGGCTCGACAGGCCGGGCATCAGCATCAGGCAGGCGCCGATGCGGCAGAAGATCAGGAAGGCGTGCAGCAGCGTGTCGGGCGTGAACGGCGTCACGAGATCGTGCCCAGCAGGTTGACCTCCAGCCCGCGTGCGATCTCGACATGGGAGAGGACCGGCAGCGCCGGGAAGATGCGCTCGACGATCATGCGGACGTATGGGCGTGCATCGGGGCTGGTGACGAGCACGAAGCTCTGGCCCTGGTCCATGCGGGCGCGGATCGCCGTCGTCGCCTCCGTGGCGAACTCCTCGATCAGACGCGGGTCGATGTCGAACTCGACGACCTCGCCCTTGGCGTCGCGGCGCAGGCTCTCATGGAAGGCGAGGTCCCAGCGGTTGCCCAGCCGCAGCATGTTGAGCACGCCGCCCTCGGTCAGGTCGCCGCAGATCTGCTGGGCCATGCGCATGCGGACATGCTCGGCGATCTGCTCGGCGCGGCGGACATGCGGCGCGATCTCGGCGATGACCTCGAGGATCAGATGCAGGTTGCGGATCGAGACGCGCTCGGCCAGCAGCAGGCGCAGCACCGCCTGCAGGCTCGACAGCGACATATGCGCCGGGCAGATCTCGTCGAGCAGCTTCTTGTATTCGGGTCCGAGCCGGTCGAGCAGCGCGCGCATGTCCTTGTAGGACAAAAGCTGGCCGAGATTCTTGCGGATCGTCTCGCTGAGATGGGTCAGCAGCACCGAGAGCCGGTCGACCGGCTGCATGCCCTCGCGCTTGACCTCGTTGGCGTAGCTCTCGGACACCCACATCGCCTTGACGCCGAAGGCCGGCTCGCGGACCTCCTCGCCCGGCAGATCGGGCAGGCGGCCATCGCCGACGACGACCAGCATGCTCCCGGGGCGCATCTCGCCGGTGGCGGCGACGGTGCCGTGGATGCGGAACTCATAGGTCTTGGGTGGCAGCCGCAGGCTGTCGGAGAGTTTGATCTCCGGCACGACGAAACCGTATTGCTGCGCGAATTTCTTGCGCATCTTGCCGACGCGATGGGCAAGCTCGCTGTGCGAGGTCAGCATCTCGGCGGCGATCTGCTTGCCGAGGCTGAGTTCAATCTCGGCGGTCCGGAGCGACTCCTTGATCGTGTCCTGGCTTTCGCGGGCGGTCTCTTCCGCCTCCATGGCGCGGATTTCCTCCGCGGCGGCGGCGCGCTCGGCGATGCGCTTGGGGATGGTGTAGCCGACGAAGGCCATCAGCCCGCCGAGCAGCGCGAAGGGCAGGAGCGGCAGGCCCGGCACCAGCGCCAGGATCACCATCAGCAAGGCGGCGACGAAGAGCGCGCGCGGATAATGCCCGAGCTGGCCGACAATGGCCTGTTCGGCGGTGCCGCGCGTGCCGCCCTTGGAGACGAGCAGGCCCGCCGCGAGCGAGACGATCAGCGCCGGGATCTGGGTGACGAGACCATCGCCGACCGCGAGCTTGACGAAGACGTCGGCCGATTGCGACAGCGACAGGCCGTGGCGGGTGACGCCGATGATGATGCCGCCGAGGATGTTGACCGCGGTGATGATCAGGCCGGCGATGGCGTCGCCGCGGACGAATTTCGAGGCGCCGTCCATGGCGCCGAAGAAGGAGCTTTCCTCCTCCAGCTCGTGGCGGCGGCGCTGCGCCTCGGGCGCATCAATCAGCCCGGCCGAGAGATCGGCATCGATCGCCATCTGCTTGCCGGGAATCGCGTCGAGCGTGAAGCGCGCGCCGACCTCGGCGATGCGGGTCGCGCCCTTGGTGATGACGATGAAGTTCACCGTCACCAGGATGATGAAGACGATCAGCCCGATGACGAAGTCGCCGGCGATGACGAAGCGGGCGAAGCCGTCGATGATGTAGCCCGCCGCATGCGAGCCCTCATTGCCATGCGAGAGGATGACCCGGGTCGTGGCGATGTTGAGGGCCAGCCGCAGCATCGTCGCGACGAGCAGGATGGTCGGAAAGGACGAGAATTCGAGCGGCTTTTTGATCCAGAGCGCGACCATCAGGATCAGCACTGACAAGGCGATCGAGAAGGCGATGCCGAGATCGATCAGGAACGCCGGAATCGGCAGGAACAGGATCGACAGGATGCCGACGATGCCGATGGCGAAGGCGATGTCGCGGAGGCTCGCCGGCGGCTCGGTTTGGCCCGCCGCCTTTGCCGCCGGCTTGCCGGTGATGAGGTTTGGCGTCGCCATGCTGAGCCGGTGTCCTGTCGTCGGAGATGGGTATCGTTGGGTCAGGCGGGCTCTAGAAACCGCGCTCGATTCGGCCGTAGACGCGCTCGGTGAAGGCGAAGACCTGGGCGCCGGTGAAGGCGCCGGTCGTCGCCATCACGACCAGGATCACCACGATCTTGGGCACGAAGGTCAGCGTCGCCTCCTGCACCTGGGTCAGGGCCTGCATCAGGGCGATCGCGATGCCGATGACCATGGCCGCGACCACCGCGGGTCCGGCGCCGACGATGATCGCCCAGACGGCGTCGCGCATCATGTCCAGGGCGTCGGCCTCGTTCATCGTCGTGCCCTCAAGCCTGCGTCGCGGCCGGCTTCAGCGCGGCGAGGCCGGCGATGATCTGGTCGAGCTTGGCATTGGCCGTGACCGACTGCTCGACCTGCGAGAGCGCGGCGAATTGCTGGACATATTGCGCCGGGTCGGTCGGGTTGGTCGGGTCCTGGTTCTTGGCCTGGGCGATCAGGAGCTGGAGGAAGGTGTTGTAGTCGCCCATCGCGTTCTTGGCGCTCGTCGAACCCGAGGCCGTGCTCGTCGTGGTGCTCTGGATGCTGGATACGTCCATGATCGCCTCTGCAAGGTTGGGTTCCTGCCGCTCTTCGGCAGGGCTTCGCGGCTGGGTGCGATGCTCTCAAGCGAATTGGGTTTCGAGCCGCGTGTCGACGAACGCCCTGCCCGGGATCGACGGGTCGAGCCTAGGCTGCGGAGCCTGCCCGGAGCTTGCGAGGATGGCGGCTTCCATCGGGTAGAGCGCCCGCAACTGCTTGAGCGCCTCGAAAGAGCGGTCCTCGGCGATCAGCCGGTCGATGCTCTGAAGTCCGGCCAGAACCGCGGCGTCCTCGAAGATGCAGGCCGTGGTCAACAGCATGCGATCGAACAGCAGCCGGGCGGCGCCGGCATTCCTGGGGTCGATCAGCATGGTCTGGACGACGAAGTAGAGCTGCCGCAGCGGCGTCGTCGTCTCGTCGGGCTGGATGACATGGGTTTCGAGCAGGAAGGTCGCGTCGTTCATCAGCTCGAGGCTGACCTTGCGATCGAATTTGAGGATCGCCCCGTTGATGTAGATCTTCTCGTTGGCGCGCAGGGAGAGGTTCATCGTCATGCTCGTCCTTGGTTTCAGGCCAGGCTGTCGCGGATCATCTTGTTGACGTCGATGACCGACTCGAAATCCTCCGACTGGCCGAGGCGCAGCGCCTCGCCCTGGCGCAGGGCGAACATCCCGATCGAGATCAGGGAGGCGCGCAGCGCCTCTGGCAGGGCGTTCTCGGCGCTGGCCAGATCCTCGATCAGGAAGGTCCAGAGCCGGCGCAGGAAGGTCACGGCCTCGATCGTCTGCGGCGAGGCGGAGCCGGTCGGGCGGGCCTGCTCGAGCAGGATGACGGCCCGGTCGAGCGCGCGCCATTCATTGGCGCGTGCGAGGGCGAAATCATCCTCGACGGCGGCCGCATAGGAGCTTTGATACATGAGGCGTCTCCGGGCTGGTTCAGGCAAGGCGGTCATGCTCCTCCGATCGCCCCGGCCGGTGGCCGGGCGGCGGATCGAGAGCGTGCGGCGAGGGCCCCCCGGCCGCACCGGCCGGGGGCGGGGTCAGCTCATGAACTTTAGGATGTTCAGCTGCTGGATCCTGACGGTGAGCGCGTAGGCGGTGTCGAGCTGCGTCGTCAGGTCGGTGACACGGACATTGGCCTCGTAGGGATCGACGTTCTCGAAGGCCTGGATCTGCTTGGTGACGATGTCGCGCTGGATTGTCAGTCGCTCGCTCGAGACCTTGACCCGCTCCTCGATCGCGCCGAGCTGGGCCTGCGTCGCGGTGATGCCGAGGATGGCCTTGTTGACGCTCTCGATGCTGGCATCCACCACCGCGCGGAAGGCATTGGTGTTGAGGTTCTCGATGCCGAGATCGAAGGCCATCGTATAGGCCGCGGCGAGGTCGCGCATCGACTGGGTGTTGGCGTTGGTCGAGACTTCGACGACTTCGCTCAGCGAGATCCGGCTGGTCATGTTCTGGTCGAGCGCGGAGGACCAGTTGGCGCCCCAGGCGGGGTCGGCGAACTCCGTCGGCAGGACCGTCTGGAGGAAGGTCGTCATGTCGGCCTGGGTGATGTTGGCGGCGGCCGGCGCATTCTGGGCGAAGCCGAAATAGCCGGCGAAGGCTGCGTCGATCGCGGCCTTGTTGCCCGGGGCCGGGGTGGCGAAATAGTCGGTCACCGGGCGCTGCTGGGTGTTGATGCCGGCGAACAGGAACTGGCCGCTGGAGGAGGCGTTGAGCGAGGCGGTCAGCGCCTGGAGGTTGTTCTTGGCCTCTGATTTCAGCACGTCGGCCCCCTTGTCGCCGTCGCGCACGCTGATCAGCGTGGCCAGGAACTGCTCGGCCGTCTCGCGCATGCCGTCGAGCGCCTTCTGCGAGACTTCGAGCCGGGATGCGACGAGCCCGTTGGTGTCGACGATGCCGTTGAGCCGGTTGTACTGGTCGCGCAGGCCGACCGTCTTGCCGGTGCTGCCGCCGAGCGTCAGCCCGATATCGGCATGGCGCATCGTGGTCGATTCCTTGGTGGCGTCGGCCAGGCTGTCGCGGGCTTTCGCGACGGCGTTGCGCAAGGTGCCCGAGAGCGAATAGTTGGAAATGAAGCTTGTCTTCATGGTCTCACCTCACGGCCTGAAGCAGCGCTTCGAGCATTCTGTCGATGGTCGAGATCAGCGTGGACGAGGCGTTGAAGGAGCGCTCCAGCTCCATCATCAGCGTCATCTCCTCGTTGATGTCGACGCCGGTGACGTTCGACAGCGCCGCCGTCGTGCGCTGCAGCAGCGCGGTTTCGTAGCCGAGCGTCTGCGTCGAGGTCTGGCGCTGCGCCTCCAGCCAGCCGACGGACGACCCGGCGAAGCCGACGAGGGTATCGGTCGGGTCGGCTCCCGTGACGGGATCGAAGGTGCGGCCGGTGCCGAGCGCCGTCAGCAGCCCCTGGATGCGGTCGGGGAAGCCGGCCGCGCCGGTGCCGTTATAGGTGTAGTCCGGGTCGAGCGGGTCGGAGATGCCGCCGTCCCGCAGCCGGTCGAGATCGCCGCCCTGTGACGGGTCGGCATTGGCGTTGACGCGGATCGCGCCGGCAAGGCCGGCCACCATGACGCCGGTGGCGGGAATGGCGGCGGGGCCCGGCGGCGGGCCATAGGTGAACAGGCCTGCCTGGTCGGGGCCCACGCCGGTCTGGTCGCTCTCGGCGAAGACCTCGACGAGGCCGCGCGCGATCTCGTCGAGCTGGCTTTGATAGGTGACGGTGATCTCGTCGCGGACGATGGAGGAGCCGTAGATCTGGCCCGACTTGATCGGCATGATCGCGTTGGGCCCGGTGACCGGCACGCCATCGACATAGACGGCGTTGCCTGCGGTCCCGGCACCCAGCGCGAAGCTTTGCGCCATCGAGACGCTGCGCGGCACGGTCTCGAACAGCGTCACCCCGCCATCGGTGTAGATCACCATGTCGTTGTTGGGGCGCGTGGCGACGCTGATACCCATTTCCTCCGAAAGCTGGGAGAGGATGCGGTCGCGCGTGTCGAGCTGGTCGGTGACGTCGGCGCCCGACTGGCTGCCCTTGACGATCGCCTTGTTGGCCGCCTCGAACTCGACGAGGAGGCTGTTCACGCGCGCGACGCCGAGCGCCATGTCGGCGTCCGCCTGCTGGCGCACCGTGCGGACGGTCCCGCTTGCCTCGTTGAGGCTGCGGACCAGTTCGGTCGCCTTGGTCAGGACGTTCTGCGCCAGAAGCGGATCGTCCGGCGTCACGCCGTATTGCTGCAGGGCATTGGTCAGGTCGCCGAGCTTGGCCGCCAGCGACTGGTCGAGCTCGGGGTCGTCCACCGTCGCCTCGAGCTGATCGAGCGCATCGACGACGGCCTGCTGTGCCGATGTCGTGGCGGTCGCGCCGAGCTTGGCGGCAAACAGCACCGAATCCACGGCGCGGCTGATCGAGGCGATCCTGACCGCCCCGCCATAGGTCGTGACCAGCGTGCCGGCCTTGCGGTTGTAGTGGGGATCGTCGGCGCCGGCGACGTTGCGCGACAGCACGGAGGTCTGCGTCGAGGTCGCGGTCAGGGAGGACTGCGCCACGTTTAGGGCCGATGACAAGCTCATGGAATCGTCCTCGTCTCGCTTTCGGTCGCGCTCAGCGCTTCAGGTTGACCAGGACGTCGAGGATTTCCGAGCCGGTCTGGAAGACTTTCGAATTCGCCGTGTAGCTGCGCTGCGACTCGATCATCGCGGTCAGTTCGGTGGCGAGGTCGACATTGGACTGCTCGAGCGCGCCGGAGCGGATCGAGCCGAAGCTGCCGCTTTCGGGAAAGCCGACGATCACGTCACCCGACATGTTGTTGACGGAATAGACATTGCCCGATTGCGGCGTCAGCTGATCGACGCTGGGCACCGTGGCGAGCGGGATGCGATAGGTGGCGCGGCGGGCGCCGTTCTCGAAGACGGCGTAGACGGTGCCGTCATTGGCGATGTCCACGCTCTCGACCGCGCTCGGTGCGTTGCCGTCGACGGCGAGTTCGAGCGCGGTCTCGCCGGTCGCGACCTGCGAGACCTGGCTGAAGTCGATCGTCGCGGTGGCGCCGCCGGGAATGGCGACGGTGAAATTCGCCGGCGCCGTGGTGAGCTGGCCCGTCGGGCCGAAGGCCAGCGCGACGTTGGCGAGCGGCGCCGCGGTGTAGGGAAAGCCGCCGGCGGTCGCTGTCGCCTGGTCGAAGACGACGGCCTGCCAGGTGTCGGGCCCGGTGCCGGTCTTGGCCATGTAGACGTCGAGGAACTTCTTGTTGCCGAGGTTGTCGTAGGAGACGATCGAGGCCTTGCTCGAATAGGTGCTGCCGGCGACGTTGTCGGAGGGCAGGTTGCCCGGCGCGATCACTGTCGCATTGGAATCGAGCACCCCTTTCAGCGTGCCGCTGACGGTGGGGTTGGCCTCATAGGCGACATTGGCGAGGTTGATGCGCTCCAGCCCGTCGAGGCTGTTGGCGATGACGGTGGGGTCGCCGTTCTCGATCGGGTAGCCCATCAGGTAGAAACCGGCCGAATTGACCAGCTCCTGGCTGCCGTTCTTCACGAACGCGCCGGCGCGGGTCATGTAGGGCGTTCCGCCCGCATCGGTGACGACGAAGAAGCCGTTGCCCTTGATGGCGAGGTCCGTCTTCGAGGTCGAGCCCATGATCAGGCCCTCATCGGAGATCGCATAGCGGGTCGTGGTCTCGACGCCGCCCGAGTTGTATTCGCTGTGGTTGCCTTCCGAGATCAGCGATGAAAACTCGGTCGAGGCGCGCTTGTACCCGACCGTATTCACATTGGCGATGTTGTCGCTGACCGCGCCCAGCTTGCTGCCCTGGGCAGCCATGCCCGAGACGCCGGTCCGCATAATGCCAAAAATGCTCATCTGCTCATCTCCAAGCGAAGCTTTCGATCCTCATCTGATCGAGTTTTGCTTGCGTGGAGCTGTCGATGCTGGATGCATAAAGATTGACGTAAATATTCATCGACACGATCGCGCGTTGGGCCTGCGACGCACTCATTATACTATAGGCGATACGCTGCACGGCTGGAGGCGCCGCCGTGGCGGCCCCCGGAGGGAGCGACGATCGCATGACGCTGGGTCATGTATAAGGCTCCTGTTTCAGCGTTAACAAGAAGTTAATTGATTCAAATAAATCCGTATACCGGTCTTTAAACCAAGTTTCCGCAGTGTTTCTCCTGATGTCGCATTGCATCAATCATGCATTGACCCTTCATGAAACCTTCCATAGCGTCAAAGTGCTTCCAACTCATGCGAGGTGGAACGCTTCCAATGCCGGGGGGTATCCATGTACATCGTGATCGACGATCGGGTTTTGGTGACCGAAGGGTACCAGAACCTGTTTACCGGCGAGGGCGTTCCGGCGATCGGTTTTACTCCGTCGCGCTTTCAGGAATGGGTCGAGGACACCCCCGCTGATCATCTCAGCACGGTCGAGGCGTTCCTGATCGGCGACTGCGCCGAGCGCTCGACCTTCCCGACGATGATCCGCCGCCGCTCGCAGGCGCCGGTGATCGCGATGAACGAGGCGTCCTCGCTCGAAAAGACACTGGAGCTCTTCGCCGCCGGCGTCGACGACGTGGTCCGCAAGCCGGTGCATGTCCGCGAGATCCTGGCGCGGGTCAATGCGATGCAACGCCGTTCCGAGAAGCGCCGCTCGAGCGACGACGAGGTAACGGTCGGGGAGATCAAGGTCCATTTCGACGGCAGCGACCCCGAGGTGGCCGGCGAGCTGATGGCGCTGCCGCGTCGCGAGCGCCGCATTCTGGAGTTCCTGATGCGCCACCGCGGCCGCTGGGTCACCAAGACCCAGGTGTTCAACGCGGTCTACGGGCTGTTCGACGACGAGGTCGACGAGGCTGTCGTCGAAAGCCATGTCAGCAAGCTGCGCAAGAAGCTGCGGACCAAGCTCGGCTACGATCCGATCGATTCGAAGCGCTATCTCGGCTACACCATCTCCTGATGCTTCCACCCCGGCCGCCCGGCCGGGGGCGCCCTGCGCCCGAGACCGGTCTCGCCCGCAGCACCATCGCTGCAATTGCCGACGACAGCTTCACGCAAGTCAATCCTCCTAGTGTTGCCTAGCAACTACTATGGAGGCTTCAAGTGGAGCCAGTACATCTCTTCGATCTCGCAGCCAAGCAATCGCATTGGCTCGCCGTTCGACAGAACGCGGTTTCGCAGAACATCGCGAATGCCAACACGCCGCGCTACACGGCCGTCGATGTCGAGCCTTTCGAGGCGATCGTCCGCAAAACCACGCTTTCGGTCGCCGCCACCGCGCCCAACCACATGACCTCGACGCCGGCCGAAGCACTGACGGCGCGGCCGCGCAAATCCGACAGCTGGTCGACCGTCCATTCCGGCAATTCGGTCAGCCTGGAGCAGGAGATGCTCAAGGCCGGCGAGATCAGCCGCCATTACGCGTTCACGACGAACATCGTGAAAAGTTTCCACCGCATGATGATGACCGCGATCCGGGGCTGATCAGCCTCGCGCAAGCAATCACGTGTCGAAATCTTGCCTTGGGTGAGTAAAAATCATGATCGATCCTCTGAATGCTTCGATGAAAATCGCCGGTGCCGGGCTGCAGGCCCAGTCGACGCGGGTGCGCGTCGTCTCCGAGAACCTGGCCAACGCCCAGTCGACCGGCACCACGCGCGGCGCCGATCCCTATCGCCGCAAGACGGTGACCTTCGAGAGCGCGATGAACCGGGCTGCGGGCGTCTCCCTGGTGAAGATCAAGGGCGTCGGCGTCGACAAGGCGCCCTTCCGCGTCGAGTTCGAGCCGAGCCATCCGGCCGCCGACGACAAGGGCTACGTCAAGATGCCCAATGTCTCGCTGCTGCTCGAAATGGCCGACATGCGCGAGGCCAACCGCTCCTACGAGGCCAACCTGCAGATGATCAAGCAGGCGCGCTCGATGCAATCCATGACCATCGATCTTTTGAGGAACGGCTGATGCTCAACGCGATCTCCGCTCTCGCGCCCGCCGCGAGTCATCTCACCCAGGGGCTGCAGGGGCTCGGTGCCACCGGGGCCCGGCCAGGCGCGGGCGTCGAGGCGGCGTCCGCCCAGCCCGGAGCCGATTTCGGCTCCGTGTTTGCCGGCGTCGCCCAGAACTTCGTCGACAATCTGGCGCAGGGCGAGGCCCAGGCGGTTGCCGGCGTCCAGGGCAAGGCCGCGGTTCAGGACGTGGTCCAGGCGGTGATGTCGGCCGAGCAGTCGCTGCAGCTCGCCATGGCGATGCGCGACAAGGTCGTCGCTGCCTATCAGCAATTCGTCCAGATGCAGGTTTGAGGACGCATCGCCATGAAAGTTCTCGCCATCGCGGCCACCGGCATGAGCGCCCAGCAGCTCAATGTCGAAGTCATCGCCAACAACATCTCCAACATCAACACCACCTCGTTCAAGCGGGCGCGGCCGGAGTTCACCGATCTGCTCTACCAGACCGAGCGTTCGCGCGGCGTGCCCAATCGCGGCGGCGACGGCTCGATTCCCGAAGGTGCATCGCTCGGCCTGGGCGTGCGGGCGGCAGCGATCCGCAACCTGCACATCCAGGGCGCGATGACGCAGACCGGCAACCGGCTCGACCTCGCGATCGACGGGCGCGGCTGGTTCAAGGTCACGGCGCCCGAGGGCGAGACGCTCTATGCCCGCGCCGGCACGTTCAACACCAATGCCGATGGCGACATCGTCACCGCCGATGGCTATCTGCTCGATCCGGTGATCCGGGTCCCGGCCGATGCGGTCGACGTGACCGTCAATGAATCCGGCCTCGTGCTCGCCAAGATCCCCGGCGAGGTCCAGCCGCGCCAGCTCGGCCAGATCACGCTCGCCAACTTCGCCAACGATGCCGGCCTCGAGCCGCTCGGCGGCAATCTCTATCGCGAGACGGTGGCCTCGGGGCAGGCGACGGACGGCAACCCCACGGCGATCGGCTTCGGCAAGCTGCGCCAGGGCTATCTCGAGGCGTCGAACGTCGATCCGGTGAAGGAGATCACCGCTCTGATCGCGGCGCAGCGCGCCTATGAAATGAACGCCAAGGTCATCACGGCCGCCGACCAGATGGCCGGCACCGTCTCCAACGGCATCCGCTGAGGACATCCCCATCATGGCCCTTTTGCCGGTCCGCTCCCTCGTGCTCGCCGCCTGCCTCGGGCTCGTCGCCATCGGCCCGGCCCGGGCTGCGCCGGAGGGCGTCATGCTGCCGGTTCCGGCGGTGACGCTCTATCCGGGCGATGTCATCACCGACGCGCATCTCGTCGACCGGGCCTTCCGGGTCGCGGCGCGGGTGTCGATCGACAACCGACTCGCGGTGGTCGGCAAGGTGACGCGGCGGACGTTGCTGCCGGGCCAGCCGATCCCGCTGAATGCGGTCGACGACCCAAAGGTGGTCAGGCGCGGCGTGCCGACGCAGGTGGTCTTCCGCGAGAGCGATCTCGTGATCACCGGCATCGTCGAGCCGATGGCCTCGGCCTCGGTCAACGAGATGGTCAAGGCGCGCAATCCCGATACCGGGCTCGTCGTCATCGGCGTCGTCCAGGCCGACGGCACCATCCGCGTCGGGAGCGAGTGATGGCGCCGACCTCGCGACTGCTCGCTTTGCTGTGCGCGCTGGCGCTGGCGTTTCAATGTGTCGCGCCGGCCCAGGCCTCGGTGCGGATCAAGGATATCGCCGGCCTGCAGGGCGTGCGCGACAACCAGCTCGTCGGCTACGGCCTCGTCATCGGCCTGCAGGGCACGGGGGACAGCATCCGCAATTCGCCCTTCACGGGCCAAGCGCTGCAGTCGATGCTCGACCGGCTGGGTGTCAATGTCCGCAATTCGGCGCTGCGCACGCGCAATGTCGCGGCGGTGATCGTGACGGCCGATCTGCCGCCCTTCGCCGGGCGGGGCAGCCGTATCGACGTCTCGGTCGCCTCGATGGGCGACGCGACCTCGCTGCTCGGCGGCACGCTGGTCGTGACCTCGCTTCTGGCGGCAGACGGGCAGACCTATGCGCTGGCGCAGGGGCGGCTCAACGTCTCGGGCTTCAATGTTCAAGGCGAGGCGGAACGGGTGACGCAGGGCGTCTCGACCGCGGCGCGGATACCGGGCGGCGCGCTGGTCGAGCGGCAGATCGCCGACCAGCTCTCTAACCTGCATGTGCTCTCGCTGGAACTGCGCAACCCCGATTTCGTCACGGCCGAGCGTGTCGCGAACGCGATCAACAGCTTCACCCGCGAGCGCTACAAATCGACCGTGGCGTTTGCGCTCGATCATCGCACGATCAGCCTGACGCGGCCGGCCAACATGTCGACGGCTCGCTTCATCGCCGAGATCGAGCGGCTGACGCTGGAGCCGGATTCGCCGGCCCGCGTCGTGGTCGACGAGCGCACCGGCACGGTGGTGATCGGCCGCGACGTCAAGATCTCCACGGTCGCCGTGACGCATGGCAATCTGACGGTGCGCGTCACCGAGACGCCGATGGTCTCGCAGCCCGAGCCGCTGAGCGGGGGGCAGACCGTGGTGGTGCCGCGCACGCAGATCGAGACGCAGCAGGGCAATGGCCGGCTCGCGATCATCAACGGCGCCAACCTGCACACGCTGGTGCGCGGCCTCAACCAGATCGGCCTGAAGCCTGCCGGAATCATCGCGATCCTGCAGGCGATCAAGACCGCGGGGGCGCTGCAGGCCGACCTCGTCGTGCAGTAGCGGCCGCGGACGGCCTTGCGGCTATGGGCTGAACACGAGCACCACGAACACGAAGAACACCGAGAGATGCACGGCGCCCTCCAGCATCGTCGTGCGCGTCCCGGTGAAGGTCAGTGTCGACAGCAGCAGCGTCATCGCCAGGATGACCATGTTGGCGTTGGACAGGCCGAGCACGACCTCCTGTCCCGTGAACAGGCCGATCGCCAGCACGGCGGGCACGGTCAGGCCCAGTGTCGAGGCGGCCGCGCCCAGGCAGAGATTGATCGCGCGCTGGAGCTGGTTGGCGCTGATCGCGCGCAAGGCGGCGATGCATTCCGGGGTAAAAACCACGAGCGCGATCAGGATGCCACCGAGCGCGACCGGCGCGCCGAGCTGGATGATGCCGAAATCGAGAACGCTCGCGAGGCTCTTGGCTAGGATCACGATGGGCAGGATGTTGGCGAGCAGCAGTGCGACGCGCCCGGCATTGCTGCCGCCGGGGTCGAGATGCGCGGGCAGGCCGCCGTCGGCCAGCTGTTCGCGCGACGCGGTGCGGGCCGGGGGCGCATGGTCGCCGGTCGGCTCCTGGAAGAAGCTGCGGTGCCGCCCGGTCTGGAGCACGAGGAAGGCCCCGTAGAGCGCCAGTGTGAACAGCGAGAACGAGATCGATTGCAGCGTCGTCAGCGTGCCGTTGGCGGTCGATGTCGTGAAATTCGGCAGCACCAGCGGGATCACGGTCAGCGGGATGATGACGGCGAGATAGGATGATGCGCCCTTCAGGTTGTAGCTCTGGGCAAAATGCTGCCGGCCGCCGATGATGAGCCCTATGCCGACGACGCCGTTGAGCACGATCATCAGCACGGCGAACATCGTGTCGCGGCCCAATGTCGGCGCGCCCTTGGCGCCCAGCATGACCGCCGAGATCAGCGCGACCTCGATGATCACGATCGACAGCGTCAGGATCAGCGTGCCGAAGGGCTCGCCCAGCCTGACCGCCAGGATGTCGGCCTCGTGAACCACCCCGAAGGCCGACCAGATGATGATGCCAAGCAGCCAGACGAAGAGCGCAAGCGACGCCAGCGGCGCGCCGAGCTGGCCGAGCAGAACGTCTCCCACCGACAGGAAGGCGGCCACGGTTCCCCAGGCGCAGGCGAGACGAAGGATCGCAGCGTTCACAATGGCGCTCACAGGTGGAAAAAGGGGAAAGAAGGCGTCAAGAAACCGGCCGCGCGAAGCAGTCTCTGGCGGATCAACGCGCCGGCAGCCGACAAGTTCGGTGCGCCCGGTGCAAAACCTCAGTCGACGGCGATGGTGCGCGCCAGGGGGCTGGCCGCCTCTTCCGCCAGAGCCGCGGCCTTGTCGGTGACGAGATACTGCGCGCGCGCCAGAGCCTCGAAGCGGCCGCCCTTGGCGACGAGTTCGTCGAAGGACCCCATCTCGATCACCTGCCCCTGCTCGAAGACGAGAATGCGATCGGCATTGCGGATCGTCGCCAGTCGGTGGGCGATGACGAAGGTGGTGCGGCCCTTCATTACCTCCTCCAGCGCCTTCTGCAGCTTGACCTCGGTCGCGGCGTCGAGCGCCGACGTCGCCTCGTCGAGGATCAGGATCGGCGGGTTCTTCAAAAGCGCACGCGCGATCGAAAGACGCTGGCGTTCACCGCCCGAGAGCGTGCGGCCGCGTTCGCCGACCAGGGTATCGAGCCCGTCGGTCTGGCGCGCCATCACCTCGGTCGCCTGCGCGCGGTCGAGCGCCTCCATCATCTCCGCTTCCGTGGCATCGGGCTTGCCGACGCTGAGGTTCTCGCGGATCGAGCGCGCAAACAGCATCGGCTCCTGGAAGACGACGCCGATATTGCGGCGCAGCGACAGAAGCGAGATCTCGCGGATGTCCTGCCCATCGACCGTGATCTTGCCCGATTGCGGATCGAAGGCGCGGTGCAGAAGCCCCAGCGTCGTCGATTTGCCGGAGCCGGTGGAGCCGACGATGGCGATGGTCTCGCCCGGCGACACCGAAAAGGAGACGTCGCGCACCGCGGTGCGCTTGCCGTCATAGGAGAAGGAGACGTCCTCGAAGGCGACCGCGCCCGAGAGGCGCCCCGCATCGGGCGCGCTCGGCAGGTCGCGCACCGCCGGCAGCGTGTCCAGCACCTCGAAGAACTCCCGCATCTTCGGCGCCTGCATGAAGATGAAGTTGACGAAGGCGACGATCTGCTCGAGCCGGCCGACCAGCATGGTGGCGAAGCCCATGAAGGTGACGATCTCGCCCACCGTGGTCAGCCCCTGCATCAGGAGCCAGGCGCCGACGACGAAGATCGCCAGCACCGTCAGCGTTGCCGAGGCGCGCGTCGCGACCGTCGCGATCGCCCACCAGGACAGGACCGGCAGCTGCGCCTCGAGCAGGCTGGCGATGGTCGAGCGCAGGCCGCGGACCTCGGCCTCGATGCGCGTGAAGCTCTGGATCACCGGCACGTTGCCGAGCGCATCCGAGGCGCGTTCGGCGAGATTGGAGTGGTAGGCCTCGACGCTGCTCTGCAGCTTGTCGGTCTTGCGCAGCACATAGGCCGTCAGCGTGCCGAAGAGGACCACGAGCGAGATCAGCAGCAGGCCCAGCTGCCAGTTCTTCCAGAGCGTGAACGGGAGCAGGATGAACAGCGCGACCAGGCTGGCGCAGTGCTCGCGGAAAAACGACAGCCACAGGGCCCACATCCCGCTGGTGCCGTCGAGCATGACCTTGAGCACCCGGCCGGAATGGGTCTGCGTGTGATAGGCCAGCGGCAGGGTCAGCGCGTGCTCGAAGTAGTTCGCCATCACCGCCAGCCGGCGCCGATGCGCCAACCGGTCGGAATGCAGCGAGACGAAGACCGAGGCGGCGATGGTGAACAGGCCGAAGCCGACCCAGGCCAGGATCAGCGGGCTGATATCGGCCCAGCTGAGCTTCTGCCCGGCCCCTTGCACATTCGACAACTTGTCGATCAGCGCGCCAAACAGCATCGGTTCTGCGAAGGACGCCGCCGCCAGAAGCACGTTGGCGAGCGCCAGCACGATACCGAGCCGCTTCTCCGGGCCGAGTTCGCCGAGAACGCGTGCATAAATCGCAAACAATGACATCGAGAGATCCTGGAACACCGCCGCCCCGCCCGGCAGGACGAAGCGTCAGCCTTATCCTTAACCCTTCCTTCAAAGGGCCGGGCATAGAAATTTCGAGGGGGCAGCCGGAAGCGCTGTGCGCCAGTTGCGTTGAGGGCGTAAAGTTATGGACATCGCGACAAGCCTGGGAATCGTGCTGGGCGTCGGCACGATTGTCGCCATCGTCGCGCTGTCGGGCGGCGGCGCGGGGATGTTCCTCGATTCGCTGTCGATCGTCATGGTCCTCGGCGGCACCATCGCCGGCACGATGATCCGCTATCCTCTTGCCGTGATGCTCGCCGGCCTCCCGATGGGCGCGCGCTACGCCTTCACCAACAAGACCTCGACCCCGCGCAGCATCATCGACGAGATCACGCAGCTCGCCGACACCGCCCGCAAGCAGGGCGTGACCGCGCTCGAGAACGTGACCGTCTCGGAGCCGTTCCTGGCGCAGGGCGTGCGTTATCTCGCCGACGGCTACGACAAGGATTTCATCGTCAACACGATGGAACGGGACCGCGACAGTTTCCTGATGCGCCTCGATGCCGGCGCCAAGGTCTATCGCGCCATCGGCGACGCGGCGCCGGCCTGGGGCATGATCGGCACCATCCTCGGCATGATCATGATGTTCGCCAACATGTCCGACCCGTCCAAGCTCGGCGGCGCCATGGCGGTCGCCCTGCTGACGACGCTCTACGGCGCGGTGATTTCCAACCTGTTCGCCTTGCCGCTGGCCGACAAGCTCGCGGTCAAGCTCGAGGCCGAGGAGGTGATCCGTAACATCATCATCGATGGCGTCTTGCAGATCCGCGACAACAAGAGCTCGACGCTGGTCAAGGAGATGCTGGTGGCCTACCTGCCCGACCATCACCGCGCCGCCTTCGCGGAGGCCTGAGCCATGGCGCGCAGGAAGCCCCCTGCCGTTGCCGGGGCACCGGCCTGGATGACGACATTCGCGGATCTGCTGGCCGCGATTCTCGCCTTCTTCGTCATGCTGGCGGCCTATTCGACGCAGGACAAGGTGAAGATGCAGGTCATCGCCGGCTCGATGCGCGAGGCTTTCGGCACCCAGAAGGAAATCCGATATTCCGGCATCATCGAACTCGACGGGCAGCCAAAACGAACGACGATCAAGCATGTCGATCCCGTGATCTCGGATTCGCCGTCAGATCTGACAACACCGCAGGACATGAGCCAGAGCGACCCGACCCCGGCCTCTCCCGAGACCGCCCGCGTTTTCACCAGCGCCGCCGCCTCGCTGCGCCAGGCCCTGCGCGCCATGCCCGAGATCGCCGAACTGGCGACCAACATCATCATCAACGTCACGGATGACAGCCTGAACATCCAGCTCGTCGATCTGGAAGGCCGCTCGATGTTCGCTGAGAATGCGGTCCAGCCCAACGAGCGCGTGCGCCTGCTCATGCAGGCGGTCGCACCGACGCTCCGGCGCATGCCCAACAAGATCATCATCTCCGGCCACACCGCCTCGGCCCGCCCAGGCCATCCCGGCGAGCGCGACCAGTGGCCCCTGTCGGTCGGGCGGGCCATGGCCGTGCGCGACATGCTGGCCAATGCCGGAATCCCCGACGAGCGCTTCGAGTCGGTGACCGGCAAGGGCAGCAACGAACCGATGATCAAGGACAACCCCTATCTCGCGGTGAACCGGCGGATCTCCCTGACCCTCAAGGCCGACGCTCCGCCCTTGCCCGACGCCCTGAAGCCCTGAACAGGCGCTGCCTTGCCTGTTCAGGGCCCGAGCCATCCTGGGTCGAAACGCCGAGCGGCACTGCCCCACCCACCCAACCCTCCCCACCGCAAGCGGGCGAGGGCTCGATCCGCCCTCGCGGCCCGAGGCGGGTGCGGGCGATCGCCTGGCCGTCGAAATGCTTGCAACTTGACGGTCTTCAACCACAGTTGCATCAAGCATTCGCCCTGCTTGATTCGCTTTCCGGCGGGCAGGTCGATCTCAACCTGGTTTCCGAATAGTCACCCAAGATGATTTTTTATTCGGCGCCAGCCGCCCTCGGTTTTGTTTGACGTAGCGTTAGTTAGTATAGCGATCTGATATCTTGCAGGTTGCGGCCTCAATATTGCGTCAAAACTCGCGTATATTTGTTCTGCGTACAGCATCCCCTCGTTGAAGTGGATCGCGCTTTGTCCTGTGTCGGTGAGCGCCTGCTCGCTGACAGGGCAGGGACGTTTCCTCATCGGGATTTGGGTCGGATCTGAAGGAAACGGAGCGTCTTCGCCCCCCGAACTGCGGGTTGCGGTGTCTCCCCCGCCTGCGGTCGGCCCATCCTTCTTCAGAGTGTCCCCCCGCGTTGGGGACCGGGATTGACGCATGGATTTTGCAACCGGCCTCGGCATCATCGGCGGCATCGCCACGATCTGCGCGATCATCCTCATCGACGGCGGCAATTTCGGCGCCTTCTACGACAAGCACGCCGTCATCATCATCTTCGGAGGCGCGGCGGCGGCGACCATGGTCCGCTTCCCCTTCACTGTGATCGGCCATGGGCTGCCCATGGGCCTGCGCTTCGCCTTCACGATGCGCTCGATCCACCCGCGCGAACTGATCGACGAGATCACCCGGGTCGCCGATGTCGCGCGCAGGCTGGGGCCGGTCGCGCTCGAAAACGCCAAAGTCTCCGACCCCTTCCTGCAGCAGGGCCTGCGCTACATCGCCGATGGCTACGACAAGGAGTTCATCCGCAACACGATGGAGCGGGACCGCGACAACTTCCTGCAGCGGCTGGACGAGGGCTCCAAGGTCTATCGCGCGATCGGCGACTGCGCCCCGGCCTGGGGCATGATCGGCACCATCCTCGGCATGGTCACGATGTTTGCCAACATGTCGGACCCCTCGAGGCTCGGTCCCGCGATGGCGACCGCCTTGCTGGCGACCCTCTACGGCGCGGTCATCGCCAACATGGTCGCCCTGCCCCTTGCCGACAAGCTGCACATCAAGCTCGAGGAAGAGGAGATCTCGCGGACGCTGATCATCGACGGGGTCCTGCAGATGCGGGACGCCAAGTCGCCGACGCTGGTGCGCGAAATGCTGCTGGCCTATCTGCCGGACCATCACCGGTCAGACATGACCCCCACCAGTTGAACGGGGCTTCTGCAATGGTCGGACTCTGAACTCATGGAGAAGAGAAAGCGTGGCGGGCATGGTGGTCACGGCTGGTTCGTGACCTTTGCCGATCTGATGGCCCTGCTGATGGCGTTCTTCGTCATGGTGGCGGCCTATTCGAGCCAGGACAAGGCGAAGATGCAGATCGTCGCCGGTTCGATGCGCGACGCCTTCGGCAATCAAAAAGACATCCGGCTCGCCGGGATCGTCGAGGCCGACGGCATTCCGACCGGGCAGCATGTCAAGAGTTCCCGCCTGCGCCCGCTCGACGACGCCACCGACGCGCCCGGCCCGATCCGGAAAGCGCCCCATGACGACGGGCTGAGCCAGCCGACGCAGGACCGCGCCTATGCCCTGGCCGCGGCCTCGCTGCGACAAGCGCTGCGCGAGATGCCCGAGATCGCCGAATTGTCGCGCAACATCCTGGTCGAGGTCTCGGATGAGGGCCTCGACATCCAGCTTGTCGATCAGGAGGGCCGCGCCATGTTCGTGGAAGGCCGCAGCCAACCCAACGAGCGCATGCGCCGTCTGCTCGCGGCCGTGGCGCCGACCCTGCGTCGCATGACCAACAAGATCGCGATCACCGGCCATACCGCCCTGCCACGCCCCGGCGCCGTGCCGGAAGGCGATCCTTGGGACCTGTCGGTGGCCCGCGCCAGCGCAGTGCGCGAGATCCTGGCCAATTCGGGCGTGCCGAGCGACCGCTTCGCCTCCGTATCCGGCAAGGGCGACACCGAGCCGATGGTCAAGGACAACCCCTATCTGCCCTATAACCGCCGGGTCGGCATCGTGCTGAAAGCCGACGTCCCGCCGCTGCCGGCGGGGCTCAAGCCCTGACGCGCGCCGACGCTCGCGGCGTCAGAACTCGCGGCGCCAGACCTTACGGAGCCAGGATCAGCGCCCAGTAGACCTGATATTTCGAGCCCGGCGCATAGGCGGTCGCGATGCCCATGCGCGTCGCGCCCGGCGTCTTCATGACGCGGTCGTGCTGGGGTGAATCGCGCCAACCGGAGAAGGCTTCCGCCAGCCGCCGGTACCCCGCCGAGAGATTGGCCTCCGCACCCGCCTGCCCGTCGCGCACCAGCCTGGCCTTGACCGCCTCGGCCTGCGCCGGCTTGTCGGCCGCCGCCATCGCGCTGGCTTCCTGCTGCGCGGCGGCCACCAGAGCCGGGTCGAGCGTGAGCGTGTTGAGGCCTGCATTCAGCCGGTAGGCCGAGATCATGGCGCGGGCCTCGCCCGCATCGACGCGGGCCGAGGCCGAGCCGAGATCGCGGTAGAAGGCCGGCTGGCCGGTGCGGGCCGGTTCGGTGCAGCCTGCGACGCCCAGCAGCGCAAGCGCGCCCGCGACGAGCACGGGGCAGGTCATGGCGCGGGCTTTCGCCGCGCCGCTCTCGAGGCAAACCATCGCGTCATTCCTTGCTGTCGTCCTTGACCGGTTCCGGCGGTGCGGGAGCCGGCGCCGGCGTGTCCGCCGGCTCGGTGGTGTCGTCGTTGGTGGGCGCAGGCGAGGCCCGGCGCACCGACCGTACCGGAGCGGGTCTTCGGCTGCGGGCCGCGCCGGCCTGTCCGTCGCGGGAGACGGCCGCGGCAATGTCGCCGAGTGACTGCTCGACGCCTTCGAGCCCCTTGACCAGCAATTCCGGAGTCCCGGCGGCCGGTTCCATGTCCGTCAGCCGCTTGTGGATGGCGAAATTCAGGTCGCTGGTGACGCGCGCGACGATGTCGACCTCGGCCACGACGCAGATCAGCTCGAAGTCCATCGTCCCCGTGCCGATCTTCTTGAACATGATCGCCGGCGGCGGCTTCTGCATGACGTCGCCATGCGCGGTCGCGACCTCGTGCAGCATGCCGCGGACCTCGCCGGCATCGAGCGTGCGCGGCACGGACAGCGCGATCAGGATGCGCCCCGTGCGGTCGTTACGGACGCGGTTGCGCACCACGCCGGAGATCAGGTTCGAGTTCGGCACGATCACCGAGGAGCGGTCGAAGGTCGCGATCTCGGTGGAGCGGACATTGATCTTCTTGACGATGCCCTCGGCGTCGCCGACGACGACCTGGTCGCCCACCCGGATCGGCCGCTCCCACAGCAGGATCAGGCCCGAGACGAAGTTCGACACCACCGATTGCAGGCCAAAGCCGATGCCGACGGACAGCGCACTCGCGACCAGCGTCAGCCGTTCGAGACTCAGGCCGAGCGCCGACACGGCGAGGGCGACCGCCGCGAGGTAGCCGACATAGCCCGCCGCCGTGGTGATGGAGTTGCGCAGACCGGTGTCGAGCTGCGTGGTGGGCAGGAACTTGGCTTCCAGCCAGCTCTGCATCGAGCGGGTGGCGGTCAGGCCGGCGGCGAAAAGCAGGCCGGCGAAGATGATCGAGGACAGCGAGATCGTGACGCCGCCGACCTGGAAGCCGAAGAAGGCCGCCCGCAGCGAGCTGAAGAAATCCGAGGACTCCAGCCCCCAGGGCGCCAGCACGAGCTGGAAGGCGACCACGATCAGCATCAGCTTGATCACGCCGGTGCCGATCACCGCGATCTTGTCGAGCGTGCCGGCGCGGAAACCGAGTCCGGCCTTCAGCGTCAGCGCGAGCCGGCCCTTCCCGGTCATGGCGTGGGGGATGCCGAGATCAACGAGCTGGTAGACCAGGACGAAGCTGCAGGCGACCATCCCGATCCAGAGCACCTGCTCGGTCAGGAAGGAGGCGAAGACGACGTAGCCGCTGAGGACCGCCAGCGTGATCACCAGACCGATCAGCCAGCCCAGGATGCGGATGGGCCCGAGGCTTGCCCCCTCGACGGCCACATACGGCCCCAGGCAGGCCTCCTCCTCGACCTCCTGCCCATCGCGCAGCCGGTAAAGGCCGATCACCAGCGTCAAAGCGAAGAGGACGATCAGGACGCTGCGTAACAGGATCGAGACTGCCAGCCCCGCGGCGATCGCCGTCAGCCAGGCTTCCAGCACCTTGCTGACGGAGAGAACGAACGCCAGCGACGTGCCCATCCAGACGATGATGGAGGCTGTCGAATCCATCACGCTGACGAGCCGGCGCTGGGGCTGGCTCGGGGCGAACAGCGCATCGAGCAGAGCCTGGACGAAAGCCACGACGGCCAGTCCGGCGACGATCGCGGCGACGACCGGCTGGATCCGCAGCGGCAGCAGCCCGGCGGTGTTGAGCGCGGCATAGATCAGCCAGCTCGCCAGCGCGGGCGGCGCGGCCCCGGCGACCACATGGGCGAGCGCGATGTACAGGCAGTGAAGGCTGTCAGTGTCCTGCGTGTTGCCGAAGCGCGCCTTGAAGCGCGGCAGATAGCGGCTGCGCACATAGTAGAGCAGCGCCGCGCCGATGAACCCGAGCGCGACAAGCCCGCCGCGGACGCCCGCCATGGCATCGACCACGCCCGAGAGCCAGCCGCCGAAGATGTAACCCGAAGCGCGCAGATCCTCCGGGACGGTGGAGATCGCGCTGCCCCACATGTCGGGGTTGAACACGGTCGGCCCGGCCGCGAACAGGGCCCTGGCGAACAGCTCGCGGCGCCGGTCGCCGATCGCCGTCTGCAGCTGCTCGGCTTGGAGGAAGGCGGCCCGCGCGATCTTGCCCGTCTCGTCGGCGTCGGTGAAGGCCTTGAGCCTGGCCTCGCGCTCGCGCACCACCTCGGCGCTCTCGGGAGGCGCCGCGGCATCGGGTTTGGGCCCGAGCTGGTCGAGGCGCAGCTTGGCCTGTTCGACGCGCGGCGTCTGTTCCTCGATCAGCTGGCGCAGCTGGTCGAGCGAGGGCTGGAGGCGCACGCGCTGCCGCTGCAGTTCGGCCTCCGTCGCGGTCGGGGCCGCCAGCATCGCCTCGATCTGCGTCAGCTCCAGGCGGATCGCGTCGAGCCTGGCGCGCGGCGTGACGGCGTCGACCCCCGGCTGCTGCGCCAGGCCGGGCCCCGTCGCGACGAAGGCCGCAAACAGCATCGCCAGGACGACGAAGACGCCGCGCCAGGGGCGGAGCCTCGGGGAGGGCGCTAGCCCGGTGCGCGCAGCCATGCCGGTCCGGCCTCGCTTGGAAGGATGATTCGGTCTTGGACTGACCGTCGCCACAGCTCCGTTCCCAAGGCAAGCGCGACGCATGTGATCGGAGGGCAAGGGACGACCTGTCTGAGGCGGGGGACGGAGGAGCCTGTGCGCAAGGCTGCAACGAGATCGCGCGGCGCGCCGGCGCTTCCTTCCCCCGCAAACGGGACGTCATCATGGCAGCGCCGCCCGAAAGGCGTCTCGCCCCGCCGCCGCGATCCGGTCTAGCTCCCGGATTTCGACCGTCCGGAGCCCTTTTTCTCGTCGTCTTTGCCTTTGCCTTTATCCTTGCCCGCGCTGGGGGCCTTTGGCTTGGTGCGGTTGAGAAAGCTCGCATTGCCCAGCCCCGTGCCGATCGTGAGGACGGCCCAGTTCTCGACGTTCTGCATGGCCGGCATCTCGCTGAGACCCTGGATCACGGCGTCGTTGTGCATCGTCACCTGGGTCTCGTGCTCGCCGATCTCGGGGACGAGCGCGCGAATGCTGTCGACGAGGTTGAACCTGCTGCTCTCCCAGTTGCCGGGCAGATTCTGGGCGCCGCGCTCGATGGCGCCGTGCGGCTCGATCAGCCCGGGGCAGCCGACGCCGATGAACGGCGCGACGCGCAGGCCGTCCTTCTTCGCCTGCTTGATCTGGCCCTTGAGCATCTCGCCCAGCCGCTCGATCGCCTCGTCACGGCTGGGCTCGTCATCGGCATGACGCCACAGTTCCGACGATGAAACCCGCGCCTTGCTCAGATCGGGCGCCTTGTCCTGGCGCAGCTCGACGATGCCGGCCCGAATATTCGAACCGCCGATATCGACGGCGACGAGGCTGTCATAAGCCTCGAACATCCATTTCGGCGCGAGATGGGCGCTGCCGACCAGCCCCGCCTCGTCGGGGTGATGGCTGATCGGGACGAGGTCGATCGGATGGCCGTCCGTGCTCAGGATGATGCCGGCGCGGCCGATCGCGAGTTCGCCGACCCGGCTGTCGCGAAAGCCGCCGCCCACCACGATGCGCTCGACCTTCGCCCAGGTCTTCTGCCGCACGAAACGCCGGACCACGAAGGCGAGCGATTGCGCGAAGCTCTCGATCGCACTGAGTACCAGGGCCGCCTCATGCGGATCGCCGTCCCGCAGAAGCGCATCGAGCTCCGACTTGCTGACGGCCGCTGTCTCGCCCTTCAGCGGATCGGCGCGCTGTTCGCGAAAATGCTCCCGCAGCGCGTCGAGATGGGCGACGAAGGCGGAGCGGCTGGCCTTGTCGCCGATGAAGCCGTCGTCGTCGCGCACTTCGAGATTGTAGCTGGTGACGCTGACCGAGGGCAGCTCAGGTGAGCCATGCGGCCCCTGCGCGCGCGGCTCCCTGTTGCGTGGCGATCCCGCCGCTGTCGTGCCCATGTCGCTCATCCCCCGATATCCAACCCGCGTCGAGGGCAACCCTGATGGCGCTGCGAGGTTCCCCGCGTTTCTGTCCACGACGGCGCGAAACGCATGGCGCATCTGCGTCGGTCGCCGTTCTTTCGCCGCCATCGACGGTTGACCGGCCAACCCGTTCTCCGCTCCATGACGTTCTGCAAAAAGACGCCCTGACCCGGCGCATCAGGGGGCCGTCGCCAACGCGGCCCCGGGGGGATGAGATGATGGATTTCATGGTACGGGCCGTGCTGATCGGCGTCGGCGCCACGGTGCTGCTCGATCTCTGGGCGCAGCTCTTGAAGCGCGCCTTTGGCCTGCCGGCGCCGAACTGGGCGCTGGTCGGGCGCTGGTTTGCGCATCTGCCGCGCGGGCGCTTCGCGCATGAGGACATCGGCCGTTCCGAGCCCGTGCCCAATGAGCTCGCCATCGGCTGGATCGCGCATTACGCCGTCGGCATCCTGTTCGCCGGCATCGTGCTGGCGATCTGGGGCATCGGCTGGGCCGCCAACCCGACCTTCCTGCCGGCCCTGATCGTCGGGCTGGCGACGGTCGGCTGCGGCTGGTTCATCCTGCAGCCGGGCATGGGCGCGGGGATCGCCGCCTCGAAACGTCCCAATGCCAACACCGTGCGCCTGTTCAACATCATCGGCCACATCGTCTTCGCGATCGGCCTCTACGGCACCGCTTTGCTCATTCGCTGAGTCCCCACCCCATCCATCCCCTCCTCGTCGAGACACCTCATGGCCAGCACGCTCTTCACCAATGCCCGCATCGTCGATGGCACCTCGCCTGAGGCCGGCGCGCCCGTCAGCGTCCTCGTCGAGGGCGGCACGATCCGCGAGGTCGGCAAGGCCGTCACCTCCGCCAAGGCCAAGGTCGTGGATCTGAAGGGCAAGACCCTGATGCCGGGCCTGATCGACGCCCATGTCCATGTCGTCGCCGGCGTCGCCGATCTCGGCCGCAACGCGCAGCTGCCGGATTCCCTCGTCACCGCCCGCTCCTTCGTGATCATGCGGGATATGCTGATGCGCGGCTTCACCACGGTGCGCGATGTCGGCGGCGCCGATTTCGGCCTGAAGCAGGCGACCGAGGAAGGCCATTTCCCGACGCCGCGCCTGGTCATCTCCGGCAAGGCGCTGAGCCAGACAGGCGGCCATGCCGATTTCCGCGGCCGCTATGACGACGCCGCGACGCCGCTGACGCGCCACCGCCTCGGCGCGCTCGGGCGCATCTGCGACGGGCTCGACCAGGTCCGCCGCGCCGCCCGCGAGGAGATGAAGGGCGGCGCCGACTTCATCAAGATCATGGCCAATGGCGGCTGCGCCTCGCCGACCGACCCGATCCACTTCCTCGGCTTCTCGGTCAGCGAACTCGAGGCGATCGTCGAGGAGGCGCGGATGGCGGGCACTTATGTCTCCGCCCATGTCTACACCGACGAGGCGATCCGCCGCTGCGTCGAGGCCGGCGTCCACTCGCTTGAGCATTGCAACCTGATCGAGGCGGAGACGGCGAAGCTCGCCGCCTCGAAGGGCGCCGTCGCGGTGCCGACGCTGGTGACCTACGACAAGCTCGTCACCGACGGCCCCAAGCTCGGCTTCCCGCCGGATTCGGTCGCCAAGGTCGACGTCGTCCGCTCGGCCGGCATGAACTCGCTGGCGGTGATGAAGAAGGCCGGCCTCGCCATGGCCTATGGCTCAGACCTGCTCGGCGAGATGCACAAATACCAGTCCGAGGAGTTCGTCATCCGCGGCCGCGCCCTGCCGGCCCACGAGGTGATCGGCTCGGCTACCCACGTCGCGGCGAAGCTGCTCAAGCTCGAGGGCAAGATCGGCACGATCGCGCCCGGCGCCCATGCCGACCTGATCGTCGTCGACGGCGACCCGCTGAAAGACCTCTCGCTGCTCACCCGCCAGGGCAAGCACATCCCGCTGATCATGAAGGGCGGCGCCTTCATGAAGCGTGCCAGCCTGGGCTGAGGGCCACCGCGTCATGCTCGGGCGAAGACCCGAGCATCTCGTGATCAGATGTCTCCGGCGCCTCATTTGGCCGGAGATTCTCGGGTCAAGCCCGAGAACGACGCCCTGTCACCCCGCCAGGTCGAGCACCCGCGTCTCATAGGCATAGAGCTCCCGGAACCCGAGCGAGCGATACAGTCCCAGCGCGACCGCATTGGTCTGGTCGACCTGGAGATAGGCCTGCTGGCAATCCATGGCGCGGGCCCAGCCCATCAGGCCGGCGATGAGCCGCCGGCCGAGGCCATGGCCGCGATGGGCGGGATCGACCACGACGCTGCCGATCTCGGCCATGCCGCGCTCGGCGACGCTCATCCCGAAGGCGACCGGCTCACCCGCGATCAGCCAGGTCGCGAAGGCCGCCGGCAGCCGCACGCCTTCCACGATCGCCGCGAGCTTGCCGGCATCGGCCTTGATGCCGCTCTGGCGCGCCGCGACGCCGGCGATCCAGTCGGCGCTCGGGCGCGCCTCGATCTGGAGGTCGGGCTCGATCTCGGGCTCGATGTCGTCGAGCGCCCGGATCAGCCCGAAGGAGGCGTCGCGCACGGCATAGCCGCGCGCCTTCACCATCGCCAGCGTCGCCTCGCCGACCAGGGGCGTCAGGCGGATGCAGGGCGGCAATCCGTCTGAACGATAGAGCTCCTCGATCAGCGTCAGCGTATCCTCGTCGAGCTCTGCGCCGGGCTTCAGCGGCGAGGCGGAATTCGCCCGGCCCGAATAGCCGCCTGCGAAGCGCACCACCCAGTCGTCGATCAGCAGCGTCGCCGGCGAGGGCCAGGCATTGACGATGCGCCGCTCGCAATCGAGCATCAGGGCGAGATCGGTCCCCGTTCCTTCATCCGCCGCCATCGCCGTTATCCCTGCCCCGCCTTTCGCGGGGTCGGCCGCCAGCCGGGCGGCGCCATCTCGAAGCCTTCGAAGGAAAAACCCGGCGCCACGGTGCAGCCGACGAGCGTCCAGGCGCCCAGCGAGGTCGCGCTCTGCCACCAGCCGGCCGGCACCACGAATTGCGGCCGCTGCCTAGCCGCGAGGTCGCTGCCGAGATGATGGGCGGAGGCGTCATGCCCATTGGGGGAGACGCTGATCACCAGTGGCGCGCCGGCATAATGGTGCCAGATTTCGGCCGCGTCGCAGCGATGCCATTCCGAGGTCTCGCCCGTATCGAGCAGGTAGTAGATCGCGGTTCCGACGCTGCGCCCGTCGACCTCGCGCGGGTCGCGAAAGGTCTCGCGGTAATGCCCGCCCTCGGGATGGGGCTTGAGCTCGAGGAGCCGGATCACTTCTTTGGCGGTCAGTCCATTCAGGGTCATGACAGAGCCCCTCAGAACCGGTTCTTGGCTTCGCGCAGGGCGGCGAAGACATCGCCTGGCGCGGCGCCTGCGAGCCCGACCGCTGCCGCCAGCGCGGCCTCGCCCGCCCGGAAGAACGGGTTGGTCGCGGCCTCCTCGGCCACGCTGGTCAGGGCCCAGAAGTGCCCCTCCGCCTTGGCCGCCTCGGCCTCGGCGAGCTTGGCCGCGAGCACGGCATTGGCAGGCTCCATCGCCGCGGCGAAGCGGGCATTGGAGAGGGTATAGTCATGCCCGCCGAGCAGGCGGGTGTCGCCGGGCAGCGCCATCAGCCGCGACAGCGAGGTCCACATCGCCGCCATCTGGCCCGGCTGGACGCGCCCGCAGCCCATCACGAAGACGACGTCGCCGACGAAGGCGAGCTTCGCGCTGCGCGAGACGAAGCTGAGATGCCCGGGGGCGTGCCCCGGCGTGTGCCAGATTTCGAAGTCGTCTCCCCCGAGGCGAACGATGTCGCCCTCGCCGACGACGCGATCGAGCGGGGCCGAGGCCGCCGCATCGGCCGGCCCGCAGACTGTCGCGCCCGTCGCGCGCTTCAACGCGGCCACGCCCTGGGTGTGGTCGGCATGGGCGTGGGTGACGAAGATGTCGGTGATCGCCCAGCCCTTGGCTTTCGCCTCGGCCAGGACCTGCCCGGCATCGGGTGCGTCGACCGCCGCGCAGGCGCCCGTGGCGGGATCGCGGATGAGCGCGCCGGCATTGTCGCTGAGCGTGCGGAAGACGTGGAGATCGAGCGGCATGGGGTTCTCCGGAACGCGGCTGTCTTTCGGAGATAGCGAATGGCGCCAGCCGAGGCCAGCCTCGCCGGCGCCGGCGCTGTCATGAGCTGCCATGGCTTGCCCTTGCGCGCGGGCGCGCAGCACCACATCTTCCGCCTGCATGCCCCTCGACGTCGCCGATCTGCGAGCCTTCTATGCCAGCCCGCTCGGCCATGTGGCGCGGCGCTTCATCGGCACGGCGATGCTGCGCTTCTGGCCCGACTGCGCGCGCCAGCGCGTGCTGGGGCTCGGCTATGCGACGCCGTATCTCTCCGTTCTGGGGCTCCAGGCCGAGCGCGTGATCGCCTTCATGCCGGCGGCGCAGGGCGTGGTGAACTGGCCATCCTGCGGCCTGTCCGCTTCGGCGCTGGTCGAGCCGACGCTGCTGCCCCTGCCGACGGCCTCGGTCGACCGGGTCGTCCTGGTCCATGCTCTCGAAGAGACGGAAAGCCCCGACGATCTGCTGGAGGAGGCGGGCCGCGTGCTCTCGCCCGGCGGGCGGATGATCCTGGTCGTGCCCAACCGGCGCGGGCTCTGGGCGCGCATGGACGGCACGCCCTTCGGTCAGGGACGCCCGTTCAGCCGCTCGCAGATCGAGGCGCTGATGCGCGCGGCCGAATTCGCCCCCGAAAACTGGACGGAGGCACTCTATGTCCCGCCCTTGCGGCGTCGGCTGATGATGCGGTCGGCCGCCGCCTGGGAGCGCTTGGGCGCCGGGCTTTCGCTGCCGTTTGCGGGCGTCCACGTCATCGACGCGACCAAGCAGGTCTACCGCCGGATTCCGCTGCGCGCGACCCGCCGCAGCTTCGCCTTCCGCCCGATCCTGCTGCCTCAGCCGAGCCCGACCCGGCGCACCGACGCTCACCGCGACGGCGCGCCGCCGGGTTGACAAAAAAGCCGGGGCGCGGCCAAGGTCCGCCGCTTTTCGCGAGCCCGGTCCCGCATGACGCTTGACGCGCCGAGGACCGCCCCGGCGCGAAACCTGAATTGGATCACGATGCGAAGCTACCTGGATTTCGAGAAGCCGGTCGCCGAACTCGAGGCGAAGGCGGATGAGTTGCGGGCCCTGGACGCCAAGGGCGAGGGCTATGCGCTGGCCGATGAGATCGGCCGGCTCGAGGCCAAAGCCGGCCAGGCGCTGAAGGATCTCTACGCGTCGCTGACTCCGTGGCAGAAGACGCTGGTCGCGCGCCATCCGCAGCGCCCGCACTTCAAGGACTACTGCGCCGCCCTGATCGAAGAGTTCACGCCGCTGGCGGGCGACCGCACCTTCGGCGAGGACGAGGCAATCGTCGGCGGCTTCGGCCGCTTCCGGGGCGAGCCCGTCTGCGTCATCGGCCAGGAGAAGGGCGATTCGACCGAAACCCGGATCCGGCACAATTTCGGCATGGCCAAGCCCGAGGGCTACCGCAAGGCGGTGCGCCTGATCGAACTCGCCGGCCGCTTCGGGCTGCCCGTCCTGAGCTTCGTCGACACGGCGGGCGCCTATCCGGGGATCGAGGCGGAGGAGCGCGGCCAGGCCGAGGCGATCGCCCGCTCGACCGATGCCTTCCTGGGGCTGCGCACCCCCAGCGTCGCGCTGGTGATCGGCGAAGGCGGCTCGGGCGGCGCCATCGCGATCGCGGCCGCGAGCCGGGTGATGATGCTGGAGCATGCGATCTATTCGGTGATTTCGCCCGAAGGCGCCGCGTCGATCCTGTGGCGTGACACGGGGCGGGCGCAGGATGCCGCCACCGGCATGAAGATCACCGCTCAGGACCTGCTGAAATTCGGCATCATCGACCGGATCGTCAGCGAACCGACCGGCGGCGCCCATCGCGATCCGCAGATTGCGATTGGACGCGCCGGCGACGCCCTGGCTTCGGCCCTGTCCGACATGGCCGGGCTCTCGCCCGACGACATCGTCGATCGGCGGGCGGAAAAGTTCCTCGCGATCGGACGCAGCCTCTGAGCCTTCGGAGCGGAGGCCTGCCGCCGCCCGGCGAAGACCGGGGCATTTAACCAGGCTTTGACCATGTGGCCTTGATCGGGGGGGCTGTGGTAAGGAAGCCTCAAGGCTAACGTATCTACAACGGGGCGGCGGGCACAATTTGGCCGTCTTGCGAAGTCAAGTGTCGTGCCTCTGGCCGGCCGTTCGATGGGATTGACGACGTGGCATTCAAGCACCTCGCGCTGGTAGCTGTCGTGGCGTTGACCGTGGCGGCCTGCGAAGACGACCGTTATCGCGGCTCGGCCCGCCACCACATCCCGATTCCGTCTGCGACCTACGCGCTCATGTCCGAGAAGGGCATGAGCAAGGACCAGCCGATCCTGATCCGCTCCTACAAGAAGGAATCGGAGCTCGAGATCTGGAAGCGCAAGCCCAACGGCCAGTACGCGCTGCTGAAGACGTTCCCGATGTGCCGCTGGTCGGGTCAGCTCGGCCCCAAGATCCGCGAGGGCGACCGGATGGCGCCCGAGGGCTTCTATGCGATCAGCCCGGCACAGATGAACCCGAACTCGGCGTTCTATGTCTCGTTCAACATGGGCTACCCCAACGCCTTCGACCGCTCGCATGGCCGCACCGGGTCGCATCTGATGGTGCATGGCGCCTGCTCCTCGGCAGGCTGCTATTCGATGACCGACGACCAAATCGGCGAGATCTATGCGCTGGTGCGCGAGGCGCACAACGCCGGCCAGAAGGCGGTGCAGATGCAGGCGCTGCCGTTCCGGATGACGCCGGAAAACCTCGCCAAGCACCGGCTCGACACCAACATCGCCTTCTGGAAGAACCTGAAGGAAGGCACCGATTATTTCGAGGTCACGCGCGACGAGCCGCAGGTCGGCGTCTCCGGCGGGCGCTACGTCTTCAACGGCAACACCAGCGATCCGTCGGTCGCGCAGGCCTTGCAGCAGAAGCGCCAGCAGGACGAGGTCCAGGTCGCCGCGCTCGTCGCCAAGGGCACGCCCGCGATCAAGCTGATCTATGACGATGGCGATCAGCACAATTCCTTCAAGCGCACGCTCGTCGCCAACGGGTCCGATACGCTCAACCGCTCGGTCTCCTGGGCCTCGCGCGATGTCGGCATCAGCCGGCCCGACGCGCTGACCAGCGGCCCGCGTGTCGTCGTCCTCGACGACAGGGGCAAGGCCAAGGCCACGATCCGGGCTGAATCGGCCGATAACGAGGCCGTGCTGGCCGCCGTCTCGGCCGCAGCCGAGCCCCCGGCCGCCAAGGTCGAAGCGGCCAAGCCCGATGCGGTCAAGCCCGAGCCTGCGCGGGCCGATACCCAGCCGGCCGCGACGCAACTCGCCAAGGTGCTGCCGGGTGCCGCCACGCCGGCTCCCGTGACGACCGGATCGTTTGGAACGGCTTCGGCCGAGAGCGAGCCGTTCTACCGGCGCGCCCTGGGGTTCGTGCCGCTCTTGGGCGGCAGCAAGCCGGCCGAAGCGCCCGGCTCGGCGCCCGTCGCCTCGGTCGTGCCGACGACGCCGACCAATGTGCTGGCGCCTCTGCCGCCTCGCCGTTCCGACAAGCTGCGCACGACGCAGCTGGATCTTCCGGCGGCCGCCTTCGCCAGCCAACCGACCACGCGCTGAGAGCGATGCGCCCCTACCGGTGGTTGTGACGAAAATACAACTTCGTCCTGTTTCGTCGGCTCAGCCTTTGTCTGAGGCATCAAGGCCCCGCTTTGCGGGGCCTTTTGCTTAAAATCGCGACAGGCTGCCAAAAAGCTCGTCTTGCCGAATGTGGCGAACGGCCGCCTTCTTGATGGCGGAAATGCGCGAGCGTTCGCGCCTGCCTTCGCACGGAGCAGATCATGGCTTTCGATTTCGTCCGGTCTTCCCTCACTGGCCTGACCCTGTCGCTGGCGGCTTTCGCCGGGGCGGCCCAGGCCTCCGATCTCCCCAGCCGCAAGGCTGCGCCGGCCGCGCCGATCCCGCCGAGCATCACCTGGATCGATGCTGCGATCAGCATCAAGGGCGTGACCGACTACAATTTCCGCGGTATTTCGCAGACCGACCGCAAGCCGGCGATCCAGGGCGGTGTCGAACTGCAGTTCTATGACAACCTGTTCTATATCGGCGTCTGGGGATCGAATGTCGATCTCGCCACCAATCCCCCGGCCGAGGTGGATTTCACGGCGGGTATCCGGCCGAAATTCGGCCCCGTCAGCTTCGATTTCGGCGTGATCCAGTACTATTATCCCGGGGAGAAGCGTTTCATCGATTCGCTTGGGGTGATCTGGACCCCGCGCAATACGGACTTCACCGAAGTCGTCGGCAAGGTTTCCTATAACTGGGACGACAAGGTCGTCGTCGGCGCCAACGTCTTCCACGCCTGGGACTGGCTGGGAACTGGCGCGGCCGGTACCTACGCGTCGGCCACCGCCAAATACAACCTGCCCTTCATCGAAGGTTTGTCGGTGTCAGGCGAGTTCGGGCGCTACTGGCTCGGCACGACCAACACCAATATCGCCTTCCCGGTGCCGATCCGCCTGCCCGACTACAATTATTGGAATGTCGGGGTGTCCTATACCTACAAGAACCTGACGGCGGACGTCCGCTATCACGACACCAACCTGTCGAAGACCGAATGTTTCACGCTGACCTCCGATCCCCGCGGCATCAGTCGCGGCAATGCGGGCGGCGGCTTCACCTCGAACTGGTGCAACCCGACGGTGGTCGGCACGCTCTCCTTTGACATCACCGCGAGCAGCATCGGCATCTTCGCTCCCGCGAAGTAACCTCTGGCCATCCGCCCGACATCAGAAATGGCCGCTCGGCCGCGACCTATCGCGCCAGCGCCGTTGCGATGCGGCGCATCATCTCGCCGACGGCGTCGCATTCGGTATCGCTGAGGACCTCCATCATCGCCTCGAGCCGGGCGACATGGATCGCCATGGCCTCGTCGGTCAGTTTCGTTCCCTGCGGGGTCAGCCAGAGCCGCCGGACGCGACGGTCCGTCTCGTCCGGGCGGCGTTCGATCAGGCCGCGGCGTTCGAGCTCGGGCAGCAGCATGCTCATCGCACTGCGGCCGACGAGCAGCTTCTCGGCCAGGGCCTGCTGCGTCAGTCCCGGGACATGAGCGATGTTGGCGAGAACGTCGTAATGCGCGACCTGGATCCCCAAGGGCGCGATCGCCTCGCCGAAGACCTTCTTCCAGAGCTGATGGACGCGCGCGACCGCGAGCCAGTTGCGAAAGCGCGGCAGGTCCCAGGGCCGCAGAGGGGGAGCTTCGCCCGCCGCGCGCTCTTGCTTTTTGTTCATGGATGAACATACTCGTTCAGGGCTGAACAAAATAGGGTCGCCGCCATGGTCTTGTCGCTCCTCCCTCTGCTCAAGCCGTTCAACCGCGCCGTGAGCGCGGTCGCGCCGGCTCTCGCCGGCCGGCTGGCTTTCCGCGCCTTTTGTACACCGCTGCGCCCCAAGTCGCGAGCCGGTCGCGGACCGGCGACCAAGCCCGCCTCGGCGCGCCTGGCAGGAGCGGCCCGGGTCTCGGTGCCGTATCCGTGCGGCTCCGTATCGGCTCATGTCTTCGAACCGGGAGCGGCGGAGGCCGGCGTGCCCCGTGCCTCGGTGATCCTGCTGCATGGCTGGACCGGGGAGGCCGCCTTCATGAGCGCCTTCGTCCAGCCGCTGCTGAGGGCCGGGTTCAGGGTCGTGACCTTCGATCTGCCCGCGCATGGTGAATCCACCGGGATCGAACTCAATCTGCCGATCGGGGTGGCGAGCCTTGCGGCCGTGGCGCGCGCCTTCGCCCCGATCCACGCGATCGTGGCGCATTCGTTTGGCGGGTCGATCGCGCTTGCCGCGCTGGCCGGGACGGTGCCGGCCCAGCCGCGCGTCAGCGCCGCCCGGCTGGCGATGATCGCACCGCCATCGTCGATGGCGCAGGTGGCGCGGGGGTTCGGCGCGGCGTTCGGCCTGGGTGGCCGGGGGCAGGCGGCGATGGAGGCGCGCATCCACAATGTCGCCGGTGTCCCGGTCACCGCCTTCGAGGGCCGGGATCAGCTTGCGCTGTTTGGCAGGCCGTCGCTGGTCGTGCATTGCCGCGACGACAAGGAGGTGGCGTTTTCTCACGCGCAGGCGCTGGCCCAGGCCGGGCCTTTCGTGAGGATCGAGGCGATGCAGGGGCTAGGGCACCGCCGTATCCTGCAATCGCGCCAGGTCGCCGCGATCGTGGCGGATTTCGTGGCCGGGCGGGCTGATGCCCAGCCCGCTCAGACCCAGCCCTGCAACTCGCGGCGCACCACGGCCTCGATCGCATCGACACCTTCGGGAGAGTCGTTCAGGCAGGGCAGATAGGCGAACTGCTTGCCGCCATTGTGCATGAAGATTTCGCGGTTCTCGACATCGAGCTCTTCCAGCGTCTCCAGACAATCCGCCGAGAAGCCCGGCGCCACGATCGCCATCGACTTGACGCCAGACGAGGCCAGCGACTTCACCGTCTCGTCGGTATAGGGCTTCAGCCACTCGTCGGGCCCGAAACGCGACTGGAAGGTCAAGCGGAAGCGCTCGCGGCTGTATCCGAGTTCCTCGCGCAGCAGCCGCCAGGTCTTGGCGCAGTGGCAATGATAGGGATCGCCCTTGAGCAGGTAGTCCTTCGGCATCCCGTGGAAGGAGCACAGGATCACCTCCGGGTCGAAATCGAGCTTGGCCAGCGAGGCGCGCATCGAATCCGCCAGCGCTTTGATATAGGCCGGATCGTCGTGATAGGGCGGCGCCACCCGCACGGCGGGCTGCCAGCGCATCGTCATCAGCGCGCGGAAGGCCTGGTCGCAGGCGGTGGCCGAGGTCGGCGCCGCATATTGCGGGTAGAGCGGCACCATCAGGATGCGGTCGCAGCCCTGGGCGAGCAGGGCCTCGAGGCGGCTCTTCACATCCGGCAGGCCGTAGCGCATCGCCCAGTCGAAGACGATGCGCTCGCCATGGTCGGGCGCCAGGCGCGCCGCGACCTGCTCGGTCTGCGAGCGGGTGATCGTCTTCAGCGGCCCCTCGTCGCGCTCGTTGTTCCAGACGGAGGCGTAGTCCTTGCCCTTGCGGCTGGGGCGGGTTGTCAGGATCACGAGGTTGAGCAGCGGCCACCACAGCCAGCGCGAGGTCTCGATCACCCGGCGGTCGGAGAGGAATTCCTTGAGATAGGCCCGCATCGGCCAGTAGGTCGTGCCCTCGGGCGTGCCGAGATTCATCATCAGCACGCCGATGCGCCCGGTCTTGACCGGCGGATGGTCGGGCGGGAGCACGCTGGCGTGCTGCACGGGGGCCGGCTTGGTCTCGACTGTCATCGCAGATGTCCTTCAGGCATCGGCCCCGGAAACGCGAGCGCGGTTTCCGGGGATGGCCGATGGGCAAACCATAGGCCTGCAGCGCGTCATCCCATCTGGCAAGGGACCACGGGCCGCAGGCGTGATTTAGACGAGTTAGCGGTTTCGTCCAGTCTCGGCAAAGGGGTGCGACACTGGAGAGCCGAGGACGGCGCGGCAAAGTGCGGGGATGCCGAAAAGTGTCGGGTCCTGCTGGTCAGACTGGCGCGAGCTTTGCTACTCTGGAGCCGTTCTCAAGCAGAGGCACCACCCCATGACCAAGCTGACCCGCCGCAACGCTCTCGGCGTCATCGCCGCGCCGGCCGCGCTCGCCGCCACCGCCCCGGCGGCGATCGCGCAGCAGCCCGCTCCCGCCTTCACGCTGCTGCTGGTCAACGACATCTACAAGATGAGCGACGACAAGGGCCGTGGCGGCTTCGCGCGGGCCGCGGGCATCGCCCGGGCCGAGCGCGCCAAGGGCGTGCCGCTGCTCTTCTGCCACGCCGGCGACTGCTATTCGCCCTCGCTGATGTCCGGCTTCGACCAGGGCGCCCACATCGTCGCGATGCAGAACAAGATGGGGCTCGACGTCTTCGTGCCCGGCAATCACGAGTTCGACTTCGGCAAGGAGAACTATCTCAAGCTTACCGCTGCCCAGACCTACCCGACCTTCGCCGCCAATCTGCGCGACGCTGCTGGCCAGCCGCTGCCGGGACACAAGGATTCGCAGATCTTCGAGCTCGGCGGCTTCAAGGTCGGCGTCATCGGCACGACCTTCGATCCCACGCCGCAGATCTCCAATCCCGGCGACCTGAAGTTCTCCTCGACCATGGAGGCGCTGCGCCGCGAAGCCAAGGTGCTGAAGAGCCAGGGCGCCGACATCCTCGTCGCCGTCGTCCATGCCGACCGCGCCATGGACAATGAGATCGTGCGCTCGCGCGTCGTCGACATCCTGCTGACCGGCCACGACCACGACCTCGCCATCGCCTATGACGGCAAGGTCGTGATGGTGGAGTCCAACGAGGAGGGCAATTACGTCACCGCGATCGACATCGCCGTCAGCGTGCGCGGCGAAGGCGCGGCGCGTCAGGTCTCCTGGACGCCGACCTTCCGAGTCAACGACTCCCGGTCCGCCACGCCCGACCCCGAGGTCGCCGCGCTGGTGAAGGGCTACGAATCCGAGCTCTCCAAGGAGCTCGACATCGACGTTGCCGTGCTCGCCGCCCCGCTCGATTCCCGCACCGGCGTCATCCGCACGCAGGAAGCCGCGATCGGCAACCTCATCGCCGACGCGATCCGCGCCGCCACCGGCGCCAAGCTTGCAATCACCAATGCCGGCGGCATTCGCGCCAACAAGCAGTATCCGGCCGGCCACAAGCTGACCCGTCGCGACGTGCTGAGCGAACTGCCCTTCGGCAATGCGACCGTGATGGTCGAGATCACCGGCAAGGACATCAAGGACGCGCTCGAGAACGGCCTGCGCGACGCGCCCCAGGGTGCCGGGCGCTTCCCGGTCATCTCCGGCTTCAAATTCGAAGCGGATCTGAAGCAGCCCCAGGGCTCGCGCGTGCTGTCGATCACGGTCGATGGCCAGCCGATCGACCCGGCCGGCAAGTACACCGTCGCCTCGAACAACTTCATGCTGGAGGGCGGCGACGGCTACACGGCGCTGGGGCGCGGCAAGACGCTGATCGGCCTCACCGACGGCAAGCTGATGGCCAATGAGGTGATGGTTTATCTGCGCAAGCTCGGCACGGTCGATGCCAAGGTCGAGGGCCGGATCGTCCTGAAGTGAGCTGCCGCACCGCGCTCGCGGCCTTTCTGGCGAGCGATGCGGCGAAGGGGTGGCGTGATCTGCCTGTTTTCGCCGAGGGCGCGGCGGCGATGCGCGCCTGCGCCGCCATCGATGCCGAGCGCCGCGACGGGCATGTCGTCGCGCCGGCGCCCGCGCGCATCTTCGCCGCGCTGGCCCTGACGCCGCTGGACGATGTTCGCGTCGTCATTCTCGGGCAGGACCCCTATCCGACCCCGGGCCATGCCAATGGGCTGGCCTTCTCCTATGTCGGCCCGCCGCCCCTGCCGCGCTCGCTGGTCAACATCCAGCGCGAACGCAGTGACGACCTCGGTCTGGCCCCGCCCGCCGATGGCGACCTGACCCGCTGGGCGCAACAGGGCGTGCTCTTGCTCAACACCGCGCTCACCGTGCGCGAGGGCGCCTCCAAGGCGGGCTCGCATCTCCGGCTCGGCTGGGGCGCGCTGACGGATGCGATCATCGCCGCCGTCTCGCGCGAGCGGTCCGATGTCGTCTTCATTCTCTGGGGCAAGCCCGCGCAGGCCAAGCGCACGCTGATCGACGAGGTCCGCCATCTCGTGATCGCCAGCGCCCATCCCTCGCCGCTCTCGGCGCGGCGCGGGTTCTTCGGGTCGCGGCCGTTTTCGCGGGCCAATGCATGGCTCGCGACCAGAGGCGAGCGCGGCATCGACTGGTAGCGCGCCGGTCCCAGCGCCTTTGCCCGGCAGGTCTCAGCCTACGGGCCGCTCATCGGCAATGACCTTGCCGTCATTGGGCAAGGCGCCCAGCGGCAGGATTTCGACGACGCCCCGGAGCTTGGTCACCTGCTGCAGGCTCGAGGACATCGCGTCGACGAGGCCCGGAGGCTCGGCGTAGATTTCCGCCTTCAGCGTCATCGTGTCGGCCTCGTCGGCGCGGCCGACGACCAGGCGCAGCTTGTGGATCTCGCTGTGGCGGCGTGCGATCTCGGCGATCTGCTCGGGCCGCACGAACATGCCCTTGATCTTGGCCGTCTGGTCGGCGCGTCCGAGCCAGCCCTTGATCCGGGCGTTGGTCCGCCCGCAGGCGCTCAGGCCCGGCATGATCGCGGTCAGATCCCCGACGGCAAGCCTGATCTGCGGATGGTGCGGATCGAGATTGGTGACGACGATCTCGCCGACCTCGCCGGGCTCGATCGGATCGCCGGTGCCCGGCCTGACGATCTCGACGATCAGGTTCTCGTTCAGCACCATCCCCTCGCGGGCTGCCGTCTCATAGGCGATGATGCCGAGATCGGCGGTGGCGTAGAGTTGGTAGGCATCGATGCCGCGATCCCGCACCCAGGCCTGCAGCGAGGGCGGGAAGGCGGCGCCCGAGACGACCGCGCGCCTGATGCAGGAGATGTCGACGCCGCGGCTCTGCGCGGCCTCGACCAGGATCTTCAGGAAATCGGGCGTGCCGGCGTAGGTCGATGGCCGGTAGGCGGCGATCACCTCCATCTGCTGCTCGGTGTTGCCCGGCCCGGCCGGGATCACGGCGCAGCCCAGGGCCCGCGCGCCGGAGTCCATGATGAAGCCGCCCGGCGTCAGATGGTAGCCGAAGGTGTTGAGCACGATGTCGCCCGGCCGGAAGCCGGCCGCAAACAGTCCGCGCGCCGCCCCCCAGGGATCGGCGCCGGTGCCTTCCGGCTCGAAGATCGGCCCCGGCGAGGTGAACAGCCGGCCGAAACCGCCGGGCGCCACGGGCACGAAGCCCCCAAACGGCCAGGCTTCCTTCTGCAGGCCCGGCAGCTCCGCCTTGCGCAGCACCGGCAGCGTCGACAGGGCGTTGCGGTCGGTGATCGCGGCCGGGTCGATCCCGGCGAGGCGCCGCGCATAGGCGGGGGCCTGCATCGCCGCCGCCAGCACGGCCGGAAGACGGGCGAACAGATCGGCCTCGCGCTCATCCGGCGCGCGGGTTTCGAGAGCGTCGTGATGCTCGGTCATCGGACAGGCCTCATTGATGGCATAGGGACGTAGAATCCCGCGCAGCCCTCATCCTGAGGAGCCGCGAAGCAGCGTCTCGAAGGATGGTCCAGGAGGCTCCGGAGATGTCTGGACGGTCCTTCGAGACGCAGCCTGAAGGCTGCTCCTCAGGATGAGGGCTGGGAAGGAGAAGCGCGCTCACGACAGCCACCGCTTGCGGCGCTTGTAGCTCTTCACCTCGCGGAAGGACTTCTTGTCGCCTTCGGAGACGCCGAGATAGAACTCCTTCACGTCCTCGTTCTCGCGCAGCATCTTAGCCTCGCCATCCATGACGATGCGGCCGGTCTCCATGATGTAGCCATAGGTCGCGTAGCGCAGGGCCATGTTGGTGTTCTGCTCGGCGACGAGGAATGAGACGTCCTCCTCGGCGTTGAGACGGCGCACGATCTCGAAGATCTCCTCAACGATCTGTGGCGCCAGCCCCATCGAGGGCTCGTCGAGCAGGATCATCTTCGGCTTCGACATCAAGGCGCGGCCGACCGCGCACATCTGCTGCTCGCCGCCCGAGGTGTAGCCCGCCTGCGAGTTGCGGCGCTGCTTCAGGCGCGGGAACAGCTCATACATCTTCTCGAGGTCGCGTTTGATCGCGGCGTTGCCGTCGCGGCGGGTGAAGGCGCCCGTCAGCAGGTTCTCCTCGATCGAGAGATGGCCGAAGCAATGGCGGCCCTCCATCACCTGGATGCAGCCGCGGCGGACCAGTTCGTTGGGCGACATGCGGTCGACGCGCTCGCCCTCGAACACGATCGAGCCCTTGGTGACCTCGCCACGCTCGGCCTTGAGCAGGTTCGAGATCGCCTTCAGCGTCGTCGTCTTGCCGGCACCGTTGGCACCGAGAATCGCGACGATGCCCTTGCGCGGGACATGCAGCGAGACCCCCTTCAGCACGAGGATGACGTGATCGTAGATCACCTCGATGTTGTTCAGCGACAGGATGTTGTCGGCTGCAGGGGTCGTGGCGGTCGGCTGCGCGAGTGTGGCGGTGGACATGGCGGTCTCCCGGCGGCTGCCAGCATGCTGGCTTGGACAAAGCTCGACGTCATCCCGGGCTTGTCCCGGGATCCATCATAGGGCGCTGTCGAGCCTTGCGATGGATCCCGGAGCGGCGCGGCTACGCCGCTTGTCCGGGATGACGACGAGGGTGCGGCGGCCGGATCTCCCCGGCTGCCGCTTCAGCTCATTACGGCTTGTCGCAGGCCTCGGTCCGCTTGGGCCAATTGCCGGCCTTCTCGGTGTAGTCCTTGGCGGCGGCCTCGATGAGCGGCCGGACCTCGTCCTTCATCGGCTCAAGCCAGTCGCCCTTCTTGGTCCATTTCGTGCCGTCCCACTCCGCGACATAGGCCTTGCTGTGGCCGGAATGGTCGGTGCAGGAGATGGTGGTCGGCGTGGCGAAGCCTTCCATGCCGATCTCCTTGAGCCGCGCCTCGGTGATGTTCAGCGACTCGAGCCCACGGCGCATGTCCTCGCCCGTGATGACCTTCTTGCCGGTGATCCGCTGTGCGTTGCGGATGCCCTCGACCAGCAGCATCGAGTTGTAGACGCCGCGGTTGTAGAGGTTCTCGCCGACCTTCTCCTTCGGCGCGAGGCTCTTGCCCTTGTCGACGACGAACTTCTGGATGTCCTGGATGACCGGGAAGTTGGTGCCGGCCGCGTTCAGGTTGAGCGACTTGTAGCCCTTCGCCTCCGCCCCGCCGGCGCGCGCGTCGTCGTCGCCGCCGGCCCACCAGACGCCGACCAGCTTGTTGATCGGGAAGTTGTTCTTGATCGCCTCCTTCACCGCGGTCGGGTTCATCGCGCCCCAGCCCTGGTTATAGAGGTAGTCGGGCCTGTCACGCCGGATTGCGAGCCAGAGCGAGCCCTGGTTCTGCATGTCGGCCGCGGCGACTGGATAGAGCTTGACCTCGAAGCCGTATTTCTTGGCGAGGTTCTCGAGCACCGGGATCGGCTCCTTGCCGAAGGGCGCATCGAGATGGATCAGCCCGAGCTTCTTGCCCTTGAGCTTGTCCATGCCGCCGAGTTCGGCCGCCATGTGCCGCACCATCAGCGACGCGCCGTCCCAGTAGGTGAAGGGCGGGATGAAGACCCACGGAAAGGCGTTGCCGTCGGCCGAGGCCGACAGGCCATAGGCCATCGACAGGATCGGGATCTTGTCGATATGGGCGCGCGGGATCGCGGCCAGCGTCGCGCCGGTCGACCAGGGCGAGTAGACGATCGTGTTCTTGCCCTTCGCCTGCTCGTAGCACTCGATCGACTTCTTGGTGTCGTAGCCGGTCTCGCACTCCTCATAGACGATCTTGACGCCGTTCACGCCGCCGTCGCGCTCGTTGATCATCGTCATGTAGTCGCGCATGCCGTCGCCGATCGGGATGCCCGAGCCGGCGAACGGCCCGGTGCGATAGGCGTTGTTGGAGACATAGACGCTGTCTTGTGCGTGAGCGGGAGCCGCGAAGCTGCCCGCGGCCAGCAGCGCCCCGAGTGCGGCGCCCTTCATCAGATGCTGTGTCTTCATCGGTGTCGTCCTCCGTTCGTTTCCCTCCGGCGGTGGCGTCGAGGCCCTGCCGGTCTGCTTGTCGTCCGCGTCCTTGAAGGCCGACGCGGATCGTCGTCTTTGCCGTTGCCCTTGGATCAGTAGGGGAACGGCCAGGTCCGTAGTTTCTGCTTCCCGATCTGCCAGAGCCGCGCCAGGCCATGCGGCTCGACGATCAGGAAGAAGATGATCAGCCCGCCGATCAGCATGAAGGTGACATGCTCGGCGGTGGCGCCGGCCATCGGCACGCCCAGCGCCGGCAGGCCGAACTTCATCGCGGTGGGCAGGATCGAGAGGAAGGCGGCGCCGAAGAAGGAGCCGATCAGGGAGCCCAGCCCGCCGATGATGACCATGAACAGGATGTTGAAGGAGAGGCGGATCGAGAACGCATCGGCCGCTTCGCCGCCGCCATACCAGAGGAAGATCATCATCGCCCCGGCGACGCCGGCATAGAAGGACGAGACCGCGAAGGCGAGCAGCTTGGCGTTGAGCAGCTTGATGCCCATCAGTTCGGCGGCGATGTCCATGTCGCGAACCGCCATCCAGGAGCGGCCGATCTTGCCATGGACGAGGTTCGAGGCGAACCAGGTCAGGACCACGACGATGCCGAGGCAGACGAAATAGCGCGTCTCGGGCGTGGCCAGCGCGCCGGTGACCGGCACGCCGAAGACGAGGCGCTGCGGCACCTCGATCGCGCCCGAGGCGTTGTAATTATAGAGCCAGGGCACGCGCACGAAGGACCACTGCAGGAAGAACTGCGCGGCCAGCGTCGCGACCGCGAGATAGAAGCCCTTGATCCGCAGCGAGGGCAGGCCGAACAGCACGCCGATCGCCGCCGAGAACAGCCCCGAGGCCAGGATCAGCACGATGATGTTCACGCCCGGAAACAGCGTCGTCATCTTGTAGCAGGCATAGGCGCCCACCCCCATGAACGCCGCCGTGCCCAACGAGATCAGCCCGGTATAGCCGGTGAGGATGTTCAGCCCGATCGCCGCCAGCGAGAAGACGAGGAAGGGGATCATCACCGAGGTGATGAAGAAGTCGTCGCCGAAATAGGGGATCACAACGAAGGCGATGGCGAGGATGATCGCCAGGCCGATCCGGTCCTGCCGGATCGGGAACACCGCCATGTCGGCCTGGTAGGTGGATTTGAACTGGCCGGCCTCGCGATAGAACATGTCTCGGCCCTCAAATCCGCTCGATGATCTTGTCGCCGAACAGGCCCTGCGGCCGGAACAGCAGGAAGCCCAGCGCGATGAAATAAGCGAGCCAGCTCTCGATGCCGCCGCCGATCAGCGGCCCCCAGTAGAATTCGCCCATCTTCTCGCCGATGCCGATGATCAGCCCGCCGATGATCGCGCCGGGGATCGATGTGAAGCCGCCAAGGATCAGGACGGGCAGCGCCTTCAGCGCCACGATCTCGAGCGCGAAGGACACGTCCGAGCGGGCGCCCCACATGATGCCGGTGATCAGCGCGACGATGCCGGCGGTGAACCAGACGATCACCCAGATCTGGTTCAAGGAGATGCCGACCGACAGCGCCGCCTTGTGGCTGTCGGCCACCGCCCGCAGCGCCCGCCCGATGCGGGTGTACTGGAAGAACAGCGCCAGCACCGCGATCATCACCGAGGCGATGATGGCCGCGGCGATGTCGATCTTCTGCAGCGTCACCAGCCCGCCGAGGATCTTCAGGTCGATCGCGCCCTTGGGCAGGTAGAGCTGTTCGGCGATCATCTGCTTGGGGTTGCCGCCGAAGACGGATTCACCGAGCCCGATCAGGAAATAGGTGATCCCGAAGGTCGCCATGAACAGGATGATGTCGGGCTGGTTGACCAGGGGCCGCAGCACCACCCGCTCGATCGTCACCGCCAGCAGGAACATGACGCCGAGCGTCAGGATCACCGCCAGGAAGGCCGGCACGCCCATCTCGTAGAGGCCCACCAGCGTCAGCGCCGAGAACACCACCATGATGCCCTGGGCGAAGTTGAACACGCCCGAGGCCTTGAAGATCAGCACGAAGCCGAGCGCGATGAGTGCATAGAGCACGCCTGTAACGAGCCCCTCCCAGATCGTCTGCACCAGCAGATCGGGCGCTGCCGCCATCTGGTCGAACGGGTCGATGAAGATCTTGTAGAGCGTGCCGGAGGAATCGAGCCGCGAACCGACGACCGCGGCGACGACGATGGCGGCCAGGATCAGCCCGGCCTTGACCCAGCCATTGGCGAGAAGGTTCGGCGCGGGCCGTGCGGCGACGTCGCTCATGGGTTCGCTCCCTCCGACGTTACGCACGATGCGGCGTCATCCCGGACAAGCCGCGTAGCGGCGCCGATCCGGGATCCATTCCGGAGCCCATCCGGAGAGATTCCGGAATGGATCCCGGGTCTCTGCTTCGCTGCGCCCGGGATGACGGCAGGAGAGGACGAATGTGAGCGGAAAGCGTTCATCAATGCGCCACTCCCAGATAGGCATCGATCACCTTCTGGTCGGCCTTGACCTCGGCCGGCGTGCCGTCGGCGATCTTGCGGCCGTATTCGAGCACGACGACGCGGTCGGAGAGGTCCATGACCACGCCCATGTCGTGCTCGATCAAGGCGATGGTGGTGCCGAACTGCTGGTTCACGTCGAGGATGAAGCGGCACATGTCCTCCTTCTCCTCGAGGTTCATGCCCGCCATCGGTTCGTCCAGCAGGAGCAGCTCCGGCTCCATCGCCAGGGCGCGGCCGAGCTCGACGCGCTTCTGCAGGCCGTAGGGCAGCTTGCCGACCGGCAGCTTGCGGATGTGCTCGATCTGCAGGAAGTCGATGATGTCCTCGACCACGCGGCGATGCTCGATCTCCTCGTTCATCGCCGGGCCGTGGCGCAGCGCCTGCCAGAAGAAACCGCGCTTCATCTTCAGCGTGCGCCCGGTCATGATGTTGTCGAGCGTCGACATGCCCTTGAACAGGGCGACGTTCTGGAAGGTGCGGGCGATGCCGGCAGCCGCCGCGCGATGCGGGCGCATCTTGTCGCGGCGCTGGCCCTTGAAGGTGATCTGCCCTTCCTGCGGCTGATAGAAGCCGTTGATGCAGTTCAGCATCGAGGTCTTGCCGGCACCGTTGGGGCCGATGATGGCGCGGACCTCGCCCTTGCGGATGTCGAAGGAGACGTCCGAGATCGCCTTCACGCCGCCGAAGCGCAGCGAGACATTCTCGACCGAGAGCAGAACCTCGCGGACGGGGGCGCCGGTCATGGTGAGCGGTTCCGCGTTCATGCCGCAGCCCTCGCAGGCGCCGGCCGCTCGGGCGCGGTCGCAGGGTAGGTCTTGACGTCGCGGACCTTGACGCGGGCCGAGATCACGCCCTTGCGGCCATCCTCGAAGGTGACCTCGGTCGAGATGTCGGCGGCTTCCGAGCCGTCATAAAGCGCGTTGACCAGCGGCGCATAACGCTCTGCGATGAAGCCGCGCCGGACCTTCTGGGTCCGCGTCAGCTCGCCGTCATCGGCGTCGAGCTCCTTGTGCAGGATCAGGAAACGCTTGATCTGGGCCCCGCCCATCAGCGGCTCGGCGGCGAGCGAGCGGTTCACCTCGTCCACATGCTGGGCGATCATGTCGTAGACCAGATCGTGGCCGGCCAACTCCTGATAGGAGGCGTAGACGACGTTGTTGCGCTCGGCCCAGTTGCCCACCGCCGTCAGGTCGATGTTGACCGCGACGGTTGCGAAGTCGCGGTCCTGGCCGAAGGCGACGACCTCCTTGATGTTGGGATAGAATTTCAGCTTGTTCTCGATGTATTTCGGCGGGAACAGATCGCCGCTGTTGAGCTTGCCGACATCCTTGGCCCGGTCGATGATCTTGAGGTGGCCTTCCTCGTCGAAAAAGCCGGCATCGCCGGAGCGGACATAGCCGTCCGCCGTCATCGTCTCGGCGGTCTTCTCCGGATCCTTGTAGTAGCCGCCGAAGATCGAGGGCGAGCGGTAGAGCACCTCGCCATTGTCGTCGATCTTGATCTCGACCAGCGGCGCCGGCCGCCCGACCGTGTCGGCCCGGATCTCGCCATTGGGCTGCATGGTGATGTAGACGCCCGCTTCCGTCTGCCCGTAGAGCTGCTTCAGGTTGACGCCGATCGAGCGGTAGAAACGGAACAGCTCGGGGCCGATCGCCTCGCCGGCGGTGTAGCCGACCTTGATCCGTGTCAGTCCGAAGCGGTTGCGCAAGGGTCCGTAGACCAGCACATCGCCGAGCCCGTAGAGCAGCCGCGCGCCGAGCGGCACGCTCTCGCCGTTCAGGATCTTCTCGCCATGCTCCTTCGCCACGCGCAGGAAGTAATGGAACATCTTCCGCTTGAGCGCGCCGGCATCCTCCATCCGCACCATGGTCAGGGTCAGCATGGTCTCGAAGACGCGCGGCGGCGCGAACGCATAGGTCGTGCCGACCTCGCGGCGGTCCTCGATCACCGTCTCCGGCCCTTCCGGACAGTTGACGCAGAAGCCGGCGACGATCGCCTGCGCATAGGAGAAGACATGGTCGCCGACCCAGGCGATCGGCAGATAGGCGATGATCTCGTCGCTCTCGGTCAGCCCGTCGAACTGGCAGCCGATCTCGGCGGCCGTGATGACATTGGTGTGGCTGAGCATGACGCCCTTGGGCCGGCCCGTCGTGCCCGAGGTGTAGAGGATGATGCCGAGATCGGCCCCTTGGCCCGCGAGCATCTCGCGCTCCAGCGCCGGCGCGGCTTCGGGGTCGGAGGCGAGGTCCGCACGGCCCGACGCGATGACCTCGTCGATTGGATGCAACGTGTCGTGGTCGTAGTCGCGCAGGCCCCGGGGCTCGTCGTAGAGCATGTGGCGCAGGTTCGGCAGCCGCTCGGCGATCGAGAGGATCTTGTCGACCTGCTCCTGGTCCTGAACCACGGCGAAGACTGCCTCTGCATGATCCAGCACATAGGCCATCTCGTCGGCGACGCTGTCGGCATAAACAGGCACGGGAACGGCGCCGAGCCATTGCGCCGCCGCCATCGTCCAGTAGAGGCGCGGCCGGTTGTAGCCGATGATCGCGACCTTCTCGCCGCGCTTGAGGCCGAGCCTCTGCAGGCCCCGGGCGAAGCCGCGGACCTGCTCGGTCACCTCAGCCCAGTTCCAGGACTGCCAGATGCCGAGATCCTTGTGGCGGAACGCGACGCGGCCACCGCGTTCGCGCCCGTTGCGCAGCAGCAATTTTGGAAAGGTATCCGCCTGGCCGGCGCTCGCGCTTGCCATCGTCCGTCTCCACCCTGAGCAGCCGGCGTGCATGGCACCGGCCTTCGTTCGGACCGTTCGGTCCTTGTCGTTGATGCAAGCCTCGCAGCCACGCATGAGCTTTGCAAGGGGGGGCTTGACAGACAATCGGACATTTGATGGCTATCGTCTTGGGGACTTCTGTTTTGCTCCCGGCGAAGACTCCGAGAGTGCTGATTTGCGACTGGCGTCGAGCAGGCCGTGACTTTGCCCCCTCGTCGTATGAGCCGTGTTGTTTGACCGGTCCAGCGGACCAGAACGCAAAAAAGCTCCGGCCGCGATGGTCGCAGGAGACCAGCGCAACCGGAGCCCGTTCAGGCATGCCCCGTCAGCTCGGCGGTGACGGGCCTTGAGGATCTCAGCGGATCGGCGGCGCGTATTGCAGGCCGCCCTTGGTCCAGAGATCGTTCTTGCCGCGGGCGATCTTCCGGAGAGAGCTGGGGCCGACATTGCGCTTGAACGCCTCGCCATAGTTCCTGACATGCTTGACGATCCGGTAGGCCCAGTCCGGCGTCATGCTGATCGCCTCGCCGAACTTGCCCTCGGCACCCAGGAGGCGCCGAATCTCGGGGTTCGTCGAGGTCAGCATCTGCTCGACATTGGCCTTGGTCACGCCGAGATCCTCGGCGTTCAGCATGGCAACATGCATCCATTTGACCAGGTTGAACCACGGCATGTCGCTGCTGCGCACGACCGGCCCGAGCGGCTCCTTGGAGATGATCTCGGGCAGGACGATCGCCTCGTCGGGCTTCACCAGCTTGAGGCGCAAGGCGTAGAGCGAATTTAAAGCCGTTCTGCGGTCCGAATCCGCATGCGTGGGTGGCGCGCCCGCCGGTCGCCGTGACGATTCTTGCGGACCGACCTCAGCCCCGGCGCGTCGCCGGGATTCGCGTGTGACCCTTGCCTATCCCTCATAGCGCGCCAGTCGCTCGACATCGAGGATCGTCACGCTGCCATGGCCGATCTCCAGCAGGCCGAGATCGGCGAGCTTCGACAGGGCCTGGTTGGCGATCTGCCGCGACATGCCGGCGAGCAGGCCGAGCTCTTCCTGGCTGACCTCGAGCGTGCGGCCCTCGTCGGGATAGAGCGTGGGGTTGAACAGCCAGGCGAGGTTGCGCGCCAGCCGCCCGGTCGAATCGAGCGTGCGCTCGGTTTCCGCCAGCGCGATGAACTGGGCCAGCCGCTCGTTGAACTGGTGGACGAGGAAACGGTTGAAGGCGGCCGAATGCTCGAACAGCCAGAGAAAGGTGGAGCGCCGCATCAGCGCCAGCCGGGTTTCACGCAGCGCCACCAGTTCATAGCGGCGCAATTCGCCCTTGATCACGGTGCCCTCGCCGAACCAGGCCCCGGCGCGCATCCCGGCGAGCGTCGCCGATTTGCCGGTCTTGGAGGTCGTCGACATCTTCACCAGCCCCTCGGCGACGCCGGTCCACGCCTCCAGCCGGTCGCCGACATGGCAGATATTGGCGCCCTTGCCATAGCTGCGAAACGAGATGCCGCGCCGCGCCTCCTCGAACTCTTCCGGGCGCAGATCGCGCGACCAGGCGGCAATGCGCCGTAGCTCTTCGGGCAGGATCACGATCGAGGCGTCTCCTCCGCAAGCGAGGTGCGTTTGCCAGCGCGGCCACCGCCCCTGTACTATCGTTCGAACGCGGCGGGAAACTCAAGATCGGGACCTGCGTCGTCAATGGAAAGCATCGCCGCCGCGATTCGGCCGCGTTTTTCAGCGATCCCGCTGTCTCGCCCAGGTGCCGTTGGCGCCGATGCGGAATTAACCCAGCGTTAACCATGCTGCGCGAGCTTGCGCCCATGCCGAGGACATCGCCCGTGGCCCGACGCACCGCCTTTGCAGCCCTCGCGGCCTGCATCGCTCTGGCAGGCCTCGCCGTGCCGGCCGCGGCGCATCCGCATGTCTTCGTCAGCGCGAGGGCCGAAATCCTTTACGGGCCCGATGGTGCGGTTCGTGCGCTGAAGCATATCTGGAGCTTCGACGAGGCTTATTCCGCCTATATCACCCAGGGACTCGACAAGAACCGCGACGGCAAGCTCACGCCCGACGAACTCGTCGAACTCGCCAAGATCAATGTCGAATCGCTGCCCGAGGTCGGTTTCTTCACCGTCGCCAAGGCCAATGGCAAGTCGCAGGAATTCGGCACGCCCGTCGAAGCCGGGCTCGTCTTCGACAACAAGATCCTGACGCTGACCTACACGCTGCCGCTGAAGAGTCCGGCCCATGCCAACCGCTCCTTCGGCATCGAGATCGGCGATCCGAGTTATTTCGTCGCCTTCGACATCGTCGATGCGCCGGACGCCGTGATCATGCGCGACGCTCCGAAAGGCTGCATCGTGCGCGTCGCCCGCCCGCCGAAGCTCGATCCCGCGATCCAGCAGAAGCTGGCGCAGGAGGACATCACCGCCACGCCCGATACCAGCGGGCTGCAGGTCACCACGCGCGCGCTCGTCGCATGTCCCTGATGCGAGACGTCTTGGAGTGCGAGATGCCCCCGAGCCCGAGATGTCCCTGAGCACCCCTCGCATGGCGATGCTGCCCTGGCCGGCCCTGTCGAGGCGTCTGATCGTGATGGCGCTCGCCATCGCGCTGATCGCCGGCAGCCTGGCCCTGCTTGCCGCCATCATCTCCGCCTGGAGCCCGCCGCCGCCCCCGCCGCCGCGCAACCCCTTCGGCGTGCCGTTGCCGCGCGAGGCGGCGCCCGCGACGACCGGGATCGGCGGCATGATCCTCGCCTGGCAATCGACCTTCTATCGCGAGCTGACGGCGAGCCTGAAGGCCGTCGCAGGCAGCCCCGCTGCGCTCTGGAGTCTGCTGGGCCTCGCCTTCGCCTACGGCGTCTTCCACGCGGCCGGGCCGGGCCATGGCAAGGCGGTGATCTCGGGCTATATCGTTGCCGATGATCGCAGCCTGCGACGCGGGCTGGCCTTGAGCTTCGCCGCCGCGATCCTGCAGGCGCTGGTGGCCATCGCGCTGGTGGGAACCTTGACCATCGCCCTGCGCCAGACCGCCCAGACGATGGCGGTGACGACCGACATCGTCGAGCGGGCGAGTTTTGCGCTGGTGGCGCTCGTCGGCACCTTCGTGCTCTGGCGCAAGGCCGGCGCGCTGCTGGCGCTCGGCCATGGCGCGCAGGCGCATGATCCGGCTTGCGATCATGTTCACATGCCGACGCCCGACGAGATGGCCCGCCTGCGGAACTGGCGCGAGATGGCCGGCGTCGTGCTGGCGGCGGGGCTGCGCCCCTGTGCGGGGGCGCTCGTCATCCTGGTCTTCGCCGCATCGCAGGGGCTGCTCTGGGCCGGCATCGCGGCGACCTTCGCCATGGCGCTCGGTACGGCGCTGACCACGGGCGCGCTCGCTTCGCTGGCCGTCTTCTTCAAGTTCACCGCGCTGAAGCTGGCAGGAGGCTCGTCGCTGCGCGGCGCGCGGCTCGTTGCCGGCCTGGAACTGCTGGCGGCGGCCTTTGTCGCGGTTCTGGGGGCGACGCTGCTGTTTGGCCTGTGGATCGGCGGGCAGGGAAGCTGATCGCCGGTTGAGCGCGACGCGGCCGCTCCCTGCGCCGGCGGCACTTCCCCCCTCCGGGCGTTGGCGTAGACTGGCCTCGCCGGACCCCAGGCACGCCTCTTGCGTCGCGCGGTCCTCAATGAGAGGCCTGACCACTTGACCAATCCCTGCGATCTCAGCGCCGTCGAGGCGCGTGCCCTGATCGGCGCCAAGAAACTCTCGGCGAGCGAACTGCTCGAAAGCTGCATCGCCCGCATCGACGCCGTCGATCCCGCCGTCAACGCCATGGTCGCCCGCGACGACGAGCGTGCCCGCGCCGCCGCGAAGGCGGCAGACGCCGCGACGATGCGCGGCGACGCCCTGCCCGCTTTGCACGGCCTGCCGATCGGCATCAAGGATCTCGAGAACGTCGCCGGGCTGCGCACCACCTATGGCAGCCAGCTCTATCGCGACCATGTTCCCGACGAGGACCAGCTCATTGTCGCCAAGGTGCGCGAGGCCGGCGCGATCGTGCTGGGCAAGACCAACACCCCCGAATGGGGCGCCGGCGCCAACACCCGCAACGCCGTCTACGGCGCCACCGGCAACCCCTTCGACCCGACGAAATCCGCCGCCGGTTCCTCGGGCGGCTCCGGCGTCGCGCTCGCCACCGGCATGGTGCCCATCGCGACCGGCTCGGACACCGGCGGCTCGCTGCGCAATCCCGCCGCCTTCAACGGCATCGTCGGCTTCCGCCCCTCGCCCGGGCTGGTGCCCAGTGAGAAGCGGCCGATCGGCTGGAACCCGCTGCCCGTGCTGGGGCCGATGGCGCGCACCGTCCCCGATCTCTGCCTGCTGCTCTCGACCATGGTCGGCGACGATGCCGCCGACCCGCTGGCGACCACGATCCACGGCCGGACGATCCGCCGCCCGGAGGATTTCGCCAGGCCCGCCACGATCGACCTCGCCTCGCTCAAGGTCGCGATCACGCCGGATTTCGGCTTCGCGCCGACCGAGAAGCACATCCGCAAGGTCTTCGCCGACAAGGTTGGCGCCTTTTCCTCGCTTTTCGGTGCGACCGAGCAGGCGACGCCGGACTGCGCCGGCATGGACGAGACCTTCGAGGTGCTGCGCTCGATCGCCTTCCTCGCCGGCATGTATGAGAAGGTCCGCGACACGCCCGAGATGGTCGGCCCCAATGTCCGCGTCAATGTCGAGGAAGGGCTGCGCTACGGCGCGCTCGACATCACCCGCGCGCTGAAGCAGCAGACCGCGATCTACCAGCGCTGGCAGGGCTTCTTCGCTGATTACGACGTCATCCTGTCCCCGGCCGTGACGCTGAGCCCGCGGCCCTGGTCGGAGCTCTACCCGGCCGAGATCGACGGCCAGCCGACGCGGACCTATTTCCACTGGCTGGCGCTGGCCTATGCCGTCACCACCGTCGGCCACCCGGCGATCTCGCTGCCAGTCGGGCTCGACGACGCCGGCATGCCGTTCGGCCTGCAGATCGTCGGCCCGCGCGGCGGCGACGCCAAGGTGCTGGCTGTGGCCGCCGCGCTCGAGGCGGCGCTCGCCGGCGACGCGCTGACGGCACGCCCCGTGCCCGACATCGTCAAACTCGCGGCCGGGCCTCGCATCGCGGACACGCCGGGCTTCCTCGGCTTCGACTGAGCCGTCGCCGCCATGCAACAGCGCCTGCCCCGGCCTGGAGCAGGAACGTCCAAGACAGGCATCGCGACGCGGATGTCCGATGCCACCACGATCCACACGGGGGACTTCCATGAAACGTCGCACGTTCCTGAAGGGCGCGACCGCCCTGACGCTCGCAGGCCCGGCTCTCGCCGGACGCGCCGCGGCGCAGTCCGCCACCACGCTGAAATTCGTGCCGCAGGCCAATCTCTCGGCGCTCGACCCGGTCTGGACGACAGCGACCGTGACCAGCAACCACGGCTATTATGTCTATGACACGCTCTACGGGCTGGATCTTGCTGGCAAGCCGCAGCCGCAGATGGTCGAGGGCCATGAGGTCGCCGCCGACGGCAAGAGCTGGCGCTTCAAGCTGCGCGACGGGCTGTCCTTCCATGACGGCGCGGCCGTCAAGGCCGCCGACTGCCTGCAGAGCCTGAAGCGCTGGGTCCAGCGAGACCCGTACGGTCAGCTCCTGGCGCGGGTGATCGAGTCCTCGGCGGCGATCGACGACAGGACCTTCGAGATCAAGCTGACCCGCGCCTTCCCGATGATGCTGGATGTGCTGGCGAAGGCGGATTCGCCGCTCTTCGTCATGCCGGAGCGCCTGGCCCAGACCGAGGCGACCAAGCAGATCACCGAGGTCATCGGGTCCGGCCCCTATCGCTTCATCCCGGCCGAGTTCGTTTCGGGAAGCAAGGTCGCCTATGAAAAGTTCGAGGCCTACAAGCCCCGCGCCGAGCCCCCCAGCCGCAATGCCGGCGGCAAGGTCGCGAATTTCAAGCGCGTCGAATGGCAGATCCTGCCCGACCCGGCGACGGCCGCCAATGCGCTGATCAAGGGCGAGGTCGATTGGTGGGAGCGCCCTCTCAGCGATCTCCAGCCGATGCTCGCCAAAAGCGCCGACATCACCCGCGAGGTCACCGACGAATCCGGCCGCGGCGCGATCATGCGACTGAACCATCTGCAGCCGCCCTTCAACAATCCCAAGGTCCGCGCCGCCGTCCGCCTGGCGGTGAACCAGGAAGACTATATGCGCGCCACCCAGGGCGACGACACCTCGATCTGGAAGACCTCGCGCAATCTCTGGTTCCGCGGCACGCCCTATTACGACGGCGAGCAGGAAGACCTGATGCCCCAGAGCGTCGAGAAGGCGAAGGCGGCGCTGAAGGACTCCGGCTACAACGGCGAGAAGGTCGTGATCATCAGTCCGACCGACTTCCCCGATATCGGACCGCTCGGCGACGTGACCTACGAACTGCTCAAGAGCATCGGCATGACCGTCGATCTCGTCACGAGCGACTGGGGCACGGTGATCCAGCGCCGCAACAGCCGCGAGCCGGTCGAGAAGGGGGGCTGGAGCATCTTCCACACCACCGGCTCGGCGATGGGCTGGAGCAACCCGGCTCTGTCCTATCTGGTGCGCGGCCAGGGCACGAAGGGGTGGTTCGGCTGGTATGACAGCGCCAAGGCCGAGGCGCTCGCGGAAGAATGGCTCTATGCGCCCGACGAGGCCGCCCAGAAGAAGGCCGCCGCCGCGCTCGGCCGGCTCGCGCTCGAGGACACTGCGACGATCCCGCTCGGCGTCTTCATGATCCGCACCGCCTACCGCAAGACCCTGACCGGGATGCAGAAGGGCTCGGCGCCCTATCCCTGGGGTCTGAAGCGGGTGTGACGCAGCGTGCGCAGACAACGTCATTCCCGGGCTTGACCCGGGAATCTCATGACCAGATGTCTCTGGTTTACGAGATGGTCGGGTCAAGCCCGACCATGACGCCGTTGCAGGTTAGCTCCTCGCCGCCACCGCCGCCGACCAGGGCGAGATCACGTCGCTGATGCCCTGCGCCCCATCCGCATCGACGCGGATGAGGTTGGGGCAGGCGAAGTTGATCGGCAGCACGCCGTGCTCGACCACGACCACCGGCCCGGCCGCCTCCAGCTCGGCCAGTGTGTCGGCCGGCAGGCGCAGATCGGCGCTGGTCTGGTCCGGGCCCGAGACGTCGATGCGCGGCTGATGCGCCGCCTGATCCAGCCCCATGCCGCAATCCACCGTCCAGGCCAGCATCTGATAGACGCTCGCGAGAATCCGCCGCCCGCCCGAGGCGCCGCCGGCATAGCGCGGGCCGGGGCCCGTCTTCGGGGTCACGATCACCGGGCACATGTTGCAGAGCGGCCGGGCGCCGGGCGCGATCGCATTGGCGCTGCCGGGGCGCGGATCGAACCACATCATGCCGTTGTTCATCAGCACGCCGGTGTCGGGCAGCACGACGCGGCTGCCCATCGAGGAGAGCAGCGTCGTCGTGACCGTGACCAGCGTACCCTCGCCATCGACCACCGTGAGATGGGTGGTGCAGGTGTCGCCGGGCTCGGTCGCCGCCTTCGCCGCACCCAGCCCCTCGAGCCGGCTGGCATAGGCCTCACGCATCACCCGCGACAGGCTGGCGAACCAGGCCGCGTCGGGCCCCCCGGGACCGGGCCGCGTCGCATCCATGCCCTCGACCACCGCTTCCAGCGTCGGCGCAGCGGTGAGCCCGCCTGCGGTGTGGACGAGATGGGTGCCGCGCCAGTCGATCGTCGGCGCGTCCCGCACGATCGCCTTGCAGCCCGCGAGATCCTGCGCATCGACGACGCCGCCCATCGCCTTGATGTCGGCGACGAGCCGGCCGGCGATCTCACCCTTGTAGAAATCGTCGAGCCCGGCCGAAGCCAGCCGCTCCAGCGTCGAGGCAAGGCTGCCGAGACGGAAGAAACCCGGCTTGCCCTGATAGGGCGGCACCGGCGGCAGGCCGTTGGGCAGATAGATCCGCGCGCTTTCGGCGTAGAGCCGCAGCACGGCGGCCGAGGAGGAAACCTTGAGCGTCGTGTACCAGTCCTGCGCCAGCCCGCGCCTGGCGAGCGTGATCGCGGGCGCCAGCAGGTCGGCGATCGGCATCGCCGTTCCGAAGCTCTCCTTCAGCTGGGCGTAGCCGGCGACGGAGGACGGGATCACGAAGGAGAGCGGTCCGTGAATGTTCACGTCGCCGACGACCTCGGGCCAGGTGAAGAGGTCGTTCTTCATCGCGCCTGTCAGCGGGTAGGCCGAAGGATCGGCGCGGCGCGGCGCAACGGGGCCGAAATCGACGACCTTCGCTTTGGTCTCGCCGGCCTTGAGCACGACCGCAAAGCCGATGCCGCCGAGCCCGCTGTTCCAGGGTTCGACCGCGGCCAGCGCGAAACAGGCCGCCACCGCCGCATCAGCCGCATTGCCGCCGGCCTCGAGGATCGCGGCGCCGGCCTCGGCCGCCTCGCGGTTCTGCGAGACGACGACGCCGTTGCGCCCGCTCGCCATGGGCTTGCTGAGCGTCCAGTTCTGCGTGCGGTAGGGCACCTCTGCGGCAACGGTCATCTTTGAATTCCCCTCGAAGGCCAGGCTGCGCCCGCCATGCCAGCCGGCGCGCGGCGGGAGCTTAGGCCAGAGCGACCAGCGCTGCCCCGTGCGCCGATCGTGCGGGCGGCATGCCGGCACGGCATGCCGCCGCCTGGTGGTTGAGGTCAGGCGGCCTTGGCGTGGACCAGCTCTGCATAGCGGTCGGGGTCGGTCGCGCCCTCGGTGTTGACGACGAAGACGCGCGAGGTCGCGTCGAGCTTCAGCTGCGCCCGGATCGCCGGATCGGCGGCGGCGGCGATCAGCCCGGCGAGCCCGACGCCACCGCTTTCGCCGGCGACGATGACGGGGTCGTCGCCGGCCGGCCGCGCCAGCCGGTTCATCACCGCGACCGCCTCCTCGTCCTCGACCGTCATGAAGGCGTCCGCCACCCGCGACAGGATCCGCCAGGCGACGAGCGAAGGTTCGTAGCAGTCGAGCATCGCCATCACCGTCGGCTCGCCGACCGTGGCCTTCACCGGCTCGCCGGCCCGCGCACTCTCGAACATGCAGGCCGCGCGCGAGGGATCGACCGCGACGAAGACCGGCCGCTCGTCGCCCAGCACGAGGGCGAAATGCGCCGCGACGGCCGCCGCGATGCCGCCGACGCCGACCTGCACGAACACATGCGTCGGCGGTTGCGGCATCTGGCGCAGCGCCTCGGCGACCAGCGCCGTATAGCCCTGCATCACCAGCCCGGGAATGCGCTCATAGCCCGGCCAGGAGGTGTCGGAAACGACGATCCAGCCCTTCTCGTCCGAAACCCGCGCGGCCTCGGCCACCGAATCGTCATAGGTGCCTTCCGCCCGGATCATTGTCGCGCCGAAGCGGGCAATCGCGGCGATGCGCTCCTCGCTGACGCCGGAATGAACGAAGATCGCCGCGCGCGCGCCGACGAGCTGCGCGCCCTGCGCGACCGAGCGGCCATGGTTGCCATCGGTCGCGCAGGAGAAGGTCATGGAGGCCGCGACCTCCCTGACCGGAGGCGTCTGCAACTCGCCGATCTCGACGGGGCGTCCCAGCCGGCGCGCGGCCTCCTCCAGCACCAGCCTGACCACGACATAGGAGCCGCCGAGCGCCTTGAAACTGCCGAGCCCGAGCCGGTGCCCTTCGTCCTTGAGGTGGATCGCCGCGACACCGAGCTCCCTGGCCAGGGCCGGCAGCGCCTGCAGCGGTGTCACGGCATAATTGTCGCGCCGGCTGATCTGCCGCTCGACCTGCGCCGCACCGGTGACCCCGAGGCCTTCCGCATCGGCCGGCAGCAGCGGCTTGCGATGATCGGGATGCGTGTTGAGCAGGAACATGGCGGTCTCATGCGGAACAGAAGCGAGCAGTCGCTCGCGGGAACGGCGCCATCGTGCATATCCGGGGGGCGCCGGTCCATTGGCGCGCGGGCCGCTCTGCACTAGATTCCGCGGACACCACGAGCCCAGGCATTGTCATGACCATCCATCAGCGCCCCATCTCCGCAACGATCGACCCCGACAAGCTCGACCGGCTGGCCCAGGCCGCCGTCCGCGTCGGCCTCAATCTGCAGCCCGGGCAGGACCTGTTTCTCACCGCACCCGTCACGGCGCTGCCGCTGGTCCGAAAGATCGCCGAGCACGCCTACAAGGCCGGCGCCGGGCTGGTGACGCCGATCCTCTCCGACGAGGAGGTGACGCTGGCGCGCTACCGCTATGCCAATGATGCGAGCTTCGACCGCGCCGCCGGCTGGCTGCATGAGGGCGTCGCCAAGGCTTTCGCCAACAACACCGCGCGGCTGGCCATCGTCGGCGACGACCCGATGCTGATGGCGGAGCAGGACCCGGCCAAGGTCTCACGCGCCAGCAAGGCCAACTCGGTCGCCTATCAGCCGGCGCTGGAGAAGATCGCGGGCTTCGACATCAACTGGAACATCCTGGCCTATCCCACCGCCGCCTGGGCGCGGCGCGTCTTCCCCGGCGACGCCGCGGAGGTCGCGGTCGGCAAGCTCGCGGACGCGATCTTTGCCGCCTCGCGCGTGGCGGACGGGGACCCCGTCACCGCCTGGGCCGCGCACAACGCGACGCTCAAGACTCGCACGCAATGGCTCAACGGCCAGCGCTTCCACGCGCTGCATTTCACCGGACCTGGCACCGACCTGACCGTCGGCCTCGCCGACGGGCATGAATGGCAGGGCGGCGCCTCGACCGCCAAGAACGGCGTGACCTGCAATCCCAACATCCCGACCGAGGAGGTCTTCACCACGCCCCATGCGCTGCGGGTGGAGGGCTACGTCTCCTCGACCAAGCCGCTCTCCTATCAGGGCTCGCTGATCGACGAGATCCAGGTGCGCTTCGAGGCCGGCCGAATCGTCGAATCGAAGGCCAGCCGCGGCGCCGATGTGCTCGCCAAGGTGCTCGACACCGACGAGGGCGCGCGCCGGCTCGGAGAGGTGGCGCTGGTGCCGCATTCCTCCCCGATCTCGAAGAGCGGCATCCTGTTCCTGAACACACTCTTCGACGAGAACGCCTCCTGCCACATCGCGCTCGGCCAGTGCTATTCGAAATGCTTCCTCGATGGCGGCAAGCTGACGCCCGAGCAGGTCGCGGCCCAGGGCGGCAACAAGAGCTTCATCCATATCGACTGGATGATCGGGTCGGACCTCGTCGACATCGACGGCGTCCATGCCGACGGCCGCCGCGTGCCGGTGTTCCGCAAGGGCGAATGGGCCTGAGGGGCTCGGATCTGATCCTCGCCGCGCCGTCATCCTGGACCAGCGGCGAAGCCGCGCAGGCCGGGATCCATCATAGGGCTCGACGGCGCTCGATGATGGATCCCGGTCGGCCTTCGGCCGCCCAGGATGGCGGTGAGCTTCCGAGCCGGGACATGATGCCGTGCGTCGCTAACTGAACGACCGCACCAGCCCGCCGATCAGCAGGTTCCAGCCGTCGATCAGCACGAAGAAAATCACCTTGAAGGGCAGCGAGATCACCGTCGGCGGCAGCATCATCATGCCCATCGACATCACGATCGTCGCCACGATCATGTCGATCACCAGGAAGGGCAGCGCGATCAGGAAGCCGATCTCGAAGGCGCGCCGCAGTTCCGAGATCATGAAGGACGGGATCAGCACGCGCAGGTCGACCGCGACAGTCGGGTCGACCGGGCGGATGCTCGGCGGCGCCATGTCGGCGAAGAGGCGCAGATCCTGCGGTCTTGTCTGCGCCAGCATGAAGTCGCGGAACGGCGCCGTGATCTTGGCATAGGCCTCGGCCTCGCCGATCCGGTTCTCGACCAGCGGCAGGACGCCGTCCTGCCAGGCCCGGTCGAAGGTCGGCGCCATCACGAAGAAGGTCATGAACAGCGCCAAGCTGATCAGGATCAGGTTGGCCGGCGTGGACTGCAGGCCCAGCCCCGAGCGCAGGAAGGACAGCGCGATCACGAAGCGGGTGAAGCTGGTGACCATCATCAGCAGCCCCGGCGCGACCGAGAGGATGGTCAGCATCGCCACGATCTGGACGATGCGGCCCGAGGCCGAGGCGCCACCCTGCGGCAGCAGGCCGTCGAGGCCGAAGGATTGCGCCTGCGCGCCGACGATGCCGGCCAGCAGGATCAGAAGCGCTGCGAGGGCCCGCATCACTGCACCACCAGCGTTTCGATGACGATGTCGCGCACGACGCCCTTGGAGCGGATCGCGATGCGTTCGAGCAGGTCCTCGCGCAGGTTGCGCAGCCCCGCCGCGCCCTCCATCTGCTGCGCTGTGACGCTGCGCAGGAAGCCGAGAATGTCCTCGCTGATCGCGCCGACGAGCGGATCGGCGCTCGCGGCCGCCTTCTGCTCCATCAGCAGCGCGGCTTCGAGGCGCACCCAGGTGTTGGCGGGCGCCGCCAGATTGGTCACGATCGGCGACAGCCTTTTCAGAACCAGCGTCCCGGTCATCTGCGGATTGACCGCGAGATCGGGCGTCGCGGCCTCCATCCGCTTCATCACCGTGCTTTCGACCGTGCCGACGACGCGCAGGCCCCAGAGCGTGCCGGCTCCTGCGGCGAGCGCGGTCAGGATCAGGAACGGCGCAGCAGTGAGCAGCGCCTGGCGCGAAGTCCCGCGGCGCTTGGCCGGGCCGGGCAGGCTGGTCAGCGACGGCGCCATCAGAAGGGGGTGACCTTGTCGAAGACCTGCTGCCCCCAGGCCGGCTGCTGCACCTCCATGCCGCGGCCGCGCCCGCCATAGGCGATCCGCGCCTCGGCGATCTTCTCGTAGGAGACGGTGTTATTGCCGGTGATGTCGCGCGGGCGCACGATGCCGGTGACGTTCAGCACGCGCATGTCGTAGTTGACCCGCACCTCCTGCGAGCCGTTGATCACCAGATTGCCGTTGGGCAGGATTTCGGTGACGACCGCGGCGACCGACATCTCGACCTCCTCCGAGCGGTCGGTCAGGCCGCGCCCGCGCGAGGAGGAATCGGAGCTGGCATTGGCGCTGGCCGAGGCGTCGCCCGAGGCGCCGTTGAAATCGGCGAGGAAGCCGAGCCCGAACTTCGCCGCCGAGTTGCGCGAGCGGTCGGACTTGTTGTCGAGCTTGGCCTTGTCGTTGATCGAGATCTTCACCGTGACGACGTCGCCGGTCTTCATCGCGCGGGTGTCGCGGAAGAGGTCCTCGCTCTGGCGGGTGTAGATCGAGTTGAAGGCGACATCGACGCCCCGGCCCGTCGGCGTGCCCAGCGGGATGGCGTCGCGCTGGGTCACGAGCCCGCTGCCGACGCGGGACAGCTGCGGCTCGCGGTTGACCTCGGCCATGTCCATGCCGCAGCCGGCGAGCGTTGCGGCGCAAGCCGCGAGAATGAGGACCTTCATCGGGTCTGGACTCCGGTTGAGGGCGTGCTGCCGTTGAGAGGGTTGCGCCGGCCGCCCATGACCTCGGCGAGCTGGGCGGCGCGCGAGGCCTCCATCTCGTTGAGCACGGCGCTGGCGGCGCGCGGGGTCAGCTTGCCGAGCACCGCCACCGCGACGCCCTGGTCCATGGTCGCCAGTTGCAGCGCGGCGGCGTCGGGGCGCATCCGCGAGAAGATCTCGGTCATCCGCGCTTCGGCCTGCTTGACCTCGGCGGCGCGCTGGTCGGTCAGGAGCTGGAGCTCGGCCTTGCGCTCCTCCAGCTTCTTCAGCGTATCGGCGAGCCGGGCCTCGAGCCCCTTCAGCGTGTTCGCCTGCCAGGCGAAGCGGGCCTCGGCGGCGGGGTCGCGGATGGCGGCACAGAAGCTCGCGGCATCGGATGTCGAGGCGGTGGCGATGGCGGTCGCCGGGCTCGGCGTCCGGGTCTGCGCGGCCGTCCCGCCGATGCCGAGCGTCAGCACCATGGCCGGCAGCAACGTTCGTGTAAGAGGGCGCCTCGACTGCATTCTGTCCGACCCAGCTGCCTTGACTCGTGATCATCTGCTGCTGAACCGTCTACGCGGCGACGCTTTCGCGAGGCTGGCGCGCGCCGGAGGGACCGCCCGCGACGCACGCAGGGTCTTATGCCGTGGGTTCGTACTGGAGGGGTGGCGGGGGGCGCTGGTACGGAAGCGCGAGCGGGCGGCCGGTCAGGCCGGTCCGGGGCGTCTCAACGGCGCTCGGGCTCTACGATGGGCAGGAATTCGGGCTCAGGCCGTCGGAGGACGACAGATACGAGGGCGTTCCTCAGCGCCATACGGTGTCGTCAGCGCGCCGGCCCGTTGGCGGAGAGTTCCGCCTCGACGAAGGCCATCACCTCCTCCGCCGCGACGCCATGCGCGATGAAGCTCCGGCCGATGCCGCGTGCCAGGATGAAGGTCAGCACACCGCGCCGGACCTTCTTGTCCTGGCCCATCGCGGCGACGATCTCCGCCGCGCTGCCGGCCCCGCCCGGCACCTGCTGGAGCGTGGTCGGCAGGCCGACCGCGTCGAGATGGCGCGAGACGCGGCTCGCGTCCTGGCCCGGGCAGAGGCCCAGACGCTGCGAGAAGCGGAAGGCGAGTGCGAGCCCGATCGCCACCGCCTCGCCATGGACGAGCCTCGTCGAATCGTAGTTGGTCAGCCGTTCCAGCGCATGGGCGAAGGTGTGGCCGAGGTTGAGCAAGGCGCGGTCGCCCTCCTCGCGCTCGTCGCGGGCGACGATCGCCGCCTTGGCCCGGCAGGCGACGGCCACCGCATGGTCGCGCTCGGGGCCGCCTTCGATGATGCGGCTCCAGTTGACCTCGCACCAGTCGAAGAAGGCGGGATCGTCGATCAGCCCGTATTTCACCACCTCGGCATAGCCGGCCTTGAACTCGCGCTCGCTGAGGGTGTCGAGCAACGCGGTGTCGGCGATCACGAGCGAGGGCTGGTGGAAGGCGCCGATCAGGTTCTTGCCATGGCTGGAATTGATTCCGGTCTTGCCGCCGACGGAGGAATCGACCTGGGCCAGCAGCGTCGTGGGGATCTGCACGAAGCGCACGCCTCGCCGCAGCACGGCCGCCGCAAACCCGGTGAGATCGCCGACGACGCCGCCGCCGAGCGCGATGACGAGGTCGTCGCGCTCGATCTTCGCCGCCAGCAGCGCGTCGCAGAGGCCGATGAAGCGGGCATAGGATTTCGTCGCCTCGCCCGGCGGCACGGTGATGCGGGTGAAGCCGATGCCCTCCTGCTGCAGGCAGGCCTCCAGGGCCGGCGCATGCAGGGCCGCCACGCTCTCGTCGGTGACGACAGCGACCTTGGCGCCGGGCGCCATCGCCGCGATCAGAGCCGCCGCCTCGCAGAGCTGGTGGCGCCCGATCTGGATGTCGTAGGCGCGGCCTTCCAGCGCGACCGGAACCGTGATCCGGACGCCGGGCTTCTCGTCGGCAGGGATGGTCATGACACCGGCTTTCGGTCGGGATGGGCGCCGAGATGCCGGTCCAGCGCCGCGATCGCCGCCGTCACCACCACATCATGAGGGTCGTCGCGCGAGACCAGCGTCAGGTCCGACAGGGCGTAGACCGGCTCGCGCTCGGCCAGCATCGCGCGCAAAGTCGCCTCGGGGTCGGCGGTCTGGAGCAGGGGCCGGTTCGAGCGCTTGCGCACGCGCCGCATCAGCACCTCCGGCTCGGCCTTGAGCCAGATCGAGATGCCGAGATCGGCGATGCGGGCGCGCGTCTCGGCGTTCATGAAGGCGCCACCCCCGGTCGCCAGCACCAAAGGCGCGCGCGTGGTCAGGATGCGGCTGATGACACGGCGCTCGCCATTGCGGAACTCGGTCTCGCCCCGCTGGGCGAAGATCTCGGAGATCGTCATGCCGGCGGCGGTCTCGATCTCGGTGTCGGCGTCGACGAAGGGCAGGCCGAGTCGTGTCGCCAGCCGGCGGCCGACCGAGCTCTTGCCCGAGCCCATCATGCCCACGAGCACGATCGCGCGCTGGCCGATCGCGGCGCGCAAGGTCTCGCGATCCACCTGGCATTCCTCGGTATCGGGCTGGTCGAGCGTTGCGACGGTCGTCATGCGGCGTTTGTCCCCAGCGCCCGTTTAGCATGAGCGATCGCGCCGCGTCATGTCCCGCGCCGTGCCGATTTTGCCGGGCTTGTGGCCTTGCAGCCCTTGCCGGGCCCGCCATCTTTCCAAAAGATGGGCCAACCGGTCCATCTCCGGACATCGCCTCAAGGGTTCAGCCTCACCGTGCCGACGCTGTTTCGATTCGTCGCCTTCCTCGCCCTGCTGGGCGGGCTGGTCTTCGGCGGCATGGTCGCGCTGGTCACCTTCGTCCAGCCGGTGCCGCGGGAGATCGTCGAGACGGTGCCGCCCTCCAAGCTGAAGCCGAAATGAGCCGAATCGCCCAGGCGCGGCGCAACGGCTTTCTCGACATGCTCGCCGCCGAGCGCGGCGCCGCCCGCAACACGCTCGACGCCTATCAGCGCGACATCGACGATTATCTCGAATTCCTCGGCGGGCGGGCGCTTGATTCCGTGGCGGCCGACGACATCCGGGCCTGGCTCGCCGACATCTCCGCGCGCGGCCTCAAGGCCTCCTCGGCGGCGCGGCGGCTCTCGGCCGTGCGCCAGTTCCACCGCTTTCTCTATACTGAAGGGTTTTCGCCCGGCGACCCGGCGGCCGCGATCGAGGGGCCGCGGCTGGGCCGGCCGCTGCCCAAGGTGATCTCGGTCGCCGATGTCGACCGGCTGATCGAAACCGCCCGATCGGCCTGCGAGCGCGAGGGGCTGACGCCGGCGGCGCGGCTGCGGGCGCTGCGCATGCGCTGCCTGATCGAGATGCTCTATGCCACGGGGCTGCGCGTCTCGGAGCTGATCGCGCTGCCGCTGTCGGCCGCGACGACGCGCGAGCGCTTCCTCGTGGTTCGCGGCAAGGGCGACAAGGACCGGCTGGTGCCGCTCAACGAGCCGGCGCGCGAGGCGGCGCGCGCCTGGCTCCGCGCGCTGCGCGACAGCGGCGCGGCCGACGGCCGCTGGCTGTTTCCTGCCGAGGGCGAAAGCGGCCATCTCACCCGCCAGGCCTTCGGCCGCGATCTCAAGGTTCTCGCCGGGGCGGCGGGACTTCCGGCCAGCCTGAGCCCGCATGTGCTGCGCCATGCCTTCGCAAGCCATCTGCTGCAGAACGGCGCCGATCTGCGCGTCGTGCAGGAGCTTTTGGGGCATGCCGACATCGCCACGACCCAAATCTACACCCATATCCTCGACGACCGCCTGAAGAGCATGGTGCGCGACCTGCATCCCCTGGGCGACGAGCCCTGACGCGAGACCCCCGATGACCGAAACCCTGCCGACGCCGCCGATCCTGACGCCCCTGGCCCCGGGAAGTTTCCGCAGCAAGCCCTGGAAGAACGGCGGCGGCATCACGGTCGACATCGCCGATGCCTGCGCCGAGGGCGCCGATCCGGCCGGCTGGGAGGGGATGATCTGGCGGCTCGGCCGCACCGCAATCGTCCAGCCCGGGCCGTTCTCGGACTTGACCGGCTATGAGCGGCTGCAGGCGGTGATCGTCGGTTCGGGGCTTGTGTTGGACGGAGCCGAGGGCGCGATCGATCTGCGCGTGGCATTCCGCCCCGTGCGCTACGATGGCGGCCTTCCCCTCGTAAGCCGGCTGGAGAACGGGCCCGTCGAGGTGGTCAACCTGATCGTCGAGCGGGCCTTGTGCAGCGCCGATCTCGTCGTTCCGCGCGCCGGGGAGGCGATGAGCCTGACCGGCGGCATCCATATCCTCTACGCGCCGGGTGAGGCGGTTCGGGCGCGCTGCGGTGAGGCCGATGTGGCGGTTCCTGGCGGCCATGCGCTGCGGATCGATGCGGCGACGGATGTCGCGCTGCGGATCGAGGCGGGGCAGGTCCTGCTGGCGACGATCCGGCTGCGTTAGTCGCAGCGGATTGGCATCGCCTTGCGCGGCAACTCGCCGATCGCGGGGACGAATTGGCCGGTGAGCGGGTCGAGCAGCATCAGCACGCCGGTGGCGACGGCGAAATAGGCGCCGTGCAAGTGCAGCCGGCCCTTGCCCTCGAGGATCTGCACGCAAGGGAAGGTGCGCAGATTGGTCAGCGATTGCTGGATCGAGGAAAAGGCGAGGCGCTCGACATAGCCGTCCAGCGTCTCGTGGCGCCCGCGCCCGCCGGTGCGCTCGGCGGCAGGCCCGATCAGCGTGATCCATTTGCCGATGAAATCGCCCGAGGAGAGCGGGCCCTGGGCATCGTCGGCGAAGGCGCGGATGCCGCCGCAGCGGCCATGGCCGAGCACGACGATATGCTCGACCCGCAGCGCCTGCACGGCGTATTCGAGCGCCGCCGAGGTGCCGTGGAGCTGGTCGTCGGGCGAGAACGGCGGCACCAGATTGGCGACGTTGCGGACGACGAACATCTCGCCGGGCCGCGCGTCGAAGATGACCTCCGGCGAGACGCGCGAATCGCAGCAGCCGATCAGCATGATCTTCGGGGTCTGGCCGGTCTCGGCGAGCTGCTCGTAGCGGTCTTTCTCGCGGTCGAACCGGTCGTCGAGGAAAGCGCGGTAGCCTTCCGTCAGCCGGTCGGGAAAGGGCGATGCAGGGAGATCCATGGCCTCTTCGAACAGGAGGCGGGCGGTTTCGTCAAGCGAATGCTGCACTGCGGGAGCGACGGGGGCCGGTCATCACGCTGCGATCTTCGCCTGCAGACGCGCGGCGAGGGTGGCGGCGTCGCCGCTCAGGCTGAGGGTCTTGAGCCGGGCGGTCGCGCCGGCGACGAGCGTCACGGCCCGACGCGGCAGGTCCAGTTCGCGCGCCAGAAGCGCGATCAGCGCCGCATTGGCCTCGCCGTCGCTGGGTGCGACGCGGACCCGCATCTTGAGGACGGAGCGGCCGTCGGCCAGGGTCTCGACGCCGTCGATCGCGTCCTTGCCGCCGCGTGGCGTCAGTCTGACGTTCAGCCGCAGCCCGTCGCCGGTGACGGACCAGGGCGGCGTCACCTCAGAACACGGCGGGGTAGAGATAGAGCTGGATGACGCGCTGGACGAAGAAGATCAGCAGCAGCAGGATGATCGGCGAGAGGTCGATGCCGCCCATATTGGGCAGCCGGTTGCGGATCGGGCGCAGCACCGGCTCGGTGATCTTGTAGAGCATGTCCCAGACGGTGGCGACGAACTGGTTGCGGGTGTTGAGGACGTTGAAGGCGATCAGCCAGCTCAGGACGGCCGAGATGATCAGCAGCCATGTGTAGATGTCCAAGGCGAGCATCACCACGTCGAGAACGGCACGCATCGGCATTCCTCATCATCGTTGAACGGCCGCGGCTTGTCCCCTGCCGCTCGGCGAAACTCATGGCGCGGGCGATTGACAGACACGCGACGCAAGGCCTAGAAGGCCATCGCCTCGGGGCTGTAGCTCAGATGGGAGAGCGCTGCAATCGCACTGCAGAGGTCAGGGGTTCGATTCCCCTCAGCTCCACCAAGGCCCTTTGAAGACCGCTGAATCGTGCGGTATCGGGGTCTTGGTGGGATCACCCCCCGAAACGGCGATCGCTTGAAATCACGAGAGACTTGCGGCCGGTGCTCGCATCCGGCCTCGGCTCGCATGCGCCTTCAGCCGTGGCCGAATTCGGCGTCATAGGCGGCCGACAGCATGGCGTGGCAGGCCGCGGCCTGTTCGCGCACCGCGTCCAGCGTGACGTGGTTGCCGATGTCGATCAGATCGCGCAGCGCGAAGTCCACCGCCGACAACAGATCGAGCGTGGCCCCGACCGGGACCTCGTCCCGCACTTGCGGCAGTCGAAACTGCAAAACCTGTCCCATGTCACTCTCACTGTTGGCGAATCGCCTGCAGTGTGGCGCCAACGAGGTCAGCAATCGGTTAATGCCGCGCGGTCGGGCTCAGTTCTGGATGAAATTCGTCGGCAAAGGCCGGACGGCAGGGCCGCTGAAGGAGCCGGTGCGGGCGTCGTTGGGCTCGGCATGGCTGAAGCCCAGCGCCGCGGCCGGGCTCGGCCCCGCGATCGGCGCGGGAGCGGCGGCGTTGGTCTTCGTGCGCGCGGTGGCGACCGTGACGGTCCTGCCGGACGGGGCGGGCGTCCGGGCGACCGCGGCGAAGAGCGAATCGAGGCCGGAGCGGTCGGCGTCGTATTGCGCGACGATGGGCGTGGGGGCGGCCCGTGCCGGTGCTGCTGCCGGCGCGGGCGTCGATGCGGCGACGGTCACGCCGCCGCTCTGGGGGCGGCTCGGCGGCAGCGGATGGCTGACGGCGACAAGCCGGCCCTCGGGTGCAGCGGGCTGCGCCCCGATCTCCCAGCCGCGCAGGCCCGGCTGGCCCGCTGCGTTCAGCGGGGTCGAGTTGCCGGCCAGTGCGAAGGGCGCGAGCGCGGTCGGTCGCACCGGCGGCAAGGGTGCGTTGGTCGGACGTCCGGCGAGGACGGTTTCGGGCGGTGTCGTGATCTCGCCGGGCCGGCGTGGCGGCAAGGCGGCGAGGATCAGCTTCTGGTCGGGGACGGCCGTCGCGGGGGCGAAGGCCAGCGCGCCGCCGCTGGCGGGGAGGGCGGCGACCTGGACGGCGCCCTCGGCCTCGCCCGGCTGCTGCGGCAGCGTCAGGCCGCGCGGGCGGGCGAAGGGCAGCGGTGCATCGACCAGCGCCGGCCGGTTGTCCGGCGGGGGCGGAGGGGGCGCGGCAGTGACGGCCTGCGCCGCGGGCGGCTCTGAGGCGCGCGGCGCCAGGCGCTCGGCACGCTCCTGGGAGAGCGCGCGCGTCGCAGGCGCTGTCGGCGCGGCCACCGCCACGGCGAAGCGGCCGCCATCGGAGGCGTTGCTGTCGACAAAACCCGTATTGGCATAGGCCATGACGGTCGGTTGCGGCTTGGGCGCGACGCGCCGGCCGCGGGTCGGGCGGGCGTCGGCCTCTTCCTCGTCGCCGCCGAACAGGGAGGCCCAGAGGCTCTTGCGGCCCGAGGAGATCACCGCGCCCTCGTCGAGATCGGCCGCCGCATAGCCGGCCACCGCGCCGCCGCCGGACAGGATCTCGGCCTTGGCGATCTCGTAGCCGCCCAGCGGCTGGCCGTCGGCAGGGAGATGGACGGTCTTCTCGTCCGGGAACAGGCGCACGAGCTGGTCGCGCGTCATGCGCGGCCAGGAGCGCACCGAGCCGGCGTCGAGATGGATGAAGGGGGTGTGGGCGCCGGGATAGAAGCCGACGCCACCGCGCTGCAGCCGCATGCCGGCCTCGCGGATGCGCGCCGTGGCTGCGTCGGGCAGATAGAAATCCATCGCCTTGCCGAGCGTGTGCTGGCTGTGCTTGGCGACGGCGCGCGAGCGTCGGCGCAGCATCGAGTTGGTGCCCGGCGAACGATAGGCCGAGACGACATGGAAGGGCTGCTCGGAGCCGACCTGGCGCTGGACCTCCCAGGCGACGTCGAAGAGGCGCGGATCCATGCGGATCGGTTCGTCGGTGCGCCAGTCGCGCAGGGCCCAGTTCAGCTTCTCGAGGCCTTCGGCGACATAGCGCCCGTCACGCTTGAAGGTGACGGTCGTCTCCTCCTTGGTGTGCATGTGCTTGATCGAGATCGTGCGGGTGTCGCCATTGGCGACGGCGTCCTGCGTGCCGCGCACGCCGAGCAGCAGCGCGCCGGCCGCGACACCCCATGTCAAGGCCCGGCGGAGAGCGTGCTTCGTGCACCACGAAGCTCGTCCCGAAAGCATGGCGTTTAAGCTGCCCAATCTGCCTGACCCGTCTCGATGCCCCGGCCTTAGCGGCGCGATGAACGTGAACGAACAGTTGCGGAGAAGCGTTAACGAGTCGTTAGCAAGCCGGCAATCGGCACGCCATTCGTTTCTGCGCAAATCTGGCTATCGGGGGATCGTGGCGAAACGGTGCCTCGCGACGATCCGGCAGGGTCAGGCAGCACGCCCGCTGTCGGCCCGGCCTGCCGCCTCCCCCGAAGACGCCGGCTTCAGCCGCGCTGTTCGAGCGCCTGCCGTACCAGGCGGTGGAAGCCGTAGAGATCCTCGAAGGTGGTGAGCGCGCCATCGGCGCCGACGACATGGGTGTTGTAGACGAGGTGGATCGCCAGCGGCTGCGGCAGGTTGATGCGCCGCTCGCCCGAGCCGATCAGCCGCTTCAGCCGCTCCTGCGTCCATTCCGGCCCCAGCACCTGGTCGGCGAGCAGGAAGGGGTTGTCGACACGCACGCAGCCATGGCTGAAGGCGCGCTTCTCGTTGGCGAAGAGCCGGCGGTTGGGCGTGTCGTGCAGGTAGACGGCATGGTCGTTGGGGAACATGAACTTGATCCAGCCGAGCGCGTTGCGCTCGCCCGGCGGCTGGCGCACCGAGATGCCGCCCTTGCCGCGCGTCACGACATAGCCGCGCTTGGCGGCGTATTCGGGATCGGCCGCGAGCCCCGGCAGAAACTCCTTCCGCAGGATGGACGGGGGCACATACCAGGACGGGTTGACGATGACGTGGTCCATCTTGTGCGAGAAGATGGGCGTTGCGGTCTCGGGCTTGCCGACGATCGCGCGGGTTTCGTGGACGATCTTGTCCTGGCGGATGACGCGAACCCGGAATTCAGGGACGTTGACCATGATGTGGTCGGTGCCGAGATCGGCCGGGAGCCAGCGCCAGCGCTCCATCTGGGCGACGATATCCTGTTCGCCGCGCGCGGTGGCCGGCGTGCCGAGCGCCGCCAGCGTCTGGGCGCCCAGGATGCCGGTGGCCGGCAGGCCGGCCTGTTTCTGGAATGTGGCCAGCGCGGTCGCGGTCGAGCGGTCGAAGACCGGCTCCTCGGTCGGGCCCAGGCCCAGCCGGGCGCGCACCAGCGGCACGCGATCGTCGCGCATGCCGAGCTTCAGCGCCGGCCCCGACGGGATGCGCACCAGCGGCGTGTCGTCCTGGTGCTCGCGCAGTTCGGCGAGCTTGGCCTTGAGCCGGCGATAGCCCTCATGGGGCGGGTTGTAGGCGGCGAGCACGGCGCCGGCATCCGCCGCCCCCGCCAGCTCGGAGAGAACCTCGGTGGCGGAGGGCAGGGACAGGGTCGGCGTCAGCAGCTTCGACAGGCGGCGCGGATCGACGCGCGCGCCGCGGGCATCGCGGGCATAGAGCACGGCGAGTGCCGACAGCCTGACATCGGCCTCGGCGAGGCTGCCCTTGTCGCTGGCCTCGAAGGCCGGCAGCGGATAATCGCCGGGCCTCAGCCCGTCTTCGCCGGCGCGCCCGAGCTTCTCGGTCAGGCGCAGGCCGGCCGCGCTCCAGCCCTTGCCGTCGATCCAGAGCGGCTTGTGGCCGTTGGCCTCGTAAGCGGCGAGGATCTCGGCGCGCTCGCGCTCGCCCAGGCGCGGCAGGGCCAGCGCCTCGGGGGCGCGGGCCAGGATCTGGGCAGCGAGATCGGAAGACGCCGCCGGCAGATCGACGACGACCTTCGGCAGATCGGGCGGGGCGATGGCCGGCTCGGCGCTGCGCAACACTGGCGCGGCCTGCGGTGCCACGAGCGCGGGGTCTGCCGGCGGCAGGTCGATCTGCGGGATATCGAGCGTCACCGGCTCGTCGGGAACCGCGACGGGGGCGAGCTGCGGCTCCGGTGCCATCAGCGTGGTCTCGGGCCTGGCCGAGGGCGTGACCGCGCCTGTCACCATGCCGGGCTCGGCCTGGGGCAGGGTCGCGGTCTGCGCATCCGGCGGTGCCGCCGAGTCCGGCTCGGCCGGGGCCGTGGCGGCCGGGTTGGTGCTCGGCTTCTCATCATCGAGCAGCAGGAGCGCGGGCTGCTCCGGCAGCGGGATGCCCAGCGTGGGGTCGATCACGCCGGGGCCTTCGGCGAAAGCGGCGGGGGCGTTCAGCGCGAGGGCGAGCGCCGAGACGCAGGCCAGATCCGCCCAATGGCGACGACGCATGGTCGCTATTCCCATAAATTTTAGCCGAGAGCCGCATTCCTGCGTGACTCGGGCTGTTTCGACAAGATGCGGCAGCGCAACAGGCGCCGCCATTCGGTTCGTCGCGGCTCAGGCCGCGTCGGTTTCATCCGCGGACGCTTCGGCCTCGATCAGCCCGTAATCCTTGAGCTTGCGATAGAGGGTCGAGCGGCCGATGCCGAGCTTGCGCGAGATCTCGGACATGTGGCCGCGGTAATGCGCCAGCGCGAATTTGATGATCTCGCGCTCGAGGTCGTCGAGGGTGCGCATGTCGGAGCCGGCGACGAGATCGAGCGCGTTGGGGTCGCGCACCGGCATCTGGATGATGCGCGGCGTGTCGTTGCGCGCTTCCGCGGGACCCAGAGCCGGCGCAGGCGGAATGCGGACGTCGTAGCCCTCCATCTGCGCGGCGATCTGCGGGAATTCGGCGATGGTGAGTTCATCGCCGTCGGCCAGCACCACGGCGCGGAACATCGCGTTCTCGAGCTGGCGGACATTGCCCGGCCAATCATAGCCGCTGATCAGGGCGAGCGCCTCGGCGCTGATTCCGCGCAGCTTCTTGCCCTCCTCGGCGGCGAAGCGGGCGAGAAAGCCGCGCGCCAGATCGGCGATGTCCTCGCGGCGCTGGCGCAGCGGCGGCAGCGTGATCGGGAAGACATTGAGGCGGTAATAGAGGTCCTCGCGGAATTCGCCGGCCTTGACCTGATCGAGCAGGCTCTTGTTGGTCGCCGAGATGATGCGGATGTCGACGCGCACCGACTTCTTGGCCCCGACGGGATCGACCTCGCCTTCCTGGATGGCGCGCAGCAGCTTCACCTGCGCGTCGAGCGGCAGTTCGCCGACCTCGTCGAGGAAGAGCGTGCCGCCGCTGGCTTCGACGAACTTGCCGATATGGCGTTCGGTGGCGCCGGTGAAGGCGCCCTTCTCATGCCCGAACAGGATCGATTCGACCAGATTATGCGGGATCGCGCCGCAGTTGACCGTGACGAAGGGCTTGCCCTTGCGGTCGCTGGAGCCCTGGATCGCACGCGCCAGCACCTCCTTGCCGACGCCGGATTCGCCTTCGACGAGGATCGGGATGTTGGATTTGGCAGCGCGCTCGGCCAGGCGCACGACGCGTGCCATGTCGGCGCTCTTGGTCGCGAGGTCGCGGAAGCCGAGCGTGCCGGAGGCGCGCCGCTTGATATGGCGCAGCTCATGTTCCAGCGCGCCGAGCTTGAGCGCGTTCTTGAGCGAGATCTGGAGGCGCTCGGCGCCGACCGGCTTGACGACGAAGTCGATCGCCCCGGCGCGCATCGCCTGGACCACGGTCTCGATCGAGCCATTGGCCGTCTGCACGATGACCGGCGTCTCGATGCCGCGCTCGCGCAAAGCGGCGAGAACGCCCATGCCGTCGAGCTCGGGCATGACGAGATCGAGCACGATGGCGTCGAAGCGGTCGCCTTCGGGGCCGGCCAGAAGCTGGATGGCGGCGTGTCCGGTCTCGGCGGCGACGACGTCGTAGCCGGAACGCTTGAGCATGGCGTCGAGCAGGCGGCGCTGGACGGGATCGTCGTCAACGACGAGGACGGTGGCGGTCATGACACCTCGATAGGCAGGCAATGCGGAACCGAGACGATTCACGGCGGGAATCGCTGTTCCGTTCTGGGGCATCCTCGGCCAGAACGGTTAAGCGGCGCTTAAGCGCGCGCTCGCGACACGATCGGTCGCACAGCGGCGTTGATCCGCTCACCCGCCCCGCGCATATGAGTACAAAGCCCGCCATGTCCGCGAGGGGATCCATCAGATGACGATTGCGTTCGACAGGCCGATGCACGCCAGCGCCGCCGCGACGGCGGCGGCCACCGCCAAGGCGCTCGGCCCCCTGCCCGAATGGGATTTGAGCCATCTCTATCCCGCGATGGATTCGGCGGCCCTGCAGGCCGATCTCGACCGGGCGCTCAGCGAATCGCAGAGCTTCGCCTCGCTCTATCGCGGCAAGCTCGGCACGCTGGCCGAGCATGGAGAGGCCGGCGCGATGCTGGCCGAGGCGGTCAAGGCTTTCGAGGGGCTCAGCGATCTGCTGGGGCGGATCGGCGCCTATGCGGGCCTGGTCTATGCCGGCGACACCACCGATCCGCAGCGCGCCAAGTTCTATGGCGACACGCAGGACAAGCTCAACGCGGCGGTGACGGAGCTGCTGTTCTTCGAGCTCGAACTCAACCGCATCGACCCGGCGCTGCTGGCGAACATCGCCGCGCAGGGGCCGCTGTCGCACTGGCAGCCCTGGCTGGCGGATCTGGCCAAGGACAAGCCGCACCAGCTGGAGGACCGGATCGAGGCGCTGTTCCACGAGAAGTCGATGACCGGGCACGCCGCCTGGAACCGGCTCTTCGACGAGACCATCGCCTCCCTGCGCTTCCGGATGGGCGGCGAGGAGCTGACGCTCGAACTGACGCTGAACAAGCTGCAGGATACCGACGGCGCGGTGCGCAAGGCCGCGGCCGAGGCGCTGAGCGAGGTCTTCCGCGCCAATCTGCGCATCTTCGCGCTGATCACCAACACGCTCGCCAAGGACAAGGAAATCTCCGACCGCTGGCGCAAGTTCGAGGATGTCGCGGATTCGCGCCATCTCGCCAACCGCGTCGAGCGCGAGGTGGTGGACGCGCTGGTCACCGCCGTGCGGGACGCCTATCCGCGGCTGTCGCACCGCTACTACAAGCTGAAGGCCAAATGGTTCGGGCGCGAGGCGCTGGATTTCTGGGACCGCAACGCGCCGCTGCCGAAGGTCGAGCAGCGCACCATCCCCTGGACGGAGGCGCGCGACACGGTGCTCGACGCCTATGGCGCCTTCTCGCCTGAGATGGCCGACATCGCCCGGCGCTTCTTCGACGAGAAATGGATCGACGCGCCGGTGCGCCCGGGCAAGGCGCCGGGCGCCTTCGCTCACCCGACGGTGCCCTCCGCGCATCCTTATGTCCTGGTGAATTACCAGGGCAAGCCGCGCGACGTGATGACGCTCGCCCATGAACTCGGCCATGGCGTGCATCAGGTGCTGGCCGCGCCCAATGGCGCGCTGATGGCGCCGACGCCGCTGACGCTGGCCGAGACCGCGAGCGTCTTCGGGGAAATGCTGACCTTCCGGCGGCTGCTCGACGGCACGCAGGACCCCAAGCAGCGCAAGGCGATGCTGGCCGCCAAGGTCGAGGACATGATCAACACGGTCGTGCGCCAGATCGCGTTCTACTCCTTCGAACGGAAGGTGCATGAGGCGCGCAAATCGGGCGAGCTGACCGCCGAGGCTTTGTGCGAACTGTGGATGAGCGTTCAGGCGGAAAGCCTGGGGCCCGCGATCCGGCTCGGCCCCGACTACGAGCCGTTCTGGTGCTACATCCCGCACTTCATCCATTCGCCCTTCTACGTCTACGCCTATGCCTTCGGTGATTGCCTGGTGAACTCGCTCTACGGCGTCTACCAGAACGCGGCGGAGGGCTTCCAGGAGCGCTATTTCGCCCTGCTCTCGGCGGGCGGAACCAAGCACCATGCCGAACTGCTGGCGCCCTTCGGGCTCGACGCGCGCGATCCCGCCTTCTGGCAGATCGGCCTGACGATGATTGAGGGGATGATCATCGAACTGGAAGGGATGGAGTAGCGGGGCTTCCGCGTCATGGTCGGGCTTGACCCGACCATCTCATGACCGGAGGGCGCTGGTTTCCGAGATTCTCGGGTCAAGCCCGGGAATGATGCGGGTGGTCAGAACTGCACCCTCAAGCCCACCTGCGCGACATTGGCCGTATAGTCGGAGCCCTGCGCGCTCGAATTCAGCCGCTCATGGGTGAAGCTCGCGCGCACCGCGAAGGTCCGCGTCAGCCTGTATTCGACCCGGGCGCCGATCGTCGATGAATCCTCGCGCAGGTTCTGCCCTTCATATTCGGTGCGGTTGAAGCTGCCGAAGCCGATGACGATGAGGTTGCGGCGCAGCGCATGGGCGATCTCCAGCGAGGCGCGCCGCGCCGTGGTGCCCGAGGAGCCCGCGACGGTGGTGTCGCCGAGTTCGGCGGTGCCGCGCAGGGTCACGGTGGTCAAGGGCGTCGGCGACCACAGGATCGCGGCGTCGCCGACGAACCCTTTCAGGTTGCGCAGCCGGCTGTCGTCGTATTTGCGGTTCTGGTAGCCGGCCGAGACCTCGCCGGTGAGCTGGCGGCTGATCTCGAAGGTCGAGCCGACGCGGCCGGTGACGCCGTCCGAGGAGCGCCGGTAGCCGCTCGAATCGACCGCCTCGTCGAATTCGCGGGTGTCGACCTCGCCCTGGACGAAGGGCCTGAAGCCCGGCGTCACCTCGTAAGCTGCGCGCAGGCGCAGGCCGTATTGGGTCTGGTTGCGGTCGCGCTGGCTGACGATGCCGCCATTGCTCAGCTTGCCATCCTCATAGTCGCTGCGGTCGACCGAGCCGCGCAGCGTCATCTGCAGGCGGTTGATGTCATGCGTGACGCCCGCCGAGGCGCCGTACTGATAGACCAGCGGACGGCCGACGACGGCGGCTGTCAGGTCCGGCGAGCCGGGGCGCTGCGTGTCGAGCCGGGCCCGGGTTTCGAGCAGGATGCGGGTGTCGCGGGACGCGTCGAGCCGGAGCTGGAGATTGCCCTCGCCATCGGGGCGGGAGGCTTCGCGGTCGCGGTAGAACTCGCTGTAGCCGGCGCGCAGCCGGCCCGTCAGCTCATGCACGTTCCAGTCCGACTGGACTTCGACCTCGCCGTCATGCCGGCTGAAGGGCGAGCCTTTGCGGGTCGATCCGGCGGTGCGCTGCGGGTTGGTGTCATAGCCGACGCCGTTGGTGAGCGCGGGGCGCAGCACCACGCTGCCGACCCTGAGGCCAAGCGGGGCATAGGGGTCTTCCGGAACCGTCGCGCTGCGGCGAACCGGCGGCGGAGGCGGCGTGGCGGGCGGCAGGCCGGTGACCGTCGGCTGCGGCGGCCGGAACTGGCGCTGCGTGACGCCGCGCACGCCGCTTGATCTGACGGAGCGGCTGGCATTGGCCGGAGCCGTGCGTGAAATCGCCGAAGGCTGGTTCTGGATCAGGGCGGCGGGATCGCCGACCGAATCGGGCGTCGCGGGGACAACCCGCTGCTCCCGGGGCGGCTGCTGGGCGACATAGGCGGGAACGGTCGGGCGCAATGGGGTTCGGCGTGCCTGCTGCGCCGACACGACGGTCGTCGCCAGCACGAGGCTGGCGGCGGCGACGCTGGTCAGAAGCAGGGGGGCGCGGGCAAACACGGGGCTCGATCGCTCCAGGCATGAGCTCTTCGGCGCGCCCGGGAGAGCGCGCATGGTTAACGGATTTAGAACGAATGCGGTTAACGGGGCGTCAACGCATGGCGGGTCCGAGGGCCGATGCTGGCAAGCCGGGCGTTCCCTGTGCTAGAGCGCGCGCCATGACAGCCGATATCCGCGCCTCCGCGCTCCGCACCATCGCCACCGAGCGCGCCGGGCTCGACACGCTCCACGCCGCGCTCGGCAATGGCCTGGGCGAGCCCTTCGGCGCCGCCGTCGCGATGATCCAGGCCGCGGGCGGGCGCGTCGTCGTCTCCGGCATGGGCAAGTCCGGCCATGTCGGGCGCAAGATCGCTGCGACCCTGGCCTCGACCGGTACGCCCGCGCATTTCGTCCACCCGGCCGAGGCCAGCCATGGCGATCTCGGCATGGTGCAGCCCAATGACGTCGTCATCGCGCTGTCCTGGTCGGGCGAGACGGCGGAGCTTGCCGCCATCGTCGCGCATACGCGGCGCTTCCGGGTCGGCCTGATCGCGATCACCGCCAATGCCGACAGCGCGCTCGGCCGCGAGGCGGATGTGACGCTGCTCCTGCCGAAGGCGGAGGAAGCCTGCCCGAACGGGCTCGCGCCGACCACCTCGACGACGATGCAGATGGCGTTGGGCGATGCGCTGGCGGTGGCGCTGCTCGAGGCGCGCGGCTTCTCGCGGCAGGATTTCTTCGTTTACCACCCCGGCGGCAAGCTCGGCGCGCAGCTCAAGACGGTCGCCAGCATCATGCATCGCGATGCGGCGCTGCCGATCGTGGGGCTCGACGCCGCGGTGGCCGACGTGGTCGCGATGATCTCGGCCAAGGGCTTCGGCTGCGCCATCGTGATCGATGCGGATGGAGCGCTGGCCGGCGTCGTCACCGATGGCGATCTGCGCCGCAAGCTGATGGGCGGCGGTCTTGCCCAGCGGGCGCGGGACGTGATGAGCGCCAACCCCCGCCGCATCGCGCCCGACGCGCTGGCGGGCGAGGCGCTGGAGATGGTCAACCGGCTGCGCATCACCGCGCTGATCGTCGCCGATTCAGATCAGCGGCCGGTCGGGCTCGTGCATGTGCATGATCTCTTGTCGCTCGGGGTGGCGTAACCGGGCGATCCGTCCCACTCCAGCCCTCATCCTGAGGAGCAAGCCGGCAGGCTTGCGTCTCGAAGGATGTTCCAGATGTGACCGGGGCCTCCTGGAGCATCCTTCGAGACGCTGCTTCGCAGCTCCTCAGGATGAGGACTGAGGGGGCTGCGGATCGTTCTCGATCAGGATCGGCCGTCCATGCGGCGTCGCCTCGGCTGCCCGCGCCCATGACGCCGCCAGGCTGTCGATGCCGTCATGCGAGGCGAGGCCCTTCTCGATGAGCAGGTGCTCCAGCGCCTCGCACCAGCGCTCGTAATAATCAGAGCCGTCGCGGCAGCCGCCTTTGGCCAGCGCCTCGCGGATCTCAGTGCCGAGCGCCTGCGCCCATTCCTCGGCCGTGAAGATTCCGCGCTCCTGCAACTGCACGACGAGCGCGAAGACCATAGCCTGCCAGGGCTCGGCGAAGACCGGGCCGTCGGCATCGCGCGGGATCGGCGTGTCGGCGGCGAGCGCGACTGCGTGGTTTGCGTCAGGCCGGTTCAAGATAGCTCTCCCAGGCCTCGATCGAGACCGATGATGTCGGGTCGGCGTCGCGGCCCCAGAGTTCGGGGCCGCTGAAGACGACCGTGTAGAGCCATTGCGCCGTCTCGGGCAGCCCCTGCGCGCCGGTGTCGGGGAAGACATGGCAGCCGGTGATCCGCTCGATCACGCCGGCCTTGCCGCGGGCATAGCGCGGCAGGCGGGTGTGGTGCTGCGGGTGCATCATGATGGTGCGGACCGCATCGCCGACGGCGAAGCGCGCCGGGGCCTCCGCCTCGCGCTCATAGGGGAAGCCGCGGCGCAGAACGTTGGCGACCTCCTCGCCCTTGAGGACGCGCTTGGGCGTCTTCGCCGGTGCGAGCGGCTGGCCCTGCTCCAGCTCCTCGGGCGTGACAAAGCCCTTCTCGACCAGCATCCGGTTCAGCCCGGCGAGCCAGATCTCGTAATAGGAGGAGGAGAGATACTGCGCCGGCGGCAGGCTCTCGCGGGCGGCGCGGATGCCATCGATCGTCCAGGCGCCCATGGCGCCGGCCGCGACATTGATCGCCAGAACGCGCTTCTCCCAGTCTGCATGGAAGATCGGCTCGTCAGTTTCGGGGCGCACGGGGCCGAAGCCCATCTGCCCGCCGAGGTCCTGGGCGCCGTTCATGACGCAGTCTCCCCGTCAGCATCTTGCACCCGCGGCAGCCCGGTGCCGATCATCGCATCGCGGTTGACGATGGAAGCGAGCTTCTCCTCCGACCAGCCCTCGGTCCCGGCCGGGCGCATGGGTATGACGAGGAAGCGCGTCTCGGCGGTCGAATCCCAGACGCGGATGCGCTGGCCTTGCGGCAGCGTCAGTCCGAAATCGGCGAGCGTGCCGCGCGGGTCGAGCACCGCCTTGGATCGATAGGGCGGGGATTTGTACCAGACCGGCGGCAGGCCGAGCAGCGGCCACGGATAGCAGGAGCACAGCGTGCAGACGATCAGGTTGTGCTCTTGCGGGGTGTTGAAGCAGGCGACGGTGTGCTCGCCGCCGCGCCCGCCGAAGCCGAGCTCGGCGACGGCCGCCGTGCCGTCCGCCTTCAGCCGCGCCGCGAAGGCGGGATCAGTCCAGGCGCGCGCCACGACGCGGGCGCCGTTGCGCGGGCCGATCTTGGTCTCATAGATGTCGACGATGACGTCGAGCGCGGCCGGATCGACATAACCCTTCGCCACCATCAGCGATTCCAGCGCCTTCACCCGCGCCTCGATCGGGGTGAAGTGGTTGTCGTGATCGTGGTCGTGATGGTGGTCGCCGCTCATGGGCTTTCTCCCGTCCGGACCATCAGGCGATCCGCACCCGCGCGGCGCGCTCGAAGGTCGTGGCGAAGGCGATCAGCGACTTGTCCGAGCCCTTCGGCCCGAGCAGCGACAGGCCCAGCGGAGCACCCTCGCGCCGTGCGACCGGCACCGTCACCTGCGGAAAGCCCGAGAGGCCGCCGAGGCAGAGCAGGCGCAGCGCGCGGTTGCGGAAATCGTCGAGCTGGTCTTCCGGCGCGCTGACGAGCGGGGCGATGTCGGGCACGGTCGGCAGGATCAGCACCCCGTCCTGGCCGAGCAGCTTGGCCAGCCGCGTGCGGAAGGCCTTGCGGACGGCCTCGCCCTTGGCGTGGTCGGCATCGGTGATCGCCTTGGAGAAGGCGAAGCGCTCGGTCACGCCGGGCCCCAGCGGCATGGCCAGGCGTTCGATCAGCGCGCCGTCGGCCGCCCAGGCCTCGCGGCCCTGCAGCCAGCGGAAGGCCCAGTACAGCGCATCGAGATCGCGCACCGCCTTCACCGTCTCGGGCTCGCCGAGCTGCGGCACGATGCGCTGGACGACGTTGCGCAGGATCGTCTCCGCCTCCGGGACGGCCTGGGCGAAGAGGTCGTCGGCCAGCAGCAGCCGCGGGGTCACCGGCAAGGCGAGCTTGTCCTTGCCGAGCAGCACCTCGCCGACGCGGGCGAAGACCTCGCCGTCCCGCGCGAACCAGCCCGCGGTGTCGAACGAGTCGGCCAGCGGCCAGGCCCGCTTCAGCGAGATCCGGCCATGGCTCGGGCGGATGCCGAAGAGGCCGCAATAGCTGGCGGGCGCCCGCACGGAGCCGCCCGTGTCGGAGCCGAGCCCGATATCGGCGAGCCGCCCGGCGACGGCCGCCGCTGAGCCCGAGGAGGAGCCGCCGGTGATGCGATCCGGCGCCGCCGGATTGATGGGGGAGCCGAAATGCGCGTTCTTGCCGTTCAGCGAGAAAGCGAGCTCGTCGGTATGGGTCTTGCCGACGAAGCGGGCGCCGGCCTCGAGCAGCGCCTTCACCACCGGCGCGGTCTTGGTCTTGATGCCGGACTGGGCGAGGACGAGCGGCGAGCCGGCCCCTGTCGGGTAGCCCTTGACGTCGTAGAGGTCCTTCACCGCCAGCGTCAGCCCCGCGAGCGGGCCGGTCGGCGCGTGTTTCACGGGCGCCTGCGGATAGGGAACGAAGCAGCGGAACGGATCGTCGACGAGCATGGTGGTCACCCCTTAGCAGCCCTTGGCATCACCGTCGGAGCGCGGATCATGCGTCGCCTCGACATGGCCCTTCGGGTGCTTGACCAGCATGCCCGCATGACCGAACTGGTCGGAATAGGCTTCCGAATACTCCTCGACCGGATGCCCGGCGCCGGTCAGGCGGGCGAGCAGCATCGGGTCGAAGCGGCTTTCGAGCTTGAGCGAGAGCGAGCCCGCGCCCCAGGTCCGGCCGAAGAGCCAGCGCGGCGCGTCGACGGCGGCCGCTGGGCTCTGGCCGAGGCGGTAGCGCGACAGGATCTGAGCCTGGAACTGGGGCTGGCCGTCGCCGCCCATCGCGCCATAGGACATGATGCGGCCGTCGTCGAAGCGGGCAAGCGCCGGGTTCAGCGTATGGAACGGCTTGCGGCCCGGCTGCAGCGGGTTCAGCGCCTTGGCGTCGAGCGAGAAGGAGACGCCGCGGTTTTGCCAGTTGATGCCGGTGCGCGGCAGGATGCAGCCCGAGCCATATTCCCAGTAGATCGACTGGATATAGGAGACGGCCAGGCCCGAGCCGTCGATCGCGCCCATCCAGACCGTGTCGCCCTCGCCGGTCTTGAACGGCCAGGCGGCGGCGCGCTTCCGGTCGATCGCGGCGGCCTCGCGGGCGAAGACAGCGTCGGTCAGGACGCTCTCGGGATCCACCGTCGCGAAGGCCGGGTCGGTGACGATCCTGTCCCTGATCGCAAACGCGCGCTTGGTCGCCTCGACCAGACCGTGATGGTGGTCGAAACCCTCGGCGCGGGCGACGCCGAGCTTCTCGAAGATGCCAAGGATCATCAGTGCCGCCACCCCTTGGGTCGGCGGGGCGCAGTTGTAAACGCTCAACCCCGGCAGCCTGATCGAGAGCGGGGGAACGATGCGGGCCCGGTACGCCTGCAAATCCGCGCGGGTCACGGGTGCGCCGATCCTGTCGAGATCGGCGGCGATCTCGCGGCCGATATCGCCACGGTAGAAATCGGACAGGCCGGCATCGGCGAGCTGGCGGAAGGTCGCGCCGAGCGCTTCGGGCTTGCGCCGCGCACCCGCCTTGGGCTGCTCCCCGCCCGGCCAGAAGAAGTCGCTGAAACCGATCGCCTCCTTCACCGCCTCGACCTGCTGCGGCCAGGTCCGCAGTTCGGAGGGCGAAACCTCATAGCCTTCGTCGCAGTGGCGGATGGCGTCGGCCAGCAGATCCTTCAGCGGCATGCGGCCGCCGAGCGCCGTCGAGAGCGACAGCGCCGCCTCCCAGCCACTGACCGCGCCCGCGACCGTCAGCGCCGAGTCCGGCCCGCGCTGGGGGATGACGTCGTAGCCTTTCTCGCGGTAGCGATCGATGGTGGCGAGCGCTCCGGCCGACCCGCAGGCTTCGATCGCGTGGATCTTGCCGCCGGGCTCGTGGACCAGCCAGAAACCGTCGCCGCCGATCGCGTTCATATGGGGGTAGACGACCGAGATGGTCGCGGCCATCGCAACCATCGCCTCGATGGCGTTGCCGCCCTCGGCGAGAATGGCGCGCCCGGCTTCCGAGGCGAGATGGTGGGGCGCGGCGCAGGCTGCCGAACCGAAGACAGGCGTATCGATCATCAGGGTCTTTTCAAGCTTGGCGGGAGCAACCATTTCAGCCGGACGGCGCGATTTTGTTGCATGCTGGAGCCGGCTTCGCTAGAGCTTGCGCCCGAAAAGTGGCATCTCCCGCGCGCCACGACCGAGGACTGACGACATGGCCGCAAGGCGCACCAACTGGCGCAACCTGATCATGGTGGTTTCGCTGGGCATCCTGATCGCCGTCGAACTCTTCGGCGTCGCGCTGGCTTCGGGCTGGGCGCTGGCGGGTCTGTTCGAGCTCGGTCCGATCATCAGCTATGCGCTGATGGCAGTGTTCTCGGGCTTCGCGGCTTATGGAATGCTCAATCTGATGCGCCGCGTGATCAAGGTCGAGCGGCTGACCGAAGGCGGCTGAGCCTTCAGGGGCAGGCCCTCAGGAGCAGCGCTTCAGAACCACCGGATCGGCTTCAGGCGGGAGATAGTCCCCCATCGGCCGGCAGGCGCCAGGCACACAGACCTGCCAATCGGCAGTGGCGCCCGAGCGGCGCATGACGATCTCGCTTTGGGGCGGGAGTGCCGGCCTCCAGCGCCAGAACCCCTCGATGAGCTTAGCCTCCGGCGGCGCCTCCATGCCGGCGCCCGAGCCCTGGATGCGCGCCTCCGTCATCACGAGCCCGGCGGGCGTGTCCCGCCAGACCTCCTCCCACAGCGTTTTCTGAACCGAATGACGCCAGGCGAGCGTGATCTCGCCCGCGCCCAGCGACACCATGAGAGCGCCGGCCGCCAGGCAGAGGCTCATCTGCGCGACAAGCTCATGCCCGGGCCCGGCTCATGCGGCGACGCGCTCTGCCGTCCGGGCGCGCCAGAGATGCAGGCCGATCAGGAGTGCGGCCAGGCCGAAGCCGATCTCGTCGGTGATCGGCAGCGCCGTCACCAGCGAGCCCGCTGCGGCGGCCGCGAGCAGCCGCTCCCACACCGCCATGTCGCGCTTCAGGAAGCCGATCGTCGCCGCGCCCCAGAGCGTGATCGCCAGGAGCGCCTTGCCGATGATGTAGGCTGCGCCCACCACATAGGCGAAGCCCGTGACGCCCTGCACCGGCTGCAGCATCAGGGCGGGGTCGTAGACCGCCATGAACGGGATGACGAAGCCGGCCATGGCGATCTTCACGGCCTGGAACGAGATCTTGAAGCCGGATTCCTTGGCGATGGGCGCCGCCGCGAAGGCGGCCAGCGCCACAGGCGGCGTCAGGTCCGCCATGATGCCGAAATAGAACACGAACATGTGGCTGACGATCAGCGGCACGCCGAGTTTGAGCAGGATCGGCGCGGCGATCGAGGAGGTGATGATGTAGTTGGGGATCGTCGGGATGCCCATGCCGAGGATCAGGCTGACGATCATGGTCAGCACCAGCGCCAGGAACAGCGACTTCTCGCCGACCGCGACGACCGCGTTGCCGAAGATCGTGCCGACGCCGGTCAGCGTCATCGTGCCGATGACGATGCCGACCACGGCGCAGGCGACGCCGACCGGGATAGCCTGGCGCGCACCGTCGGCGAGCGCCTCGCGGCACGCGGCGACCGTCTCGGCGCCGCCCCGCGTCATCAGGCTGGCGAGGATGAGCAGCAGCACCACCCCGACCATGACCAGGATGCCGTACCAGAAGAAGAAGGCGCAGAGCAGGCCGAGTCCGACCCAGAACAGCACCCGCAGCGCGATCGGCCCGATCCCCAGCGCCAGCGAGCCGCCCAGGATCAGCACCACGGTGAGCGCCAGGCCGACCGAGCCGGAGAAGAGCGGTGTGTAGCCGGAGAAGAGCAGGTAGACGAGCACCGCCAGCGGCAGGATCAGGTACCATTTCGTCGCCAGCGCCTTGCTGGCGCTCGGCAATTCCTCGCGCGGCAGGCCGACCAGCCCGCGCTTTCCGGCTTCCAGATGCACGGCGAGGAAGGCCGCCGTGTAGTAGAGGATCGCCGGCACGATCGCCGCCTGGACGATTTCGGCATAGGGCACGTCGATCGTCTCGGCCATGATGAAGGCGACCGCGCCCATCACAGGCGGCATGATCTGCCCGCCCATCGAGGCGGTGGCCTCGACGCCGCCGGCGAAGGCGGCGCGGTAGCCGAAACGCTTCATCAGCGGAATGGTGAACTGGCCGGTCGAGACGACGTTCGCCACGCCCGACCCCGAGATCGTGCCCATCATCGCCGATGAGAAGACGGCGACCTTGGCCGGTCCGCCGCGGGCGCTGCCGAACAGCCCCATGGCGATGTCGGTGAAGAGCTGGATCATGCCGGCCCGCTCCAGGAAGGACCCGAACAGGATGAACAGGAAGATGAAGGTGGCCGAAACCCCGGTCGGGGTGGCGTAGAGGCCCTCCGTGCCGAAGGCCATGTGCTCGATCACCTGTTCGAGCGAATAGCCGCGATGGTTCAGCGGCGCCGGCAGCCATTGCCCGAACAGGCAATAGGCCAGGAAAAGCCCCGAGACGATCGGCAGGGCCGGCCCCATGAAACGCCAGCAGATGATGAAGAGCACGGCAATCGCGCTGATGCCGACGACGAGATCGGCCGGCGTGACCTCGCCGGCGCGCGCCACGAGTTCCTCATAGAGAGCCCAGTGATAGAGCCCGATGACGAAGCCGATGCCGGCGAGCGACCAGGCCAGGATGCGGGCAGTCGTGGTTTCGCTCTTGTGCTGGGCCAGCAGACCGCCGGCAACCAGGCAGAGGAATCCGACATGCAGCGTCCGCAGGATCTGGTTGGGCAGCGAGCCGCCGAAGCGGGCGAGAAGCTCGACCACGACGACGATGGGAATCCAGGCGAGCAGCATGCCGAGATAGGGCCGTGACCGGACGGCCTGAACGACGATCCAGACCAGCCAGACCGCCATTGTCGCGCGCAGGACATCGACCAGGGTGATGCCAATGAGCCGGTGGTCGAGCGGGACGTTGAAGGCGGTGGCGATCTGGAAGAGCGAGAAGGCGACCGCGATCCAGAACAGCAGCCGGCCCTGCCAGCCGGGTCCGAAGCCGGGGGGAAGCCCATGCTCGGGATCGACGATGACCGCAGGCGACTGCGTGTGAACGCCGCCGATATCGGGCACTGCCAGAGGCTGCGTCTCGTCTTTGCTCATGGTCACGTCTTCCGCTCAGAGAAAAGGCGAGGCCGGATGAACCGGCCCCGCCCGTCAGATTGGCTGCAGGATCGGCTCAGGAGCCGACCTTCAGGCCCTTTTCCTTGAAGTAGCGCACCGCGCCCGGATGCAGCGGGATCGGCATGCCCTCCAGCGCGCCTTCGAGCTTGATCGAGCGCGCGGCGGCGTGGGCGGCGCCGAGATCGCCGAGGTTTTCGTAGATGGCCTTGGTCATCTCGTAGACGGTCTCTTCCTTCATGCCCTCATGGGTCACGAGGTAGTTCATCACCGCCGCGGCGGGGACCGCTGTCGTCTGGCCGGTATAGGTATTGGCCGGGATCGCGGCCTTGACGAAGGGCGGGCCGGCCTTCTCGACGGCGGCCGCCGGCACTTCGACGACGACGATCTCGACCGAGGTCGCGAGATCGCGCAGCGAGGCAACACCGAGGCCGGCCGATTGCAGCGTGGCGTCGAGCTGGCGGTTCTTCATCAGCTCGACCGATTCGGCGAAGGGCAGGTACTCCACCTTGCTCAGGTCCTTGTAGCTCATGCCGGCGGCGGTGAGAACGGCGCGGGCGTTGAGCTCGGTGCCGGATCGCGGCGCGCCGACCGAGAGGCGCTTGCCCTTGAGATCGGCCAGGGTCTTGATGCCGCTGTCCTTGGACGCGACGATCTGGATGTAATTGGGGTAGATCGCGGTGATGCCGCGCAGCTTCTTCAGCGGGGTCTTGAAGCCGGCCTCCTCGTCACCCGCCCAGGCTGCGGCGAGCGAATCGCCGAGCGTGAAGGCGATCTCGCCCTTGCCCTGCTGGAGCAGCTGCAGGTTCTCGACCGAGGCCTTGGTGGCCTGCACGGTCGGGCGGACATTCTTGATCTTGTCGCCGTAGATTTTCGAGAGCGCGACGCCGAGCGGGTAGTAGACGCCCGAGGTGCCGCCGGTCAGCACGTTGATGAAGTCCTGGGCGCGGGCGCTGGCCGGGGCGAGCGCGATCAGGGCCGCGGTGGCGATGCCGGCGAGTCGCCGGCCGGATACGAACTGTTTCATGAAAACCTCCCGATGAACTGCCGGCCTGGAAAGACCGGTCTTGCTGCATTTGTAAATCACGCCGGCATCGAATTGAAAGCCGCGATCCGCGACTTTCGCGGATGGAGGCCGGTCTGGCGTGACGCTTTCGCCATGATTGCCGTCCATCGAGAGACATTCGCCGCCCGGTTGCCCTTGCGATCGGGACAGGCTAGCCCGATTTCCTGCGACCGTCGTTTCCTCCTCCAGCCCAACGAGCCCGCCCGCATGCAGTCCAGCGCCCGTCCGCCCCGCCCCGACCGCCGCCTGCTGCTGGCCGGCGCCAGTGCGACAGCGGCGCTGGCCGCGCTCGGCTTTTCGCCGCAGGCGCTGGCGCAGCAGGGCCTGCGTCTCGGCGAGACCGAGGCGTTCAGCTTCGAGGCCCTGAAGGCGCGCGCCCGCGAGATGGCGTCGCGGCCCTATCAGGCGCCGCCGAGCCCGCGCCCCGACGTGCTGGAACGGATCGACTACGACGCCCATGGCAAGATCCGCTTCAAGCCGGAGACGGCGTTGTGGGCGGACGGGCCTTCGCCCTGGCCGGTGACCTTCTTCCATCTCGGCCGCTTCTTCCAGAAGCCGGTGCGGATGCATGTGCTCGACGCCGGCCGGGCGCGCGAGATCGTCTATGACGAGAGCTATTTCGAGATGCCCCAGGATTCGCCGGCGCGCGAGCTGCCGCGGGGCGCGGGCTTTGCCGGTTTCCGCTTCCAGGAGAGCCGCTCGGGACATCCCGGCCGCAAGGGCGAGAAGCTCGACTGGCAGAAGAACGACTGGGTCGCCTTCCTCGGTGCCTCCTATTTCCGCGCCATCGGCGAACTCTACCAGTATGGCCTCTCGGCGCGCGGGCTGGCGATCGACCCCGCTGTCGGCGGCAAGGCCGAGGAATTTCCCGACTTCACCCATATCTGGCTGGAGACGCCGCAGCCCGGCGCCGAGCATGTCGTGGTCTACGCGCTGCTCTCGGGGCCGAGCGTGGCGGGCGCCTATCGCTTCCGCATGCACCGCGGCAAAGGCGTGACGATGGAGATCGAGACCGAGATCCATCTCCGCAAGGACGTGGAGCGGCTCGGCATCGCGCCTTTGACCTCGATGTACTGGTACTCCGAGAAGGCCAAGGCGACCGCGGTCGACTGGCGCCCCGAAGTGCATGATTCCGACGGTCTCGCGCTTTGGACCGGCACGGGCGAGCGCGCTCTGCGGCCGCTCAACAACCCGTCGCGGACGATGGTGTCCTCCTTCATGGACGAGAACCCGCGCGGCTTCGGGCTGATGCAGCGCGATCGCGAAATCGGGCATTACCTCGACGGCGTGTTCTACGAGCGCCGGCCGAGCCTCTGGGTCGAGACGCAAGGGTCCTGGGGCAAGGGCGCCGTCCAGCTGATCGAGATCCCGACCGACGACGAGATCCACGACAACATCGTCGCGATGTGGGTGCCGGCCGGCCCGGCGAAGGCCGGCGCATCCTATGCCCTGCGCTACAAGCTGCACTGGCTCGCCGACGAGCCGTTCCCGACGCCGCTCGGCCGCGTCGTCGCGACGAGGCTCGGCAATGGCGGCCAGCCCGGCACGACCCGCCCCAAGGGCGTGCGCAAATTCATGATCGAGTTCAGGGGCCCGGCGCTGGAGGCCATCCCCTTCGGCGTGAAGCCGGAGGTCGTGCTCTCGGCCTCGCGCGGGTCGTTTTCCTACATCTTCGCCGAAGCCGTGCCCAACGACGTGCCCGGGCATTGGCGGGCGCAGTTCGACCTCACGGTGGAGGGCCAGGACCCCGTCGAGATGCGCTGCTTCATGAAGGCGGGCGACACGGTCCTGACCGAGACCTGGCTGTATCAGTATCTGCCGTTCTGAGGCTGTTTACCCCGCCTTGCGCAGCGCCTCGTTGATCCGCGCCTGCCAGCCGGGGCCCGTCGCGCGAAAGCGTTCGATGATATCGGCATCGAGCCGCAAGGTGATCTGCTGCTTGGGTGTTGCAACCCTGGGCCTTCCCCGGCCGCGTCGGGTCAACACGCCGCCGTCGTGAACATCCGCGCCATCAAACCATTCATCCGTCAGTTCGGGTGCGTCGTCGGGGTCAACCCAGGCGGCTTTGGTATCTTGCTTGTTCGCGCTCATTGGCTTTCCTCATACTGATGATGCGGCGCGCGCTGCCACGACAAGTCCACACCATGACGAACGATCTGACCGTCGAGCCGGCCTGCGGTCACGAAGCGCTCCTCGCCATAGTCGATCCGCTGGTCTGGCTGCGTGAATGTCTTGGCAGCGAAAACTTCTGCGGCTCTGGCGAAATCCAGCCCGCGCTCCTGCAGCGTGGCGTCGCGTTTGGCGCTGTCGAAGACGATATCCACGATTATATGTAACGCCATTAAATCTGTTGGGCAATGTGCCGGCAGATGCCCCGCGCGCACTCTCAGTCCGCTTGCCCATCGGCCTGCGTAACATTATATCATCGCGTATGGCCCATCTTGATCACGCGCACGCGATGTCCCACGCCGTCCCGGAAACTCCGGGCTGGTCGCTGCTACGCCTGTCGGCGGCGGCGCGCGTCGGGCTGGCTGCGGGCATCGTCGCGCTGCTCTGGGTGGTGACCTTCGCCGTGATCGCGTGACGATGGGAACGTCTGCCGTGTCCGCCATCCGCCTCACCGATCTGACGCTGGGCTATGACCGCCATCCAGCCGTGCATCATCTCTCGGGCGAGATCGCCTCGGGCAGCCTGACGGCCATCGTCGGCCCCAACGGTGCCGGCAAGTCGACCCTGCTCAAGGGCATCGCTGGCGCGCTGTCTCCGCTGGACGGCGACATTGCCCTCGCGCGCGGCCGGCGCCTGGCCTATCTGCCGCAATCGGCCGAGCTCGACCGCTCCTTTCCGATCCATGTCTACGATCTCGTCGCGATGGGATTGTGGAACAGCGCCGGCATCTTTGGCGGCATCGGCCGTGGAGCTGCGGCCAAGATCGAGGCGGCCATCGCCGCGGTCGGCCTGACCGGCTTCGAGCGCCGGCCGATCGGCGCGCTCTCCGGCGGGCAGATGCAGCGGGCGCTGTTTGCCCGCCTTCTGCTGCAGGACGCCGACATCATCCTGCTCGATGAGCCCTTCACCGCGATCGATGCGCGCACCACCGCCGATCTTCTGGCCCTGGTCCAGCGCTGGCATGGCGAGAGCCGCACCGTGGTGGCGGTGCTTCACGACATCGAGACGGTGCGCCGCGCCTTCCCGCAGACGCTGCTGCTGGCGCGCGAGACGGTGGCCTGGGGCGAGACCGGCGAGGTCTTGACCGCCGCCAATCTCCTGAAGGCGCGCCGCATGGTCGAGGCCTTCGACAGCCACGCCGCTCCGTGCGAGCGCGACGCGGCGTGAGCCTGATCCGCGTCCGTCGTCTCTGAGAGATCCTATGCCGGGTCATCCCGGGCGACCGAAGGGAGACCCGGGATCCATTCCGGAACCCTTCCTGCCAGCGCTCCGGAATGGGTCCCGGGTCTGCGCTTCGCTCCGCCCGGGACGACGGCGCGTTTGAACTGACCACAGGCTCGCATGCTCTACGACCTCTTCATCGGCCCCTTCGCCGAGTTCGATTTCATGCGCCGGGCGCTGGTCGGCGTCGTCGCCCTGTCGGTGTCGGGCGGCGCGATCGGCGTGTTCCTGATGCTGCGCCGGATGAGCCTGACCGGCGACGCCATGGCCCATGCCATCCTGCCCGGTGCCGCGATCGGCTATCTCGTCGCCGGCTTCTCTTTGCCGGCGATGACGCTGGGCGGGCTCGCGGCGGGCTTTGCGGTGGCGCTCGCGGCCGGCGCCGTGGCGCGTGTCACCGTGATCAAGGAGGATGCGTCGCTGGCCGCCTTCTACCTGATCTCGCTGGCGCTGGGCGTCACCATCGTCTCGCTGCGCGGTTCGGCGGTGGATCTCTTCCATGTCCTCTTCGGCAATGTGCTGGCGCTCGACGACGACGTGCTGATCCTGCTGTCGGGCGTCGCGACTGTGTCCCTTCTGACGCTGGCGGCGCTCTATCGGCCGCTGGTGATGGAATGCGTCGATCCGGGCTTCCTGCGCTCGGTCAGCCGCTCGGGCGGCGTCGTGCATCTGACCTTCCTGGCGCTGGTCGTGCTCAATCTGGTCGCGGGCTTTCATGCGCTGGGCACGCTGCTCGCTGTCGGGCTGATGATGCTGCCGGCGGCGGCCGCACGCTTCTGGACCGCCGACATCACCCGGCTGATCCTGCTCGCCAGCGGCTTCGGCATGGTCGCGGGCTATGCCGGGCTGGTGGTGTCCTATTCGGCGGGCAGCAATCTGCCCGCGGGGCCCGCCATCATCCTCGCGGCGGGAGCCCTTTATCTCGGTTCGCTTCTGATCGGCTCGCAGGGCGGGCTGCTGAGACGCCTCTTGCCTCGCCCGCATCTCAAGGCGTAGTGATGTTATAGTGTTTCATTCTTCGCTGGAGATTCCCATGCCGAACCGTCGCGTCCTGATTGGCGCCTTCGTCGCCGGGCTGCTCTTGGCCCAGGCCCCGATCGCCGCCATCGCCCAGGAAAAACTGCCCGTCGTCGCGAGCTTCTCGATCCTCGGCGATTTCGTGAAGGAGGTCGGTGGCGATCGTGTCGTGCTGACCACGCTGGTCGGGCCCAATGGCGATGCGCATGTCTATTCGCCGACACCCGCGGATGCGAAGGCGATGGCAGGCGCCAAACTGATCGTCGTCAACGGGCTGAAGTTCGAGGGCTGGATGACCCGGCTGATCAAATCGTCGGGCGCAAAGGCGACCGTTGCGACTGCGACGAGCGGCATCACGCCGCTGCAGAACGAAGCCGACGATCACGACCATGGCAAGAAGGACAAGCATGGCCACAACCATGCAGGCCAGGATGATCCGCATGCCTGGCAGAGCGTCGCCAATGCCAGGATCTATGTCGCCAATATCCGCGACGCGCTGGTGAAGGTCGATCCGGCCGGCAAGGAGGCTTACGAGGCCAATGCCACGCGCTATCTGGCGCAGCTCGAGACGCTGGACGGCGAGATCCGCGCCGCCGTTGCGCGCATTCCCGCTGACCGCCGCAAGGCGATCACCTCGCATGACGCCTTCGGTTATTTCGTGAAGGCCTATGGCATCCAGTTCATCGCGCCGCAGGGCGTCTCGACCGAGGCCGAGGCCTCGGCGCGGGATGTCGGGCGCATCATCCGGCAGGTGAAGGCCGAGAAGGTGCCGGCCGTGTTCCTCGAGAACGTCACCAATCCGCGGCTGGTCGAGCAGATCGCGCGCGAAAGCGGCGCCAGGCTCGGCGGACGGATCTACTCCGACGCGCTTTCCGACGCGGCCGGCCCGGCCGGGACTTACATCGCGATGATGAAACACAATATAAGCCAGATCGAAAAGGCGCTCGCCGCCGGCCCGGCCTGAGGACTATCCCAAAGCCACATCGTCATCCCGGACAAGCTGCGAAGCAGCGCCGATCCGAGATCCTTGGACTGCGTCATGGTCGGGCTTGACCCGACCATCTCGAAAACCAGCTCGCTGGTCATGAGATTCTCGGGTCAAGCCCGAGAATGACGCCCTACGATGGATCCCGGAGTTCCGCTTCGCTTCATCCGGATGACGGGCGAGGGTGTGACTTACGGCTGTGCGTCCAGCCGGGACCTTATGTGAAGCAGGATCGACCATGTCCGAGAAAATCCCCGTCACCGTGCTCACCGGCTATCTGGGCGCCGGCAAGACCACGCTGCTGAACCGCATCCTCACCGAGGACCACGGCAAGAAATTCGCCGTGATCGTCAACGAGTTCGGCGAGGCCGGCATCGATGGCGACCTCGTCGTCGGCGCCGACGAGGAGGTCTTCGAGATGAACAATGGCTGCATCTGCTGCACCGTGCGCGGCGATCTGATCCGCATTCTCGACGGGCTGATGAAGCGCAAGGGCAAGTTCGACGCGATTATCGTCGAGACGACGGGCCTGGCCGATCCCGCCCCGGTCGCGCAGACCTTCTTCGTCGACCAGGATGTCGGCGACGCCACCAAGCTCGACGCCGTCATCACCGTGACCGACGCGAAGTGGCTCAGGGACCGGCTGAAGGATGCGCCTGAAGCCAAGAACCAGATCGCCTTCGCCGACGTCATCGTCCTCAACAAGGTCGATCTCGTGACGGCGGAGGAACTCGCCTCGGTCGAGGCCGCGATCCGCGCCATCAACCCCTATGCCAAGCTGCACAAGACGACGCGCTGCGACGTGCCGATCGACCAGCTGCTCGACCGCAACGCCTTCGATCTCGACCGCATTCTCGACATCGAGCCGGACTTCCTCGAATCCGGGCATCACCACCACCATTCCGACGCGGTGCGCTCGATGTCGTTCACGATTCCCGGCGATGTCGATCCCGAGAAGTTCATGCCCTGGATCAACGACATCTCCCAGGCGCAGGGCCCCAACATCCTGCGCTCCAAGGGCATCCTCGCCTTCAAGGGCGAGCCGCGCCGCTTCGTCTTCCAGGGCGTGCACATGATCCTCGACGGCGATCTCCAGCGCGACTGGAAGGACGGCGAGACCCGCTCCTCGCGCCTCGTCTTCATCGGGCGCGACCTCAACGAGAACGAGCTGCGCCAGGGTTTCGAAGCCTGCGCGGCGTGAGCCCTCTGTCATTCCGGGTTCGACCCTTTGGGCCGCCCCGGAATGACAATGATTTGCCAAACACGCGGTCGAAGCTAAAGCGTTGCCCATGAACACGACCACCGCCCCCGTCTCGCTGCGCCAGCATGTCGTCCCCGTCGAGGCCGGGGCGCATGTCGTTGGTGCCCACTGGCTCAAATCGACGCTGGCGCTCGCGCTCGCGGACGGGCGCGTGCTGCGCTGGAGCGACGGCGTCCTCGACTCGACCGAGGTCCATGCCGGCGGCATCCTGTGCACCTGCAGCGATGGCGAGCGGCTGATCACCGGCGGCGATGACGGCCGCGTGGTGGCGACGACGGCCGATGGCGCCTCCACCGAGATCGCCCGCGACGAGAAACGCCGCTGGGTCGACGCGGTGACGGTCTCGGGCTCCGGCAGCATCGCCTGGAACACGGCCAAGACCGTCCATGCGCGCGACGACAAGGGCAGGGTCACGTCGCTTGATGTCGGCACGACGCCGCAGGGGTTGGTCTTCGCGCCGAAGGGTTTTCGGCTCGCGATCGGCCAGATGAACGGGGTGAGCCTCTGGTATCCGGCGACCGAGGCGAAGCCCGAGTTCCTGGAATGGAAGGGCGCCCATCTCGACGTGATGTGGTCGCCGGACGGGCGCTTCGTCGTCTCCTCGATGCCGGAGAACGCGCTGCATGGCTGGAGGCTCGGCGACAAGCCGAGCCATATGAGGATGACCGGCTATCCGGCCAAGCCGCGCTCGCTGTCCTGGTCGCATGATGGGCTCTGGCTGGCATCCAGCGGGGCCGATGCCGCGATCGTCTGGCCGTTCCAGGGCGAGGGGCCGCAGGGCAAGGCACCGCGCGAATGCGGCGCCCGCCACGCCAAGGTCACCCGCGTCGCCTTTCACCCCAAGGCGCTGGTGCTGGCGGTCGGCTATGACGATGGCTGCATCCTGATGATCCGCCTGACCGACGCCTCCGAACTGCTGGTGCGCCCGGCGCTGCGCGATAGCGGCATCACCGCCTTCGCCTGGGACAAGGGTGGCAAACGCCTGGCATTCGGCACGGAAGACGGCGCGGCCGGCGTGCTGACCCTGCCGGCAGCCTAGAGCGCGGCGATGCGGCTGGGCCTCTTCGGCAAGGGTGGCCCCGACAAGGCGCAGGCCGCCGAGCAGGCCGGCCGGATCAAGGCGCTGGTGCGGGAGATCGCCGGGCTGCCCGAGGCGGCCGCCATCGCGGTCAACGAAATCCTCTGCGCCGATCCCGCCTGTCCCGGCACCGAGACGGTGATCCTGGTGATGAATCCCGGCGAGAAGACAAAGGCCGTCAAGCTGGCCATGGCGATGGCGGAGGTGACGCCCGAGGCGCTGCGGGAGGCGCTGTCGAGCGGCGCTTGATGCCGCAGCGGCTGCCATCTGAGGATCTCGCACAACGGCGCCGTCATCGTGGGCGACCGAAGGTCGACCGGGATCCATCATGGGGCAGACACGCCGCCTTATGATGGATCCCGGCCTGCGCGGCTGCGCCGCTGGTCCAGGATGACGACGAAGGGATGAAGACGGTTCAGCGCGCCATGGAGCGGCTTCATCGGCCGTGCGGCTGCCTCTCACCCCCTCGCCACCCGCAGCGTCTCGATCTCCGCCGTCCGCAGATGGACGGCACGCGTCGCCTTGAAGCGCAGCAGGCGCTGGGGTGCCGTCTGTTCGGCGAGACCATGGCGCATGGTGGAGGTCTTGCCGCGGCCAGGGTCCAGAGGGGCCTTCGCCAGTACCGTGCCGCCCGAGACCAGGACGATCAGGGCCATGATGAGGGTCTTGCGGAACATGGCGGCATCCCGGGCGCCGGCGAACCCGCTTCGCCGATGGATGCGAGTGTTAGGGAGGCTGGCGCGCGGCCGCTGTTCCCGCCGTGACAGCCGCCGGGGCTGCGCGCCTGCTGACAGAAGACTGGACGGTGCGGTCTAAACTCCGTCAGCATTCCCCGAACGCCTCAGCACAGGCCTGCCATGCCGCCCCGCCCGCCCAAGACGATCACCCTCTCGCGCCAACAGGCGCGACGCCTCTGGCTGCGGGCGCAGCGGCTCGACACGCGCGAGCCCTTCGGTGCGGGGGCGCAGGCCACGAGGGCGGCGGTCGAGCATCTCGGTTATGTCCAGATCGACACGATCAACGTGATCGAGCGCTGCCACCACCACATCCTGTTCAGCCGCATCCCCGCCTATGAACGGGGCCATCTGGCGCAGGCGCAGTCGGTGGAGAAGAGCGTCTTCGAATACTGGACCCATGCGCTCTCCTATGTGCCGCTGCGCGACATCCGCTTCTTCCTCGGGGCGATGAAGGCGCATCGCGCCGAACCGCGGCGCTGGTCGGCCGTCGGCGGGCGCGAGGAGGCGCGCAAGCTGCTCGCCCGCATCCGCAAGGACGGGCCGCTGACCATTCGCGACATCGATAGCGACGTGCTGGTCGAGAGGGCCCATCTCTGGGCGAGCAAGAAGCCCTCCAAGGGGCTGCTGGAGCGCGCCTTCTACGATGGCGACCTGGTGATTGCGGCCCGCGCCGGCATGCTCAAGACCTATGAACTGACGGACCGGCATTTCGGCTGGGACAAGCGCCCGACTCCGGCCTCCGAACGACAGGTCCCCGCCTACAGGCTCGACCGGGCGCTGCGCGCGCAAGGCGTCGTCAGCCTCGACTCGATCTGCCATCTCGATGCGCCCAGCAAGGCGGCGGTGGCGGAGCTGATCGAGGCTCGCGTGAAGCGCGGGGAGCTGCTGCCGGTGACGGTCGAAGACTCGACCGTGCCGCACTGGATGCCGCGCGGGGGGCCGGAACCTGCGGCGCCGCAGCCCGACCTCGTCCACATCCTCTCGCCGTTCGACCCGCTGATCATCCAGCGCAAGCGCCTAAAGCTGTTCTTCGGCTATGCCCACACCTTCGAGGCCTATCTGCCGAAGGAAAAACGCGTCTTCGGCTATTTCGGCCTGCCCGTGCTGATCGGCGATACGGTCGTGGCTGTGCTCGACCTGAAGACCGACCGCCAGGCGGGGCGGCTCCTGATCCAGCAATGGACCTGGCTCGACGGGCAAGAGAGCCCGGAGCGGAAGGCGCTGATCGAAACGGAGCTGGAGCGGTTCGAGCGGTTTCAGCTGGCGCGTCAGAACGACGGCTGAATCGCGCCTGACACTTCATCGATATCTAGCGCCCTCCTTCGCGGTTGAACGAAGCCCGTCATCCTGGACAAGCCGCGCAGCGGCGCAGGCCGGGATCCATCATAGGGCGCCCTGTCTGCCCTATGATGGATCCCGGTCGACCTTCGGTCGCCCAGGATGACTGTCGGTTGATGACCGGAGCGCGGGCGCTCACGCCCCCAGCAGATCGATCAGATGCGGGATCAGCGGCTCGTCGGCGGGCGGCATGGCGAGCTCCCGCAGCTTGCCGGGGCGGACCCATTTTAGCGCCTGCGCCTCGCGGGAGGCGACCTGCCCCTCCCAGCGCCGGCAGATATAGAGCGGCATCAACAGGTGGAACTCTGGATAGGCGAAGCTGGCGAAGGTCAGCGGCGCCAGGCACGCCTCCTTCACCGTGATGCCCAACTCCTCGGAAAGCTCGCGGATCAGCGCAGGTTCGGGCCGCTCGCCCGCCTCCAGCTTGCCGCCGGGGAACTCCCACAGCCCGGCCAGTGCCTTGCCCTCGGGCCGCTGTGCCACCAGCACGCGGTTGTCGGAATCGATCAGGGCGCAGGCGACGACGAGGAGAAGCTTCACGGGTGCAGGACTCAGTAGCCGGAGAGGATGACGTGCAGGGGTTGCGTCTCCTTACCCGTCACGGTGACGCTGTCATAGACCGAGCCGCCCTCGCGCGTGAGCGCATCCTCGTCGCCCCAGATCACCTGGGTGGTGACGAAGTAATCGCCCGGAGCGACCTTCTCGAAGACAAAGCGCCCATTCGACTCCGCCTTGGTGGTGCGGCTGTACTCGCCATAGGCGGCGTCGGGGTTGTCGTCGCGGGGATAGTCGCGATGCGGCACGAATTTGCGCGTGCCGTAGAAATTGGCGAAACGCTCGCGGGCATAGGCTGTGGCCGGCACGAGACGGACCAACTGCCCGGCCGCGTTCACGACGACACCGCTCGGCTTGGTGCGGAAGGCATGGCCGGTGATCGTGGTCGTGCCGGTCTTCTTGATGAAGGCCGCTTCCTCGACCGAAAACGCGACGGTCGCCGGCTTGCGCTCGACGCACCCCGACAACGCCAAGGCAAGAACGACCCCCAGCTCCATCCTCATGCCGCTCGTCCTCTCAAGCAGACCTGGCCGCACGCTGCGACGTCGTCACCAGGAAGACGCCGGCGAGGATGATGCAACCGCCGAGGATCTGCCGCAACTCCAGCGTTTCCCCGAGCACGACGATGCCCAGGATCGTCGCCACCGTCGGCACGAGATAGCCGGTCATCGCAGCCCGCGTCGGTCCCGCGGCGCGGATCAGCCGCATGAACACCGCCATCGGCACGGCGGTGGCGAGCAGGCCGAGCGCCAGCATGGCCGAGATATGATCCGCCATCGGCGCGAAGGCGGCGGGGCCGGCGAAGACCAGCGTCAGCCCAAGCGCGACGAGGCCGGAGACGACCTGCTGGCCGAGCGCCAGCCGCGCCGGATCGCCCGCCGAGGCAGGGATGGCGCGCGCATAGAGATTGCCGATGCTGTAGCCGAGCATGACGCCAACCATGGCGAGCACGCCGAGCGCCGTGCCGCCGCCCTCGACCAAGCGCGGGCCGATCAGCAGCGCGACCCCGGCCATGCCGAGCCCGATGCCGACGAGGCGGCGCGCGCCCATCCGCTCCTCCGCGAACAGGAAATGCGCGAACACAGCCGTCACCAGCGGCCCGCCGGCCTGGATCATCGCGGCCGGGCCGCTCGCCAGCTGCACCAGCGCATAGGCGACCAGCACATTGGGCACCCAGCCATTGGTGGTGCCGAGCACGAGCCAGTGCGCGATCTCGTCGCGGCGTGGGATCGGGCTCTGGCCCAGCCAGACGACATAGGCCGCCAGTGCAGCGGCCCCGATCAGCCCGCGCCCGGCGGCGAGCGCGAGCGGGGAGATCGCGCCCCCCGTCAGCTTGATGAACAGGAAGCTCGAGCCCCAGAACAACGAGCAGACCAGCAGATGCCCGACGACGAAGGCGCGGCTGGGGGTGGTGGGTGAACCCGCGAGCCCCGGCGTCATGTCGCGTGAGTCCTCATCCTGAGGAGGCCCGCAGGGCCGTCTCGAAGGATGGTCCAGATGTCACCGGCGCCTCCTGAAGCATCCTTCGAGACGCCGCTTCGCGGCTCCTCAGGATGAGGGCTTGAACAGCAACCCCGGCAATCAGGACCGGTAGTCGCCGTTGATCTCGACATAGGCCTTGGTCAGGTCGCAGGTCCAGACCGTGGACTTGCCCCGCCCGAGGCCGAGATCGGCGGTGATGACGATGTGCTCGCCTCGCATATAGGTCGAGACCGCCGCCTCGTCATAGGACGGCGCCCGCGCTCCCTGCTGCGCCACCTTGATGTCGCCGAAGGAGATGTCGAGCCGGTCGCGGTCGGCCGGCTCGCCGGCCTTGCCGACGGCCATGACGACGCGGCCCCAATTGGCGTCCTCGCCGGCGATCGCGGTCTTGACCAGCGGCGAATTGGCGATCGAGAGCGCGACGCGCTTGGCCGAGCGCGAGGATGCGGCGCCCGCGACGCGCACCTCGACGAATTTGCGCGCGCCCTCGCCATCCTTGCAGACGAGATGGGCGAGTTCGAGCAGCAGCGCGTTCAGCGCGCGCTTGAATCCCGAGAGTCGGGCATCGCCGATCTCGGTGATCGCCGGCACGCCACGCGCCGCGGCCTTGCCCGTCGCGAACAGCATCAGCGTGTCCGAGGTCGAGGTGTCGCTGTCGACGGTGACGGCGTTGAAGGAGCCCTTCACGCCCTTGGAGAGCAGCGCCTGCAGCACGGGCGCGGCGATCGGCGCATCCGTGAAGACGAAGGAGAGCATTGTCGCCATGTCGGGCGCGATCATGCCGGCGCCCTTGGCGATGCCGGCGAGCACGACCTCATGGCCGTCGATCTTGGCCTTGCGGGAGAGCGCCTTGGGGAAGGTGTCGGTCGTCATGATCGCCCGGGCGGCGTCGATCCAGGGGCCGTCCGCCACGCGCTTGGCGCAAACCTCGAGCACGCCCTCGAACTTCGTCGCGTCGAGGGGCTCGCCGATCACGCCGGTCGAGGCGATGAAGACCTCCTCAGGCTTGCAGCCCGCGGCCTTGGCCGCGATCTTCGCGGTCAGCGCGACGGAATCGCGGCCTTTCAGCCCGGTGAAGGCATTGGCGTTGCCGGAGTTGACGACGACGGCTCGCGCCGAGCCCTGCTTCAAATTCTCGCGGCACCAGTCGACCGGCGCGGAGGGGCATTTCGAGCGGGTGAAGACGCCGGCGACCTGCGTGCCCTCGTCGAGCAGAGCGAGCCAGACATCGGTGCGGCCCTTGTACTTGATGCCGGCCTCGCCGGTGGCGAAGCGCACGCCGGGAACCGGCGGAACCTTGGGCTGGCGCTTCGGCGCGAGCGGGGAAACGGGAACATCCTTGCCGGCCATGGTGGCGTCTCCTGTGCGGGAGGCCGGTGTGCCGTAGGGGCGGCGCGAAGGCAAGGTGCGCCCGCACGACACTTGCTCGTCCATAGCGATATGCTATAGCTCGTCCCATGCGGCGGATCGTCTACCAGACGAAGGCATTGAGGGCCTTGCGCGCCCTACCGATGGGGACGGCGGCGCGCATCCGAGGCAAGATCGAACAATATGCGGAGGCTCCCGCGAGTCTGGCTACGAATGTCCGAAAGCTTCAGGGGCGCGACGGCTATCGCCTGCGGATCGGCGATTATCGCGTCATTTTCGATGAGGACGGCGCCGTCCTCGACATCCTCGATATCGGCCATCGCAGCCGCATCTACGACTGAGGAGGACAGCATATGGATGAGGGATTCGAGGTCATCGTCCGACCCGGCGGAGAGCGGATGATCGTGGTTCCGGAAGCGACGTTCGAGCGGCTGCGCGACGCTGCCGAAATGGCCGAGGATGTGCTGGCCTATGACGAGGCCAAACGTCGTCTCGCCGCGGGCGAGGAGGAGTTTGTGCCCTCCGCCATGGTCGATCGCATCCTCGCGGGCGAAAACCTCGTGCGGGTCTGGCGCGAGCATCGCGGGCTGACTGTCAGCGCGCTGGCCGCGCAGGCGGGCATCGCCCAGCCCTATCTCTCGCAGATCGAGACCGGCAAGCGCGAGGGCACGCTGGCGACGATGAAGAAGATCGCTGGCGCCCTGCGCGTGAAGCTCGACGATCTCGTCTGAAACGAACATGGCCCGCGTCGGGCGCGGGCCATGTCAAAGGCTCATTCGCGAGTCAGCGCTCGCTCAGGGCTTCTTCGGCTCGGCCGGAGCAGGCGTCGCGGGCGCGGCCGGCTGGTCGAGACGCTCGACCTTGGCCTTGTCGCGCAGCGCGACGATGATGTCCTGCTGCGCCTTGCGCTCGAGATACTGGTCGATCTGCGGCTTCACCATCGCGAAATCGGGCAGAGGCTTGCTGCGCTTGTCCTCGACCTTGATGACGTGCCAGCCGAACTGGCTCTTCACCGGGTCGGACACCTGGCCCTTGTTCAGCTTGAAGGCGACCTCGGCGAATTCGGGCACCATGCGGTCCTTGGTGAACCAGCCGAGCGAGCCGCCTTCCTTGCCGGAGCCCGGATCCTTGGAGAGCTCGGCGGCGACCTTGGCGAAGTCCTCGCCCTTCTTCAGGCGCTCGGCGACGGCCTTGGCCTGGGCCTCGTCCTCGACCAGGATGTGCCGGGCGTTGACCTCTTCCTCCGGCGCCATCGCCTTGGTGGTTTCGTCATAAAGCTTGCGCGCGGCTTCCGGGGTCGCGGCCTTCTTGGCCTCGGCGGTCAGATACTGGTCGAGCAGGATCTTCTCGCGGAAATAGGCGAGGCGGGCGGCGAAGTCTGGGCCGTCGGCGGTCTTGGCGGCGATCGCGGCCTTGGCGCCCAGCTTCAGGTCGACGAGATAGTTGATGACCTCGTCGCGCTTGCGCTCGTCGGGAAGCTGCGCGAGCCGCTCGCCGAGGTCCTCGGTCGCGAGCCCGATCTCACGCTCGGTGATGGCGATACCGTCGACCCTGGCAACGACCTTGTCGGCCTGCGCGAAGACCGGCGTCGCGACGAGCGCGAGCCCAAGCGAGAGCATGCCGAGGCGAGACAATTTCATGGGGATGCCCTTTTTTCGAAACAGAGCCGAAATCTTCGATCGCGGCTGCACTGCCAGTTGAACGCGGCAAAGGCAAGGCGCGAAAAGCCTCGGGATCGCGGCCTCACGAAGCTTTGCTGGACCGCCCCCGGGGCAGCGCCGACGCGGCTGCCGCAAGGTTGCGCGGTGCCCGCCGGTTCCGGTCTTGGAAGCGTCGCGCGCAAACCCTACATCTCCCGCAATCCCGCCCATCTGCGGCTCGGCACCCCGCGAGAGGTGAAAAGCGTTGCAAGGCAGTGCTGGACCCCGCCCCCGCGCGCGTCTAAACACGCGGTCGCATTGAGAATTCAGGTTTCCGGCTGGGACGCGGCGCATGAGCCGCGCGGCCCCAAGACCATACCACCGAAAGGCCCAACATGCTTGGCGCGCTCGCAAAGAAACTCTTCGGCTCGTCGAACGACCGGCGCGTCAAGGGCTACGGCCCCCGGGTCGCTGCGATCAACGCGCTGGAGAAAGAGGTTTCCGCGCTGAGCGACGAGGCGCTGCAGGCGCGCACCACCGCCTTTCGCGAGCAGATCGCGGCGGGCGCCAAGCTCGACGATCTCCTGGTGCCGGCTTTCGCGACCGTGCGCGAGGCGGCCAAGCGCGTGCTCGGCCAGCGCCCCTACGACGTGCAGCTCGTCGGCGGCATGGTCTTGCATGAAGGCGCCATCGCCGAAATGAAGACCGGCGAGGGCAAGACCCTGGTCGCGACCCTGCCGACCTATCTCAACGCGCTCGCCGGCCAGGGCGTCCATGTCGTCACGGTCAACGACTATCTCGCCCGCCGCGACGCGGAGTGGATGGCCAGGCTCTACAACTTCCTCGGCCTCAGCGTCGGCATCATCGTCCACGGCATCGAGGACGAGGAGCGCCAGCGGGCCTATGCCTGCGACATCACCTACGGCACGAACAACGAGTTCGGCTTCGACTATCTGCGCGACAACATGAAGTACGACGTCGGCCAGATGAGCCAGCGCGGGCATCATTTCGCGATCGTCGACGAGGTCGATTCGATCCTGGTCGACGAAGCCCGCACGCCGCTGATCATCTCCGGCCCGCTCGACGACAAGTCGGACCTCTATGTCACGATCGACAAGGTCCTGCCCGGGCTGGTGAAGGGCGACTACGAGATCGACGAGAAGCAGCGCGCGGTGTCACTGACCGAGGCCGGCAACGAGCATATGGAAGAGCTGCTCCGCACGGCCGGGCTGCTCAAGGAGGGCGACCTCTACGACGCCCAGAACGTCACGCTGGTCCACCACATCAACCAGGCGCTGCGGGCGCATTCGCTGTTCACCCGCGACAAGGACTACATCGTCCGCAACGACGAGGTCGTGATCATCGACGAATTCACCGGCCGCATGATGCCCGGCCGGCGCTATTCGGAAGGGCTGCACCAGGCGCTCGAGGCCAAGGAGGGCGTCACCGTCCAGCCCGAAAACGCGACGCTGGCCTCGATCACCTTCCAGAACTATTTCCGGCTTTATTCGAAGCTCGCCGGCATGACCGGCACGGCGGCGACCGAGGCCGACGAGTTCTTCCAGATCTACAAGCTCGAGGTCGTCGAGATCCCGACCAACGTGCCCGTCTCGCGCAAGGACGAGGATGACGAGGTCTACCGCACCTTCGAGGAGAAGGTCCGCGGCGTCATTCGCGAGATCAAGGAGGCCCAGAAGCTCGGCCAGCCCATGCTCGTCGGCACGACCTCGATCGAGCGCTCGGAACTCGTCGCCGAGATGCTGCAGAAGGACGGATTCCAGCAGATCGACTTCTCGGCTGATAACGCGCTGGAGCCGATCTATGCGGCCGCCCGCCAGGGCAAGCCCTCGAACTATTTCGCCGTGCTGAACGCCCGCTTCCACGAGCAGGAGGCCTATATCGTGGCGCAGGCGGGTGCGCCGGGCGTCATCACCATCGCCACCAACATGGCCGGCCGCGGCACCGACATCCAGCTCGGCGGCAATGCCGACATGCGCATCAAGCACGATCTCGGCGACATGCCCGACGGCGAGGAGCGGACGCGGCGCGAGGCGGAGATCCGCGCCGAGGTGGCCGATTTCAAACAGCGCGTGCTCAAGGCCGGCGGGCTCTACATCGTCGGCACCGAACGCCATGAAAGCCGGCGCATCGACAACCAGCTTCGCGGTCGCGCCGGCCGCCAGGGCGATCCGGGCCGCTCCAAGTTCTTCCTGTCGCTGCAGGACGATCTGATGCGGATCTTCGGCTCGGACCGCATGGACGGCATGCTGACCAAGCTCGGCCTCAAGGAGGACGAGGCGATCGTCCATCCCTGGATCAACAAGGCGGTCGAGAAGGCGCAAGGGAAAGTCGAGGCGCGCAACTTCGACATCCGCAAGAACATCCTCAAATACGACGACGTCATGAACGACCAGCGCAAGGTCGTGTTCGAGCAGCGCCGCGATTTCATGCGCCAGGCCAGCGTGCGCGAGACGATCGACGACATGCGCCAGGGCGTCGCCGACGAACTGGTGACGCGCCACATCCCCGAGGAGGCCTATCCCGAGCAGTGGGACACCGCCGCCCTGAAGGAAGGCGTGATGCAGTTCCTCAATCTCGATCTGCCGATCGAGGAGTGGGCGAAGGAAGAGGGCATCGCCGATGCCGAGCTGCGCGAGCGCATCCGCAAGCTCGCCGACGAGGACTATGCCGCGCGCATCGAACGCAACACCGAAGAGGTGATGGTCTATGTCGAGAAGCAGGTCCTGCTGCAGACGCTCGACACGCTCTGGCGCGAGCATCTGGTCACGCTCGATCATCTGCGCCAGGTCATCGGCTGGCGCGGCTACGCCCAGCGCGACCCGCTGAACGAATACAAGCAGGAGGCCTTCGAGCTGTTCGATTCGCTGATCGGGCGGTTGCGCGAGCAGGTCACGGGCAATCTGATGCGCATCGAGGTCCGCTTCGAGCAGCCCGACGAGGCGCCGCCGCAGCAGGACGCGCTGCCCTCGCCCTTCGGCGATTACGGTTCCGGGGGCATGCAGTTCGCGGCGCTCGAGGCCGACACCGCCGTGCTCGACCGCAACCCGGCCGATCCTTCGACCTGGGGCAAGGTCGGCCGCAACGAGTCCTGCCCTTGCGGCTCAGGCAAGAAGTACAAGCACTGCCACGGGCAGTTCGTCTGAGGACTTACGATCGCTCGGGGGGCTTGGGATACGCTGCGTCGTCCCGGGCGACCGCAGGGAGACCCGGGATCCATTCCGGAACGCCTCCGGTCAGCGCTCCGGAATGGATCCCGGATCTCCGCTTCGCTGCGTCCGGGATGACCCGCGTTCAGGTGCCGGGCCTTTACGCCGCCGCCCGTTGCGGCGCACAATCGCTGGCTGACCATCGCGAGCGAGCCCATGCCCGGATCGACCCAGACCCCCCTGCCGAAGACGAGCGCCGGGCGCTTCTTCGAGGATTTCCATCTCGGCGACGCGATCGTGCATGCGACGCCGCGCACCGTCACCGTGGGCGACGTCTCGCTCTACACCGCCCTCTACGGCCCGCGCTTCGCGGTGCAGTCCTCGGATGCTTTCGCCCGGGCCGTGGGCTATCCGGCCGCCCCGGTCGATGACCTCCTCGTCTTCCACATCGTCTTCGGCAAGACGGTTCCCGACATCTCGATCAACGCGGTGGCCAATCTCGGCTATGCCGATGGCCGTTTCCTGAAGCCGGTCTTTCCCGGCGACACGCTCTCGACCACCTCCGAGGTGATCGGGCTGAAGCAGACCTCGGCGGGCGATGCCGGCATCGTCTATGTCCGCTCGATCGGCCGCAACCAGCACGGTCAGATCGTGCTGAGCTATGCGCGCTGGGTCCTGGTGCGCAAGCGCCAGCCGGGGACGGCGGCCCATGCCGAGCAGGTGCCCGAACTGCCCCAAGCCGTCCCGCCGGAGGAACTCGGCGAGGGCTGCCCGGCGCTCGACCTCTCGGCCTATGACGACGCGCTGGCCGGCAGCCCCTTCCGCTGGGGCGACTACGCGACAGGCGAGCGCATCGACCATATCGACGGCATGACGGTCGAGGACGCCGAGCACCAGATCGCGACGCGGCTCTACCAGAACACGGCGAAGGTCCATTTCGACGGACATGGCGCGCGCGCCACCCGCTTCGGCAAGCGGCTGATCTATGGCGGGCATGTCATCAGTCTGGCGCGGGCGCTGTCCTTCAACGGGCTCGGCAACGCCTTCCACATCGCCGCGATCAATGGCGGACGCCATGTCGCGCCGCTGTTTGCCGGCGATACCGTCTTCGCCTGGAGCGAGGTTCTGGAGACGGCGCCGCTGCCCGGCCGCGCGGATGTCGGCGCGCTGCGGCTGCGGCTCGTGGCCACCAAGAACCGGCCCTGCGCCGACCATCCGCTGAAGACGGGGGCGCAGTACGAGGCGGATGTGATCCTCGATCTCGACTACTGGGCGCTGCTGCCGCGTTAAGATTTCGTTACGAGTGACAGATTGTGTATTCTGTCACTTCGCTGCCTTCATGCCGCATTGCAGCAGCGTTCCGGTTTCGTTACAGAACCAGACACTCTAGAACAATCCCAAATGGGTAGGCCCCTTACCGGGCTGCGCGAGTCGGAGAACGATCTTGGCCGAGGTCAAACAGGCGGCGCGCCCGCTTTCGCCGCATCTGCAGATCTATCGCTGGTCCTGGACCATGGCGATGTCGATCGCCCATCGCGTCACCGGCGTGGCGCTCTATGCCGGCACCGTGCTGATCGCGGCCTGGCTCGTGGCGGCGGCGTCGGGCCCTGCGGCCTTCGACATGGCACAGGCGGTCGCGGGCTCGCTGTTCGGCCGTCTGGTCCTGTTTCTGTATTCCTTCGCCCTGCTGCACCATATGATCGGGGGCTTGCGCCACTTCGTCTGGGACATGGGCCGCGGCTATGATCCGCAGACCCGGATGAACATGGCCAAATACAGCGTTGTGGCTTCAGGCGGGCTGACCTTGCTCGTCTGGATCGTCGCCTACGCCGTTCGTTGAGGAGCGAGACGATGCACTCCAACTCATCGATGCGCACGCCGCTCGGCCGCGTCCGCGGCCTCGGCTCGGCCAAGTCGGGCACCGGGCATTTCTGGCTGCAGCGCGTCACCGCGGTCGCCAACCTGGTCTTGACCCTGGTGTTCCTCGGGGTCGCGATCGCGCTGGTCGGCAAGCCCTATCCGGCGGCGCTGGCCATTCTGTCGCACCCGCTGGTGGCGATCCTGATGCTGCTCTTCGTCGTATCCGGTTGTGTCCATATGCGGCTCGGCATGCAGGTCATCATCGAGGACTACATCCATGGTGAAGGCCTCAAGATCGCGGCCGTGATGGCCAACACCTTCTTCGCGATCGCAATCGGCGCGGCCTGCGCCTTCGCGGTGCTGAAGCTCTCTTTTGGAGGCTGATCCGATGGCGATCACCAAGTCACGTCAGGTCCCGGCCTATACCGGCCAGGCCTATGCGATCACCGACCATACCTTCGACGTGGTGGTGGTGGGCGCCGGCGGCGCGGGTTTGCGCGCCACCGTCGGCTGCTCGCAGGCCGGGCTTCGCACCGCCTGCATCTCCAAGGTGTTCCCGACGCGCTCGCACACCGTCGCGGCCCAGGGCGGCGTCGCCGCCTCGCTCGGCAACATGGGCAAGGACAGCTGGCAGTGGCACATGTACGACACCGTCAAGGGGTCGGACTGGCTCGGCGATCAGGATGCGATCGAGTATCTCGTGCGCAACGCGCCGGCCGCCGTCTATGAGCTCGAGCATTGGGGCGTGCCCTTCTCGCGCACCGAGGACGGCAAGATCTACCAGCGCCCCTTCGGCGGCATGACCACCGAATATGGCGAAGGCCCGCCGGCCCAGCGCACCTGCGCCGCCGCCGACCGCACCGGCCATGCCATGCTGCACACGCTCTATGGCCAGGCGCTGCGCTACAACACCGAGTTCTTCATCGAATACTTCGCCATCGACCTGATCATGGACGAGGACGGCCACTGCCGCGGCGTCATCGCGCTGAAGATGGATGACGGCACGCTGCACCGTTTCCGCTCGCAGCAGACCATCCTGGCGACCGGCGGCTATGGCCGCGCCTATTTCTCGGCGACCTCGGCCCATACCTGCACCGGCGACGGCGGCGGCATGGTGCTGCGCGCCGGCCTGCCGCTGCAGGATATGGAGTTCGTGCAGTTCCACCCGACCGGCATCTACGGCGCCGGCTGCCTGATCACGGAAGGCGCCCGCGGCGAGGGCGGCTACCTCACCAATTCCGAGGGCGAGCGCTTCATGGAGCGCTATGCCCCCTCGGCCAAGGACCTCGCCTCGCGCGACGTCGTCTCACGCTCGATGACGATGGAAATCCGCGGCGGCCGTGGCGTCGGAAAGAACAAGGACCACATCTACCTGCATCTCGACCATCTCGACCCGAAGATCCTGCATGAGCGCCTGCCGGGCATTTCCGAGAGCGCCAAGATCTTCGCCGGTGTCGACGTCACCCGCGAGCCGATTCCCGTGCTGCCGACGGTGCATTACAACATGGGCGGCATCCCGACGAACTTCCATGGCGAGGTCCTGACCAAGGTCGACGGCAATGCCGACACCGTGGTGCCCGGCCTGATGGCGATCGGCGAGGCGGCCTGCGTCTCCGTCCATGGCGCCAACCGTCTCGGCTCGAACTCGCTGATCGACCTCGTGGTGTTCGGCCGTGCGGCCGGCCTGCGCTGCGCCGACACGGTGACGGCCGGCGAGAGCCAGCCGGAACTGCCGAAGAACTCGGCCGATCTCGCGCTGTCGCGCCTCGATCGGTATCGCAACGCCTCGGGCTCGACGCCGACGGCCGAGCTGCGCGGGCGCATGCAGAAGACCATGCAGGACAATTGCGCGGTCTACCGCACCGGCGAGACGCTGGAAGAGGGCCACAAGCAGATCCACGAGATCTGGGGCGGCATCACCGATATCGGCACGACCGACCGCTCGCTGATCTGGAATTCGGACCTGATCGAAACGCTCGAGTTCGACAACCTGATCACCCAGGCCGTCGTCACCATGGACTCGGCCCTGAACCGCCCCGAGAGCCGCGGCGCCCATGCCCGCGAGGATTATCCCAACCGCGACGACAAGGACTGGATGAAGCACACCCTGTCCTGGATCGACGACACGGCCCGCACCGTCTCGCTCGACGACCGCCCGGTCCACACCTACACGCTCTCGAACGACATCGAGTACATCAAGCCCAAGGCGCGGGTGTACTGAGGACGATTTGACAGATGGCCGAATTCAATCTTCCGCAGAACTCCCGCCTCGTCGCGGGCAAGACCTGGCCGAAGCCGGCTGGCGCCAGCAAGCTGACCGAGTTCAAGGTCTATCGCTGGAGCCCCGACGACACCGAGAATCCGCGCACCGACACCTATTTCGTCGACCGCGAGGATTGCGGGCCGATGGTTCTGGACGCGCTGATCTGGATCAAGTCCAAGATCGACCCGACGCTGACCTTCCGCCGCTCCTGTCGCGAGGGCATCTGCGGCTCCTGCGCCATGAACATGGACGGCAAGAACGGGCTGGCCTGCACCACCGGCATCGATGAGTGCGGGTCCAAGGGCAAGGTCGCGATCTACCCGCTGCCGCATATGCCGGTGATCAAGGATCTGGTGCCGGACCTGACGCAGTTCTACGCCCAGCACGCCTCGATCGAGCCCTGGCTCAAGACCACGACGCCGGCGCCCGAGAAGGAATGGGCTCAGGGCAAGGAGGATCGCGAGAAGCTCGACGGTCTCTACGAGTGCATCCTGTGCGCCTGCTGCACCACCTCCTGCCCGAGCTACTGGTGGAACGGCGACCGCTATCTCGGCCCTGCCGCCCTGCTGCAGGCCTATCGCTGGCTGATCGACAGCCGCGACGAGGCGACCGGCGACCGGCTCGACAATCTGGAAGACCCCTTCCGGCTCTATCGCTGCCACACGATCATGAACTGCGCCAATGCCTGCCCGAAGGGGTTGAACCCCGCCAAGGCGATCGCTGAAGTGAAGAAGATGATGGTGACGCGGCAGGTCTGAGGGCGACCGGATTAGCGTTTGCCGTGCCGTCTTAGCGCGCGTCATCCCGGGCGACCGCAGGGAGACCCGGGATCCATTCCGGGCCCTCTCCGGCAAGCGCTCTGGAATGGATCCCGGATCAGCGCCGCTTCGCGGCTTGTCCGGGATGACGGCGTGGTTCTACCGCGTGACGTTCAGAGATACCGCCCCGGCCTGAACGGCGTCGGGTCGATCGGCGGCGCCTCGCCGCAGACCAGCGCCGCGACGATCTCGCCTGTGATCGGCCCCGTCGAGAAGCCGAGATGCTGGTGGCCGAAGGCGAGCCAGAGGCCGGGGTTGCGCGGCGCCTCGCCGATCATCGGAATTGAGTCCGGCAGCGTCGGCCGCGCGCCGCGCCAGGTGTCCCCGGCGAATTCGTCGAGCGGAAAGGCCTCGCGCGCGCTCATCGTGACCTGGTCGATCTGGCGGTGGTTGTCGGGTGCGTCGCGATGGCTGAGATCGACGCCGCTGGTGACGCGGTAGCCCTGCTCCATCGGCGCCATGAAATAGGCGGCGTCGACGTCGTAGACCGGCCGCGACAGTTTGGCTCCCGGCTTCGCCCGCAAATGGCGGTGATAGCCGCGCTCCACGTCGAGCTTGGGATCGAGGCCCAGTGGCGCCAGCAGATCCATGCTCCAGGGCCCGAGCGCCACGACGGCGATGTCGGCCTCGAACACGGTCGATCCCGCCTGCGCCCGCCAGCCGGACGCGCTGCGCTCCAGCCGCTGAGCTTCCGCCTGTTCGATCCGCCCGCCGCGCTGCACGAACAGTTCGGCATAGGCCTGCGTCACCGCACCGGGCGAATCCACCGAGGCGTTCTCCAGGCAGAGCAGCCCGGCATGGAAGATCGGGTTCAGCGCCGGTTCGACGCCGGAAATGCCCTGGCGATCGAGCACCTGCGAGGCGATGCCATGCGCCGCGAGGAAGTCATGCTCGGCCTGCGCCGCCGCATGCCCGGCCTCCGTGCGCCAGAGCTTGAGCGTGCCGGTCTCGCGCAGGCGATCGGTGATTCCGGCCTCCGTCATCAAGGCGCGGTGGCGCTCGACCGTGCTGGCGGTGAGCGATCCGAGCGCGGCGATGCGGGCGGCGGCCTGCGAGGGACGCGCCTCCCAGAGAAAGCGCAGCAGCCAGCCCGGCTGCGTCAGGGCCCGCTTCCAGTCGAGGTTCAGCGCCGGGTGGCGGTTGCCGAGATAGCTCTTCAGCTTGCCGAACAGGCCGGGATTGTTGAGCGGCACGAGCGAGGAGCGGGCCAGCACACCGGCATTGCCGTAGGAGGTCTCGCGGCCAGGCGGCCGCCGGTCGATCAGTGTGACGGTGAAACCGCGCTTCTGGAGGGCGAGCGCGCAGGAGACGCCGACCATGCCGGCGCCGAGAACGAGAGCTGTACGGGTCACGCGGTTTCGGTTTCTGCTGGAGCTTTGAGCCAGTGGTCGAGGAAGCCGTCGAGCCAGAGCCGGATCGCCGGGTCATGCTGGTACCAGCCTTCGAGATGCAGATGACGCAGCTGGGCGCCCGGCATCAGGGTGCGCTCATGCCCGCGCACCGACCAGCGGCACATCATGGCGGGCGTCACCTCGGGGTGGAACTGGACGCCATAGGCCCGGCTCCCCGCCTTGATCGCCTGCACCGGGAAGTCGCCGCCCGTCGCCAGGCATTGCGCGCCCGGCGGGCAGTCGAAGCCCTCGCGGTGCCATTGATAGACGGTCTTCGGCCAGGCGAACCCGGCCTCCGTCGCGTGCTCCCGGCCGTGGTCGGTCAGGTCGAGGCCGTAATAGCCGACCTCGGCGCGTCCCTCGGGATGGGTGTAGACCGTGCCGCCGAGCGTCCTGGCGAGCATCTGGGCGCCCAGGCAGATGCCGAGATAGGAGGCGTCTTCCGCAAGACAGACATTGATCCAGTCGATCTCGGTCTTGACGAAATCATCGGGGTCGTTGGCCGACATCGGCCCGCCGAAGATCACCGCGCCGGCATGCTCGCGCATCGTCGCCGGCAGCGGGTCGCCATAGCGGGGCTTGCGGATGTCCAGCGCATGACCGCGTGCCTGGAGCAGGCGCCCGACGCGGCCGGGCGTCGAGTGCTCCTGGTGCAGCACGATCAGCACCGGCTTGAGCGCGGGCGCATGACGCAGGCCGCGGCGCGCGCGGGCCCTGCGCTGCGGGCGCGCCGGAAAGGCATGGTGGTTCATTGCGAGATCAAGATCGCTGGTGAGCCTCGGTCGAGGTGATATCCGCCGCGAACGCCGGCATGAGCTCAGAATGTGGTGGTCGCAGGGGGGTGGCAAGCAATTTGTGGGCCGGGCCGGGTATGCCAAGGCCGCCTGGCGTGCATGTCGAGGCCCCTTTTGCGCGCCGCCATGGCAAGCCGCGGCCGGCGCTTGCAGCGCTCCGCTTGACTCGGCGCGCCCCTGCAGGCATGAGAATGAACGTTCATTCTCATGCCTGCAAGGTTTCGCGTGCCAAGTTCGATCGCCACCGTCGCGCCGGAGCGCGCTCCGTCGGAACGCCAGACGCGCATCCTCGATGCGGCGGAGCATGTCTTCGCGCGCGCCGGCTTCCATGCCGCGACGATGCAGGACGTGGCCGCCGAGGCCGGGATGAGCCCCGGCAATCTCTATCGCTACTTCGCCTCCAAGGACGCGATCATCGCCGGCATGGCCGAGCGCGACCGCACGCTCATCGCAGCCGACTTCGCCGACCTCGACCCGGCCAAGGGCAGCGTGCTCGATCAGCTCGAGGCTCTCGGACGTCGCCACCTCGTCAATGAGCCGCGCGAAAAATCGATCATCGCGCTGCTGATCTGGGCGGAGGCGGCCCGCAACCCGGCGATGGCGCAGATGTGCGCCGCTATCGACGGCACGCTCGTCGGCGGATTGGCGCAGGCCATCGCAGGCGCCAAGGCCAATGGCGAACTGCCGTCCAATCTCGACGATGCGCGGTTCCTGCAGGCCATCTTCATGATGGCGGACGGCTTCTTGTGCCGCCGCGCCACCGATCCCCAGTTCGATCCCGCCATGGCGGCGGAGACCCTGTTCAAGGCGATGCGCGGACTCGCCCATGTGTTGCTCCAACCCGCCTCCGGGAGCGTATAGCCATGAAAACGCCGATGCCGACCCCTTCGCACGCTTCGAGCCTGGAATTCCGCCTCATGTCGTCTGTTCCCGCCATCATGCGTTTTGCCGTCGTGTCGCTGCTGGCGACGGGTCTGGTCGCCGGTCCGGCCCGGGCCCAGACGCCGGTTGCACCCGTGCCGGCGCCGTCTTCTGGCGGCCCCTCCGTGACCGTCACCAGGGCGATCGTCTCCGAAATCGTCCAGAGCGTCGTCGTCTCCGGCTCGATGATCGCGCGCGACGAGGTGCTGGTGCAGCCGGAGGTCGACGGGCTGTCGATCGTGGCGATCCTGGCCGAGGAGGGCGACCGCGTCTCGACCGGGCAGGTGCTGGCGCGGCTTTCGCGCACGACGCTGGAGGTCCAGCAGAGCCAGAACGAGGCGAATATCGCGCGCGCCGACGCCTCCATCGCCCAGGCCAACGCCCAGATCGCGGAGGCGCAGGCCAATCTCGTCGCCGCCAACAACAATTTCGACCGCACCAAGGCCCTGCGCAGCAGCGGCAACGTCTCCAACGAAACCTATGACCAGCGCGACGCCGTGGCTCGCGCGGCCGCCGCCAAGCTCAATTCGGCCAAGCAGGCGCTGGCGATCGCGACCGCCGACATGGCGCTGGCGAAGGCGCAGGGGCGCGACATCGAGGTGAAGCTCGGCCGCACCGAGATCAAGGCGCCGCAGGGCGGCATCGTCAGCCGCCGCAGTGCCAAGCTGGGCGCCACCGCCGCCATGTCGGCGGCCGAACCCCTGTTCCGGATCGTCGCGGACGGTGCCGTGGAACTGGAGGCAGAGGTGGCCGAGGTCGAGCTGCCCGGCCTGAAGCTCGGCCAGCCCGTGGCGGTGACGCCCGCCGGGGCGACGCAGGCGCTCGCCGGCACGATCCGGTTGATCGCGCCCGAGGTCGACAAGGCCTCGCGGCTCGGGCGCGTGCGGGTGGCGCTCACCGGCAACCCGCCGGTGGCGATCGGCTCGTTTGCGCGCGGCGTGATCGAGACCGGCCGCAGCACCGTCGTCACCCTGCCGCTCTCGGCGATCACCTATGCCCGCACCGGCGCGACCGTGCAGAGCGTCACCGACGGCAAGGTGACGACCAAGAAGGTCCAGCTCGGGCTGGCGGGGGACGGGCGCGCCGAGATCACATCGGGCATTGTCGCCGGCGAGACCGTGGTGGCGCGGGCGGGCACCTTCGTGCGCGACGGCGATGTCATCACCCCCGTCGCGACGAACTGACGGGAGTGGCTGGTGAACATCAACTTCTCCGCCTGGTCGATCCGCAAGCCGGTTCCCTCTATCCTGCTCTTCGTCGTGCTCTGCGTGCTCGGCCTGCTGTCCTTCTCGAAGCTGCCGGTGACGCGCTTCCCCAATATCGACGTGCCGCTGGTCTCGGTCACGATCACCCAGTCGGGCGCCGCGCCCTCGGAGCTGGAGAGCCAGGTCTCCAAGCGCGTCGAGGACGCGGTCGCCAACATCACCGGCGTCAAGCACGTGATGTCGACGCTGACGGACGGGCAGTCCTCGACGGTCATCGAGTTCCGGCTCGAAACCAACACCGACCGCGCCGTCAACGACGTCAAGGATGCGATCGCCAAGGTCCGCGCCGACCTGCCGCGCACGATCGACGAGCCGATCATCCAGCGCATCGATGTCGAGGGGCAGTCGATCCTGAGCTATGGCGCCTTCTCGGCCGGCATGACGCTGGAACAGCTCTCCTGGCATGTCGACGACGTCGTCGCGCGCGAACTGCAGGGCCTCAAGGGCGTCGGCCGGGTTGACCGCTATGGCGGCGTCGATCGCGAGATCCGCATCTCGCTCGACCCCGACCGGCTGCTGGCGCTCGGCACCACGGCCGGCGAGGTCAACCGCCAGATCCGCGCGACCAATGTCGATCTCGCCGGCGGGCGCGGCGAGGTCGGTGGGCAGGAGCAGGCAATCCGCACGCTGGCGGGCGCGCGAACCGTCGCCGAACTGGCCGAGACCAAGATCATCCTGAGCGGCGGCCGCGAGGTCAGGCTCAAGGAACTCGGCCGCGTCGAGGACAGCAATTCCGAGCCGCGCTCCTTCGGCCGGCTCGACAAGAGCCCGGTCGTCTCCTTCTCGGTCTTCCGCGCGAAGGGTTCGAGCGAGCTTTCGGTGAAGGAGGTCGTCGCGGCCCGCATCGCCGAGCTGAACAAGCGCTTCCCGGACATCACGCTGAAGCCCATCGACGACGCGGTCGCCTACACCTATGGCAACTACAAGGCGGCGATGACGACGCTGCTGGAGGGCGCGGCGCTCGCCGTGCTCGTCGTCTTCCTGTTCCTGAAGAACTGGCGGGCGACGCTGATCACCGCGATCGCGCTGCCGCTTTCGGCAATCCCGACCTTCTGGGCGATGGAGCTGATGGGCTTCTCGCTCAACCTCGTCAGCCTGCTCGGGATCACGCTGGTCACCGGCATCCTCGTCGACGACGCCATCGTCGAGATCGAGAACATCGTCCGGCACATGAAGATGGGCAAATCGCCCTATCGCGCCGCGATGGAGGCGGCCGACGAGATCGGGCTGGCGGTCATCGCGATCACTCTGACGATCGTCGCGATCTTCGCGCCGGTGTCGTTCATGGGCGGCGTCGCCGGCCAGTATTTCCGCCAGTTCGGCCTGACGGTCGCGGTCGCGGTGCTGTTCTCGCTGCTGGTGGCGCGCTTGATCACGCCGATGATGGCGGCCTATCTGATGAAGCCGGTGAAGCATGAGGAGGCCAAGGACGGCCTCGTCATGCGCGGCTATGTCGGCTTGCTCAAGGCGACCATCGCCGCAAGGCGGCTGCCGCTGCTGCCGCGCTTCGACGGCACGGGGCGCTGGCGCACGATCCCCTTCAACATGTCCTATGTCACGCTGGTGCTGGGCTTCGCCTTCCTCTGGGGCTCGATCCACGCCACGACGCTGCTGCCCACCGGCTTCATTCCGGACGAGGACACCTCGCGCGTCGTCGCCTCGGTCGAGCTGCCGCCGGGCTCGACGCTGGAGGACACCCGCGTCACCACCGACCAGATCGTCGATGCGCTGCGCACCATCCCCGAGGTGACGCAGGTCTTCGTGCTCGGCGGCTCCTCGCCGACCGGCCAGCGCGAGGTGCGCCGCGCCGCCGTGACGATCAAGCTCAAGCCCAAGTCGGAGCGCACCGCCCGCCAGAAGGACCTCAAGGTCGTCATCGCCGAGAAGCTCGCCAGCGTGCCGGATGTGCGCGCCTGGTATGTCAACGAGCGCGGCGAGCGCGAGATGGCGTTCTCGATCCTCTCCAAGGACGGCGCGGCGCTGGACGAGGCGGTGGCCCGCATCGAGACGAAGATGCGCAAGGTCGACGGCTATCTCAACGTCGCGACCTCGGGCTCGCTGTCGCGTCCGGAATTGACGGTGCGGCCCAAGCTCGAGGCGGCCGCCAGCCTCGGCGTCACGCCCGAGGCGATCTCCGAGGCCGTGCGCGTCGCCACCATCGGCGATGTCGGCGCCAATCTCGCCAAGTTCAACGCCGGCGACCGGCTGGTGCCGATCCGCGTGCAGCTCGACGAGGCGGCCCGCGCCGACATCCGCAACATCGCGGCGCTGCGCGTCACCAATACGAGCGGCGTCTCGATTCCGCTCACGGCCGTGGCCGAGATCGGCTTCGGCGAGGGGCCGTCCTCGATCGACCGCTATGACCGCGTCCGCCGCGCCGCCATCGGCGCCGATCTCAAGCGCGGGTTCGAACTGGGCACGGCGCAGGAGACCTTCAACCGGATCGTCAGCGAGGTCGGGCTGCCGCCGGGCGTCTGGATCGCCGCCACCGGCGACGCCGAGATCCAGGGCGAGGTCGTCGCCGGCTTCATCCAGGCGATGACGACCGGGCTGATGCTGGTGCTGGCCGTGCTGATCCTGCTCTTCGGCTCGGTCTTTCAGCCGATCACGATCCTGCTCTCGCTGCCGCTCTCCTTCGGCGGGGTGGTCATCGCGCTGCTGGCGACCGGCAAGCCGGTGTCGATGCCGGTCTATATCGGCCTGCTGATGCTGATGGGCATCGTCACCAAGAACGCGATCATGCTGGTCGATTTCGCGGTCGAGGAGGAGGGCCGCGGCAAGGACCGCCGCACCGCCCTGCTGGAAGCCGGGCGCAAGCGGGCGCGGCCGATCGTGATGACGACGATCGCGATGGCGGCCGGCATGGCCCCTTCAGCCTATGGCGTCGGCGATGGCGGCGAGTTCCGCGCGCCGATGGCGATCGCGGTGATCGGCGGCCTGCTCGTCTCGACCGTGCTCAGCCTCGTCTTCGTGCCGTCCTTCTACGCGGTGATGGACGATCTCTCGAAGGGCACGTCCTGGCTCTTCGGCCGCTTCTTCAGCAAGGCGGAGGATGAAAGCCTGTGGGAGGCGATGCCGGAGCACGGGCATGCGGCGGCGGGGGAGGCGGGGGCGGCGCAGATGAAGCTGCCGCTGCCGCCGCCGAGGTTGGCGGCGGAGTAAGGGTAGGGCAGCCACAATCACCGAAATGACTTGACGCCCCACCCTTACGAAAGATAAATGTTGCAATGTCATTTATCCGAAAGGGGCGTTTCGGTGGGATCTCACAGCAGGCACGCGGCTTTGGAATTGCTGATGCGACGGGAGAGCCCCGCTCAGCTGCTCGCGTTTTTCCAGAGCGTCGCTGAAAATCTGACCGTGTCATTCGCGGATTCGGCACGAGCAGTGCCCGGCCGTAACCGTCCCATGATTCATGCACGGGGCAGCCTGCGTCGCGCTTTAATGGATGATGCTTTCCGAAGAGCGGCGACGAGCGCCGGTATGGTTGCCAGCACGGGAACGACTTTGCCGCCAACATGGAGTTACCCGATTGCTAGGGTTGGAGCGTTTTCTATCAGCTTGGGAGTGGTTGATCGACAAACGAACCGCTCGGCACGCCGCCTTAGAAGTCGAGGAAATTACGTACACAGCCTTGTGGCCCGCAACGCTGCTTTAAATCCACAGACATCTCTCTTCGGCGATTCCAAAGCTTCGGTATCAACCGTAATTCCCAAAGGCGCATTCGGCGCTTTGGTAGTCGTTGAATCGTCCGTTAAAGCGCCGGATACTCCCCTATATATGGGGTTGATGGTGCCGTCGGCTAACCTTAAAGGCACCTACTATCAATGGAGCCTTGAATACTTGATTCGGCTGCTGCGCGACAAGGTTTCTGAAGGCAAGATGCCAAAGCGCCGTGTTCTCGAACGCAAAAAGCTTAAAGTGAGGGTGAAACCTCTGGCGCCGAAGCAGGGTTAATGGAACGCAAACTATGCGGTCCTCAAGATTGGACCGAAGGGTGCGTGGGAGTGATCTATGCCCGCGGGTGTTGAAGGATTCGTGCCGAGCCGTTTGAAGATGGCCCGCGAAGCACGTGCGATGCGGCAAGGTGAACTCGCGAGCTTAATCGATCGCGTGCCGCCGACGATTTCGAAATGGGAAAACGAAGATCAGTCGCAACGGCCGGAGCCGGCGGTGCTTCCGCGTCTGGCCGATGCGCTCCAGGTCGAGACAAGCTGGTTTTTCAAGCCGTTGGAGCAAGAACACTCGGCTTCATTTTTCAGGTCACTCGTAGGAGAACTTGAGTTGATGAGGGCCAAGGCTAGAGCACGCCTTGGCTTCGTCGAGGCTATTGAAGAGGCCATTTCTAATCATATTGAGCTACCTGACGTCGATATTCCGGACTTAATGGAGGGTCATGATTTTTTAAGCTTAAGGAAAGAGGATATTGAATTTGCTGCCAATTCGTTGCGTGATCATTGGGATATTGGTGACGGGCCAATTGATGATCTTCTTCTTGTAATTGAGAATGCTGGAATCGTTGTGGCGGAAGACCAGATTGGGTCGCCGAAGCTGGATGGTTTGTCGAGATGGTCTTTCCTGAAAGAACGTCCCTATATGCTTCTTGCTCAGGATAAGCGGGTTGGCGTTCGACGGAGACTGGACGCGGCTCATGAGCTAGCGCATATTGTACTTCATAAGGCGGTCAATCAAAAAGATCTACAGGAGAATTTCAAGCTTATTGAAGAGCAAGCGATGATGTTCGCTGGAGCATTTTTGCTTCCTGCTGAAGCTTATGAAGATGATATATATTCTCTTTCTCTTGATGCGATGCTTTCTGTGAAATCGAAATGGAAGGTCTCGGTGGCTGCTCAGATTAAGAGATTGGCCAATCTTGACAAATTTTCGCACGATTACGAGCGCCGTCTTTGGCAGTACTATAGCTATCGGAAGTGGCGTTCCAGAGAGCCGCTTGATGACGTATTGGAAATTGAGAAACCTCAAAATCTGAAAGACTCTATCGAGATGATGCTCGGAGATAATATTGTCACCCGTGATGAGCTTGTCCGAGATATCGGAATTTCGAGGGCGGATATTGTATCGTTGACAGGTATTGCAGGAGCTTATTTCGAACCCGCGCCGGATAATTTGGTGCGCATGCGTCCAAAAATTAGGGAAGCTTCTGATTCAAATCAAACGAACTCTGCCGAAATTTTCACACTTGGTGGCCGCCGCCGATAGCGCGAAGGGTCGAACAAGCACCTGTCGAGATCGCTATTTTCCCGGCCGGAAGCGCAGCCTGATCCACTGCCGCCCATACCCAAACCCCCGACCGGCTCCCGCCGCAGGGTTTCGCTTCACTCACATCCCCAATGGGGTGCGCGGAGCCGGGCGGCGCGGCGGCTTGGGCCGCGTGCCGATGTCGAGTGTCGATGTCGAGTGTCGAGGCGGCGGGCTGCCCGCCGTCCGGCTCCGCGCGCGGTTCTCTGTGGTTTCGCTCGCCGCCGATTAAGGTCGGTCACGACCGGGATGGCTGAAGGCCCCGGCGACGAGCAGCCCCTCCGGGCGCCGGCCTTGCGAGGGCCGCTCCTCCCGAACACCGCATTCCGCCCGGCCGCACGATGCCTCGCGACAGCCCCCTTGGTCGGGCGGAACGGGGGGAGCTTAGGCATGGGTGCGGACGGCGGGGATAAGCCGTCTCCGCTATGCCCGGCGTCGGGGCATCGCGGGTTTCACCGGAAACACACCGTCATCCCGGCCCTGCCCCGGGATCCATCGGAGGGCTCCGGAGCCTTACGATGGATCCCGGAGCTGCGCTGCTTCGCAGCTTGTCCGGGATGACGGCGTGGTTTTCGTGAAAGCGCTGCACGCTCTCGCCACCGCGTCTTTCCGGGCCAGGGCTTTTGTTGCCCCCGCCCGGGATGACCTGGTGGGTCCGAGACCGCTCAGCCCACCCGCTTGTTCTGGCGGTTCTCGATGAGGTCGTCGACGACGGCGGGGTCGGCCAGCGTCGAGGTGTCGCCGAGCGCGCCGAACTCGTCCTCGGCGATCTTGCGCAGGATGCGGCGCATGATCTTGCCCGAGCGGGTCTTGGGGAGGCCGGGCGCGAACTGGATCAGGTCGGGCGAGGCGATCGGGCCGATCTCCTTGCGGACATAGGCGACGAGGTCCTTGCGCAGCGCTTCGCTCGGCTTTTCGCCGGTCATCAGCGTGACATAGGCGTAGATGCCCTGGCCCTTGATGTCGTGGGGATAGCCGACGACCGCGGCCTCCGACACCGACGGGTGCGCGACCAGCGCCGATTCGACCTCGGCCGTGCCCATGCGGTGGCCCGACACGTTGATGACGTCGTCGACGCGGCCGGTGATCCAGTAATAGCCGTCGGCGTCGCGCCGGCAGCCGTCGCCGGTGAAGTACTTGTTCGGATAGGTCGCGAAATAGGTTTCCTCAAAGCGCTTGTGGTCGCCATAGACCGTGCGCATCTGGCCGGGCCAGCTCTCGGCGATGACGAGATTGCCCTCGCAGGCGCCCTCCAGCACCTTGCCCTCGGCATCGACGATCTCGGGCTTCACCCCGAAGAAGGGCCGCGTCGCGGAGCCCGGCTTGAGCCTGGTCGCGCCCGGCAGCGGCGTGATCAGGATGCCGCCGGTCTCGGTCTGCCACCAGGTGTCGACGATGGGGCAGCGGCGGTCGCCGACGACGCGGTGATACCACTCCCAGGCTTCCGGATTGATCGGCTCGCCGACCGAGCCGAGCAGGCGCAGCGACTTGCGCTTGGTCTTCTTCACCGGCGCCTCGCCGGCGCCCATCAGCGAGCGGATCGCGGTGGGGGCGGTGTAGAAGGTGTTGACCTTGTGCTTGTCGATGACCTCCCAGAAGCGCGAGATCGTCGGGTAGGTCGGGATGCCCTCGAACATCAGCGTCGTCGCGCCATTGGCGAGCGGCCCGTACAGGATGTAGCTGTGGCCGGTGACCCAGCCGACATCGGCCGTGCACCAGTAGACCTCGCCGTCATGGTAATCGAAGACGTATTGGTGGGTGATCGACGTGTAGACGAGATAGCCCGCCGTGGTGTGCAGCACGCCCTTGGGCTTGCCGGTCGAGCCCGAGGTGTAGAGCAGGAAGAGCGGGTCCTCGGCCTTCATCTCGGCCGGGGGGCAATGGCCCGAGGCCTTGGCCGCCTCGTCGTGATACCAGAGGTCGCGGCCCTCCTGCATGGTGACATGGCCGCCGGTGCGCCTGACCACGATCACCGTGGGGATGCCGCCCTTGACCTTGTCGCTGGCGGCATCGACGTTCTTCTTCAGCGGCACCGCGCGGCCGCCGCGCAGGCCCTCATCGGCGGTGATGACGATCTTCGAGTCGGAATCCTCGATGCGGCTCGCCAGCGAATCCGGCGAGAAGCCGCCGAACACCACCGAATGGATCGCGCCGATGCGGGCGCAGGCCAGCATCGCGTAAGCCGCTTCCGGGATCATCGGCAGGTAGATGGTGACGCGGTCGCCCTTCTTGACGCCGCGCGCCTTCAGCACGTTCGCGAACTTGCAGACCTCGGTGTAAAGCTGGCCGTAGGTGATCTTCTTGGATTCGGAGGGGTCGTCCCCCTCCCAGATGATCGCGGTCTGCTTGGCGCGTGTCGCCAGATGCCGGTCGACGCAGTTATAGGCGACGTTGGTGGTGCCGTCCTCGTACCATTTGATCGAGACCTTGCCGGGCTTGTAGCTGGCGTTGCGCACCTTGGTGTAGGGCTTGAACCAGTCGATCCGCTTGCCCTGCTCGCCCCAGAAGGCGTCCGGGTCCTTGATCGAGGCGGCATACATCTTCTTGTACTTGGCGTCGCTCGCCCAGGCTGTCTTGGCCCATGCGGCCGGCACGTCGTAGATGATCTCGGTCATGGCAGGCGGTTCCCCAGACTTGGGCCTTGCGGCGATGCGGACGCGCACGTCCGGGCCTCTTCTTCTCCGTCGGCATCATAGAGCCATGGCGCGGCGCAGCAAGACGCGCGGCCTCGCACTTTCGGGGGAGAGGCCCCCATCCCCGCCCCCAGAACGCAACCCATGATTGTGTTTGAGCGGGGATGCGCTAGCATCGCCGGAGCAGACTTCGGGGGCGGATCATGTCCAAAAACATCTGCATCTTCTCGGACGGCACGGGGCAGGCCGGCGGCGACAACCCGATCAACTGGACGAATGTCTACCGGCTCTACAAGCACACCCGCGACGTCGATCCGGCGCGCCAGGTCTGCTTCTACGATCCGGGGCTGGGCGCCCATCCCGACGGCGAGAAGCCGGGGCCGTTCCGGCGCGCCCTCAACATCCTGTCGCAGGCCACGGGCTACGGCATCACCACCAACATCGTCGACTGCTACACGGCGCTGCTGCTGAGCTACGAGCCCGGCGACCAGGTCTTCCTGTTCGGCTTCAGCCGGGGTGCCTATACGGTGCGCAGCCTCGGCGGCGCCATCGGCCTGTGCGGCGTGCCGCCCGGCCTGCCGAAGCTCACCGGCTGGAGCGAGCTGCAGCGCAGCCTCGCCCACGAGGTCCGCGCCATCGCCGAGGAGGCGGTGAAAAGCGTCTATCAGGAGCGCGACGAGGCGAGGCGCAACGAGGCCGCCGACGCATTCCGGCGGCGCTACGGCTCGGAGGAACTGCCGCCGACCTTCGTCGGCGTCTGGGACACGGTGCGGGCGCTCGGCGTCAAGGGGCTGAACGGCTTCACGCTCGGCCGGCACAGCTTCAACAACAACCGGCTGAACAAGGGCGTGCCCCATGGCCGCCAGGCGCTGGCGATCGACGAGAACCGCAAGACCTTCGCGCCGGAACTGTGGGAGGAGGATGCGGCGAATCCCGACCGGATCAAGCAAATCTGGTTCGCCGGCGTCCACACCGATGTCGGCGGCGGCTACGGGCTGAAGATGGGCCTGTCCGACATCACGCTGGACTGGATGCTGACCGAGGCGACCACGATTCCGCAGCCGCTGATCGTCGACCCCGCCCTGCCGGCATCGCTGGCGCCGGACCCGCTCGGGAAGCAGCACGACCAGCTCAGGAGCGGCTGGATTCCGTTCACGCCGGGCACGCGGGAGGCCTTCATCCCACCCACGCCCTCGCAGGCAGGGCGGCCGGTGTTCCGCACCGTGCCGCCGCGCTTCAAGGCGCCCGCTGTGCCGATCCTCGACGAGCAGCGGCCTTATCGTCCGCAGGCTCTGCGGGCGCATCCCGACTACGGCCATCACTACCCCTAGGGGCAGGCCGGCTCCGAGAAAACCCGGTTGATGAGGGCGGCTTACAGCCCGCCCATCCTGCAGACGATGTCCCATTCGGCGTCGGTGACCGGCTGGACCGAGAGGCGGAAGGATTTCACCAGCGACATCTCGGCGAGCTTCGGCTCGGCCTTGACCTGCGCCAGCGTCACCGGCTTCGGCAGGGGCTTCACGGCCTTGAAATCGACCAGGACCCAGGGCTCGCCGGGGATCCAGATATAGGCTTCCTTGATCACCTCGACGATGCCGACGACCTCGAGCCCCTCATTGGAATGGTAGAAGAAGACCTGCTCGCCCCGCTTCATGCCCATCAGGTTGAGCTTGGCGGTGTGGTTCTTGACGCCGTCCCAATGCGTGCCGGCCGCGCCGGCCGCGACCTGCTGGTCCCAGGACCATTTCGAGGGTTCGGATTTGACGAGCCAATGGGCCATGGGACGGTTCTCGGCAGTGGGCAGTGGGCAGTGGGCAGTGGGTCGTCGATACCGAAATCCGGCGCTACTGCCTACTGCCTACTGCCGATTGCCTACTCGCCCTCGTCGGCCTGCGGCACCGGCGGCTTGGAGGCCTCCGGCCCCTGCACGTTCCAGAAGCGGACCATCTCGCGGGTCAGCGCGGCGTAGTCCTGCGGCTCGAGCTCGACGCGGACTTCGGCCTCGCCGAAGGGCAGGATCAGCACGAAGCGATGCGTGCCCTCCGCGCGGCGGCGGCGATGCTGGATCACCGGCTGGGCCAGGCGCCCCGCCAGCGGCACGGGCTCGCTCTCGGCGACGAGGTCCGAGCCGGTCGTCTTGCGCACCTCGGCGATGCCGCGCGCCACCCGCTTCGTCAGATCAGACCAGTCGCCCGCCATCACTCGCTCTCCCGTTCCCGTTCGGCCCGCAGCGGCCGGGCGAGCAGCCCGGTGACCGCCTCGCGCACGCCGATCGTGCCGTCGATGATGCCGGCGACCGCTTCCGCGATCGGCATGTCGACCCCGCCGCGTCGGGCCATCTGCGCCAGTATCTGGGCGGTGAAGGCGCCTTCCGCCAGAGCGCCGCCCGCGGCGTCGGCGACGCTGCGCCCCTGACCCAACGCCAGACCGAAGGCGAAGTTGCGCGATTGCGGCGAGGCGCAGCTCAGCACGACGTCGCCGAGCCCCGACAGCCCCATCAGCGTCTCACCCTGCGCGCCATGGGCCGCGCCGAAGCGGCGCAGTTCGGCGAAGCCCCGCGCCACGAGCGCGGCGCGGGCGCTTTCGCCATAGCCCAGGCCGATCGCGATGCCCGCCGCGATGGCGAGCACGTTCTTGGCCGCGCCGCCGATCTCGACGCCGCGCGGATCGGCGCTGTGATAGATGCGAAAGGCCGGTGAACTCAGCGCTTTGGCCAGGGCCTGGGCGAGACCGGGATCCTGCGCGGCGAGCGTCACCGCTGTGGGCAGACCCAGCCCGATATCGGCGGCGAAGCTCGGGCCCGACAGGATCGCAGGGGTCGCGCCCGGACAGGCCTGCGCGATCACCTGCGTGGTGAACAGGCCGGTCGCCTGCTCGATGCCCTTGGCGGCGGAGATCACCGGCAGGCCGGCGGGCAGGATCTGCGCCAGCCTTTCGCAGACCTGCCGCAGGCTCTGCGTCGGCACAGTCACCAGGAGCGCGTCGGTGGAGGCGAGCGCCGCCAGCGAGGTCGTCGCGGTGACGGCAGCGGGCAGCGCGACGCCGGGCAGGCGCGGGGCCTGCCGGGTCCGTTCGATCGCCGCGATCGTCGCGGCGTCGCGGGCCCAGAGTGAAACGGTCCGGCCGGCGCGGGCGGCGGCCAGAGCGAGCGCTGCGCCATAGGCGCCGGCGCCGATGACGCCGATGGTGCCGAACGCGCCCGCCGTCATTCAGGTCACGGGCGCCGGTGACGGCCCTGTCTCATGCGGCCGCAGCGCGTCGAGCGGCCAGCGCGGCCTCGCCAGCGCGCTCATATCGTCGAGCATGCCGAGCCGCAGGCGCTCGATGCCGGCCCAGGCGATCATCGCGCCATTGTCGCCGCAGAGCGGCAGCGGCGGGGCGACCATCGGCAGGCCGCCCTCCGTGGCGAGCCGCGTCAACCCGCGCCGGATCGGCTGGTTGGCGGCGACGCCGCCCGCCACCACCAGCGCGGTCGGCGTGATCCCGGCCGCGGCGCAGCCGCGCAGGCCCGCCCGCGTGCGATCGACCAGCACATCGACCACCGCCGCCTGGAAGGAGGCGCAGAGATCGGCGACATCGCGGTCCGAGAGCGGCGCGATGCGCTCGGCCACCAGCCGCACCGCGGTCTTGAGGCCCGAGAGCGAGAAGTCGGGATTGGGCCGGCCCTGCATCGGTCGCGGAAAGTCGAAGCGCTCGGGATCGCCTTTCAGCGCCTCGCGCTCGACCGAGGGGCCGCCGGGATAGGGCAGGCCGAGCATCTTGGCGATCTTGTCGAAGGCCTCGCCGACGGCGTCGTCGATGGTGCCGCCGAGCTTGAGATAATCGCCGACGCCGCGCACCGCGAGCAATTGCGTGTGGCCGCCCGAGACCAGCAGCAGCAGATAGGGGAAGGCGAGGTCGTCGGTCAGCCGCGCCGTCAGGGCATGGGCCTCGAGATGGTTGATGGCGATGAAGGGCTTGCCCGTCACCAGCGCGATCGCCTTGGCGGTGGTCAGCCCGACCATGACGCCGCCGACGAGGCCGGGGCCGGCCGCGGCCGCCACCGCATCGATCTCGGTGGGTTTCAGGCCGGCGGTCTCGAAGGCGCGGGCGACGACGCGGTCGATCGCCTCGACATGGGCGCGCGCCGCGATCTCGGGCACGACGCCGCCGAAGGCTGCATGGGCGGCAATCTGGCTCAGCACTTCGTTCGAGAGAATCTTGACCTCGCCGGAGCGCTCGACCGACACAATGGCGGCCGCGGTCTCGTCACAAGTCGTCTCTATGCCCAAAACGCGCATGATCGGTCGATGAAGTCCCGGAAACGGGTGGAGCGGGCGAACGCCGGCTGATGAAGGCCCGGCGATCGCGCGCCGACACTTCCCCCTATAGTGCGCGAGCGGGCAGAAGGCCAAGGGGAAGGCGGGCTATGCCAACCGGCAAGGGAACCGAAGGGCCGATCGGCGCTTGGGTGAGGCAGGACCTGGTGAGGCAAGGCTCGAGCGAGACGTCGCGGATGGTGCCGGCTTGCGCGTTCGGGCTGTCCGCGGGATTGATGCGGCGCGTGGCGCCGCGCCGATGAAGACGAGGTCATAGGAAAAACGCATGCGCATCTTCGTGTTCCGCCCTCCGGCCGAGGCCGAGCGCACCGCCGCCGCTCTTCGCGTGCACGGCCATGAGCCGGTCCTCGCGCCGCTGTTTGCGGTTTCGCGCCTGCCGGAGCCCGCGCCGGAGGGGCCGTTCGCCGCGCTCGTGCTGACCAGCGGCAATGCGGTTCCCGCGCTCGCCGACCTGCCGCCGGCCTGGCGCGACCTGCCGGTCTTCACGGTGGGCGCACGCAGCGCCGCCAAGGTGCGCGAGGCCGGTTTCGCCGATGCGCGCAGCGCCGACGGCAATCGCCACGCGCTCATCGGGCTGATCGGCGACAGTCTCGCCGCGCCCGCGCGGCTCCTGCTGATCGTCGGGCGCGACCGGCACGAGGATGTCGGCGAGCGGCTGGCCGAAGCCGGCTTCGGGGTGACGGTCTGGGAGGCCTATGCGGCGCAGGCCGTTGCGGCCTTCCCGGATGCGGCGGTGGAGGCCCTGCGCCAGGGGCGCGTCGAGGGCGCGCTGCATTATTCGGCGCGCGGCGTGCAGACCTGCCTGGCGCTGGCGCGCGAAGCGGGCGTCGCCGAGGCGCTGCTCGATCTCACCCATGTCGCGCTGTCGGCGGATGTCGCGGGCCCCTTGATCGCGGCCGGCGCGAGCACGATCCTGGTGGCCGAACATCCCGAGGAGGCGGCGCTGCTGGCTGCTTTGGACCAAGTGTCCGCTCGCAATCGCGTCGGCGAGGATGCTACAGATGGCGCGGTTGCGCCGTCGGGCGTCGAGACGGACGAGAACGCGATGAACGATCCCGATACGCCGAGCGGCCGGTCCGACGGCTCCGCCAGCGCCGATGCCGAGGCGAAAACCGGCAGCAAGCCGAAGGGCAGGGTGGGCGGCCGATCAGGCCGGACGCCGCCGACAATCGACCTGACCGCTCAGGAGCCGGCGCCCGAGACGGCGCCCGGGCCGGCTGGCGATGCGGCCGCCACGGTCGAGGCCTCCGCTGCCGCCGAAGCGCCTCCGGCTGTGTCGAGCGACACGGCGTCGGGGGCGGCGCTCCCGACCGAAGCCTCTCTCCCGACCGAAGCCTTGCTCCCGACCGAGGCCTTGCCGCAGGAATTCGCCGGCGGCGTCACGCCCGAGTCCGGGTCCGGTCCCGAGGCTCCGGCCAGCGCCTCCGCTCCGCCCGAGATGGCGGCGTCGCCCAGGCCGGCGGAGCCGGCGCGGTCGCGTCTGCCGGCGCTGGCTCTGGCGGGGCTCGTCGGCGGTGTCGCTGGCGCCGGGCTCGTCATGCTGATGCTGGGGCGCAGCGCGCCCGCGGTTTCACCCGAACAGATCGCGCAGCTCCAGAGCCGCCTCGACACGCTGCAAAGCGCCGCGACCGATCTCGGTCGCAAGGCCGCCGCCGCGTCCGAAGCCGCGGCGAAGGCAGGCGCTGCGGCGCAGAACGCGACGGCGCGCGCCGAGGAGGTGGCCCGCCAGCAGGCGCCCGATGCCGGCGCCATCGCGGGGCTGAACGAACAGGCCAAGCGCGCCGAGGCCGCCGCCAGTGCGCTCGGCCAGCAGCTGGAGCGCAACGCCGCCCGCATCGGCACCGTCGAAACCCTGGCCAAGGCCGCCGCCGGCCCGAGCCCGCAGGGGCTGGCTGCGGCGCGCATCGTGCTGGCGGAGCGGGTTCAGACCGCGCTCGCTTCGGGCCAGCCCTTCGCCGGCGATCTCGCCGCGCTGACCAAGGGCGGCGGCGCGCCCGAGCAGATCGCGGCGCTCAATGCGGTCGCCGCCTCCGGCGCGCCGACGAAGGACGCGCTGCTGGCGCAACTGCGCAGCCATCGCGCGATGTTCGCCCGCGAATTGATGCCGGCGACGGCCGGCTGGCAGGAGCGTCTGCTCGGGCTGGCCAGCCGGGTCGTCAGCATCCGTCCGGTCGGCGAGACCGGCAACAGCGATCCCGCGACGCTGCCGACGCGGCTCGAGAGCGCGATCGCCAGGGGTGATATCGTCGCCGCCGCGGCGCTGTGGGGCCAGCTGCCCGAGCCGGCGCGGCGCGCCAGCGCGGCTTTCGGCGAGGCTTTGCGCCAGCGCGGCGCGGCGGATGCGGCGATTGCAAAAATCGCACAGGATGCAGTGGCCGCGCTCGGCGTGGCCGGCTGACGGAGGATAGGGGTTCCATGGTTCGCGTACTGCTCTATCTCGCCGTCTTTGCCGCGCTGGCCGTCGGCGCCGTCTGGCTCGCCGACCGACCGGGCGAGGTTTCCGTGCTCTGGCAGGGCTACCGGATCGAGACCAGCGTCGCCATCGGCGTCATCGGCATCGTCGTGCTGGCGATGCTGGCGATGCTGGGCTGGGGGATGCTGCGCTTCGTCCTGGGCCTGCCGAGCGCCTTCAGCTTCGCCTCGCGGGCCCGGCGCCGGGCGCGCGGATTCGAGGCGGTGTCGCGCGGCATGGTCGCGATCGGCGCGGGCGATCCGATCGCGGCGAGCCGGCATGCCGTCGATGCGCGCCGCTATGCCGGCGACGCGCCGCTGACGCTGCTGCTGGAGGCGCAGGCTGCCCAGCTCTCGGGCGACCGCGGCCGGGCGGAAGCCGCGTTCAAGACAATGCTCGACCAGCCCGAAACGCGCGTGCTCGGCCTGCGCGGCCTGTTCGTCGAGGCCAAGCGCCGTGGCGACATGGCCGCCGCGCGCGCCTTCGCCGATGATGCGGTGCGGCGCTCGCCTTCGCTGGCCTGGGCCAATGACGCCCTGCTCGATTTCCACACCAGCGCCGGCGACTGGCAGGCGGCGCGCACCGCCGTCGAGCGCCGCGCGGCGCTGCGTCTGGCCGACAAGGCCGACGCCAAGCGTCAGCGGGCCGTGCTGCTGGCGGCCGAGGCGCTGGAGGCGCGCGGCGGCGCGCCGGAAAAGGCCCTCGCCGCCGCCCTGGAGGCGGTCAAGCTCGCGCCGGGCCTGACGCCCGCTGCGGCGCTCGCCGGGCGGATGCTCGCCGAGCGCGGCGACATCCGCAAGGCGGTGAAGCTGCTCGAGGCCGCCTGGAAGGAGGTCTCGCATCCCGATCTCGCCGCCGCCTATCTCGACGTGCGCCCCGGGGACAGCGCCCAGGACCGCCTCGTGCGCGCCACCACGCTGGCCAAGCTGCGCCCGGCCGATCCGGAGGGCGTCCTGGCGCTGACGGGCGCTGCCATCCATGCCCGCGATTTCGCCAAGGCGCGCAGCACGCTGAAGCCGCTTTTGGCTGGCGGCGCCTCGGTGAGGGCCTGCCTTTTGATGGCCGAACTCGAGGAGGCCGAGCACGGCGCGGCCGGCCGGGTGCGCGAATGGCTGGCGCGGGCGACGCGCGCGCCGCGCGACGCGGCCTGGGTCGCCGACGGGCTGGTGTCCGACACCTGGATGCCGGTCTCGCCGATCTCGGGGCGGCTCGACGCCTTCGTCTGGACCGTGCCGCCGGCAACGCTCGGCAGCCATGCGCCGGCGCTGGACGACGTGCTGGCCGACCTCGACGATTCAACGCCGCTGATCGAAGCGCGGGCGCAGGTGATCGAGCCGGAAGCTGCGATCATCGCGGTTGCGGCGCCTGCCCCTGCCTCCGCCCCGCCGCCGCCCCCGCCCGCTCCCGAGCCCGCGGCACAGGACAAGCCGGCCCCGGCCCCGGCGCCGGCCGCGCCGCAGCCCGAGCCGCCTGCGCCAGCGGCAATCGCCGCTCCGGTCGAGGCCCAGCCCGCGGTCGAGACCAGGCCTGCGGCCGAGTTAGTGACCGCGGCTGCGCCGCCCCCCGCCGCCGAGACCAAGCCGGAGCCGTCGAAGGCCGCCGCCGGGCCGGCGGCAGCAACTGCTGCCGATACGCGGCCCAAGCCGGTGATCTTCCCGGTGTCGCATGCGCCCGACGATCCGGGGCTCGACGATGCGGCCCCGGTCGAGGAGAAGAAGGGCAAGTTCCGCCTGTTCGGGTGAGGTTGCGCCGGCTGGGACGCGAAAAGGCGTGCGGCGCGAAGCCGCCCGGCCTATAGCGTCGGTCATGACACCGCAAACCACCATCGAAGCGGAGCCCGCCGACGGCGGGACTCTCCTGCATGTCGGCGCCGAGCAGGCTGGCGAACGCCTCGACAAGGCGCTTGCCATGCTCGCCAGCGAGATCTCGCGGGCGCGGCTGCAGCAGGTCATCAAGGAGGGCGGGGTGCGCCTCAACGGCGTCGTCGTGCCCGATGGCAAGCGGAAGGTCGTCGAGGGCGACGAGATCGCGCTCGTGATTCCCGCCGCGCGCCCGCCGGACCCGGTCGGGCAGGATATCCCGCTCGACGTCGTCTATGAGGACGACCACCTCATCGTCATCGACAAGCCGGCGGGGCTGGTCGTGCATCCCGCTGGCGGCCATGAGGACGGCACGCTGGTCAATGCGCTGATCGCCCATTGCGGGATGAGCCTCTCGGGCATCGGCGGCGTGCGCCGGCCCGGCATCGTCCACCGACTCGACAAGGACACCAGCGGGCTGCTCGTCGTGGCCAAGAACGATCGCGCGCATCAGAAGCTCGCCAAGCAGTTCGCCGATCACGGCCGCACCGGGCCGCTGCAGCGGGCCTATCTCGCCATCGTCTGGGGCTTTCCGCGCCGCCCGCACGGAACGATCACCACGCAGATCGAGCGGTCGAACAAGAACCGCGAGAAGATGATGGTCGTCGGCGAGGATCGCGGGCGCGAGGCCATCACCCACTATACGGTGATCGAACGTTACCCGCCGCTGCTCAAGGGCGGCGAGGAGACCGAACCGCTGGCCAGTCTGGTGGAATGCCGCCTGGAAACCGGACGCACGCATCAGATCCGCGTCCATATGAGCCATGTCGGCCATCCGCTGCTGGGCGACGCACTCTACGGCTCGGGTTTTGCCACCAAGGCCAGCCGCCTGCCCGAGGCCGCGCGAGCCGCCCTGACCGGGCTCGGGCGCCAGGCGCTGCATGCCGCCGTGCTGGGGTTCGAGCATCCGGTGACCGGCGAGGAGATGCTGTTTGAGTCGGAATTGCCGGCCGAGTTTGCAAAGCTGCAAGCTGCGCTCGCGGCTCTGTGAGCCGATCTGGCTTGCTTGCCCATTTTCGGCCAAGCTGTCCTCGCATATTGTGATTATCGGATGCGGATGGCCAAGGGGGCGCCGCAATTGAACCGGCCCGATTGAACCTGCGTAAGGTTGAGACGTTAGGTCTGTTTACGACATCCGAACCTGCGCGAAGGTTGATCGCGCGGTGGGTCTGCCGCGAGGCGGGGGCCCGTGAAGGAGAACGCGCATGGCGAGTGCCTCGCTGCCCGTCCTGTCCGCCGAGGGCGGACTCTCACGTTATCTCGACGAGATTCGCAAGTTCCCGATGCTGGAACCGAATCAGGAATTCATGCTGGCCAAACGCTGGCGCGAGCATGGCGACCGCGAAGCGGCGCATAAGCTCGTGACCTCGCATCTGCGGCTCGTGGCCAAGATCGCCATGGGCTATCGCGGCTACGGCCTGCCGATCGGCGAGGTTGTCTCGGAGGGCAATGTCGGCCTGATGCAGGCGGTCAAGCGCTTCGAGCCCGACAAGGGCTTCCGGCTCGCGACCTATGCGATGTGGTGGATCAAGGCCTCGATCCAGGAGTACATCCTGCGCTCGTGGTCGCTGGTGAAGATGGGCACCACCGCCAACCAGAAGAAGCTGTTCTTCAACCTGCGCAAGGCCAAGAGCAAGATCTCGGCGCTGGGCGAGGGCGATCTGCGCCCCGATCAGGTCAAGAGCATCGCCACCAAGCTCGGCGTCAACGAGCAGGACGTCATCGACATGAACCGCCGCCTCGGCGGGGACGCGTCGCTGAACACGCCGCTGCGCGAGGATGGCGACGGCGAGTGGCAGGACTGGCTGGTCGACGACAGCGAGAGCCAGGAACGCCGCCTCGCCGATTCGGAAGAGGCCGACAACCGCCATTCGGCCCTGCGCGAGGCGCTCGAGGTGCTGAACCCGCGCGAGCGGCGCATTTTCGAGGCGCGTCGCCTCGCCGACGACCCGATCACGCTCGAGCAGCTCTCGGAGGAGTTCGGGGTGTCGCGCGAGCGTGTCCGCCAGATCGAGGTGCGCGCCTTCGAGAAGGTGCAGGACGCGGTCAAGAAGGCGCTGGTGCGGATCGAATCGCCGCGCGCGGCCCTGCCTGCGGCGTAGTGGTTTCTCAAGGCAAAGACGGGTTCAGGGGCGCGGTTTTCCGCGCCCCTTTTTCGTTGCGTCCTGTTCGAAGGGATTCTGATCAGGACACACGCGCTGTCATCCCGGGCGCAGCGAAGCGGAGACCCGGGATCCATTCCTGACCGTTCCGGCATGGATCCCGGATCGGCGCCGCTGACGCGGCTTGTCCGGGATGACAGTGCGGTTGGTGGTGGTCGCGCCTCAATAAAGGGCGGGCAGCGGCTGCAGCGGCAGGCGGATCGGGCCGAGATAGGCGCGGCCCTCGCGCAGCACGATCGGCGGCAGTGCGGTGAGACCCGGTGCGACGCCCGGCAGCTGCGCGCTGAGGCGCCCGCCCAGAAGCCCGCCGAGGCCGGCCGCGATTCCGCCGACGGGAATGCCGGCGATCTGCCGGATGCCGGCCAGCGAGGCCTGGAGCTGGCCGGCCGGGCGGTGGGTCTGGTCGATCAGGAACTGGCCGGTCGCCTCGATCCGGGCCGGGCCCTTGACCGAGACCAGCCGCGTCAGCTCGATCTGCCCGCCACTGATGCGCCAGGCTTCGAGTGCATCGGGGTTGAGGCCGATGCGGAAGGCTTTGGTCTGGGTCAGCGTCGCCTGGATGTCGACGTCGCCGGGCTCGCTGGTGCCGAGCAGCGCGTCGAGTGCCGGCAGCACCGAGCCCTTGGTGGCGATGGCGAGATCCACCGCCTGATCGGCGGCGGGGCGTGTCGGATTGCGGCGCAGATGGGCTTCCAGCGCGGTGGCCCGCCAGGTCTCGGGCGTCAGGCCCGGCGCGGTCAGGCTCGCGGTCGGCGCGGTCAGCACCAGCGAGAGCCGCTCGGGATCGCCGCTGCGATGCATCAGGCTGGCCTCGAGCCGCGTCCAGCCGAGATCGAGCTTGCGCCCCTCCGGCAGCGTCGCCTGCAGCGGTCCCGTGATCTGGGCGATGACGAGGTTGGGCGTGTAGATCTGGCCCACCGCGACCGCCGGTCCGGTCTGGACGCGCACGGCCTCGCCCCAGCGGGCCGAGGCGAGGGCGAGCGTGCCGCAACGCAACTCGACGCGGAAGGGGAAGCCGGTGACCGAGCGGTCTGTGCAGGTCCAGCTGCGGCCGAGCCCGGCCTCCTTGGCCAGCGCGGTGTCGACGGCGTCGACGACGCGGGCGCGCACGACGAACCAGAAGCCGGTCCAGCCTGCGGCGACGAGCGCCAGGAGCACGAAGGGTGCGTAAAGCCAGACACGGGTGCTGCGGCTGGAAGCGGGTTCGGTCATGCGGGGATGGTCCATTGCGCTGATGCGGCAGGATTGTTAGCTCCCGCCGGGGACGGACGCCAGCCGCCGGGGCGGTCCCGGCATCAAACAGACCGGCGCGGCCAAATTATGGGTTCGCAGGGGATGGGACGAGCATGACAGCCGCGTTCGGGGACACCGAGCTCTGGGTCTTCGGCTATGGCTCGCTGATCTGGCGGCCGGGCTTTGCCTTCGAGGAGAGCGTGCCGGCGCGGCTGCATGGCTACCACCGCTCGCTGTGCATCTTCTCGCATGTCCATCGCGGCACGCCGGAGCGGCCGGGGCTGGTCCTGGGTCTGGACCGCGGCGGCGTCTGTCGGGGGCTGGCCTTCCGGGTGGCGGCCGCGCAGGCGCAGGAGACGGTCGACTACCTGCGCGCCCGCGAGCAGGCGACGGCGGTCTATCTCGAGCGCCGGATGCCGGTGCGGCTGGAGGATGGCCGAAACGTCACGGCGCTGGTCTATGTCGCTGACCGTCGGCACCTGCAATATGCCGGGCGCCTGCCGCGCGAGCAGCAGCTCGAACTGGTGCGGCATGGCCGGGGCAGCTCGGGCGAGAACCCCGACTACGTCCTGCTCACCGACGAGCATCTGCGCAAGATGGGCATCTTCGACCCTGTCCTGGCCGGGCTGGCGCAGGCGCTGTCGCCGGGCGCCGCGCCGCGGCCTAAATTGTAGCGCGCGGGCGGTTCCCAACCTCCCCCGTCATCCTGGCCAATCCGCCCCAGGGTCCTGCCTTCGGCAGGCCCGAGGACAGGCTCCGCGGCGCAGGCCGGGATCCATCATAGGGCTACTGAGGTACTCGATGATGGATCCCGGACGACCTTCGGTCGCCCAGGATGACGGCGTGGTTTCCTTGTGAGATCCCCCGGGTCGGGCTCTCACACCTCCGGCATCAGGTCGAGCAGGGCGGCGCGGCGGCTGACGCCGTCCTCGGCCAGGAGATGGACGTGGATCTCGGCGGCGCCGGCGGCCGCGATGGCGCGCTGCCAGCGGGTCAACGCGGCCTCGACGCCGAAGGGGCCGCTGTCGCGGGCGGCCAGGATGCGCCGGTCGGCGGAGACCGCCAGCAGCACCGCATCGGTGAAGCCGAGCGCATGGTCGTCCCCGAGCGCGAAGATCGAGGCGACATAGCGCCGGCCGGAGCGACCGCGCCAGGCGGTGAAGCGGCGCTCGCCGAGACCAGCGGTGCTGCGCATCGGCAGTTCGCGCGGATGCGGCGCGTGGTCTTCAGCCAGAGCGGCGCCGGCGCCGAGTTCCTGCGCGAACAGATCGCGCTGGCGCTGGTCGAAGGCGGGGCGTTGCTGACGAGAGGTCTGCTGGCGATAAGCGAGAGCGGCCATGTCGTTCGTCCTTTGTTCTCAAAACAAAATGAGAACGGACGGTCTCCAAGTCAAGCCTCGTGAGGCGCGGGGATCAGCTCTGCTGACGGGGCGTGTCAGGAGCCTGCGCCAGCGGATCGAGCCCGAGGCGGGCGAGTTCGGCGCGCCCCTGGGCCAGCAGCCGGTCGCTGGCGGTTTCGATACGCTCCTGCAGGAGGGTCTGGAACGCGGCCTTGTCGAGGCCCGGCGCGATCGGCGGCAGGATCTCGAGGCGGATCGTCCCGGGCCGGCGCAGGAACTTCCGGCGCGGCCAGTACAGGCCGGAATTGAGCGCGACGGGGACGCAGGGCAGGCCGAGTTCGGCATAGAGATGGGCGACGCCGAATTTATAGGCCGGCTCCGCTCCGGCCGGCCGGCGGGTGCCTTCGGGGAAGATCAGCAGCTGGCGGCCATTGTCGCGCAACTCGGTCTTGGCGCGGCGCGTGACCTGCGCCAGCGCACGGGCGCGGCCGCCGCGATCGACCGGGATCATCTTGAACTTGCTCAGGCACCAGCCGAAAAACGGAATCCAGATCAGCTCGCGCTTGAGGATGAAGATCGGGTCCTTGAACAGCATCATCATCACGAAGGTCTCCCAGAAAGACTGGTGCTTCGCGGCGACGATGAGGCCGCCCTCGGGAATGTTCTCGCGCCCGAGGATCTCGTAGCGCGTGCCGGCGACGACGCGCATCAGCCAGAGCGCGGTATGGGCCCAGGCGACCGTGACGGCGAGCAGAAACCGGCGCGGCAGCAGCAGCGCCGGCATCGCGCCGAATACCAGCCAGAGGGCCAGGTTCACGTAGAACAGGATGTTGAAGGCGAGGGAGCGCAGGACGAGCATGGCGCGCAAAGAGCGTGCCGCCCGGCGGCCGTCAAGCGTCGGGGTGGCGGTCAGCCGTCATGATGGCTGTTTTTCAGCTGGCTGCGTCTTTCATGCTCGGGACCGAGGAACTCGGTCGGCACAGCCGAGACCGGCTTGCGCCCGCCGATGATGATCGACAGACGCGAGGTCTCGGGATCGGTCTCGATGGTGCTGCGCAGCCTTGCGGCGAGATACTTGCCGTATTCCGGCACGAGCACCCTGATGGTGCTCCAGCGATACCACCAGCCGCCGGTGTCGATCTGGTCGGTCACCACGGGATGCGGAACCAGCCGCAGCCCGGGCATCGCATGGGCGAATTCCGCGATCGTCCGCGGCATGTGATAATTCGAGGTCACGACCAGCAACGAGCGGAAGCCGTGCCCGCGCACCCAGCGGCGGGCTTCGATGGCGTTGCCGATGGTGTTGCGGGCGCGATAGTCGAGATCGACGCAGCAGGAGAGGAGCTCGCGCGCCGAGGGGATCAGCCTCGCCAGCTCCTCGCGGCCGGTCTTCTCGTTGACGCCGCTGATCAGGAGGCGCGAGCCGCGTTCGGCGCCGAGCAGGCCGATGGCGTCGCCGACGCGCTGGGAGCCGCCGGTGACGACGACGATGGCGTCGGTGCGCGGCACGGCAACCGGCTCGCGGGCGACGATGCCCGAGGCGAAGCGGACATAGCCGAACAGGAGCGCCAGGCCCGCGACGAGAGGCAAGACCAGGCCGATCAGCAGAAGCGCGCGCCCCCACCGGGCACGCCCGCGCGTGGCGGCGGGAAGCGCCGCGCGGCCTGCGAGGGAGTTGCGTGCGACGCGGGCGGGTCGCTCCTGCCTGAAACCGATCATCGCCATGATCGTGTCAGGCTAGAGCGGCAATCGGGCATAAGCGCGGCAGAGGTCCGGGGGTGGTCCGCGCGGGTCTGCCGGTCGATCGCCATCAGGCCGCCCCTCCGGCGAGATCGCGCAGGTGGTGCCGGACGGTGATGCGCGAAACCAGCCCTGCGATCGCGGCGACGACGACCGCGACCAGCACCACCGCGACATAGCCGGCCCAGCCGATCTCGAAGGCGCCGAACATCGCCTGGAGCTGTTCGGCCTCGGGCTCGGCGCTCCAGCGCGACGACAGGATGCCCAGCAGGGCGATGACGAGGATGGCGGCCGCGCCGCCGACCGCCCCGCCGCGCAGGCCGAGCCTGACGAAGCGGCTCTGGAACTCGCGGGCGATGAAGGCGTCGTCGGCGCCGACGAGGTGCAGCACCTCGACGCTGTCGCGGCTGCCGGCCATGGCGCCGCGGGTGGCGAAGGCCACCGCCAGGGCGGCCGCCGCCAGCACCAGCAGCACGACGGCGGCGCCCGACAGGATGATGGTGCTCGCCATGGTCGACAGCCTTCGGATCCAGAGGCGGTGGTCATCGAGGATCGCGGTGGGAACCTCGCGTCGCAGCGCCGCACCGAAGGCAGCAAGATCCGGGCCGGCGCCGGAGCGCAGCTTCAGCACGATCAGCCGCGGCACCGGCAGTTCGACGAGGTCCAGCCCCGTGCCGAGCCAGGGCTCGAGCAGCTTGTCGGATTCGGCGCGCGGCACCGGCTGAACCGATGCGACGCCGTCGACGGTGCGGGCCATGGCGACGGCGCGCGCGATGTCGGCCTCGATGTCGCGGCGCGAATCCGGCCGGATCTGGATCGTCATCTCGTTGGCGACGGCGCCGCGCCATTGTTCCGAGGCGCGGGCGGCCAGCACGGCGGCGCCCGCGCTCAAGGCGGCGAGAAAGGTCAGAATCGCGATCACCGCCATCAAGGCGCGGCCGGCGACCGTGTCGATGGGCACCAGCGGCTGGTCGCGCCGCAGATTGCTCGGCAGCGGGCGGTCGTCGCGCTCGAGATCGGGGTGGCCGGGGTCAGGCATCGACATGGAGATGTCCGTCGGCGAGCACGAGGCGCGGCGCGTCGTAAAGCTCCATCAAGGCGAGATCATGGGTCGCGATCACCACCGCGGTGCCCAGCGACTGCAGCTCCATGAACAGCCGCAGCAGCCGGCGCCCCAGCGCGGGATCGACATTGCCCGTCGGTTCGTCGGCCAGCAGCAGTTCAGGCCGCCCGATCAGGGCCCGGGCGATGGCGGCGCGCTGCTTCTCGCCGCCCGAGAGCACGGGAGGGACAGCATGCATGCGCTCGCCGAGCCCGACCCAGCGCAGCAGTTCGACGACCTCGGCGCGATAGCTCGTCTCCTCCTTGCCGAGCACGCGCAGCGGCAGGGCGACGTTCTCGTAGAGGGTGAGATGATCGAGCAGGCGGAAATCCTGGAAGACGACGCCCATGCGGCGGCGAAAGGCCGTCAGCGTGGCTGCGTCCAGCCGCGAGACATCCTGCCCGAACAGGTTGACGAGGCCGCGGGTCGGCTGCAGCGCCATCAGCACGAGGCGCATCAGGGTCGTCTTGCCGGCGCCCGAGGGCCCGGTCAGATACTGGAACGAGCGCGGCTCGATGCTGAAGTTGATGTCCTTCAGCACCTCCGGGCCCATGCCATATCGCAGGCCGACATTCTCGAACCGAACCAATCCCAGTTTCCTCGTCTCGTTCCCGGTCCAATCTCCGCTCGGGAGGCTGGCGAATCTGCGTCGCCGATCCTACACCCCTTGCCGGAAAGACCGGAAAGCGAACCGTCGCGTCCAGCATGGGCGAGAGTTCTTCACGGGGCGTTAACCATGATCGCCATCAATGAAGGACGCATCCGCCGAGACGTCCATCCTCAGGCGGCAGGGTCCGGCCCGGACCCGCAAAGGAGCCGCCGGCCACCGTCATGCTGATCGTCTGCCCATCCTGCGCCAGCCGCTACGAGCTCGACGGCGCCAAGCTCGGCCCCGATGGCCGCAAGGTGCGCTGCGCCAGCTGCCAGACGCTCTGGCATGTCGCGCCGGAGCCGGACCTGCCGCCGGCCCCGAGCGCCGAAGAGACGCAGGCGATGCTCAACGAGGAGCTCGAGCGGGCGGCGGTCGAGGCGCAGGCCGCCGGCGGCGCGCTGCCGTCCGATGCCGACGCGCCGGCGGTCGACGCCGACGCGCCTCAGCCGCGGAGCAAGCGCCATGGCGGCCGGCCGGCGCGCAAGCCGCGGGGCAAGGCCAAGACCAAGCCGCCGCCAGCCGTGGTCATCGCCGCGACCCTCTCCCTGACCGGGATCGTCCTGCTGGGCGGCCTCTTCTGGCAACGCGACCTCGCCGTGAGCGCCGCGCCGCAGCTGGCCGCCGTGTTCGAGGCTCTGGGCTATGACGTCAATGTTCGCGGGCTCAAGCTCGGCGATGTCGAGAGCGGCCTCGTGGAGGACGAGATGGGGCGCTTCCTCATCGTTGAGGGCGACGTCACCAACATCACCAGATCGAACACCCGGGTTCCCCCGATCGAGGTCGCGGTCAAGGATGCGGCCGGCCAGACGCTCTACAGCTGGCAGACCGACCCGCCGCGCCAGGAACTGCAGCCCTCGGAGCTGATGCGCTTCCGCGCCCGGCTGGCGTCGCCACCGGCGGCGGGGCAATCCGTTCTGGTGCGTTTTGCCGCATCCGGTGCGCCGCCAGCGGGCGCGGCCCGCAACTGAGGTCGCGACGCGCGCTCGCGGGCATGCTGCTTTTGGCGCACGGCCCTATCCAGTTCGGTTCCGGCGCTTTAAATCTCTGCATGACCAAGCGAGACGCTTGAATCGCGCCTGACTGCCCTGCCGCTACGGCATTGCGGGGCGCGGCGCGAAAAGGAAGACGAGACCATGCCGGAGCTGCGGCGCATCAGGGTGCTTTACGACGAGGCCGCGATCGCGCGCCGCAACGAGGAGATGGCGCAGGCCATCGCCGCGACGGCACCGCCGGATCTGCTGGTGGTCGCCGTGCTCAAGGGCAGTTTCATGTTCGTGGCGGACCTGATCCGCGCCATGCACCGCGTCGGCATGGCGCCGCAGGTCGAGTTCGTGCATCTCTCGAGCTATCGGGCCGCCATGGTGTCTTCGGGCCAGGTCGAGATCCTGCGCGATGTGCAGAGCGATGTCCGCGGCCGCGAGGTGCTGCTGATCGACGACATCCTCGAATCGGGCCGGACGCTGGCCTTCGCCAAGGATCTCCTGGCGGCGCGCGGGGCCTCGAAGGTGTCCTCCGTCGTGCTGCTGGAGAAGCCCGGCAAGCGGGCGGTGAACATCGTGCCCGATTATGTCGGCTTCGAATGCCCGGACTACTTCGTCGTCGGCTATGGCATGGACGTCGCCCATTCCTACCGGCAACTGCCCTATGTCGGCGTCATCGAAACGGCCGACCAGGCCGGCCTGCCGGGGATCTGAGGCAATGTCGCGCATTCTGGTCGTCGATGATGAGGAGCCGCTGCGGACGCTGGTCGCGCGCGGCCTGTCGATGGACGGCCATTCCTGCCTGCTGGCGGCCGACGGGGCCGAGGCGCTGGACACGCTGATGGCCGAGCAGGGCCGCTTCGACCTCCTGCTGACCGATATCCGCATGCCGATGATGGACGGGATCGCGCTGGCGCTGGCCGCCAAGCAGGCCTTTCCGGACCTGCCGATCATGCTGATGACCGGCTATGCCGAGCAGCGCGAACGGGCGCGCAGCCTCGACGCCATCGTGGAGGAGGTGATGACCAAGCCCTTCACCATCGCAGAGCTGCGCGCGGCCGTGATGAACGTGATCGAGCGCTCGATCGGGTGATCGGCCTTTAGCGGTTGAGCCACCAGATCGAGACGTTGAGCAGCGTCGCGAAGGACACCCAGGCGACATAGGGCCATTGCAGGTTGGCCGCGAGCCGATCGATACGGGCAAACAGCGCGATCGTGACGAGGATCATCGCCAGGAAGGGCGCGATCACCAGCAGGCCGCCGAGCGGACTGTTGAGCCCGAAGAAGACGCAGGACCAGGCCAGGTTGAGCGCGAGCTGCCCATGATAGGCGATGAGCGCCGCGGTCTTGCCGGGCGTGCCCGCCGGTTTGCGCAGGATCCGGTAGACCCCGTAGGCCATCAGCAGGAACAGCGTCGTCCAGACCGGGCCGAAGACCCAGTTGGGCGGGTTGAAGGGCGGCTTGGCGATCGTCGGATACCAGGTCAGCACCTGCGGGATGGTGACGGCGTTGCCCAGAACCGAAACGGCGACGACAGGCACGATCGCGATCAGCGCATCGATCCAGAACGGTCGCGGCGCGGAGCCTGCGGGGGGCGAAGCGGGGCTGGATGACGATGTGCTCATGCCTTTGACATGGGGCCAATCTGCGCATGAGGCAAGCGCGCACGGCTCGCGTCCCCCTTGCGTCCCGCCCCCCGCCTGCGCCAGATGCGTCGGCTCAATGTCGTCGTTTTAGTCCCTCTTGGAACTGTCTCGGATTTCCCCATGCCCCAGCGCCCGCTTCACCCCCGCTCCCTCGCCGCGCAGGCCATGGGCAAGATCGACCCGCTGACCAAGGGCGTGGTGCCGCCGATCCATGTCTCGACGACCTATATCCGCGACGAGGACAACGGCTATTCCGGCGGCTTCATCTATGGCCGGCCCGACAACGAGACGACGCGCGAGGCCGAGAGCGTGCTCGCCATGCTGGAGCAGGCCAAGGCCGGCGCGCTGCTGTTCGGCTCCGGCATGGCGGCGGCGACCGCCGTCTTCCAGGCGCTCTCGCCGGGCGACCATGTCGTCGCCTCGAAGGTGATGTACTGGGCGCTGCGCTCCTGGCTTTTGACGGAAGCGACCCGTTGGGGCCTCGTCGTCGACTTCGTCGAGACCGACGATCTCGCCGCGCTGGCCGCCGCCGTGAAGCCTGGCCGGACCAAGCTGGTCTGGGCCGAGACGCCGTCGAACCCGCTCTGGACGATCACCGACATCGCGGCGGCCGCCGAAATCGCGCACAAGGCCGGCGCCAAGCTCGCGGTCGATTCGACCTGCGCCTCGCCGGTGCATACGCGCCCCCTGCAGCTCGGCGCCGACATCGTCATGCATGCCGCGACCAAGGTGCTGAACGGCCATTCCGACGTGGTCGCCGGCGCGCTCTGCGCCCGCGAGGACGATGAATTCTGGAACCGCATCAAGACCGTGCGCAAGGGCCAGGGCGGCATTCTCGGCCCGTTCGAGGCCTATCTGCTGATGCGCGGCATGCGCACGCTCCACGTCCGGCAGGAGCGCCAGAGCGCCTCGGCAATGGCGCTGGCGCAGCGCCTCTCGGCCCATCCGCTGGTGGCGCGCGTACTCTATCCCGGCCTGCCGCAGCATCCCGGCCACGACATCGCCGCGCGCCAGATGGAAGGCGGCTTCGGCTACATGCTCTCGGTGCAGGTGGTCGGCGGCGAGGCGGCGGCGGTGAAGGCGGCCGCCCATGTCGAACTGTACAAGCGCGCGACGTCGCTGGGCGGTGTCGAGAGCCTGATCGAGCATCGCGCCTCGATCGAGGGTGCAGGCTCGCCCTGCCCACCCGACCTGCTGCGCCTCTCGACCGGCATCGAGGATCTCGAGGACCTCTACGCCGATCTCGACCAGGCGCTGAAGGCCGGGCACGGCTGAAAAGACGGAACCGTCATTGCGAGCGAAGCGAAGCCATCCAGGAGGACGTCGAGCGCGCGGCCTCTGGATTGCTTCGTCGCTGCGCTCCTCGCAATGACGGGGAGCGGCGCTACACCCAGATCGTCTTCGCCAGCGCCAGCAACTGGGCGCGCTGCGCCAGTCCGCTGCGCCCGCCATTGATCAGCCGGGTCACCGCGACGATGTCGTCGGCATCGGCGGCCGCGTTGCAGCCGCGGTCGCGCCAATAGGCGAAGGCGATGGCAAGCGAGACCGCCGGCTCCTTCGCCCGTTCGGGCGAGCCCTCGAGATCCAGACCGATCAGGGCGCCGTAGCGGCGGTAATTGGCGCGGCCGGTGAGCTGGAAGATGCCGCGGCCATGATAGCGCGCGCCGTCGCCGGCTTTCGTGTTGCCGAGATCGCTGCGGCCGTCATAGCGGGCGAAATAGGCCGGGCCGCCATACTCCTCCAGCGTGCGGAGGCGGTCGGTCTCATGGGCCGCCTGGGCCAGCAGATGACAGAGCCGCAGGCGCGTGGTGATGTCGGCGGCGGCCGCCAGCCTGTCGAAATCGGCGGCGATACCCTCGACGATCGCGCGCTTGCCGGCCGGCGCGAGGCGCAGCAGGCGCTCCGTGGTGACGGACAGGGCTGCGGGCTGCACCGGCGCTGCGGTTGCGCTTGATCCTCGCATCGGCATGGCGGGCTCCCTCGTGACGAGGGGCCATCATCGCCGGGGGCATGCGAGCGGGGATTGGCGGGGCGGCTTGTCCCCGCGCGGGACGCCAAGGCGATCAGCCCCGCAGCCCTCATCCTGAGGAGCCACGTCAGCGGCGTCTCGAAGGATGCTCCAGCCGTTCGGGAGCCTCCTGACGCATCCTTCGAGACGCCATTTCTGGCGAAATGGCTCCTCAGGATGAGGGCTGAGGTTGTTTCGACGAAACGTCAGCCCTCGACGGCGGTGTATTGCGTCTCGATCGAGGAGGCGTGGGCCTCGTGGTCGAAGCCGTAGATGTGGATCGAGATCGCGTCTTCAGTTCCGAGATTGCGCATGCGGTGGATGTTGGGGCCGGTCGGCAGCATGCAGGCGACATAGCCGGGCTGGCGGTCATGCTGCTCCGTCACGACGGCGCGCTGCGCGTCGATGGCGCGATACCACGTCTCGGTGACGGTGCCGCTGACGACGCCGAAGCAGCAGGAGCAGTGGTGGTCATGGATGCAGGTGGTCGCGCCGGCCGCCCAGACGATCGCCCAGACGCTGACGGCCTCATTGCCGGCCAGCAGATTGCGGGTGTAGCCGCCGGGATTGCGCTCAAGCGGCAGGCGCGCAACGAGATCGGGCAGCGCGACAAGTTCGCGCAGGACCGAGCGGGCGGCGGCGAGATAGTCGCGCGACAGCGTGCCCTCGTCGGTGCGCAGGTTGGCGAGGACGGCACCGCGCCGCTCCGCGTTCAGAAAACCCTGCATGCCGTCGCTCCAGTCCGATTTCGTCGTTGGCTAAGAGCATAAGCGGAACGGGGTGGAACGGGTTTGCGTTCTGGCGGGCGCGTCGACGAAATTCGAAATTCTCTGGCGTCACCGGCAGTTTTTTGAGAAACTGATTGCGCTTTCTATCGAGATCGCGACATTCAGTTTCCGTTTTCCGGGAGGGTTCATGGCCAAGCTCGATGGCTTCGATCTGCGCATTCTGGCCTGTCTGCAGGAGGATGCGAGCCTGCCGCTGGCCGAGTTGTCGGAGGCGGTCGGATTGTCCGCGACGCCGTGCTGGCGGCGGGTGCAGAAGCTGGAAGCCGCCGGCTACATCCGCAAGCGCGTCGCGCTGCTCGACCGGAGCAAGCTGCAGGCGGGCGTCACCGTGTTCATCGCGGTCAAGACGGCGCGGCATTCGATGGAGTGGCTCGAACGCTTCCACGCCGCCGTGCATGACCTGCCGGAGATCGTCGATTTCTACCGGATGAGCGGCGAGATCGACTACCTGCTCAAGGCCTGCGTCCCGGATATCGCGGCCTATGACGTGCTCTACAAGAAGCTGATCTCGCGCATCGATCTCAATGACGTGACCTCGATGTTCGCAATGGAGGAGCTGAAATCGACGACGGCGATCCCGCTCGGCTTTGCGACGACCGGTCGCTGAGCGGTGCAACGAAAAAGGGAGCGGCGAGCCGCTCCCTTTCTCCGCCAGGCGGCGTTGCCCCCCAGCCTTCAGCCCCCCAGCCGAACGCTTGAATCAGAAGCGATAGGTGACGCCGGTGCCGATCATCCAGGGGTCGATCTTGACCTTGCCGGTGATGAGGCCGTTGTTGACCTTGACCTTGGGCTCGAGGAAGACCTTCTTCACGTCGAAGTTGATGCCCCAGTTCTTGTCGATCATGTAGTCGAAGCCGACCTGGAGGGCGAGGCCGAAGCTGTCCTTCAGATCGAAATTGGTGAAGCCGCCCTTGGCCTTCTCGTTGAAGAACACCGTGTAGTTCACGCCGACGCCGACATAGGGCTTGAAGGCGCCGAGATCGGTGAAGTGATACTGCAGCATCAGGGTCGGCGGCAGCAGCCAGGCCGAACCGATGCGGGCGCCGGCGAGCGTGCCGGAGCCCTTCACATTATGCGGGGTGACGCCGAGGACGAGTTCGACGGCGATGTTCCTGGTGAAGAAGTAGGTGATGTCGAGCTCGGGAACGACCGAGTTCGAGATGTCGACATCGCCACCGAGGATCGGCGCGCCGCCGAGCTTGAGCTTGGCGCTTTCCTGCGGAATCACGAAGAGGGCGCGGCCGCGGATCATCCACGGGCTCCACTGCGTCAGGATCGGCGCGGTCTTGGCCGAAGGCAGATCGGCGGCTTGCGTGGAGGTCAGGGCCGTGCCGGCGAGCAGCGCAGCGCAGAGGGAAAGGCGAAGATGGCGTGACATGGCGAAAGCCCCCAGGGATCATCGAGCGCGATGCGCGAGGGCGCCCGCAGCTCATGTCCCCAACAGCCCCAATCCCGCCCCAATTGATTTGACCGGGATCAAATCGAAACGAGCCTTCGCCTTCCTGTGGCCCTAAAGCCACAGGGCTCACATGCCGGGTTCTCAGGCCTTCGCGACCTTCTGGTAGTCCTTGATGTCGGAGAACGTCACCTCGGGCGCGCGCTCGGCGTCGTATTTGAGCGTGAACTGGCTGGAGGCCATGAAGACCGGGTCGCCGTCGAGGTCGTCGGCCATCGAGGAGGGCTTCAGCCCGACGAATTTCTGCAGAGCCGCCTTGTCGGGGGACGAGACCCAGCGCGCGATCGCGAACTGGCAGGGCTCGAAATCGACGGGCAGCGAATACTCGACATCCATGCGTTCCTTGAGCACGTCGAGCTGCAGCGCGCCGACGACGCCGACGATGGCGGGCGCGCCGTCATGGGGCAGGAAGATCTGCACGACGCCTTCCTCGGCCATCTGCTGCAGCGCCTCGCGCAGCTTCTTGGCCTTCATCGCGTCCTTCAATTTGACGCGGCGCAGGATTTCCGGCGCGAAGGACGGCACGCCCTTGAAGACGACGTCCTCGCCCTCGGTCAGCGTGTCGCCGATGCGCAGCGTGCCGTGGTTGGGCAGACCGACGATGTCGCCGGCGAAAGCCTCCTCCGCGATCGAGCGGTCGCGCGCGAAGAAGAACTGCGGCGCGTTGAGCGGCATCGGCTTGCCGGTGCGCACGAGCTTCGCCTTCATGCCGCGCGAAAGCTTGCCCGAGCAGACGCGCATGAAGGCGATGCGGTCGCGGTGGTTGGGGTCCATGTTCGCCTGGATCTTGAACACGAAGCCGGTCATTTTCGGCTCGCCGGCCTGGATCGTGCGCTTGTCGGCGACCTGGGCCCGGGGGCTCGGCGCCAGCGCACCGAGCGCGTCGATCAGGTCGCGCACGCCGTAGTCGCGCAGCGCCGCGCCGAAATAGAGCGGCGTCAGATGGCCCTCGCGGAAGGCCTCGAGATCGAAGGGCTTCAGCCCCTCGCTGGCGAGGAAGACCTCCTCGCGCCAGGTCTCGGCCGCGCCATGGGGCAGGAGCTCGTCGAAGAGCTTGTCGTCGGGGCCCGACACAGCGAGGTCCTGCGCGCTCTCGTCGCCCTTCTGGTTGCGGCGGAAGCTGTTGGCCTTGAGATCATAAGTGCCGACGAACTCGCGGCCGCGCCCGACCGGCCAGGTCATCGGCGCGACGTCGAGCGCCAGCGTCGTCTCGATCTCGTTGATCAGGTCGAACAGGTCGCGCGTCTCGCGATCGACCTTGTTGATGAAGGTCACGATCGGGATGTCTCTGAGCCGGCAGACCTCGAACAGCTTCTTGGTGCGCGCCTCGATGCCCTTGGCGGCGTCGATCACCATCACGGCGGAGTCGACCGCGGTCAGCGTCCGGTAGGTGTCCTCCGAGAAGTCCTCGTGGCCCGGCGTGTCCAGCAGGTTGAAGACATGGCCGCCATATTCGAAGGTCATCACGGAGGTGACGACCGAGATGCCGCGCTGGCGCTCGATCTTCATCCAGTCGGAGGAGGTCTGGCGCCGGCCCTGCTTGGCGCGCACCTCGCCGGCGAGCTGAATCGCGCCGCCGAAATAGAGCAGCTTCTCGGTCAGCGTGGTCTTGCCGGCGTCGGGGTGGGAGATGATCGCGAAGGTGCGGCGGCGTTCATGCGGGGCAGCGTCGCCTGCCGGCGCGGCGGAGGTCTGAATGTCGGTCATGGCGGTTGTGAGAACAGGATGGGGGCTGCGAAGTCAATCAGCGGGCCGGTCTTTGCCGGTCTTGGGCGGTGTGTTGGGCGGTGTGTTGGGCGCTCGTGCGCAGGCGCGCAGGCCGCCTGCCTTGATCCCGTGCCGTTAGGTTAGTTAGCCTTAACGGTTTAGAGGCATCTTGCGAGCGACGCGGGATGAGTTGCGTCTCGACCGGAAGCTGAAGCGATGTTCGGCCTGCACAAGATATCGACGTCGATCCTCTGCGCCTTTGGAGTGTTTGCCCTCGCCGCGGGGCTGGTCGTGGGCATCGGCGTGCTGACCCTGTCGCGCTATGCCGCCCTGTCCAACGAGATGGATATCGTTTCACAGCGCACCCTCGTCGCCGAGCGGGTCAACGGCCTGGTCAATGCCGTCGTCATGGAATCGCGGGGCATCTACATGAGCGCCGATGCGCAGGACGCCGAACGTTTCGCCGTCCCGCTTCTGGCCAATCTCGACGAAATCGCCAAGCTCATCGCCAGCGCGCGCAGGCTGGTGCCGCCTGAGCACAAGGCTGTCTACGCGGCCGTTTCCGCCCAGCTCGTGGCCTTCATCGAATTCCGCACCGAACTGGTCCGGCGCGGCCGCGAGCAGGGCCCGGCGGCAGCCTCCGAATTCGGCAACAACGAGGACAACCGCAACAACCGCAAGGCGCTGAACGCCACGCTGAAGCAGGCGGCGGCGCGCAATGAGAGCCTCTCCGCAGCCACCGCAGCGGAGCGGGAGCTGTTGCAGCGCGACGCCGTTTGGCTGCAGGCGGTTGGCGGCGGCCTGCTGATCGTGCTGGGGCTGGGCGTGGCGGTGCCACTGGTGCACTACCGCGTCGCCCGCCCGCTGCGTCGCCTCGCCCTGACGATGGAACGCCTCGCGCGGGGCGAGCCCCTCGCGGACATCCCCTCGCTCCACCAGCGCAACGAGATCGGCGACATGGCGCGGTCCGTCGTGGTGTTCCATGAGACGGCGCTGGCGCGGGCCGCGCTGGAGCAGGACATGCAGGCCCAGGATGCGGCTCGTTTGCGTCGGCATGCGAGGCGCGAAGAGCTGACGGCCGAGTTCAATGTCCGCATCGACGCGGTGCTCGATACGGTGCGCATCAGCGTCGACGAGATGGAGGAGACCGCCCGCAGCCTCAATGCGGTGGCGATCAGCGCCACCGCGCAGGCCGACGAGGCCCGCGGCGCGGCCCTCGACGCCTCCGACAATGTCGGCTCGATCGCGGCGGCGTCCGAGGAGCTCTCCGAATCCATCGCCGATATCGCCGATCGCATCGCCCATACCGACAGCGTCGTCAGAACCGCTGCCGAGGACGCAGCCCGCGCCGGGGCCACGGTCTCGAATCTGCTGGGCGCCGCCGACAGCATCGCGCGCGTCCTCGGCCTGATCCGCGAGATCGCCGCGCAGACCAATCTGCTGGCGTTGAACGCGACGATCGAGGCGGCAAGGGCCGGCGAGGCCGGGCGCGGCTTTGCCGTCGTCGCCGGCGAGGTGAAGCTGCTCGCCAGCCGCACGGCCCAGGCCACCGACGAGATCGCGGCGCGGATCGCGGTGTTCGAAACCGAGACGCAAGGCGCGGTGGCGGCGATCGGGACCATCGCCCGGGTCATGGGCGAGGTCGCGCAGCACACCGTCGCGATCGCCGGGTCAACCTCGCAGCAGATGATGGCGACCTCCGAGATCGCCGTCAGCGCCCAGGCGACGGCATCGGGAACGGCGGGCGTGGCGCATCAGATGGCCAGCGTGACCGCGACCTCGCAATCGGCGATGCTGTCGGCCAACCGGGCGCTGACGACGGCCGAAAACCTGGCGCGCGAGGCGCAGGTGCTGCGCGGCGCGGTGGGCACGTTCTTCGCGGACATGAAGGCCGCCTGAGGCCCGCTCACGGCCCACCGCTCGAATCAACGCTCCAAAAGTGCGCGTTCACGTTCCCGTGATCAAATCGAACGGCTTCGTGAAGCGGGATGGGGTGTCCTCCGCCGCATTGATGCGTTCCCCTCTGCGCGACTTTCGCAGAGGGGGCCAATTTGTCAGAGTTCAACAAGGCCGATCCGCAACCGACCCTGTCGGTGTTCGATGCGGTGACTATCATGGTCGGCATCGTCGTCGGCATCGGTATCTTCAAAACGCCGTCCCTCGTCGCCGGGAGCGTCGGCAGCGAGGCGGCCTTTCTCGGCGTCTGGGTCGCCGGCGGCCTCGTCACGCTGATCGGAGCACTCTGTTACGCCGAACTCGCCGCCGCCCATCCGCATGCCGGGGGCGAATATCATTTTCTCGGACGCGCCTATGGTCGGCCGATGGCGGTGCTGTTCGGCTGGGCGCGTGGCTCGGTGATCCAGACCGGCGCGATCGCGGCGGTGGCCTTCGTTCTCGGCGACTATGCCGCCCAGATCCTGCCGCTCGGTCCCTACGGCTCGGCGATCTATGCCGCGCTGGCGATCGTGGCGCTGACCACGCTGAACGTCATCGGCACCTTGCAGAGCAAGACGCTGCAGATCGTCGTCACCTTCATCGAGGTCGGGCTCATCGCCGCGATCATCGTCTGGGGGTTCCTCGGCAGCGCCGGCGCCCCGGTGCCGCCGGTGGCGACCGCGCCACCAACGGCGGCGCTCGGCCTGGCGATGATCTTCGTGCTCCTGACCTATGGCGGCTGGAACGAGGCGGCCTATCTCTCGGGCGAGTTGCGCAATCCCGGCCGCAACATGGCGCGCGTGCTGGTGATCGGCACGGCCGTTCTGGTGACGCTCTACCTCCTGGCCAATGCGGCGCTGCTGGCCATTCTCGGGCTGGACGGCCTGCGCGGTTCGAAGGCGGTCGCGACCGACATGATGCGGCTCGTCGCCGGCGAGACCGGGGCGTATATCGTCAGCGCCGCCATCGTCGTGGCGGCGCTGTCGACGCTCAACGCGACGATCTTCACCGGCGCGCGGGTCTATTTCGCCATGGCGCGCGACATCACCCTGCTGCCGCGCGTCGGCGAGTGGGACCAGCGCGGGCGGGCGCCGGCCAACGGGCTGCTCGCGCAGGGCGCCGTCGCGCTTCTCCTGGTCGCGCTCGGAGCGGCCAGCCGCGACGGCTTCCAGGCGATGGTCGACTACAGCGCGCCGGTTTTCTGGGCCTTCCTGCTGCTGGTGGGCCTGGCCTTGCCGATCCTGCGCTGGCGGGAGCCGAACCGGGCGCTGCCGTTCCGCGTGCCGCTTTATCCGCTGACGCCGGCGCTGTTTTGCCTGAGCTGCGTCTACATGCTGCATGCGAGCCTCGCCTACACCGGCAACGGCGCGTTGATCGGGCTGGCGGTCGTGCTGGCCGGCCTGCCGCTGCTGCTGTTCCAGAGCCCGCGGGCCGGGATCGAAGGCGAGGCCCCGGCGCTCGCCGACAGGCCTTCCATCGCGCGCCCGCAAGAACCGATCCTCGTTCAACCAGGAGAGAGATGATGAAGACGTTGCGTATGCTGACCGCAGCCTGTGCGATCTCGATTTTCGCGCTGGGGGCCGTCCAACCCCACGCCCAGCCCGCCCAGGCGGGGAAGGCGACCACGACAGCCCCCGACTACGTTCCGCAGTCGGGACAGGCCGGCAAGGACGTCGTCTGGGTGCCGACGCAGGATGCGCTGGTCCAGCGCATGCTCGACATGGCCAAGGTCACCAAGGACGACAAGCTGGTCGATCTCGGCTCCGGCGACGGGCGCACGGTCATCGCGGCCGCCAAGCGGGGCCTGACCGCGCGCGGGATCGAGTACAACCCCGATCTCGTGACCCTGTCGCGGCGCAATGCCGAGGCCGAGGGCGTGGCCGACAAGGTCCGCTTCGACCAGGGGGACATCTTCGTCTCGGACTTCTCGGAAGCGACCGTGGTCACGCTGTTCCTGCTGCCCGAGCTCAACCTGCGGCTGCGCCCGACGCTGCTGGACATGAAGCCCGGCACGCGCGTCGTCTCCAACAGCTTCACGATGGATGAATGGACGCCCGATGAGACGGCGGTTCTGGCGGAGAACTGCGTCAATTTCTGCCGGGCGCATTTCTGGATCGTGCCCGCCAAGGTCGCCGGCACCTGGCGGCTCGGGGATGGCGATCTGCGTCTGACCCAGAGCTTCCAGATGCTCGAAGGCACGCTGACGCGCGGCGGCAAGGCGGTGCCGATCTCGGAGGCCAAGATGCAGGGCAGCCAGATCAGCTTCATGGCCGATGGCCGGCGCTATACCGGCACCGTCACCGAGGGGCGCATGACCGGTCGCCACGAGGCCGGAGGCCAGAGCCAGGACTGGCAGGCGACGCGCAGCAGCAGCTGAGGTTTCCGACGATCCGGCTATCGCCTCAGTTCTTGAGGCGGTAGCCGGTGCGGAAGATCCAGGCGGTGGCGACGAGGCAGATGGCGAGGAAGACGAGCGTCATGCCCAGGCTGACGCCGACCCCGACATCGGCGATGCCGAAGAAGCTCCAGCGGAAGCCGCTGATCAGGTAGACGACCGGGTTGAACAGCGCGATCGTGCGCCAGAGCGGCGGCAGCATCTCGATCGAGTAGAACGAGCCGCCGAGGAAGGCCAAGGGCGTCACCACCAGAAGCGGGATGACCTGCAGCTTCTCGAAGCCGTCGGCCCAGATGCCGACGATGAAGCCGAACAGGCTGAAGGTGACCGCCGTCAGCACCAGGAAGAGCAGCATCCAGAGCGGATGCTCGATCCGGATGGGCACGAACAGCGTCGCGGTGAGCAGGATGATCAGGCCCAGAACCATGGATTTCGTGGCGGCGGCGCCGACATAGCCGATCACCACCTCCCACCAGGCCACGGGCGCGGAGAGCAGTTCGTAGATCGTGCCGGTGAATTTCGGGAAGTAGATGGCGAAGGAGGCGTTGGCGATGCTCTGGGTGAGCAGCGTCAGCATGATCAGCCCGGGCACGATGAAGGCGCCATAGGCGATGCCGTCGATGGCCTGCATGCGCGAGCCGATGGCGGCGCCGAAGACGACGAAATATAGCGAGGTCGAGAGCACCGGCGAAACGACGCTCTGCAGTGGCGTGCGCAGGGTGCGGGCCATCTCGAAGCGGTAGATCGCGGCGATCGCCTGCCAGTTGACCATCGGAGACGTCCTGTCGGGCGTTGTCATGAGCGGTCCCGAACCAGGCTGACGAAGATATCCTCGAGCGAACTCTGGCTGGTGCGCAGATCGCTGAAGCGGATGCCGACGTCACCCAGCCCCTGCAGAAGGGCGGTGATCCCGGTGCGCTCGGCCTTGGTGTCGTAGGTGAAGACGAGCTCCTCGCCTCCGGCCGCGAGCGCGAGGTCATAGCCTGCAAGCGTCTCCGGCACGGCGTCCAGCGGGCTCTGCAGGGTCAGGGTGAGCTGCTTGCGGCCGAGCTTGCGCATCAGCTCGGTCTTGTCCTCGACCAGGATGATCTCGCCCTTGCTGATCACGCCGACACGGTCGGCCATTTCCTCGGCCTCCTCGATGTAATGCGTGGTCAGGATGATGGTGACGCCGTTGTCGCGCAGCTTGCGTACCAGCTGCCACATGTCCTGGCGCAGCTCGACATCGACGCCCGCCGTCGGCTCGTCGAGGAAGAGAATGCGCGGCTCATGCGCCAGCGCCTTGGCGATCATGACGCGGCGCTTCATGCCGCCCGACTATGTCCGGATCTGCGCGTCGCGCTTGTCCCAGAGCGAGAGATCCCGCAGCACCTGCTCGACCAGCGCCGGGTCCTTGCGCTTGCCGAAGAGCCCACGGCTGAAGGCGACGGTCGCCCGCACGGTCTCGAAGGCGTCGGTGGTCAGCTCCTGTGGCACGAGGCCGATGGTGGCGCGGGCGGCACGGTAATCGACGACGATGTCGTGGCCGTCGGCATGCACGGTGCCGGTGCTCGGGTTCACCAATCCGCAGATGATGCTGATCAGGGTGGTCTTGCCGGCGCCGTTGGGGCCGAGCAAGGCGAAGATCTCGCCTTTATGAATGGCGAGGTCGACCCTCTTCAAGGCCTGGAAGCCGGAAGCATAGGTCTTGGAGAGGCCGGAGACGGAAATGATCGGGAGCATGGCCGCATATAGGGGGTTCGCGATGACGATGCGATGGCGCCCCAGCGCAATGCTGCAATGCGTCATGAAGCGGTCGCGCCCGCTCCCATGCCAAGCGACCGGCCAGAATCACCCCCTCAACGAAACATGGCCGGGGCGAGCCCGGCCATGCCGCATCATGTCATCGTCGGGCGTCAGTTACATGAAGAACCAAAGCAGGAGGATGATCGGAATCGGAATGCCGACGAGCCAGAGAGCAATTGAACGCATTGAAGCAGCCCCAGTGTTAATGTGACGGGTTGTGCTCCAGCAACGCCGCTTGCCGGCCGAAGGTTCCTCGCTTGTCGAGGCCGGTCCGCTCTCATTTGAAGGCGATGCTGTCGATCACGGCCTTCATGGCTGCTTCATGCGCGGCATGGCCCTCCAGTGAGGCCCAGTAGGTCATCATGATGATCTTGCCGCTGGCAACCTTGGGATTGATCGCGAGATAGCGGATGATGGAGGGGCCGTCGCTGCTCGTCGCCTTCAGTTCAGTGAAGGACCAGGGCCGTCCATTGACCTCGCGCGTCAGGGTTTCGGTCGCGCCGGTGAACTTGACGCCCTCCCGCGCGAAATAGGCATCGTGTTCTTTCTGCAGCGCGTCGATCTGGTCGGCCGGCACCAGTTCGAACCAGATGTAGATCTCCTCGTCGGGTGTCTTGATCTGAACCCCGCGCTCGACCCTGGACTGCGCCCAGTCGTCGGGAATGGTGACCACGGCGACGGGCTCGGCACTGGTGATCGGGACCGCGCCCGCAAGCGCCTGGCTCGCCAGTGCAGAAATGGCCAGCATCGCCGCCAGCGCGCATGCCCCAAGTATCGTCTTCATCGTCGCGTCCCCCGCTTCCCGACGCGGACCGTTGCCGCGACGGCACAGAATGGGCCAGGGCGCGGCCGAAACAAGCCTCCGGATCGATCCTGCAAAAATAGTCAATCGCCGCGGCTTCGCGCGCCGATCGACGCGGCGCTCGGATGCCAGACCGGCCCATAGCCGGCGGCGAGCGCCGCGAGGGTCGCCGGCGGCGTCTGCACCGTCACCGGGCCGCAGGGCCGTGCCTGGCTGCCGACATAGCCCGCGGGCGACCAGACCAGCGCGGCCGCCCCCCTCACGGCCAGCCAGCGGGAGCCGTCGCCGAAGACGGCGCCGTCCGGAAGCGTTTCAGCCGGCAGGACATGAGCGCGCTTGGCGCGGCCGCTGCGTCGCTGGCCGTCGAGCAGCCTGTCGATCTCGGGAAAGGCCGGAGCATCCTGCCATCCCAGCCCGCGCATCAGAGCGGCCCGGTAGGTCAGCGCATCCTGGCGGCGGCATTCCATGCAGGGGCGGTGCCCCGCGGCGAGCGCGGTGACCTCGTCGCAGAAGAACATCTCGGTATAGCCGCGGCCCCAGACCGGCCTGCGACGATCCTTGAACGCGAGCACGCAGCAGAGCCATTGCCGGCTGGCATAGGTCCGCTGCGGCCGGTCGCGCGTGGCGGGGTCGTGAAAGCGCCCGCCGCGATTGCCCAGGAACAGGCCCCGCGCCGGGTCTGAAAAGAGGCTGCCGTCAGGGGCGACGCGGTTGGGGAGGGGCATCGGCAGGCTCCTGCGGGCGAAGATCATAGCCTCGCTGGCGATAGCGACCATCTGCGGCAGCAGCGTCGCAGCCTGCCCTGCGGCTGCGTTTAGGGCTGGCTCCGCGCGAGGGGATGACGCAAGCTTGTCGCAGGCGAGGCCGAATGGCCGGCCGCGGGAGGAGGGGGCATGACAGGACCCGTGCAGGACGCGTCAACACAGCTCGTGCCCCATCCGGAGCGGGGCGCCATCCTCGGCGAAGTGCATGCGCGGCCGTTCTCGCCGCTGGAGACACCGCGGCGGCTTTTACATTTCGCCTTCATGACTGATTCCCGGCAGGCGGCCGCCGACCGTGCGGCGCTCGGCCGCTTCTGCGCCGAGCGGGGCGTGCCGGGCCCACTGGACGAGGCCAAGCATCATCGCGCCCGCTTCGGCGAAACCAGCCTGCGCTGGGAGCAGCACAGCGAGTTCACCACCTATAGCTGGGAGCTGCCGGGCGCGGATGCGACGCCGTTCCTGCCGCCGACGAGCGCGCTGCCGCATGGCATGCGCGGCCTGCCGCAGCCGGGGCCGCATCTGGTCGCGGCCGACCTGCACCTGATGCCGGCGGCGGCCGAGCCGGACCTCGGCGCGCTGTTCGACGCGGCGAGCCTGGCCGCCGCGCTGGTGGACAATGGCGGGGCGATCGCGGCGACCGATTTCCGGGCGGGCGCGGACGGTTTCGTGCGCATCCTGGTGCTCGACCGCGAACTGACCCCGGCCCGGGCGGGCGCGCTGGCGCAGCGCCTGCTCGAGATCGAGACCTATCGAACGCTCGCGCTGCTGGGCATGCCGGAATCGCAGCGGATCGGCCCCTCCGTGCGCAGCGCCGAGGAGACGCTGGTGCGCATCGCCGGGACGATGACGCAGACGGACGGGCTGGCGGCCGACCATGCGCTGCTCGACGAGATGACGGCGCTGGCCTCGAAGCTCGAGGCGGAAGCGGCCTCCTCGAACTACCGCTTCGGGGCGAGCCGCGCCTATGACAACATCGTCCAGCAGCGGCTCGTCGCCATCGGCGAGCAGGGCCATGGCGGCTGGCCGACGATTGCCGCCTTCCTGGCACGGCGGATGGCGCCGGCGATGCGGACCTGCCAGATGCTGCAGGAGCGCCAGGCCGATCTGGCGACCAAGCTGGCGCGCGCCGCAAATCTCCTGCGCACGCGCGTCGACGTCGCACTGGAGCAGCAGAACCGGGACCTGCTGGCGGCGATGAACGAGCGCACGCGGCTGCAATTGCGCCTGCAGCAGACGGTCGAGGGGCTCTCGGTCGCGGCGATCGCCTATTACATCGTCAGCCTGTTCGGCTATCTCGCCAAGGGCGCGAAGGATACGGGCTGGCTCAAGATCGAGCCCGGCGTCGCAACCGCGCTGTTCGTGCCGGTCGCGCTGCTGGGCGTCTGGGCGGCGGTGCGTCGCATCCGCCGGGGCAACGGCCGCGAGGACTGAGCCTCGCTCCCGCCTCTGGCCCGCGTTTCAGCTTTCCTTGAAGCCGTAATCGGGGATGCCCTGTTCGTTGCCGTAGTATTTGTAGGGCAGGAACTTGCCGGACATGCCGATCTTGACGCGGTCGCCCTTCGGGTTCGGTTCACGCTCGAACTCGATGTTGAAGTCGATCGCCGACATGATGCCGTCGCCGAACTCCTCCTCGATCAGCGCCTTCCAGGCCGGGCCGTTGACCATCACCATCTCGTAGAAGCGGTAGATCAGCGGGTCGGTCGGCGGCATCGGCGTGCCGGTGCCGCGATAGGGCACCTCGTTGAGCATGCGCTTTTCGTTTTCGGTCAGGCCGAAGAGGGCGGCGGCCTTCTCGGCGAGCGGCTTGACCAGCTTCATCTGGCCGAGCAGGGCGCCGACGATCAGCACCTCGGACATGCCGCCGATTTCGTCGGTGATGTATCTCCAGCTCCAGCCCTTCTCGCGCTTGATGTCGAGGATCTTCTCGGTGAGCTCTTCGCGCTTCATGGGGTCGGTCTCCTTGGCGTGTTTGTTGTCGTTCGAATCGAAAGTCGCGCCGTCATCCCGGACGCAGCGAAGCGGAGATCCGGGATCCATTCCTGATCCGTTCCGGAATGGATCCCGGGTCGATCTGCGGTCGCCCGGGATGACGCCGCGTCTGTACGGACGGTCATTACGCCGCCTTGCGGCCTGCGCCGGGGCCGCTGCCGCCAGCGGTCGGCCGCACCACGGGCGGGTGGCGGCGGTCATAGCCTTCGGGCACGGCGTCCTTGAAGCTCTTCGAGCGCACCACGAGGAAGTCGATCAGGTGGTTGCGCAGCGCGTAGTAGTCGGGGTGGTGATGGACTTCCGTCCGGATGCGCTCGCGCGGCAGCGGGTTCTCGACGATCTCGGCGATCATGGCGTGGGGCCCATTGGTCATCAGCACGATGCGGTCGGCGAGATAGATCGCCTCGTCGACGTCATGGGTGATCATGAAGGCGGTCTGGCCGGTCTCCAGGCAGATGCGGCGGACCTCGTCCTGCAGCGTGCCGCGGGTGAGCGCGTCGAGCGCCGAGAAGGGCTCGTCCATCAGCATCATCTTGGGTTCGATCGAGAGCGCGCGGGCGATGCCGACGCGCTGCTTCATGCCGCCGGAGAGTTCCGAGGGCTTCTTCAGCTCCGAGCCCTTGAGGCCGACTTTCTCGATGAAGGCCATGGCATGGGCCGTGACCTTCGCCCTGGGCCAGTCGCGATGCTTGGCCGCGACCGCGTAGGCGACATTGCCGAGCACGCTGCGCCAGGGCAGCAGCGAATGGCCCTGGAAGATCACGGCGCGGTCGAGCGAGGGGCCCTCGATCGCCTTGCCATCGACGATGGCCGCGCCGTCATCGGGCGCGTCGAGCCCGTTGAGGATGTTGAGCACGGTCGTCTTGCCGCAGCCGGAATGGCCGATGACGCAGACGAACTCGCCCTTCTTCATCGAGAACCAGAGGTCCTCGAAGACGGTGGTGGAGCCGCCGCCGGCCTTTGGATAGCGGCGCGCGATGCCCTCGATCGAGATGAACCTGTCGCTCATGGTCGCCTCAATCCGGATAGGTGACGGCGCGCTGGAGGCGCGCGAGCGTCTGGTCCAGGATCATGCCCATCACGCCGATGACGGTGATGGCGACGATGACATTGGTGATCGAGAGGTTGTTCCACTCGTTCCAGACGAAATAGCCGATGCCGGTGCCGCCCACGAGCATCTCGGCGGCGACGATGACCAGCCAGGCGATGCCGATCGAGATGCGCATGCCGGTCAGGATCGTCGGTGCGGCGGCCGGCAGGATGATGGTAAAGGCGCGCCTGATCGGGCCGACCTCGAGCGTGCGGGCGACGTTGAGCCATTCCTTGCGCACGGCGGAGACGCCGAAGGCGGTGTTGAGCAGCATCGGCCAGACCGAGCAGATGAAGATCACGAAGATCGCCGAGACGCTGGAATCCTTGATCGTGTAGAGGGCGAGCGGCATCCAGGCGAGCGGGGAGATCGGTTTCAGGACCTGGATGAACGGGTCGAGCGCCCGGGAGATCAGTGGTGACATGCCGATCAGGAAGCCGAGCGGGATCGCCAGCAGCACGGCCAGCGCATAACCGAGCAGGACGCGCCCGAGCGAATAGGCGAGCTGGATGCCGAGACCCTTGTCGTTGGGGCCCTTGTCGTAGAACGGGTCGCGCAGGTGCCCCCAGATCGTCGCGGCGACGTCGAGCGGGCCGGGCATGGCCGATTTGCCCTGCGTGACCTGCTGGCCCATCAGCTTGGCGTATTCGGGGTCGATGTCAGCGGCTGCTCCACTGCCGCCCGACTGCACGGCAACATGCCAGGCGGCGAGGAAGACGACGAGGATCGCCAGCGAGAGTACCAGTGCGCGGATGTTGAGGGGGAGGGTCATGTCAGGACATCCGCCCCATGCGAGCCCTCATCCTGAGGAGCCGCGAAGCGGCGTCTCGAAGGATGGTTCAGAGCGCACTGGAGCATCCTTCGAGACGCGGACTGCGTCCGCTCCTCAGGATGAGGGCTGAGGGTCTGGGCCGATTTGGACAAGACGGCGCGCCTCACGTCCGCTTGATCGCGAAGCTCTTGATGTAGTCCTCCGGCTTGGTCGCATCGAAGGTCTTGCCCATCACGACGATGGTCTTCGAACCCGAGGCCGGCGGGGTGAGTCCGACCTCCTGCATCAGCCGCGCCGTGTCGGTCGCGAGGAAGACCTCCTTCGCCACCCGGGCATAGTCGACATCGCCCTTGATCTGGCCCCAGCGCTTCATCTGGGTGAGAATCCAGACGGCGAAACCCTCCCAGGGGAAGGGGTCGAAATCGATCCGCTTGGGGTCGCGCTTAATGTTGCCGAGCCCGTCCGCATAGGTCCCGGTCAGCACCTGCTCCACCACGGTGACCGGCTGGTTGAGGTAGTTTGCCGGCGCAATCGCCTCGGCGATTGCTTTCCGGTTCTCGGCCTTGGAGGCGAAGGCGGTCGCGTCGATGATCGCCTTCAGGAGCGCGGCATAGGTGTTCGGCGTCTGCGTCACGAACTCTCTGGAAGCCGCGAAGGCGCAGCAGGGATGCCCGTCCCAGATCTCCTTGGAGAGCATGTGGATGAAGCCGACGCCGTCGAAGACCGCGCGCTGGTTGACCGGATCGGGCGCGAGGAAGCCGTCGATGTTGTCGGCACGGAGGTTTGCGACCATCTCCGGCGGCGGCACGGCGCGGATCTGGACGTCCGTGTCGGGATCGATGCCGTTCTCGGCGAGATAGTAGCGCAGCAGGTAGTTGTGCATCGAATAGTCGAAGGGCACGGCGAATTTGAAGCCCTTCCAGGACTTCGGATCGCGCTTGTCCTTGTGCTTCATCGCCAGCGTGATGGCCTGGCCGTTGATGTTCTCGACCGCCGGCATCGTGTAGGGAATCGGGTTCGAGCCCGCGCCCATCGAGATCGCCAGCGGCATCGGCGAGAGCATGTGGGCGGCGTCGTATTCCTTGTTGATCGTCTTGTCGCGGATCACGGCCCAGCCGGCGGTCTTGATCACTTCGACGTTCAGGCCGTGCTTGGCGTAGAAGCCCATCGGCGAGGCCATGATGATCGGCGTCGCGCAGGTGATCGGGATGAAGCCGACCTTGAGGTCCTTCTTTTCCGGCACCGCCTGGGCGAAGGCCTCGGTGGCAGCTGCCAGCGGGAACAGGCTTGAGATCGCTGCCAGAGCTGTCGAGGCGCCGACCTGCTTCAGGAAGAAGCGGCGCTGCGCATCCTGTGGAAACAGCGCCCGCATCACGGCGTTCTCGACGACGCGCTGATAGCGCCCGTCCTCGCCGGCTGATACCTCGACAGCCTCGGCGCGAATCGCCCGTTCATGCGCGGATTGGCTCTCGTGCCGGCCGCAATCGCAGCCGCGGCGGATACGGCGGTCGGCGTCGAACGGGTTCTTGAACAAGGCCATGCGCGTGTCCTCCGGCTGATCGAGTGGGCGGCTGGTCGCTGCAAGCGGATTAGCAAGCGGCGGGCCAACCCGGCCGGCAGGCCTAGGGGCCGAAAAATCAGGGACTTAGCCGCACGGCGCGCTTGACGATATCTCGTGAATGACGAGAATTCGTGTTCCCGATAACGAAAACTCGTGAGCCGCCGTGACCGTTTCGCCCGCTCTCCCGCAGACGACCTGGCTGTTCGAGAGCATGATCGACGCCGCGCTGGCGGTGGATGTGACGACGGGCCGAATCCTGGCGGCCAATGAAGAGGCGCGGCGCCTGCTGACGCCGCCGGAGCGCGACCTCGTCGGCGCCTCGGTGCTATCCGTGTTTCCGGGCCAGGCGGCGGTGCTGACGGTCTTCACCGAAGCCGTGCTGCACAAGGGCCGCTACTGGACACGCTCGCTGTCGCCGCAGCGGGCCGATGGCGAGGCGCTCCATGCCGAGTGCATCGGTGCGCGGCTTCTGACCCAGCCCGATCCGTCGATCCTGTTGACGCTCTACGATCTTGAGGCGCGGCACCGGCGCGATCTCGACGCCGACGCGCAGGAGCATCTGCGCGCGGGTTTGACCGAATGGCGGCGCACCGAGCGGCTGTTCCAGGAGATCGAGCGCAGCAACCAGCTGATCCTGCGCGCGGCGGGCGAGGGCATCTTCGGCGTCAATGCGGAGGGGCGCACCACCTTCGTCAATCCGGCGGGCGAGGCGATGCTGGGCTGGGAGACGGGCGAGCTGATCGGGCGGGACATGCATGCCTGCGTGCATCACCACCGGCCCGACGGCACGCATTATCCGCATGAGCAATGCCCGATCTACGCCGCCTTCCGCGACGGGGCGGTCCACCATGTCGAGAACGAGATGTTCTTCCGCAAGGACGGCTCCGGCTTCTGGGTCGAGTACACCTCGACGCCGATCCGCGACCGCGGACGGCTGGTCGGGGCGGTGATCATCTTCCGCGACATCAGCCAGCGTCACGAGGCCGACGAGCGCCTGCGGGCGGCGCTGGCCGAGGTCGACAGCCTGCGCGAGCGGCTGCAGCAGGAGAACGCCTATCTGCAGGAGGAGATGCGGCTGGAGCGCAATCATCGCGGCGTCGTCGGGCGCTCGGGCGCGATCCAGAAGATCCTGAGCCAGGTCGATCTGGTGGCACGCACCGATGCGGCCGTGTTGATCACCGGCGAATCCGGCACCGGCAAGGAGCTGATCGCCAGCGCGATCCACGAGGCGAGCGCGCGCCATGTGCGGCCGCTGATCCGGGTGAACTGTGCCGCGATCCCGCGCGAACTCTTCGAGAGCGAGTTCTTCGGCCATGTGAAGGGGGCCTTCACCGGCGCACTGCGCGACCGCATCGGCCGCTTCGAACTGGCCGATGGCGGCACGCTCTTCCTCGACGAGGTCGGGGAGATCCCGCTCGAACTCCAGGGCAAGCTGCTGCGCGTGCTGCAGGAGGGGCAGTTCGAGCGCGTCGGCGAGGAGCGCACGCGCCATGTCGACGTGCGCATCATCGCGGCGACCAACAAGGATCTGCGGCGCGAGGTGCGGGAGGGGCGCTTCCGCGAGGATCTGTATTTCCGGCTCGACGTTTTCCCGATCGTCTCGGTGCCGCTGCGCGAGCGTCCAGAGGACATCCCGTTGCTGGCGCTGCATTTCCTAGGCGGGGCGCAGCGCAAGCTGAAGACGGAGGGGCTGAAACTGAGCGAGGGCGATGTCGCGCGGCTGCGCGGCTATGACTGGCCGGGCAATGTCCGCGAGTTGCAGAACGTCATCGAGCGCGCCGCAATCCTGGCCCGCAACGGGCGGCTCTTCATCGCCCTGCCCGAAGGCGGGCGCAACCCGGCCGCGACCCTGCCGCCGGCTCCTGCCGCGGGCGCGATCCTGACCGAAAGCGAGCGGCGCGAGCGCGATCGCATCAGCATCCTGGCGGCGCTGGAGAGCGCCGGCGGCAAGATCAGCGGCGCCAACGGAGCCGCCGCGATCCTCGGCCTGCCGCCGACGACGCTGGCCTCGCGCATCAAGACGCTGGGGATCTCGGTACGGGGACGGACCTGGATACAGGCCGGGCCGAGTCCGGAGTAGCCGCGGCTTTCCGGGATCGCGTCAGGATCATCTTAACGTTACGCCGAGGTAAGACCCTCAGCGCAACGCATTTGAAGTATTTTCCACGTCATCCAGAGGCCCAGCGAGACGCCTGCCGCCCGATGACTTTGGAAAAAGCGGATGACCTTGAAAAAGTTTATGCGCCGATGAACGCCTATATCCCCCTGATCCTGTTCACGGTGCTGACCAACGCCGCGGCGCAGCTCATGCTGAAGCGCGGCATGACCGGCGTGGGGACGCTCGACGTTCCCGGCGACGGGCTGATCGCGACCGTCTTCCGCGTGGTCTTCAACCCCTTCGTTTTTGCGGGTCTGTGCACCTTCGTCATCAGCATGGCCTCGCATCTGGTCGTGCTCTCGAAGGTCCAGATCTCCTACGCCTACCCGTTCCTGAGCCTCGCCTATGTCGTGGTCGCGGCCTACGCCTACTTCATCTTCAACGAGGACATGAGCGCGGCCCGGATCGCCGGCATCGGCTTCATCGTGCTCGGCACCATCTTCATCGCACAAAGCTGAGGGACATCATGGATCTGATCGTTCGCCTGTTCATGCGCCTCGGTGCCCTGCTGGAGCCCCAGCCGGTCCCCGTCCCCGTTCCGGTGCGCGCCCAGCGCCCGCGGCTGCCCCGTCGAGACGGAGAGCACGCGTGAAGCACATCATCATCGGCGGCGACGGCTTCGTCGGCTCGCATCTGGCGGCCGATCTTGCGGCCATGGGCGAGGAGGTGCTGGTCGCCGACATCGTCAAGAGCCCGCATCCGCACTATGCCAAGGTGCCGTTTCACCGCATCGACGTGACGGATGCGCAGAGCGTCGCCGGCATCCCGCTGCGCCAGGACGACCTCGTCTACAACCTCTCGGCCAAGATGCTTTCGCCGATCGTGACCCGCGCTGAGCGGCACGATTTCTTCTGGCCGGTGAACTATCACGGCACGCAGAACATCCTGAGCTGGATGGAGAAGGCAGGCGCCCACAAGCTCGTCCACTTCACCACCGACATGATCTACGGCCATTCGGTGACCGTGCCGCAGGACGAGACGCATCCCGCCAAGCCGCTCGGCGAATATGGCGAGAGCAAGCTCGCGACCGAGACGCTGGCCCAGACCTATCGCGACCGCGGGTTCCAGATCCCGATCTTCCGCCCGCGGCTGATCATCGGGCCGGGGCGGCTCGGCATCCTCGTCAAGCTGTTCAAGCTGATCGACCTCAACCTGCCGGTGCCGATGATCGGGTCCGGCAAGAACCCTTATCAGTTCATCTCGGTGTTCGACTGCGCCAGCGCCTGCGTCGCGGCCTGGAAGGCGGATTTCCCGAACTCGGCCTACAATCTCGGCTCGGACGATCCGCCGCCGGTGAAGAAGCTGCTCGGCGACCTGATCAGGCATGCCGGCTCGAAGTCGATCCTGCTGCCGACCCCGGCGCCGCTGGTGAAGCTGACGCTGAACGCACTCGATGCGATCAACATGCCGATCATGGACCCCGAGCAGTACATGATCGCCGACGAGATCTGCATCCTCGACACCTCCAAGGCCAAGCGCGAGCTGGGCTGGAAGCCGCTGCACCGCGACGAGGACATGCTGCTCGCCGCCTACACCGAATATCGCCGGGCCAAAGCGCCCTCCCAGCAAGCGCCCAGGAGTGTCGCCGCATGAGCATGCCCGCTTTCAAGACCGACGACATGGCCACGCCGGCCCGCCCGAAGCTGTACAGCGTCGAGGAGGCCAAGCAGCTCGACGTGCAGACGGTGAAGGAGCTCTTCACCAGCCATATCAACCCGGGCCAGGTGCATTTCCTGAAGCTGCTCGGCTTCGACAAGATCCTCGTCGATCGCGCCGAGGGCATGCACTACATCACCAAGGACGGCCGCAAGATCCTCGATTTCTTCGGCGGGTTCTGCTCGGTCGCCTTCGGCCACAACCACCCGCGCATCGTCGCGGCCCGGAAGAGATTCCAGGACGAGAACCGCCATGAGATCTGCATGGCGTTCATGTCGCAATACGCCTCGGCGCTGGCGGCCAATCTCGCCGCGATCTCGCCCGGCGATCTCGACATGGTCTTCCTCGGCTCGACCGGCTCGGAGGCCATGGAGGCCGCACTGAAGGTCGCGGAGCAGGCGCAGGGGCCGGGCAAGTCCAAGATCCTGCACGCCGCGAACTCCTTCCACGGCAAGACCAAGGGCGTGCTCTCGGTCACGGATTCGACGCTCTACCAGTCGCAGTTCAAGCTGGTCGAGAACCGGGTCAAGGTGCCCTTCGGCGACATCGAGGCGGTGCGCCAGGCGCTGGAGAGCGACCCGTCGATCGGCATCGTCGTGATGGAGACGATCCAGGGCGGCGGCGGCATCATCGAGGCGCCGCTCGGCTTCTGGCGCGAATTGCGGGCGCTCTGCGACAAGCATGGCGTGCTCTGGGTCGCCGACGAGGTGCAGTGCGGTCTCGGGCGCACCGGCCAGTTCTTTGCCTTCGAGCGCGACGGGGTGGTGCCGGACGTGACCGCGCTCGCCAAGGCGCTCGGCGGCTCGAAGGCCGCGATGGGCGCGATGATCGCCCGCCGCGAGCTCTACATGAAGGCCTATGGCAAGCCGAAGACCGCGCTGATCCATGCCCAGGCGACGTTCGGCGGCATGGGCGAGGCCTGCGTCTCCGCGATCGAGGCACTCAACGTGCTCTATGAGGAAGACCTCATGGGCAATGCGCAGCGCCAGGGCGACTACCTGATCGAGCGGCTCAACGCGCTGCGGGTCAAGTATCCGAGCCTGCTCAAGGAAATCCGCGGGCGCGGCCTGATGATCGGCGTCGAGTTCCAGGACATCAGCGAGACCATGCCCTTCGGGCTCAAGCACATGGTCGCGCTGCTCGACGACAAGCTGAAGGGCTCGCTCTGCGGCTTCATCGGGGCGCTGCTGCTGAAGGACTACGACGTGCTCGTCGCCTTTACCGAGTACAACCGCAACGTCATCCGGCTCGAGCCGCCGCTGATCGCGACGCGCGAGGATTGCGACACCTTCATCAACGCGCTGGACGACCTGCTCTCGCGCGGCATCACCCGCATCGTCACGGATTACCTGCGCAAGGTCGCGGTTTCGAAGGGCTGAGGCCTTTCGCCTCCGCGCCGGCCTTCAAAACGAGAAACGCCCGCCCCGGGAGACCGGGGCGGGCGTTTCAATTCTTACGAAGGGTGGGTCGCTCAGGCGCTCTCGCCGACCGCCTGGAGGTAGAGGTCGAGGATCGCCTCCTCCTCGGCGCGCTCGTTGGCGTCGCGCTTGCGGATGGCGATGACCTTTCTGAGCACCTTGACGTCGTAGCCGTTGCCCTTGGCCTCGGCGTAGACCTCCTTGATGTCGTCGGCGATGGTCTTCTTCTCTTCCTCGAGACGCTCGATGCGCTCCACGATGCTCTTGAGCTGGTCGCCCTGAACCGGATCGTCCATCTGATGTCCTTCTCGATGATGCCGTCAAAACTGCGGTGGGGAGATTTGGCCGGAGGGTTCGCACCGCCCGGGCCCCGGCGTCAAGCCGCAAGCGGCCGATCGCAGCCAACTCTCAACAGCCCGATGCGGCAGACCCCCGGTCGGCGCCGCAGGATTCGGGCCGGAGGGCGGGGCGGTTTCATAAGTATGATTATTGCCGCAAAACCCTGATGACGCCGGGCGCGCCGCCGCCTAGAAGAATCGGCCTGCGGTCGATCCGGTCGACGCGATCATGGGGCATGAAGGGGCGGCCTTGCAGCGAGACAGCGACCAGATCCAGCGGATGCGCGCTGAAGCCCGGGCCGTGTTCGACGCGGCCGTGGCGCGTGCTCACCCGGCCGGCTGCCTGCCGGCGCATCTGCCTCCGGCACCCGACGCCGGCCGTCTGATCCTGCTCGCTGCGGGCAAGGCTGCGGGCAGCATGACAGCGCTGGCCGAGGCGCATTATCTCGATGCGGGGTTCCCGGCCGAGCGGCTGGTCGGCCACGCCGTCGCACGGCATGGCTACGAGGCGAAAACCCGCCAGATCCCGATGGTCGCGGCCGGCCATCCGGTGCCCGACCAGGGCAGCATCGACAGCGCCGCGCGCGCGCTCGAACTCGCCGCCTCCGCCACGGCTGAGGATCTCGTGCTCGTGCTGCTCTCGGGCGGCGGCTCGGCGAACTGGGTCGCGCCGGCCGGCGCCCTTACGCTTGCCGAGAAGCAGGCGGTCAACAAGGCGCTGCTGCGCTCGGGCGCGCCGATCGGCGAGATGAACATCGTCCGCAAGCGGCTGTCGCGGATCAAGGGCGGGCGGCTGGCGCTGGCCGCGGCGCCGGCCCAGCTTTTGACGCTCGCCATCTCCGACGTGCCCCAGGACGAGCCGACGGCGATCGCGTCGGGCCCGACGGTTCCCGATCCGACGACGCTGCACCAGGCCCGCGCCATCGTCGCGCGCTATGGCCTGGATCTCCCGGCCGCGGCCCGCGCGCTGCTGGACGATGAGACCAGCGAGACGCCCAAGTCCGGCCATGACGCCTTTGCCCGCACCACGTTCAGGATCATCGCCCGCCCGAGCGAGGCGATTGCGGCAGCGCATGCCGCCGCCGAAGCGGCGGGCTATGCGGTTCTCGATCTCGGCGCCGACCTCGAAGGGGAAGCGCGCGAGGTGGCGGCTGAGCATGCCGAGCGCGCGCTGGCGCTGCAGCGCGCCGGCCAGCGGGCGGCGATCCTGTCGGGTGGGGAGCTCACCGTGACGCTGCGCGGCAGCGGCCGCGGCGGGCCCAACCAGGAATATGCGCTGGCGCTGGCGATCGCACTGGGCGGCGCGCCGGGCATCGTCGCGCTGTCGGGGGACACGGACGGCACCGATGGCGGCGGCGGCGAGGCGAGCGACCCGGCCGGCGCGATTATCGACGCGACGACGCTGGCACGCGCCGGGGCGCGCGGCCTTGATCCCGCCCGATCGCTCGCCGACAACGATTCGACCGGCTTCTTCGAGGGGCTGGGCGACCTGCTGCAGACCGGTCCGACGCTGACCAATGTCAACGATTGCCGCATCATCCTGATCGAACCCCGCTGACCGACCGATCGAACCTGACGATGAACCGCAACCACCGCTCGATCCTGCGCCTCGTCTTGCTGGCCGCCGGCCTGCTCGCGGGAGCGGCTCCGGCCTTCGCCGATCTGCGCATGTGCAACACCACGCCCAGCCGCGTCGGCGTCGCGATTGGCTATCGCGACGCGCAGGGCTGGATCACCGAAGGCTGGTGGAACATCGGCCCGCGCGCCTGCGAGACGCTGCTGCGAGGCACGCTCGCCGCGCGCTTCTATTACGTCCACGCGGTCGATTACGACCGTGGCGGCGAATGGACCGGCAAATCCGTCATGTGTACCCGCAACAAGGAATTCACGATTCGCGGGATAGAAGACTGTCTGGCGCGGGGTTACGACCGCGCCGGCTTCTTCGAGGTCGATACCGGCGAACAGAAGAGCTGGACGATCCAGCTCACCGACACCACCGGCGGCGCGCCCGCACGGCCCTGAGGGAACCATCCATGAAGCGCGAGCGCCGCATCAAGATCATCGCCACACTGGGGCCCGCCTCCTCGACCCCCGAGATGTGCGCGAAGCTGTTCCAGGCCGGCGTCGATGTCTTCCGCATCAATATGAGCCATACGCAGAAGGAGACGCTGCCGGAGAAGGTGGCGATGCTGCGCGCGCTGGAGACGCAGTTCCGGCGGCCGGTCGGCATCCTCGCCGATCTGCAGGGGCCCAAGCTGCGCGTCGGTGCCTTCGGCGGCGATGGCGGGGTGACGCTGGAGAACGGCGCCCGCTTCACGCTCGATTCCGATCCCGCGCCCGGGACGCTGAAGCGCGTGCATCTGCCCCATCCCGAGATCCTGAGCGCGCTCGAGCCGGGCCACACGCTGATCCTCGACGACGGCAAGCTGCGCCTCATCGTCGAGAAGGCGAGCCCGACGGAAGCCCTGACCCGCGTCGTCGTCGGCGGCCGGCTGTCCTCGCGCAAGGGCGTCAGCCTGCCCGACACCACCATCGCCGTCTCGGCCATGACCGACAAGGATCGCTCGGATGCGGAAGCCGCGGCCGAGGCGGGGGTCGACTGGATCGCCTTGTCCTTCGTGCAGCGGCCCGAGGACATGGCCGATCTGCGCAAGATCGTGCGCGGCCGGGCGCTGGCGCTCGCCAAGATCGAGAAGCCGCAGGCGCTGATCCGCCTGGAGGAGATCATCGACGCGTCGGATGCGATCATGGTGGCGCGCGGCGATCTCGGCGTCGAGATGCCGCTGGAGAAGGTGCCGGGCACGCAAAAGCGCATCACCCGGATGTGCCGCCGGAAGGGCAAGCCCGTCGTGGTCGCCACGCAGATGCTCGAGAGCATGATCACCAGCCCGGTGCCGACGCGGGCGGAAGTCTCCGACGTCGCCACCGCCGTGTTCGAGGGCGCCGATGCGGTGATGCTCTCGGCCGAGAGTGCGGCGGGCCAGTTCCCGATCGAGGCGGTGTCGATGATGAACCGCATCGCCGAGGAGGTGGAGAGCGAATCGGTCTATCGCTCGATCCTCGAGGCCCAGCGCGCCGAGCCGGAGGCGACCGGTGCCGACGCGATCGCCAAGGCGGCCCATGAGATCGCCGATACGCTGAAGCTCAAGGTCATCGCCGCCTGGACCTCCTCGGGCTCGACCGCCTTCCGCATCGCGCGCGAGCGGCCGAACTCGACCGTGATCGCGCTGACGCCCAACCGCGCCACGGCGCGCCAGCTGACACTGGTCTGGGGCGTTCATTCGGTGGTGACGAAGGATGCCAGCGACGTCGACGACATGGCCTCGCGCGCCTGCAAATTCGCCGTGCGCGAGAAATTCGCCAAGCTCGGCGACCGCATCATCGTCGTGGCCGGCGTGCCGTTCGGAACGCCCGGCGCCACCAACATGGTCCGCATCGCCTTCGTGGCGAAGGAGCATGTCGAGAAGGCCTGAGGATCACTCCGGCAGCACAAAGGACCCCAGGAAGCAGAGCACGCCGCCGAGCCAGAAATACAAGGCGAAGCGCCTGTAGACCTCGCTCAGGCAGCGGCCGATCAACTGCTGGGCGAATTCGGCGCGCGGACGCTCCTCGGGCGACAGCAGGATCCAGAGCTCGGTGCGCTGATAGGGCCGCGCGACGGAGAGGTCGGCCTTGACCGCGAGGATGGCGGCGGTCGCCATCATCAGGATGGCGCCGCTCTCCATTGCCACATCCGGGTAGCCCGCCAGCCCGACCATGAAACAGGCGATGGCGAGGCCGGCAAAGCCGCAGCCGCGCGAGACGGACAACAGCGCCAGCTCCCGCACGCGTGATGGGTCCATGTCGTTGCCTTCTCCCGAACGGGAGGAAGGCTAAAACGGCGCGCCGGCGCGCGACACCACAAAATCGCGTGATCGTCGCGCGCGCAGTCGCGTCAGGCGGGGCGGGCCGTCATCTGCAGCAGGGTCGGGATCGTCAGCAGCATGATGCCGCCGAGCCAGATCCACATCGAGGTCGCGTTGCTGGTCTCCAGACCCTTGCCGCGCTCGTAGATCGCGGCCGGGATGCCGCCGATGGCGAGCGTCAGGGCCGAGATGAAGAGCGAGGTGAAGTAGAAGATCAACAGCGGCGAGGAGATGAAGAAGCCCGGCGCGAACTGCTTCATCAGGATAAAGACGGGGTCGAAATAGGCCGAGAAATGCATGCCGTTGAGCAGCGACATGCCGGCGATGCCGATGACGATGCCGTCCCGGCGGAGAATGTCCTCGCGATCGTCAGTCATGGCTTGGGCGCCCCCACGATGGTCGGCAGCCAGCCCGCGGCGGCGAAGCCGATGAAGAGCACCATGCGGATGAAGAGCAGCCAGACGAAGGCGAGCAGGATCACGATGCGCTCATGCACCGCGCCGGGCGTGACGATCTTCACGGCGGCGATCGCGGGCTGGGTGATTTGCCGGAAGGTCTTCCAGATCACCTTCTGGCTGTCGTCGGGAAAGACGAGCGACAGCAGGAAGCGGCCCAGCAGCGTGTACATCAGCGCCGCGAGCGCGAGATTGGGAGCCTGATAGAGCCAGAACAGGCCCTGGCTGTCGACATCGGCCATTCAGGATTCATCCTTGCTTTTGTCGAGATCGGCTCTGCCTGTGCCCGACATCGGCAGGGCAGGCAAGCGTGCGATTCGCGCGTTCACAAAAAAGGGGGCGGACCGTGGTCCGCCCCCGAAGAGGAGGGACCGCGGGCGGCGAGCGCCCGCGGTTCCAGGCTCACTTCTCGATCATCACCGGGGCGCCGCGCGGCTGACGGATGTCGTCGATGAAGTCCTGCAGCTCCTTGTTGGGCGCCGTGGTGAACTTCGAGACGATGTACATCGTCAGGAAGCCGATCGGCATGCCGAACAGGCCGGCCGAGATGTTGGCGACGTTGAAGTAGCCGACCCGCGAGGCGAGCGGATGGTTGATCGCCACCCAGCCCTGCTCGAAGATCTGCGGCTGCTCCGCCTTGAGCTTGGCGATGTCGACGAGCGCCGCCCCGGTGATCGGGTGGACGTTCGAATACATGCCGAGCACATTGACGCCGAAGCCCGGGAAGTAGCGGGTCACGACGAGGTAGATCAGCGTCGCCAGGAAGCCGGCCCAGATGCCCGCCACGGCCGCGGCCGCGGTGGTCTTCTTCGACCAGATGCCCATGACCAGCGCCGGGAACAGCCCCGCGGCGGCCAGGGAGAAGGCCCAGGCGACCATCGCGACGATGTCGGCCGGGCGGTGCGAAGCCACCCAGGCGGCGATCAGCGCGACCAGGATCAGAATGACGCGGGCGATGACGAGCTTCCTCGCCACCGGCGCGTTCTTGTTGATCATCCTGGCATAGACGTCATGCGAGAGCGCGTTTGCGATCGCCAGCAGCAGGCCGTCGGCGGTCGAGAGCGCCGCCGCGAGGCCGCCGGCGGCGACGAGGCCGGAGACGACATAGGGCAGGCCCGCGATCTCGGGCGTCGCGATCACGATCGCGTCCGCCTGGATGGTGAAGTTGGCGAGCTGCAGGATGCCGGTATGGCCGGCGATCTTGCCGCAGGCTGCGGTGATGGTGGCGAGGTCGACGGCGTTGGTGCCGCAGACCTGGATCAGGCCGATCTTGCCGTAGCTGTAGAGCCAGCCCGGCAGTTCGCCCAGAGGCTTGCCGATGACGTTGGTGAACACTTCGAGCTTCGCGAAGGCGGCATAGGCCGGCGCCGTGAAGTACAGGATGAAGATGAACAGCAGCGTCCAGGCGACCGAATTGCGCGCCTCACGCACGGACGGCGTGGTGAAGTAGCGCATCAGGACGTGCGGCAGCGAGGCCGTGCCGACCATCAGGCAGAGCACGAGGGCGAAGAAGTTCAGGGGGTCGTAGCGAGCGAAGGGCACGGAATGAGAGGCCGCCGCCGAGACGCCGAGCGCCGCTTCCCTGATCTGGATCTCGGAGAGAACCGTGCCGTAGGTGAGCTGCGGGATCGGGATGCCGAACTTCTGGGTCGAAAGGATCACCACCGGGATGAGATAGGCGATGATCAGCACGATGTACTGCGCGACCTGCGTCCAGGTGACGGCGCGCATGCCGCCGAGCATGGAGCAGACGAGGATGCCGACGAGACCGACGAAGACCGCGACCTCGAAGCTCATCCCGAGCAGACGCGCGCCGATCAGGCCGGTGCCGACGATCTGCGCCACCACATAGGTGAAGGAGCAGCTCATCAGCACGACGATGCCGGCGATGCGCGCGGCATTGCCGCCGAAGCGGAAGGCCAGGAAGTCGGGCACCGTGTAGCAGCCGAACTTGCGCAGATAAGGCGCAATCAGCGTCGCCACCAGCACATAGCCGCCGGTCCAGCCCAGGATGAAGGCCAGCCCGTCATAGCCGAGCAGATAGAGCGTGCCGGCCATGCCGATGAAGGAGGCGGCCGACATCCAGTCCGCCGCGGTCGCCATGCCGTTGTAGAAGGACGGCACCTTGCGGCCGGCGACGTAGTATTCGTCGACCTGCATGGTGCGCGACATGATGCCGATGGCGGCATAGACGCCGATGGTGAAGGCGACGAAGAGATAGCCGAGAATGTGGTTGGGAACGCCAGCGCGCTCCAGAACCCCGATGAAGATGACGAATGCGACGAAACCGCCCGTGTAGACGCCGTAGACGCGTCCCAGATTGGCGGTGAAATCGCCTTTTTGTGCTCCTGCCGACATGATCTCGTTCCCCTCAATCGTCTTCGGCCATGCCGTATTTGCGGTCCACCTTGTCCTGGGCCTTGGCGAACCAGAACAGCTGGGCAACGAATACGATCAGGGAACCCTGGGCGGCCATGTAGAAGCCCATCGGGAAGCCGGCGATCTTCACGCCGTTGAGCGCGGGCGCGAACATGTGAATGAAGAAGGCGAAAAACGCCCAGATCCCCAGCATGATGTAGGTCAGGCGCTGGGTCTCGGCCCAATGGGCTTTGATCTTGTCGTCTGGTGGCATGGACGTTCCCCCGTTATGACGTGCGTATACGTCTCTGGCCCCGTGCCGGCAGGGCGCGGGGGTGGCGTCGCTACGTCAGACTTGCAATTAAACGCGGGGTAAGGTGTGATAATCCGGCAGCCGCGAGAAGGACGACAAAAGTCTTATGACTTAAGTCGCAGGGCGGCTCAGGGCCCCGCGAGGCTCGCCAGGCCCGAGCGCGGCCCGACCATCTGATCGATCGCATCCACCACGATTTCGGGCGCCGCGTGGTGCGGCATGTGGCCGACGCCGGGCAGGAGCACGAAGCGGCCCTGCGGCGCCTGTCGCGCGATCGCGGCCGAGTGGATGGTCGGCGAGACGATCGCGTCGCTGTCGCCGGTGATCGCCACCACCGGCACGGTCAGTTCGCGATAGCGCGGCGCCTGCGCGCTGACGAAGTCGAGGGTCGCGGCAATGTCCTGCGAATTGGCGCGGAAGGTCGCCGGGCGCAACAGCAGCTCAATCTCGCCCCGCTGGAGATAGCCCGGCGTGACCGGCCGCGGCGCGAACACGCTCTGCGCGCCGGGCTCCAGCATCTGGCTGGCGGCGGGGACCCCGACGAGCCGGGCGAAGGCCGGTCCCACCAGCGGCCAGACCGTCAGATGGTGATACCAGGCGATGCCGCCGGGCCAGGGATGGGTGACCGCGCCGAGCAGCACCAGCCCGCGCAGCCGCTGCGGATGGTCGAGCGCGATCCGGGTCGAGGCGGCCCCGGCCAGTGAGTGTGCCACCAGGACGAAGCGCTCGGGCGCGATCACGTCGAGCCCCTGCATGAGCGTGGCCGCCTGGCGCGCCGGATCGGCCATCGCATCGCCCTCGATCCGGTCGCTCCAGCCATGGCCAGGCCGGTCGAGCGCGACGATGCGGTAATGGGCGAGATCGGGGCCGAGCGCCGCCAGCAGATCGGCATGGTTCGAGGAGGCGCCGTGGATGAGCACGACCGTCCCGCGTGCTTCGCCCGCGGGCTTGGTTTCGCGGTAATGCAGCCGGCCGCCGGTGACTGCGACGAAGCTGCCGGTCGGCGGGTGACGCTGCGCCACCTGGGCGCCGAGCCATTCGGACCAGAGGTACAGGCCGGCGAGGACGAGCACAAAGACGGCGAGCAGGACGCGGGTCAGCATGCTCCTCCTACGTGGCAGACCCGCCTTCGGTTCTGCGACGCCGTCACGCGTCGCGGCCGTCGACCTCGATCTTGAGCGAATCGACCGCGCTCCTGACGGCCTCCAGTTGCGGATAGACCTCGAGCGCCCGGCGATAGGCGACCATGGCGCGCTTGTCGTCGCCCTGCTGGCGCAGGATGGTGCCGAGCCCCATCATCGCCCCGTAATGGCGCGGCTCGCGCTTCAGCGCCTCGCCGATGTCGAGCATCGAGCGGATCGGGTCGCCGGCGAGGAACAGCGCATTGGCGCGCTGGTTCCAGGCTTCCGCCCAGTCCGGCTCCAGGCTGATCACGCGGTCGAGCAATTCGATGGCGAGATCGAGCTGCTTGCCCTTCATCGCCGTCTGGGCGCGTGTCATCAGCAGGTCGGCTGTGGGGGAATTCGAGCGCGCCCAGCGACGCTGGATCAGATTGGCGACGCCCTTCGCCTCTTCCGGCGTCTTGGCGGCGGCCAGTCGCTCGAACAGCTTCTCCAGGGTCGCGGCAGGCCCGCGCATGGTGCCAGGCGTCGCGGCCGGGGTGTCGTCCTTGTCAGCGGGCGCCACGGCGCCGGGGCGCTGCGGCGGCGCGCTCTGCGCCTGCGCCGGACCAGCGGGAAGGAGAGCCGCCAGCAGAAGCGCTGCGGACAACGGGCGTGCGATCATCATGGCGCAACTCTAGCCGGCCGCACGCAGGCGTCAATTCACCGGGGGATCACGTCTCGGCGAGAGGCCCATAACAAAAAGGCGGGTGCGCCCCAGGGCGCCCCGCTGATTGCCGTCCACAAGACGAAGCTGGCGGCCGAAAGGCCGCCGCAGCCTCAGCCTTGGCGCGCCTTGAAGCGCTTCTGGACCTTGTTGATGATGTAGACGCGGCCCTTGCGGCGCACGAGCTGGTTGTCGCGATGGCGGGCGCGGAGCGACTTCAGCGAATTGCGGATCTTCATGGTCTCAACTCCATCGATCCGCCCCGACGGGGCGAACCGGTCAAAAACGAAAGCGTGCCGAACGAAACCAGCCCAATACCAAGCGACGACGCGAACCGGGCGACCGGCCCTCATCGACCACGCGAATGCTGCGGCTGATGCGATGCCGGCTGTATACGGATTTCTGCGGAGATCGCAAGGCCAATGGTCGCGCGGCGGTATGAAATTCGCGACTCCGCGCGTCGATCACGCGGCCGGTGGGGTGCCCGACGGAACCATCGACCCGGCCGCCCGTTCTCAACCCATTCTCACGCTGGACCGTTCAAAACCATGAAGCTCTCGACCCTGGGCCTGCTGGCCGCCTGCACCTTCGCGCTCGGCGCCTGCGGCAACACCACCGATCAACGCATCGGCGGCGCGGCCGCCGGCGCCGGAACGGGCGCGCTCGTCGCGGGCCCTGTCGGCGCCGTCGTCGGTGGCGCGGTCGGGGCGGTCAGCGCGCCGACCGTCGTGCGCACGACCCGTCGCGCCACGCGCTGACAGGCGTCGGGCTGGCGGTCCTCAGGGCCGCCAGCCGATGTCCTCGGCCGGCGCGTTCTGGCGCGCCTCGTCCTTGCGGGCCTCCTCGACATAGGTGAAGAGGGCGCGCAAGGCTGCCTCGACGCCTTCGCCCGACGCCGACGACAGGACGATCGGCATGCGCTTGGCGGCGCGCTTGAGCCGCGCGATCTGCTCCTTCAGCAGCTCCGGCGAGAGCGCATCGACCTTCGACAGCGCCACGATCTCGGGCTTCTCTGCGAGCCCCTCGCCGTAGAGCGCGAGCTCGTTGCGGACGGTCTTATAGGCCTTGCCAGCGTGCTCGCTGGTACCCTCGACCAGATGCAGCAGCACGCGGCAGCGCTCGACATGGCCGAGGAAGCGGTCGCCGAGGCCATGGCCCTCATGGGCGCCCTCGATCAGGCCGGGAATGTCGGCCAGCACCATCTCGCGCCCGTCGACCCGCACCACGCCGAGCCCCGGATGCAGGGTCGTGAAGGGATAGTCGGCGATCTTGGGCTTGGCGGCGGTGACGGTCGCCAGGAAGGTCGATTTTCCGGCGTTGGGCAGGCCGATCAGCCCGGCATCCGCAATCAGCTTCAGCCGCAGCCAGACCCAGCGTTCCTCGCCGACCAGCCCGGGATTGGCATGGCGCGGCGCCTGGTTGGTCGCCGTCTTGAAATAGGCGTTGCCGAAGCCGCCATTGCCGCCCTTGCACAGGACGAAGCGCTGGCCGGGCTCGGTCAAATCGGCGACCAGTGTCTCGCCGTCCTCGTCGAAGATCTGCGTGCCCGGCGGGACCTTTAGGATCTTGGTCTCGCCATTGGCGCCGTGCCGGTCGGCGCCCATGCCGTGGCCGCCGATCTTGGCCTTGAAATGCTGCTGGAAGCGGAAATCGATCAGGGTGTTCAGGCCCTGCACGCATTCGATGATGACATCGCCGCCGCGCCCGCCGTCGCCGCCATTGGGCCCGCCGAACTCGATGAATTTTTCACGGCGGAAGGAGACGCAGCCGGCGCCGCCGTCTCCCGCCTTCACATAGATCTTGGCCTGGTCGAGGAATTTCATGGGCTCTCAGTAGTGATCGCGGGGGCAAAGGGCAATGCGGCGCGTCATGCTCGGGCGCAGACCCGCGCATCTCGGGCCGGAGATTCTCGGGTCTGCGCTCCGCTCCGCCCGAGAATGACGGGCGCGCCTCACGCCGCCAGCCGCGGCGCCGCCATCTCCTCGCGCAGCGCATCGGCGAAGCGGCGCGCCGCCAGCCCGGGCTGCGGGCCCATGATCAGCCCGACCGAGAGCTCGAACAGCGCCGGCAGCCCCTCCGCCGGGCCCAGCCGTCGCGCCGTCGGCGGCACGGCGCTCTCGGTGACGGCGGTGACGCAGAATCCGGCCTCGACCGCCGACAGCATGCCCGAGGTGTGCGAGCAGGAAAAGACGAGGCGATGGTCGGTCCCGGCCTCCGCCAGCGCCGCCAGCAGGCGCGGACGCACGCGGCACCCCTCCGAGAACAGCGCCAGCGGCAGGGGCTCCTGCAATTCCGGCCGGTGGCCGCGCGCCGCGATCCAGACGACCGGCTCGCGCCTGACGACCTCGCCGACCGGGCGCCTGGGGTCCTGCGTCACCACCGCGAGATCGAATTCGCCGGCCATGACGGCGGGCTCGATTCGCTTCGACAGGTCGCAATGGAGCTCCAGCTCGACCCGGGGATGCTCGGCGGCGAAGCGCGCGATCAGCGGCCGCAGGAAGGCGTCGACATAGTCGTCGGGAATGCCGATCCGCAGGCGCCCGGAGGTGCCGCTGCCGCCGAGATCGTCGAGCGCCTCGCGCTGGATCGCGAGCAGGCGCCGTGCATGGGCGAGCAGCCGCTCGCCGGCCGGCGTCGGGACCACGCCGCGGCGCGAACGCTCGAGCAGCCGGTGGCCGAGCTGGTTTTCGAGATCCTGGATGCGGACGGAGATCGCCGATTGCGTGCGGCCGAGCCGCGCGCCGGCCGCCGTGAAGCCGCCGCTCTCGACCACCGCCACCAGCATGTCGAGCGCCGCCAGATCGAAATGCACGGACATGGCAGGGTCTCCGTCGATCGGATTCAAGAATGGTTAAATCAGAATAATCCGTTTTTCCGATGGATGGGAACGGGGTAGAGCGATCCTGGTCACGCACCATCCTCAGCCCTCATCCTGAGGAGCGGCCGAAAGGCCGCGTCTCGAAGGATGCTCCAGTAATCTTCGGAGCCTCCTGGACCATCCTTCGAGACGGCCGCAAGGGCGGCCTCCTCAGGATGAGGGCTCGCAACGGTCACATCAGGTCCCATCCATGTCCGCCCCCGCGACCGCCCTGCCAGCCCCGACCGCGCCAGCGCTCGCGATGTTCCTCGCGCTGCTCACGGGCGCGACCTGCATCGGCTTCTCGGGCGTGTTCGTGCGCTTCGCCGATGTCGGGCCGGCGGCAGCCGGGTTCTGGCGGATGATCTTCGCCCTGCCGGTGCTCGCCCTGTGGATGGCGCTGGAGCGGCGGCGGCCGGGTCGCCCGAGCGCGGCCGCCGGCGCATGGCTGCCGATCGTGCTGGCGGGCCTCGCCTTCGGCGTCGATGTCGTTCTCTACAATGCCGCGCTCGGCTTCACGACGATCGCCAACGCCTCGCTGCTCGGCAATCTCTCGCCGGTGGCGGTGGTGCTGGGCGGCTGGCTTCTGTTCGCCGAGCGGCCGAGCCGGCGCATCCTCGGCGCGCTGGCGCTCGCGATCGGCGGCGCGCTGATGCTGGTCCTGCCGAAACTGGCCGGCTCGGCGGCGGCCGTGCCCGGCAGCCTGTTCGGGGACAGCCTGGCCGTCGGCGCCGCGCTGTCCTATGCCGCCTACATCATGGCCGTCCGCCGCGCCCGGGACAGGGCCGAGGCGGGCCGCATCAGCCTGATTTCCAGCGCGATCTGCGCGGTCTTCTGTCTGGTCGCTGCGCTGGCGCTGGGCGAGACGATCCTGCCTTCGAGCCTGCAGGGCTGGCTCGCGGTGATCGCGCTCGGCCTCGTCTCCCACGCGCTGGGCCAGGGCCTGATCACCCTGTCGCTCGGCCAGTACGGCGCCAGCGCGGCCTCGCTCGTCATGGTCTGGCCGGCGCTCGTCTCGGTGCTCGCCGCCTGGGCGATCTTCGGCGAACAGCCCTCGCCGGCGCAGGCTTTCGGCGGCATCGCGATTCTCGCCGCCGTGCTAATGGTCCGCAAGGGCTGACCATCGAGGTTGGGGTTAAACCGCTGCCGCGAGGATCTCGATCTCGACCTTGAAGGCCGGCAGGGTAAAGCCCGAGACGATCATCAGCGTCGAGGCGGGCGGGGGCGTGCCGACATGGGCGTCACGCGATTCCATGTAGCCCTTCATATAAGCGCGGTCGGTGACATAGGCGTTGATGCGGACGATATCGGCCAGCGTCATGCCGGCCTCGGCCAGGATCGCGGCGATGTTGGCGAAACAGAGATCGGCCTGCGCCCGCGCATCCTCGGGGATCGCGCCATCGGCCGCGATCCCCAGCTGACCCGAGCAGGCGACCAGCCGGTGTCCGGCCGGCACTTCGACGCCGTGGCTGTAGCGCGCGAAGGGCTTGGCGATCGAGGCCGGCGCGAGCGCGGTCAGGGTCGGGCGGGGGGGGGCGGGGTTCGGGGCGGGCGGCATCGGCTGCAGCTTCTCCTGTCTGGCGGCCGATTATGCGCCGTGGCGCGGCCGGGAACCAGATCGATCGCGGCGGGTTCGCAACCGACGCCGTAAGGCCACTGGACGCGCGGCACAGAGATGCTCATGTCACGTTCAGCGAAATACGTTAGATTCGCCTGCTTCCCGCGCCGCAAGCGGCAGGCCTGCACCGCATGATCGATCGGAACCGACGCCTCATGACCAAGAAGACCGCGACCATGGCCATGACCCTGAAAGCCATCGGCCTGCTGCCGCTGCTGGCGCTGACCGCCTGCGCCGGCTCCCAGCGTTTCGGCGGCCCCGCGCCGCAAGCCTTCGGCCAGCCGGGCCTGCCGTCCTCGCCGCCGATCACCTCCGCCCCGGTGACGTCCGAGCCGCTGCCGCCGCCGGGGGGCTATCCGGTGGCGTCGGCCCAGCCCGGCGCGCTGCCCGCGCCGCAGGATCCCTATTACAACCCCGCCCCCGGCATGCCGCAGGAGACGCCGCCGCCAGCCGCGCCGCAGCCGACCGAAGTGCCGACCTTGCGGGGCGGTAGCGGCCAGATCGCGACGCTCGGCGCCGGGTCGAGCCCGGCGCGGCCCGCAGTGTCGTCCCGCGATGGTGTGATCGGCAACTGGACCGCCAAGGAGGCGACGGGGAGTTCCTGCCGCGTGCAATTGTCGAGTGCGCCGGCGCTCGACCTCTACCGCGCCAACGCCTCGGGCTGCTCCAACCGCGATCTGCAGCGGGTCACCGCCTGGGATTATCGCGATGGCGAGGTCTATCTCTATCAGCAGGGCGGCACGGTCGTGGCCCGGTTGCGCACCAGCGGCGGGGGCGCGATGGACGGCGCCGTGACGAAATCGGGCGCGGCGCTCTCGCTCAGCCGGTAAGCCGCCAGCGGCTCACGCACCCATCGAGCGCCCGAAGAATGCCGGCCGCCAGAAGCGCCGCTGCAGCGACAGCGCCAGCGCCGCAAAGCCCCGCGCCGTGTCGAAGGCTTCGTCCAGGATCGTGAAGGGTGTCGGGCCGCCGGTGGCGATCACGCCCTCGACATCGGCATAACCGCCGGCGAGATCAGCCTCGTATTTGCGCGCGAGCCGACGCATCGCCGCGTTCTCGGGCAGGCAGGTCATGTAGAGCGTACGGATGCCGCGGTTGCGGGCGGCCGTGATCAGCCGGCCAAACAGCGTTCCGCCGATGCCGCGCCGGCGCCAGCCGCTCTCGACGCTGAAGGCGGCTTCGCCGGTTTGCGCGACGATGTCCTCCAGTCCGCGCAATTCGGCGGCGCCGCGCACCGCGCCATCCTCGATATAGGCATAGACCAGCCCGCCGACGCCGAAGGTGGTGACGGCGTAGTTTTCGAGGAAGCCGTCATTGACGGCCGTGCCGAAGCGCTCGCGACGGGTGATGTCGTCGAGTCTCAGCAGATGCGCCTTGAAGAGGTCGCGTTCCGCGGGCCAGAGCCGGCGGACTTCACCGTGGCCGGACGTTGCGCCGGCTTTTTTGGAACGAGCCAATTGTCATCTCCTGCTGTCAGCGCTGGGTGCGCGGGACCGACCAGGAGGCGATTCTTCCCTAACTCACCCCGGAAATCGCGTCTTCAGCGCCCGATTGCAAGAGGGGCCGGGTGCCGGAACTGCGGCAATTTTCGGCATGGTGAACGCGAAACGGCCGATGTCGGCGTTCTGGACCGCTATTCCCGGTCGATCGGCCAGTGCTTGAAGACGTCGAGCGCCTCGCAGGTGCGCGCCTGTTCCGCCAGGGCCGGCCAGCGCTCGGCGGGGGCGAAGTCGGGGATCACGAAGCGGCAGAAGCCCCAGGCGATCGTGGCAGCGATGTCGCTGGGCAGCAATTCGGGACCGGCCGCGATTTGGCCGCCCAGGGCTGCTTCATCGAGCAGGTCGAGTGCAGTGTGGAGCTGGGCCACGATCCGTTCCTGCCAGGGCGCATGGCGCTGGCCTTCTGGCCTCTTGCGCTCGTATTCGATCGCGACCGCCTTGTCGGCCGCGACGATGCCGATGCCGGTCAGCGACAGGTCCCGTATCCGCGCGCTGGCCTCGACCGGGCGCAGCGAGCGGCCGGCGAGATCCTCGAAATGCTGGATGATGAGCAGGGATTCGCTGATCACCGTGCCGTCGTCCGTCACAAGGCTCGGCGCCTTGATCAGCGGGTTGATCGCCCGAAATTCGTCCATGTGCCGGAAGACCGAGACCGAGCGGTGCTCGAATTCCACCCCCAGCAGGGTGCCCGTGACCGCGGCGCGGCGGACATAGGGGCTATCGAGCATTCCCACGAGCAGCATCGGCGGTCTCCGTCCGGGCAGGCCGCAGAGTGCCGGGGCGGCTGCGCAAAGCCACGCGAAATCGGGTGATGAGCCCGATCACGCCGGCTGATGATCCTCTTCCTCGGCCTCGAAACCCGGCTTGAACCCCAGCGTGACGCCGCGCTCGCGCGCCGCCGCCTGGCAGGGGTCCCAATAGGGCGCGCCGCCGAAACGCTCGACCAGCAGGTCGATCAGCACGCGGACCTTGCCCGGCACATAGGCTCCCGGTGGTCTCACGACGAAGAGCGCGTGTTCCTGCAGCGGGAAGTCCCAGAGCAGCGGCTCCAGCGCGCCGTCGCGAATGGCGTCGCTGGCGATGAAGGTTGGCAACTGCACGATGCCGAGCCCCGCCTTGGCCCAGTCCAGCAGCGTCTCGCCGCTGTCGGAGCGCAGGCGCCCGGCCGGGCGAACCGAGACGCGGCGCCGGCCGACCCGGAAGGTCCAGTCGGGATTGCTGGTGCCGGTGTAGAGCAGGCAGTCATGGCCGGCGAGATCGACCGGGGTCGCGGGCCGCCCCCGTGCCGCGAGATAGGCCGGGCTGGCGAGGATGATGCCATGGATCGGCGCGATCCTGCGGGCGATCAGGCTCGAATCCTTCAGCGTGCCGATGCGGATGGCGGCGTCGAAGCGCTCGCCGATCAGGTCAACATAGCGGTCGCTGGCCTCGACATCGAGTTCGAGGCCGGGATGGCGCCTTGCGAGTTCGCCGAGGATCGGCGCGACATGCCGGTTGCCGAAGGTCAGGGGCATCGACAGGCGCAGCCGCCCGACGACCCCGCCCGCCTGCTGGGCGACGGCGTCGCGGGCCTCGGCCAGATCCGCCAGGATGCGCTCGCCGCGCGCCTTGAATTCGAGGCCGGCCTCGGTGGCGGCGATGCCGCGCGTGGTGCGGCTGAGCAGGCGCGTGCCGAGTTCGGCCTCCAGCCGCGCGACGCGACGGCTGATGATCGACTTGGACAGGCCGAGCCGATGCCCGGCCCGCCCGAAGCCGCCGCTCTCGACCACGGCGACGAAGCTGCGGATGTCGTCCAGCTCGGACATGACGGTGTTCCCATGGATGCAACAGTTTGGTGCTTGGCTTGCGCATTCCGTTGCTGGACGCGCGCCGCTACATCAGCGGCATCGAACCCGTTCCCGGTTTCAGGATCAAGCACCATGTCCCATCTTCTCGTCATCAACAGCAGCGCCGCCGGTGCGGCTTCGGTCTCGAAGCAGCTCATCGACGAGACGGTCGCCCGCCTGCGCACGGCCGATCCCGCGCTGGTCGTGGTGGAGCGCGATCTCGGCGCCAACCCCGTGCCGCATCTGACCACCGATTCCACCGCCGCGATCCGTGGCGCCGAGCCCGCCAACGAGGCGCAGCGCGCGGCGAAGGCCCTGTCGGATTCGCTCGTCGCCGAGCTGAAGGCGGCCGACACCGTGATCATCGGCGCGCCGATGTATAATTTCGGCATCCCCTCGACGCTCAAGGCCTGGTTCGACCATGTGCTGCGGGCCGGCGTGACCTTCAAATACGGCGAGAAGGGCCCGGTCGGCCTGCTCGAGGGCAAGCGCGCCATCGTCGTCGAGAGCCGCGGCGGCATCTACAGCTCCGGTCCGACCCAGGCGCTGGATTCGCAGGAGCCGCATCTGCGCACGATGCTGGGCTTCATCGGAATCAGCGACGTCACCTTCGTGCGCGCCGAAAAACTGGGCTACGGCCCCGAGGCGCGCGAGCAGGCGATCAACGACGCCAAGGCGGAGCTCGCCCGCGTCGCCTGACGCACCGGCAACTCGCCACGGAGCCACCGAAAAAGGGCTCTCCGGGAAACCGGGGAGCCCAAGTCGTATCGGGAGGTCTCGAACGGGGGAGGCGACTATCAGCGGGTCCTGCCGGGGTTCCTGGCCCCGGAGAGCCGCTCAGTAGTAGCCGCAGACCCGGCGGTAGCCGACGACCTCGCCATAGCGGTTGATGCGCTCGACCAGGTCGCACTGGCGGACGGGGCCGCGGGCATAGTAGCCGCCGTAAGCGGGGCGGGTGGCAGCGGCCACGAGGGCCCCGGCGGCGAGCGCCCCCACGATGCCGGCCCCGATGGCCGGGCCACGGCCATAGCCCCAGTGGCGCGGGCGGGCTTCGGCAGAAGTGGCCGCGAGCGTGGTGGCGAGGGTGAGAGCGGCAAGGGTGGCGGTCGCGAAGGTCTTGAAGCGGGTCATCGGCTCGATCTCCCTGAAGTCTGTCGGGAGCGAACCATTCGCTCTCCATGACCGTTGGTCGCGGCGAGGGACGAGGCGGTTCAAAGGAGGCGGAGGATTTTTTGAGGCGCGTCGCGCGGCATTCGGGCGACGCCGATTCAGCCTGCCGTCACGCGCCGCCAGAAGCTCGAGGAAAAGCCCGGATCGACATGCGCGGCGAAGTCGCGCCAGTGCGGAAAGGAGGCCTCGAAGGTCGCGGGCGACATGCGCGCGTCCTTGTAGGGGTTGACGCGGCCGCCGACGGCCATGGCCATCGCATCGAGCTCGGTGAGGAGCTTTTCCGTGCGCGCGCCGCGATGGGGGAAGTCGAGCGTCAGCGTCGCGCCGGCGATCGGGAACGACATCATGCCGGGCGAGGGCATGTCTCCGAACAGCTTGAGGACCGTGAGGAAGGATGCCTCCCCTGCCGCCAGCGTCCGGCGCAGCATGGTTTCCACCGTCTGCCGTGCCGCCGGCATCGGAATCGCGCACTGGAACTGGCGCAACCCCCCCGGTCCATAGGCGCGGTTCCAGTCGGCGACCCGGTCGAGCGGATAGAAGAACGGACGATAGGGAATGCGGCGCGGGGCGGGTGAGCGCGGTTGCGCCGTCCGGTACAGCAGGTTGAAGGCGCGCAGCGTCAGGCCGTTGATCAGCGGGAAGGGCGGCTTGATCGGGAAAGGCAGCCGGCGCCCCGGCTGGCGCGGCGGCTCGCCCGAGGCGGGGGCATGGTTGGCGCGGAAGAAGACGCCACGCCCGAAATTGCGGCCGCCGGCGAGCGCGTCGATCCAGGCGACGGTGTAGTCATGCGTCGCATCGGAGGCGGCGGCGATGGCGAAGAATGCGTCGAGCCCGCCGAAATGGATGGTTTCCTGCATCATCTCGGCCGACGCCACCGGCATGAGCTGCAGCGTGACCTGCGTGATCAGGCCGGTCAGGCCCATGCCGCCGATGGTTGCGGCAAAGAGCGCCGGGTTGATGTCGGGCGCGCAGGTCAGCCGCTGCCCGTCGGAGCGGACCAGCTCGAGCGCCCGGACATGGCGGCCGAAGGTGCCGGCGCGGTGGTGGTTCTTGCCATGGACGTCATTGGCGAGCGCGCCGGCGATGGTGACGAAGCAGGTGCCGGGGGTGACCGGCGGAAACCAGCCGGTGGGGACGACGAGGTTGAGGAGATCGTCGAGCAGGACGCCCGCCTCGCAGGTGACGAGCCCGCTCTCCCGGTCGAAGGCGAGCACGCGGTCGAGGCTGCGCGCGATGATCAGCCGCCCGCCATCGTTCAGGCAGGAATCGCCGTAGGAGCGACCATTGCCATAGGCCAGGACCGGCCCCCGCTGCGGAGCCGGGTCGACGAGCCAGGCCTCGGGCGCGAGTGTCGTGGTGTCATGGGCCCGCAGGCCACCCCAGGATCCGATCTCGGGCAAGGGCAGGGTCACGGCAGCAGCGTCGCGGCGATCATGATGACCACCACCGCCGCACCGGTGACCTGGCTGCGCCAGTCGCGGATCATAAAGACCAGCGGATCGTCCGGCATCTGCCCGCGCCGCGCCAGGAACCAGATCCGGGCCATCTGGTAGAGGATGATCGGGCAAAGCAGCCAGATGACCTCGGGATGGGTGTAGCGTTCCCTGACGGCGTCGCTGTCGACATAGAGCGCCATGATCAGCGCGCAGGTGCAGCCCGACGCCATGCCGAGCTGCGAGAGCGCCTCGATATCCTCGGCCTGGTAGCCGCGTCCGGCTTTCTTGAGGCCGGACTGGTCCTGCGTGATCCGCAGCTCGGCATAGCGCTTCACCAGCGCCAGGCTGAGGAACAGGAACATCGAGAAGGCGAGCAGCCAGGACGACAGCGGGATCGAGCCCGCGGCGTTGCCGGCCAGGATGCGCAGCGTGTGCAGGGCGGCGAGCCCCAGCACGTCGACGAGCAGCTTGCGCTTGAGAACAAAGAGATAGGCCAGGGCCAGCACCAGATAGGCACCCAGCGCCATCAGGAAGAGCCTCGGCTGCGGCAGCAGCCAGGACAGCGCGAAGGATGCCGCCAGCAACAGCGGCACCGCCGCGTAGGCCTGGCGCTCGGTGATCTCCCCGGCGGCCAGCGGGCGCTTGCATTTGGTCGGGTGACGCCGATCGGCCTCGACATCGATGATGTCGTTGAGCAGGTAGATCGCCGAGGCCATCAGGCTGAAGGCGACGAAGGCGATGGCGCCATGGCTCAGCGCGGCGATGTCGAAGACATCGTGATTGAGCAGGATCGGAACGAAGACGAGCCCGTTCTTGAGCCAGTGATGCGGTCGCATCGCTCTGAGCATCGCCGTCAAAGACATGTGCCGGTCTCTTCTCTCCGTGAGCCGCGACAGCGTCCGGGAGCCGATGACGGGTCCGGGCGAGGGTGTTGCGGCAGTGGGCCGTGATGGCTCCTGCCTTACTCGCCGATAAATCCTAAATCTCGATGGATGCAGACCCCTGCGTGCAGCCATTTCGCTGCGATGCTTAACGCCGGGCTGACGACCGGCCGCGATGGCGCCGGGGCGGCTGCGACGCACGATGCGGCACAGCCTGATGCTGCCCTCGCCGGATGGCGAGGGCGCGACGGGACGAGAGGACGCCGAAAACCGCGGCGCGATCAGACTTTCGCGGCGCTGGCGGCGACGTCGATATTGGCGACGAGTTCGGCATCGAGACCCAGCGAGGCCGAGAGCCCGGCGAGGAAGTCCTTTTCCCTGGCCGTGTCCGGATTGATCGCGATGCGGGCCGCCGTGTAGATCTGGGCCGCGAGTTCGGGGCTTTCCGCGCCCTCGACCAACGCGTCGATCGAGGCGGGATTGGCCATTTCAGCCTCGAGCCACTCATTCGCTTCCTGATCGAAGCCGGCCTCCCGCAGGCCGCCGAGAATGGCGGCGCGTTCGTCGCCGTCGATCGAGCCATCGGCGGCGGCGGCGGCGATCATGGCGCGGATGAAGACGAGCGCGTTCGCCTGGCTCGCCGCCTCCGGCTCGAAGCCGGTGCCGCGCGGCGCGGGAAGCAGCTCGGGGCTGCTGCCGACATCGAGCATCGGCTTGCCGGACTGGTAGTTCTGGTAGGCCTTGTAGGCGAGGCCGCCGATCAGGGCCATGCCGCCGAGCTTCGCCGCCGAGCCGACCACGGCCCGGCCGGTCGACGAGCCGAAGACCAGCGCGCCGAGACCGCCGAGCACGGCGGTGGCCATGGCCGGGTTCTTATCGAACATTGCCTTGGCCTGGGCCAGCACGTCCTGCGCCGAGCGTCCGCCACTGACCTGGCCGAGCGCCTCGCCGGCTTTCTGCTGCACGCCGGTCTGGCGGGCGGCGTCGCCGACGCCTTGCGTCGCCTGGGTCAGGATCTGGCCGGCCATGCCCGCAAGTCCGCCAACGCCGCCGCTCTGCTGAACCTTTTCGGCCAATCCCCCGAGGAGGGAGCCGAGAGATCCGGTCTGGCCCTGACCGCCGGGTTTGCCGGCCTGGGTGCCGGCGCTGACCAGGGCATCGAGAAGTGATTTGGCGTTGAACATCGGCGATCCCTTTTTCCGTTGCGCCAAGCTCCGGGCGCCTGGGGGGGCATCTAGGAACGATCGACGCGGATCGCCAGAGACGCGTGGGCCAACTCGAGCATACGTTAACGTAAGGTCAGATGCGCGCACCGGCAACCGCGACCAAGGGCGGAAGGCTCCGCGCGGCTTGTCAGGGCTGGACCTTGCGCAGCAGCAGCGGCGCCCCGACCGCCGGGTCCTTGCGCCACTGGGCGTTCTCGAAAATCAGCTCGACGCTGTGCCCCTTACGGGCGACCAGCGCGAGCCGGCCCGCCCCATAGCGCCAGGCGACAGGGTCGAAGATGGTGAGGCCGGTGTCAGGGCAGGGGCCGGCCAAGGCGGCCGGTGCGGAGGTTTGGGGGCCCGCCGTCGCCGGGGCAAGCACGATCCGGCAGGCCTCCCGCCCTTGCTGGCGCATCATCTGATAGAGGCCGGGCAGCGTTTCCGGCGCCGGCGTACGGGCCATGTCCACCGGGGTCGGCTGCTGGGCTGCGGTCGCAGCCTGCTCGGCAGGGCTGGGTGCGGGGCGGCGCGCCGCGCGGGGATGGTCCTTCGACGACAGGGCGTAGGTGCGGCCGTCCGTGCCGGTGCCGGTGAAACCACGCTCGGCGGAGCCGTTGCCGAAGGCGATCACGCGCTTGCCCGCCGCATCGAGCAGCTGGACCGTGCCGTCGGGCGCGCGCGCCCAGCCGGTCACGGTGTTCAGCAGCGGCAGGGCGCGACGGCAGGTAGCGGGAAAGCGCAGCTGGCGGCCATGAGCATCTGTTTCGGCGCCGAAGGTGACCGTGCAACCGCGCGAGGCGCCTGGGATGTCGAGATCCCAGGCGCCGAGCATGGTGCGAATCGCCTCCGGCGCCCGGTCCGCGCCACGGGGGGGCGGCGCGGTCTGGGCCTGGAGAGCGGCGGCCGGCAGCAGGGCGGCCGCCACCAGCGGCAGCGCCGCCAGCGCGCCGCGCCGCATGACCCCGGTCAGGCCTCGGGGCCGGGTCGGGCCTGGGTGGCGGGTCAGGCCTTTGTCCATGGCGTCTCGGCCACGGGCGTCAGCGGGCCCTTGCCGTCGAACCAGGAGAACAGGTTGTCGACGAGCAGCTGGCCCATCTGCTCGCGGGTGTGGACCGAGGCCGAGCCGACATGGGGCAAAAGCACGGCATGCTCGATCGCGATCAACTCGGCCGGCACGCGCGGCTCGTCCTCGAAGACGTCGAGGCCCGCCGAGAGGATGGTCTTGTTCTGCAGGGCCTCGATCAGGGCCTTCTCGTCGATCACGGTGCCGCGGCCGACATTGACGACGATGCCGTTGGGACCCAGCGCCTTCAGCACTTCGGCATTGATGATGTGGTGCGTCGAGGCGCCGCCGGGCGCGACCGAGATCAGCGTGTCGACATCCTGGGCCATCTCGACCAGCGAGGGGTAGTAGCGATAGGGCACGTCGGCCTGGCGCGAGCGGCCGTGATAGGCGATCGGCAGGCCGAAGGCCTCGATCCGGTGCGCCACCGCCTTGCCGATGCGGCCCAGCCCGACGATGCCGACCTTGCGCTTGCGCAGCGAGGTGGTCAGCGGATAGGCCGCGGTCAGCCATTTGCCCTCGCGCAGATAGCGATCGACCTGCGGCAACTGCCGGACGGTCGAGATCAGCAGGCCGATGGCGAGGTCGGCGACCTCGTCGGTCAGCACATCGGGGGTGTTGGACACGACGAGGCCGCGACGGCCCGCTTCGGCGGCATCGACATTGTCGTAACCGACGCCGAAATTCGCGATCATCTCGAGCTTGGGCAGCGCGTCGAACAGGGCGCCGTCGATGCGGATATGGCCGCCGCCGGCGATGCCGCGCACCTTGCCGGCGACCTCCCGCAGCAGGGCTTGCTTGTCGTCGGCCTTCCACAGCTCATGGACGGTGAAGCGGGCCTTCAACTGGTCGGCCGCATAGGCCATCAAAGGGCCGGTCATCAGGATGTCGGTGGCGTCGGGCCGTGTCATGGGAGGCGTTTCCATTGTCTTCGGGTGAAGGGTGGGCGGCTTGATCAGGCTGATATGAATCGTTTAAATGCCGGAGATGGCCGCGGCAGGGAAGCCACTTCGCGGTCGGGTCGAGCGCCGGGCCTGTGAACCACGCGCCGCGCCGCCGAAACAGCGCCCTGGGCGCCGATATAATATGATTTAATCACGCGGTTTTCTGGATGGGCGCCGTCGCAAGCGGCGTCAACAGGGCGAGCGTGGTGTTCAGGCTGTCGATGACGAGCGCCGTCATCCGGGCCGAGGCGAGATCGCCGTCGCGCTGGACGATCGCGTCCAGCACCCGCTCGTGGTCGACCAGCGAGGCGATGAAGAACTCGCGGTCGTCGATCGATTTGAGCAGCAGCGACCATTGCACGGTGGCGGCGACGGCGCTCGCCAGGCACATCAGCGTGGCGTTGTGGGAGGCGGTGAAGACGGCCTCGTGGAAGGCCAGATCGGCCCGGATCGTGACGTCGTCATAGGGCTGGTTGTCGGCCATTCCGCGAAAGGCGGCTTCGATGCGGGCGATGTCGGCGGGGGTGCGGCGCTGCGCGGCCAGGCGCGCCGCCGCGGGCTCGGCAAAACGGCGCAACTCAAAGAGATCGCGAATGAATTTCTCGTTCGGGTCGGCCTCGAAATGCCAGGCCAGAACGTCGGGATCGAGCAGATTCCAGCTGTCGCGCGGCGCCGCCCGCGTGCCGCTCTTGGGGCGCGCCTCGACCAGCCCCTTGGCGGTGAGCACCTTGACGGCCTCGCGATAGGCGGTGCGCGACACCGAGATGTCGGCGCGCAGGCCATCCTCGTCGGGAAGCAGTTCGCCCGCCTTGATCGCGCCGGTGATGATGGCGACGGCGAGCTTCTGGGCGACCTGGCCGAAGAGGCGGTCGGGGTTGAGGGTCGTCGGCCGCGAATAGTCGCGCACCCGCATCGTCTGGCGCCTCCCCCGTTTCAGCAGCCCGTCCGCTGCCATTCGGCCGGCGCTTGACACGCCTGTCTGTATGGTATGACTTTATCGCAGATGAAGCCCGACGCAAGGGATCGCTCCGGCTCGCCGAAGCGGGGTCCTTAGCCGACGGGAACCTTCATCGATCGGTCGCAACAGGCCGGTAGACGACGCGACTTGGACTCCGCCCGACACAGGCGGACCACCGGGTCCACGGGGAAACGACGTTTGAGGAGAGGGCCCAGATGGCCTCAGTCCAGATTGCCGACGTGCGCAAGGCGTATGGTTCGACGCAGGTCATCCATGGCGTCGACATCGATATCGACGACGGCGAATTCGTCATTCTCGTTGGCCCGTCCGGCTGCGGGAAGTCGACCCTGCTGCGCATGATCGCCGGGCTGGAGAACATTTCGGGCGGCGAGATCCGCATCGGCCCCCGTGTCGTCAACGATGTGCCGCCCAAAGAGCGCGACATCGCGATGGTCTTCCAGAATTATGCGCTCTATCCGCATATGACGGTCGCCGACAACATGGCCTTCTCGATGAAGCTGCGGAAGGCCCCCAAGACCGAGATCGACGAGCGCGTCGGCAAGGCCGCCGCGATCCTCGGGCTCGAGAAACTGCTCGACCGCTATCCGCGCCAGCTCTCCGGCGGCCAGCGCCAGCGCGTCGCGATGGGCCGCGCCATCGTGCGCGATCCGCAGGTCTTCCTGTTCGACGAGCCGCTCTCCAACCTCGACGCCAAGCTGCGCGTGCAGATGCGCACCGAGATCAAGGAGCTGCACCAGCGCCTGAAGACCACCACCGTCTATGTGACGCACGACCAGATCGAGGCCATGACCATGGCCGACAAGATCGTGGTGATGCATGACGGCATCGTCGAGCAGATGGGCGCTCCGCTCGAACTCTACGACCGTCCGGCCAACCTGTTCGTCGCCGCCTTCATCGGCTCGCCCTCGATGAACCTGCTCAAGGGCACGATCGGCGCCACCGGCTTCGAGACGGAAGGGGGCGTGATTTGGCCGATCGGCCGTCATCCCGCCGATTCCAACGGCAAGGCGGCGGTGCTCGGCATCCGGCCCGAGCATATCCAGCTCGACGAGAACGGTCTCAAGGCCGAAGTCGTCGTCGTCGAGCCGATGGGCTCTGAAACCCAGGTCGTGGTCCGCTGCGGCGGCCAGAGCCTGACCTGCGTGTTCCGCGAGCGCATCAGTGCGAAGCCGGGGGAATTCATCGGGATCACGCCCGACACGAATGTGACGCATCTCTTCGACGCCGGCACGGGCAAGCGCCTGGCGCCGTAATCTGAATCATCCGCGCGCATGGGGGAGCAACCCCCAGCGCGCGATGAACCACCGGGCAAGCGGGGCGCTTCAGACCCCCGGGCCGAAAAACCAGTCCATGGGAGGACGCTGATGACCAAACCGACACGACGTTCCGCATTGAAGGGCCTCGCCGGCGTAGCGGGCGCCGGCGCCCTCGTCGGCTCCGGCATGACCGATTGGGCCAAGGCCTGGGCGCAGGCCTCGCCCTTCAAGCCCGAGGCGGGCGCGACCCTCAACGTGATGCGCTGGCGTCGCTTCGTCGTCGCCGAGGACGAGGCGTTCAACAAGATCGTCGCCGCCTTCACCGCGGCCACGGGCGTGCGCGTCACGGTGACCTCCGAATCCTTCGACGACATGCAGCCGAAGGCATCCGTCGCCGCCAACACCGGCACGGGTCCGGATATTTTCTGGTCGCTGTATTCGACGCCGCACCTGTTCCCGAACCGCTGCGTCGACGTGACCGACGTCGCCGACTATCTCGGCAAGAAGTATGGCGGCTGGGTGCCGGTGGCCGAGGCCTATGGCAAGCTCGGCAACAAGTGGATCGCGATCCCCGCGGCGATCAACGGCGGCTACATCAACTACCGCATCTCGCAGATCAAGGCGGCCGGCTTCAACGAGGTGCCGCAGACGACGGCCGGGTTCCTGGAACTCTGCAAGGCGCTGAAGGCCAAGAACACGCCGGCCGGCTTCCCGCTCGGCCGCGCCTCGGGCGACGGCAACTCCTACGCCTACTGGCTGCTGTGGGGCCACAACGCCGCGCAGGTCGACGAGAACAGCAAGGTGATCATCCGCTCGCCCGAGACGGAAGCGGCGCTGAACTACTCGAAGGCGCTGTACGACACCTTCATCCAGGGCACGGCGGCCTGGAACGACGCCTCCAACAACCGTCTGTTCCTGTCCGGCGAACTCGGGCTGACTGCCAACGGCATCTCGATCTATGCCGCGGCGAACGCGTCCAACGATCCCAAGCAGAAGGAAATCGCGGCGGACATGGACCACGCCTACTGGCCGATCGGCCCGGCGGGCAAGCCGACCGAGATCCAGCTCTGCTTCCCGATGATGGCGATGACCTACACGAAGTTCCCGAACGCCTGCAAAGCGTTCATGGCCTACATGCTGGAAGCCGAGCAGTTCAACCCGTGGCTGGAAGCGGCGGCCGGCTATCTCACGCATACGCTGAACGCCTTCGACAACAATCCGGTCTGGACAAAGGACCCGAAGAACAAGGTGTTCCGCGACGCCTCCAAGCGCAGCCTCGTCGCGGGTCACCGCGGCAAGCTCGACGAGAAGGCGGCGACCGCGATGGCCGACTTCATCGTCGTCGACATGTTCGCGAGCTTCTGCACCGGTCGCGAGACGGCTGCGGGTGCCATGCAGCTCGCCGAACGGCAGTTGCAGCGCATCTACCGCTGACCGAACCCTTTCCGGCCGGCGGCAACGCCGGCCGGAGCGCCTGACCGGCGCCGAGGGGAGGGCCTTTCATCCACGTCTACGGGTCCTCTTCCCGGCGCCGTTCGCGCTGCCGGGGGGACGACACCCCTTTATCGAGGAAGCGCTCGCGATGGCTTCAGGCTCGTTCGCCGCACCGCCGGAGACCACCGCCTGGACAAGGCTGATGGTCAACCGAAACTGGCTGGGCTTCTGGTTCATGGTTCCGACCATGATCTTCCTGCTGTTCTTCCTGGCCTGGCCGCTGATCCTGGGCATGTGGATGAGCATGACCGACATGCGCATCGGCCGCGGCGGCAGCTTCATCGGGCTGGAGAACTACCAGTACCTGCTCGAGGACAGCGACTTCCTGAACGCGACGGCCTTCACGCTCGCCTATACGGCGGTCGCTTCGGTTTTCAAGTTCGCCATCGGGCTCTATCTCGCCATCCTCCTGAACAACCACATGCCGTTCAAGGCGTTCATCCGCGCCATCGTGCTGATCCCCTTCATCGTGCCGACCGTGCTGTCGGCGGTGGCGTTCTGGTGGATCTTCGACACGCAGTTCTCGATCTTCACCTGGTTGCTGCAGAAATGGGGCTTTCTCGACAAGGGCCAGTACATCAACTGGCTCGGCGACCCGTTCCTGGCGCAGTGCAGCGTCATCTTCGCCAATATCTGGCGCGGCATCCCCTTCATCGCCATCACACTTCTGGCCGGGCTGCAGACCGTGTCGCCCTCGCTCTACGAGGCCGCGACGCTCGACGGCGCCTCGGGCTGGCAGCGCTTCCGCTTCGTGACCTATCCGCTGCTGACGCCGATCATCGCCGTGGTGATGACGTTCTCGGTTCTGTTCACCTTCACCGATTTCCAGCTGATCTGGGCCATGACCCGCGGCGGCCCTGTCAACGCGACGCAGCTGATGGCGACGCTGTCCTACCAGCGCGGCATCCTCGGCGGCCGGCTGGGCGAGGGCGCGGCCATCGCCACCGCCATGGTGCCCTTCCTCCTGGCCGCGATCATGGTCAGCTGGTTTGGCCTTCAGCGCCGTAAATGGCAGCAGGGAGAGAGCAATGACTGACGCCGCCCTGAAGACCAGCGCCGCCCCGGGCACGCTGTCCGACCATCGCGAGGGTATGGCCTATCTGGAGACGCTGCCGCGCAAGCTTGTGGTCGTCTACATGCCGCTGGCCATCATCCTCGTGGTGCTGCTGTTCCCATTCTACTGGATGGTGATCACCTCGATCAAACCGGACGCGCAGTTGCTCGACCTCGAGAACAGCAACCCGCTCTGGGTCAGCCAGCCCACCTTCCAGCATATCTACAAGCTGCTGTTCGAGAGCGCCTATCCGCGCTGGCTGATGACGACGATGATGGTCGCCACCGCCGCGACCTTCCTCTCGATCTTCGCCAGCGTGCTGTCGGCCTATGCGATCACCCGCATCCGCTACAAGGGCGCGGCGACGGTGGGCGGGCTGATCTTCCTCGCCTATCTGGTGCCGCCCTCGATCCTGTTCATCCCGCTCTCTTCCGTGATCCACGCCTATGGCCTGTTCGACACGCCCTTCGCGCTGATCCTGACCTATCCGACCATCCTGATCCCGTTCTGCACCTGGCTGCTGATGGGCTACTTCAAGACCATTCCCTACGAGCTCGAGGAATGCGCGCTGATGGATGGGGCGAGCCGCTGGCAGATCCTGGTCAAGATCGTGCTGCCGCTGGCGATCCCCGGCTTGATCTCGGCCTTCATCTTCGCCTTCACGCTGTGCTGGAACGAGTTCATCTACGCGCTGACCTTCATCTCGTCGGACCACAACAAGACCGTGCCGGTGGCGATCATCTCCAACTTCGTCGATGGCGACATCTTCCGCTGGGGCTCGCTGATGGCGGGGGCGCTGATCGGCTCGCTGCCGCTGGTGATCCTCTACGCGTTCTTCGTCGAGCATTACGTGTCGGCGATGACCGGAGCGGTGAAGGAGTAGGCCGCGTCCGGCGGCGCGGGGGACCTGCAGGGCGCCCCGCGTCGCCATGCCGGCCGCAGGGGGACACCCGGCGCCGCCGGGATTCAGTCAAGGCCGCTGATCGTCTAGGCTTTGGCCTGGATCCCGGTGAGCACCGTGTTGCGCCCGGGACGACGTCAGCAGAGGACATTGCGAGCGCATGCCGACCACACCGACCTCCATCGCCTTCATCGGGCTCGGCGCCATGGGCGCGCCGATGGCCGAGAACCTGGTCAAGCGCCAGTTCCGCGTCACCGGCTTCGACATGCGCGAGGCCGCGCGCGAGGCGCTGGTACATGCGGGCGGACATGCCGCGGCGAGTGCGCGGGAGGCGGCCGACGGCGCCGGGGCGATCGTGCTGATGGTGGTCAATGCCGCGCAGGCGCGCTCCGTGCTGTTCGAGGCCGGGGCGCTGGCGGCGCTGGCGCCCGGCGCGCTCGTGGTCCTGATGGCGACCTGCCCGCCGGGCGAGGTCGAGGCGATCGCGGCGGAGGTCGCAAAGAGCGGGCGGCGTTTCATCGATGCGCCGGTGTCGGGCGGCGTCGTCGGCGCGCGCGCCGCGACCCTGTCGATCATGGTCGGGGCGCCCGACGAGAGCTTCGCGCTTGCCAGGCCCGTGCTCGAGGCGCTGGGCGACAAGGTCTTCCATGTCGGCCAGAAGCCGGGCCAGGGCGCAACGGTGAAGACCGTCAACCAGCTCCTCTGCGGCGTCCATATCGCGGTTGCGGCCGAGGCGCTGTCGCTCGCCGAGAAGGCGGGTATCGACGGCAAGCTGCTGTTCGAGATCATGGGCGGCTCGGCCGCCTCCTCCTGGATGCTGCGCGACCGCGGCCCGCGCATGCATGAGCCCGACCCGGTCGTGTCCAGCGCGGTGGACATCTTCGTCAAGGATCTGGGCATCGTGCTCGATGCCGGACGGGCCGCGAAGACCGCGCTGCCGCTGGCGGCCGCCGCGCACCAGATGTTCCTGGCCTCGTCGGGCCTGGGCCATGGCGGGCGCGACGATTCGCAGGTGGTGCGCGCCTATCGCGCCCTCAACGCCAAGCCCGCCAACGATGCATGAGCCACGCGCCCTGGTCTCAAGCGCGGGCCGGGGCGGTCGTGCCGCGGACGACGAGGGCAGGTGTCAGCAGCAGCCGGCGCGGCGGCGCGGCGGGATCGGCGATGCGGCTGATCAGAAATTCGGCCGAGGTGCGGCCCATCTCGTCCTGGAAATTGCGGATGGTCGTCAGGGCCGGGTACCACTGCGCCGCCTCCTGAACGTCGTCGCAGCCGATGATCGAGAAGTCGGGGCCCGCCTCGCGGCCGCGATGGCGCAGCCCCAGCATGGCCCCGAAGGCGGCGAGATCGTTCATGCAGACCGCCGCCGTCGGCGGATCTTGCGCATCGAGAACCGCCTGGATGCCCTTGGAGCCGTTCTCGCGCGTGCCATGCCCGGGATAGACCAGCGCCGGGTCGACCGGGATGCCGTTGCGCGCCAGAACCTCGCAGTAGCCGCGGTAGCGGTTGGCGCCGGTCGAGATCTTCTGGTTCTGGCAGATGAAGGCGATGCGCCGGTGGCCGAGACCGATCAGATGCTCCATCGCCAGGATCGTGCCGTGGCGGTCGTCGGAGCCGACGAAGTCGAGATCGGGCGTGATCTCGCGCGAGAGCTGGACGATCGGAACACCGGCCGCGATCAGATGAGCGAAGGTCTCCGGCGTCGAGCCGCCCGCGGCGCAGAGGATCATCCCGTCCGGGCGGTATTCCTTCAGCGTGTTGAGGACGCGGTCCTGCCGCTCGAGGTCCTCGCCATAGGTGCCGAGCAGGATCGAGCGGCCATGGGCCGTGGTGGTTTCTTCGATCGCCGCCAAAAGCTCGGCGAAATACGGGTTGGTGATGTCGTGGAAGCCGACGCCGAGAATATTGGTGCGGTCGGTGCGCAAGGAGGCGGCGCTGCGGTTGTAGCTGTAGCCCATCTCGCGGGCCATCTGCTGGACCCGCGCGCGCGTCGCCTCCGCCACCAGCGGCGAGCCGCGCAGGGCCAGCGACACGGTTGCCGTCGAGACCGCGAGACGGTCGGCGATGATCTGCAAGGTGACACGGCCCCGGGCGACCGGAAGAGCGGTCGGCGGCTTGCCGGAAGACCCGGCGCTGACGGGGCCGCTGCTGGTCATGACGCTCATCTCCGGCGCCGGATTCGACCTGGCGACCCATTCTTGGTCAGGCGTTCCGTCACATCGCTTTGTGCTTCTCATATAAACTGGAGAATTTGAAGATGACTGCAACCAAAGAATCAGTGGGCTTCATTGGCGTCGGCCTGATGGGGCAGGGCATGGCCCAGAGCCTGCTCAACAAGGGCTTTGCCGTCACCGTAATGGGGCATCGCAACCGCAAGCCGGTCGAGACCCTCGTCGCCGGCGGCGCGAAGGAAGCCAAGACGCCCCGTGAACTCGCCCAGAACGCCACGATCATCTTCCTATGCGTCACCGGCTCGGCCCAGGTCGAGGCGGTCGTAAACGGGCCAGACGGCATTGCGGCGGGCGCCAAGCCCGGCACGGTGATCGTCGACTGCTCGACATCGGACCCGACCGTGACGGTGCGGATCGCCGCGGAACTGGAGGCCAAGGGGCTGCATCTGGCGGACGCACCGCTTGGCGGCACGCCGGCCCAGGCCGCGCTCGGCCAGCTCTCGGCGATGGTGGGGACGACGCCGGAGATTTTCGCGCGGATCAAGCCGGCGATCGAGGCCTGGGCGCAGAAGGTGGTGCATCTCGGCCCCGTCGGCGACGGCCACAAGATGAAGCTTTTGAACAACTTCCTGTCGATGGGCTATGCGGCGATCTATGCCGAGGCGCTGACGCTGGCCTCCAAGATCGGCATCACGCCGCAGACCTTCGACAGCGTGCTGCGCGGCAGCCGGATGGATTGCGGCTTCTACCAGACCTTCATGCAGTACGTGCTCGAGCGCGACCGCGACGCGCACAAGTTCACGCTGGTCAATGCCCTGAAGGATGTCCGCTATCTCGAAAGCGTGGCGAACGCGGCCGGGGTGCCGAACCCGATCGGCAATGCGGTGAAGAACAGCTTCGCAACCGCCGTCGCGGCCGGCAAGGGCGATGATTACGTGCCGATGCTGTCGGACTGGGTCGCCTCGCAGAACGGCATCTCGCTCGCCAAGAAGGGCTGAAGCGCCGATCTCGCCAGAGCCGGTTGTTCCGGCTCTAAGTCAATCCCGTCATCCTGGACGAGCGGCGCAGCCGCGCAGTCCGGGATCCATCATGGAGCGCTGTCCTGCCCGATGATGGATCCCGGGACTTCGCTTCGCGAAGCTCAGGATGACGGCCCCGTGTCTGTGCATCGGTAACGCAAGCCAGCAGACTCGGGCTTACGGACGTTCCAGCAATGCCGCCAGGCTGTCCGAAAGCCCGGTGCTGCCGATCGACGCGGGCAAAGCGAGGTCGCCGGTCGTCGGTTTGACCGGCGGGTCGCGCAGCGCCGCCAGCACGGCCTGGAGGCCGGCCTCGACCGAACAGATCACCGGCATGTCGAGATGGGGGCGCAGGCGCGCGGCCAGCCCCGCCAGCCCCGCGCCGCCGAGAATGACCGCACCGGCGCCGTCGCGCGCCGCCGCCTGCCGGCAGGCCTGCGCGAGCAGGGCGATCGCGCCATCGGGATCGCGCGCGATCTCGGCGCCGGTCGGAGCGACGGTCTCGATGCCGGCGAGACGCTCGCCCAGCCCCAGCATGGTGACGAACTCCTGCAGCATCGGGGCCCAGCGCTCGCCGCCGGTGACGATGGCGAAGCGCTCGGCCTGGCTTGCGGCGGCGAGGCAGCTCGCCTCGGCCATGCCGATCACCGGCACGCGCGCGAGTTCCTTCAGCGCCAGCAGGCCGGGGTCGCCGAAACAGGCGAGATAGACCGCGTCGCAGTCGCGGCCGTGCTGCGCATAGGCATCGATTGCCGCATGGCCGGCAATCGAAGCGGCCGTGCGGCTGGCGATGTAGCGCGCCCCGAAACGCCCCGTCACGGGCACGAGCGTGACGCCCGCGGGCAGTTGCGGCGCGAGTACCCGCGCCATCAGGGCGGTAACCTCGTCCGTGGTGTTGGGATTGATCATCAGGATACGCAAGGGCGGCCTCGGTGCTGGGCGGTGGACGACGCGCGACGGGGATCGACAGCTTCCACGATGCGGCGGTGGCAACGCAATCTCCGCGTTGGACGATCGCATCCTCCAGGATGTTGCATCGCAACAAAATCGCGTAGGCTTGCGTTCAAGGGATGTGTCGGTGCCATCAGGGGCTGGCCAGCGCAGGAGCGCATCATGCCCAGCCTTTCCGAAACGATCGCCCGCCTGTCTGCCGCACGGGGCATGGGGCGCGCCGCAGCATCCCCGACGCGTCTGTCCGAATTGACCCTGTCGGGATCAAACCCCGGCGCACTCAAGGCTTACACCTATCTGCCCGATCTGCTGGCGCCCAACGCACCGCTCGTCGTCGTGCTGCATGGCTGCACGCAGAGCGCGGCCGATTACGACCACGGCTCCGGCTGGTCGCAGCTCGCCGACCGCCACGGCTTTGCCCTGCTGTTTCCCGAGCAGCAGCGGGCCAACAACCCCCATCTCTGCTTCAACTGGTTCGCTCCCGACGATATCCACCGCAATGGCGGCGAGGTCCTGTCGATCGTGCAGATGATCCGTAGCCTGATCGACGCGCATGGCCTCGACGAGCGGCGGGTCTTCGTCACCGGCCTTTCGGCCGGCGGGGCGATGGCGGCTGTGATGCTGGCGACCCATCCCGACATCTTCGCGGGCGGCGCCGTCATCGCCGGCCTGCCCTTCGGCTGCGCGGCCTCCGTTCCGGAGGCGATGGCCCGCATGCGCGGACAGGGGCTGCCCGCGGAGGCGGCGCTGGTCGATGCCGTGCTGGCTGCCTCGCCCCATACCGGACCCTGGCCTTCGCTCTCGATCTGGCATGGCATGCAGGACCACACGGTCGCGCCCGCCGCCGGGGAGGCCGTGCTGTCACAATGGCGGGGCGTCCACGGTCTGGAGGTGGCTGCGACCGAGACGCAGGCGCTGGGCGCCCATCGCCACAGGATCTGGCGCGACGGCGCGGGCATGGCCAGGGTCGAAGCCTTCGCCATTGCCGGGATGGGCCATGGTGCGCCGATCCAGGCCGGTGACGGCATCGGCGCGGCCGGGCCCTATATGCTGAACGCCGGCATCTCCTCGACCCGTCACATCGCGGCTTTCTGGCAGATTGCCGACGCGGTCGCGGCGACCGACACGGACCATGAAAGCGCCGATGCCGAGACGGGCTTCGCCGCGCGGCCGTCCCCCCGCGACGGGTTTCCGCATCGGCTCACCCCGGCGAGACAGGCCTCGGGCCCCGGCAAGGTCATCGAGGACGCGCTGAGGGCGGCGGGGCTGATGCGTTGACGCCCCGGCTGCGGCGCTGGCGACCCTGTGCGGGAACGATCCGTCGCGCCATGGGTTGCGTGTCGACGGCTACAGGAGATCGACCCGCGTCATGACGATCGACACCAGCGAGGATTACGCGGACGCCATCGCGCGGTTGAGCGCGCTCGGCGAGAACCCCGTGGACGGGCCCGATCAGGACGAGTTTTTCGCGATCAACGCCGCGATGGTCGCCTATGAGACCCGCAACCATCCGGCGCTCGCGTTGGAGGAGGATGCGCCATGACGGGCGGCGTCAAGAAGGCCATCGTGCGGTGCGCCGATGATTGCGAGCGCGCCAAGGAGCGTGTCGTGGAACTGGGCACGCCGGCCGAAGGCTCGGATGAGGAGGCCGAGTTGATCGGCCTCGTCGAGGCGATCGACACCTGGGAAGCCCGGCACGAGGACGACGCCGAAGACTGGGGTTGACGCCCTGGAGCGGGCTCCGCCTGTGTTCGACGGGACCGGTGCGCGCGCGCTGTGACGGCCCTCGCGGGTTTGCCGCTGCTGCTCCGCGCCTGTGTCAGCCCTTGAGCACGGCCTCCCTGAGCTTTTCGAGAATGACGAAGATCTGACGGCGCTCTGTTTCATCGAGCGCCGCAAGCAGGCTGTCATGCCGGGCCCGCATCACCGGTCGCACCCTGGCCTCCAGCGCCCGACCCTCCTCCGTAAGCCGCGCCCAGAGGGCGCGCCGGTCGCCCTCGCGCCGTTCGCAGACGACGATCCCCCGCGCCGTCAGATCATGCAGGCAGCGGCTGGTCAGGCCTGCGTCGAGCCCGGCGATCTCGGCAAGCTGGCGGCCGGTCATGGCGCCATGGGCGGCCAGAAACGAGATGATGCGCCACAAGGGGATATTGAGGTTTCCCGCCTTGCGCAGCAGGCGAACACTCTGCCGGTTCAACGCAGCATTGAAACGAACCAGCCGAAAGGTCAGCAAGTTTTCGAGAGCCGCCTGTTCGGGCATGGGAGGGTTGTCGGACATGGCGCGCATTGTCGGCATCATGTTTGACATTGCAACGATTGATCGATCAATTAATTTTCCGGAACGAGAGGCGCGACGAACCTCGCAACGGGAGGACACCATGATCAGGCGGATTGCGACGACCCTGTTGGCGGGATGGGCGATGCTGACGCCGCTGGCCGCGCTGGCTCAGGCGAAATTCCCCGACCGGCCGCTGCAGATCATCGCGCCCTACGCCCCGGGCGGGGCGGCCGATGTGCTGAGCCGGTTTCTCGCCAAGGAGCTCGAAACCCGGCTGGGGCAGCCGGTCATCGTGCTGAACCGGCCCGGCGCGGGGACGATCATCGGGGTGCAGGCGCTGATGCAGGCTCCGAAGGACGGCTACACCCTGTTCATCAGCTCGAACTCGACCTTCACGCTCAATCCGGCGGTAATGTCCAACCTGTCCTATGACGCCGCCCGGGATTTCGAGCCGCTGGCCCAGATCGCGACCGCCAATCCGGCGCTGGTGACCTATGCCGACAATCCGGTGGCGGACGTCAAGGCCCTGGTGGTGGTGGCCAAGGCCGAGCCTGACAAACTGACCCTGGCGTCGTTTGGAACGGCGACGGTCTCGCATTTCGCCGGCGAGTGGTTCAAGTCGGTCGCGGGCATCAGGATGGCGCATGTGCCCTATCGCGGCAGCGGCCCGGCGATGAACGATCTCGTCGGCAAGCACGTCCCGTTCCTGATCGACACGATCGTCGCGGCGCGGCCGCAGATCGAAGGCGGCAAGATCCGCGCTCTGGCTGTGACCTCGGCCCAGCGTTCGGCGATGCTGCCCGATGTGCCGACGCTGCAGGAGCTCGGCTATCGCGGCATCGATCTGTCCTCCTGGATCGCGCTCGTCACCGCCAGGGGCATTCCCGCCGAGGCGAAGGCGAGGCTGAGCGAAGCCCTCGCCGATGTGCTGCGCGACCCCGCCGCTCGGGCCTCGATGACGAAATCCGGCTTCGAGCCGGTCCATCGCGTCTACACGGATTGGCCGCGCGAGATCACGGCGGAAATCGAGGCGATGAAGGCGATCGCCAGGGATGCCAACATCAAGGCCGATTGAGCGGCCCAGCCCGACGAGACGTGCAGCACCCCTTCCACAAGCGGCACCAGTCCCGGCGGCGCGGCTATGGCTGAAAAAAGAGATGGTGCGCTTTCCCGGGTGGGAAGCAAACCTCGTCCTCGATGAATTAGCTCAATGGGAACACGTCCTTAAGGACACATCGCTGGCGCGGCTCAAGCCGCCCTCACCGTGAGGGTAGCCGGTCATGACCCAGCTCCCAACACCTTCTGGAAACTCTGCCAGTAAGCGTCCGCCGCCGTTCAGCCTCCGCCTGACAGAGCAAGAGCGCGCCTATTTGATCGACCGGGCGAACGGAGCGCCGCTGTCGTCGTTCATCAAAGCGAAGCTGTTCGATAAGCAGCCGCTGCGGACGCGTCGCACCGGCTCCATTATCGAAGATCGGGAAGCCTTCGCACATGCGTTGGCGCTGCTCGGCAAGTCGGACCTAGCGCGCAATGTTGCCAGCCTGGCTCGCGCTGCCGAAGTCGGCGCGCTGGCCGTCGATCCCGACACCGAAGCGACGCTCCTGATCGCGTCTCAGCAAATCCAGCACATCCGCACGATGATGATGATCGCGCTCGGCCTGTTCTCGGAGCGCTTCGATGATCCTTAAAGGCTCGCAGCGTGCATTCGGCCAGAATCTGGCCGCGCATCTCATGAAGCTCGACGACAATGAGCATGTCGCGTTGCATCAGTTGCGCGGCTTTGCTGCCGACGATCTGAAAGGCGCATTCAAGGAAGCTGAGGCGATCAGCCGGGGCACCAAATGCAGCCAGTATCTATTTTCGCTGTCATTGAGCCCGCCTGAACAAGAGCGCGTCCCTCCCGCGATCTTCGAACGCGCGATCGACACGATCGAACAGCGGCTCGGCCTTGAGGGGCAGCCTCGTGCGATCGTCTTCCATGAAAAGGAAGGGCGTCGTCACGCCCATTGCGTCTGGAGCCGGATCGACGCGGAGACGATGACGGCGCGCCCGATGTCGTTCTTCAAGAACCGCCTGACGGAACTTTCGCGCGGCCTCTATCTCGAACACGGTTGGAAGATGCCGGACGGAATCCGAGATTCCGCCAAGCGCGATCCAAAGAATTTTACGCTCGCCGAATGGCAACAGGCCAAGCGCCAGGGGGGAGATCCGCGCTGGCTCAAACAGTCCATGCAAGAATGCTGGGCGATGTCTGACGATCGCAAGGCGCTGGGGCGCGCGCTCGAAGAACGCGGCTTCTTCCTCGCCAAGGGCGACAAGCGCGGCTTCGTCGTCCTCGATCATCAAGGCGAGGTGTATTCACTTCCCAAGATGCTCGGCCTCAAAACGAAAGAGGTTCGCGAGCGCCTCGGTGACGGCGATCTGCCAACCGTCGAGGCGACACAGAAGACGATTGGCGCGCGGATGACTCCGGCGATTCGTCGTCATGTCGAGGAATCGCGCACACGCTTCCTCAAGCGTTCGGCGACGCTCGGCCATGCCAAGATGGAGATGACGCATCACCATCGCGACGAGCGCGCCAAATTCGATGAACGGCAGCGGCGCGATTGGGATGAACAGAATCGCGCGCGGGCTGCGCGGTTGCCCAAAGGCCTGAAAGGTCTGTGGCACCGGTTGACGGGTGACTACCAGAAAGCCCGCGCTCTGAATGAAGCCGAGGCGGAACGAACCCGCCAGAAGCAAGCGCAGGAACGCCAGGCTCTGATCGATCGGCAACGCGATCAGCGCGCCGCCCTCCAGGCGCAATTCAAAGAGCTTCGGCACGGCCAGGCGCAGCAGCTTCGCGAGCTGCGGCGGGAGATTGGCCGCTTCCTCATCCTCTCGCGCGGGCACAGCCAAACGCCGGAACGATCGCAGCGCGCGGGCCTCGGACTACGCCTCGAACGATAGCGTCTCTCTCACAATGGAGAAGGTCGATGTCTCAACAAAACGACGAAACCAAAGGCCTCATTATGGTCGTCGCCTTCCTGGGCGCGGCCATTTACGCGATGGCGATTTTCGCCTTCATCATCGCAGCGTTTGCGTCGCTGATCATGACGCTCTGCTGCTTCTTCGCCTGGAATTCGCCCCTGACGCTTGGCTCCGCAACGCTCATGCCGGACGTGGCCCGAGCGTTCGTCTATCGCGGATTGATCGGCGCGCTTGTCGCGGCTGCGTTTTCGGTCTTCGCGGCGATCGTCTTCGGTTTCTGGATTCAGGATCAGGCCGTGCCTTACATCCTGCTGGGTGGATACACGCTCGGCTCCATCGGCTTAGAAATTCTCTGGGCGCAGGAAGACAATCAACCCGCGCCGCCGAACCAGACGATCATTCCACCGAGCCAGCAGATCACGCCGCCGCAACAGCATGAGCCGTCGCGCGTGCCCTTCCGCTTCGCCAGTTGGGACGATGAGGATGGGCGATGAGCATCGGACGGCTCGTCCAGATTTATCAGTTCTTCTGGATGCTCGAATCCCACGCGCAGCAGCGGCTTGCGTGGGAAGACGCCGAACAGATGCGGACTGCGCGGCTGCGGGCCGAACACCAGGCCGCCGCGCAGCTCCAGGCGATGCTCGTTGCTAATCCGAGTGGCTCGCTCGGTCACGCCCAGCTCAATGACGAACAGGCCTTGAAGGATGCGGGGCTGATATGAATGAGCTGACGCTTTCCTCGCCGTCGCGCCATCTGCGCCTTGGCATCGAGTTAGGCTTCTTCCGGGGCCGCCCCGTCATCTATGACGGCACCGAGCCTGTCGCCATCGATGCGCAGGCCGGTAAGGGAAAGCTGGCCCGGTTCCTCGGCGTCAATCTCGTATCGCCGCGTACGGCGCACCTGACGAAGATCATCACCGATCCCAAGGATGCCGAGTTGGCCTGGGTGTGTTGGAAGACGCTGGAGCGGCAAGGCTACCGTGTCCGCTTCATCAACCCTGACCGGCTCTATGGCTATCCGTCCGAGAGCTTCAATTTCAACACGGGGCTGCTCGAAGTCGCCGCCCGGCCCGAGCTGCGCGGCATTGTCGGCGATGTCGCCTATGACTGCGCGAGCTATCTCGTGCCGGTCGATCCCAATCCTAATCACCGCTGGATCGGGCAAGGCGTCCGTACGGCGTTCTCGACCTACAACAAGATCACCGCCTTAAATCCCACAGACCGCTGGCCATCAACAGCGGGCGGGCTGTGGGATTTCTTCGCAAGAAACCGCGAAGATATTCGCGACGATTTCCTCGTCTGGGCGTCTGACAGCCGGATGGAGGATGATTGGGGCATGTGCCAGCAGCTTGCGAGCCTGACCGGCTCCCAGGATCAATGGAATGCCTACAACTCCGTCATCATCGAGCGACTGCGCGCGTATCAGCCTGGTAGTGCGGCGCGCACGGCCACTGATCGCAACACGTTCGACCCTGCCGATATGAAGCGCGAGCGCACGGCGCTCTTTATCATTGGATCGGCCCGTAGTGAGACAAGCCGCACTTTCGTCGGCGCGATGACGGCGGCCATTGTTGAGCGCTTTGCCGATGCGCACGGGCCACTACGCGCCCTTCTCGTCGGCGAGGAATGGGGACAGCTCTATGTCTCCAACTTCTATGAAATCCTAACCCTCTATCGCCAGGGCGGGATCAATTTCCTCGGCGTGTTCCAGAACGCCACGGCGCAGATCGAAGCTAAGTACGGCAAGGAAACCGTGCGGATCTGGAAAAAGGCCGTCGCGCACACGCTCTATCGCGGTCTACCGGACAATGAGACGCTACGCGATATCGAGCATCGCTCGGGCAAGACGAGCGTGATGGTGCGCGGATTCAATGTGAGCCAGAACCAGGTGAACGGCTCGGGTGACAATCTGTCGGAGCAGCCCCGCCCGTTGCTCCAGGTCGAGGACATTCGCGCGGCGACGGGTGGCGAGTCAGCCCTATTGGAAGCGCGCGATCATGGGTATTTTGTCATCGATGTGCCGAGTTTTTGGGAACGGCCCGAGCTGAGCGGCCTGTTGCGGAATATCCAGTTCAAGCCGGAAAAACTTGCCTATTTAACCCAATCCAAAAGTCTGCCAAAATTTCGATAATTGAAAACGCAAGTGGACTTCGCCTTGAACGAGGGCATAAGTTTCACGTAGCGCTTCAGTATCGTGTGGCCTACCAAGTAGGACGGGGTGGATAATTGGCCGGGAACAAAACCATAAAATATAGCGCGATCACGCGCGCCGGGTACGAATATCAGGATCTAGTGGGGATCGACCTTCTTATTAGGCACTATCGCGATCCGGAATTGTTTGAGTGGGTCCAGCTTGAGTCCGACGATCCGAATGTGAAGGCTCTGGACGATGTCGTTGCCAAACGCAAGGACGGGTCTGTCGAATATGTGCAAGTCAAGTTTACCGTTAACGCCGAAGAATATGCTCTCGATTGGGATTACCTTCTTTCCAAGAAAGAGAACGGGACTAGTATGCTGGCAAAATGGGCCAAGTCTCTCGCCCGCGCCAAGACGAACGGTCCAATCCATAGCGCGCAACTTAAGACGAATAGAGTCCCGACACCCGCCTTTTCAGCTTGCCTCAACGGATCGTTCGTTGATCTCGCGAAGGTCGATGCCGACGTGCTGATTCGCCTTGAAGCCGAATGCGGCGGCAGGGCCATGATGGAGGCTTTCTTTGAGACGTTTTCATTTAACTCAAGTCTTCCCAATCTCGACCAATTAGAATTATCCTTACGTGACCGAATCGTGCCTACCGATACTGATCTATTTGGGTGGTTGCTTCTGCGTAACGAGGTTACACGATGGGCCATTCTTCAACGTGAGCCGCCGCCTGACGGAAGGATACTTAGAGATCATGTCGTCAGATTAATCTCGCGGAAGCGCCCACGGCCAATTAGCCAAGAATATTTCGTTCCTGACGATTATGCTCCGCCTTCCTCGTCTTTCGACGAAGCGTTTCGAACGCGGATCGTAGACGAGACAACCCCATTGACAATAATGTGGGGCACGCCGGGCCGGGGTAAGAGCACGTATCTCAGCTACCTTACGCGCGAATTGCAGTCACAAGGCAATGCGGTGCTGCGGCACCACTATTTCATATCGTCAGAAAGCTCGAGTGCAAATCGGGCGTCATATACCGACATTGCTGTCTCGCTCTATGATCAACTTTTCAGCCGATATCCCGAATTCACGGCAGGCGTAACCGACGACACAGAGAATCTGAGGCTTGGTCTAGGAATCGCTGCCGAGAATCTCGCGCGCGAGGGGAAACGGCTCTATCTATTTGTCGACGGGCTTGACCACGTCTATCGGGACACGCATCGGACCGACCAGCTCAACCACCTCTTCAACGTGTTATTTCCGCTACCCGACAATTTGTCGTTGATTGTCGGAACTCAGCGCGTGGCCGACGACCGACTGCCTTCGAAGCTACTTATCAATGCAAAGGATGATGACTGGATTGAGATACCACGTATGGACGAGGTCGCAGTCCGCAGATGGCTCGAACGGCAAGACCGAGCCCGCCCCCTCAACCTTCGATGGAGCGGTCGGCGTGCGGAAGAGGTCGACAAGATCGGTACCGCACTCTTTCAAATAAGTCATGGCCACCCTCTTCATTTAATCTATGCTTTTGAGAGTTTGGTTCGATCGGGGAAGCCATTAGACAACGATGCCGTACTGGCGCTGCCGCAGTGTCCCGACGGTGACATTCGAACATATTATCAAAGCTTGTGGCTTCGCATCAGCGAACCTTCACGTAATATTCTTCACATGCTCGCGGGGTCTGATTTTTTTTGGCCAAGCTCGGGCATCCGCGCATGTATAGGGGAATACGGCGAAGTCTCATTTCTTCTTGAGCCCCACAACTCTGGAATGATGCCATTCCATGGAAGCATTTTTGCATGGGTTAGGGAGCGCGCCGATCATGAAGAGCGTTACGCGGCGCTCCTGCCTAGAATTGTACACTGGCTCGATAAGGAAGCGCCGGATTATTGGCGGTGGGGATGGCTTTGGTTGATGCAGGCTGCCGCCGGCAACACAGCGCCGCTTCTCGGCGGCACGACCCGGGAGTGGGCTGTCGATTCATTAGCCAGCGGGTGGCCAGAATCGCAAATCCAGGACATTCTCTCTGCAGCTGAGCGTCTCACGTTTCAAAATGTCGATCTGCCTGCGACCGTGCGACTGAGAGCGATAAAGACTCGGGTGAGCAATGTTCGAGAGTATCAGGCTTGGGATTTCGGTCCTTTCCGAGGCGCAGCTCTGGCTGTGGCAGATAATCGCCAGCAGGCGATCAATCTTCTCGACGCACTCGGTCATCTGACGAACGACGAACTCAGTGCGCTCGCGCGTCACGGTCCGGAAGCCCTGCGTAGCGATCTTGTCGAAGGATGCTATGCGGAGCTTGGTCGACGAATAAACACGTGGATCGTTCTTCGTCATCGACCTGTAGATGATTTCACCAAGCTCTCGCATGCTTTTTTGGACGTTGCGGCTCTTGGTGGCAAGGAGCGGGTCGTAAGAATAATGGCTTTTCTCAATGGGTATCGTCAACCCTCTGCGCATATCATTCGTTATGTCGAATTATTAGCAAAAGTACATGATATCGAGGCGCTAGAGGCAGTTGAAAATTCACTTAAGGGATCAAAATGGATTGATCAGCGACGGATAATTCAACAACACATTTTGAGAGCAGCGCTATTCTTGGGAGCTGATCCGCTTCAGCGTCTCAAACGGGGAAAATTCAATCACTTGCCGTTTGCGGCGGCTTGGCTATCGCATAAGGCCCCGTCTGTAAGATCCAGCGCTTTCGTGCCTCCACTGCCCACGAATCTGACTCGGGAGCGCTCGTCGCCAGCAGACAGCGTAGATATGCACAATTTCTTTGTTGATTCGTTTTGGATCGCTGTCCGTGCTAATATATTGGCTGAAGGGCCCTTTTCACTGATCTATCCTGGCTTAGTGCGCGGCGACCTCGGCTTCATTGATACTGTACTAGATTGCATTGAAAGTTGCGCGGCGGATCTAATATCTGGACGGATTCCATGGACATACTCTACGCCCTTCTTGGCTGCCGCAGATATCGCAAGCGTATCATTCACGGGCCGCAACGACACAGAACAAGCTCTCTACTTCGCGTTTAAAAAATTGCTGACGTCAATTGCTCTGGACATTCACCTGATCGGCCTACCAGATAAGAACGTGGTTGGCATTTCGGCAGATGAGTTTGCGATCGCACGGGCGTCAGTTCATTGGGTCGACGAGTTATTGATCGAGGCTAACGTCGAAAACCGTATCCCTTACCTGAGTGCCGAGGCCGCCAAATGCCTCCTTGATGATCTGTCAAAAGATTTAGCTTCCAAGGTCTCAGAGTTCAACGAGAGGGCAGAGCAGTGGACGAAATATGCCTCGCTCTCGCATCTTTATGGCTTTGGTAATGCAGGAGCATTGATACGCAGAGCGGCGTCATGCCTGATTGGCTACGGGCATCGGAAGGATACTTTTGCGTTCGAGGTTCTTGACAGTATCGAAGAAGTCCATCGCGTTGACCCAGGCAAAACCGCAGAGTGGATTTCGAAAATTACTCCGATCGTCGATTGTATTACAGATTTCACCGATGGAGATGAGACACGCCACGCACGATCAGAGCTTATTGAATTAGTTTCTTACGCACTACCGCATCTCTTGCCAAAATTCTATGAACACCACCTTGATGGCGACGAATGGTATTATGCTAATCAATGCTTAGAAAATTTCATTAAGTTTTCTGAATTGGATAGCCGCGAATTCGAAGCCCTTATTGGGACGCTTGTGGATCAGGCGACACTTGATGAATTGGCGAAACGGGCAGCGGATAAACCTGATGCCCAAGCGTTGCTTGCTAAGCAGATAGCTTTCTTAGGTGGATCTGCTGCTCCGACCAAACGTGAGCACTCGACGCCTGATCGAGATTTAACTGAAGAAGAAATTAATATTACGAGACAGGACCCAACTTTATTTGGTCCCGACGATTTTTCCGGTATCGCAAAGACCGTCGGCAGGCCACATTTTCACTATAGTCAAAAGAAGAATTTTATTGAACGTTGGCTTCGCTATTGGCATGCCAAGAAGAAGTCTCGCCAAGCGATTGCATCGGTAAAGTCGTATTTTGAAAGTGACAACATGACCTATCATGTTGAAGAATGTCTGGATACTGTGTTCGAGATTAGCCTTGAATCAGAGGGAAGAGATTCGGCTTATCATTGGCTGGTAATGGGCCATATCCGACGTCATGGCTGGGCGAGCTATTTTACATCCAAGGAAGAGGTTGAAGCGCGCCTTGAGAACGCAGCACGCGTCTATCCTGAGCGCTGGAAGGACTTCATCCGCGATACATCGACACCATTGGATTTCTATGCGCGTCGAGGCCACGGTTTCTCGATTGGGTTCCGCCACCTCGTTCGTTTCCTTCTGGCCGTTGGTCAGACAGCGCTGGCACAAGATGTCACGTCGGAATTCGTATCTACGCTCATAGCCGAAACTAAAGATCAGCCTATCGAGGAGGCTACATGGCTTCGGTAGGAACAGTGATCGCTACGACGACGGCGTTGCTCGTGCTGCGGCTCAAATGGCCGGTGCCGATGGTACGATGGCGCGCCGCACGCGAAATTCGAAGCTTATTGCACGACGAAAGTACCCGGGCCAGCATAACGTCCGAGCTTATGAGGTTTCTAGAAAGGTGCAACACGGAGTCGGAAATTTGCTCCGTGCTCACGCTACTGCTCCTAACAGACAGCCACGCACGGCCAGCCAGGAACGATATCGTTGAGAGGATCAGGCGCCCATCAATACTTGCTGATTTGCTACTTCAGAAAATCTTTGGAGCGGGGGCGGAGCTCGGTGGTTGGGAGACAGCACATTCCGGTCAAGTACCAGACGAGTTCGAGCCCGATGATTACTTTATCAAACATAAGGGCAGTCACGTCCCGCCGGTGCTATATAACGAGCTTCGGAAGCTTCAGCGCATGACATCACTGCCATTCATCCGGCAATGGGCGTGGGAGTGGAAGCATTTGTGTGAAGAATTTAGTATCGGCTTGACATTATACCCCAATTATTTCGATGGGTATGACGAGACGCGCGGGGAAGTGATGGGTCAGTATCTGCAGCGGCAGACCGAAGCTTACCGCTCCGCGCATATCCGTACATTCGCGCACGCGGTTGTCGAATGGGGAATGCCATTCTCGAAAGCTGCGGGTTATCTTCTGGATCACATCCCCGCCGTCGGTGGCATCTTCGATCTCGATCCGGGCGCGAAGCCTGATTGTTTGTTTGATCTGCCTGAAAACTGCTTGAGGGAGGGAAGCGTGCTTGGCGCGGTCCTTACCGATTGGGTCCGTGCGGGTCGGTCTTCGAAAATGCGGTGCGTCTCGGTGAAAAGTCCTTTCCCCTTGGACCTCATGAAGTATGGGGAGGTGTATGTGGGAGCCTACTTCGTCACGCCCGATTTCGAGTTGGATGAGAAGCGCGGGCTTTACGAACCGATGGACTTCACGTTGAACACTGACCGAATTTCCGTTGACGGCATCGCTCAAAACACGAAGATCGAAGATATGAGGCGAGAGGGTAAGGCCGGATGGGCTGCCCCGGTATGCTCTTCGCTCCTGCCTCTTCCGCATGGCTACTGGAATGCGGACTATTTTGCACTCGGGCTCCCTATCGTTACGCCCTATTGCCTACCTCGAGACGCATTCATTCAAGTGCGAGGGGGAGCGCTTGAGTTGGGCGTTGAAGACGAGCACTTTGCAACCACTAGGATTTGGAATGACGCATGGAGGCCAACCTATCCACGAGGGGGCAACACGCGGTGCGGGGCGGTAGCGGAGCTGGAGAAGGAGATATTCGAGACGCTTTTGAACCGCGTTCCGGAAGGTTTAAAAATTGCCTGGTTCATTAAAACCCGCGTGTGGAAGCGGCCGAGTCAATACGGGGAATACGCGATGGAGGAGCGCTCTGCGGTTGTCATGGACGATGCCATCTAATTTCATGACGCTGCAGCCCGCTGGTGCCACGCATGAAAGTGTGGCGAAGATGCAGGGCGGCATACGTCCCTGGTTGCGCTCCATCGGCAATCACGGTGGCCTGGGCGGGGTCTTGGGGAGGGGCACGGAGGCCTTTCCCAAGCGCGATGAAACGGCGGACGTTTCGCTTGGCGCATGAAGGCTCGATGCCGGAATGCGCCAATGGCTTGGGGGTGCACGGGGGCGCGCAGCGGCCCCCTGCCAAGATTGCGGTACTACACCGCACATCTTGCATTCTTCCTTAGGCGTATGCCGGTCTCAAAATCAGGGATGATGCACAGCGGGTCATGCCAGCGTTCTTACAGGGCCAGGCGCTTCACGCTGCTCTTATGAACGATTGCCAGAACGGTGATGCCGCTCGGTGCTTCTTGATACAGGATGATGTGTGATCCGTGCTCGTGACGTCTCACGCCGGGTCGGATGCCATCAGCCTTGCGGCCCATGCGGGGCGTGTCGGCGATCAATTGAAATATGCGTTCAAGGTCGGCGGCATAGGCCTCCGCCTGCCGGGCTCCAAATAGCTTCATGCCATAGAGCGTCAGATCGAAGAGGTCCGCTTCGGCGCGTTCGGTGAGGTCGTAGCTACTCACTCAGGAACCCGTCGGCCTTTGCCTGCTTCTTGGCGCGGGCGACGATGTCGGACACCGAATTTTTGCTGATGCCGCTGGCGCGGGATTCATCCACGATGCGGCGAAGGTCGTCGAGCGAGAGTTCGGGATGCGCGCGGCGCTCGCGGTCGCGGCGAACCAGGTCGCGGACGTAGTCGCTCGTGCTGGCGTATTCGCCTTCCTTGATTTGCGCCTCGATCCAGTCCTTCATCGGATCGGGCAGGGAAATTGTCATGGTCGCCATGGGGCACCTCCTATTTCCACTATCATATCAAAAATAAGCGAAAATCACAAATATTCTTATCTGAGCCCAGGCGCATGGCCGGATGCACTCAGTCCTTATCGAAGTCCGTCGCGTTTCTCTCGCGATAATCCCGTAGTTGGGCGCGGGCGGCCTCATAGCTGAATTGGGGTGAGTTTCGCTCCAACCACAAGAGGCGCTGGTTGAAATGATGCTTGTCCAATTCGATTCCTCGCTCCCGGTTTCGAGGCGGCAAGCCGATGGGACCGCATAGCCTGATTTGCGCGAGCAAGTGCGCGTATTGCATCCGATGGATCGCCTCGGACGGTCGCCCTTCGGTCAAAATCCAATAGTGAAAGCGCCAGAAGCTCTCGTTCCAATTGTAATCGACATCGTCGATCGTCGTGAACTTCGTTCGCCGCTTCCCCTTCACGCGCTTGATGTGAAACGGGATCAGCATGTGCTCGAAGCCCTCGTAGTCTTCGCCCTTCGCGGTTCCGTCCCGAGGATCGCCGCCTTCATAGATATCTCTAAACACGCCGATCTCCGTGAAAAACACGCGGAGCTTGGCGTAGATCGCCTGGATGCTGTTTGCGCTGAGGTCGATGGTCTTCGCGGCCTCAGCCACCGGCCTGTCGAGCACGAAGCTCCAGAGCACCCGCTTGAACTGATATTCGCTCACTTTCGCCAAATGATAGAAGCGATTGGCGGGCCGTTTGGCTTTCGGTTTGACGGACTTTCCCATGGGCTGATTTCCACTCTTTTATCAGCGGGTTAGAAGCACAGCGCTGCCGCGATCGGCTCAATCTCCTTGTATAAAGTGCTCCGGCGCTGGCTGGCCGATATCTGGAGCTAAGTTACACTGCTGCTTATGTTTTTCCATCAATCCAACGTCGCAGACGCTGCGGCGTCGGATCGGGAGCCTTATAGCAAATAGGAATAAAGTCCTTGTAATTTGACCCCGTTTTTGGTACGCTTTCTCTTTTGCCTTGGCTCGAAATGGAAAGGAGGCCGTCATGAAAAAGATTGAACCGGCCTCCGGCGAACATGCTGCCGTTGGTATCGATGCCGATCGCTATCTGCATCACCTCGCGCACCTCAATCTGCCGATTGAGAGCAAACGCGAGCTGGTGCGCATGGTCGGCCAGATCATGCGTTCGTCCGTCGATCGCGCCTTCGGCGACGACGCCGCGCAGCTTGCGATCAAGGATGGGGATGAAATTCAGGTTGCGCGTGAATCGCGATTCCCGGCTGTGGTATCCTCGGGTCATCACATCAACCCAGGAGATAGAGCCCTGAGGGCTGCGTTCCAAAAAGGCGCTGGCCGAGGGCGCCGGAAGGAGAAGCGCTAGCCCATGAATCCCGCCAAAATACAAAAAGCCGTCATCTATTGCCGTGTATCCGGTGCCAAACAGGTTCGCGAGGGCGATGGCTTGGGCAGCCAAGAGGGGCGGTGCCGGGAGTTCGCGGGCCACAGGAATTACGTGGTGGTCGAGGTCTTCAGGGACGATGTGTCCGGGAGCCTGACAGATCGTCCCGCCATGAAGGCGATGCTCGCCTATCTCAAAAAGCAGCGCGGTACACCGCATGTCGTGATCGTCGATGACATCTCTCGTCTTGCCAGAGGGATGAAGGCTCACATGGAGCTGCGCGCCGCCATCAGTCTGGTGGGCGGCATTTTGGAATCCCCTTCCGTCGAGTTCGGCGAGGATGCCGATAGCGAATTGCAGGAATACATCCTAGCGACCGTCGCCCAGCATCAGCGCCGGAAGAATGCCGAACAGACTAAAAACCGGATGCGCGCCCGCGCGATGAACGGATATTGGGTAACGAAAGCCCCGATCGGTTATCGGTTCGAACGTATCGCCGGGCACGGCAAGCTACTGGTGAGGCATGAGCCGCTTGCATCGATTATAGCGGATGCGCTCGAAGGGTTCGCCAGCGGTCGACTGCAATCCATGACCGAGGTGAAGCGCTTCCTTGAAAGCCAGCCTGCCTATCCGCGCAACAGCAACAACGAAGTGCATATCGGACGCGTCGAGGAAATGTTCGATCGCTCGGTTTATGCCGGTCACATTACGCATGAGGGGTGGGGTCTGCATCTTGTGCCAGGAAAGCATGAGGCGCTGATCTCGCTCGCGACGTGGCAGGCGATTCAAGAGCGTCGCTACGGGAAACCCAAAGTCCCTGCGCGTGTTGACCAGTCGGCGGATTTTCCGCTGCGCGGTTTTGTCTGCTGTGCGACGTGCTCGGAGCCGTTGACCGCGTGCTGGTCGAAAGGCCGAAGCGCGCGCTATCCGTATTATCTCTGCGACACGCGCGGTTGCCCCGAAGCTCGCAAGTCCATCCGCCGCGATAAGATCGAGGGCGAGTTTGAGACGCTGCTAAACGCGCTTCAACCGACCGAAGGGCTCTTCAATCTCGCCTTCGAAATGTTTCGCGATCAGTGGGACGCGAAGCTGATGAACGCGCGCACCCAAGGCGCGTCGCTCGAAAGCGAAATCAAACTCGTCGAGAAGAAAGTCGATCAGCTTCTCGATCGCATCGTCGATGCGACGAGCGATTCCGTTGTCCGCGCGTATGAAAAGCGGATCAAGGATCTTGAAATGCAGAAGGCGGTGATGCGCGATCGGATCGCGAATTGCGGTAAGCCGCTAAAGAGCTTTAGCGAGACGTATCGAACCGCCTTCGACTTCCTCGCAAGTCCTTGCAAGCTTTGGCATTCTCCACACATCGAAGATCGTCGTGCGGTGCTGAAATTAGTGTTTGCGGAGAAGCTGCCCTATGCGCGCGGCGAAGGATATCGAACCGCGCAAATCTCCATGCCCTTTAAGATGATAGGAGGCATGAAAATGGCTGAAAATGAGGTGGTGCCCCTGGCCGGAATCGAACCAGCACTCCTTGCGGAACTCGATTTTGAGTCGAGCGCGTCTACCAATTCCGCCACAGGGGCCCCTTGCGGGCGGGCCGGACTATAGCGATCGACCGCCGCCGGTCAATCGGGCGGTGGGCGGCAAAAAGTGGAAGCGCCCGTCGCCGTCGCGTTGTCGGCCCGCCCCAGGATCGGTGCTCCCGCCGAACAGGGTCAGCTGTCGCGGATCCAGGGTCTCGCCGGAAAAGTCATCGCGCAGGGGCTGCGGTCACGACCCCGATGCTGTATTTCGGCCGCAAAGCCGGTTGCAGGATTGCGTCCGGCCGTTTCCCGCCGATCGCTGCCGCCGAGCCCGCCGATGACATCTTCTGCCCTTGACGTGCGGACCCCGGTGATCACGCCCGCCCGCCTGATCGCGCTGATCGGCCTGTGCTGCCTGGCCCTGATCGCCGGCGCCTGGTTCTTCGAGATCGTCTGGGGCCTGCGCCCCTGCAAGCTCTGCCTCGAGCAGCGCCTGCCGCATTACGCCGCGATGGGGCTGGCGGCCGCTGGTCTCGTCCTGGCGCGCTCGGCCTGGCTGCAAGGGCTCGTCCTGCTCGGGCTGGCCGGGCTGATGGCCTGGAGCACCGGGCTCGGCCTCTACCATTCCGGCGTCGAATGGGGCTGGTTCGTCGGCCCCAACGACTGCGGCGGCGCGGCCGCGCCGGTCGCGGCGGGCGTGCAGGACTTCATGAAGCAGCTCCAGACGACACGCGTCGTCGCCTGCTCGGAAGCCGCCTGGCGGTTTCTGGGGCTGTCGCTGGCCGGCTGGAACGCGCTGGCTTCGCTGGCGCTGCTGGGGCTGGCGCTGGGCGGTCTCGTCAGGCGGCGAAGCGCATAGCGCGCGGCCTCACGGCTCCAGTTCGGAGTCCCAGTAGAGATAGTCGAGCCAGCTCTCGTGCAGGTAGTTCGGCGGGAAGAGCTTGCCGTTGCGGTGCAGGTCGTTGACCGTCGGGGCGTAGGCCTTCTGCATCGGGAACATGTCGACGGTCGCCGGCATCTTGTCGCCCTTGCGCAGATTGCAGGGCGAGCAGGCCGCCACGACGTTCTCCCAGGTCGTCAGGCCGCCCTTCGAGCGCGGAATGACGTGGTCGAAGGTGAGATCGTCGCGGGTGCCGCAATACTGGCAGGAAAAGCGGTCGCGCAGGAAGACGTTGAAGCGGGTGAAGGCCGGCGTGCGCGAGGGCTTGATATAGGTCTTCAGAGAGACGACCGAGGGCAGCCGCATGTCGAAGCTCGGGCTGCGGACGACCGTGTCGTATTCGGACACGATGTTCACGCGGTCCATGAAGACCGCCTTGATCGCATCCTGCCAGCTCCACAAGGAGAGGGGATAATAGCTCAGCGGCCGAAAATCGGCGTTGAGGACCAGCGCCGGACAACTGTCCGGTGAGGCCATCGGATGCATCACATGCGCCGTCAAACCCGCCGCACCTCCGCTTCATCGGACGGGACTCAACCCGTCTCGACATCAATGTAAGCGCGGGACGACAGGAATGTGAAGGGGTGCGGCGATTGGGCCGTCGGGACATGGCGTGGCCAATGTCGCGCGACGCCAACCATGCTGTCATCCCGGACAAGCGGCGTAGCCGCGCCGATCCGGGATCCATGCCGGAACGCAGCTCTGAGAGGTTCAGGAATGGATCCCGGGTCTACGCTTCGCTTCGCCCGGGATGACGGCGCGTTTCCGATGAGCAGGAGATCCTGCGCCGAACTCAGCGCGTCGGGACCGGCTTCTCGCCGCGGTAATCGTAGAAGCCGCGCTTGGTCTTGCGGCCGAGCCAGCCGGCCTCGACATATTTCACCAGCAGCGGGCAGGGCCGATATTTGGAATCGGCGAGGCCATCATGCAGGACCTGCATGACCGAGAGGCAGGTGTCCAGGCCGATGAAGTCGGCGAGCTGGAGCGGGCCCATCGGGTGGTTGGCGCCGAGCTTCATGGCGGTGTCGATCGCCTCGACCGAGCCGACGCCCTCATAGAGCGTGTAGACGGCTTCGTTGATCATCGGCAACAGGATGCGGTTGACGATGAAGGCCGGGAAATCCTCGGAGACCGAGACGGTCTTGTGGAGCTTGCCGACGAACTCCTTGGCCAGCTCGAAGGTCTGGTCGTCGGTGGCGATGCCGCGGATCAGCTCGACGAGCTGCATCAGCGGCACGGGGTTCATGAAATGAATGCCGATGAAGCGCTCGGGCCGGTCGGTCGCCGCCGCCAGCCGCGTGATCGAGATCGAGGAGGTGTTCGAGGCCAGCATCGTCTCGGGCTTGATGTGCTGGCAGACGGCGGTGAAGATCTTGCGCTTGGTCTCTTCGCTCTCGGTCGCAGCCTCGATGACGAGATCGCAATCGGCGAGGCCCTCCAGACCCGGAGCCGCGACGATCTTCGCCATCGCGTCGCGCCGGATCTCGTCGCCGATCGCACCCTTGGCGACCTGGCGGGCCATGTTGCCGTCGATCGTCGCCAGCGCGGCGTTGATGCGCTCCTCGGCGAGGTCGTGCAGCCTGACCTCGAAGCCGGCAACGGCCGCCACATGGGCGATGCCGTTGCCCATCTGGCCCGCGCCGATGATGCCGATCGTCCTGATCGCCTGAGCCGACATGGTCTGTTCCATCTCCGGTGTCATCGCTTCCATGGCGGAAACGGATACGGGCTGCCCCGAAGGGCAGCCTCTTCATATATCAATCACAGGCGCGTGGCGCACCCGAGTTCACTTGCCGATTTTCGCGAGTTCGGCGTCGAGCTCGGGCAGGAGGGTGAAGAGATCGCCGACGAGGCCGTAATCGGCGACCTGGAAGATCGGCGCCTCCTCGTCCTTGTTGATGGCGACGATGACCTTCGAATCCTTCATGCCGGCGAGATGCTGGATCGCGCCGGAGATGCCGACCGCGATGTAGAGATCCGGGGCGACGACCTTGCCGGTCTGGCCGACCTGCCAGTCATTGGGGGCAAAGCCGGCATCGACCGCGGCGCGCGAGGCGCCCATGGCCGCGCCGAGACGGTCGGCGACGGGCTCGATGATCTTGCCGAAGGCCTCCGACGACCCCAGCGCGCGGCCGCCGGAAATGATGATCTTGGCCGAGGCGAGCTCGGGACGGTCGGATTTGGCGACCTCCTCGCCCTTGAAGCTCGACAGGCCGTCATGGCCGGCTGCGGCGACCGCCTCGACAGGAGCGGTGGCACTGCCGTCGGCGGTCGCCTGGAAGGACGCGCCGCGCACGGTGATGACCTTCTTGGCGTCAGTCGCCTGCACCGTCTGGATGGCGTTGCCGGCATAGATCGGCCGCTCGAAGGTGTCTGATGAGACGACCTTGGTGATCTCGGAGACCTGCATCACATCGAGCAGGGCGGCCACGCGCGGCATCACGTTCTTGCCGGTGGTGGTGCCCGGCGCGACGATCGCGTCATAGGCGCCGGCGAGCGAGACGATCAGCGCGGCCAAAGGCTCGGCCAGGCGATGGGCATAGGCGGCGTCATCGGCGAGCAGCACCTTCTCGACGCCGTCGAGCCTGGCGGCGGCGTCCGCCACAGCCTTTGCGCCGTGGCCGGCGACGAGGACATGCACGGGGGCGCCGAGCTGGCGGGCGGCGGTCAGGGCCTTGCGGGTCGCCTCGTTGAGGCTGGCATTGTCGTGCTTGGCGAGAAGCAGCGTCGTCATGATCAGAGAACTCCGGCTTCGTTCTTGAGCTTGGACACCAGTTCGGCAGCGGAGCCGACCTTGATGCCGGCCGAGCGGCCGGCCGGCTCGACGGTCTTGATGACCTTGAGGCGCGGCGCGACATCGACGCCCAGCGCTTCGGCCGAGGTCTCGTCGAGCGGCTTCTTCTTGGCCTTCATGATGTTGGGCAGCGAGGCGTAGCGCGGCTCGTTCAGGCGCAGATCGGTGGTGACGATCGCGGGCAGCTTCAAGCCGACCGTCTGCAGGCCGCCATCGACCTCGCGGGTGACGTCGATCTCGCCGTCGCCGGCCACGACCTTCGAGGCGAAGGTGCCCTGCGGCCAGCCGAGCAGGGCCGCCCGCATCTGGCCGGTCTGGTTGGAATCGTCGTCGATCGCCTGCTTGCCGAGGATGACGAGCTGCGGGCTTTCCTGCTCGACGACCTTCTTCAGCAGCTTGGCGACGGCCAGAGGCTCGACCGGGCCGTCGACCTTGACCAGGATGCCGCGGTCGGCGCCCATGGCCAGCCCGGTGCGGATCGTCTCTGCGGCCTGCGCCGGGCCGATCGAGACCACGACGACCTCGGTTGCCTTGCCGGCTTCCTTCAGGCGCAGCGCCTCCTCGACGGCGATCTCGTCGAAGGGGTTCATCGACATCTTGACGTTGGCGAGTTCGACGCCCGAACCGTCCGCCTTGACGCGGATTTTCACGTTGTAGTCGACAACCCGCTTGACGGGCACCAGGATCTTCATCGTCATCATCACCGTTCAGAAAAGAGGCTGTCTCAGCCGCACCCTGCACCCTGTTCGAGGCCGCGTTGCGACCGGCGGCAGGATGGCGGCATCGCGGCTCTCGGCTGGAATGCGGTGGGACCGTAACGACGGCCGTTTGCGCTTGTCAACGCCGCGATTTGCCCATGCACGATGCCCCAAGGGCGCGCCTCAGCCGCGCGCGGCGCGCCCGAACAGCGTCATGCGGCGGTGGATGAACAGCGGCGTCAGAGCCGCTCCGGTGCCAAGCCCGCCGAGATGGGCCCACCAGCCGACATGGCCATCGGGATCGACCAGGCCCTGCACGAGCTGGAACAGAATCCAGGCCGCGATCGCATAGAGCGCGGTGATGCGCAGCGGAATCCAGTTGAAGGCCAGCCCCCAGATCCGCACGCGCGGATAGAGCATCAGATAGGCCGCGATGACGCCCGAGATGGCGCCCGAGGCCCCGACCAGCGGCTGGTCGGAGGTCGGATTCATCAGCGCATGCGCCAGCGAGCCGCCGAGCCCGCAAAGGACGAAGAACAGCAGGAAGCGCAGATGGCCCATCGCGTCCTCGACATTGTCGCCGAAGACCCAGAGGAAGAGCATGTTGCCGAACAGATGCGCGAGGCCGACATGCAGCAGGACATTGCTGAACAGCGTCAGCCAGGGCGGCGCCTGCACCAGATCCGCCGGCAATTGCGCCGCGCCGAAGAAGACGGAGGGGATCAGCCCGAAGCCGGCAGCGACCGCGATCTGCTCTTCGGTGCTCTGCCACAGCGTCATCAGCAGATAGACTGCGACGCAGGTCGCGATCAGCGCATAGGAGACGTAAGGCGCGCGCATGAAGCGCAGCGGCACACCGTCATGCAGGGGTATGAACACCCCTGGCGCTAGCGGTTCTGGCCGGGCACCCAGAGCACGTCGCCCTTTGCCTTGGCGTTGAGATAGCGCGACGCGACGAAGAGGAAGTCGGACAGGCGGTTGACGTATTGCAGCGCCGGCTCGCCGACGATCTCGCCTTGCGTCTGGGCCAGTTCGGTCATCAGCCGCTCGGCGCGGCGGCTGACCGTGCGCGCCAGATGCAGATGCGTCGCCGCCGGCGTGCCGCCGGGCAGGACGAAGGAGCGCAAAGGCGGAAGTTCCTCGTTGAGCCGGTCGATATCGGCCTCGATCCGCTCGACCTGAGCCTGGACGATGCGCAGCGGCTCATAGGCCGGCGGCTCGCCCGTATCGGGGGTCGACAGGTCAGCGCCGAGATCGAACAGGTCGTTGCTGATCGCGCCAAGCATGGCATCGACGGCGGGATCCTCGAGCGCGGCGTGCAGCCGCGCGATGCCGATGCAGGCATTGGTTTCGTCGATCGTGCCATAGGCGGCCACGCGCAGATCGTATTTCGGGCGCCGGGGGCCTGTCGTCAGACCCGTGGTGCCGTCGTCGCCGGTGCGGGTGTAGATTCGATTGAGCTTGACCATGACCGCCTTATAGCGCGCCGCGCGCGGGACGGAAGGTGTCGCGTGAGCGCAGAGGCCTTCTATCAGAAGGTGTAGCCCAGGCGCGCGCCGACATTGGCGGGGCCGCGGGGCTGGGTGCGGTCGGAGCAGCCGGCCGTGCTGAAATGCTCGAGCGTCGCGACCAGGCTCCAGCGGTCGTTGAGGCGGACGCCGAGCGCGGCGGCCTCGCGGGTGCCCGAATTGCAGCCGAGGTTGAGACGGTCCTGGGGGATGATGGCGCCGGTCTTGCCGTCGTTGACAGCCGCGCCGAAGCTGGCCTCGGCGAAGACGGTCTTGGTCAGATCGAGCGTCCAGGTCGCGCCTGCATAGGCATAGCGCGTGCCGTTGAAATTCGCGCTGGTGCCGAGATGGAAGCGCGGCATGAAGGCGTTGGCGAAGCGGTCTGTCAGGGTGAAGGGCCGCGGCGTCGCGATCTCGCCGCTGAAGTTGAGCAGCCCGCTCTCGCGGCCGCCCGGATTGGCGACGGCGGCGCCGATGCGCGCTTCCCAGGACAGGGCGGGTGCGGGTTCGCCCGTCGGTGCGTAGCTGGAGGCACCGGCCGGGAGACCCTGCGCGGGCGCGGCGACGGGCCACGCCATCAGGGAACCGGCCAGGAGCAGCAACGCGACGCGAAACATGGGCAAATTGTTCTTTGTGTCGGCGGGATTGAGGTTAACGGATCGCCGAAACTCATGACGAGATTATGGCTCGATTGCGGCGGCGGGCCGGGGGCAGACACGGCCGGCAAGCATTAAGCGTTAAATATCAGGGTCTTGTGAAAACTGTGGGTTGTGGAAACGCTCTGTGACGCCGCACGCGCCTGCGCGGTGCGGGCGACGCCGGCTCAGGCGCTGCGCCACCACAGCACGAGGAGAATGACGAGGATCGCGACGAATTGCAGGATCACCCGCAGGCGCATCAGCTTCTGCGAGGTACCGGCGCTGCCGCCGCGCAGCATGTTCGCCAGCCCGAGGACGAGAACGACGGCGACAGCGCCGACGGCGACTGGAACGAGGGAGCCTGTGAATGTCATGGATCAGCCCTTAAAGGGCCCCCGCGCGCTTGACCAGCGCGGGGGCCAGTGACGCTGGGCCGCAGGCGCGCGGCCCGGATCAGCGATAGCGCCGCTGCACGATCAGATGCGCCGCGACGGTGAGGATGATCGTCGCCGTCATCAGGATGAACGAGATCGCGCCGCCGAAGGGCCAGTTGTTCTGCTGGGCGAACTGGCCGTAGACCAGCGGCCCCATCATCTGGAACCGGGGTCCGCCGAGCAGGACCGGCGTGGCATAGGCGTTCATCGCCAGGATGAAGGTCAGGATGGTGCCCGCCAGGATGCCGGGCAAAGCGAGCGGCCAAAGCACGCGGCGAAACATCGCGGCCGGCCCGGCGCCGAGGCTGAAGGCGGCCTCCTCGACATTGCGCGGGATGCCTTCGATCACGCTCTGCAGCGTCAGCACCATGAAGGGCAGGTTGACGGCGATGATGCCGATCAGCACGGCGTTCTCGGTGAACATGATCTCAAGCGGCTGGTCGATCAGCCCCATGCCCATCAGCGAGGCGTTGAGAGCGCCCCTGCTGCCGAACGCGGTCATCCAGCCGGCGGCTCGGACCGCATTGCCGACGAAGAGCGGCAACACGACCGCGATGATCAGCAGGTTCTTGAAGCGGCTCTGGGTGCGCGCGAGCACATAGGCCAGCGGGAAGCCCATGATCAGGCACGCCACCGTGCAGACCACGGCGACGCGCACGGTGCGGGCGAGCACGTTGAGATAATAGCCGTCGGTGAAGAACTTGACGTAGTTCTCGATCGTCAGCCCGTCGACCATGAACTGGCCGGGAATGAACTGGTTGAGCGAATAGCGGAACAGGATCGCGATCGGGCCAAGAAGCCCGATCGCGACGAAGAGCGTCGCCGGCACGACGAGCAGGCCGGCCAGGCCGGTGCGCGCGCCGGCGACGGGTTCGGGAGCGGTCGTGCTCATGGCATGGCTCCGTCATGCTCGGGCTCGACCCGAGCATCTCCGGACGCGGACGCGGACGACCGCGCCTTCATCGTGACGAGGTTCTCGGGGCGGCGCAAAGCGCCGCCCGAGAATGACGTGCCAGCCGCGTTCATCACGCCTTGAAGACCTTGTCCCACCACTCCTTCATCGCCGAATCGTTCTTGGCGAGGAAGGCGTAGTCGAGGTCGCGGAGCTTCTTCTCCTCCTCGGGCGTGAAGCCGATGCGCTTTTGCAGATCAGGCGCGACGGTGAGGCCGGTGACGGTGCCGTTATAGCCCATGTCGACCGCGAAGGCCTCCTGCGGCGCCTTCTCCAGCATCGCATTCATGTAGGCGTAGGCATTGTCCTTGTTGGGCGCGTTCTTCTGGATGACGAAGCCCGAGACATAGATCGGGATGCCTTCCACCGGCGAGACGGCCTCGCAGGGGATGCCGGCGTTCTGCCACTGCACGACGCGCGCCTTCCAGATCGCGCTGATGCCGATCTCCTCGTTCTTCATCGCGGCGGCGAACGCTTCGTTGGTCGGGTAGACGCGGGCGCCGGCCTTCTTGACGGCCATCAGCACTTCCTTGGCCTTGTCGAGGTCGTTCATGCTGGCGCCATTGGTGCCGGCGAGCGAGGCCGCGATCATGATCGACTGGTACTGGATGTCGATGAAGCCGATCTTGTTGCCGTGCTTGGGGTCGAGCCAGTCCTTGAAGCCGGTCGGGGCTGCCGTGATGACCTTGGGATTGTAGATCACCACGTTGCCGGAATAGATGTGTCCGACGCCATAGGGATACTTCATCGCCGGAATCAGGTTCTTGGCGTTGGGGATCTTGGCGTAGTCGATCGTCTCGATGACGCCGGCCTCGTTCATCTCATACATGTTGGCGGCCGAGAGGCCCTGGATGTCGACCGTGCCGCGCGGCAGGCGGCGTTCGGCGACCATCTTGGCGCGGCGCGGCGCGTCGCCGGCCTGGTCCTGCACCACTTCCATGCCCTTGGGCTTGAGGATCGGGTCCTCGATGTTCTTGGTCAGCAGGCGGGCATAGTCGCCGCCCCAGGTGCCGACCACGACCTTGCCGGCCGCCTGGGCGAGAGCCGGGGCGCCGAGCCCGGAAACGAGCGCGGCGGCGCCGGCGCCCTTGAGCAGATCGCGTCTGTCGAATGTGGTCATGTTCAAACTCCCCTGTTGGACGCCCGACGAAGCCTGGATTCAGGCCTCGCGCGGATAAACGAGCCCGGCGTCTTCGGCCCAGCCTATGGTGATGGTCTCGCCCGGCTTCGGCTCGGCGACGCCGGCCTTGTTCGGGATCTGCAACAGCATCCGGTCATGGCCGGAGAGGCTGACGTCGATGTCGAGGATCGCGCCGAGATAGGAGGCGTGCTCGACACGGGCCTGGAAATGGTTGTGAAGGCCTTGCGCCTCGCCACCGACCGCGATGCGCTCCGGCCGCAGGGCGAGCGTTGCTGCGCCGGTGCCGGTCGCCGCTGCGCAGCCGATCTCGACCCCGCCCCTGGTGCGGAAGCGGCCCGGCGCGGTGATCTCGCCATCGAGAAAGGCGCTGCGGCCGATGAAGCCGGCGACGAAACGGTCGGCGGGTTTCTCGTAAAGCTCGCGCTGGCTGCCGATCTGGCGAACCTTGCCCTTTTCCATGACGACCAGCCGGTCGGCCATGGTCAGCGCCTCCTCCTGGTCGTGGGTGACCATGATGGTGGTCAGGCCGAGCTTGCGCTGCAGGTCGCGGATCTCGACGCGGACCTCCTGGCGCAGCTTGGCGTCGAGATTGGACAGCGGCTCGTCGAGCAGCAGCACATCGGGCTCCATCGCGAGCGCGCGCGCCAGCGCGACGCGCTGCTGCTGGCCGCCGGAGAGCTGGCGCGGATAGCGCTCGTCGAAGCCGGCGAGCTGCACGAGGCGCAGGGCCTCGGCGACGCGCGGGATGCGGTCGGCCGGCGAAACCTTGCGCATCTCCAGGCCGAAGGCGACGTTCTCCGCCACCGTCATGTGGGGAAACAGCGCATAGCTCTGGAAGACGAGGCCGCAATTGCGCTTCCAGGGCGGCAGCGCGGTGACGCTGCGCTCGCCGATGGTGATGGCCCCGGCGCTGGGGGCGATGAAGCCGGCGACCATGCGCAGCGTCGTCGTCTTGCCGCAGCCGGAGGGGCCGAGCAGGACGAGGAACTCGCCGTCGGCGATGTCGATGGTGACGTCGTCGACGACCGTCAGGTCGCCATAGGTCTTGCGCAGATGCTCGATCGAAAGCCGTGCCATCGTCTTCAGACCACCCGGCTCAGTTTGACGTAGCGGTCGGTGATGATCATCGCGACCGCGATGAGGACGATCTGGATCAGGGATGCGGCTGCCACGGTCGGATCGATCTTCCATTCGAGATATTGCAGGATGGCGATAGGCAATGTGGTGCGGCCCGGTCCCACCAGGAACAGGCTCATCTCCAGATTGCCGAAGGAGGTGACGAAGCCGAAGAGACCGGCCGCGACGATGCCCGGCCGGATGCTCGGCAGGGTCACCCGACGGAAGGTGGTGAAGGGGCCGGCACCCAGATTCTGCGCGGCCTCCTCGATGGTCCGGTCGAAGCCGACGAGGCTGGCCGTGACGAGGCGCACCACCCAGGGAATGACGACGAGCGTATGCGCGGCGATCAGCCCGCCCTGCGAGCCCATCACCGGCAGGCCGGTCGCAATCTCGGTCTCGATCTGGAAGACGTAGATCGCTGTGCCCAAAACGATGCCCGGCATCACCAGCGGCATCAGCAACAGCGTGTTGAAGAGAGGGCCGAGCACGATGCGGTGGCGCACCAGCGCGAGACTCGCGGGCACGCCGACGAGCAGGCCGAGCAGCGTTGCCGCGACGCCGACCTGCAGGCTGAGCAGGAAGCCGTTGATGAAGGGCTGGTTGTTGGCCGCCGCGGCGAACCACTTCAGCGAATAGCCCTCAGGCGGGAAGGAGGGGATCTCCTGCCGGAAGAAGGCGAGCCAGGTGACGAAGATCAGCGGCAGCAGGATGTAGAGCAGCGACAGGCCCGCCGCCGCGTTGAGTGCGACGCTGCCCAGGCTCGGGCGGGTGCTGGCGCTCATTGGGTTTCTCCGGCGATGCCGGACAGGACGCCGTCATTCCGGCCGAAGCGAAGCGGAGCGCCGGGATCCATCATGAGGCGCAGTCGAGCCCTATGATGGATCCCGGAACTGCGCGGCTTCGCCGCTTGTCCAGGATGACGGCGTGTTTTCCTACGCATTCAATCTGCTCTCACTGCAGCGTGTTCTTGTGGAACACGCCGCCCTTCATGATGACGGGCAGCCGCGCGCCCTGATCCTGCAACAGACCGAGATCCTCGAGCGGATTGCCGTCGACCAGGATCATATCGGCATAAGCCCCAGCACGCAGCGTGCCAAGCTTGCCCTCCATGCGCAGGAGCTGTGCGCCGACGGTGGTTGCCGAGCGGATGATCTCGATCGGCGAGAGCACCTCGCGGCGCAACAGGAACTCGCGGGACTGGTCGACCTGGAGCTGGCCGAGCAGGTCCGAGCCATAGGCCACGGGCACGCCGGCGCGCTTGCAGATCTCAAGGGAGCGCAGGCCGCCATCGATGACGAGGTCGTTCTTGGCGAGCATGTCGCCACTCATGCCGAATTCCGAGGCACGCTCCTTCATGGCGTAATAGGCGACGAGATTGGCGGTGAGGAACATGCCCTTCTCCGCCATCAGCCTGGCCGAGGCGTCGTCGATCAGGTTGCCGTGCTCGATGGCGCGCACGCCGCAATGGGCGGCGCGGGTGATCGCCTCGGGCGTGTAGGCATGGGCGCAGACATAGCGGCCGAAGGCGGCGGCTTCCTCGACGGCGGTGCGGACCTCGTCGAGGCTGAACTGCAGCGAATCGAGCGGATCGTAGGGCGAGGCGACGCCGCCCGACATCATGATCTTGATGTGGTCGGCGCCCTGGCGCATCTGCTCGCGCACCGATTTGCGCACGGCAGACACGCCATCGGAGACGTTCATCGTATAGGCCATGGCGTTGCAGCACTGGCAGCGCGTGCCGAAATCGGTGCGCCGGCGCGGATCGCTGTGGCCGCCGGTGGGGCCGATCGCCTGGCCGGCGATGAACAGGCGCGGGGCGGCAACATGACCCGTCTCGACCGCCTCCTTGATGCCCCAGTCGGCGCCGCCGGTGTCGCGCACCGTGGTGAAGCCGCGGTCGATCATGCGCTTCATCAGGCCGATGGCGCGGGCCGTCATCAGGGTGAGCGGCATGCTCTCCATGGAGCGGATGACGACCTCGGAGAGGAAGACGTGGACGTGGCTGTCGATCAGGCCCGGCATCAGGGTGCGGCCGCCGCAATCGACGACGTCGGCGAAGTCCGCCTTGATCGGCTTGTCGGAGAGCTCGCGGACCGTGTCGCCCTCGACCAGCAATTCATAACCGGCGCGGACGTCGCCGAAATCGGGCTCGAGCAGCGCGAAATTCTTGAAGTGCAGGGCGGCCATGACGGGCATCTCCTCCGGAATGGCGGCGGCGCGCGGCACTCCGTCTTGCAATGCCTGATATATTGGAAAGTTTATCTCCGCTTGTCCATCGCCGGAGGCGTCGACCCCGACGATCCGCAGCAACGACGCGTCTAACTCGTCAGCGCGGCATTTTGTGCGAGGATTCGCCCGCGGATCGGCATCGAGAGATCGTCCGCCAGGGCGCGATTGACCGTCGGCAGGCCGTCGAGAAGGTTCGGCACGAAAGCTTGCGAGGGTGGCATGCGCTGGGGCAGCGCATGGAGGGCTGCGGCCATGACGCCTGCATCGCGCTCGCCGCTGCCGGTTTCGAGCGGATCGTGCAGCACGTCGACCAGCTTGAGCTGCGCGGCGCGCTCGGCCCGGATCGCCTGTTCAAGGCGGGGCTTGACGCGCGGCACGATCAGGGCCGGCTTGTCGAAGGACAACACCTCGCAGAACGTGTTGTAGCCGCCCATCGCCACGACGCAGTGGGCCCGGTTCATCAGCAATTCGAGGCGCGGCTCGAAGCCGAGGCTCTCGAGCTTGGGGATGCGGGCGATGCGCTCGGAGAAATCCTTGCGGCGTTCGCGCGACATGAAGGGCCCGAACACGATCAAGGCGGGCAGGGCAATGGTCGGATCGGCCTCATAGGCCGAAATCACCCAGTCGATCACGCCGGCACCGTCGCCGCCGCCGCCGGGCGTCACCAGGATGAAGGGGCCCTTGGTGATCCGCGGATAGCGGGTCGGCGGCACGGGGCTCGGCACGGCGCGCTTGAGATAACCGGTGTAGCGGATCTTGTGGGCGTAGAGATGCGGGTTCGGCAGGCCCGCGAGCGGCTGGTAGATGCTCTCCAGCCCGTAGACGAAGATGTCGTCATAGATCTGGCCGAGCGCCTCGACGGCGCCGCTCTGACGCCATTCCTCGAGCAGCTTGGCGGGTTCGTCGAGCACGTCGCGCAGACCAAGCACGATCCGCGCTCCGCGGCGGCGCAGGATGTCGAGTGCGGGCACGAGTTCGCCGCGCAGGCCGATCGGCTCCTTGTCGACGATGACGACGTCGGGATCGAACGACAACACCACCTGCTTGATGATGTCGGTGCGCAGCCGGATCGTGTCGTTCAGATCGAGATTGAGATGGTGGGGGCCGTAGCGGCCGTCGCTCTGCTTCTCGATACCGGGGATGCGGACGTAATCGACGCCGTCGCCGAACTGGAAGCTCGAGATCACCGACGACCCCGAGACGATGATCACTGATATATGAGGATAGCTCGCGACGAGCGAGTTCGCGATCGCCCGGCAGCGGCGGATATGGCCGAGGCCGAATGTATCGTGGCTGTAGATCAGGACGCGCGGCGCATGGGAGCTTCGCGGCGCCCGTTCGGCACTCGCGAGATCGACGACATTGAAAGGCATATCCGCGTCGCCCCCCGCAGATAGGTCAGACGACCTCATGCCGAGGACGAACGCACCTGAGAATACGCGGCCCTCTTATAGCGCGCGGTCAGCCTCGCTCCAAGCCCGCTGACGCAGGGTCGGCGCCCTAATTCAGGTCAAGGGCAGACATAGCCTCGCCCATCGGGCAGGCAACGGTTGCCATTGGGCAGCACAAGTGCTCCGCGGGCGTCGCGCAGCACGCGCTCGCCATTAGGCAGCAGGAAACCGCCGGTGGCATCCATCGGGGCGCGGGTGCCGTCGGGCAGCACGACCTCGCTCCCGACGATGGCGATGCGCTTGGCCGGTGTGGCGCTCGGCATGCCCTCCAACTGCGGCCGGGGGGGAGCGCTGCAGGCGGCGACAGTCGCGGTGGCAAGAAGGGCGGCGATCAGGTTTTTCATACGCGCACAACGTTTTTGCAGGGGCCGGGTTCCCGCAATTTAGCTCTCCAAACGTCAGGAGGGAACTGGGATCTGGAAAAGATGGCGCGGATCGGTCGGGACGATCGCCGGATGGTGGCGGGTCCAGCCCAGGAACGAGTCGAGAAAGGCCCAGGCCGTCGCATCGTGGTCGCGATGATGCAGGAGCAGGCCCAGTTCCGCATCGCCCGCCGTCGCGTCGCGCTGGCCCGCGAGCAGCCGGCAGGCTTCCGCGACCAGATCCTGCGGCGTGCGCCCGATGCGGCCGCCGCCCCAGTCCATGATGTCGAGATGGGTGTTGGCCAGATGCGGGCCACCCGAGGGGCCAAGGCCGAAACCCCGGAAGCAGGAGAGCCCGGCAAAGCCGAGGCCGGGGAGCAAGGCGGCATGGGCGGGGTCGATCCGGTTCCAGGGTGGCACGAAGACCGGCAGGAGCGCGGGGCCGAGCAGATCCTCCAGGCGCAAGCGGGCCTCGTCGATCTCGGCGCGAAGTTCTTCGGCCGGGCGCTGCAACCCGAACTCGCTCTTCCTGGCGCTGGCGGGGGCATGGTTGCGGTGCCAGCAGCCATGCTGGCAGGGCAGGAGAAGCGGCATCGCCCGCAGGCTCGCCGCCAGGGCGGGCTCGGCCAGCATCGGGATGACGGCCAGGAGGACTGGAAGCGCGAAGCGTTCGCCGAGCGCCGCCAGCCGGTTCAGCGCCGGGCTGGGCGCGACCGCGTCGTCGTCGCGCAGCCAGAGCTTGATCGCGCGCCCAGCGACGCTCCAGCGGTCGAGTTCGACCTGGAGCGGCCTCCAGAGTGACGTGTCGCTGCCGGTCATCGCGGCGTCTGCGGGTGGGACGCCGCGCGGGCGGCGCGGTTGGCGACTGCGACCGCCAGCGCCCGTTCGAGGATGAGCGCTGCTTGCGCCGGATTGCGCTCGGTCAGGGCGAAGCGGCGCGCGGTGGCGCCCATCGCCTGGCGCAGATCGGCGTCGCCCAGCAGCCTGCGCAAGGCCTCTCCGAAGCCGGCTTCGTCGCCCTCGGGGGCGAGCAGGGCGGTCGCCCCGTTGCGCACGGTGGCCGAGACGCCGCCGCTGTCGAAGGCGACGATCGGCAGGCCAAGGGCCTGCGCCTCCAGATAGACGAGGCCATAGGCCTCACGGACGCCCGGCCAGACGAAGATGTCGTGTCCGGCGAGTTCGGCGACGACGCGATCATGGGGAATGGCGCCGCGCCAGGCGATCCGCCCCGCAGGCAGGCCGGCGAAGGCCTGCTCGATGTCGCCGCGCTTGCGGCCGTCGCCGATGATGGTCAGCGTCCAGGGCCGGTCCGTCAGGGCGGCGAGCAGGCGGGCGAGCACCCGGTAGCTGTTTTCCTTGGTGCCCTCGCGCATCATCGCGACTGTGACGAGGCGCGGAACAGTCGCCTGGCCTGCCGCGGCGGGTGGCTCGTCCGGGAGGGCGATGAAGGGTGGCAGTTCCATCAGCGCGCTGTGGGCCGTGCGCCAGGGTTCGAGACCCTGCCGATCACGATCGGTGAAGCAGAGATGCAGGTCGGCGGCGGCGAGGCCGGCCCGCACGATACGCGTATGGGCGGCCCATTCGCCGCTGGCGCGGCGCGCTGCGTCGCTGGCCTCCGCGACGACATAGGGAATGCCGAGACGACCCGCGATGGCCGGACCCAGCAGGTCGGGGGCCTTGTAGTAGTTGTGATAGGAAAACCAGAGCTCGGGCGGCGGTTCGCCGGTCTCCCAGCGCGCAAGCATGGCGTCGGCCCGGGCCGCGGCTTGCGCCTGGTGGCGCGCCAGCCGGTCGGGTTCCGGCGTCGGCATGAAATCGCGTGCGCCGAGCACGGGCTCGACCGCGTGGCCGAGCCCCTCCAGCACGGCGACGAGCTGGCGCGCCATGCGGCGGTCGCCCGAGATGCGGCCATCATCATAGGCGTTGAGCGGGGTATGGAAGGCGATGCGCACCGGGCGTCGGGCTCAATAAAAAGGTCGGGCCTCAGCGATAGGGGTCGGCTGCGTCGCGCAGGCCGTCGCCGAGGAAGTTGAAGGCCAGGATGATCAGGATGACGGGCACGACCGGATAGAGCAGCCAGGGGTAGAGCGCCACGACGTTGATGTTCTGCGCCTCGTTGAGCATCACGCCCCAGCTCGTGATCGGCGGCCGCAGGCCCAGCCCCAGGAAGCTCAGCGCCGTTTCGCCGAGGATGGTCTTGGGGATGGTGATCGTCGCCGAGGCGATGAGATGGCTCATGAAGCCCGGCACCAGATGCAGGCCGATGATCCGGGCGGGCTTGGCCCCCATCAGCTGGGCGGCGACGACATAATCCTCCTCGCGCAGCGACAGCAGTTTCGAGCGCACCGCGCGCGCCAGCCCGGTCCAGTCCATCAGGCCGAGGATGACGGTGATGCCGAAATAGACCAGCAGCGGGCTCCAGGAGGGCGGCATGATCGCGGCGAGCGCCAGCCAGAGCGGGATATGCGGTAGCGACTGGACGATTTCGATCAGGCGCTGGACCACGAGATCGACCTTGCCGCCGTAATAGCCGGCGATCCCGCCGATAATGACGCCGAGGACGAAGGAGACGAAGACGCCGAGCAGGCCGATCGAGAGCGAGATGCGCCCGCCATAGAGGATGCGCGAGAGCATGTCGCGGCCCAGGCGATCCGTGCCGAGCAGGAAGAGCGTGCCGTCCTCCGGCGCGCAGACGAGACGACGGTTGCCGGGGATCATCCCCCAGAACAGGTAGTCGTCGCCCTTGCAGAAGAAGCGCAGTGGCTGCGGGCGGGTCCGATCGACGTCGTATTCGCGCTTCAGGTTCTCCATGTTGAGGCGCTGCGTGTAGGGATAGACGAAGGGGCCGAGGAAGCGGCCTTCGTGGAAGAGATGGACCTCCTGCCGCGGCGCCCGGATGAAGTCGGTGTTGCGCGTCGTATAGTGATAGGGCGCCAGGAACTCGGCGAAGGCCGCCATGGCATAGATCACCAGGATGACGAAGCCGGAGATGACCGCGAGCTTGTGCTTGCGGAACTTCCACCACATCAGCTGCCATTGCGAGGCGAGGTAGATCCGCTCCTGCGCTGGCGTCATCGTCTCGACCGCATTGGGCTCGAAGGGCGCGGTCGAGGCCGTGTGCGGCAGGGGCGCGCCTTCGGGCGGCAAGGTCGAGGGCGAGAGCGGGCTCGTTTGTGCGATCGGGCTCACTTGGTCGCCGCCCCCTGCAGGCGGATGCGCGGGTCGAGGATCGCGAGCGCGATGTCCGAGATCAGCACGCCGATCACAGTCAGGAAAGACAGGAACATCAGGAACGAACCGGCGAGATACATGTCCTGGCTCTGCAGGGCGCGGATCAGCAGCGGCCCGGTCGTCTGCAGCGAGAGGACGATGGCGACGATCTCGGCGCCCGAGACGATCGAGGGCAGGATGTCGCCGATGTCGGAGACGAAGAAGTTCAGCGACATGCGCAGCGGGTATTTGCGCAGCGCCTTGCCGGGCGGCAGCCCCTTGGCGCGGGCGGTGACGTAATACTGCTTCTGCAGTTCGTCGAGCAGGTTGGCGCGCACCGCGCGGATCATGCCCGCCGTGCCGCCGGCGCCGATGATGATCACGGGAATCCAGAGATGCTCCAGCACGGAGCCCGCCTTGGCCCAGCTCATCGGCTGGTTGAGATATTGCGGATCGACGAGGCCGCCGATCGAGGTGCCGAACCAGACATTGGCAAAATACATGAAGACCAGCGCCAGCAGGAAATGCGGCACGGCCAGCCCCAGCAGCCCGACGAAGGTCAGGCCGTAATCGCCCCAGCTGTACTGATGCGTCGCCGAGTAGATCCCGATCGGGAAGGCGACGACCCAGGTGACGATGATCGTGACGAAGGAGACGATCATCGTCAGCATCAGACGGTCGCCGACGATCTCGCGCACGGGACGCTGATATTCGAAGGAATAGCCCATGTCGCCCTGGAGCAGGCCGAGCACCCACCAGACATAGCGCTCGGCCACCGGCCGGTCGAAGCCGTACTCCTTCTTGAGGAACTCGATGCGCGAAAGATCGGCCTTCTCGCCCTGGGCCTGCATCTCCGCGGCCAGCGTCTCGAAATAATCGCCCTCGGGCAGGTTGATGACCGTGAAGATCAGCGCGCTGGTGACCAGCAGCGTCGGGATCATCACCAGGATGCGCTTGAGGATGTATTTCAGCAGCATGGTTCAGCCCTTGGCCTTGTCGAGACCGGCGGTCTTGTTGGTGTCGAACCAGAAGGTGTCGGGCATGTAACGGCCGAAGAAGGCGCCCGGCTCGAAGCTGTAGAGCCCCTTCTGCGGCACGTTGCGCAGGTCGCGCGAGACGACGACCGGTTGCAGCGTGCCGTTGACCACGCCGATCGCAAAGAGCTGCTGGGCATTGATCTCCAGCATCCGCTGCCAGATCTGGCGGCGCTGGCTCTGCGTCGCGGTGGTGCGCCAGGCGTGATAGAGCGCCACGAGTTCGCGGACCTCGGGAACGTCGGGCTCCTCGCCCTCGCGCCCGCCGGTCTCGAGGAACTGGCCCCAGCGCGGCCAGTTGAATTGGGCCGAACTGGTCGGCGCCATGGCGTCGGGCTCCATATCCGCAGCCACCAGCCCGTTATCCATGCCCGCCCAGGCCGACATGACGGTCTGGCCGGCGGTGATGCGGCGGCGGAAGACGTCGCGCTGGGTCGAGCGCGGGTAGATCTTGATGCCGACGGCGTAGAGGTCCTGCTTGATCAGGTCGAGGATGTCGGTCTCCTCGGTGCTCTCGCCAGCGGTCTCGATGGTGAATTCGAGCCGGCGGCCGTCCGGCAGCAAGCGGATGCCGTCGCGCGCGCGCTTGTCCAGGCCGGCCTCGTCGAGCAGCCGGTCGGCGAGGGCGGGATCGTGCTGCATCCACAGCTTCGCGAAGTCCGCGTTGTGGAGCGGGCTTTCGGGCAAGGCGGTATTGCCGCTCTCCTTGGCCAGGCCGAAGAAGATGACGTGGTTGATGTCCTTGCGGTTGATCGCCACCGACAAGGCCTTGCGGTAGCGCAGGTCGCGGTTGAGATCGCGCCAGACCGGGTCGATCGCGTTCATGTTGGGCATCAGCGCGAAATAGGAGCCCTCGGCCCGCTTCCAGAGCCGGACGTCGAAGTTCATCCGCTTCGAGGCGTCCTTCAGGAAGGTATAGTTGTCGAAGCGCAGGTAGCGGGCCTGGAGATCGGCCTCGCCGGCGGCGGCCTTGGCCGGCACGAGCGCGCTGGTGCCGATGGTCAGCGTGACCTCGTCGACATAGGGCAGCTGCCGGCCGTTCTGGTCGATCCGGTGGAAGAAGGCGTTGCGCTGGAAGGTGAACTGCTCGGCCGGCAAAGGGGTGATGTTGCGCCAGGGGTCGAGCGTCGGGAGATCGGGATTCTCCGGCCGGTACATGCGCGAGAGCCGCTCATGCAGCGCACCCCAGTCGCGCACGCGGGCCTGCCGGACACGCGTATGCAGCGTCACCGGGTCGGCGAAGTCGATATGGAACTGCTTCAGATAGCCCGATGGCATGCAGATATAGGTCGGCTGCGCGCCGGCGAGTGCCGGTAGAAAGATCGGGTTCGGCTTGCTCCAGCTGTAGCGGATCGCGGTTTCGCTGAGCACCTCGAAGACCGGCGGCTCGCCGCCCGCCAGCAGGGCCTGGGGCGGGCCGCCCGGCGAAAGCCGCCGGTTGTTGGCGACATTGACCCACCAGTAGCGAAAATCTTCCGCCGTAAACGGGGCTCCGTTCGACCAGCGATGGCCGGGCCGCAGCCGCAGGGTGAAGATGCGGCCTTCCTCGACCTCATAGCTCTCCAGCACGTCCGCGGCGATCTCGAGGTTGTCGTCGTAGCCGACGAGGCGCGTGTAGCCGTAGAGCGTCATCATGCGGATGTCGCGCTGGTCGCCCATCAGCATGCGCATGGTGCCGCCATGGCGGCCGGGCGTCCGGTCCTCGCCCGAGATATCGACGATGCGGGGCGAGGAGGGCACGCGCTGCGCCACCGCCGGCAGGGTGCCCGCCGCGACCTGACGGGCGAAGAACGGGCTGTCGATCAGCTGCGCCGGCGTGGTCGAGGCGGCCGGGGCAAGGCGCGGCAGACCGGCTGCCGCCAGGGCGGCCGAGCCCAGCAACAGCGCGCCGCGACGGGTCGGGCACGAGAGGCGTCGCGCGGTCATCGAACCGTCTCCCGCATCAGGCCATTTCCCGGATATCGGCGCCCGGGCGGGCGAGCACGAAATGGCCGTCGCCGAGCGGCAGATGCGCCAGCGCCTCGCCTTGCGGATCGCGGCGGAAGGCGGGCGCCCAATGGGTCGCGTCGGAGGCCCCGCCGGGCGCCGCCACCTTGAAGTCGAGCTTGCGGTCGAGATCGGCGAACGGCACCGATTTGAGCAGCGCCCGGGTGTAGGGGTGCATCGGCCGGGCAAACAGCGCATGCCGCGGGGCGATCTCGACGATGCGGCCATTGGCCATCACGGCGATCCGGTCGGCCATGTAGTTCACCACGGCGAGGTTGTGGGAGATGAACAGGAAGGTCAGCCCGCGCTCGGCCTGCAGATCCTTGAGCAGGTTGAGGATCTGGGCCTGGACCGAGACGTCGAGCGCCGAGACCGGCTCGTCGCAGATGATCAGGTCCGGATCGAGGGCGAGCGCGCGGGCGATGCCGATGCGCTGGCGCTGGCCGCCGGAAAACGAATGCGGGTAGCGGTTGAGGAAGCGGGTATCGAGCCCGACATCCTCCATCAGCGCCCTGACCCGCGCCGTCTGCTCGCTGCCGCTGCCCTTGCCGTGGACGACCAGCGGCTCGCGCAGGATGTTCATCACGGTCATGCGCGGCGACAAAGACGAGACCGGGTCCTGGAAGATCATCTGGACGCGCGGCCGGAAGGCGCGCAGCGCCTCGCCCTCCAGACCGAGCACATCGACCTTCTCGCGGCCATCGTCGAATTCGATCGTGCCGGCGTCGGGGGTGACGGCCCGCATCACGATCTTGCTGACGGTGGTCTTGCCGCAGCCGCTCTCGCCGACGAGGCCGAGGCACTCGCCGCGCTGGATGTCGAAGCCGACATCGTCGACCGCCAGCACCGTCGCTTGCGTGCCCTTGCCGAAGAAGCTGCGCGAGCCGGTGGTATAGGCCTTGCGCAGGCCGCGCACGCGCAGCAGCGGAGCGGCCTCGACGCCGGGCTGCGGCGGCACCATCGCGCGCGGCGCGGCGGGCGGGCGCGGCCTGGCCTCGCGCAGCGCGACCAGCCGCTCGCCCTCGGCCATGTCGAAATGCGGAGAGGCCTTGAGCAGGGCCTTGAGATAGGGGTGGCGCGGGCGGCGGAAGATGTCCTCGACCGGGCCGCTTTCCATGATCTCGCCATGGTAGATTACCACCACCTCGTCGGCCATGTTCGCGACGACGCCGAGATCATGGGTGATCAGCAGGATCGCCATGCCCATCTCGGCCTGGAGATCGCGCATCAGGTCGAGCACCTGGGCCTGGATGGTGACGTCGAGGGCGGTCGTCGGCTCGTCGGCGATCAGCAGAGCCGGCTGGCAGATCAGCGCCATGGCGAGCATGGCGCGCTGGCGCAGGCCGCCCGACAGCTCGAAGGAATAGAGCCCGAAGGCGCGCGCCGGGTCCTTGAAGCCGACACGGCCGAGCATGGTCTCGATCAGGCCGCGGGCCTCCGCCTTGGACATCGGCCGGTGCAGCAGCAGCGCTTCCTCGATCTGGTTGCCGATGGTGTGGACCGGCGAGAGCGAGGACATCGGCTCCTGGAAGATCATGCCCATGCGGCCGCCGCGCAGGGCGCGGATCTCCTTGCCCTCGGCCGGCAGCCGCGCGATGTCGATTTGAGAATCGGATTGTTGCGGGTCGCGAAACAGGATCTCGCCGCCGGTGACCGCGCCGGCCCGCGGCAGAAGCCCCATGATGGCCTGCGAGATCACCGATTTGCCGGAGCCGGATTCGCCGACCAGCGCCACGGTCTTGCCCGCGGGCACGCGCAGGCTGACGCCCTTCACGACCTCGCGGGCGAGCCCGTGGACCGTGAAGCCGATACGCAAATCGCTGATCCGCAGAGTATCCATCAGCCGTTTCCGCTGGAACGCCTCGTCGCCTCCTGATGAGACCATGACGCCACTAGACGTCTAAACGGCCGCGTTGCCAACGGGTTTCGACCGGGTTGCGTCATTCGAGCCGAGATTGCCCGGCCGGCATGACAGCGGCGCAACGGGACCCGTGCCTCAACGGGGCCCAGCCGTGCGGCGGCCGTCGACGCTCTCAAGCCGGTCGCTTCGACCGTCGGAGGCGCTCGCCGCCGTCCTGCGAACGGAGGAGGCGCCACATTGCGCTTCGCGCGAAGCTGGCACACATAAGAGCGTCAGGTCAGGACGCGGGCGCAGGGTCCGACGCGCCGGCGAGGATCCCCGTTGGAGACCAATCTCTTCCGCTATGTCTGGGAGAAGAGCCGCGGCGAGCAGATCGTCGTCCTGCTCATCATCCTGGCCTCGATCCCGTTCTACTGGGCGTCCTTCGACGTGCCCAAGCGGATCGTCAACGACGCCATCCAGGGCGGGGCGTTCAAGGACGGGAAGACCAGCGCGACGCTGCTCGACGTCACGCTCGGCCTGCCCTCCTTCCTCGGCGGCGCCAGCTTCAAGCTTTTCGAGGGCTTCGAGGTCGGTCAGGTCGGGCTGCTGCTCGGGTTGAGCTTCTATTTCCTGTTCCTCGTCCTGATCAACGGCACCTTCAAATACGTCATCAACGTCCGCAAGGGCATTCTCGGCGAGCGCATGCTGCGGCGCATGCGATACGACCTGTTCAGCCAGCTCATGCGCTTTCGGCCGGAGGATATCCGCGCGGTCAAGCCGGCCGAGGTCGCCAGCATGATCAAGGACGAGGTCGAGCCCATCGGCGGCTTCGTGGGCGACGCCTTCATCCAGCCGGTCTTCCTGCTCAGCCAGGCGCTGACCGCGCTGACCTTCATCATGGTGCAGAGCGTCTGGCTCGGGTCGATCGCGCTGCTGATCGTGCTGGCGCAGGCGATCATCGTCCCGATCCTGCGGCGCGAGCAGTTGCGGCTGGGTCGCGAACGGCAGATCGCCTCGCGCCAGCTCGCAGGCCGGATCGGCGAGATCGTCGATGCGGGGCCGACGATCCAGGGCCATGGCGCGACGATCTATGTGCAATCCGACATCGCCGGGCGGCTGGGACGCCTCTTCGACATCCGCTATGCGCTGTTCAAGCGCAAATTCGCCGTCAAGTTCCTCAACAATCTGCTGGCCCAGATCACGCCGTTCTTCTTCTACGCGATCGGCGGGTTCTTCGCGCTGCAGGGCCGCCTCGACATCGGCCAGCTCGTCGCTGTGATCGCCGCCTATCGCGACCTGCCGCCGCCGATCAAGGAGCTGATCGACTGGGACCAGCAGCGCAACGACGTCTCGATCAAGTACGAACAGGTCATCGCCCAGTTCAACACCGACGACACCGTCCAGCTCGACGAGAAGGAGGGCGTCGTGCGCCTGCCGCCGACCGGGGACATCCGGCTCGACGGCGTCCAGATGCTCGACAATCGCGGGCAGCCCCTGCTGATGCCGCTGTCGGCGCGGATCGAGCGACCGGGCGTGGTCGCCGTGATCGGCCCGACGGGTGGGGCTCTGGAGGTTCTGGGTCGCATTCTCGGGCGGCAGGCGATGAACTATTCCGGGCGGGTCCTCATCGACGGGGCGCCGCTGGCGCGCATGTCGGTCGAGCGGGCGAGCCACCTGATCGGCTATGCCGGGAGCGAGACCGAAATCATCGCGGGCACGATCCGCGACAACATCCTGCTGCCGCTGAAGCGGCGCCGGCCCGGCATCCGGCCCGGCGGCAAGATCACGCCGGCCGAGCATCGCCGCTTCGTCGAGGCCATCCGCTCCGGCAATACGCCCCTGTCCTTCGAGGCCGACTGGACCGACTACGAGGGCGCCGGCGTGGCCGACGATGCGGAGCTTGCGGCACGCGTCAAGGCGGTGCTCGACGTGCTGGCTTGTGCCGAAGACGTCTATGAGCTGGGCCTCGACGGGAAGGTCACCGGCGTGTTGAGCGAGGATGCCAAGGCGAAGATCACCGATGCACGCCGGGCCGTGGCGGACGAGCTCGCCCGCAGCAATCAGACCGGCCTGATCACGCCCTTCGATCCCGACCGCTACAACACCAACGCCTCGATCGCCGAGAACCTGATCTTCGGTGCGCGCCGGGGCGTGCGTTTCGCCAATGAGACGCTCCTGTTCGAGCCCTACGCGCATGCGATCCTGAAGGCGGAGTCGCTGGTCGAGCCGCTGGTCGAGGTCGGCTCGCGCATCGCCTCCACCGTGGTCGAAATCTTCGCCGGCCTGCCGCTCGGGCATGCGCTGTTCGAGCGCTACTCCTTCGGCTCCGGGCTCGATTTCGACCGCCTCAACGAATTGGCGACGCTGCTGACCAAGCATGACATGCGGCTGCCTTTCGACGCCGTGGCCGAGCGGGACTTCGTGGCGCTGGCGCTGGGCTATATCGAGCCCAGGCACCGCCTCAATCTGCTCGACGACCGGCTGCAGCGGCGCATCCTGCGGGCGCGGGTTAGCTTCAAGCTGCATCTCCCGGCCGATGCGGCGGAGGATGTCGACTTCTACGACACGGGCAAGGTGATGCTGGGCGCCAGCCTGCGCGACAATCTGATGTTCGGGCGCATCGGTCACGGCATTCCCGACGCCCGCAAGAAGGTGGCGATGATCGTGCGCAAGGCGCTGGCGCGGGCGGGGCTCGACGGCGATCTCTACCGGATCGGCCTCGACACCGATTGCGGCATCCGCGGGCGCTTCCTGCCGACGCGGCTGAGGCTCGCCATTCCGCTCGCGCAGGCGCTGATCAAGGCGCCGCAGGTCGCGGTTCTCGACATCGGATCCTTCCTGGGGACATCGGCCGAGCCGGAGATGATCGTCCGCCGCTTGCGGGAGCATTGCGACGGCATGACCCTGTTCCTTCTGGTCGCGGACGCCGATCTGGTCGATGACATCCCCCAGCGGATCGTCTTCAATGGCCCGAGCGGGGCATTCGAGAGCGATGGCGGGGCGACCGACGATGCCGCCGCCTTCCCGGCCCCAGGACGAGGCGGCCGCGAGCCGATGGAGGCGAGACGATGACCCTCGAAACCGACATTTCGTGTCTGCGCCAGTTGCCGCTGTTTCGCGCCCTGCCGCTACCGCGCCTGAAGCTCGTGGCTTTGATGGGAGAGAAGCTGCATTTCGATGCCGGCACGCAGATCATCGCCGAGGGCGAAAAGCCCGAATGCGTCTTCGTCGTCCTGCAGGGCGATCTCGAACTCAAGCATCTGACGGCCGAGGGCCATGGTCGCAGGCTGAGCCTTCATTCGGGCAGCCTGCTCGGCGACGTGCCTCTGCTGACGGGGCAGAACTATGTCGGCGCCGTGACCGCCAAGACGGCCGTCACGGCCCTGCGGCTGCCGAAGGATCTGTTCTTCGAGCTGCTCGAAACGATCCCCGATTTCAGCCTGGCTCTGTCGCGCGACCTCGCCTCGCGGCTTTACCGGCTGGCCGATTTCACGCTGCGTGCGGAGCAGGTGCATTGACGATCCAGGTGACCTCATGAGCCTGCAGCAGACTGCCGGGGGGCGTCGGACCGGCATGGGCGGGGGCATGGACCAGGTTTCGTCCTGGAGCCGCGACATCCGCTTCGCCTCGGGCATGGTCCTGCTGTTTTTCGCCACGACCCATTTCCTCAATCATGCCGCGGGCATCGCCGGCGTCGCGGCGATGGAGGAGGTCCAGTCCTGGCGATACTGGCTCTGGCATTCCTGGTTCGGGACGGTGCTGCTCTATGGCGCGCTGATCGTGCACCCGTTCTTCGCGATGGTGCGCGTCGCGCAGCGGCGGACCTTCAAGATGCCGGCGCGCGAGATGCTGCAGATCGGGCTGGGCCTGGCGATTCCGCTGTTCCTCGTCGACCACATCGTCGGCACGCGGGTGATGGGCAGCCTCTTCCATCTCGACGAGAGCTACCCGGCCGTTCTGCGCCGTCTCTGGCCTGGCCTGGCGACCTCGCAAACCCTGCTGCTGTTGCTGGTCTGGGCGCATGGCATCATCGGCCTGCATTTCACGCTGCGGGCGCGCGACAGCTACCAGCGCTGGCGGGACCCTTTCCTGCTCGGGGCGATCCTGATCCCGGTCCTGTCGCTGATCGGCTTTGCCGTCGGCGGGCGGGAGGCGGCCCGCATGGCGCTGGCGCCCGAATTCGTGACCGATGCCCAGATCGCCATGTTCAACCAGAACGTGACCTGGGCGAAGACGGTGTTCTACGGCCTCGTCGGCAGCTTCGTCCTGTTCGTCGGCATTCGCGAATTCCGGGTCCGGACGACGCGACAGATCACCGTGCGCTTCGTCGGTCATGGCGTCCGCAAGCTCGCGCCCGGTTTGACCGTGCTGGAGATGTTCCGGCGCTTCGGCATTCCCCATGCGGCCCTGTGCGGCGGGCGGGCGCGCTGCGCCACCTGCCGTGTGCTGGTTCTGGATGGCGGCGACGATCTTCCGGCTCCGGGGGCCAATGAAGCCAAGCTGCTGCGGCGGATCGCGGCGCCCGATCGGGTTCGCCTGGCCTGCCAGATCCGGCCGCGGGACGATCTCCAGGTGCAGATCCTTCTGGCCTCGCGGCTGAGCGCGACGACGCCGGGCCAGCTTACGCCCGACACCGGCATGGGCAAGCGCGGTCTGACGGTTCTCGTCGCGGATCTGCGCGCGTTCTCGGCCTTGTCGGCGCGGCAATTGCCGCAGGAGCTGATCGGCCTGCTCAACCGCTTCTTCGACGAGATGGCGCAGGCCATCGCGGCGCATGGCGGGCGCATCGACGCCTTCTATGGCGACGGCTTCATGGCGGTGTTCGGCCTCGAGGGCACGCCGGCCAAGAGCGCGCAGACGGCGATCGCCGCTGCTGGCGACATCGTCCGCGCGGTGGAGGCGCTGAACCGGGAGTTCGGGGCGGCGCTGCCGCTGCCGCTGCGCATCGGCATCGGCATTCACAGCGGCCAGGCGATCACCGGCGCGGTCGAGAACGACAGCCTCGGCCGGCGCGACATCACGGTCGGGGAGACCGTGGCGGTGGCGACGCAACTCGAACTGGCGACGCGCCGTGTTCTGGCCGACATCCTCGTTTCGGAGGACACGATCCGAGCCAGCGGCCGCAGCTATCGCGGCACGACCTCGCTGAAGATCGCGATCCGGGGGCGCGAGAAACCGCTCGGCGCCGTCGGCTTCGCCAGCGCGCCGGAACTGGCCGAGACGCATGAGGATGCGGGCGTTGCAGCCGAAATCGTCGCCGTGTCCGTCGAAGCCGACGCTGAGCCTGGCGATCGGCTCGCGGCTGGAGACGGCACCGTCCGGTTGGCACCGGAGGTCGAGGTGACGGCGCTGGAGACGATGCCAGCCGATCCCGTGCCGGCCAAGGCCCGCAGAGCGCCGCGCAAAAAGGCGGTCGCGCGGCCATCCGAGCCCTCCGACGGCTCCGGCGCCTGAGGCGGTGCCGGCTCTGCGTCCCGCCTCAGGCGGGACCGAAGACGAGGAAGCGCCGGCGGTCGAAGCCGGCGGCCCGCAGCGCCTCGTCGTTGATCGTCAACGCCAGATCGATCGTCGGCGCGGCGTCGCGCGTCGCGGCCAGCGCGCCGATCTGTCCCTGGGCGCGTTCCAGATCGAGCGCGTAGTCGACCACCAACACCTGCGCGTCGGCCGCCAGGGCCAGCAGTTGTGGCGGCGTCGCGCCGCTGCGCCCGAAAGGCTTGAGCGAGAGCCCGAGCAGGATCAGGGCGTAGGGGCCCGGAGGCTCGATCTCGACCTCCTGGAGCTTGGCGGCGCGGTGGCGCAGGCGACAGGGCGCGCCGTTCAGAGTCTCAGCGGCGAAATCCGGGATCTTGGGGTCGATCACGGTCACGCTGTCGGGGCGATGGGTCAGGAAGCCGGTGATCGGCAGGCCGGCGCCGCCGATCTCGACGATATGCGCGCAGGATCGCACCGCATGGGCGGCGAGCACCTGCCGCAGGGCTGCGGCGGGGCTCGCCAGATGGGGCAGGAGCGTGCCGGCGGGCGCGTCGCTGGCCTTTGCCGGCGTGCTTGCATATGGTCCCGCCACCTTCAAACCGCCTCCCGATCCGGCATGACTCACGACACGCCTCCCGACGCCTTCTATGACATTCTGCGCGGCGTCGCAGCCCTCACCGGCAATGGCGTGGTGGCCGATCTCGCGCGCCTCGTCGCCGACGGGATGCCGCAAGATCTCTGGATCGCCTTCAACCACAAGCAGATCGGCTCGAAGCGCTGGCTGGTCGATGCGCTGGCCGACGTCCTGCCGCAGCCGCAGGGGCCGGTCTGGGTGCTCGGCGCCTGGTATGGCGTGCTCGGCGCCCTGCTTCTCGACGACGCGCGGCTGGCGATCCCTGCGGTCGTGAGCGTCGATCTCGACCCGGTCTGCGCGCCGGTCGCAGAGCGGCTGAACCGCCGGCACGTGGCCTCGGGGCATTTCCGCGCGCTAACCGCCGACATGACGACGCTCGATTTCGCCGCGCAGACGCCTGCGCCCGGCCTCGTCATCAACACCAGCTGCGAGCATCTGGTGGATGTGCCCGGCTGGATGTCGACCCTGCCGCACGGGCTGCCGATGCTGCTCCAGTCCAACGACTACGTGCGCGAGCCCGACCATCGGAGCTGCGTGCCCTCGCTCGAAGCGTTTCAGGCGCAGGCGGGGCTGTCGGAGACGTTGTTTGCGGGCGCCTTGCCGACCAAGAACTACACCCGCTTCATGCTGATCGGCCGGCGATGACAACTCCTCGCATCGCCATTGCGATGAAGGGCTATCCGCGGCTGTCGGAGACCTTCATCGCGCAGGAATTGCTGGGTCTGCAGCAGCGCGGCTTGCCTTTCGCGATCTGGTCGCTGCGCCGGCCGACCGATGTCGCCCGCCATCTGATGCACAACCAGATCACCGCGCCGGTGAGCTATCTGCCGGAGTATCTGCATGAGGAGCCGGGCCGCGTCCTGCGCGGCGTGATGTCGGCGCTGCTGCGTCCGGGCTTCCTGTGGCTGCTGCCGGCCTTCCTGCGTGATCTCGCCCGCGACCGCACGCGCAACCGGGTGCGCCGCTTCGGACAGGCCTGCGTCATGGCGCACGAACTGCCGGCCGGGATCACGCATCTGCATGTGCATTACCTGCACACGCCGGCCTCGGTGATCGCTTATGCGGCGGTGCTGCGCGGGATCACCTGGTCGTTCTCGGCCCATGCCAAGGACATCTGGACGACGCCGGACTGGGAGAAGCGCGAGAAGATCGCGGCGGCCGCCTGGGGCGTCACCTGCACGCAGGACGGTTATCGCGAGCTGCAGCGGCTGGCCGACCGCCCGGACAAGGTCGCGCTGGTCTATCACGGGCTGGAGCTGGCGCGCTTTCCGGAGCCGCAGGCCCGGCCGGCCCGCGACGGCAGCCAACCCACCGACCCGGTGCGCTTCGTCACCATCGGCCGCGCGGTCGAGAAGAAGGGCTTCGACGATCTGCTCGCGGCGCTGGCGCAGCTTCCCGCCGGCCTGCACTGGCGCCTGACGCATATCGGCGGCGGCGAGAAGCTGAAGGCGCTGCAGGCGCTCGGTGCCGATCTGGGCATCAGTGACCGCATCACCTGGGCGGGCCCGAAGGCGCAGGGCGATGTCATCGCGGCGCTGCGCGAGGCCGAGCTGTTCGTCCTGCCCTCGAAGCAGGCCGGCGACGGCGACCGCGACGGCCTGCCCAATGTGGTGATGGAGGCGGCGAGCCAGGCGCTGCCGATCGTCGCGACGGACTTCGCCGGGATTCCCGAGTTCGTGCGGGAGGGCCTCGAGGGGCTCCTGGTGCCACCCGGCGACATCGACGCGCTGGCCCGCGCGCTGGCCGAGCTGGCGGCCGACCCCGCACGACGGACGGTGCTGGGGCAGGGCGCGCATCGGCGGCTGACGGGCGCGTTCTCGGCGTCGGCCGGTCTCGACGCGATCGCCGCGCGGCTGCGGGCCTCCGCCGGGCTTTCGCCGTGAGCGCGACCGGCGTGTCGGGCACGGTTCTGATCGCGGTGACGCATCTGCTCGGCAGCGGGCATCTGGTGCGGGCCGCCCATCTCGCCCGGGCGCTCACTGAGGGCGGTTTTGCCGTGACGCTCGCCAGCGGCGGCATGCCGTTGCGGGCGATGGCGGACGAGCCCTTCGCTTTCGTGCAATTGCCGCCGGTGCAGGTCGAGGGCGTCGATTTTCGCAATCTGCTCGACGAGGACGGCCGGCCGATCACGGCCTCGCGACGGGCGGAGCGGCAGGCTGTACTTGCAGGGCTCGCGACGACGCTGCGGCCCGATGTGGTGATCACCGAGCATTTCCCGTTCGGCCGGCGGCAGCTGGCCGACGAATTCCTCGGGCTGATCGCGGCGGCCAAGGCCGCCAACCCGCGCGCCCTGGTGCTGGCTTCCGTCCGCGACGTGCTGGTGACGCCACGGCCGGACCGGATCGCAGAGGCGGAGGCGCGGCTGGCGGAGCTGTTCGACGGCGTCCTCGTGCATGGCGACCGGGATTTCCTGCCGCTGGAGGCGTCCTGGCCCGTCTCGCCCGCGCTCGCGGCACGGCTGCATTACACGGGGTATCTGGCGGCGGTTGCCGCGATAGGCGCGGGGAACCCTCTCCCAAAGGGAGAGGGCAGGGTGAGGGGTCGGCCACCCGACACTGTGGCCGTGACCTCACCGCCTTCGCCATCAGGGCGTAGCCCCGCTGGTCCAGGGGCCGACACCTCACCCCTGCCCCTTTCCTTACAGGAGAGGGGTTCCCCGCGCCTGGCCCGGATGGGTGACGGTTCAGGGGAGATTCTCGTCTCCGGCGGCGGCTCGGGGGCGGCGCTGCCCTTGTTTCGGCTCTCTATCGTTGCGGCGCGGCTCGGCGATCCCTCCCGGTGCTGGCGGATTCTCGCCGGACGGGGTGTTTCCGAGGGTGATTTCGCCGCACTGCGGCAATCGGCCTCGCCAAACGTCATCGTTGAGCGGGCCCGTCCTGACTTCCCGGAGCTGCTGTCCGGTTGTGCGCTGTCGATCAGCCAGGCCGGCTACAACACGGTGCTCGACCTGGTCGAGGCCGGGTGCCGCGCCCTCGTCATGCCGTTCGACGAAGGCGCCGAAACCGAGCAAAACCTGCGCGCGGAGGCGATGGAGCGGGCCGGATTGGCGCGTTGCCTGCGGCTTTCGGGACCGGAAGCGGCTACGGCCGCGTCCTTCGCCACTGCGGTCGCTGCGGCTTTGGCCGGTGACGCCCCTGCCGGCGCGGCGATCGATCGCAATGGGGCGGGCCAGGTCTCGGCCCTCGTGAAGCGGCTGCTGGCGCAGCGTGGCTGACGGGCGTTCGAGGCTTCAGGCATGCCTCTTGCGAACAGCCGACCCGGCGCTTTGCGAATTGCCGCTGCCGGGCTTTGCCTCTAATTAGGGGCATTGCCTCCCTCCTCGGTCGGCGTCGGGACAACCGGTCGGTTTCCGGTCACGCTCCCACGCCCGGAGACTTGATGATGACAACGACGACTGCCGCCGGCCTGCCCGACATGAAGCTGTCGGTGCGCCAGACCTTCGGGATCGATTCGGACCTCGAGGTGCCGGCCTATTCGACGACCGAGGCCCATGTGCCCGATCTCGACCCCGATTACCGTTTCGACCACGACACCACGATCGCGATCCTGGCGGGCTTCGCCCACAACCGGCGCGTGATGATCTCGGGCTATCACGGCACCGGCAAGTCGACCCATATCGAGCAGGTCGCGGCGCGCCTCAACTGGCCCTGCGTGCGCGTGAACCTCGACAGCCACGTCTCCCGTCTCGACCTCGTCGGCAAGGACGCGATCGTGCTGAAGGAAGGCAAGCAGATCACCGAGTTCCAGGACGGCATCCTGCCCTGGGCGCTGCAGAACAACATCGCGCTCGTCTTCGACGAATACGACGCCGGCCGCCCTGATGTGATGTTCGTGATCCAGCGCGTGCTCGAGCAGTCGGGCAAGCTGACGCTGCTCGACCAGAAGCGCGTCATCCGCCCGCACCCCGCCTTCCGGCTCTTCGCCACCGCCAACACGGTCGGTCTCGGCGACACGTCGGGCCTCTATCACGGCACGCAGCAGATCAACCAGGGCCAGATGGACCGCTGGTCGATCGTGACTACGCTGAACTATCTGCCGCATGACAACGAGGTCGAGATCGTGCTGGCGAAGTCGAAGCACTTCCAAGGCACGCCGGAAGGCCGCAGCGTCATCGACAAGATGGTGCGCGTCGCCGACCTGACCCGCAACGCCTTCATGAACGGCGACCTCTCGACCGTGATGAGCCCGCGTACGGTCATCACCTGGGCCGAGAATGCCGCGATCTTCGGCGATATCGGCTTCTCCTTCCGCGTCACCTTCCTCAACAAATGCGACGAGATGGAGCGCACGCTGGTGGCCGAGTTCTACCAGCGCTCCTTCGGCAAGGAACTGCCGGAGAGCGCGGCGAACGTGGTCCTGAGCTGACGGGCGTCCCCGCCATGGCGACCCTCCAGCGCGAAACCGATGTCGCGGCGACGAGGGAGGCCGTTGTCGCCGGGCTCAGCGCCTACAACGCGGCGGTCGTTGGCGCGCGCAACAGCGCGCCGCTGGCGCTCAGCCTGCGCGACGATGACGGCGTGATCGTCGGTGGGCTGATCGGCGAGCTGAAGTGGGAGTGGCTCCATGTCGATCTGCTCTGGATCGACGCGGGGCATCGCGGGAAGGGCCATGGCGAGGCCCTGGTCGCCATGGCCGAGAGTGCCGCGCGCGAGCATGGCGCGCGGGGCGTCTATCTGAGTACGATGAGCCTCCAGGCGCCGGATTTCTATCCGAAGCTGGGCTATCGGCAATATGGCGTGATGGAGGACTATCCCGTCGCGGGCCACCGGATCCACCATTTCGCGAAGGCGCTATGACCCTTTCAAACCGCAAGCCGGGCACGACCAAGGAAGCGCCAGCCGAGCCGCTGAAGCGCGCGATCTCCTCGACGATGAAGGCAATCGCCCGCAAGCCGGAGATGGAGATCGTCTTCGCGGCCGATAAACCCTCGCTGGTCGGCGACCGCGCCCGCCTGCCCGAGCCGCCGCGCAAGTTGACGGCGCAGGACATCGCGATTCTGCGCGGCCATTCCGATTCGATGGCGCTGCGGCTGGCCTGTCACGACGCCAGCGTGCATCGCCGCGCCGCGCCCGAGGGGGATGCGGCACGTGCCGTGTTCGACGCCGTCGAGCAGGCGCGCGTCGAATGCGTCGGCTCGCGGCGGATGGCCGGTATGGCCGGCAACATCACTGCCATGCTGGAGGATCGCTACCATCGCGGCGGGCGCTATGAGGAGATCACCGACCGCGCGGACGCGCCGCTAGAGGACGCTCTCGCCCTGATGGTGCGCGAGCGGCTCACCGGCTTGAAGCCGCCCAAGGCGGCCGAGAAGCTGGTCGATCTCTGGCGCGAGCAGATCGAGACCAAGGCCGGCGGCGATCTCGATCGCCTTGCGAAAGCGGTCGAGGACCAGCGCGCCTTCGCCCGCACGGTGCGCGACATGCTGGCCTCTCTCGACATGGCCGAGCAGACCTCGCAGGGCGAGGATTCGGATGAGGACGAGGACAACAAGGACCAGTCCTCCGAAGAACAGCAGCAGCAGGACGGCGAGGCCGAACAGGAAAGCGCCGGCGAGCGCTCCGAGGTCGAGGTCTCGGATGATGCCACCGAGGAGCTGCAGGAGGGGGCCAGCGAAGCCTCCGACGCGCCCTCGGGCGACTGGGACGATGAGGACGAGAACTCGGAAGCCGACGAGGCCGGCGAGGCGCCGCGCCCGCGCGAGTCCAAGAACGACGGCCGGCCGCAGACCGACTACAAGCCCTATACGGTCAAGTTCGACGAGGTCGTCACGGCGGAAGACCTCTGCGACGCCGAGGAGCTGACGCGGCTGCGGGCCTATCTCGACAAGCAGCTCGCCCATCTGCAGGGCGTCGTCGCGCGGCTTGCCAACCGGCTGCAGCGGCGACTGATGGCGCAGCAGAATCGCTCCTGGCAGTTCGACCTCGAGGAGGGTGCGCTCGATCCGGCACGCCTGCCGCGCATCATCATCGACCCCTATCAGCCGCTCTCGTTCCGACAGGAATCGGACGTCAATTTTCGCGATACGGTGGTGACGCTGCTGATCGACAATTCCGGCTCGATGCGCGGGCGGCCGATCACTGTCGCCGCCACCTGCGCCGATATTCTCGCTCGCACGCTGGAGCGCTGCGGCGTCAAGGTCGAATTGCTCGGCTTCACCACGCGGGCCTGGAAGGGCGGGCTGTCGCGCGAGAGCTGGCTGCAATCGGGCAAGCCCGCCAATCCCGGCCGCCTCAACGATCTCAGGCACATCATCTACAAGGCGGCGGATGCGCCCTGGCGGCGCGCGCGCAAGAATCTCGGCCTGATGATGCGCGAGGGGCTGCTCAAGGAGAACATAGACGGCGAGGCGCTGGACTGGGCGCATAAGCGCATCCTGGCCCGGCCGGAGCAGCGCAAGATCCTGATGGTGATCTCGGACGGCGCGCCGGTCGACGATTCGACGCTGTCGGTGAACGCCGGCAATTATCTTGAGCGGCATCTGCGCCACATCATCGCGGAGATCGAGACGCGCTCGCCGGTCGAACTGATCGCCATCGGCATCGGTCACGACGTCACCCGCTACTACCGGCGCGCCGTCACCATCGTCGATGCCGAGGAACTCGGCGGGGTGATGACCGAAAAGCTCGCGGAGCTGTTCGAGGAGGATGCGGGGCTGAACGCCAAGCCATCGCGCGGGTCACGGCGGCGGCAGTGAGCGCAGCTTTCCCTTCAGGCGCTTCGTTTCCATGCGTCTGACCCGTCGCTCCGCGCTCGGCGGACTCGGAGCGCTCGCCGTCAGTCCCTGTGCCCTGGCCGAAGCGTCCGAAACCGGCGCCATTCCCGTCGCCATCTCCGCCCGGCCGATCGCCGCTTTCGAGCCGCGGAATCCCGAGAAGACGCGCTTCGGCCAACTCGTCTTCCGAAGCGGGCTGGTGTTGAGCGGCAGTCACGCGCGGTTTGGCGGATTGTCGGGCTTGTGGCGCAGCGCGAATGGTCGCGATCTGGTCGCGGTCACCGATAACGGATTCTGGTTGACGGCGAAGCTCGCCGCCAGGGACGGCCGCCTGACCGGGCTCGTGGGGGCGGAACTCTCCCCGATCCTCGGCACGTCAGGCAAGCCGCTGCACCGCTCGCGCTACTACGACACCGAGAGCCTCTGCATCGCCGATGGCGTGGCCTATCTGGGCGTCGAGCGGACGCATGACGTGCTGCGCTTCGACTGGGCGGGCGAGGGCGTGATGGCGCGGGCGCGGCTCGTGCCGGTGCCGCGCGAGGCCAAGCGCCTGCCCGACAACCGGGGGCTCGAGGCGATCGGGGTGGTGCCCGCGGGGCAGCCGCTGGCGGGTGCCATCGTGGCGATCTCCGAGCGCTCGGGCAGCGACGACGAGCCGACGCTCGGTGTCATCCTCGGCCGCCAGCCAGGCCTGTTCCAGGTGGCCCGGCATGGCGGTTTCGACATCACCGACCTCGCCTTCCTGCCCAATGGCGACATGCTGCTGCTGGAGCGCTGGTATCGCACGCTGCGCGGCGTCGGCATGCGGATCCGTCGCGTGCCGGCGGTCAGCCTGAAGGCCGGTGCGGTGCTCGACGGGCCAACCCTGATCCAGGCCGATCTCGGACAGGAGATCGACAACATGGAGGGGCTTTCGGTGCATCAGGAGGGCGCGAAGACCGTGCTCACGCTGATCTCCGACGACAATTTCTCGATCCTGCAGCGGACTGTACTGCTGGAATTCGAGCTCACCTGACGGCGGCTACGTCCGGCCCACACCACGTCATGCTCGGGCGCAGACCCGAGCATCTCTCCCCGGAGATTCTCGGGTCCGCGCTTCGCTCCGCCCGAGAATGACGAGCCTTTCCCAAACGAAAAAAGCGGCCTCGCGGCCGCTTCGTTTCGTCCGGAAGAGACGTCCCCGCTCAGGCGGTGGCGAGCTTCTTCTCGATGTCGCGCTTCAGCGTCAGGGCGCCGGTCGACAGGTCGGCAGCCGGGGCCTTGACCAGGAAGGCGTCGAGGCCGCCGCGGTGATCGACCGTGCGCAGCGCGTTGGCGGAGATCCGCAGACGCACCGAGCGACCGAGCGCATCGGACTGCAGGGTGACGTTGACCAGGTTCGGACGGAACACGGTCTTCGTCTTGTGGTTCGAGTGGCTGACGAGGTGGCCGGTCTGGGTGGCTTTCCCGGTCAGTTCGCAACGGCGCGCCATGGTATCGTTCCCTAAATCAACCGGCTGGCTCAAACAAAAATGCCGACACGCGACGTGCCGGACATGAGCACCGGAAGTCAAATTGAAGTCGCGGTTGCATAGCCAAGGCTGGCAGGCGCGTCAAGGAAAAGTCGTGCAGGGTCCGTCGATCCCGTACCCGTGATGCGGGTGGAGCCGGGCGGGCTGCATTGCTGCTCGCCAAGCCTCGCGAAAAGGGTCACGATTCAGACCGAATCGCCATGCATGTCTCACCCCATTGCTCGGCTTGTCCCAATGCTCGCTCAGCCCGGAGGAAGTGGATGAAACCCGCCATCGCATTGTCCCTGGCCGGGTGCATTCTCGCCATCGGCGGCGCTGTCGCAGCCCCCACCGCCCGCGCCGCCTCGCTCGATGCGCGCTATGACGTGTCGCTGCTGGGCCTGACGCTGGGCACCGCCAGCCTGACCGGCGGCATCGACGGCTCCGCCTACAAGCTCGATCTCACCGCCAAGCTGACCGGGCTGATCGGCGGCTTCACGGGTGGGCGCGGCTCGGGCGCCGCGAGCGGCAGCCTCAACGGCGTGAAATTGTCGCCGGCGAACTTCGCCGTCAGTTCCGCCAGTTCCAGCGAGAGCCGCACCGTGCGCATGGCGCTCGACGCCAACAGCGTCGCGGCGGTCGAGATCGAGCCGCCGATCGACGCCAAAGCCGACCGGGTGCCGCTGAACGACGGGCATCGGCGCAACATCATCGATCCGCTCAGCGCCTTCCTGATGCCGGTGAACGGCAAGGGCCTGGCGAACGCCTGCAACCGCACGCTGCAGATCTTCGACGGGGCGGCGCGCTACGACATTAAGCTCAGCCCTGCCGGCACGCGCGAGGTCAAGCTCGAGGGCTATAGCGGCCCTGTCGCGGTCTGCCAGGTGCGCTATGTGCCGATCGCCGGCCATCGCGCCCTGCGGCCGAGCACGAAGTTCATGACCGAGAACAAGGACATCAGCACCTGGCTCGCGCCGGTGGCCGGCACCAATCTGATGGTGCCCGTGCGCGTCTCGGTGAAGACGATGATCGGCACCGCGGTGCTCGAAGCCTCGAGCTTCAAGGTCGATCCGGGCGTGACGGCGAGCGCTGCGAAGCGGGACTGAGGCGGACGGCGTCTTGCTCGGGCTGGACCCGAGCATCTCATGCCGAACGCGGCGCCGTAGCTTCATCCTGACGGAGATTCTCGGGTCTGCGCTTTGCTTCGCCCGAGAATGACGCTTGGCGTCAATGCGCTGTCGATTTCGAGAACAGGTTGATCACCAGCACGCCGGCAACGATCAGGCCCATCCCGATGATCGCTGGCGCATCGAGCTTCTGGCCGAACAGCACCCTGGCGATGATGCTGATCATGATGATGCCGACGCCCGACCAGATCGCATAGGCGACGCCGACGGGGATCGTCCGCAGGGTCAGCGTCAGGAAATAGAAGGCGCTGAGAAAGGCGGCCAGCATGATCAGCGTCGGCACGGGCCGCGTGAACTCGTTCGACGCCTTGAGCGCCGAGGTGCCGATGACCTCGCTGACGATCGCGGCCGCCAGATAGAGATAGCTCGCGCTGCTGAAGGTCATCGGTCTCTGGCTCAGGTGGCTTTGTGGTCTGTCAGGAACGTGCCCATGCGCGCGAGCGCGCGCTCGATATTCACAAGCGAATTGGCGTAGGAAAGGCGGATATAGCCCTCGCCATGGACGCCGAAATCGGGCCCGCCGATCGTGGCGACGCCAGCTTCCTCCAGCAGCGCCGAGGCGAGTTTCTTCGCCTTCCAGCCGGTCTGCGAGACGTTCGGGAAGGCGTAGAATGCGCCCTTGGGCACGATGCAGGAGATGCCGGGCAGGGCGTTGAGCCCCTTCACCACCGCCTTCCGGCGCGTGTCGAACTCGGCCAGCATCATGCCGACCGCGTCCTGCGGGCCGGTGAGCGCCGCGAGACCGGCCCATTGGGCGGGGGCGTTGACGCAGGAGTGCGAATTCACCGCGAGCTTGCGGGCGTTGTCATAGAGGGGCTTGGGCCAGACCGACCAGCCCATGCGCCAGCCGGTCATGGCATAGGTCTTCGACCAGCCATTGAGCAGGATCAGCCGGTCCCGGATTTCGGGGTAGGACAGCAGGCAGACATGCTGCTCTCCGTCATAGAGCATCTGGTCGTAGATCTCGTCGGACATGATCGCGACGTCGGGGAATTTGGCGAGGCCGGCGACGAGCTTGTCGACTTCGGTCTTGGGCGTGACGCCGCCGGTCGGGTTGGCCGGCGAGTTGATGATCAACAGCCGGGTCTTGGGCGTGATCAGCGCCAGCGTTTCCTCGGCCGAGAAGGCGAAGCCGTTCTCCTCGCGGATCGGCACCGGAACCGGCGTCGCGCCGGTGTATTCGATCATCGAGCGGTAGATCGGGAACCCGGGGTCGGGATAGAGGATTTCGGCACCGGGCTCGCCGAACATCAGGATCGCCATGAACATGGTGACCTTGCCGCCGGGCACGATCATCACGCTCTCGGGCGACACCTCGACCTGGAAGCGCTTGTGCAGATCAGCCGCGACCGCCTCGCGCAGCGGCAGGATGCCGTTGGCGGGCGTATAGCCATGGTGGCCGTCGCGCAGCGCCTTCACCGCGGCCTCGACGATGTGGTCGGGCGTCGGGAAGTCGGGCTGGCCGATGCCGAGATTGATGATGTCCTTGCCCTGTCGCTGCAATTCCGTGGCGCGCGCCAGCACGGCGAAGGCGTTTTCCTCGCCGATGCGGGCGAAGGACGGGACGACATGGAGTGTCATGGCGGGCTTCCTCGGGCTGGATCGCGACACGGCCCGCTCTTGCCGGGGCCTTGTCTTTGTCTTGGCTTCAAATCGCCGCGGCTGGCAAGCACCGCCGATGGCGACGACATTATTGCATGCTGTATGCAGGGCGCGTAAATAGTATGACTATCCCGCGAGCCGGCTCTTGCCCGGGGCCGGGCGATGGGCATGATGAGCCTGTCTCACATTGGTTGAATGAGATCGACAAGCGGCCGTCAGTGTCGCGTCGCGCGAGAGGAAGACGAGGATGGCCAAGACTCCCGTAGGCAAGAAGCCTGTCCGCAAGATCAAGCCCGAGCAGCTGCGCTCGAAGGCCTGGTTCGACAATCCCGCCAATGCCGACATGACCGCGCTTTACATCGAGCGCACGATGAATTTCGGCCTGTCGCGCGACGAGCTGCAGTCCGGCCGGCCGATCATCGGCATCGCCCAGACGGGGTCCGACATCGCGCCCTGCAACCGCCACCATATCGAGCTGGCGCATCGCGTCCGCGACGGTATCCGCGAGCGCGGCGGCGTGCCCTTCGAGTTCCCGATCCACCCGATCCAGGAAACCTGCAAGCGCCCGACCGCGAGCCTCGATCGCAACCTGCAATATCTCTCGCTGGTGGAAATCCTCTACGGCTATCCGCTCGACGGCGTCGTGCTGACGACGGGCTGCGACAAGACCACCCCGGCGCAGATCATGGCGGCGGCGACGGTGGACATTCCGGCGATCGCCCTGCCGGGCGGGCCGATGCTGAACGGCAATTTCCGCGGCGAGCGCACCGGCTCGGGCACGATCGTCTGGAAGGCCCGTCAGATGATGGCCGCCGGCGAGATCGACTACAAAGGCTTCGTCGAGCTCGTCGCCTCGTCGGCGCCGTCGGCCGGGCACTGCAACACCATGGGCACGGCCTCGACCATGAACTCGCTCGCCGAGGCGATGGGCATGACGCTGCCCGGCGGCGCCGCGATTCCCGCGCCCTATCGCGACCGCTACGAGATGGCCTATCTCACCGGCAAGCGCATCGTCGACATGGTCTGGGAGAACCTCATCCCCTCCAAGATCCTGACGCGCGAAGCCTTCGAGAACACCATCGTCGTCAACTCGGCGATCGGCGGCTCGACCAATGCGCCGATCCACGTCAACGCCATCGCCAAGCATATCGGCGTCGCCCTCGACAACGAGGACTGGACGACGATCGGCTACGACGTGCCGCTGCTGGTCAATCTCCAGCCGGCCGGCGAGTATCTCGGCGAGGATTACTATCGGGCCGGCGGCGTCCCCGCCGTGGTGGCGGAGCTCGTCGCCAAGGGCAAGATCAAGCCGGCGCTGACCGTCAATGGCCGGACCCTGGCGGAGAACTGCGAGGGCTTCTTCTCCGAGGACCGGCGCGTCATCAAGACTTATGACGAGCCGATGAAGGCGCAGTCGGGCTTCCTCAACATCTCCGGCAATCTGTTCGATTCCGCGATCATGAAGACCAGCGTGATCACGCCGGAGTTCCGCAAGCGCTATCTGGAGAACCCCAAGGACCCCAACGCCTTCGAGGGCCGCGCCATCGTCTTCGACGGGCCGGAGGACTACCACCACCGCATCGACGATCCGGCGCTCGCCATCGACGAGCACTGCATCCTCTTCATCCGCGGCGTCGGGCCGATCGGCTATCCGGGCGCGGCGGAGGTGGTGAACATGCGGCCGCCGGATTACCTGATCAAGAAGGGCGTGACCGCGCTCGCCTGCGTCGGCGACGGGCGCCAGTCGGGCACATCCGGGTCGCCGTCGATCCTGAACGCGTCGCCGGAAGCGGCGACGGGCGGCGGGCTCGCCTTGCTCAGGACAGGCGACAAGGTCCGCATCGATCTGACCAAGCGCTCGGCCGATATCCTGATCTCGGAGGAGGAACTCGAGAAGCGCCGCGCGGCGCTGAAGGCGGCGGGCGGCTACAAATACCCGAAGAGCCAGACGCCCTGGCAGGAAATCCAGCGCAAGATCGTCGGCGAACTGTCGGAGGGCATGGTGCTGAAGCCGGCGGTCAAGTACCAGAAGATCCACAAGAAGTTCGGCATCCCGCGCGACAATCACTGAGCTTCGGCTTCCGGGCCTCGACACAGTCCTGGTCCTGTCGGCCGGCCCGCGGAGCGGCGCCGGGCGGCGGGGTGGGCGGTCTCGACCGGCGATCGCTCGCGGGGGCGGTCGTCGTCGCCCGTGCTTTCCGGGATCGCCGCGCCATGCTGCTCACGCTCCGGCAGATCGAGGTCTTCCGCGCCGTGATGCGAACCCGCACCATGGTCGGTGCGGCGCGAGAACTCGGCATCGCCCAGCCCACCGTCACCAAGATGATCCGGCGCATTGAGGATGTCTGCGCGTTCGCGCTGTTCGAGCGGCATGGCGGGCGGCTGACGCCGACAGCCGAGGCGCATCGGCTGCTCGGCGAGGTCGAGCGCGCCTTCGATCAGCTCGAGGGCGCTCTCGCGCGGGCGTTGAAACTCGCCCGCGCCGATACCGGCTCGTTTCGGCTGGGGGGCTCGCCCAGCGTCGGGCGGGTCCTGATCATCCGTGCGGCGGCGCGTCTGCTGGCGGACCATGCCGGGCTGAGCCTGCATGTCGACATCCTCTCGGTCAGCCAGGTGATGGACTATCTGCTCTCGGGCCAGGGCGAGAGCGCCGTGACCCTGTTCCCGATCCTGCATGCGGACATCCGCAGCGTCAGTGTCGGTTGCGCGCCGGCGGTCGCGGTCTGCCCGCGGGGCTGGCCGCTGGCATCGCAGGCCCAACTGGCGCCCGCAGCCCTGGCCGACGTGCCGCTGATCGTTTTCGAGCCGCAATCGGTCCATGGCCGGGTCGTCGACGCCGTTCTGCGCGATGGCGGGGTGGTGCCGGGCCGCACCCATGTCGCGCGCTTCGCCGAGACGGCGATCGGGTTCGCCGAGGCAGGGCTGGGGCTCGCCATCGTCGACCGCTTCAGCGCGCTTGCCGCCGACCGCGGCCGCGTGGCCGTGCTACCGCTCGACCACCCGGCGAGCTACGAGGTCTACCTGCATCGCCATGCCGAGCGGGCGCGCAGCCGGCTGCTGCAGCGGTTCGAGAGCGCCTTGCGGGCGGAGATTGCGACGATCGCCGCCGAAGCATAGCCTCAGGCTATCGATCCGCGCAGATTTCGCTGTTGTCGCATCTGGGGATCGATGGCCTTGTCGTGGCCAAGGACGATCAGGGAGGATCGCTACGATGAGCATGCCGCAGACTGACGCTTCCGTTTCACTCAACCGCCGCGACGTGCTCGCCAGCGCGCTCGGTCTGCTCGCGGCAGCCGCCGCGGGGCCGGCCCGGGCCCAGGCCTATCCGGCCCGGGCGATGCAGATCATCGTCCCGTTTGCGGCCGGCGGCGGCGTCGATGTCGTCACGCGCGTCGTTGCGGAGGCGGCCGGCGCCGTCCTGAAGCAACGCTTCGTCATCGAGAACCGCGGCGGGGCCGCGACCATGCTCGGCTCGCAGGCGGTCGCCAAGGCCGATCCGGACGGCTACACGCTGCTCGCCGCACCGACGACGATGGTGATCAACCCCGCGCTGAAGGCGAGCGTGCCGTTCGATTGGGAGAGGGATTTCGTTCCCGTCGCGATGATCGCGAAACTGCCCTTCGTCGTGGTCGCCGGCAAGGCCTATCCGGCAAGCACGATGAAGGAGTTGGAGGCGGTCGGAAAGTCGGGCAAGGACCCGATCACCTTCGGCTCGGGCGGCGCCGGCACGGTGGCCCATCTCGCCGGCGAGTTCTTCGGCATCGTCTCGGGCGCGCAGGTCCAGCATGTCAGCTATCGCGGCGAGGCCCCGGCGCTGAATGACGCGATCAGCGGCAACATCAGCGTGATGTTCTGCACGCTCGCGGCGGCGTCCAGCCACATCAAGGGCGGCACCTTGAAGGCTCTCGGCGTCACCACGGCCAAGCGCACCGCCCTGCTGCCCGAGGTCCCGACCGTGGCGGAGCAGGGCTATGCCGGCTACGACCTGTCCGCCTGGGTGGCGCTGGTGGCGCCCAAGGGCACCCCGGCCGCCGTCGTCGAGGTCTTGAACGACGCCGTCAACGCCGCGCTGCGGAAGCCCGAGATCAAATCCCGCCTCATCGAGATCGGCGCCGAGCCGGCGCCGGGCAGCGCCGCCGATCTCGGTGCCTATATGGCGAAGGACGCGAAGATCTGGGCCGGTGTGGTCAAGACCGCGTCGATCAAGGTCGACTGAAGAGCTCCGTCATGCTGGCCTTGCGAAAGCTCGCCCCGACGCCGGGCATCGCGCTCTGCGACGCGCCCGAACCTGGCGCGCCCGGTCCCGGCGAAGTCCTGCTGGCGATCGGCGCGGCGGGGATCTGCGGCACCGATCTGCACATCGCCGACTGGACGGCCGGCTATGAGGCGATGACGGCCGCCATGCCGGTCACGCTCGGGCACGAGTTTTCCGGGCGCGTGGTCGCCGCCGGGGCCGGCGTTTCCGCGCTCGCTGTCGGAACCCGCGTCGTCGCCCGCCCCTCCGTCGTCTGCGGCGTCTGCGCGTCCTGCCGCGGCGGGCGCTCGCAGGACTGCATGGCCCGGACCGGCATGGGCGTCGGCTGCAATGGCGGCTTCGCCGCGCAGGTCGTGGCGCCGGCCGAAAACTGCGTCGCCGTGCCCGACGGTCTCGACGATGCGCTCGCCGCCCTGACCGAGCCGATGACCGTCTGCGCCGAGGCCGTCGATACGGCCGGGGTCCAGCCGGGCGATACGGTCCTGGTCATCGGCCCCGGCACGATCGGCCAGGGCATCGCGCTGTTTGCGCAGGCGGCGGGCGCGGCGCGCGTCGTGATCGCCGGTCGCGACGATGCCGCCCGTCTCGCCACGCTGCGGGCCCTGGGCTTTCCCGACACCGTCGACACGGCCGGCAGGAGCCTCAGCGGGGCCCTCGCGGCCGCCGGCCTGCCCAGCCGCTTCGACGTCGTCATCGAGGCGGCCGGCGTGCCGGCGCTGGTGCCCGAAGCGCTCGAACTGCTGGCGCTGCGCGGCGTGCTGACGATCTGCGGCATTCACGCCCGGCCGGCCATGATCGATCTGACCAAGCTGGTGCGTCGCCACCAGCAGATCCGCGGCAGCTACCGCGCGCCGCTGGAGACCTGGCCACGCGTGATCGCGTTCCTCGCGGCCGACCCGCAGCGCATGAGGCTCCTGATCAGCGAGGCCGTGCCGCTCGCCGACGCGGTCGCTGCCTTTGCGCGGGCCAAGAGCCGGACGGCTTCGAAGATCATGCTGCTGCCGTGACGGGTGTCGCGCATGGTCGTGGCGGCTGTCAGGGCGAGGCGTTCCTGATCCTCGCCAATGGCGTCGCCGCGCATCGTCGGCGGGCGTATGAGAACTGGCACAGCTTCGAGCATGTGCCGGAACGGTTGACGATGCCGGGCTTCCTGGCGGGCCGACGCTATGTCGCGGGCCGCGGGGCGGCGACGCGCTACCTCACCGTCTACGATCTCGCCGGCGTCGAGGCGGTCGAAACACCGGCCTACAGGCAGCTGCTGGCCCATCCGACGCCGGCCTCGCTGTCGATGCGGCCGGCGATGAGCGCGGTCGTGCGGGGACTTTATCGCGCCGATGGCCAATCCGGCGCGGGGCTGGCGCGGCATCTCGGCTGGCTGACATGGCGCGGCGGCGATCAGCGCGTGCTGATCGATCTCCCAGGCCGCGACGGCATCGTCTCGGTCAGGCTCGGCACGAGCCGCGTGACGGCGCCTCACCCCGCCTTTCCGCCGACGCCGGCCGACGCGGCCGAGCACCGCGTCGCCCTGATCGGCGGCACCGAGCGCCGGAGTCTGCAGCGGGTTCTGGCGGGACTGATCGCTGAGCCCAGCATGGGCGCAGGCCTGATCGATCACGGGCTGTTCGATCTGATCCTGGCCTATTGAGCGGCATCTCCATGTCGCGCGCGCATTGGCGTTGGCCCAATCGCGCCCGGAATTCGGGGCTGACAAAAGCAGACGGCGCGGACACTATGCAGCGCCTGCCGAGTCCACCGATCTGAAACGATTGAAAATGGCTTACGCCTCGCGGATCACCGCTTTCCGCCAACTCCACGAGGCCGGCTGCTTCGTTATGCCCAATCCGTGGGATGTCGGCTCGGCGCGCTGGCTGCGGGGGCAGGGCTTCAGGGCGCTGGCCTCGACCAGCGCGGGCTTCGCCTTCACGCAGGGGCGCGCCGACCAGGACGTCCCGCGCGACATGATGCTGGCGCATCTGGCCGAGCTGGTCGCTGCCGTGCCCGATCTTCCGGTCAATGCCGATTTCGAGAACGGCTATGCCGACATGCCCGACGATGTCGCCGCCAATGTGAAGCTCTGCGTCGCGACCGGCGTCGCCGGGCTGTCGATCGAGGACGCGACCGGGCGCCAAGACGAACCGCTCTATCCGTTCGACCTCGCAGTCGAGCGCATCAGGGCGGCACGCAAGGCGATCGACGAAACCGGCTCGGGAGTCATGCTGACGGCGCGGGCGGAGGCGTTTCTGACCGGCCACCCCGACCCGCTGCCGGAGGTCACGCGCCGCATCGCGGCCTTTGCGGAAGCCGGCGCTGACGTTCTTTATGCGCCCTGGGTCCGCACGCCCGAGGAGATCAGCGCGATCGTTGCGGCGGCCGCCGGCCGGCCGGTCAATGTCGTCGTTTTTGCCGATTTCGGCCTGCGCGTGAGCGATTTTGCCGCGCTCGGCGTCAGGCGGCTCTCGACGGGTGGCGCATCCGCGCGATCGGCTTGGGCCGGCTTCATCGAGTCGACCCGGCTCATCAAAGATGAGGGCAGCTTCGCGGGCTTCCTCGGCAACGCCGGCACGGCGCCGCTCGAACCGTTCTTCCGCGACGATCTGAAGGCGCGTTCGTGAGCGGGACGCTGCTGATCGCGCCGGCCTGGCTCGGCCTGAGCGGGCTCTGGAGCCTCGACGCCAAGGGGCGGCGCAAAGCCGTCGATGCCGAGGATCTCGACCTGTCCGAGGACCTAGCCGACCGGCTGGAAGCCTGGATGGATGAGTTCGACGCGATCTATGACGAGGATGACGCGGCCCGTTCGCGTTTTCCCGGCCCGGCCGAACAGCAGGCCTGGGAAGCCGAGGGGGCGGCCATTGCCCGCGCCGTTGCAGCGGAACTCGGTCCCGACTGGACGGTCTCGACCGATCTGACCGGCTGGCAGGAGATGCCCAAACCATGACGATCGAGACCATCCCGGCGAGCAATCCGCCTCTCGAAGGCTGGGTCGCGCCCCCGTTTCCGCCCGCGCGCGTGCTCGAAGGGCGCTATTGCCGGCTCGAGCCGATCGATCCGGAGCGCCATCTCGACAACATCTGGGCGGTGAATGCCGGCCATGATCACATCTGGCAATGGATGCCGGCCGATCCGCCGCAAACGCGCGAGGCCTATCGCGAATTGCTGGCGATGATGGTGTCGAAGGCGGGCATCGTGCCCTTCGCCATCATCGACAAGGCCGACGGCAGGCCCAAGGGGCATCTCTGGCTGATGGAGATCCGGCCCGAGCATGGCGTCTTCGAGGTCGGCTACATCACCTATTCGCCGGAGCTGCAGCGGACCCGCGTTGCCACCGAGGCGATCCATCTCTGCGGCGGCTATGGTTTCTCGCTCGGCTACCGGCGCTTCGAGTGGAAGTGCAACAATCTCAACGAGCCGTCCAAGCGCGCTGCGCTGCGCTTCGGCTTCCAGTATGAGGGCCTCTTCCGCCAGCACATGGTGGTCAAGGGCAGGAACCGCGACACCGCCTGGTTCTCGATCCTCGACAGCGAATGGCCGACCGTGAACGCCGCCTTCGAGGCCTGGCTCGATCCGGCCAATTTCGATTCCGACGGGCACCAGAGGGCGCGTCTGGAGAGCTTCAGGACCCACCGGGTCTGACTTACCCAACCAAGAAACGCAAAGGCGAGGGCACATCATGGCAGGACGTTTGAAGGGCAAGGTCGCGGTCGTCACCGCAGCCGGCCAGGGCATCGGGCGGGCGATCGCGGAGGCCTTCGTGGCCGAGGGCGCCACCGTCTGGGCGACCGACAAGGACGTCGCGCTGCTCGAGGGCATTCCCAAGGCGAAGAAGCGCAAGCTCGATGTGCTCTCGACCAAGGCCGTGATGGGCTTCGCCGAGAAGGTCGGGACGATCGACATCCTCGTGAACGCAGCCGGCTTCGTTCATCATGGCACGGTGCTCGATACCGACGAGAAGGCCATGACCTTCTCATGGGATCTCAATGTCGTTTCGATGCACAGGACGATCCAGGCTTTCCTGCCAGGCATGCTAGCCACGGGCGCGGGCTCGATCGTCAATATCGCCTCGGGCGCGGGCTCGGTGCGCGGCATCCCGAACCGCTACGCCTATGGCACGACAAAGGCTGCCGTCATCGGCCTGACCAAGGCGGTCGCGGCCGACTACATCAAGAAGGGCATCCGCTCCAACGCGATCTGCCCCGGCACGATCCAGTCGCCCTCGCTCGACCAGCGCATCAAGGACCTGGCCACGGCGAACAAGACCACGGAAGCCGCCGCCCGCCAGGCCTTCATCGATCGGCAGGCGATGGGTCGGCTCGGCACGGCGCAGGAGATCGCATGGCTCGCGGTCTATCTGGCCTCCGATGAGGCGAGCTACACCACCGGACAGATCCATCTCGCCGATGGCGGCTTCGCTCTCTGAGCGCACAAGAACAACAAAAGGGAGGAAGCCCATGCATATTCTCGTTCTCGGTGGGGCCGGCATGGCCGGCCGCAAATTCATCGAGCGTCTCGCTCGCGACGGCGCTCTCGGGGCTAAGCCCATCACCAAGGTGACGGCGCAGGACGTCGTCGCGGCACAGGCGCCTAACGGCGCGGCCTTCACGTTCGAAGCCATCGTCTCGGATCTCTCGGTGCCGGGGGAGGCGGAGAAGCTGATCGCCTCGCGGCCTGAGATCATCGTGCATCTGGCGGCGGTCGTCTCGGGCGAGGCCGAGGCCGATTTCGAGAAGGGCTACACGATCAATCTCGACGGGACGCGCTTCCTGTTCGAGGCGATCCGCCTGACCGGCGACGGCTACAAGCCGCGGGTGGTCTTCACCTCCTCGGTCGCCGTGTTCGGTGCGCCCTTCCACGACAAGATCGGCGACGAGTTCTTCACGACGCCGCTGACCAGCTACGGCACGCAGAAGGCGATCTGCGAATTGCTGCTGTCGGACTATTCGCGCCGCGGCTTCTTCGACGGGCTCAGCATCCGCTTCCCGACGATCTGCGTGCGGCCCGGCAGCCCCAACAAGGCGGCGTCCGGCTTCTTCTCCAACATCATCCGCGAGCCGCTGAACGGCATCGATGCGGTGCTGCCCGTGTCGGACCAGGTCCGCCATTGGCACGCCTCGCCGCGCTCGGCCGTCAACTTCCTGCTCCATGCCGCGACCATGGACCTGGCGACTGTGGGCCCCCGCCGCGCGCTGAACATGCCGGGCTATTCCTGCACGGTGGCGGAGCAGATCGAGGCGCTGCGCAAGGTCGCCGGAGACGGCGTCGTGGCGCGCATCAAGCGCGTGCCCGACCCGGTGATCGACAAGATCGTGGAGGGCTGGCCGCGCAATTTCGACCCGCAGCGGGCGATCGCGCTCGGCTTCAAGGCCGAGTCGAGCTTCGACGAGATCATCCGCATCCACATTGAGGACGAGTTGGGCGGGACGTTCGTGAAGTAGGCAGAACTGGCCGTCATGCTCGGGCTTGACCCGAGCATCTCCGGCTAGAGATTCTCGGGTCGGCGCGAGCGCCGCCCGAGAATGACGCGCATGGTTTCACGCCGGGCAGGGCTCGCCCGGGATATCGACCGTCGCGAGCGGCTCGTTGTCCGGCGCGTGCGCCCAGCCGCTGGCGCCCCAGCTCTTCAGCGCCGCCCAGGTCGAGCGGTCGAGCCGGAACTGCTCGCAGGGGAACAGCCCGCCGCGCGCCGGCAGCGACTTCAGGAACGAGCCCTCGGCCCGGAAGCCCGACTTCTCCAGGACCCGCCGCGAGGCCGGGTTGATGACGCGCGTATCGGCCTCGATGGCCGGCATCTCGACGAGCGAGAACAGCGTGTCGATCAAGGCCTGCACGGCCTCGGTCGCATAGCCCTTGCCCCAGTGCGGGGTGCCCAGCCAGTAGCCGATGAAGGGCACGCCCGTGGCCTGGCGATGGGCGCCGATCATGCCGATCAGTTCGTTGGGCTTCGCCCGCGGCGTGACCGCCAGCACGAGATGCTCGCCCAGCGCATTGCCCTTGCGCATCGCGAAGATGAAGGGCTCGACCGCATCGACCGGATAGGGATGCGGAATCGAGGCCGTCATCTCGGCCACGGCTTTCTCCCCCGCCTGACGCAGGATGGCGGAGGCGTCCGCCATGCGCGGCCAGCGCAGCCAGAGACGGCGGGTCTCGAGCCGAAAGACATCATCGCGGGTCAATTCGGGGAACATCTGAGTCTCTCCGTCGGCGCAAACGAAAAAAGGGAGCTGGGACTTGTCCCATCTCCCTTTCGCTGACCTTGGGTGACCCCTGAGAAGGGACTAGACCCCTGATCCGTTCCGGTTCGATGGAACCGGCGGATCGAGGAGTGTCCCTATCCGCCGTCTTATTCTGCGGCCTCTTGGGCCGGGACTACGTTCACGAAAGCTCGGCCGAGTTTGGTCGTGAATCGGACGCGACCGGTCGTCGTCGCAAACAGGGTGTGGTCTTTGCCCATGCCGACATTGGCGCCGGGATGCCAGGTGGTCCCACGCTGCCGAATGATGATGTTACCCGGAATCACGGACTGGTCGCCGAACTTCTTGACGCCCAGGCGCCTGCCTGCGGAGTCGCGACCGTTGCGGGATGAACCGCCTGCCTTTTTATGAGCCATAACGCCCTACCTCAAAACTGATGTGTGTTCTCTAACCCGAATCGGCGGCAAAAGCCAGCCGGTCCGGGCAGCGAAAGCGAAGTCGACCTGACGGGTGGCGTCAGTAGTCCTCGCCGGAAGCCTGTTCGGCCTGGTCGGCCTTGGCGCGCGGGGGCTTGCCGGCCAGCAGTTCCTGGGCCTGAACGACCCATTCCTCGCGGGTGGCGCGGCCACGGAGCTTGAGCTCCTCGTCCCACTTGGCGACATCGGCCTCGCTCCAGGACGCGATGTCGTTCCAGGAGGTGATGCCGGCGGCGCGCAGCTTCTTCTCGATGGTCGGGCCGACGCCCGAGATCAGCGAGAGGTTGGAGGCGTCGATGGCGCCGGCCTCGGCCTTGGCGGCCTTCGGAGCCTTCGCGGCGGGCTTGCCCTTGGTCTCGGTCGAGCCGGCCTGCAGCGCGGCGGCCGAGGCGTCACCCTTCTTCATCTCCGGCTTCTTGCCGCCGGTGAGAATGTCGGTGATGCGGATGACCGTCAGCTCGGCGCGGAAGCCGCGCTTGCGCTTGGAATTCTGGCGGCGACGCTTCTTGAAGGCGATGACCTTGTCGCCGCGGGCCTGCTCGACGATCTCGGCGGCAACCGTGATCTCGGAAAGGGCCTTGGCGTCGAGCGTGGTCTTGTCGCCATCGGTGAGCATCAGCACGGTGCCGAAGGCGACGGTGTCGCCCGGGTTGCCCTCGATCTTGGCGGTGGTGATGCGGTCGTTGGCGGCAACGCGGAATTGCTTTCCGCCGGTCTTGATGACTGCGAACATTTTATCCTCCATGTTCGGCCCTGCCCTGTCATGACCTCCGGGGAGGCCGATGCGGGACAGCTTTTTGGCAGTCGTTACGGGTCAGGGTTCGCTCTTGCCGGCTCCGGCCCGCATCTGCGGAGCCATGGGGCCAAAAGAGATCGGGCGCGGGTTTCCCCACGCCGGACGTCGCTCGATAGGCGCAAAGGGGGTGCCGGGTCAAGGGCAGGCGCGGCGTGGCATGCTGGAAAGCGTTCGCGCGCCTGGAAATATGACGGCCCCACGACTTGTTGCAGCCGGAAGACTTGTTTTGGCCGGACGGCGCGTGTAGTAACCCGCCTGCTTCGACCGAAGGCGACCGCGGACAGGTGGCAGAGTGGTTGAATGCACCGCACTCGAAATGCGGCATACCCGCAAGGGTATCGGGGGTTCAAATCCCTCCCTGTCCGCCACTTCCTCCTTCAGCCGTCTTTCTGCATTCCGCAGGCGTGACCGCCGAAGCACACGGATCGTCTTTCAAAAACTCGATTAACCGCCAGCAGCGATTGTCCTGCCAGCGCGCCCAGGGGGAGACTGCGGTCTGAGGCGGTGCTGATCAGCGAGATCCGCCAAAAGGCGGGACGGTCGGCTTGGTGCTGAAGATCAGCTGCTGCGGGTCCTGCTCGATTCCCTGCAAGGTGCGGCCGAATCCCGTCAGCGCGCGACGGCCTGTGTCGATGAAGGGCTCGAGGCCGCGCAACCCGCCCCTGGTGAGGCGGACGATCTCTGCCGTGATGTCCGCTGAACTCCTGTCGAGGGTGTCGGCCAGGACCCGGATGTTCCTCGCGGCTTCGCTGGCGTCCGAGAAGGCGTTGCGGCCGTTCTGGCCGGCCGCAGTGTTGAGAAAGGCCTGAGCGCCCTTCAGCACGCCGTCGACCTGGTCGGCGGCCCGGTTGAGCCGGCCCGTGATCGAGCCGACATCCTTCAACCCCTGGCTCACGGCGCCGCTGGCGTCTCCCAGGGTCGCCGTCAGCGTCCCGGCGCTGGCGACGGCCGACGCGATCGCCGCGCGATCGAGCGAGCGGATCGTCTGGGTGATGTCCTCGCTGAACGTGCCGAGCTTCTGGGTGACGGGCGCGATCACGTCGGCAACCCCGCCGATGTTCTGCATCAGGCTGGCGATGCCGTCCGCATTGCCGCTGAGGGCGATCGAGAACTGTTCCGCGCTGCGGATTCGGTCGCCGATCGCCGTCTCGTTTTCCTTGACCATCGCCTCGATGCCGCCCAGCGCCTCCTCGGCCCGCTTGGCGACGGTCCGCACCGTCTCAAGAAAGCCTTCCGTTGGTTCCGCCGTGATCGTCGCGAGCGACTGGCCGGGCTCTGCCTTCAGGACGGCCGCATCCGGGGCGCCCCCCAGAAGCTGAACTGCGACGACACCGGCGAGCCCCTGCGCCTCGATCCGCGCGCGGGTGTCGACACGCAGCGGCGTCGATCGATCGACCGTGATGACCGCATAGATCTGTCGCGGATCGCCGGGATGAAGCGCAAGCCGCGTGACCTCGCCGACGCGCAGCCCGTTGAACAGTACGCTGGAGCCGCGGCCGAGGCCTGTGATCTTGTCATTGAAAATAAGACGGACGTCCATTTTTCTGGCGCCGCCGCCGCTGCTGAACCAGTAGACGAAGCCAAACAGCGCAGCCAGGACCGCCAGCGTGAACAACCCGACCAGCGCATGACTTGCTCGCGATTGCATGGGGCTGGCTGATTTCCATTGCTGGGTCGACAGGGCAGGCCCGCCCATGCCTGATCGATCGGCAGACGGCCGTGAAGGGTTATCGCCAGCGCTCGGGAATTGCCACTCTCTTTGGTGTCCCAGACCGCATGAGCAAGCCTTCGCACCGATTGTCGCCGGTGCTGGCGAAGCCTGCAAACCACCGTCGCAACCGGTGCCACGCAGGGGCGCCTGTCGTGTCAGACCTTCGGCGGCAAAGAGCCACGGTCGAAGACGGGCACCGTTTCGATCGGGCCCTCGGGGCGCTGGCCCGTGGGAATGTCCTCGGCGGCGTGGCGGACCGCCTCTTCCATCTCGGTCAGCCCATCGGCCGTGTCATTGGCGTCGCTGCCTTCGTCATGAACATTGGTCCGGAGGCTGACCCGATGGGTCGATGCCGCGACTTCGGCTTCCGTGACGCGGCTGCCGTCGTCGGCGATGTCAATGGCGGGGCTGTCTTTGACGGTTTCCATGGTCGATCCTTCGTTTCGAGCGTTGCAGGGTTTGAACGCGCATCCGGCCGCGAAGGTTTCGCCCGGCCGCATCGCCCATGAGGGAGGGAGGTGGCCCGCGACGGGCTTTCTTGACATCGCTCTCCCTCCCCCGTCATGTTGCCGGCTGTTCCAAGGGGTGCCCCGCGAGGGGGCTGAGATTCCGCCGGTCGGGCCGAAAGCCCGACGACGCGGTGACCCTCCGAACCTGATCCGGGTCATGCCGGCGTAGGGATGCGGGACATCGGGCGCGGCCATGCGCGCCCCTTATCCAGGCGCGCGCCGTCAATCCGGATCTCCGGTCCCATGCAGGGCATCGTGCCCGACCATGCGGGCCCGAGGGAAGGCGTGGCGGACGTGACGGAAGCACAGATCATCGAAGCCCTGCTCGGTTTCATCGACCGGGGCGAGGCGACGGAGGCCGCGTTCGAGGAGATGGCGCTGTCCGTCTTCGCCTATCAGTTTGCGAACAACCAGCCCTATCGGCGTTTTGCCATCCAGCGCAGCCGCACGACGCTGACCGTGCGCCACTGGCGCGACATTCCCGCCGTCCCGATCACCGCCTTCAAGGATCTGACGCTGAGCTGCACCGCGCCGGAGCAGGCGCAAGCCGTCTTCATGACCAGCGGCACGACCCAGGGCGGCATCCGCGGCAAGAGCCACCATCCGACGCTGGTTGTCTGGGACCGCTCGATGCTGGTGAATTTCCGGCAGCGCTTCATGCAAGGCCGCGAGCGGATCGCGATGGGCATCCTCTTCCCCGACGAGGCGGCGATGCCGAACTCCTCGCTGGCGCATTACCTCGCTTTGGCCAAGCAAGAATGCGGGACGCCCGACAGCGAGGGTTTCATCGGGGCCGAGGGCCTCGACCTCGCCCGGCTGATCGCGGCGCTGGAGCGCGCGCAAGCCTCGGGCGAGCCTTATGCGCTGCTGGGCGCCAGCTATTCCTTCGTCCATCTGCTCGACGCGCTGGCGGCGGCGGGGCGGCGTTTCGCCTTGCCGGAAGGCAGCCGCATCCTCGACACCGGCGGCTTCAAGGGCCAGTCGCGCGAGATGGGGGCGGATGCCTTCTATGACGCCTTGTCGACCACGCTCGGCGTGCCGCGCGCGGCCTGCATCAATATGTACGGTATGACCGAGCTCAGCACGCAGTTCTACGATGACGGCAATGCGGTCTGCCCGCCGGTGAAATCGGGGCCGCACTGGGTCCGCAGCCGCGTGGTCGATCCGGTCACCGGGCGCGATCTGCCCGAGGGCGCGACCGGCGTACTGGTGCATCACGACCTCGCCCATTTCAACTGCGTCTCGGCGATCCTGACCGAGGATGCGGGAATCATGACAGAGGGCGGCTTCAAGCTGCTCGGCCGCGTCGACGGCGCCGATTCGAAGGGCTGTTCGCTGGCGGTGGCCGAGTTCCTTCGGGCGGCACGAGGCTGACGCGGTGATCGAGCGAGCCGGGCATCTGCCGGCATTGGCGGTCGGCGAGGTCGAATGGCGAGAGCTTGATTTCGCCGCCTGGGGCGAAAGCGTGCAGGTGTCCGTGCCGGTGCTCGGCGCGGCCCAGGCGCGCGCACTGGCGGAGCATGTGCGCGAGAATGCGCGCGCCTATCTCAAGACGCTGCCGGTCGCGCAGATCGTCGCGACCATCGACAAGGCCATCGCGCGGCTGCTCGACCGGGACGATCCCTGGCGGCGAAAGGCGGATGCGATCCTGCCGATCGTCACCGGTTATGACCGTGAGACGGTGCGGCTGGGACTGTCGGGCTATCTGCGGACTTTCCGGGCCCCGCAATTGCAGCGCTTTCTCGCCGAGGACTTCGCCCATCCCGGCATCCTCGACGCGTTCCAGCCGGCGATGAAGGGCGGTTTCACGCGGGCCTACGGTCCCGAACTGCTGCTGCATATCTGGGCCGGCAATGTGCCGGGGCTGTCGCTCTGGAGCCTGATCTCGGGCCTGCTGGTCAAGGCCGGGACCATCGGCAAGGTCGCGAGCGGCGAGCCGCTGCTGGCCGGCTGGTTCGCGCAGATCCTCGCCGAGATCGACCCGAAGCTCGGCGAGTGCCTGGCGATCGTCTGGTGGCAGGGTGGCGACGTCGAAAGCGAAGGCATCTGGCTCGCCGAAGCGGACACGATCGTCGCCTATGGCGGCAACGAGGCGTTGACGGCGATCCGCGACCGCGCGCCGGTGACCGCGCGGTTCCTGCCGCATGGCCACAAGATCGGCTTCGGGGCGATCTCGGCTGCCGCGCTCGACACGCGCCGGGCCGGGCCGCTGGCGCGCCTCGTCGCCCATGATGTGATCCGATACGAACAGCAGGGCTGCTATTCGCCGCAGATGCTCTTCGTCGCGCGCGGGGGCCGCGTCTCGCCGCGCGAGTTTGCCGAGCTGGTCTCGCAGGAGCTGGCGCGGTTTGCGCACACGCATCCGCGCCGGGCGCTTTCGGTGGCGGAAGCTTCCGGCGTTTCCGCCTGGCGCAGTACGGAGGAGATGCGCGCTTTCGATGCGCCCGGGCGCGTCGTGCTCGGGGATGCGGGCGATCCCTGGAGTGTCGTTTGCGTTGAGACGGCGGAGGCTCTGGCTCCGAGCGCCTTGTACCGTACCCTCAAGGTCGTGGCCGTGGACAGTCTGGACGACGTCGTCCCGCTGGTCGCGCCCTTCCGGCCTTTCCTCCAGAGCGCGGCGGTGGCGGCGCCTCCGCGAGAGCTGTTTGCAATCGCGGAACGGCTCGGCGCGGCCGGTGTGACCCGGATCTGCGCCTTCGGCCAGATGACCGCGCCGGAGGCGGGCTGGCACAATGACGGGCGGTTCAACCTGCTCGACCTCGTGACGATCACCGAGATCGAGAGCACGGCCGAACACGCGGCCGACGGTTTTGCTGGCTATGTCGACTGAGCCGGCAACCAAACCCTTCGTCGCCATTGAGGCGGTGCATTTCGGCTATGGCGAAGAGGCCACCGTCGATCGCATCGATTGGGCCATCCCGCGCGGCGCCTTCCATTGCCTCGTCGGCCGCAGCGGTTGCGGCAAGACCACATTGCTCAAGCTGGCGGCCGGGCTGCTGCTGCCGCAGGAGGGCTGCGTGCGCATCGGCGGGGCGGTCCTGACGGGGCCCGGAGAACGGATCGGCTTCGTCTTCCAGCAGCCGACGCTGCTGGACTGGCTTAGCGTCCTCGACAATGTGCTGCTGCCGCTCTCGCTCAAGCGTGGCCTGCGGAGCGAGGATCGCGAGAAGGCCCACGCGCTGCTCGACCTCGTTTCGCTCGGTGATTACGCACAGCGGTATCCGTGGCAGCTGTCTGGCGGGCAGCAGAGCCGGGTCGCGGTGGCGCGGGCGCTGATCACGGAGCCCGACCTGCTCCTGCTCGACGAGCCTTTCGCCGCGCTCGATGCGCTGACGCGGGAGGAGCTGCAGGACGACCTGCTGGCGCTCTGTGCGCATCACGCCACGACGGTCCTGTTCGTCACCCACGACATCGGGGAGGCGGTCTATCTGGCCGACCGGGTCGCGATCATGGCGGCGGGGCGGTTGCACCACGAGATGGCAGTCGACTTGCCGCGTCCGCGGGGACGCGAACTGCGCTACGGCCAGCCCTTCAATGCGCTTTGCCGGGAGCTGCGGCGGGCGATGGACGCCGCGTCATGAAGGCGCGTCTCGCCTCGGCCCTGTTGCTGGTGGTGCTGCTCGGCGCGTGGGAGGCGTGGTGCCGGCTCGGCAACGTGCCGGCGCTGATCGTGCCCGCGCCATCGGCCGTCTTCGCGACGCTGTGGGGCGAGATCGCCAGCGGCCGGCTGTTCCCGCATCTGGCGATCACCGCCACCGAGATGACGCTGGGGCTGGCGCTCGGCAGCCTGATCGGGCTCGGCGCCGGCATCCTGCTTGCGGAGGCCGATTTTTTGAGACGGCTGCTGCACCCCTACATCGTCGCCAGCCAGGTCGTGCCCAAGCTCGCTCTCGGGCCGCTCTTTATCATCTGGTTCGGCTTCGGCCTGACGCCGACGGTGGTGATCACCGCGCTGATCTGCTTTTTCCCGTTGATGGAAAACACGCTGACGGGGCTTTCCCGGGTCGATCCGTCCAGGCGCGAATTGTTTCGCATGCTGGGCGCCTGCCGCGCTCAGACGCTGCTGCGGCTGAAGCTGCCGAGTGCGCTGCCGGTGATCCTCGCGGGGTTTCGCGTCGCGGTGGTGCTGGCGCTGGTCGGGGCCGTGGTCGGCGAGTTCATCGGCGGGCGGGCCGGGCTCGGCGCCTCGATCATCGCCGCGCAGAGCGTGATGGATTCCAGCCTGATGTTTGCGCTGTTCATCGTGATCACGCTGCTCGGCATGGCCTTCTACCAGGCGGCGCTTCTCCTCGAACGGCTGCTGCTGCGCCATCATCTGAAAGGGTAAGTCATGATTGCCAATGGTCGGTTCGACCTCTCGCATGTCCTCCGGAAGGGGCTCGTCATCCTGGCCGGAGCGAAGCGGAGGGCCGGGATCCATCAGTCGTTGCCCTCCGATGGATCCCGGGACGCCCTGCGGGCGCCCGGGATGACGGCGCGGGTGGTGGCCGGTGTCGCGGCAAGCCTGTTTGCGATGTCGTCCGCCCAAGCCCAGCCGCTCGACAAGGTCACGGTCGCGGGCTGGAGCCAGCCGATCAGCGAGATCACCAACCTGCTGGCCGAGCCGGACAAGGGCTTCTTCAAGGCGAAGGGTATCGATCTTGGCTATGTGCCCGGCTCCGGCGGCGGCTCGGCGATCCAGAACATGCTGACCGGCCAGGCCGACATCGCCTTCACGGACCCGGCCGCGCTTTATCTCGCGCTCGACAAGGGCGAGAAGCTGGTCGCGATCTACAACATCTATCCGCAGAACGTCTTCAACGTGGTCGCGCCGAAGGCCAAGGGCATCCGCACGGCCGCCGACCTGAAGGGCAAGCGCATCGGCGTCTATTCGCTGTCGAGCGGCACGCGCCAGAACCTGCAGGTGCTGCTGCACCAGGTCGGGCTCACCGAAAAAGACGTCACGGTCGAGGTCACCGGCCTGCTCAACTTCGCGCCGCTGATCCAGGGGCAGGTCGATGCCACGGCCGCCACCGATACAGGCCTGCTGGTCGCCAAGATGAAGGGCCTGCCCGAGGTCGACGTCATCGAGGTGAAGGACCATCTCAACCTGCCCAGCGACATCTTCGTGGTGACGCAGGCGACCTATGAGGCCAAGAAGCCGCTGCTGAAGCGCTTCCTCGCCGCCTATCGCGACAGCGCCGCCTGGATGATCGCCAAGCCGGAAGAGGCGGCCAAGATCGCGGTGACGCGCGCCATCAACGGCCGCGACGAGGCGCTCAACCTTGAGATCATCAAGCTGCGCAACATCTCGACGGTGTCGCCGACGACCACCGCCAAAGGGCTCGGCCATTTCGATCCGGAGCTGATGCAGAAGGGCGCGGATACCTTCCACAAGCTCGGGCTGATCGGAAAGCCGCTCGACATGGGCGCGGTCGTGAAGTCGGATCTGATCCCGTGAGGGCTCTGTCTCCCCTTAAACGCGTCGTCGTCCCGGGCGGAGCGCAGCGCAGACCCGGGACCCATTCCGGAACGCTTCAGGCATGGATCCCGGGTCTCCCTTCGGTCGCCCGGGATGACGTGGTGTTTTTCATGCGGGGTTTGCGAATGCTGGGCGGACAGACATCATGAAATTCCGCGACAGGACGATCCTCGTCACCGGGGCGAGCCGGGGTATCGGCGCGGCCATCGCCAAAGCCTTCGCCGCCGAGGGCGGGCTCGTCTTCGTGAACTACCGCAGCAGTGAGGCGGCGGCTGAGGCGGTGGTCGAGGCCTGTCGGGCGGCAGGCGGGCAAGCGGTCGCGATCGCCGCCGACGTCACCGACCCGGAGGCGGTCGAGGCGATGGTCGCGCGCATCGCCGAGGAGGCCGGCAGGCTCGACGTGGTCGTCAACAACGCCTTTGCGCCTTACGTCTTCGACCCCGACAACCGGGTGCGCTTCTGGGAGACGCCGTGGGCTTCCTATCAAGCGCAAATCGATGGCGCGCTGAAGGCGACCTACACCGTCTGCCAGGCGGTGCTGCCGCTGATGCGCCAGCGCGGGCGGGGGGCGATCGTCAACATGGCGACCGACCTCGTGGCGCGGCCGAGCATCGCCTATCACGACTACACCACGGCCAAGGCCGCGCTGATCGGCTTCAGCCGCAATCTCGCGACGGAGCTCGGGCCGCTCGGTATCCGCGTCAACTGCGTCGCGCCGGGGCTGGTCTGGCCGACCGATGCCAGCCGGGGAACGCGCGAGGCGGTCAAGGACATGCTGATCGCGCAGACGCCGCTGGGGCGCATCGCGACGCCCGACGACGTCACCGGACCGGTGCTGTTCCTTGCCTCCGACTGGAGCGGCTTTGTCACCGGCCAGACACTGCATGTCGATGGCGGGTTGGTGATGGCGTGAGGCTGTTCTGAATTCGCTTGGACCCACCTGTCATCCCGGACAAGCTGCGAAGCAGCGCCGATCCGGGATCCATTCCTGACCCGTTCCGGAATGGATCCAGGGTCTCCGCTTCGCTGCGCCCGGGATGACGGCGCGCAGATTGATCGGGGCAGCGCTTTGGAGGGGCTCAAGGTTTTGTGGCGGCCGCAACCCGCGCATCCCGGATCGCGCGCCAGACCTTCGCCGGCGTGGCGGGCATGTCGACATGCGTCACGCCGAGCGGGCGCAGCGCGTCGAGCACCGCGTTCATCACCGTCTGCGGCGCGCCGATGCAGCCGGCCTGGCCGGAGCCCTTGACGCCGAGCGGGTTCGCCTTTGTGGGAACCTCGACCATGCTGAGATCGAAGAACGGAATGTCGTCGGCGCGCGGCATGGCGTAATCCATGAAGGTCGCGCTCAATAGCTGGCCGGAATCGGGATCGTAGATCGCCTCCTCCAGCAGGGCCTGACCGATGCCCTGCGCCAGACCACCATGAACCTGGGATTCCGTCAGCAGCGGATTGACCAGCGTGCCGTAATCATCGACCGCGACATAACGTTCGAGCGAGATCGCGCCGGTTTCGGGGTCGATCTCGACCTCGGCGACCTGGGCGCCATTGGGAAAGGTGATGATGTCGCAGACATTGTCGCCATGGCTTTCGAGGCCTGAGCCGGCGCCGTCGCGCCAATGGCGGTCGATTGCGAAGAGGTCGATCTCGCGCGGCAGGCCGTCGGGGCCGGCGGCGGCCCGGAATCGGCCGTTCTCGAAGACGAGGCCGTCGGCTGCCACCTGGAGCAACTGCGCCGCGATGGGCTTCGCCTTCGCGATCAGATCGTCGGCCGCCATCACCAACGCGGTGCCGCCGAGATGCAGCGAGCGGGCGCCGCCATGGCCGCCGCCGCGGGGCACGCGCGTCGTGTCGGCCTGCACGAGGTTGAAGGTCTCGACCGGCAGTCCAAGTTTTGCTGCCGCGACCTGCGCGAAGGAGGTCTCGTGTCCCTGGCCGTTGGATTGCGTGCCGACCGCCATGTCGATCGTGCCGTCCTGGCGCACCCGCAGCCAGGCTTCCTCATTGGGCTGTCCGCGCGAGGTTTCGAGGAAGCAGCCGATGCCGAAGCCGCGCAGTTTGCCGCGCTTTTTGGCCGCCCGTTTGCGCGCGGCGAAGCCCGCCCGGTCGGCCGCTTCGAGCACCGCGTCGAGGTTCTCCGCGAAGGTGCCGCAGTCGATCGTGGTGCCGAAGGCGGAGCGATAGGGGAAGGCGCGGATGAAGTTGCGCCGGCGCAGTTCCGCGGGGTCGATGCGGAGCTTATGAGCGGCCTCGTCGATCAGCCGCTCGATCAGGTAGTTGGCCTCGGGCTTGCCGGCGCCGCGATAGGCGTCGATCGGCGCGGTGTTGGTGAAGACGCCGCGGACATCCATGCTCATCGCCGGGATATCGTAGAGCCCGCCCATGGCGGCCGAGGGCGCATTGGTCGAACTGCCGGGGCCGAGCGAGGAGACATAGGCGCCGAGATTGGCGATCGTCTCGACTTCGAGTGCGAGGATGCGGCCGCGGCTGTCGAGCGCCAGCCGCGCGGTGCTGAGATTGTCGCGGCTGTGGACGCCGCCGGTGAACTCCTCGATCCGCTCGGCGCTCCAGCGCACCGGCTGGCCATGCCGACGGGCGGCCCAGAGCACCAGCGCATATTCCGGATAGGTGACGTTCTTCATGCCGAAGCCGCCGCCGACATCGGGGCTGGAGAGCTGGATCCTGTCGAGCGGCAGCCCGAAGACGCCCTGCGCCAGCTCCTGCCGGATGGCGTGGACCGAGGCGCCGCTGAGTTCGAGATGATAGACGCTTGAGTTTGGGTCGAAACGGCCGATCGCGATGCGCGGTTCGAGCGCGGCCGCGACGATGCGGTTGTTGACGAGGTCGCAGCTGACGACATGCGCCGCTTTGGCGAAAGCCCTCGCGACGGCGTCCTTGTCGCCGCGGCGGAAGCGGAAGGCGAGGTTGCCAGGAGCCTCCGGCCAGAGCTGGGGAGCCTCGGGCGCTACAGCGCTACGCAGGTCGGTGACGGCGGGCAGGATGTCGTACTCGACGGCGATCTGCTCGCAGGCTTCGCGGGCCAGGGCCGGCGTGTCGGCGACGACGAAGGCGACGGGCTCGCCGACATGGCGGACGGTTCCCTGCGCCAGCGGCAGGCGCGGCGGCACGATCAGCGGCTCGACGGTGGCGACCGTGATCGAGGTCGGCAGCGGGCCGAGCCCGTCGAGATCGGCCGCCGTATAGACGCCGCGCACGCCGTGCAGGGCAGCGGCGGCGCTCGTGTCGATCGAGACGATCGCGGCATGGGCGTGGGGCGAGCGCAGAACGGCGGCACAGAGCTGCCCGTTGAGCGCGCTGTCGTCGAGATAGTCGCCCCGGCCGGTCAGGAAGCGCTCATCCTCGCGGCGACGCAGCGAGCGGGGGTCATTGGGGGCTGACGGGAGCCCGGGGCAATCCAAAGCGGTCAGGCCGTCACTCATATCGATCCAGTCTCACCTAAGGGCCTCGCGTGATGTCGTTGCCGAAGCAAACACGGGTGAACCCGCTTCACTGGCCCAGCATTGGTGCATAGCGCATGCCGATGTCTGCGGGCAGCACAGACCATGACAGATCGCTGCGAAGGCCGGCTGGCCCGAGTTGAACCGTTATGTCGTGAGCTGCCACGGATTGAGGATCGTCAGGCCGATGCCGGCAAAATCGGCCACGTTGCGCGTGGCCAGGGCGGCGCCCCGCGACAGCGCGATCGCTGCGATCTGGGCATCGAACTGGCTGATCGGGCGGCCCGCCTGTCGCCGAACGACGGCGATATGCGCATAGATTTCGGCCGCCTGTGGGCCGAAGGACAGGACGCGATCCTCAAAATCCTCCGTGAAGATTGGCCGGATCGCCGCTTCAAGCTCGGTTCGGCGTTTTCCGTCCGGGAGAAGGCGAAGTCCATAAAGGATCTCCGCCTGCGTGATCGCTGTCGTGAAAATCGACGCCGGCGGCTGTGCGGTCAGCCATGCCTCGACCGAGGCGTCAGGCGCCGGGGTCAGCAATTCCGATACCACATTGGTGTCGAGGACGATCATTCTCCCAGATCGACCGGTTCACGCATGGGTTCGCGGCGCGGCAGGTCCAGCGTCACCCCACCCGTCTGCGACAGGCGCGCGCGGATCATTGCGGCGATGTTGCGAGCGGAGGGCCTTTCGGTCGAAAGCGCGGCGCGCAGGATGTCGCGGGCCTCGTCTTCCATGGAGCGACCATGCGACGCCGCACGCATCCGCAGGCGTGTCTTCAGTTGGTCATCGATATTGCGGATCGTCATGCTCGCCATGGCCGCGCTCCGTCATCACTGATGGCAAATTAAGCAGTGATGGCATGTGACGCAAGCGCCGGGCCTGTTTGACCTGCCACGCGGCGCGTCTCAGCCCTTGCCCGTCAGATATCCCGCCAGACCCGCCGTCGAGGAATCATGGGTGTCAGCGGAGGCCTTGCCCTCGATCACCGGCAAGAGTGCGGTGGCGAGTTCCTTGCCGAGTTCGACGCCCCATTGGTCGAAGGCATTGATGCCCCAGATCGCCGCCTCGACGAAGACGCGGTGCTCGTAGAGCGCGATGAGGCGGCCGAGCGTGAAGGGGTCGAGCTTGCGGTAGGCGATCGTCACCGAGGGGCGGTTGCCGGGGAAGACCTTGTGCGGCGCCAGCGCGGCGATGGTGTCGGGCGCCATGCCCTGCTTCGCCAGGACCTCGCGCGCCTCGTCCAGCGTGCGGCCCTTCATCAGCGCCTCGCTCTGGGCCAGGCAGTTGGCCAGCAGGAGACGGTGGTGCTGGGCGAGATCTGGCTCATGGCTTTCCGCCGCGACCAGGAACTCGCAGGGCACGGTGTCCGTGCCCTGGTGGAGAAGCTGATAGAAGGCGTGCTGGCCGTTGGTGCCGGGCTCGCCCCAGACCAGGGGGCCGGTGGGCCGCGTCACGGGCGAGCCGTCCTTGCGGACGCGCTTGCCGTTCGATTCCATGTCGAGTTGCTGGAGATAGGCTGGCAGGCGCAACAGGCGCTGTTCGTAAGGCAGGACCGCGCGGGCGGAATAGCCGCAGATATCGCGATGCCATATCCCGACCAGGCCGAGCAGGACGGGGAGGTTGGCCTCCGGCGGCGCGGTGCGGAAATGCTCGTCCATGGCGTGTGCGCCGGCGAGGAAGGCGCGGAAATGCTCCGGGCCGATCGCGATCATCACCGGCAGGCCGATGGCCGACCAGACCGAGTAGCGGCCGCCGACCCAGTCCCAGAAACCGAAGATGCGGTCGGCCGCGATGCCGAAGGCGCCGACCTTGTCGAGCGCGGTCGAGACCGCGGCGAAATGCGAGGCGACGGCGGCTTCCCCCAACGCGCCGGCGATCCAGCGCCGGGCGGTGGCGGCATTGGTCATGGTCTCGACGGTGGTGAAGGTCTTGGAGGCGACGATGACCAGCGTGCGCGCCGGATCGAGCTTCGCCAGCGTATCGGCAATATGGGCGCCGTCGACATTGGAGACGTAATGCAGGCGCGGGCCGTCATGATAAGGCGCCAGCGCCAGCGTCACCATGACGGGGCCGAGATCGGAGCCGCCGATGCCGATATTGATGACGTCGGTGAAGGGTGCGCCATCGGCGGCGGCGATCGCGCCGCTGCGGATGCCGTCTGCGAAGGTGGCGAGCTTGTCCAGCGTGGCCTGGATCTCCGGCATGACGTCGGCGCCGTCGACGATGACCTTGTGGCCTGCGGGGGCGCGGAGCGCGGTGTGGAGCACGGCGCGGTTTTCGGTGGTGTTGATCGGCTTGCCCGCAAACATCGCGTCGCGCTGACCTGCGACGTCGGCGGCCTGCGCCAGCTTCAGCAGCAGCGCGCGCGTTTCGGCCGTCATCGCGGTCTTGGCGTAGTCGAGCAGCAGGTCGTCGAGCCGGGCGGAGAACCCGGTGAAGCGCGCGCGGTCCTGCGCGAAGAGCGTCCGCAGATGGTGCCCGCGCGTGGCTTCGCGATGATCGGCCAGCGCCGCCCAAATCTCGTCCTGCACCATGAAGCTCCTGTTCGATCGATCGGCCCGCTCTGCGGCCGCCTCGGCAACCCGTGAGACGACCGGCGGGTTCCGCAAGGGCGGGCCGGAAGGTGGGCCGCGAGGGGCCGGTAATCAACCCCGCTCAGCCTTCCGCGACTCGCAGATCGGGGACGGCGTGCTTGCGGATCAGATCGCCGACGAAGCCCGTGGTCCTGGCGCGTTCGACAAAGCGCGTGAGCCAGGCGACGGCCTCTTGCGTCTCGGCATCGTCCTTGCGGACGATACCGATCGCCTGCTGCACGGCCATGAAGCGGCCGTCGAGGATGCGGGAGCCTTGCAGGCGGGCGGCATCCGGGACCAATCCCGCGCGCAGGCCGGCGAGCGCTTCGAGGCCCCGATCGCGAAAATCGGCGAAGGTCTCGTCCATCGTGGCGGTGCGGACGAGTTCGGCGCGGTGGATGTTGCGGTCGAGCCAGAGGCCATAGGCGGTCTTGGCGGTCACCGCGATGCGCACACCCGGCGCGTCGACCTCGGCGATCTTGGTCAGTGCCGAGCCCGCCGGCACCAGATAGGTCGCCTCGATTTCGACATAGGCCGGCGTGAAGGCGATGGTCTCAGCCCGCTGGGGCTCGGCGCCGATCAGGCCGATATCCCACTCGTCGCGCTGCGCGGCATCGGCCAGCAGAGCCGGGGAGGCATAGGGGACGAGACGCAGGCCCACGCCGAGCCTGTCTGCGATCGCGCGCGCCATGTCGGGCGAGACGCCGGCCGGGCCGCCGTCATCCGTCCGGGCCGAGACCAGCAGGAAATTGGACAGGTTGATGCCGGCGCGCAGCGTGCCGCCGGGCGCGAGGCGCTCCCGCCAGGCGGGCGAGACCGGCCCGAGAGCGTCGTCAAACTGCATGGCCATGTCCTCAGCGCGTCAGGCGCCAGCGGGGGCGGCAAACGGCGCAAACAGCGCCGCCACCTCGCGATAGACGCCCTGCTTGAACGGGATGATCAGGGACGGCGTCGCGTCCAGCCGTTCCCAGCGCCAGGCGTCGAACTCGGCCTTGTGGCCGCCGGCCGGCTTTTCGATGTCGATCTCGCTGTCGGGGCCGGTCAGCCGGAAGGCGAACCATTTCTGCGCCTGGCCGCGCCAGCGACCCTTCCAGGCCTCCTTGCCGATATCGACGGGCAGATCATAGGCGAGCCAGCCCGGCGCCTCGGCCAGGAGGGCGACCGAGGTGACGTTGGTCTCCTCCTGCAATTCGCGCGTGGCCGCCTGCAACGGAGCCTCGCCCTTGTCGATCCCGCCCTGGGGCATCTGCCATTCATGGCCGGGCGCGACGTGTTCGCGAAGGGACTGGTTGGCGCGCCGGCCGATGAAGACGAGGCCCTGCGCATTGAACAGGGCCAGCCCGACGCAGGGGCGATAGCCTTCCGGCGGGGCCTGCGTCATCATGGCTGTCGTCATCTCAGGGATCCGGTCGTCTTCGGGCTGCGCAGGCCGCGGGCCGCGCTCATCGGCACGAGCATCAGGCCCTTGGCTTCCAGCGTTTGCGCCCAGCGTGAGATCCGCTCGATCGAGACCGGGAGCGCGCTGGCGCTGATCACCGCGACGCCCTGGTCGCGCGCCATCGCCTCGATGGCCGCCAGTTCCTTGTCGATCGCATCGGGGCGCGCCACCGTGTCGACGACTCGGTCGATCTTCATCGCCGGGATTTGCGCGCGGGCTGCGGAGGCTGCGAGCAGGCTGCGCGCCGACGAGCCGTCATCAACGACCATCAGCCCGCGGCCCGCCAGTTCGCGCAGGATCGGCGAGAGCGCGGCCTCGTCCGAGGTCAGGCGCCCGCCGAGGAAATTGACGATGCCGACATAGCCGGTGAAACGGCCCATCGCCCAGTGCAGCCGATCGATGTTGTCAGCTGATTTGGGCCCGGTCAGGAGCGTGTGGGGGCCGGGGTCGCTGTCGGGGTAGTCGAAGGGTTCCATCGGGAGCTGAAGGAAGACCTCGTGGCCCTCGCTGCGCGCACGCTGGACCGTCCGCTCCAGCTCGGCACCATAGGGGGCGAAGGCCAGAGAGACGGGGCCGGGCAGCTTGGTGATGGCGTCGGCCGTGCCGGTCGGGCTGATGCCGAGACCACCGACGAGGATGGCGATGCGGCCCGCGATCTTCCCGGAGTGCGCCGGTCCGATCGGCCGCGCATAGATCTGGGCGGCGGTCGCGCCGTCGGGGCCGATCTTCGGCAGCAGGCCGAAGCGCGTGCGCTCGACCAGCCGGCTGTCGGGCGCCGGCGCGAGTTTCACCGCCGCGGAGTCGTCGGGGATGGTGATGACGATGGAGCCCGGCGCCTCCGAGCCCGGCCGCACGACCGTGACGCCCGATGCGGTCTCGAGCTGGCGTGCGCTGGACTGCGACCGCGCCGTCTGAGCCGGATCGGGTTGGACGTTGCCCGGCGACGGTGCCGTGGCGGGCAATGGCGCCGGCGCGGCGCGCTTCTCGATCCGGGCTGTGGTCATCGGCTCGCCGCCATCGGGATCGCGACGGATCGCGACGACGAGCAGAACCGAGGCCCAGACGAGGCCGACGACACCGGCGCACACAAAAGCCAGCCAGCGGCCCCATGGCTTGCCAGGGGGCTTGGCGATGTCCTGGCCGAGCGGCCGGTTGAGCTCAGTGAGCGGCGTTCCGGCCAAGCGAAGCCGTCCTCAAGCTTACGAAACGGGCCCGAATCAGCGACCCGCAAGGCGAGACACTGTCAGATTTCGGTTCGATCAGACAGCCTTTCGCGTCGTCTTCGCGATCATGCTCGTATTGCGCTGCCCTCGCCCGCCTCAGTTCGGCTTGAGCGCTTCGGTCGAAGGCGCCGCCGGAGCGGCTGCGTCCTTCTTGACGCCGCGGATCTGGTTCAGCGCCGCGATCAGCTGCGTGTCCTTGGTCGGGTCGGCGGGCACATAGGAGGCCGAGCCGGACTGCTCGTCCTTGCCGTCACCGGCCTTGAGGTGCCCCTTCAGAGCGGCCTCGCCCTTGTTTTCCGCCAGCTTGTCCTTGAGCTCCGCCGGGATCTCCTGGACGACCTCGACATCGGGCGTGATGCCCTTGGCCTGGATCGAGTTGCCCGAGGGCGTGTAGTAGCGCGCGGTGGTCAGGCGCAGGCCGCCATTGCCGGCGAGCGGGATGACGGTCTGGACCGAGCCCTTGCCGAAGGAGCGCGTGCCCATCACGGTCGCGCGCTTGTGGTCCTGCAGGGCGCCGGCGACGATTTCGGCGGCGGAGGCCGAGGAGCCGTTGATCAGCACCACGACCGGCTTGCCCTTGGTGAGGTCGCCCGCCTTGGCGTTGAAGACCTGCGTCTCCTCGGCGTTGCGGCCGCGGGTCGAGACGATCTTGCCGCGATCCAGGAAGGCGTCCGAGACCAGCACCGACTGGTCGAGACGACCGCCGCGGTTGTTGCGGAGGTCGATGACGTAGCCTTTGACCTTGTCGATGCCGATATCGGCGTTGACCTTGTCGATCGCCTTGCGCAGGCCTTCATAGGTCTGCTCGCTGAAGGTGCCGATGCGGATATAGCCGATATCGGCCTCGACGCGCTCCTCGACGGCGGGCACGACGATGGTCGTGCGCGTCAGGGTGAATTCGAGCGGCTCCGGCTTGCCCGGGCGATCGACCTTGAGCTTGACCTGCGTGTTGATGATGCCGCGCATCTTCTCGACCGCCTGGGTCAGGGACAGGCCCTTCACCTCGGTGCCGTCGATCTGGCTGATGATGTCGTTGGCGAGGATGCCGGCCTTGAAGGCGGGCGTGTCGCGGATCGGCTTGGCGACCTTGAGGACGCCGTCATCCATCGTCACCTCGATGCCCAGCCCGCCGAACTGGCCGCGCATGTCGGTGTCCATGTCGCGGAAGGACTTGGCGTCGAGATAGGACGAATGCGGATCGAGCGAGGAGACCATGCCGTTGATCGCGGCCTCGATCAGCTTCTGCTCGTCGGGCTTCTCGACATAGTCGGTGCGGATCTTCTCGAAGATGTCACCGAAGAGGTTCAGGCTGCGATAGACCTCGGCCGAGGCCGCGACCGCGCTGGTGGAGGTCAGCAGGCGCGTCTGCGTGACCATGCCGGTCAGGCCCGCACCGAGGACGGCTCCGGCGAAAACGAGAGAAACCTTGCGCATCATCCGCGAACCTTTTCGCCAAGCGGTTTCGTCCACCACGGCGCCGGATCGACCGACACGCCGTCTTTTCTGAATTCGATATACAAAACCGGCTGGCCGGTTCCCGAACCCACGATCGTCGCGGCAGCTTCCGACGTTTCGCCCATAACCGCAACCGGTTCTCCCGCGAGGACGAACTGATTCAGCGCGACGTCGATCCGCTGCATGCCGGCGAGAAGCATATAGTACCCCCCGCCCGCGTTCAGGATCAAGAGTTGCCCAAACGAGCGGAACGGACCCGCGTAAACCACCCAAGCGTCCGAAGGCGCCGAAACTAGGGCGCCGGGTCGCGTCTCCAGCGAAATTCCGCGGGTTGTGCCGCCCGCGCCGTCGGACGCGCCAAAACCACGCAATTGTGAACCGGCCACCGGCAGCGGCAACAGGCCGCGCGCTTCGGCAAACGCGATCTTGGGCGCCAGCCGGGCCGGGTCCTTGAAGGCCAGCGCCGCCATGCGCTGGCGCTGCTCGCGGGTCTCGGCCTCGAGCGCCTCGCGGGCCGCGTCGGCGGCGCGGTTGGCGACCGAGATCTCCTTTTCCATGCGTTCGACGAAGTCGCGCAGGCTGCGGGCCTGGGCGGCGAGGTCGCCGTCCTGGCCGCGCTGCGCATCGGCGTCGCTTGCGGCGCTGGCCTCGCGCTGGCGGCGCGCCTCGACGAGCGAAGCGATGCGCTGGCGCTCGCCGGCGAGTTGCTCCAGTTCGGCGGTCAGGGCCTTGCGTTCTTTGGCGATGGCCTCGCGCAGCCGGACGAGTTCGCCGAGATCGGTGCCCAGCACCTCGATTTCATGACGCAGGTCGGGGACGACGGCACCCAGCAGCATCGAGGCCCGTACGGCCTCCAGAATGTCCTCGGGGCGCACCAGAACGGCCGGCGGCGGCCGGCGGCCGATGCGCTGCAACGCCGCCAGAACCTCTGCGATCAGGCCGCGCCGGCTCTCGAGCGAGCGGCGGATGGCGCTCTCGCTCGACTGCTGCAGGGAGAGTCGCTGTTCCAGCGCGCTGGCGCGCTGCTCGGCGCCCTGCGCGCGGGCGGTGGTGTCGAGCAGGGCCTTGTTGAGGGCGGCGCGGTCGGCCCGGATTGCGGCGATCTCGGCCTCGAGCCTGGCGCGCGCCGCGGCATTGCCGGCCAGCCGCTCCTCGATGGCCTTGAGTTCGGCCTCCCGGGCCTGTTTTTCGACGAGCTTCTGCATCGCCTCCCGGGTGAGCGCGTCAGGGTCGGGCGGCTGTGGCTGGGCGGCCAGTGGCATGACGGTCAGCAAGAGCCACAACGCCGACAGGCACATGCGCACTCTCGCCCCCCGCTTGCGGTGAGGAGGGTTGGGGTGGGAGGCCTTGCCGCTCGGCGAGACGATCACGGGTTGCGTGCGTACTTTGCGGCTCCCCATCCCCAACCCTTCCCCGCCGCAGGCGGTGGGAAGGGGACCGGTCGCGGCGAAGGCGCGAATCAGGGGCCGGATAGGGCGCATGGGAGATGATAGCTCAGGCGCGGTGATAGGGGTGACCGGTCAGGATCGTCATCGTCCGGTAGAGCTGTTCGAGCACGAGCACCCGGACGAGTTGATGGGGAATCGTCAAGGCTCCGAAGCAGAGCGTCTGCGCGGCCGCGTTCCGGATCTCGTCGGCAAGACCATCGGCGCCGCCGATGACGAGGTTGAGCGAGGCGGTTCCCGAATCGCGCGCCGCTGCGATACGGGCTGCGAAGGCGTCGCTGCCCTGGCTCCTGCCGCGCTCGTCGAGCGCGATGACGAGGCCGGGGGCGAGCTTGGCCGTGATCGCCGCCGCTTCGTCGCGCTTGCGCTCGTCGGCGCGGCGGCCGCGGCTTTCGGGGATTTCGACGATCTCGGGTCCGGTCAATCCCAGCCCGCGTCCCAGCGTCGCGGCCCGCTCGCGGTAGCGCTCGCAGAGTTCACGCTCCGGCCCATCCTTGAGACGGCCGACGGTGATCAGGGCGAGGCGCATGGGGTCCGCTTCGACGCGGCCGGCTGTGGGTCGTCAGCCGACCAGACGCTCATTGGGCCTGTCGGCGCCCCACATCTTCTCGAGATTGTAGAACTGCCGCACTTCCGGGCGGAAGACGTGGACGATGATGTCGCCGGTGTCGATCAGGACCCAGTCGCAGGCAGGCATGCCCTCGACCTTGGGCGTCTGCAGGCCCGACGCCTTCAGCGCCTCGACCAGCGAATCGGCGATGGAGGCGACATGGCGGTTCACCCGGCCGGTCGCGATGATCATCGCATCCGCCAGCGAGGTCTTGCCGACCAGATCGATGACCGTGATATCTTCGGCCTTCATGTCTTCGAGAACATGCAATGCGAGGGCAACGCTGGCTGCAGAGGGGTTCTCTGGCACAGCGGCCTGGGGAAGCGGCTTGGGCTCGGCTTCGCCAAGGGTTGAACGGGTCAGTTCCGTATCCTCACATGTTCGATGCGCTCGTGGCGCGATCAAACGAAAATACGCCGGATCGGCCCAAAATTCAATCGCGTTCGGCCCGCTCGCGCAACATCGTCGAGGACAGCTCCGAGCGGCGCCCGTGCAGGAAGATCCAGGCGGGCGGCTTGGTCAGCGCGAGCGCGGCGCCCTGGCTTTCGGAAATCCGCCAGCGCGACAGCCAGTTGGCGGCCGGCGAGGCGACCGCGCTGTGGGTCGACCCCGGGCGGTCGATCACCGCGATCGGCATCATCCGGGCGATCGCGCGCCATTCGTTCCAGCGGTGGAAGCTGGCGAGATTGTCCGAGCCCATGATCCAGACGAAGTTCACGCCCGGGCAGCGGCGCTTCAGCGCGCGCAGCGTGTCGGCGGTGTAGCGCGTGCGCAGCATCGCCTCGATGCCGGTGACGTGGATGCGCGAATGGTCGGCGAGCTTGCGCCCGAACTGGATGCGCTGCGCCAGCGCGGGCAGGGCGGCGTTGTCCTTGAGCGGGTTGCCCGGCGTCACCAGCCACCAGACCCGGTCGAGCTGGAGCCGGCGCAGCGCGGTGAGGCTGGCCATGCGGTGACCGTCATGAGCGGGGTTGAAGGTGCCGCCGAACAGCCCGATGCGAAGGCCCGGCGCATGCGGCGGCAGGCGCAGATGTTCGGTGGTCATGTGAGGCGTGGGAGCCGCGGCGGGATCATGGGTCACGGCCTGATCTGACCGCTGCCATGGACGCGATATTTGAAGGAGCAGAGCTGCTCGACGCCGACCGGTCCGCGCGCATGCATGCGGCCCGTGGCGATGCCGATCTCGGCGCCGAAGCCGAATTCGCCGCCATCGGCGAACTGGGTCGAGGCATTGTGCAGGACGATCGCCGAATCGACCTCGGCGAGGAATCGTTTTGCCGCGGCCTCGTCGGCCGTGACGATCGCATCCGTGTGATGCGAGCCGTAGCGCTCGATGTGATCGATCGCCCCGTCGAGCCCGGAAACAACCTTCACCGCGATGATGCGATCGAGATATTCGGTCGCCCAGTCGTCCTCGGTGGCGGCGGTGATGCGCGGGTCTGTCGCCTGCGTGTCGGTATCGCCGCGCACGGCGCAACCGGCGTCGAGCAGTGCGCTCACGAGGGGGGACAGATGCGTCGCCGCGCAGGCCCGGTCGACCAGCAGCGTCTCGGCCGAGCCGCAGACCCCGGTGCGCCGCAGCTTGGCGTTGAGCACGATCTTGCGCGCCATGGCGAGATCGGCTTGCGCATGGACATAGACATGGCAGTTGCCGTCGAGATGCGCGAAGACCGGCACGCGCGCATCGCTCTGGACGCGCGCCACCAGGCTCTTGCCACCGCGGGGGACCACGACGTCGACGCAGCCGTCGAGACCTTGGAGCATCTCGCCGACGGCCGCCCGATCGCGGGTCGGCACCAGCTGGATTGCGTCGCCGGGTAGGCCGGCCGCTTCCAGCCCCTCGCGCAGGGCCAAAGCGATCTCGCTCGCGCTGCGGAAACTGTCGGAGCCGGCGCGCAGGATCGCGGCATTGCCGCTCTTCAGGCAGAGCGCACCGGCATCGGCGGTGACGTTGGGGCGGCTTTCGAAGATCACGGCGATGACGCCGAGCGGTGTCGCGACGCGCTCGAAGCGCAGGCCGTTGGGCTGCGTCCAGGAGGCCAGCACGCGGCCCAGCGGGTCGGGCAGGCCCGCGACGCTGGCCACGGCGTCAGCCATGTCAGACAGGCGGGCCGGATCGAGCAGGAGCCGGTCGATGAAGGCCGCGGTCTGCCCGGCGGCACGGGCTTCGGCGAGATCGAGCGCGTTGGCGGCGAGGATCGGGGCAGCATGCTCACGCAGCGCAGCGGCCATGGCCGCCAGCGCTGCGTTGCGCTGCGCCTCGGGCGCCAGCGCGATCAGCCGCGCCGCCTTGCGGGCGCGACGGCCCAGCGCCCGCATCTGCGTGGCGATGTCGCCGGCCGCATCGTCGCGGGCCGGGTCGCGGGTCGAGACCCTGCGAAGCGCGCCTTCGCTCGTCATGTTTACCCCGTCAAACGCCATAGCCGTGCAACCTTAGCCGACGCCGAGCGCCATGTCGTCCCGGTGGATCATCTCGGCGCGGCCGGGATAGCCCAGGATCGCGGCGATGTCGCGCGAGGCCTTGCCGAGCACGAGCGCCGCTTCGCCGGCATCATAGGCCACGAGCCCGCGGCCAAGCAGGCGGCCTTCGGGGTCGCGGATCAGCACGGCGTCGCCGCGGGCGAATTCGCCCTCGATGCGGCTGACGCCGACGGGCAGGAGACTCGCGCCGCCGGCCAGCGCGCGCGCCGCGCCGGCGTCGACATGCAGCGTCCCGCGCGGTTCGAGCGAGCCGGCGATCCAGGTCTTGCGGGCCGTGGCGGGCGTCGAGGCCGTGAGGAACCAGGTGCAGCGTGCGCCTGCGAGGATCGCGCCCAGCGGGTTCTTGGGCCGTCCGTCGGCGATCAGCATGTGCGTGCCGCCGGCGGCTGCGATCTTGCCGGCCTCGATCTTGGTGCGCATGCCGCCGCGCGAGAGTTCCGACGCCGCGCCGCCGGCCATCGCATCGATCTCGGCCGTGATGCGCTCGACCAGGGGGATGTGCCTCGCCGCCGGGTCGCGCGCGGGCGGGGCGGTGTAGAGGCCGTCGATATCGGAGAACAGCACCAGGAGATCGGCGCCGGCCATGGTGGCGACACGGGCGGCGAGCCTGTCGTTGTCGCCATAGCGGATCTCCGTCGTGGCGACGGTGTCGTTCTCGTTGATGACGGGTATGGCCCGCAGGTCGAGCAGGCGCCCGAGCGTGGCGCGGGCGTTGAGGTAACGCCGGCGCTCCTCGGTATCGGCCAGCGTCAGCAGGATCTGCCCGGCGGTCAGGCCATGCGCGCCGAGCGCCTCGGACCAGGTGCGGGCCAGCGCGATCTGTCCGACGGCGGCGGCGGCTTGGCTCTCTTCCAGACGCAAGGGGCCTGCGGGCAGCCCCAGCACCGTGCGGCCCAGTGCGATCGCCCCCGACGAGACGACCAGCACGTCGGCACCACGCTGGTGAAGCTCGGCCAGATCCTCGGCCAGGGCGGCGAGCCAGGCCTGGCGCAGCCGGCCGCGGGCCCGGTCGACCAGAAGGCTCGAGCCGACCTTGACGACGATGCGGCGGAACTGGTTCAGCGACGGCGTCTGCACGGGAAGGGAACCGGATGGCTGGCGATCTCGAACCCTGCCTGTTGGCGAAAAGCGGCGCTTTGTAAAGCACCGAGGACGCTGGCCGGCACGCGAAGTCCGTCGTCGCGACAGCTTTGCATTGACATTGCGGTTTCAAGAGCCCATATCAGCGATGTCGATATTTAGGCCGAACGACGTGGCCCCGCGCATGTAAATGCGCTTGCTGACGACCTTCCCGCTAAAATTCGAAAAAGGGCGCGTGAACTCCTTTGCGCGCCTGACAATAATACCGTGAAAGGGTTCGTCATGAGCGCCGGTACAGTTAAGTGGTTCAATTCGACCAAGGGTTTTGGTTTCATCCAGCCGGATGATGGCGGTCAGGACGTGTTCGTCCACATCAGCGCCGTCGAGCGCGCTGGCATGCGCGATCTCCGTGAAGGTCAGAAGATCTCCTACGAGCTCACGCAGGACAAGCGTTCGGGCAAGATGTCGGCCGACCAGCTTCGCGCCGAGTGAGACGACAGCCGCGCGCGCTGGCCAGAGAGATCAGGAAGGGCGACCACGGATGTACTGGCGCCCGCCATTTCCAAGTCAGGACGCCGCGGCATGACGAAGGGTCGGGAACCAAGCCCGGCCCTTTTTCCATCCTCCAACCGCAGGAGTGAGACATGCAGGTTCTCGTTCGCGACAACAATGTCGACCAGGCCCTCCGGGTTCTGAAGAAGAAGATGCAGCGCGAAGGCGTTTTCCGCGAGATGAAGCGCCGTTCGGCTTATGAGAAGCCGTCCGAGAAGCGCGTCCGCGAGAAGGCCGATGCCATCCGTCGCGCTCGCAAGGTCGCCCGCAAGCAGATGCAGCGCGAGGGTCTGATCGCCGCGCCGAAGCCCAAGCCGCGCCCGGTGCGCGCTGGAAGCGCACCTGCGCCGCGCTGATTTCGATACCATTGGGGCGCATTTTGGATTATTGCGCCCTCGCGGGCCGATGTGCGCCCGTGACAACCCGAGAGAAGGCCAGCCTTGAAGAACCCGACCGACCGCAGCTTCACTGATCGTCAGGCCAATTCGTCGGCCGCCAAGAAGGCGCTCCTCGAGCGTTTCAAGGCGCGGCCGGGTCCGGATGACCCGATCATGCAGCAGCGACGCGCGGAACGCGAAGCCGTCGCCGTGGCGCGCATGGCGCGCGAGGCCGAAAAGGCCGCTGCCCGCGCCGAGCAGGAGCGTCTCGCCGAGATCGAGCGCCTGCGCCTCGAAGAGGAAGAGCGCATCGCCGAAATCGCGCGCGAAGTCGAGCGCAAGGCTGAGCAAGCAAAGCGCGATGCCGAGCGTCCGCGCAAGGTGCTGCTCGAGGCCGTGCAGTACGCGCAGATGCGCGCCGCCGGCAAGGGCGGTCGCCGCTAGACAAGTTTGGCGCCGGGCCGCATCGTCCCGGCGTTCGCTGCGGGGTTTCGCGCGCACGCATGTGGCGGTGAAGGCTCGGCAGTCGATGTCTGTCCGGACGGGTCTCTTCCGAGACGCCTGGCCTGACGGGCGCGTCACGCCTCCCTTCAGGAGCCGGGTCGCTTCGAGCCGATCGGCGCGAACCGTGAACCCGCCTCAGCCGCACATTCGGAGCGAGCCGCCATGGCGACGCGAGGCCTCTCACCCGACGAGATCAAGCGTCGGGCCCAACTCGCCTTCGACAAGGCCGATGCACGCAAGCAGGAGGCTTCGCGTGCGATGGAGGCCGAACAGCTCGAGCGCGACGCCGTGCTGCAGAAGACCGTACGCCTGAAGGCGCTGCGTCTCGCCAAGGAAGCTGCCGACGCCGAGACGGCCGCGATCGTGGCCGACGAGCAGGCCCGTGCCAAGGCCGAGATCGCCGACGCCAAGGCTGCCGCGAAGGCTGCGAAGACCGCCAAGGCCGCAGCCGTCGTCAAGCGCGTGCCGAAGGCCAAGCCCGCGCTCTGATCGCCTCGCCTGGGCCGCCGTTTCGAAAAGGGTGGCGCTGGCCGCCCCCCCCGGGGGGCTTCTTGGCTTATGCTGCCCTCTCCCTGATCAGTTTGTTCTCATCCGCCGCGTGACCGTCGCGCGGTGGTCGCCTCGATTTGCGCCATTGCGTCACTTCCGGTTGACCAAGCCTGTCGATGACGTATGAAAAATTGTCGCAGGCAGTTTAATCTCGCCGCTGGTTGAACCTTTCCCACGCTCGCCGCGACCAACCCTTGCGAGCCGGATGTCAGGCCTCGAGGGCAATGCATACGGAATCGGACGAAGAACTCGTCAAGCGGATCGCCGGTGGCGACCGGCTCGCGATGAAGGTGCTGTTCTCGCGGCACCAGACGCGGGTTTATCGTTTCGCGCTGCGCCTGCTGCGCGACGAAACGAGGGCGGAGGATGTGACCGGTGACGTCTTCATGGATCTCTGGCGTCAGGCGGACCGGTTCGAGGCTCGTTCCTCGGTCACGACCTGGCTGCTCACGATCGCGCGCAACAAATCCTATTCCGCCCTGCGCAAGCGGCGCGACGCCGGGCTCGACGACGATTTCGCCGAAAGCATCGAGGACGAGGCCGACGATCCCGAGGTCGTGCTGCAGAAGCAGGACAAGGGGCTGGCGATCCGGGCCTGCCTCCAGAAACTGTCCCGCGAGCATTCTGAGGTCATCGACCTCGTCTATTATCACGAGCATTCTCTCGACGAGGTCGCCAAGATCGTCGGCATTCCCGAGAACACCGTCAAGACACGGCTCTTCCATGCCCGCAAGAAGCTGGGCGAGCTGCTCAAGAGCGCCGGGATCGACCGGGGCTGGCCTTGAGGAACAGCCGGCCTCGCGCCGGTCCTGCGCTACGTTGCCGATGCGTCGCTTCCATCCTCCAAGCTGTCCGGGAGTAAAGTCATGACAGACGCCATCGCGACCGACGCGCAGCGCGCCGAACTCGAGCAACTCCTGCCCTTTTATGCCAATGGCCGCATCTCCGCGTCCGACAAGGCGCGCATCGATGCAGCGCTCGCCACCGATGCCGAGCTCGCGCTACGCCTCGAGATCATCCGTGACGACATGGCCGAGACGACGCTGCTCAACGAGAGCCTCGGCGCTCCCTCGCCGCGCGTCCTCGACCGGCTGATGGCGGGGATCGAAGCCGAACCGCGCCGAGCAGGCCTGCTGGCGACCGCCAAGGGTGGCTTCATGACCTGGTTTGGAGGCCTCCTGGCCGCGCAGCCGCCCCGCCGACTGGCCTATGCGGGGGCCGCGGCGTGCGCGCTGATCGCGATTCAGGGCGTTGCGCTGACCGGCATCGCCCTGCGCGAGAGCACGGGCTTTGAAACCGCATCGGCTCCCGCCCGCTCGTCGGAGCGCTATGTGCTCCTGAGCTTCGCCAGCGATGCCCGGGCCGGCGACATCGCCTCCTTCTTCAAGCGCTTCGATGCCTCGGTCGTCGACGGTCCCCGCGCCAACGGCTATTTCAAGGTACGCGTCGGCGACGCCACGCTGACGCAGGCGCAGGTCGACGCCATCGCGGCGCGGATGAAGTCCGAGGCCGCGATCGTGCGTTTCGTCGCCCCGGCGCCGTGACGTCTCGGCGCTGACACGGTGACGGATCGGCAGCGTTCTGCTAAGCCGAGGCTGCATCGAGGCGTATCGGGAGAGCGCATGATGACGACGCACTTGCCGCCCGTTTTCCGGCTCGGCCAGACCCTGCGGCTGGCGGCAGGCGGATGCCTTTCGCTCCTGCTGTCCCTGGCCGCTGTGCCCGCGCTGGCCCAGCAGCCGGGCAGCGGGGGCGCCAGCACGCCGCCGGCCAGCGGTTCGGGTTCGACGCGGGCGATCACGGTGCCGCCGCCGGCCTGGCAGGTTCCTTCTGTCTTCGGCGGGGCGCGGCAGTCGCGCACCGTGGTGCCGGCCGCCACCGAGAACCGCTTCGTCCCCGACGAGATCCTGTTCGAGCTCGCCCCCGATGCCCAGGCCGAGACGGTGCTGCGGCGCTATGGCGCGACGCTGATCACCAGCCGGCGCGTCGAGCTCGCCGGGACGACGATCATCCGCGCGCGGCTGGAGGCCGGCCGCGACCTGCGCGCCGTGCTGACGCAGATGGCCAACGACACCGCCATCGCCGGGGCGCAGCCGAACTTCACCTTTGAGCTGCAGCAGGGGTCGGCGCAGCCGGTCAGCACCACGGCGTCCGGCAATGCGCGCTCGGACATTCCGACGCTGCGCCTGTCGGACCCCGCCGCCGTGCGCGCGACGCCGACGCCCCGGCGCGATCTGCCGCCGCAATATGTCGTCGACAAGCTGAGGCTCGGCGATGTTCACAAGCTGGCGCGCGGGGCGACGATCCGCGTCGCGGTGATCGATTCCGGCGTCGATGTCGGCCATGTCGAACTGCGCGGCGCGATCGCCGGTTCCTATGATGCGCTCGGCGAGGACTTCGTCCCGCATGCCCATGGCACCGCCATGGCGGCGGCGATCTCGGCACAGGGCCAGCTCCAGGGTGTCGCGCCGGCGGCGCGGCTGCTCGTGGCGAGGGCGTTTTCGGGGCGTGCCAGCACGACCTCGGCCAATGGCACCAGCCTCCAGATCATGGCGGCGATCGAATGGGCGGTGAACCAGGGCGCCCGCGTGATCAATCTGAGCTTCGCCGGTCCCGAAGACCGGCTGCTGACGCGCGGGCTCGCCGGGGTCGCCGCCAAGGGCGTGATCGCGGTGGCGGCGGCCGGCAATGGCGGGCCGGGCGCCGCCCCGCTTTTTCCCGGCGCGGATCCCAACGTCATTGCGGTGACCGCGACAGACGCCGACGACAAGATCTTCCGCCAGGCCAATCGCGGCGCCTATATCACGCTGGCGGCGCCCGGCGTCGATGTGCTCGCGGCCGAGCCGCAGGGACGCTATGCCTTCTCCTCCGGCACCTCGATCGCGGCCGCCCATGTGTCCGGGCTGGTCGCGCTCGTGCTTGAGCGGCGGCCCGATCTCGACCTCGCCGGTGTGCGCCGGCTGTTGACGGAAAGCGCGATCGACCTCGGCTCGAAGGGTCGCGACCCGGTCTTCGGCGCGGGCCGGATCGATGCGGCCGCGGCGCTCGCCCGGGCCCAGCCGGTGACCGCCTCGCGGCCCTGATCAGGCTTACGCGTCCGGCTTGGTGCCGCCGCCGAGGCGCGGGGCGGGCTCGTATTGCCCCTCCAGCCGGTTGGCGTGGCGGTGGAGCAGACGCCAGCTCCCGTCCTCGAAGCGAAAGACATGGGTGACGCGGTTGGTCCACTGCGTCGGCGCGTCCATGCCGGGCAGCGTGACGTCGAACGTCTCGATGTCGGTGGTGTAGGCGAGCTCGCCTCCGATGATGGTGGTGACGTTGTCATGGCGGACGGTGCCGCCCCGGAACTGCCGGCCGGCCCAGTCCCAGCGTCGCGAAATCGCGTCCCAGCCCTTCTCGTAGCCGCCCCAGCCATACATGCTGGTCGCGTCGTCGGCGTGGGAATAGAGCGCCTTGATCGGCTCGACATGGCCATTGGCGACATGGGCGAGCGCTTCACGCAAATTCGCCAGCGCAGCCGGGAATGCCTGGGCGGGCGAGGGGGGCGATGGTCGGTTCATGGGCGTGTCTCCGGAAAGCCGGAGGCTAGCATGCGCCGGGCCCCCGCTGGCAACGGCTATGGGCGGGTGTTTTCCCAGCCGCAGCCTTGACCTTCTGCGCGGCATCGGCCTGATGTCGCGCCATGGCCCGACCGAGACTTCTCTTCGTCGCGACCGAGGACTGGTTCTTCGCGTCGCATTTCCTGCCGATGGCGCGGGCCGCGCGCGAGCTCGATTTCGAGGTCGCGGTGATCGCGCGCGAACGCCATCATCGCCGCATCATCGAAGGCGCCGGTGCGCGGCTGATTGCGCTGGAGGCGGAGCGCCGCAGCCTCGACCCCCGGGTGCTGTTCCGGCAGATCCTGGCGCTGAAGCGCCTGATCGAGGCGGAGCGCCCCGACATCCTGCACTGCATCGCCTTGAAGCCGATCGCGCTCGCCGGTCTCGCGGGGCGGCTGGCGGGTGTCGAGCGGCGCGTCTACGCCCTGACCGGGCTGGGTTTCCTGGGCGCCCGGCAAGGGGCGGTCGCGGCGGCCGCCCGGCTGGCCGCGACGCTCTGGCTGCGCGGCGCCATCGACGGCCCGCAGGTGCGCTTCCTGTTCGAGAACCCCGACGATCCGGTGACGCTGGGTCTCGATCCGCAGGATCACGACAAGGTCGCGATCGTCGGCGGGGCCGGGGTCGACCCGCTGATCCTGATGCCCGAGCCGATGCCGACGACGCCGCCGCTCAAGGTGGCGCTGGTGGCGCGCATGCTCTGGTCCAAGGGCGTCGATCTCGCGGTCGAGGCGGTGCGCCTGGCGCGGGCCGAGGGCGTGCGGGTCGAACTCACGATCCACGGCGCGCCCGACCCGTCCAACCCCAAGGCGATCCCCGAGGACATGTTGAAGCAGTGGGCGTCGCGGCCGGGCATCGTCTGGGCCGGGCCGACGCGCGACATCGAGGGCGTCTGGCGCCAGCACCATCTCTGCATTCTGCCCTCGCGCGGCGGCGAGGGGCTCCCGCGCACGATCCTGGAGGCAGCGGCCTGCGGCAGGGCGATTGTGACCACCGACGTGCCGGGGTGCCGCTCCTTCGTGCGCGACGGGCTGGACGGCAAGGTCGTCCCAGTCGATGACGCGGCTGCACTGGCGCAGGCGCTGATCCTGTTCGCCCGCGCACCGGCGCTGGCCGAGCGCATGGGCGCCAGCGCCCGGGCCCGGCTGATCGACGGGCACACCGAGCGCGACGTGATGAACGCCGTGAAGGCGCTGTACCGCCGCCTGCTCGCCAGGCCGACCACGGATATCGCGGCGTGAGCGCGGCGGCGCTCGACCGGCGCGCCTTCATTCTCGAGCACACCCGGCTTCTGCCGGTGCCGCATGCGCCCGAGCTCAGCCTCCATGTGGCGCAGGAGGCGACCGAACTCTGGCAGAAGACCGAGGACGAGCTCGCCGTGATCGGCCTGCCGCCGCCGTTCTGGGCGTTCGCCTGGGCCGGTGGTCAGGCGCTGGCGCGCTATCTGCTGGACGATCCGGCGATCGTGCGCGGCCATCGCGTTCTCGATTTCGCCAGTGGCTCGGGGCTGGTCGCGATCGCGGCGGCACGATGCGGGGCGAGCGCGGTGGAGGCCTGCGACATCGACGCTTTCGCGGCGGAGGCGATCGGTCTCAACGGCGCTGCCAACGGTGTTTCCATCACGGTCCGCCTCGAGGATCTCGTCGGCCGGGACGAGGGCTGGGACGTCGTGTGCGCCGGGGATGTCTGCTACGAAAAGGCGATGGCGGAGCGTGCCGTCGCCTGGCTGACGCGGCTTGCGTCACGCGGCGCCCGGGTGCTGATCGGCGACCCCGGCCGCAGCTATCTGCCGAAGGACCGGCTGGAGCCGCTGGCGAGCTACGCGGTGCCGGTGACGCGCTCGCTGGAGGATGCCGACATCAAGCACAGCACGGTGTGGCGGCTGACGGCGTAGGCCGAGCCCACGCCGTCAGCCGCCTTTCGCTTCCCTCAGGCCGCGCGTCGCGCGGCCGGCATGGTCACCACGCGGCTGTCCTGCGTGCGGAAGGTCGAGATCAGCCTGTTGAGCTGCTCGATCTGGTCGAGCAGGGTCTTGGCGGAGGCGGCGCTCTGCTCGGCGAGCGCTGCATTCTGCTGCGTGATCTCGTCCATATGGCTGACGGTCTGGCTCATCTCGTCGATGCCGCCGGCCTGTTCGGCCGACGCGCTGGCGATTTCCTGGACCGTGTTGGAGACGGCCGCCGAGGCTTCGACGATCTGCTCCAGCGTGCCGCCAGCCTCCCTGACGAGCTTGACGCCTTCCGTGACCTCGGCGTCGGAGGAGGCGATCAGCCCGGTGATGTCCTTGGCGGCGTCCGACGAGCGCTGGGCGAGCGCGCGAACTTCCGCCGCGACGACCGCAAAGCCGCGCCCGGCATCGCCGGCCCGGGCCGCTTCGACGGCGGCGTTCAGCGCGAGAAGATTGGTCTGGAAGGCGATCCCGTCGATGACGCTGGTGATCTCCGAGATCTTTTTCGAGGCCTCCTCGATGCGGGCCATCGCATCGGTCGCGTTCTTGACGATGTCGCCACCGGTGCGGGCGATCTTGGTGGCGTCATCGGCGAGCGCCACCGAGCGGCGGGAGGCCTGAGCGGAGGTCTTGACCGAAGCCGCCAGCTGCTCGGTGGTGGCTGCGCTTTCCTCCAGTGCCGAGGCCTGCTGCTCGGTCCGCAAGGAGAGATCCTCGGCGCCGGAATTGATCTCCTGGGAGGAGGCTGCGATCGCGGCCGAGCTGGTCTTGATCGTGGTGACCATCTGTTCGAGCCGGCCCATGGCTTCGTTGAAGTTGTCCCGGATCGTGCTGTATTCCTGCGGAATGTCCTGGCCGATGCGGAAGGTCAGGTCGCCTTTGGCGAGGGCCGCCATGCCTTCGCTGACCGACTTGACCGCCTTCTCGCGCTCGGCCGTCAGGACGCGCTCGGCCACTTTTGCGCGCTCCTCGGACTTGAGGCGGGCCGCTTCGGAGGCTTCGAGATAGACCGAGATGGCATAATCCATGTCGAGCAGCGCCGCCTTGACGAGGGCGCTGATTTCGGCGGCCCGGTCGGAGGCACCCGCGATCTTACCGCCGAAGCGGCTCTTGGGCCAGCGGGCCTCGAGGACATCGCTGATGATCCGCTCGAGGATCAGGGCATAGCCACCGATATACCAGCGCGGCTCGAGGCCGATGCGGGCGTGGATTTCGCCGACTTTGGTGACGGCGGCGACGTAGTTCTGATCGAACTCGCCCTTGGCGATCCGGTCCCAATGCGAGGACTGGCGCTGCGCGGCGCCATCGATTTGCGTTTCGCTGCTGAAGAAGCGCTTCGTCTCCGGATAGGTCCTGAGCTGGCTGTAGAAGGCATCGAGCGCGCCCGGCAGGGCTGCGACGATCTCGTCATGCATGCCCTTGATGCGGTCGCGCGACTTGCTGTCGAGCTGCATGAAGGCGAGACGGCTCGTGAGGTGATCCGACGACATCGAAAGGCTCCTTGGGCCAAGAGTGCCGATTGCCGGCTACTGACCAAGGAAAGCGCAGTTTGGTTAATCGCCCCTCAACAAAAGCGTTGATCCAGATCAAATTCGCACGGCTGGATTGCATGCCGTAGCGTACTGCTACCCGTTGCTCTGCACATGGTCGTGTTCATGGCGTTCAAGAAAGGCTTCCACCGGCAGCGCCCGGAAGTCGGCCAGTGCGGCGCGCAGGCGGGTGTGGTTCCAGTCCCACCAGCCGAGCGCCATCAGCCGCTCTGCGACCTGTTCGGGGAAGCGGCGGCGGATCGGCCGGGCCGGATTTCCCGCGACGATGGTGTAGGGCGCGACGTCCTTGGTCACGATCGCCCCGCCGGCGACGACAGCGCCCGTGCCGATGCTGCGGCCGGGCAGGATGATGGCGCCGTGGCCGATCCAGACATCGTGGCCGATGGTCACCGGCGTCGAGCGGCGCCATTCGAAGAAGGCGGCATCGTCCTCCGCATCCTCGAAATAGGCGCTGGCGCGGTAGGTGAAATGCGACTGGCTGGCCCGCTGCATCGGGTGGTTGCCGGGGTTGATCCGGGTCATCGCCGCGATCGAGCAGAACTTGCCGATGGTCGTGTAGATGATGTTGGAATCGTTCACGACGTAGGAGTAGTCGCCCATCGTCGACTCGACGAAGGAGGTTCGCGCCCCGATCTCGGTGTAGCGCCCCAGCGTCGCCTCCCGGACGACCGCCGTCTCATGGATCACCGGTTCGAGCCCGAGCTTCTTGGCGGCCATGGGGTGTCTCCGTCCTGTGGGGATCGCCGGCCCGGTCGTCAGCGGCCGAGCGGAAAGGCGTCGATGATGCGGAAGCGGCCGGCCCGGTCGTCCTGCCGGAACAGAGCGAGGCGGTCGATGGCAACCGGACCCGCGGGGACGGCGCGCGCATGGGCCTCGGCCAGGGCGGCCGCGACGGCGGGCGCCTCGCCCGGCGGGAGCGCCCCGGTCAGCGTCATGTGGAAGCGGAAGGCGTCGCCGACATAAGGATAGCCATAGGCTTCGAGATGGGCGCGCTCGGCCGGGGTCAGCGGGCTGGCGAGGCGCCGCGCCAGATCGGCCTGTCCCAGCGGCGCGCGAAACGGCTCGAAGGCCTGGACGATGCCGAAGGCCAGCGCCTGCAGCGCCGGGCTCGGCTCGCTCGGCGTCAGCGCGACGAAGCGGCCCAGCGAGGCGACCCTGAGCCCGGCGAGAGGCACGGCCGCGCGGCCGATCGCGATCTGCCGGGCGAAGGCCCGCAATTCACCCTCGCTGCGGCCGTTGGTCAGCTCGAACGGCGCCTTCAGCGTCGCGTGGAAGCCGTAGCGGCGCGGCTCGGCGGTGCGGTCCGGCCAGAGCTGCGCGTCGCAGCCGGGCGGGACAGCGAAGGGCATCTCCTCGCCCGTGAAGGCGTCGTATCCCAGCGTCGCGCAGCCGAAGCGCCACAGCGCGCTGTCGACTGCGGGGGCATAATAGAGGGCGTAGCGCGGGCCGCTCAAAACGCGCGCTCGCCCTTCGACCAGACCGCGGCGATCACGGGCGTCGGTCCGAGCGCCCTGAAGCGAACGAGGTCGGCCCGCAGCCCGGTCTTGAGATGGCCGCGATCCTTCAGGCCGAGGATGTCGGCAACCTTCCAGGTGACCATGCCCATGGCGTCGGGCAGACCGAGTCCATGGTCGTCATGCAGCTTGAGCACCGCCTGGAGCAGGCTGGCGGGCACATAGTCGGAGGAGAGGCCGTCGAGCAGGCCCTTCTCGGCCAGTTCGGAGACGGACACGCCGCCGGAATGCGAGCCGCCGCGGACGACGTTCGGCGCGCCGGCGATCGTGGCGAGCCCGCGCTGCTTGGCGGCGGCGGCGGCCTCGACCGTGGTCGGGAATTCCGAGATCACCGCACCCGAGGCGAGGCCTTCCTCGACATGCGCGACGGTGGTGTCGTCATGGGTCGCGATCGGGATGCCGCGGGCGCGGAACAGCGCGACCACCGCCTGCCAGTTGCTGGAGACATTGGCGGCGCCCTCCTGCTGGCGGGTGGCGACGTCCTCCTCGAACTCGGCCTCGGTCTTGCCGTTGCCGATGGCATAGGTCCGCAGGTGCTCGATGTTGCGCCATTGGCGCTGGCCCGGGGTGTGGTCCATCAGCGAGACGAGCTGCACGAGCGCATCGTCCTGATAGGGCTCGATGTCCCTGAGCAGATCGGGGCTGGTCAGCTCGCAGCGCATGTGGATGCGGTGGTCGATGCGGAAGACGCCTTCGGCCTGGCCCTGGGCAAGCGAGGCCATCACATCGGCGAAGATGTCCTTGCGGTAATCCTTGGCCGAGAAGGGCGTGCCGGCGCAGATCGCGTCATAGACCGTGGTGACGCCGGCGGCCGCCATCTGCGCATCATGGACCAGCGCGGCGGCAAGCCCGTTCGGCCAGAAGACCTTGGGCCGCGGCATGAAATGCTTTTCCATGTTGTCGGTGTGCATCTCGACGAGGCCGGGCGCGACATAGTCGCCGCCGGCGTCGACAGCCCCCGGCAGCGAGGAGAGTCCTTGGTCGACGGCCGTGATGACGCCGTTCTCGAAGGCGATCGTGCCCGTGACGATCTCGTCCTCGAGGATCAGGCGGGCATTGGTCAGAACGGTCTGCATCAGGCGGCCTTCCGGAAAGCGGTGATGTCGAGATAGCGCGTCGCGACCTTCTCGCGCACGGCCTCGTCGTGAAAGATCCCGACGATGGCGGAGCCTTTAGCACGGGCTTCCGCGATCAGTTCGACCACGACGTCGCGGTTGGCGGCGTCGAGAGAGGCGGTCGGCTCGTCGATCAGCATGATGGCGGAGGGATCGACGAAGGAACGCGCGATGTTGACGCGCTGCTGCTCGCCGCCGGAGAAGGTCGCCGGCGCGAGGTTCCAGAGGCGCTCGGGCAGGTTGAGCCGGGCGAGCATCGCCTTGGCCCGTTCGCTCGCCTGATCCGGCGAGATGCCGCGCGCCAGAAGCGGGTCGCGCACGATGTCGAGCGCGCTGACGCGCGGGATCACGCGCAGGAACTGCGAGACAAAGCCGAGCGTGCGGCGGCGGATGTCCAGAACCGTGCGCGGAACGGCGGTGACGATGTCGACCGGCCGACCCGCATGGGTGATGTGGATATGGCCCGCGCTCGGCAGGTAGTTGCCATAGAGGATGCGCAGCAGGCTCGACTTGCCGGCGCCGGACGCGCCCGCGAGCACGAGGGCCTCGCCGGCCTCGACGCTGAAATTGACGTCGTCGAAGACGGGCAGCCGGACGCCGCCCTGGTTGTGCAGGGTGAAGGCCTTGGTGACGTTCTCGACGCGAATCATCGTGGTCATGGGATCAGGCCTTGGAGGGGGGCGGTGACGCCGGCGTGACGGGCGTGCGTTGGGTGGTCGAGGTGTTCGGCGGCGGGGCGGCCCTGGCCGGCCGGCCCAGCAGGGTCCGTTCGACATCCAGCCCGCTCGGCTGCCGGTCCGCCTCGCTGGAGACGGGGCTCGGGACGGCCTGAGCGCCGAAACCCGACCATTGGGGCTGGATGAAGCCGCTCATACGGTCAGCACCGCCGAGGTGAGGAGCTGTGTGTAGGCATGGTGGGGATCATCGAGCACCTGGTCGGTCAGGCCCTGCTCGACGACATGGCCGTCCTTCATCACCATCAGCCGGTCGGTGAGAAGCCGCGCCACGGCGAGGTCGTGCGTGACGATGATGGCGGCGAGGCCGAGATCGCGCACCAGCACGCGCAGCAGGTCGAGCAGGCGGGCCTGCACCGAGACGTCGAGGCCGCCGGTCGGCTCGTCCATGAAAACGAGGCGGGGTTCCGAAACGAGCACGCGGGCGATCTGCAGGCGCTGCTGCATGCCGCCGGAGAACTGGCGCGGCCGGTCGTCGATGCGCGCACCGGCGATCTCGACGCGCGAGAGCCAGTCGAGCGCGCGCTCGCGGATCTGCCCGTAATGGCGGTCGCCACGGTCCATCAGGCGCTCGCCGACATTGCCGCCGGCCGAGACGTCCATGCGCAGGCCGTCGCGCGGGTTCTGGTGAACGATGCCCCAGGCGGTGCGCATCAGCCGCCGACGCTCCTGCTCGGGCACGGAGTAGATATCGAGCGGTTCGGCCCCGCCGCGGAACAGCACCTCGCCCTCGTCGGGACGGTCGATGCCGGCGAGGCAGCGCAGCAGGGTCGATTTGCCGGAGCCGGATTCGCCGACGATGCCGAGCACCTCGCCCGGCCAGAGGTCGAAGGAGACTCCCTCACAGCCGATGCGCTCGCCATAGAAGCGCGAGACGCCGGCGGCGGAGAGCAGTGGGGCGGGTTCGAGGGCGGTGTCGGGGGGGGAGACGTGGAGGGTCATGACGTGCTCTCCTCGCTGGCGACCAGCCCGCTCGCCGCCGCATCGCCCAGCATCGCGCCGCGATGGCCGGCGGCGCGACGCGTCTCGCAATGGTGGCTGTCCGAGCAGACGAACATCCGGCTGCCCTGGTCGTCGATCACGACCTCGTCGAGATAGCTGTCGGTGGCGGCGCAGAGCGCGCAGGGCTCGTTCCAGCTCTGGATGCGGAAGGGGTGGTCCTCGAAATCGAGGCTGCGCACGCTGGTGTGGGGCGGGAGCGCATAGATGCGCTTCTCGCGGCCGGCGCCGAAGAGCTGGAGCGCCGGCGACATGTGCATCTTCGGGTTGTCGAATTTGGGGATGGGCGAGGGCGCCATGATGTAGCGGCCGTTGACCATGACCGGGTAGTCATAGGTCGTCGTCACCTCGCCGAAGCGGGCGATGTTCTCGTAGAGCTTCACCTGCATCAGCCCGTATTCGGCCCAGGCGTGCATCTTGCGCGTCTCGGCCTCACGCGGCTCGAGCTTGCGCAGCGGTTCCGGCTGGGGGACCTGGTAGACCATGATCTGCCCGGCCTGGAGCGGCGCCTCGGGAATGCGGTGGCGGGTCTGGATGATCGTGGCCTGCTCGGTGGCTTCCGTGGTGCGGGCGTCGGCGGTCTTCTCGAAGAAGCGGCGGATCGAAACGGCGTTGGTGGTGTCGTCGGCGCCTTGGTCGATGACCTTCAGCGTGTCCTGGGGGCCGATGATCGCCGCCGTGACCTGGATGCCGCCAGTGCCCCAGCCGCGGGCGAGCGGCATCTCGCGCGAGCCGAATGGCACCTGGTAGCCCGGCACGGCCACGGCCTTGAGGAGGGCGCGGCGGATCATCCGCTTCGTCTGCTCGTCGAGATAGGCGTAGTTGTAGGCGGGGCTGGTCTCGTCGCCCGGCAGGGTCTGGTGAACGGTCATTCCGCGGCCTCCGGCAGCGTCTCGGGTTCGGCTGCGAGGCGCGCCTCGCGCTCGCGGCGGATGCGGCGGATCAGTTCGAGCTCGCCCTGGAAATCGACATAGTGCGGCAGCTTGAGATGCTCGACGAAGCCCGCCGCCTCGACATTGTCGGAGTGGTAGAGGACGAACTCGTCCTGCTGCGCCGGGTACTCGGCCGCCTCGCCGAATTCGCGTGCCTTGAGGGCGCGGTCGACGAGCGACATCGACATGGCCTTGCGCTCGCTATGGCCGAAGGCCAGGCCGTAGCCGCGGGTGAACTGCGGCGGAACGTCCTTTGAGCCGGCAAACTGGTTGACCATCTGGCACTCGGTCAGGGTGATCTCGCCGAGATCGACCGCGAAGCCGAGTTCCTCGGGCACGAACTCGACCGAGACCTCGCCGACGCGGATCTCGCCGACGAAGGGATGGTTGCCGCCGAAGCCGCGCTGGACGGAGTAGCCGAGCCCGAGCAGGAAGCCCTCGTCGCCGCGCGCCATCGCCTGCAGGCGGACGTCGCGGTCGGCGGGGAAGGAGACCGGCTCGCGGGTCAGGTCGAAGGGGCGCGGGTCGCCCTCGGGCGCAATTTCCGGCTCCATCAGCCCTTCGGCGCCGAGGATATCGGGCACTCGGGGCATGTGGGCGTCGAGGGGGGCGTGAAGGCCGTCATGTTCGGGCTCGACCCGAGCAACTCCTGACGCGTTCGCGCCAGATGCGCCTTCTCGTCCTGAGGTGGTCGGGTCGGGCCCGACCATGACGGAGGGCGCCCCCTCATCCATCAGCGCGAAATCGAACAGCCGGTGGGTGTAGTCGTAGGTCGGGCCCAGCACCTGCCCGCCGGGGAGATCCTTGTAGGTCGCTGAGACGCGGCGGCGGATCGCCATCTTCGCGGTGTCGAGGGGCTCCGACGAGCCGAAGCGGGGCAGGGTGGTGCGATAGGCGCGCATCAGGAAGGCGGCCTCGATGACGTCGCCCTGCGCCTGCTTCAGCGCCAGCGCCGCGAGGTCGGCATCATAGAGCGAGCCCTCGTTCATGACGCGCGCGCAGGCCAGCGCCTGCTGCTCGCGGATCTGGGCGACGCTGATCTCGGGAACGGCCGCGTCGCCGCGGCGCGCTTCCGCGACGCGCTCATGGGTGGCAAGGATGGCGGCTTCGCCGCCTTTGACCGCGACATACATCAGGCCGCCCCTCCGATTTGCGTGGAGCGCGGCAGGCCGATGACGCCGTCGCCATGGGCCAGCAGCAGATCGACGCCGAGCGGGTAGGCGGCGTTGTTGGCCGCGACCTCGGCCCAGAAGCCCGGCCGCAACCCCGCCGGAGCGATCTCGCGCCGGGTCGCGATGCCGGGGCCCGAGAGGGTCACCGCCTCGCCGCCGTGGAAGGCGGCGCATTGCACGATGATCGTCGTCGACCGATCGGGGAACTGGTCATTGCCCGGATCGAAATCCGTCAGCTGCGGCGCCAGCGCGGCGCCGTCGATGACGGCGAAGGCGGCCCGGCGCGGCTCCTCGACGAGGGCCGCTCCGCAATGGAAGCGCAGCCAGGCGCCGGCCGGGCCGTCGCGCAGCGCAGGCGGCAGCCAGATCGGCGTCTCGTAATCCGCCAGCGTCAGCAGGGCGGTCGCGGTCGCCGCATGCAGTCCCTCGGGCGGCGCGATACCGCCATGGATGGCCTGCAGCGTGCCGGGCTCCGACAGGGCGCCGAGCAAGGCGCGGAAGGCGGCCTGGGATTGGAAGACGGGGTCTGTGAAGCCTGCGCCGATGAGGGTGTCGGTCGCCATCACGCGCCCCTGACCAGAGTGAAGAAATCGACCTTGGTCGCGGCCGCCTTGCGCGAGGCGAGCTCGCGGGCTGCGCTCTGGCGGGCGGCGAGGTCGTCGACGGCCCGGCGCAGGGGCGAGGTTGCCTCCTCGCGCTGGAGCCTGGCGTCGAGGATCGCGGCGAGGCGCGCCTTGCCGGCGTCGCGGCCGAGCGCATAGGAAAAGCCTATCATTCCGTCGGCAAGGCGCACGACGCAGCGGGTCACGGTCGCTTCGCCGAGATTGAAGCGGCGGCCGGCGCCGCCAGCACGTCCCTCGACCATCACCGTGCCGGTCTCGGGCGCCTTGAGGACTTCGTGGTCGGGGATGCTGGGCCCGATGAGAGTCGCGATGTCGGGGCGCGAGGCGCGGGCGAGCACGGCCATCCAGTGCTGCCTCTCGGTCTTGTCTGCGGTCACCGCACTCATTGCCATCCGCCGTCTGGTCGTTCGTGAATGTCTAGACTATGATAGTCCACCTGTGAGGAAAGGTCTATACATTTTGCGTGACGCTTTGGTGACGGAAGACAGCGACCCCGGCGGCGCCGGCGCGGCGGATGCGGGCACAGCCTGGCGCCGCATTGCCGACGAACTCGCCGTTTCGATCGGCAAGGGCGATTACGCGGCGGGGGATACGCTGCCGGCCGCGACCGCGCTGGCGGAGCGCTATGGCGTGCATCGCCATACGGTGCGGCAGGCCTTTCGGCATCTGGCCGAGCAGGGTCTGGTCACGGTGTCGCGCGGGCGCGGCACGCAGGTCAGCAGCCGGCGCGTGCCCTATCCGATCGGCCGCCGGGTCAGCATGCGGGCCAATCTCGGCCGGATCGGCCTCGTCGCCTCCAGCGAGATGCTGTCGGCGGAGCAGATCGACGGAGAGGCTGAAACCTGTGCGACGCTCGGGCTGGATGATGGCGCGCGGCTCTGGCGCGTCGAGGGGCTCAGCCTGGCCGACGGCACGCCGATGGGCACCGGTACGCATTGGCTGTCGGTTGCTCGCTTTCCGGATTTCGATGCGGCCTTCCGGGACGGTGGGGCCTCGATCACGGCGGCGCTGGCGGCCTATGGCGTCGCGGATTATGTCCGCCTCTCGACGAGACTGACCGCACGGCTCGCCAGCGAGCGCGAGGCTAAACTGCTGGAGATCGAGCCCGGCGCGCCGGTGATGGTCTCGGTCGCCGTCGATGCGCTGCCGGACCTGACGCCGATCCATCTCGTCAGCAGCGTCTTCGCGGGTGAGCGCATGGAGATGGTGGTCGAGCCCTTCGCGGAGTGACGCCCGGGTCTTCGCCCGAGCGTCACTCCGGTTTCAGGTCGCCCGCTTGCCGATGATGGCGAAGCGCAGCTTGGCGGAGAGGAAATCGATCGCGGTGACGGCGGCCAGGATCAGCAGGATCAGGAAGGAGACCTGCTGCCATTCGAGCGTGCGGATGGTCTCGGCGAGATAGAGCCCGATGCCGCCGGCGCCGACGATGCCGATGATGGTCGAGGAGCGGGTGTTCGACTCGATGTAGTAGAGCACCTGGCTCGCGATCACCGGCAGGACCTGCGGGATCAGGCCGAAGCGGATCTCGTGCAGCTTGCCGCCGCCCAGCGAGGTGACGCCCTCGACCGGCTTGCGGTCGGCCGATTCGATGGCTTCCGAATAGAGCTTGCCGAAGGCGCCGATATCGGAGGTCATGATGGCGAGCATGCCGGCAAAGGGGCCAAGGCCCACAACATTGACCCAGATCAGCGCCCAGATCAGCGCATCGACGCCACGCACCGTGTCCATCGAGCGTCGTGCCAGGAAATGGACGACCCGGTTGGCGACGACGTTCTTGGCGGCGAGGAAGCCGAGCGGAAAGGCGAGGATCGCTGCCAGGATGGTGCCGAGGAAGGCGATCGCGATCGTCTCGAACAGCGCCTTCACAAAGAGCATGGCGCGCGCCATCGAGCCCGGGTCGGGCGGCAGCATCAGGACGACGAAGGTGCCGAGATTGCCGAAGCCGCTAACCAGGCGCCAGAACGAGACCTCCAGAGTCGACAGCCCGTAGACGAACAGTCCCACAAGACCGACGACGACGGTGATCGTGGTCACGCGCGTACGCAGCGAACCGTCGATCGCGGCCTTGTGACGTTCGGCCAGCGCGGCGCGGTCGGGGGCGGAGAGGGCGAGGGTCATTTGCCGTGCTCCAGGCTCAGCAGCGCATGGCGCAGGCGCTCGGTGCCGTAATCGATCAGCATCACCGTGACGATGATCAGCAGCAGGATGGCGCTGACGTCGGTGAAATAGAATTTGCGGATGGCCTCGATCAGATCCTGGCCGATGCCGCCGGCGCCGACGAAGCCCATGATCGAGGCGCCCCGCACGTTGATCTCGAAGCGCAGCAGCGAATAGCTGGCGAAGTTTGAGAGCACCTGGGGGACGACGGCGTAGCGGATGACCTGCCACCAGCTCGCGCCGGTCGCGGTCAGGCCGTCGACCGGCTTCATGTCGATGTTCTCGACCACCTCGGAGAAGAGTTTGCCCATCGCGCCCATGGTGTGGATCGCGATGGCGAGAACGCCGGGCAAGGGGCCGAGCCCGAAGGCGATGACGAAGATCAGCGCGAAGACGAGTTCCGGCACCGTGCGGCAGAATTCGAGATAGCGCTTGGTAACGAAGCGCATCCAGCCCGATCGCCCGAGATTGGCTGCGGCGACGAAGCAGAGCAGGAAGCCGCCGACGACGCCGAGAATGGTGCCGGTATAGGCGATCAGGATTGTCTGCCAGAGCAGTTTCAGCCAGCCTTCCAGCCCCCAGAACCACTCGGCCATGTCGGCGCCGAAGGTCGCGAGGCGCAGTGTCGGCATCGTGTCGAGGATGTATTTCGGGAAGCGCCAGACATTCTCGAAGAATTTGATCGGGTTGGCTTCCGAGCCGATCGCGGCGGCGACCACGCAGGCGACAAAAATCGCGCCGCCGATCAGCGTCTGCCGGCGCTTGGTCGCCATCTCACGCCGGTAGAGATCGGCATGGGCGAGGATCGTCGGATCGTTGCGGTCGATCGCGAGTGTCATGTCGGGATGGGTCCGTCAGCCAAGGCGCAGGCGGGCCCCTTCCGCACAGCGAAAGGGGCCCGGGCGGTCAGGCGGTCAGCTGCGCTTCTTGCGGAGTTCGTCGACGAACTTCTGCAGTTCGATGGTGACGTTGTAGTCTTCGTGCTTCATCGGGGCGAAGCCGGGCGACTTGCCGTCGGACAGCTTGTCGAAGGCGGCCTTGTCCTTGGTCTGCATGTCGAAGAAGGCCTTCGAGATCGCGGTCTTCAGCTCGGCAGGCATCGACGACAGCATGGCGTAGGGCGAGCCAGGAATCTTGTCCGACTTGAAGACGATCTTGAAATCGTCTTTTTTGACCATGTTCTTGTTTGCCATCCGCGACAGGTTGGAATCCTCTTCCGAGTTCCACCAGTTGAAGCCGATGTCGCAGGTGCCCTGCTGCACGGCCATGACGGCGTTCTCATGGCTGCCGGCATTGACCATCTTGCTGAAGAACTTGTCCGGCTCGATGTTCATCTTGGCCATCGAATACAGCGGCACGTTGTTGCCCGAGGTCGAGTTGGGGTCGACGAGGCAGAGGTTCTTGCCCTTGAAGTCCTCCAGCTTGGCGCCCGCCGCGTCCTTCTTGGCATAGGCGACGGCGTAATAGCCGGTCGAGCCGTCGAAGGCCCGCAGGGTCGCGAAGGGCTCGACGCCGCCCTTCGAGACGGTCCAGGCGCGGACATAGGAGGACGGGCCGTACTCGCCGATATGGATGTTGCCGGCACGCTGGCCTTCGATCACGGCGGCATAATCGTTGGCGACACGCACCGTCACCTTCACGCCGAGTTCCTTGGACAGGTAGGCGGCGAAGGGTGCGTAGCGCTCGGTCACGCCCGACGCGTTCTCGGCGGGAACGACGGCGAAGACGAGCTCGGGGAACTTGGCCTTCCAGTCCTGGGCGAAGGCGGGGCCGGCGAGCGCGGTGGCGAGGCCGGCAGCGGCGAGCGCCAGGGTATGGCGACGGGTCAGCATGGGGTGCTCCTGGTGGATGATGGATCGGCGGCGTCTTCAAGCCCCCGGCGAACCGGGGACGGGACCTCAGGCGACGTTCTGCTTGGCGCGCTGCGCCTCTTCGCTGGCGATGGCCTCGAGCTGGTCGAGCGCCTCGGCGCCGGCGTCCTTGGCCTCGATGCCGTAGAGCTTGGCCGCGACCTCGCTGGTGAGCTGGTGCGGCGGGCCGTCGAAGACGACCTTGCCGGCAGCCATGCCGATCAGCCGGTCGCAGTATTTCGACGCGATATCGAGGTGATGCAGGTTGGAGACGACGGTGATGCCGTCCTCGCGGTTGATCCGGAACAGCGCATCCATCACCACTTGGGTGTTGCGCGGGTCGAGCGAGGCGATCGGCTCGTCGGCGAGGATGATCTGCGGCTCCTGGACCAGCGCGCGGGCGATGGCAACGCGCTGCTGCTGGCCGCCCGACAGCGTTTCGGCGCGCTGGGCGAGGAGATGGCCCATGTCGAGGCGCTCGAGCGCGGCGATGGCGCGGATCTTGTCGTCGCGCGAAAAGTTCTTGATCAGCGTCAGCGGCAGGGAGCGATGGTTCAGGCGGCCGAGCAGGACATTGGTCAGCACGTCGAGCCGGCCGACCAGGTTGAACTGCTGGAAGATCATCGCCGTGTCGCGGCGCCAGCGGCGCAGCGCCGCGCCCTTGAGCGCCGTGACGTCGCGCTCGCCGGAAACGATGCGGCCTTCGCTGGGATCGGCGAGGCGGTTGAGCATGCGCAGCAGGGTCGACTTGCCCGCTCCCGATCGGCCGATGATGCCGACCATCTCGCCGCGCGGAATGGAGAGCGTGACGTTGTCGACAGCGGCATTGGTGCCGAAGCGTTTGGTCAGGCCTTCGATGCGCAGCATGGCGACGGTCTCGCTTGCGTGACGAGCGAAGCCGCGCGATCGCAGCAAGCTGCCGTCGCGGTCCCGCCCTTTTCTTAGCGAGACAGCTAGTCAGCGCATATGACGCGGCGGTGACATTGCGGGCATGCCATCGCACCGCGAACCACGGGTTGCGCATTGGCCGCAGAGACTGCTCCGCAAGCGAGGCGGGGTGCCCCCGCCATGCGCGCTCGCGACGACGTCACCCAGACGACGTCACCCATTTGTGAACGCCCTGTCGTGCGAACCCGATGCAGGCGATTTCGGCCTCGCGACGGTGGCGGCGGCGGTTGGGCTGAGCGCGCTGCAATCGTCCGATCCTCCCATTCGAATGGTGAGGCCGATCGCGCATCGCGATGGGCTGACGGCCTGCGGTTGGCTCTGCAAGGCCGTGTGGCAAGGCCGCCCCGTCTCTTCCTTTTCGGAACGGGCTGCTAAAAATGCTTTTCATTCAACGGCTTCTGCCGGGCATTGGTCTGCTGCGGTCGCTCGCCGGCTTAGCGCCGCGCCCGGCGCGGCGTGGCCTGGGCGCGGGGTGCGGGGGCGAGCTGGCTGGGCCTGCTCCAGACCGGGGCGGCCTCGGCGGGTTGCCATGCCGTATCGCGTCGGTTTCCGCCGGTCGTGCGGCAAGCATCTTGCAGGGCGCGACAGCGGGTTCTGGCGCCGCGACCGTCATGATTCCGACCCTCAGGGTCTTTATCAAAGCATCAGCGCCAGTCTAAGACACCATGATGGTTTCGGAGCGTCCCACTCGATGAAATTGTTTGCCTATCTGCTCCTGATCGCCGGTCTCGCCGGTGGCGGCTATTATGGCTACCAGCAGTTCAAGCCTGGCCGCGGGCCTGTCCAGGCTACCGCGCCAGCCGCGCGGGGGCCCGTTCCCGTGGAGGTCGCCAGGATCGAGCGGGCGACGGTCAACGAGGAGGTCGAGGCGCTGGGGACGCTGGCGGCCGACGAATCCGTGGTGATCGCGCCCGAGATCGCCGGCCGTGTCATCGCGCTCGGCTTCCGCGAGGGCCAGCGCGTCGAGAAGGGGCAGTTGCTGGTCAAGCTCGACACGGCGATCCTTGATGCCGAACTCAAGCAGCTCCAGGCCGATCTCAGCCTCGCGCGCGACACGTTCCAGCGCAATCAGTCGCTCGTTCAGCGCGGCGCGGGCACGCAGGTCGCGCTCGAGCAGGCCACCGCGCAGCTCGCGTCCAGCGAAGCCCGCATCCAGCTCGCGCAGGCCAAGCTCGCCCAGTCGGCGATCATGGCGCCGTTCAACGGCGTGGTCGGGCTGCGTTCGGTCAGCGTCGGCGACTATGTCGCGGTGGGCAAGCAGCTGATCACACTGACCAATATCGATCCGATCAAGGTCGATTTTCGGGTGCCGGAAATCTTCCTGGGGCAGGTCAAGGTCGGCCAGACGATCAGCCTGAAGGTCGATGCCGTGCCGGGCGCCGATTTCCGGGGGCAGATTTTCGCCGTCGACCCCGTGGTCGACGTCAATGGCCGCGCGATCAGGCTGCGCGCCACCGTTCCCAATGCCGATCTCGTTCTCAAGCCCGGCCTGTTTGCCCGCGTCACCATCGTCGTCGACCGGCGGGAGAACGCGATGCTGATCCCTGAATCGGCCGTGGTGCCCGATGGCGTCGGCAAGATCGTCTACATCGTCGAAAACGGGAAGGCCAAGCGCGTCCCCGTCGAACTCGGCAAGCGCCTGCCCGGCAAGGTCGAAATCGTGAAGGGACTGACGCCGCAGATGCAGGTCGTCAGCTCGGGCCAGATGAGGCTGCGTGAAGGCGCGACGGTGTCGATCAAGAACGCGCAGCCGCCGGTGCAGACCAGCGCCCTGCCCGGCGCACCTTCGAGCCCGCAGCCATGAGCCTGTTCGAACTCTTCGTTCGCCGGCCCGTCCTCTCGACGGTGCTGAGCCTGCTCGTTCTGCTGGTTGGCGCGGTCTCCTATACGCGGCTGACGGTGCGCGAATATCCCAACATCGACGAGCCCGTCGTCTCCGTCCGCACGGTCTATTCCGGCGCCAGCGCCGAGATCATCGAGACGCAGGTCACGCAGATCCTCGAAAACTCGATCGCCGGGATCGAGGGCATCGAGATCATCTCCTCGACCAGCCGCCAGGAGCAGAGCAACATTTCCGTGCGCTTCCGGCCCGACGTCGATCCCGACGTCGCCGCCTCGGATGTGCGCGACCGCGTCAGCCGCGTGCGCGGGCGCATGCCGACCGAGATCGACGAGCCGATCATCGCCAAGGTCGAGGCCGACGCCCAGCCCATCCTGTTTCTCTCGCTGGTCAGTTCGCGCCACAACCCGCTTGAGCTGACCGACTTCGCCGATCGCTTCATCACCGACCGCGTCCAGAACATCACTGGCGTGGCCGAGGTGCAGATTCGCGGCGAGCGGCGCTACGCCATGCGGATCTGGCTCGATCGCGCCCGGATGTCGGCCTACAACATCACCGTCCAGGAAATCGAGGCGGCGGTCCGCGCCCAGAACGTCGAGATCCCGTCAGGCCGGATCGAGAGCAACAACCGCGAGTTCACGGTGCTGTCGCAGACCGGGCTGACGACGCCGGAACAGTTCCAGCAGATCGTCGTCAAGGATGTCAGCGGCTTCCCGGTCAAGCTTCGGGACGTCGCGAAGGTCGAGCTCGGCGCGCTGGCCGAGCGCAACGCGGCGTGGTTCACGGGCAAGTCGTCTGTGACGATCGGCATCATCAAGCAGGCCACGGCCAATCCGCTCGACGTCTCCAGCGGCGTGCGCGCGGCCCTGCCGGAGATCATCGAGGACCTGCCGGATGGCATGACCATCGCGACCTCCTATGACAGCTCGGTCTTCATCGATCGTTCGATCCAGGCCGTCTACACGACGATCCTGGAAGCGACGGTCCTGGTCGTCCTGATCATCTTCGTCTTCCTGCGCTCGCTGCGCGCGACGCTGATTCCGCTCGTCACCATTCCTGTCTCGCTCGTGGGGTCGTTCGCGCTGATGTATGCGCTGGGCTTCACCGTCAACACGCTGACCCTGCTCTCCATGGTGCTGGCCATCGGGCTTGTCGTCGACGACGCCATCGTCGTGCTCGAGAACGTCCACCGTCATATCGAAGACGGGATGGAATCGAACGCGGCGGCGATCCGCGGCATCAACGAGATCGCGTTCGCCGTCATCGCGATGACGCTGACGCTGGTGGCTGTCTATGCGCCGATGGCGTTCTCGACCGGCCGCACCGGCAAGCTTTTCATCGAGTTCGCGCTGACCTTGGCGGGTGCGGTGCTGGTGTCGGGCTTCGTCGCACTGACGCTGACGCCGATGATGTGCGCCAAGCTGTTGAAGCACGAGACCTCGCATAGCTGGCTCTACAATGTGATGGAGCGCGGCTTCAACGGCCTGTCGCGCGGCTATCGCGCTTCGCTGCGGGCGGCGCTGTCGGTCCGGCCGCTGATCGTGATCGTGGCGCTGGGGGTTGCCGGCGCCAGCTACTTCTTCTTCACGAATTTGCGTTCCGAGCTGGCCCCGGTGGAGGATCGCGGCACGATCACGGCGATCGGCGTCGCGCCGGAAGGTGCGACGATCGCTTTCACGGCGGAATATGCCCGCCGCGTCGAGGAGGTCGTCAGCAAGATTCCCGAGGTGCAGACCTATCTCGTTATCGTCGGTTTTCCGGATGTGACGCGCGCCATCGCGTTTGCGCGCCTGAAGCCGTGGGAGGAGCGCACCCGCAAGCAGCAGGACATCGTCGCGCAGATCAACCGCGAGTTGTCACAGATTCCGGGCATCAGGCTGTTTGCGACCAATCCGCCTTCGCTCGGTCAGGGCGGCGCCAGCAGCCGGCCCGTCGAGTTCGTGCTGCGCTCGTCGGAATCCTACGTCCAGATCAAGGACTATGTCGATGCCGTCATCGCAGAGGTCGCCGGCTCGCCGGCTCTCACCAACGTCGAGTCCAACCTCATCCTCGACAAGCCGCAGATCAAGGTCTCGATCGACCGGCAGCGCGCGGCCGACCTCGGGGTCGGCGTCGATGTGATCGGCCGGACGATGGAGACGCTGCTCGGCGGACGGCAGGTCACCCGCTTCAACATGAATGGCGAGCAGTACGATGTCGTCATTCAGGTCGCGGGCGAGGACCGCAACACGCCTCAGGCGCTGCAGTCGATCTATCTGCTCGGTCGTGGCGGCGCCGTCGTGCAGTTGTCGAGCCTCGTCACGGTCGAGGAGGGGGTCGCGCCCAAGGAGTTGATCCGCTTCAACCAGCTCCGCTCGGCGACCATCACCGCCGTTCCCGCGCCGGGCTATTCTCTGGGTGACGCACTGACGGTTCTCGAACAGGCGGCCGCCAAGGTGCTGCCGAAGACGGTGCAGATCGACTATGGCGGCCAGAGCCGCGAGTTCAAGCAGTCGGGCGCCTCGATCGCCATCGTCTTCCTGCTGGCGCTGGGCTTCATCTATCTCGTGCTGGCGGCGCAGTTCGAGAGCTTTATCGACCCGATCGTGATCATGGTCTCGGTGCCGCTCTCGCTGACCGGCGCGCTGGCGGCGCTGTATTTCACCGGCGGCACGATGAACGTCTACAGCCAGATCGGGCTGATCACGCTTGTTGGCCTCATCACCAAGCACGGAATCCTGATCCTGGAGTTCACCAACCAGCTTCGGGAGGAGGGCAAGGAGATGGTCGAGGCCCTGGTCGAGGCGGCCGAGCTCCGGCTGCGCCCGATCCTGATGACGACGGGGGCGATGGTGCTTGGCGCGGTGCCGCTGGCGCTTGCGACCGGCGCCGGCGCCGAAAGCCGCTCGCAGATCGGCTGGGTCATCGTCGGCGGCATGACCTTCGGCACGTTCCTGACGCTCTATGTGGTGCCGGTCGCCTATTCCTACCTCGCGAGCAAGAAGCGCTCGGTGCATGGGCATGCGGTGAAGGAGACGCCGGCGGCGCATCCGCAGCCGGCGGAGTAAGGGCCCCACGTCATTCTCGGGCGCAGCGAAGCGCAGACCCGAGAATCTCAGGCCGCGCTGGCACGGTCGGGCCGTTCGCGAACCGTGAGATGCTCGGGTCAAGCCCGAGCATGACGAACGGCTGCTATTGCAGTCGCACCGAGACGCTTTCGCTGGCGCCGGTGCCGTCGATCACCGAGATCCTCAGGAACCCTTTGCCCGGCGGCTGCCAGATCGCTTCGCGACGCCGTGTCGGGCTGAGGATCGGGGCGCCGTCGACGAGCCAGGTGTAGGGCGGCGCGCCGCCCGCGACCTTGAGGTTGAGCTCGGGCCGGCCGTCGGCGGCCGAGGCGGCGAGATCGATGCGCGCGCCTTCGGGCGGGAAGGCGAGCCTCAGCGACGGCGTCGTCATCGCGGCCATGGTCTTGGGCACGTCCTGGCGCAGATGGCGCAGCGGCGGCGGCAGATGGGCCGATGTCGCGACGATGCTGTCTGGCGGCTGCGGGAAGGGGCGCGGATCGAGGCCGAGCCGGGCGAAGGCGTCGAACAGGATGGGCGCGGCGACGACGCGCCCGACGAGGCCGGGCACCGCGCCGTTGTCGGCGCGGCCGACCCAGACGCCGATCGTATGCTTGCGGTCGAAGCCCACCGCCCAGGCGTCGCGATAGCCATAGGAGGTGCCGGTCTTGAAGGCGATGCGGCCGGGAACGGCATTGAGCGGCGGCGGGGCGCCCAGCAGCGTGTCGGCGACATACCAGGCGGCGACGGGTTCGACGAGGCGCGGCGAGGGTGCGCCCCCGTCCTGCGCCCGCACCCGCAACGGCGCGACATCCCCGCCCCTCGCGAGCCCGACATACAGCCGCGTCAGGTCCTGCAGGGTGATGCCGAGACCGCCGAGCCCGACGGCGAGGCCGGGCGCGCCACCTTCCCGGGGCATGGCGACCGCAACCCCGGCATCGCGCAGTCGCGACAGGAAGCGTTGCGGGCCGAGCGCCGAGAGCAGCTCGACCGCCGGCACGTTGAGCGAGAGCTGCAGCGCCTTGCGGGCCGAGACCATGCCCTGGAAGGTCATGTCGAAATTCTCGGGCACGTAGAGCCCGTAGCGCGCCGGCCGATCCTCCAGCATCGTCTCGGGATGGGCGATGCCGTTATCGAAGGCGAGCGCGTAGATGAAGGGTTTCAGCGCCGAGCCCGGCGAGCGCAGCGCCCGCGTCAGGTCGAGCGAGCCGGCCCGCTCGGCAGCGAAGTAATCGACGCCGCCGACCGAGGCGCGGATCTCGCCGGTCTCGTTGTCCACGGCGAGGATGGCGATCGAGACCTGGGGGCTGAGGCCGAGGCTGCGGTCGCGGGCCAGCGCTTCCAGCGCTGACTGCAGCCGCGCATCGAGGCTGAGGCGATGGCTGCGGGCGGCCGGCGCTTCCGCCACGACCTGCTCGGCTACATGGGGGGCGAGGTTGGGGAAAGGCTTTCGCGCTGTCGGGACAGGCTCGTCGCGGGCCGCCGCGACCTCGGCGGCCGTGGCGAGGCCGGCCTGTTCAACGCGGGCCAGCACGCGGTCGCGGGCCTTGCGGGCGGCCTCGACGTAGCGGTCCGGCCGGCGCGTCTCGGGCGATTGCGGCAGGGCGACGAGGAGCGCGGCCTCGGCGGTCGAGAGGCGCTTCGGCTCCTTGCCGAACCAGGCGAGGCTGGCAGCCCGCACGCCCTCGAGATTGCCGCCGAAGGGGGCGAGCGTGAGGTAGAGGTCGAGGACTTCCGTCTTGGTGAAACGCCGTTCCAGTTCGATGGCGCGCACCGCCTGCCGGAGCTTGGCCGCGAGTGTGCGCTCCTCGCGGGGCTCCAGCAGGCGCGCGACCTGCATGGTCAGGGTCGATCCGCCGGAGACGATGCGGCCGTTCCACAGCATCTGGCCGGCGGCGCGAACGAGCCCGAGCGGGTCGATGCCGGCATGGCTGTCGAAGCGCCTGTCCTCGAAGGCCTTGAGCATGGCGAGGTAGCGCGGGTCGACGTCGCTCGCGCCGACCGGGAGCTTCCAGCGTCCATCAGGCGTCAGGAAGGGGCGCAGCAGCCGGCCCTCGCGGTCGAGCACCACGGTCGAGCGGTCGGTGGCGGCCGTGAGGTCGAGCGGCGGAAGGGTCGCGGCATAGTGGAGGAGCGTGGCGGTCGCGGCGGTGAGGAGCAGGGCGAGCGATCCGGCTGCGATCTTCAGCTTGCGGAAGCAGCGGCGTTTCGCCGTCATGCTCGGGCTCGACCCAAGCATCTCAGGCAGGGAGGGCGCTCCTTCCTGCGAGAAATTCTCGGGTCCCGGCTTCGCCTCGCCCGAGAATGACGGATTGTGATCGCCGTGCATCACCGCGCCGAGGCGATGTCCACCGTGCCGAAGGCCGTCCGCCCGAAGCGGTCGGGACGGTACATGTCCTCGATGATGGCGGCAGGCGCCACATAGCGGCCGGGCGAGACGGCGCGGGCGATGTAGGCGACCGTGTAGACGAGCTTCTGGTCGTTGCCGCCCGAGCGCTCGAAGGCGGCGACGTAGCGGTCGTCGCGCGCCTCGGTATGGACCGGGTAGACCTCCTGCTTCAGCCAGTCGAGGCCGGCGACGGAGGCGCCCTCGGTCAGGTTGGCGTTCTCGATCTCAAGCCCGGCGGGGACGGGATCGACCAGCAGCAGACGGCCATAGCGGCTGGCTGGCTCGGTGACCGTGAGCGCCACGACATAGCGCTCGTTCTGGCGCAGGCGGGCCGGGTCGGCCCTCTCGCCCTTCATCGTGTAGATCACGCGCTCCAGTCCGAAACCCTGGTTGAGCGCCGGCTCCGCGCCGGTCGGGATGCCCGCGACGGTGATGACCGCCTGGGCGGTCGCGGCGGCGGGGTTGGCGACCGTCAGCGGCTTCTGTTCCAGCGCCGCAGCCGAAAGGGTGCGGTAGAGCGGCCCCTTCCGCTCCGTGCCGTCGACGGTCAACGTCATGCCTTCGGCGTCCTTCGCCATCGCCTGGGCGGCGAGCACCATCCAGGCCTGCTCCTGCGTCGAGGTGGAGCGGGCCGCGTTGCGGGCGCCGTCGAGGATGGCGGCGGCGCGGCCGATCTCGGCCCGGTCGCCGGACGATTCCGCGATCAGCGCCAGAACCGCCGCGCCGTCGCGCAGTCGCGAGCCGTAATCGGGCCGCGACAGGCTGTCGTCGCCGCGCTCCTGCAGCCCGGCGAGCGCGCTGACGAAAGCGGCGCGGCCGCGGCCGCGATCGCCGAGCGCCGAGAGCGCCGCACCGATCTGGGCGCGGGCCATGGGTGTGGCGAAATCGGCGAGCTTGTTGTCGGCGAGATAGCGCAGATCGCCCATCACCGGGCGGCCGTTGCGGGCGAGCACATAGAGCGCATAGGCGATGCCGGCCGCGTCTTCCTTGACGATCTCGCCGGTGTTGACGACCTGGTTGCGCAGCCGGTCGAGCGCGAGATTGAAGGCGGTCTGCGGCACCGGGAACTGACGCTCGCGGGCCCGCGTCAGGAAGTCCGCCGTGAAGGCGTCGAGCCAGAGATCGTCGCCGCCGACGCCCCAGAGCCCGAAGGAGCCGTTGGCGCCCTGGCGGGCGAGCACGCGCTCGATCGCGGTCTGGACCCGCTCATCGGCATTGGCGTCGAGCGCGAGATGCTCGAGCGAGGCGAGCCGGTTGACATGGAGCAGCGGCATGGCGCGGCTCACCGTCTGTTCGGTGCAGCCATAGGGGTAGCGGTCGAGCGCCTTGAGCAGGGCAGGCACGTCGAGCGAGGCGAGCGGCGAGACGGAGACCGAGACCTGGCCGGAGCCGGGCACCAGATCGGCCAGAAGATCGGCCGAGACCGTGATCGCGCCGCCATTACCGGGGATCGGGCGCACGATCCGGCGCGCGATCGTGGCCGCGGAGGGCTGCACGCGGACGGCGAGGTTCTGCACGGTCCCGACGCCGCCGGGTCCGCTGATGCGGACATCGAACTCGGCGCGGCCGAGGCCTGCGGCCGTGACGGGGATCGTCATCTGGGCCTTGGCCCCGGCGGCGAGCTGGATAGTCCGGCGGGTCGCGTCGGTCGGCACCAGCACCGGGCCGCGAATGTCGAGATCGACGAGATAGGGGCCGGCCGGGCCCTCGACATTGTCGATGGAGAGGTGGAAGCGCGACTGGTCGCCGATGGCGAGGAAGCGCGGCAGCGTCGCCTGCGCGACCACCGGATCGCGCACGATGACCTCCGTGCTGGCCTGGCCGGTGCGGCCGGCCGACCAGGCGACCGCCATGACGCGCAGCGAGCCATTGAAGGCCGGCAGCTCGAAATCGACCTTCGCGATCCCGTCGGGGCCGACCTTGACCACGCCGGAATAGCGGGCGACCGGCTCCTGCGTCGGCTTCTCGCCTTCGAGGGAGGGGGCGGCGTCGCCGCCGCTGCGGATCGCGCCGCGCGTGCCCTGCATGCCGTCGATGAGATAGCCATAGAGGTCGCGCAGCTCGTGCCCGATCTGGCGCTGGCCGAAGAAGAACTTGCTCGGATCGGGGCTTTCGAAGCGGGTCAGGTTGAGGATGCCGACGTCGACGGCGGCGACCGTGACGAAGGCGTCCTCGCCGGCCCGGGCGCCAGTGACCTTCACCGGCAGCGACAGGGTCGAGAGCGGGCGCACGAGAGGCGGCGCGCCGAGATCGAGCGCGAGCGTACGGCTCTCCTTGCCGATCGAGAACCAGGACAGGCCGATCGCCCGGCCGGGTAGGCGCTTGGCGGCGGCATCCATCGGCCGGTGGGCGAGCACGACGAGATAGGCGCCCGCGCCCCATTCCGCCTTGACCGGGACGGTCGCGGTGGTGCCGCCGGTCGCGATGTCGATGGTGCGGAGATCGACGACGCGGTCGGTGATAACCGCGAGCGTGGCCTTGCCGGCGAAGCGGGGACTGAGGCGGATATTCAGGCTTTCGCCATCCGCGTAAGCCGTCTTGTCGATGATGACGTCGAGCACGTCGGGCGTGTCGGCGGTCTTGTCGGCCTCGTAGCCGACGCTGAAGGAGACAGAGGTTTCGGTCGCGTCCGGTCCGTCGGCGGCGACGTCGAGCCGGTAATTGCCCCATTCGACCGGCGCGGCGATGCGGGCGGGCGCGGCCTCCGCGACCGCGACCTCGCCATCGGCGACGCGGCGGGTCGACTTGACGCCCTCATAGTTCCAGCGGCCGTCCTGGAAGAACCACTGATAGTTGCGCGTGACCTTGGACAGGGTCCATTTCACACCGGCCCTGGCGAGGCGGCGGCCGTCGCCATTGGCCATGACGACGTCGAAGGTCGCGGTCTGGCCGTTGCCGAGTTCGCCGTCCTTGAAGGCCTTGCGCACGCCGATGGCGGCGCCCTTGGGGACGATCGGCAGCGTGACGGAGCGTGCGATGGCGCGCCCGCCGGGTTCGCCGACGCGGATGGTGAACTCGGCTTCGAGCGGGCGGTTGGTCTCCGGCTGCGCCACCGGGTTCGTCACGGTGACCTTGCCGGCGGCGTCGGTCGTCGTGCTCTCCTCGAACTCGGACTGGACCGGCTCGAAGGCCTCGTCGGTGAGGCCGACCTGATAGCCGGCAAAACCCGGAATGGCCGACTGGCCGGCAGCCCGGATCGTCATCGAACCGGTGACGTCGAGGCCTGAGCCCGGCGCGCCGTAGAGATAACGCGCGCTGACGTCGATCTCGGCCGGCTGGCCGGCCTGCAGGAACGGCGCCTTCGGTGATAGGGTCAGTTCGAGCCGCTCGGGAACGTAATCCTCGACCAGGAAGGAGACCTCGCCGATGGCAGGGCCCTTGGGATCGGCATAGGCCTGGACGCGCCAGGTGCCGGTTGCCGCACCCGAGAGCAGCGGGATCGAATGGGCACGCCCGCCGGCGCCCTGGTCCTCGACCTGGCGGCGGCGATACTCGACGCCGTCGGGCCGCTTGACGACGAGCGTCAGCGGCAGGCCGGTGACGGCGACGCCGCGCGCATCGCGCAGAAGGCTGGTCAGATAGACCGTCTCGCCGGAGCGGTAGACGCCGCGCTCGGTGTAGAGGAAGGCGTCGAGCCCGGCGGGGGCGACGCGGCCCTTCACGCCGCGATCCGAGAGATCGAAGGCCGTCTGCTTCAGGTCGAGGAAGCCGTAATCCTCGGCGAGCGAGGCGGTGACGAGGCCGGGTGCATTGCCGCCCTGGCCCTTGGCGAGGCCGGCATCGAAGCGGGCATAGCCGTTGGCGTCGGAGCGGATCGTCGCCAGCACCTCGTTGTTCTTCGCCAGCAGGCGCAACTCGGCATTGGCGACGGGGGCGGCATCGGACAGCGAGCGCACCAGCACATGCACGCCGTCGGGACCGGAGAAGGAGGTCAGGCCGAGATCGGAGACGACGAACCACTGCGTCGCGCGCGTCGTGCCGTCGTCATAATCGCCATCGCTGTCGGAGGGCGCGGGTGTCCGGCCGCCGCTCGGCCTGGCGAACATCACATAGACGCCGGGTTTCAGCGCGCCGACGGCCTCCACCACGGGGAAGGCGGTGACGACGTCCTTGTTCAGCTCGGACTTGACCTCCATCGACCCGGTCCAGACGCGCTGGCCCTTGTCGCTTTCGATCTGCTTCGACTGATAGGCGCCGAGCTGGCCGAGGAAATCCTCGGAATGGACCGAATTGATCAGGTTGCGGTCGCCGATGCGCATGACCTCGAGGTCGAGCCTGTCGGCATTGACGGAGACGACCGGCACGCCCTGCTGGCCGGTGCGCGGCAGGACGTAGTTCTTGCCGGTGAAACGGACGGAGGGCGTCCGGTCGCGGACATAGACCTCGTAATCGGCGGATTTCAGCAGCTTCTCGTCGGGGATCGCCGAGGGCACGCCCTGGCGGATGACGAAGCCGTAGCGCTCGCCATGGCGCAGGCCATCGACGCAGATCTGGCGGTCCTCCGCGGTGACGGCGAAATCGCCCTTGCCGCCGGAGATGGCGACGTAAGGAGCGAAATCGATGCGGCCGCGGGCGAGGGGTTCGGAGAACTCGAAGCAGGCGCGCGGGCTCGCGGCATCGGCATCGACCTTGTTGCCGGTCAGGCGGAAGCCGCGCTGCTCGCGCAGACCCTCATAGGCGGTGCGCAGCGAGGCGTTGTCGACGAGATCGAGGCTGAGGCGATAGGTCGTCAGCGCCGGGCGCCAGAGTTCGTTCTTCTCGAAGATGCGGGCGAGAAGGCCCAGCGAGGCGGCTTCGTCATTGCGGCTCGTGGCGCGCTGATAGGCGAGATAGGCGGCGCTGATGGCGCGCTCGCGCAATTCCCAGCGCTCGCGATAGTCGCGCGGCTCGATGGCGTTGGCGGCGCGCGCCATCAGGCGCCAGCCCGCCGCGCTGGCGGGCTCGGCGACGACGGCGGCATTGGCCTGGGGCAGGGCGGCGCGGGCATCGCCCCGGGCGAGTGCGGCCTCGCCGGTCCGTACCAGATCGGCGGCCGAGCGGGCGCCGGCGGAGACCTCGCGCTTGAGGCGCTCTTCGAGCCGCTGGCCGTCGGCGGCGAGATCGTTGCGGACATAAGCCTTCTGCGCGAAGGCGGGGTGGGCGGCGAGGCTCAGGCCCAGAACCAGCGCGAGACGGGGCAACAGGCGCATGGGCATTTCCTCCAGATGACGTCCCACATTCCGGCTGCCCAGGGCCAAGACCGGATGACGGGTGTGGTCGCGGCGGCAGGCTATCACCGGCATCGATTGGCGCAATCCGAAAGCGCGCGGCGAGCGGGCGGGTGGCATTGGCCGGACCGCGATGCGCTGCCGGAATCGCTTGCAGGGGCTGTCGATCTGACGCTCAATGCCGGCCGTCGGGGTGGGAGGCGATCATGAGAGCCCGTTCGTTGCGTCTGATCGTGTCTGCGGCGCTGATGCTGCCTGTCTGCGCGGCGCTGTCCGCCGGGGCACTCGCACAGGCCCCCGCCCCCGCGGCCAATCCGCAGCTGGCCGCGGCCCAGGCCGGTTTCGAGAGCCTGCCCGAGCCGGAACGCCGGGCGATCCAGGCCGATCTGATCTGGAGCGGGCATTTCAACGGCGCGGTCAGTGGCAGCTACGGGCCCCTGACCTTCCGCGCGATCAACGCGTTCAAGGCGGGGAAGGGTGCGCCCGATGGCGTGCTGACACCGCCCGAGCGGCGCAGCCTCGCCCAGGCGGCGCAGGCGGCGCGCGAGGCGGCGGGCTTCCGCGTGATCGCCGACGAGCGCACGGGCCTGCGCATCGGTATCCCCATGGCGGTCCTGTTGAAACGGGACGTCTCGCCGTCGGGCAGTCGCTGGCAGAGCGCCGACGGCAAGATCACGCTCGATACCTCTGCGACGCCCCCGGGGGAGACGCTGGAGGCCGTCTACGAGAAGGCGACAGCGCCGACGCCGAACAATCCGGGCCGGAAGATCACCTACAAGCTGCTGCGGCCGGATTTCTTCGTCGTCACCGGCGAGACGCCGACCGGCAAGTTCTACCGCCGCCTCGCCGCCGGCCCGACGGGACTGCGCGGCTTCGCGATCGGCTACGAGAAGGCACTGTCGGCCACCGTGGACAAGCTGGTGATCGCGATCGCGTCGAGCTTCGAGCCTTTCCCGAGCGGTCCGTTGCCCGGCGCCTCGGCCGTGGCGTCCGTTCCCGCGGCTCCTGTGGCGGCGACGGCTGCCGCAGTCCTCCAGCTTCGTCCGACGCAACGCCATGGCGTCGCCGTGGCGCTCGCCGATCGCGTCGTGGCGACGGCCGCCGCCGCCATCGAGGGCTGTCGCGCGTTGCAGGTCGGCGGGCGGCCGGCCCAGCTGCGCGGGGCGGTCCAGGGCGGGCTCGCGCTGCTGGAGGTCCAGGGAGGGGCGGCGCTGTCGGTGCCGCCGCTGCGCCGGGAGGCCCTGACCGAGGGCGAGCCGCTTCTCCTGCTGGCCTTCGGCGACGAGGGCGGGCGGCGCGTGTCCCTCGCCCTGCCCGGGCAGGGCCTGACGATCGGATCCGGTTCGGTCGTGTCGGCGCCGCTCCAGCCCGGGCAGGCCGGCTCTCCGGTTTTCGACCGGCAGGGGCGGCTGGCGGGGGTCGTTACCGGCAATCCGTCCGACAAGGTGCTCGTCGCCGGCGTGGCGCCCCAGCGCAGCTACGCCGTGGCCGACGGGAGCGCGCTGCAGGATCATGCGGCCAGGAACGGGCTGCCGCCGCGGGCCGCCGCGGCGCCCGGCCGCGATCTCAGCACCGGCGCGATCGTCGAGACGGTGGCGGCGTCGGTCCTGCCGGTCGCCTGCGCCTTGTAGAAATTGCTGCCAAGGCAGTTGTCTCTGCCGCGACAATCGGTTCAGATGCAACCGTCCACGCAAGAGCGCCCCGTCAACGATGAGGAGCGCTCAGTGATTAAATCGATTTAGGGAGAAGAATCGAATGAGCGACATCATCAGCAGGCGCAGTGTCCTCGCCGGGGCGGCTGCGGTCGGAGCATCGGGCCTGATCGCGGCGCCGGCGATCGCGCAGGCGAAATGGCCGAGCCGGCCCGTCACCCTGGTCTGCCCCTGGGGCGCCGGCGGTGGCACCGATGCGACGGCGCGCATCATCGGGGCGATGCTCGAGAAGAGCCTCGGCCAGCCCTTCAACGTGGTGAACCGGACCGGCGGCTCGGGTGTCGTCGGCCATTCCGCGATCGCGACCGCGGCGCCGGACGGCTACACGATCGGCATGATCACGGTGGAAATCACCATGATGCATCACCAGGGCCTGACCGAGCTCAACCCGACCAGCTATACCCCGCTGGCGCTGATGAACGAGGATCCGCCGGGCGTGCAGGTCAAGGCCGATTCGCCCTACAAGGACATCAAGGCCCTGGCGGACGCGATCAAGGCCGCGCCCGAGGGCAAGTTCAAGGCGTCCGGCACCGGGCAGGGCGGCATCTGGCATCTCGCGCTGATCGGCTGGCTGCAGGCCATGGGCCTGAAGCCGAACCATGTCGCCTGGGCGCCGTCGAACGGCGCGGCGCCAGCCATGCAGGATCTCGCGGCCGGCGGCATCGACATCGTCACCTGCTCCGTTCCGGAAGCGCGTGCGATGATCGACGCGGGCAAGGCGAAGTCGCTCGCGATCATGGCCAAGGAGCGCAACCCGCAGTTCAAGGACGTTCCGACCCTGAACGAGACGCTCGGCATCAACTACTCCGTCGGCGCCTGGCGCGGCATCGCCGGGCCGAAGGGGCTGCCGGACGCGGTGCAGGCTACGCTGATGACGGAGCTCAAGAAGGCCTTCGATTCGAAGGAATTCCAGGACTTCATGAACGCGCGCGGCTTCGGCATGACCTTCCAGGACCAGAAGGGCTTCGCGACGTTCATGGCCGAGGGCGACAAGGCCATGGGTTCGGCCATGACCGCTGCCGGCCTCGCCAAGAAGCCGGCCTAACCATCGCGCGCGACGATGGCGGCTGCGCTCAGGCGCAGCCGCCACGCCCCCTGCCAATTCCGGTGCGCGCCCGAGGCGCGCGGCCGTCCATGCTCCGTCGAAAGCTCGTACGATGCGCTTCAACGATGCCGTCGTCGGCACCGCGTTCCTGTTGATCGCCGGTGCCATGATCGCGATGACCTTCACCTTTCCGGCGTTTCCAGGCCAGAATTACGGGCCCAGCCTGTTTCCGCGCATCATCGGCGGCGGCATCGTGATGTGCTCGCTGCTGCTGATCCTGCGCGAATGGCGCAGCGGCGGGCGTCCCTGGCTCGTTCTCGAGGATTGGGCGCGCCGTCCGGCCCCGCTCGCCTCCTTCGCGCTGATGCTGGGTGCGATGGTGTTTTATCTCCTCGCTTCCGAGCCGCTCGGCTTCATGCCGACCGCCTTCCTCATCCAGCTCGTCCTGTTCCTCTGGTTCGGCGTGCGCCCGGTCATGGCGCTCATCGTCGCGGCGGTGATGACGATCGCCGTGCAGTATTTCTTCGGAAGCCTGATGCGGGTGCCCCTGCCGCGCGGCATCCTCGACAGCGTGCTTTGAGGAGACCGGCATGACCGCGATCTATACCGCCTTCGGGCTGGTCTTCGACCCGACCGTGCTCGCGGTCATCATGGGCTCGGCGCTGTTTGGCATGTTCGTCGGCGCGATGCCGGGGCTAACGGCGACGATGGCGACGGCGCTCCTGGTGCCGGTGACCTTCTTCATGGCGCCCGTGCCGGCGCTGGGCGCCATCGTCACCGCGACCGCGATGGCGATCTTCGCCGGCGACATTCCCGCCGCGATGCTGCGCATGCCGGGAACGCCGGCCTCGGCGGCCTATGCCGACGAGAGCTACGAGATGACCAAGAAGGGTCAGCTCGATCTCTGCATGGGCGTCAACCTGGTGTTCTCGGTGCTGGGCGGCATCTTCGGCGTCATCATCCTGATCGTGCTGGCGCCGGTGCTGGCCGAGGTGGCGATCAACTTCTCGTCCTTCGAGTATTTCTGGCTGGCCTGTCTCGGCCTGACCTGCGCCGTCTTCATCGGCACAGGCGACCCGCTGAAGGGCCTGCTCTCGCTCTTCATCGGGCTGGCGATCGGCTGCATCGGCATCGATCCCGCCGCAGGCCAACCGCGCTTCACCTTCGGCAACGTCGATCTTTTGTCGGGCATCAATTTCATCCCGACGCTGATCGGCATGTTCGCCGTGTCCGAGCTGCTGCGCGGGGCGGTGACGATGGAGAAGGGCGGCCGCGTGGTCGCCCAGGCCGTCGGCAACCTGATGACCGGCGTCGGGGCCGTGTTCAAGAAGTACTGGTTCAACTTCCTGCGCGGCTCGATGATCGGCACCGTGATCGGCGCCTTGCCAGGCGCTGGGGCCGACATCGCCGCCTGGGTGTCCTACGCGGTCTCCAAGAAGACCTCCAAGGAGCCGGAGAAGTTCGGCACGGGCCATATCGAGGGCATCGTCGATTCGACTTCGGCCAATAACTCGGCGCTCGGCGCCGCCTGGATTCCGGCACTCGTCTTCGGCATTCCCGGCGACTCGATCACGGCCATCGTCATCGGCGTGCTCTACATGAAGGGCATGAATCCGGGGCCGAGCGTCTTCCTGCAGACGCCGGAATTGATCTATGCGGTGTTCATCATCTTCATCCTGGCGAACCTTCTGATGTTCCCGCTCGGCTGGGCGGCGATCAAATCGGCCAAGCAGATCCTGCGCGTACCCCGCAACATCCTGCTGCCGATCATCCTGATCTTCTGCATCGTCGGCTCCTATGCGATGACCAACTCGCTCTATGGCGTCGTGCTGATGGTTCTGATGGGGCTGTTCGGCTGGCTTCTGGAGGAGCATGGCGTGCCGGTCGCGCCGCTGATCCTCGGCCTCGTGCTCGGCGAGATGCTGGAGCAGAACTTCATGTCGTCGATGATCAAGGCGGACGGATCGCTGATCGGCTTCCTGTCGCGGCCGATCGCGGGCGTGCTGGGTGTCGCGACGCTGGGCCTCTGGGCTCTGATGATCTGGCGCGGGCTGCCGAGGCGGGCCTCGCGCGCCGCCCTTGGCGCGGACGGCGCCAGGGGCTGAGAGCGTTGCGTTCCGGCCCTCAGCGCTTGAGGAAGGCGGCGAAGGCGGCCTGCGCTTCCGCCGAGCGCAGGCGCTCGCCGAAATGCTTCGCCTCGGTCGCGAGCGTCTCGGCGACGCTGGCAGCCTGTCCGCGCTTGAGCAGCATCTTGGTCAGGGCGACCGATTGCGGCGGCAGCGCTGCGAGCGCCTTCGCCTTGTCGCGTGCCGCCGCCAGCGCCGCGCCCTCCGCTACGGTGGCGTTGACGAGGCCTGCGTCCAGCGCCGCCTGCGGGCCGAAAGCCTCGCCCAGCATCAGCAGTTCGGCGGCGCGCTTGGAACCGGCGACGAGCGGCAGCAGATAGCTCGAGGCGCCTTCCGGGCAGAGCCCCAGCGTGACGAAGGGCATGCGGAAGGTCGCGCTGGCTCCGGCATAAGCCAGGTCGCAATGCAGCAGCATCGTCGTGCCGATGCCGACGGCGAAGCCCTCGACGGCGGCGACGACCGGCTTGGTGGCGGTCGAGATCGCGCTCAGGAATTCGATGGCGATGCGGGCGCCGTCATCGGCGGAGGCCGCGAAGTCGCGGATGTCGTTGCCGCTGGTGAAACAGCCTCCAGCGCCGGTGACCAGAAGGACGCGGATGTCGGCATCGGCCTCCGCCGCCGCGAAGGCCGCGATCAGACCGGCATAGCTGGCGCGGTCGAGGGCGTTCTTGCGCTCGGGCCGGTTCATCGTGATCTGCATGACGCCTTGCGCCACGATCTCGGTCAAAACGGTGGCTGTCATCGGCGCGTCCCCATCCCTGCGGCCTTCTCTGTTGATCCGCGACGCATCGAGAGGGCGCGGGTCCGAAAGCTCGTGATCATCCCGCAGACAGGCTTGGCACGGCGTTTCACCGAGGGTCAAGCCGGCGCCGGCTTGACAAAAAGCCACCCGCCGGACTTCCTCCCTCGCCCTCAATCGGCCGGATCGAAGGCGCCGGCAGAGCCTTAAGGATATGCGCTGATGGAGACCGTCCGGCTCGCCCGCCATGGCGAGATCGCGATCGCGACGATCGACAACCCGCCGGTCAATGCGCTGGGCCAGGCGCTTCGCGCCGACCTGGCCCGTGTCATCGCAGAGGCTGGCGCCGATCCCGATGTCACGGCGATCGTGATCGCGGCTTCCGGCCGCGCCTTCATCGCCGGGGCCGATATCAGCGAGTTCGGCAAGCCGCCGGTGGCGCCGTTTCTTCCCGATGTGCTTGACGCGATCGAGACCTGCCGCAAGCCGGTCGTCGCCGCGATCCAGGGTGTTGCACTCGGGGGCGGGCTCGAGGTCGCGCTCGCCTGCCATGGCCGCGTCGCCTCGGTTTCAGCCTCGTTCGGTCTGCCGGAGATCAAGCTCGGCCTGATCCCGGGAGCCGGCGGCACGCAGCGCCTGCCGCGGCTGATCGGGGCGGCACAGGCCTTCCCGCTGATGCTGGCGGGCGAGCCGATCGCCGCCAGCCGGGCGCTGAGCTTGCGCCTCGTCGACGAGGTGGTCGATGGCGATGTGGTGGCCGCCGCCGTGGCGCTGGCGCGCGACCTTGCCGCCCGCGGCGCACCGGAACGGGTGTGTGACAGAACCGGCCGCCTGACGGCCGCCGATCGCGAGGCCTTCGAGGCGCAGGCGCTCGCGGCTACCAAGAGTTCGGGCGAGATGCCGAATGCCATGGCGCTGATCGAGGCCGTCCGCGGCGTCTTCACGCTGCCCTTCGCGGAGGGGCTTGCGGTAGAGCGGGCGCTCTTCCTGAAGCTCGTCGCCGATCCACGCTCTGCCGCGCTGCGCCATGTCTTCTTCGCCGAGCGCGAGATCGCCCGGGTGCCCGGCATCGGCGCCGAAGTGAAGCCGCGCGCGATCGCGAAGGCGGCGGTGATCGGCGCCGGCACGATGGGCGGCGGCATCGCCATGTGCTTCGCCAATGCCGGCATCCCGGTGACGCTGATCGAGCAGGAGCAGGCGCAGATCGACAACGGCATGAACCGGGTCGCGGCGATCTACGCGATGTCGGTCACGCGCGGTTCGCTGACGCCCGAAAAGCGCGAGGAGCGCCTGGCGCTGATCACGCCTGCGGTGGGTCTCGCGGCCGCCGCCGACGCCGACATCGTGATCGAAGCGGCCTTCGAGGAGATGGGCGTCAAGCAGCAGATCTTCGGCGCGCTCGATGGCATCGCCAAGCCCGGCGCGATCCTCGCCAGCAATACGTCCTATCTCGACATCCCCACGGTCGCGGCGGCGACGAAGCGCCCGCAGGATGTGCTGGGGATGCACTTCTTCAGCCCCGCCAATGTCATGAAGCTGCTCGAGGTCGTGCGGCCGGAGGGCGTGGCCGATGATGCGGTGGTGACGGCGATGGCGCTGGGGCGCCGGATCGGCAAGGTGCCGGTCGTCGTCGGCAACGGCTTTGGCTTCGTAGGCAACCGCATGCTGGAGGCCCGCACCCGCGCCACCGAGCGACTGCTGATCGCGGGCGCGCTGCCGCACGAGGTCGATGCGGCGCTGACCGGCTTTGGCTTCAAAATGGGCCCCTGCGCCATGGCCGATCTCGCCGGCAACGACATCGGCTGGCGCTCGCGCAAGGCACGCGGCAAGACTGCGGCCGTGGCGGATGCGATCTGCGAGGCCGGCTGGTTCGGCCAGAAGACCGGGCGCGGCTATTTCCTCTATCCGGAAGGCGCCCGAAGCGGCCAGCGCGACCCGGAGGTCGAGGCGCTGATCGCCCGTATTTCTGAGGAACAGGGCGTGACGCGGCGCAGCCTCACCGCTGACGAAATCCTGTCGCGGCTGCTCGACCCGATGGTGAACGAGGGCGCGCGGATTCTGGAGGAGGGGATTGCGGCGCGCCCCGGCGACATCGACGTGATCTGGCTCAACGGCTACAACTGGCCGGCCTGGCGCGGGGGCCCGATGCATTGGGCCGACACGGTCGGGCTTGGCACCCTCGTCGCGCGGCTGGACGCGCAGGCGGCGGAGACCGGCGACGCCACGCTGCAGCCGGCGCCGCTGTTGCGCCGGCTGGCGGACGAGGGCAAGGGCTTCGCCGATCTGAAGACGCGATCCGCCTAAGCGGCAGATCCACACACTCACAGCACAAGGCAGGGAAGAAGCGTCCATGACCGAAGCCGTCATCGTTTCCACGGCGCGCACGCCGATCGGCAAGGCCCATCGCGGGGCCTTCAACCAGGTCCGCGGCGCCGACATGGCGGCCCATGCGATCCGCCATGCGCTGGAGCGCGCCGGGCTCGAGCCGGAGGCGGTCGAGGAGGTGGTGATGGGCTGCGGCTATCCGGAGGCCGCGACGGGGCTCAATGTCGCGCGCCATGCCGCGCTGGTCGCGGGGCTTCCCGTCCAGTCGGCCGGCGTCACCGTCAGCCGCTTCTGCGCCTCGGGGCTGGAGGCGATCGCCCATGCGGCGCGGCGGGTGGTGATGGACGGCGTGCCGGTCGCGGTGGGCGGCGGCGTCGAGTCGATCTCGCTGGTGCAGCCGGTGACGCGGCGCGATCTCGCCCTGAACGACTGGCTGCTCGCCAACAAGCCGACGATCTACACGACGATGATCGAGACCGCCGACATCGTGGCGCAACGCTACGGCATCTCGCGGCAGGCCCAGGATGAATTCTCGCTGGCGAGCCAGCAGCGCACGGCCGCCGCCCAGGAGCGGGGCCTGTTCGACGACGAGATCGTGCCGATGAGCGCCGTGATGGCGGTGACCGACAAGGCCACCGGCGAGGTCAGCCAGAAGCCGGTGACGCTGTCCAAGGACGAGGGCAACCGGGCCGACACGACGCTGGAGGGCCTGCTCAAGCTGAAGCCCGTGCGCGGCGAAGACCAGTTCGTCACCGCCGGCAATGCCAGCCAGCTCTCGGACGGCGCCTCGGCCAGCGTCGTGATGTCGGCTGCGGAGGCGGCAAGGCGTGGCCTGTCGCCGCTGGGCATCTTCCGCGGTTTCGCCTCGGCCGGCTGCGCGCCCGACGAGATGGGCATCGGCCCGGTGTTTGCGGTGCCGCGCCTGCTGGAGCGCAACGGACTGAGCGTGTCCGATATCGATCTCTGGGAGCTGAACGAGGCCTTCGCCTCGCAGTCGCTCTATTGCCGCGACAGGCTGGGCATCGATCCCGACAAGGTCAACGTCAATGGCGGGGCGATCGCGATCGGCCATCCATTCGGCATGAGCGGGGCCCGCCTGGTCGGTCATGCGCTGCTGGAAGGGCGCCGCCGCAAGGCGCGTTATGCGGTGGTGACGATGTGCGTCGCCGGCGGCATGGGTTGTGCTGGGCTGTTCGAGATCAATCAGGGTTGAACCAAACCGTCGCTGCCGCGTCTTACTGGCGGTGCGGTGCGACGGAAGATCCGCTGCGCCGCCTTTCACCATGGAGACGACACGTGGCTTCGGGATTGTTCGCGCTGCTCGATGACATCGCCGGGATCGCCAAGGTCGCGGCGTCCTCCGTCGATGATGTTGTCGCTCAGGCGACCAAGGCCGGCACCAAGGCGGCCGGTATCGTCATCGACGATGCGGCGGTGACGCCACGCTATGCGGTGGGCTTTGCCGCCGCCCGCGAATTGCCGATCATCTGGAAGATCGCGCTCGGCTCTCTGAAGAACAAGCTGCTCTTCCTGCTGCCGGGCGCACTGATCCTGGCGCTTGTTGCGCCCTGGCTGATCACGCCGCTGCTGATGGCGGGCGGCGTCTATCTTTGCTATGAGGGCGCCGAGAAGATCCTGGAACTGGTCGTGCCGCATGCGGCGGCCCCGGAAGAGGCCGGCAAGGCCGTGCTCGATCCCAAGCTGCTCGAGGAGCAGAAGATCGCGGGCGCGATCAAGACCGATTTCATTCTTTCGGCCGAGATCATGGCGATCACGCTGTCGACGGTGTCGACATCCTCGTTCCAGATGCAGGCCGTCGTCCTGGCCGTGGTCGGCATCGGCATCACCGTCCTGGTCTATGGCGCGGTGGCGCTGATCGTGAAGGCCGACGATATCGGTCTGGCGCTGGCCCAGCAGCGTTTCGCGCCGGTTCGCTGGTTCGGCCGCGGCCTGGTTCTCGGCATGCCGTATTTCCTCAGTGGGCTCAGCGCGGTCGGCACGGCGGCGATGCTCTGGGTCGGCGGCGGCATCATCATCCACGGGCTGGAAGAGTTCGGGCTGACGGCAATTGGCCATGCCAGCCATGGGCTCGCGGTTGCCGCCGGAGCGATGCTGCCGCTGGGCGGTGTCCTGCAATGGCTGACGGGCGCGGTGTTCTCGGCGGTGTTCGGGCTGGTCGTTGGCGGCATCGCGATCGTGGCGATGCACTATGTCGTGCAGCCCATCATGAAGGGCATGAGCAAGACCGGCCAGCCCGCGTAAAGGCTGCCGGCGGCTTCTAGCTAATCAAGCCAGGTCGTGAAGCCCTCGACCGGCTCGCGCTCAGAGATGAGGCCGTTCTGCGGGGCGTCGGGGTCGGCGTGCCCGATGGCGATGCCGCAGACCACGACCTCGCTTTCGGGAATGGCGAGTTCGCGCCGGACGACGGGGTGGAAGCGCGCGAAGATCGCCTGCGGGCAGGATTGCAGGCCATGCCCCTGCGCCGCGATCAGCAGGCTCTGCAGGAACATGCCGAGATCGATCCAGGAGCCGATCTCGAGATCGCGGTCGACCGTCAGCATCAGCGCGACCGGCGCGTCGAAGAAACGCAGATTGGCGGCGCTCTGGCGCTTCATGCCGGCGACATCACCCTTGGCGACGCCGAGCAGGCCGTAGAGATCCCAGCCGACCTTGCGGCGGCGCGACTGATAGGGCTCGCGGAAGGTCTCGGGATAGTAGCGGTACTCCTCGGACTGGACGAAGCCGGGATCGTCCAGCGCGGCCAGCAGGGCGCTTTCCAGCCGTGCCCGCACTTGGGGGCCGATCACTCGGAGCTTCCAGGGCTGCATGTTGGTGCCGCTTGGCGCGCGTGACGCGACCTCGATCAGCCGGTGCCGCAGCGCGGGATCGACCGGCGTCGGCAGGAAGGCGCGGATGGCGCGGCGGGAGGTGATGGCGTGCTCGACGGCTTGGGCGGGTGTCATCACATACTGTCCCTTCAAAGTCGTCATTCCGGCCGCAGCGAAGCGGAGCGCCGGAATCCATCGTAGAACTGTCCGCCCTAAGATGGATTCCGGATCTGCGCGGCTGCGCCGCTTGTCCGGAATGACGGGACGGGTGTCAGCCCTTCCGCGCCTCGACAAACGCCGCGTGTTCCTCAACCAGCCCGCCGGCCAGCGCTTTGGCGATCAAAGCGCGGGTGTTGGCGAGGCCGTAGATCGCGGCGAAGGAGCCGAAGCGGGGGCCTTGCTCCTCGCCGAACATCACCTGGTAGATCGCCTTCCACCAGTCGCCGGAGACGCCGGGCCGCTCGGGCGTGGCGTTCTTGGCGGTGAGGTTCTGGTAGCGCGGGATGGCGCGGGCGACGTCGAGCGCCGTGTCCTGCACCATCTCGGCGGTCGCATCCGCCGGCAGGGCGGCGATGGCGGCGTCGAGCGCGGTGAAGGCCGCCACCTCGGTTTCGTCGGCGAGGCGGTAGTTCTTCGCCGGCTTCACGAAGTCGCGGAAATAGGCGATCGCGTAGCCCACCAGCGCGTCGAGCCGCGGATGCGTCTGGGGCGAGATGCCCGGCGCATAACGCTGGAGGAAGCCCCAGAGCACCGCCTTGTCCTCGGAGTTGGCGACGGCAACGAGGTTCATCAGCAGGCCGAAGGTGACCTGCGCGCGCGAGACGTTGTCGCCTTCGCCGGTGGCGATGATCTCGGGCTGCGGCGGCTCGCCGTGGTGGAGATGCCAGACCGGGTTGCCGAGCCGGTTCTTCCAGTCCTGCCGCTCATAGCCACCGAGGAACTGCAGGTATTCGTCGACCGCGCGCGGGATGACGTCGAAATGCAGCTTCTTGGCCTCGCGCGGGCGCTGGAACATGTAGAGCGCGAGGCTTTCGGGCGGGCCGTATTCGAGCCATTGCTCGATGGTCAGGCCGTTGCCCTTGGACTTCGAGATCTTCTGGCCGAGATCGTCGAGGAAGAGCTCGTAGTTGAAGCCCTCGGGCGGCTGGGCATCGAGCGCGCGCGCGATCTGTGAGGAGACCTTGACCGAGTCGATCAAATCCTTGCCGGCCATCTCGTAGTCGATGCCGAGCGCGACCCAGCGCATCGCCCAATCGGGCTTCCACTGCAGCTTGACATGGCCGCCGGTGACGGGCGTGACGAAGCGCTCACCCGTGGCGGGGTCGGTCCAGGTGATGGTGCCGGCTTCGACGTCGCGCGCCTCGATCGGCACCTGCATGACGACGCGCGTCACGGGATGGATCGGCAGGAAGGGCGAATAGGTCGCCGCGCGCTCCTCGCGCAGCGTCGGCAGCATGATCTTCATCACCGCGTCGTAGCGCGCCAGCATCTTCAGCAGCGTCGCGTCGAACTCGCCAGCGCGGTAGCTGTCGGTGGACGACTTGAACTCGTAATCGAAGCCGAACTGGTCGAGGAAGGCGCGCAATCGCGCATTGTTGTGCCGGCCGAATGAGTCGTGTGTGCCGAAGGGGTCCGGCACCTCGGTCAGCGGCTTGCCGAGATTGGCGGCGAGCAGCTCCTTGTTGGGGACGTTGTCGGGCACCTTGCGCAGCCCGTCCATGTCGTCGGAGAAGGCGATCAGGCGGGTGGGGATGGCGCCGTCGGTCAGCACCTCAAAGGCGTGGCGGACCATCGAGGTGCGCGCGACCTCGCCGAAGGTGCCGATATGGGGCAGGCCCGAGGGGCCGTAGCCGGTCTCGAAGATGACCTCCTTCTTGCCCGATTTCTCGATCCGCGCGACGAGCTTGCGAGCTTCCTCGAACGGCCAGGCGGCCGAACGCTGGGCGGCGTCCACAAGGGCGGGGTCGAAAACGGGCATGTCGGGTGGTGTCCTCTCCAGCTTCTGCGCGAAAATGCGAGGGACGGGCTTTCGCAGATTGCGAAGGGGGGCGTCAATGCGTCGGATGGGAGGCACTTCATGCTCGGGCTCGACCCGAGCATCTCCTGCAAGAGATTCTCGGGTCTGCGCTGCGCTTCGCCCGAGAATGACGCGATGCGTTGAGAGCGGTTGTGGAACCGCACGGCGGGTATAGGTTGCTCGGCCTTGAGCCTCGAGAGGACGACCGCCTTGGATCCCGATCTGTACGCCGAACTCACCGCCTGGCGACGCCATCTCCACGCCCATCCGGAACTGGGCCGCGAGGAGAAGGAGACGAGCGGCTTCGTGCAGGAGAAGCTCGCGGAGCTGGGCGTGCCGTTCACCGCCGGGGTTGGCGGTCACGGCGTGGTGGCGACACTCACGCGCGGCACCTCAGAGCGCTCTGTTGGGCTTCGCGCCGACATGGACGCGCTGCCGATCCTCGAGGCAAACGATCTGCCGTACAAGTCGGGCACGCTCAACGTCATGCATGCCTGTGGCCATGACGGGCACACCACGGCGCTGCTGGGCGCGGCCGCGCTGCTCGCCCGCGACGAGGGCTGGAGCGGGACGGTGCAGTTCGTCTTCCAGCCCGCCGAGGAGGGCGCCGGCGGCGCTCAGGCGATGCTCGCCGATGGGGTGATCGAGCGCTTCCCGATGGAGCGCATCTTCGCCCTGCACAACTGGCCGGGGCTGGAGGCGGGCACCATCGCCGTGCATCGCGGGCCGGTGATGTCCGAGCCCGGCCGCTTCAAGATCACGCTGCACGGCACGGCGGGCCATGCGGCGCTGCCGGAGACGACGCGCGACCCGATCGTGGCGATGGGCCATCTCATCGTGGCGCTGCAGACCATCGTCTCGCGCAATGTCGATCCGATGGAATCGGCCGTCGTGTCGATCGGTCAGGTGCATGGCGGGCTGGCCTCGAACCAGATTCCGACCAGCGTCTTCATCGAAGGCACCTTCCGCACCTTCGTGCCGGCCGTGCGCGAGCGGGTGCTGGCGCGCATCCGCGCGATCGCGAGCCACATCGCCGCGACCTTCGAGATGGAGGCCGAGGTCGAGACGGTGCATGGCCTCGCCACTGTCAACACCGCCCCGGAGGAGGCGCTCGCAGCTGCTGCGGCCGAGGCGGCCGGCCTCACCCTGCGGCGCGACCTGAAGGCGAGCACGACCGGCGAGGATTTCGCGCATTTCCTGGCACGACTGCCCGGCGCCTATGTCTGGATCGGCAATGGCCCGGTGCGCGACGGCGGCGAACTGCACAATGACCGCTACGACTTCAACGACGCGATCCTGCCGGCGGCATCCGGCTGGCTGGCGGCGGTGGCCAAGCAGGCGCTCAGCGCGAACGCGCCGGCGCAGCGCGGGTGACGCCGTTCTTGAAGCGTCACCCGTCATTCCGGACAAGCTGCGAAGCAGCGCCGCTCCGGAATCCATCGTAAACCGCGGTGCCCCAAGATGGATTCCGGGACTTCGCTTCGCTCGCCCGGAATGACGGCGAGGGAATGGTGTTTGTCGGAGCGTTTGCCGTCGACCATGTCCGCGAGCTGAAACTCAGAACGGGCTCACCGGGAAGAACCGCAGATAAAGCCGCGCATAGGTGCCGTCGTCCCAGAGCGATTGCAGCGCGTAGTCGAGGGAGCGCTTGAGCGGCGCCTCGTCCTTGCGCAGGAGGAAGGCGACGCCCTCGCCGAAGTAGCGGCTTTCGAGGAAGGGCCCGCCGGTGAAGGCGAGTTCGCCGCCGCCGCTGCCGGCCAGCAGCAGCGAGAGCGCGACGCCGTCACCGAAGACGAATTCGGCGTCGCCGCTGCGCAGGGCCGTGACGGCGGCGGCGAGGCTTCCCGCCTCGCGGCGCTGGACGAAGGGCAGCAGTCGCTCGAGATAGGCCTGATGCGCCGTGCCGGCGACGACGGCGACGCGCTTGCCCTGCAGGGAGCGCGTGTCGAGTTCGGCCTGGGCGTTGCCGCGGGTGGTGGCGAAGCGGGCCGAGCCGCGAAAATAGAGATGGCTCGCTGCAAAGCGGGCGCGGATCGGCGGTGTCAGGTTCAGCGCCGCGGCCAGAACGTCGCCGCGGCCCTCGGCGAGCGAATCTAGCAGCGTGTCGAAACGGCGGGCCTGCACGGTGCAGGTCCAGCCGAGCTTCTCGCAGGCGGCCCGCGCCAGTTCGACCGAGAAACCGGTCAGGCCGCCATCGGGCCCGGCGAAGTGCAGCGGCGGGTATTCGTCGTCGGTCAGGAAGCGGATGACGCGGGGCGGGCCGGGCTCGGGCCGGTCGAGCCGGATGCGCGGGTCCCAGAAGTTCGGCACGGTGACGCGCGACTGCGACAGCGCGGCCTGCGGGGCGAGCGTCAGCAGGGCCAGCGTGAGGAGGACGGCGCGGATCATGCGCGCATCTGGCGCGAGGGGGCGGGCGGGATCAAGGGGGGCCCCGCGCTCTCGATCAGAGCGCGGCCACCGTCGCCTTCGCGCCCTTGTCGAACAGCGCTGCGAGATGCCTCTCGACGGCCTGCGTGAACCGCGGCTCGCGCGGCAGGTCGCCGCCGAAGATCGCCTCGATGCCGAACAGCGACCGGCTGAGCGTCGTTGCGTCGCGGCCGGCGGCCCTGGCCTTCTCCGCGAAGGTCGCGGCCAGCGGGTCGCGGACGTCGATCGTCGCGCCCTTTTCGTCGGTGCCGGAGACATAGGCCATCCAGGCCGCGACACCGAGCGCGAGATGGTCGATCGGGGCGTCCTGCTTGAGGCGGTCGCGGATCGTTCCCAGCAGCCGCTGCGGCAGCTTCTGCGAGCCATCCATGGCGATCTGCCAGGTGCGATGGCGGATGGCGGGATTGCGGAAGCGGGCAAGCAGCGCCTGCGCATAGTCGTCGAGGACGACACCCTGCGGCGCGGGAACGGTCGGGATGATCTGCGCCCAGAGCCCTTCGAGGAAGCGGGCGAAGACCGGATCGCCGCTGGCCTCTGAGACCGTCTCATGGCCCGCGAGATAGCCGAGATAGGCGAGGCTGGAATGTGCGCCGTTGAGCATGCGGAGCTTCATGAACTCGAAGGGCGCAACCTCGGAAACCATCTGCGCGCCGACCTTCTCCCAGGCCGGGCGGCCGGCGGCGAAGACGTCCTGGATCGCCCATTGCCGGAAGGGCTCGCCGATCACGGGGGCTGCGTCCTCGAGCCCGATCAGGCTGGCGACCTCGGCGATGTCGGCCTCGGTCGTGGCGGGCACGATGCGGTCGACCATCGTCGCCGGGAAGGCGCCGTTGGCTTCGATCCATTGGCTCAAGCCATCATCGCTCAGCGCCGCGAAATCGCGCACGAGGCCGCGCAACACGCCGCCGTTATGGGGGAGGTTGTCGCAGCTCAGCGCCGTGAAGGGGCCGAGCCCGGCGGCGCGGCGGGCCTTCAGGGCGGCGACGATGAGTCCGACCGCCGAGCGCGGGGTGTCCGGATGGGCGAGGTCGTGGACGATGTCGGGATGGTCTGCCTTGAGACGGCCGGTGGCGGGGTCGTGGCAGTAGCCCTTCTCGGTGACCGTCAGCGAGACGATCCGCGTGTCGGGGGAGGCCATGCGCGCGATCAGCGCTGCCGGGCTCTCCGGCGCGACCACCACCTCACCGAGGCAGCCGATGAGGCGCAGGTCCGGCCCGGCCGGGGCGCGCTTGAGCAGGGTGTAGAGCCCGTCCTGCGGCGCCAGCCTGTCGCGCTGGTCCGGCCGCTGCAGGCTCGCGCCGGTGACGCCCCAGGCGCCGAATTCCAGCTCTAGCGCGTCTTCGGTGTACTCGCAGAGATGGGCACGTGCGAAGGCGCCCAGGCCCAGATGGACGATGCCCGGCGTCAACCGCGCGCGGTCATAGGCAGGGCGGCGGACTGATGCGGGCAGGGAGGAGAGGGTCTTCGTCTTCAGTCGCGTCAACGGAACATGCTCGGCAGCCAGAGGGAGAAGGCGGGGACATAGGTGACGAGCATCAGTACGGCGAGGCTGGCGCCGTAGAAAGGCCAGATCGTCCGCATTGCCTCCCAGATCGAAATGCGCCCGATCGCGCAGCCGACGAAGAGCACGGCGCCCACCGGCGGGGTGCACAGGCCGATGCCGAGATTCAGGATCAGGATGGCGCCGAAATGCACCGGGTCCATGCCGAAGGCCGTCACCACCGGCAGGAAGATCGGCGTGGTGATGATGATCAGCGGCGACATGTCCATGAAGGTGCCCAGGAACAGCAGCAACAGGTTGATCAGCAGGAAGATCACGATCGGATCGTTGGAGATCGACCGCATGAAGGCGACCATGGCCGATGGCACCTGGAAGAAGGCGAGCAGCCAGCCGAAAGCGGCCGCGCAGCCGATCACCAGCAGGACCATCGCGGTGGTGCGCACGGCCGCGAAGGTCGCGTCCTTGAACTCGGCGAGGTTCATGCCGCGATAGACCAGCACCGTGATCAGCAGCGCGTAGACCGCAGCGATGCAGGAGCTTTCGGTGGCGGTGAAGACGCCCGAGCGCACGCCGCCGAAGATGATGCCGATCAGGATGATGCCGGGGAAGGCGGAGACGGCATAGGTCGCGACCCTGGTCCAGCCGGGGAAGGCTTCTGCCGGGTAGCCGCGCTTGCGCGCGACGAACCAGGTCACCAGCATCAGCGCGGCGGCCAGCATCAGGCCAGGCACGATGCCGGCGGTGAAGAGATCGGCGATCGAGATCGAGCCGCCCGCCGACAGCGAATAGATGATCATGTTGTGGGAGGGCGGGATCAGCAGCGCGATGATGGCGGAGCTGACCGTGACGTTGACGGCAAAGGAGGTGTCGTAGCCGCGCTTCTGCATCTGGGGGATCATCAGCCCGCCGATGGCGGAGGCATCCGCCACGGCCGAGCCGGAAATACCGCCGAACAGGGTGGAGGCCGCGATGTTCACCTGGCCGAGCCCGCCGCGCAGATGCCCGACCAGCGAGCCGGCGAAGCGCACCAGCCGTTCCGCGATGCCACCCCGGATCATCAGGTCACCGGCATAGATGAAGAAGGGGATCGCCATCAGTGAAAACACGCTGATCCCGGAATTCAGTCGCTGGAAGACGACCAGCGGCGGGATGCCCATGTAAACGACGGTCGCCAGCGAGGCGGCGCCGAGGCAAAACGCGATCGGCGTGCCGATCAGCAGCAGGACGACGAAGCTGCCGAAGAGAATGATCAGTTCGAGGCTCATGCGCCGGTCCCATCATCGAGGCCGGTGGCCAGATTGTAGAGATGCTCGAGGGTGAAGAAGGAGATCAGCGCGCCGCCGCCGAGCAGCGGCAGGAAATCGACGCCGCCCGGCCAACCGAGGATCGGGATCGTGGCCGTCCAGGTGCCAACGACGAGATCCCAGCTGTACCAGACCATGGCGAGGCCGAAGGCGAGCACGACGAGATGGCTGACGAGGGCCATCAGCTTGGCGGGCCGGCCAGGCAGCGCGATGCGCAGGATGTCAAAGCCGAGATGGTAGCCCTCGCGGACGCCGACGGCGGCGCCCAGCAGGATGAACCAGCCCATCAGCTGGATCGACAGCGCCTCGGTCCAGGTCGGCGTGCTGTTGAGCACATAGCGCCCGAACACCTGCCAGGACACCGCCAGCGTCATGCCGACCAGCCCGATGGCCGACAACCACAGGGCCAGCGACGCCAGGGCACTGGAGACTCGAGTCAAGACTGGTGACATGGGGTGGTCCGGGAGCGAGGGACGACGAAAGGAAAATGGCGCGCCGGGTGGCGCGCCATCATGTTCAGCAGACGCTCACTTCACCGCCTGGATGGCGGAGACCATGTCCTTGAGCTTCGCGTCGGTGACGAACTTGTCGTAGACCGGCTTCATCGCGTCGATGAAGGGCTGCTTCTCGACCGCGTTGACGACCGCGCCGCCGGCCTTGACCTTGGCTTCCGAGGCCTTCTCGCGGGCATCCCAGAGCTCACGCATCTTGGCGACGGATTCCTTCGCGGCCGCCCTGACCAGCGCCTTGTCCTCGGCGCTGAGCTTGTCGAAGCTCTTCTTCGACATCACCAGCACTTCGGGCGAGAGCGAATGCTCGGTCAGCGAGTAGAACTTCGCCACCTCGTAATGCTTGGTCGATTCATAGGACGGCCAGTTGTTCTCGGCGCCGTCGATGACGCCGGTCTGCAGACCGGAATAGACCTCGCCGAAGTTCATCGGCGTCGCGTTGGCGCCCAGCGCCGAGACCAGGCTGACGAACATGTCCGACTGCTGCACCCGGATCTTGAGGCCCTTCATGTCGGCGGGCGTGTTGATGGCGCGCTTGGAATTGTAGAAGGAGCGCGAGCCGGAATCGTAGAAGGCGAGCCCAACGAGGTCGTGCTTCTCGAATTCCTTCAGCAGGTTGTCGCCGATCGGACCGTCCATGACCTTCCGCATATGGTCGACGGAACGGAAGATGAAGGGCAGCGACGGCACGTTGGTGGCCGGGATCAGGTTGTTGAACGGCGCCATGTTGATGCGGTTCATGTCGATCACGCCGAAGCGTGTCTGTTCGATCGTGTCCTTCTCCTGGCCGAGCTGGGCCGAGTGGAAGACATTGATCTTGATGCGGCCCTTGCTGCGCTCCTCGAGCAGCTTGCTCATGTGCTTGACCGCCTCGATGGTCGGATAGCCGTCGGGGTGGATGTCGGTCGAACGAAGGGTGACGGTCTGGGCGCTGGCGGTGCCGGCGACCAGGGCCAGGATGGCGGCGCCCGCGAGCGCGCCGAATGTGCGTTTGGTGAGCATGGCAGTTTCTCTCCCTTTTGGTGTGGCGCCGGGTTTTTCCGGTCGTTCTTGTCCCGTGATGGGAGCCCGGCCGGCGGTGGCCGGCAGGGCGGTCTCGGCTCGAGAAATGGTGGTCCTGGCTAGAGAAATTCGCTCCGCATCGGCGTAAAGGAATCGATCAGCTGGCCGGCCTCGACCGCGGTGACGCCGTGGACGAGATCGGCCGGGACGAAGAAGGTGTCGCCGGCCGTCAGACGCTGGGTCTGTCCGTCGATGGTGACGTCGAAGACGCCGCTCTCGACATAACAGGCCTGCCGGTGCGGATGCTGGTGCGGCTTGCCGACGGCACCGGCCTCGAAGACCACCCGCACCACCATCAGGTCTTCGCCATAGGCCATGATCTTGCGCTTCACGCCGGGCTCGGTCGGCTCCCAGGCGATCTCGGCGTCCTGCTGGAAGAAGGAATTGAGACGTTCGGTCATCGTGCGAGCCAGCCTCCGTCGACGGGGATGATTGCGCCGTGCATATAGGCGGCGGCGTCGCTGGCGAGGAACACGGCCGCGCCGCCGATGTCCGAGGGCTTGCCCCAGCGGCCGGCGGGAATGCGCGCAAGGATCGCCTGGTTGCGGTCCGGGTCGGCGCGGAGCGCCTGCGTGTTGTTGCTCTCGATGTAGCCCGGGGCGATGGCGTTCACATTGATGCCCTTCTGCGCCCACTCGCAGGCGAGAAGCTTGGTCAGCCCGGCGAGTCCGCTCTTGCTGGCGGTGTAGGAGGCGACGCGGATGCCGCCCTGGAACGACAGCAGCGAGGCGATGTTGACGATGCGGGCGCCGCGTCCGGCCTCGACCGCCGATTTTGCGAAGGCCTGGGCCAGGAAGAACGTCGCCTTGAGGTTGACGTTCATCACCTCGTCCCAGTCGCTCTCGCTGAAATCGAGGGCGTCGGCCCTGCGGATGATGCCGGCATTGTTGACGAGGATGTCGAGCGGGCCGGCGAGACCTTCAGCCTGCGCGATGACGCGCGGCGCGATGCCCTGTTCCTGCAGATCGACCTTGAGGGGATGAGCCGTTCCGCCGGCCGCCGCGACCAGCCCCAGCGTCTCGGTCAGGTCCGAGCGCCCGGCGGCCACCACCGTGGCGCCCGCTTGCGCCAGCGCCAGCGCGATGCCCTGGCCGATGCCGGTATTGGCGCCGGTCACCAGGGCTCTGCGGCCGGTGAGGTCGAAGGGCGAGGTCATCAGCGCAAGCTGTCCACGGGGGCTGCGTCCATGTCGGTGAACTCGACATTGTCGCCGGCCATGGCCCAGACGAAGGCGTAGTTCGAGGTGCCGCAGCCGCAATGGATCGACCAGTTCGGCGAGATCACGGCCTGCTCGTTGGCGACGAGGAGGTGGCGGGTCTGCTGGGGCTCACCCATGAAGTGGAAGACGCGGTGGGCGGGGTCGAGGTTGAAATAGAGATAGGCCTCCATCCGTCGCGTATGGGTGTGGCAGGGCATGGAGTTCCAGACCGAGCCCGGTTCCAGTGCCGTCATGCCCATCACCAGCTGGTTGGTGCCGGTGGTGTTGGGCATGATGTATTGCCGGATGGTGCGCTTGTTCGAGGTCTCCGACGAACCGAGGTGGATCGTGTTGGCGTCGTCCTTGCGGATGAGCTGGTGCGGCGCCTCGCGGTGGGCGGGCGCGCTGGTCAGGTAGAACTTGGCGGGGTTGGCGGCATCCGCGCTGGCGAAGGCGACGTCCTTGGCGCCGAGCCCGACATAAAGCGCGTCCAGGCTCGGTAGCTCGAAGACCGTGCCATCGACCGTGACGCGGCCGGCGCCGCCGATGTTGATCACGCCGAGCTCGCGCCGCGCCAGGAAGAAGGACGTGCCGGTCGGCGCGAAGGGGGCGAGCGTCAGCGGCGCGGCCGCCGGCATCGCGCCGCCGACGATCATGCGGTCGTAATGGCTGTAGGTCAGCGTGATCTCGCCCGTGACGAAGATGCGCTCGATCAGGAAGTCGGCGCGCAAGGTCTCGGTGTCGTAGCCGCGGACATCGCGCGGATGGGCGGCCTGGCGTTCGTCGGTCGTCTTTTTGTCGATCATCTTGGGGGCGGTCACAGGCGATAGGCCTCCTTGGCCAGTCGGTAGGCGAGGTCATGGGCGACCTCGGCCGCCTCGTCCTCGTCGAGGCGGTGCTCGGCGACGAGCTTGGCGAGATAGGTGCAGTCGCAGCGGCGGGCGACGTCGTGGCGCGCGGGGATCGAGAGATAGGCGCGGGTGTCGTCGTTGAAGCCGACGGTATTGTAGAAGCCGGCTGTCTCGGTCGTCAGTTCGCGGAAGCGCAGCATGGCCTCGGGCGCATCGAGGAACCACCAGCCCGGCCCGAGCTTGAGCGCCGGATAATGCCCCGCCAGCGGCGCGAGTTCGCGCGAATAGCTGGTCTCGTCGAGGGTGAAGGCGATCACGGTCAGGCCGGGCTCGTTGCCTACCGCGTCGAGCAGGGGTTTCAGCGCGGCGACGTAGTCGGTCTGGCGCGGGATGTCGGCGCCCATGTCGCGGCCGAAATGCTCGAACAGGAAGGCGTTGTGGTTGCGCGTGGAACCCGGATGGATCTGCAGCACGAGCCCGTCATCGAGGCTCATCTTCGCCATTTCGGTCAGCATCTGGCCGCGGAACAGGTCGGCCTCCTCGGCCGAGGCCTTGCCGGCGACGACCTTGGCGAAGAGGGCTTCCGCGTCGGCCTTCGAGAGGTTGGCGGTGCGGGCGGTGGCGTGGCCGTGGTCGGAGGAGGTCGCGCCGCGCGCGCGGAAATAGTCGCGGCGCTGGCGGTGGGCGGCGAGATAGCCGCTCCAGTTCATCACGTCCTCGCCGGTCAGCGTTCCCAGCTGCTCAAGGTTGGCGGCGAAGCCCTCGAATTCCGGATCGACGACGCTGTCGGGGCGATAGGCGGTGACGACCTTGCCGCCCCAGCCCGAGGCTTTGATCATGTCGTGCCACTTCAGATCATCCAGCGCGCCTTCGGTCGTCGAGATCGCTTCGATCTTGAAGCGCTCGAACAGGGCACGGGGTCGGAGTTCCGGCTGGACCAGCTTCTCGGCGATCTTGTCGTAGAGCCTGTCGGCATTCTCCGGCGAGAGCCGCTCGTTGATCCCGAACACGGAGGAGAGCGCATGCTCGAACCAAAGCCGGGTCGGGGTGCCCCGGAACAGCGACCAGTGCCTGGCGAAAAGCTTCCAGACTGCACGCGGATCGGTCTCGACCGCGGCGCCGTCCTTGCGGGGGATGCCGAGCTGCTCGAGCCGCACACCCTGCGAATAGAGCATTCGGAAAATGTAGTGGTCCGGCTTGACCAGGAGCGTCGCGGGATCGGGAAAGGGCTGGTCCTCGGCGAACCAGCGCGGGTCGGTGTGGCCGTGGGGCGAGATGATCGGAAGATCGCGAATCGTGGCGTAGAGCCGGCGCGCGATGCCGCGCGTCACGGGGTCGGCGGGAAACAGGCGATCATCGTGGAGCAACATCGGGTCTTGCACTCTCGTCGGCTTGCCGGCGGACCATAGGCATTGCAGCGCTGATGGGTCAATATACTAATATACTAGTATGGAAAAGAGGGGCATGCTATCGGCCAAAGGGAGCAGATGTCGGGCTGGCGGCGGCCGGATCCCGCAACCCCGAGGGGCCGCTGGCGGAGTTGAGCAGGGCGATGTCGCAGATCACGATTCCGCAGAACGTCGGCGATGACGCCCCTCGACGCGGGCGGCGTCGCCATGCGGTGGGGAGCGTGCCCGCCAGCCGTTCGACCGCCGCCTCGATGGTGCAGGACGAACTCCGGCGCGCGATCCTGGCGATGGAGATCGTGCCTGGCGCATCGCTGGTCGAAAAGGACCTGACGGCGCGCTTCGGCACCAGCCGCACCCCCGTCCGCGAGGCGCTGATCCGGCTGAAGGAGGAAGGCCTCGTCGAGATCTTCCCGCAGGCCGGGACGTTTGTGGCGCGGATTCCCACCGACGCGATCCCTGAGGCCGTGTTCATCCGGCAGGCGCTCGAATGCGCCACGGTCGCGCTTGTGGCGCGGATCGGCACGCCGGAGGCCATCGCCAGACTCGACGCCACGATCGCGCGGCAGCACGAGGCGTTCGAGGCGAGCGACCAGGAGAGCTTCCATCTCGCCGACGAGGCGTTCCACGAGACCCTGGCCGGGATCGCCGGCTATCCCGGCATCTGGAGGATAGCCCATGCCGCCAAGGCGCAGATCGATCGCTGCCGCCGGATGACACTGCCCGTGCCGGGCCGCATGGCGATGGTGATGCGCGAGCATCTGTCGATCGTGGATGCGGTGCGCCGGCATGACGCGCCGGCCGCCGAAGCCGCGATGCGCCAGCATCTGGGCACGCTGCTGCCCGATCTGCTGCATCTCCAGGAGCAGAACCCGGACTACTTCGTCTGACACCGGCATGGCCCCCGCCCGGTCGGCGCGGGGCTTGCTTGGCCTCGTGCTGCGGCGGAAGCCGGCGCGGGTTGCGCTGCCGGGCCATGCCGTGTCCGATCAGCCGTGGCATGAAAGAGAGCCACGCTGCGCCATGCCTGACGAGGATGCTGCCGATGCCCAACCCCGCCGATCTCAGCGCCGTCGAACTGCTCGAGGCCTATCGCAGCAAGACGCTGTCTCCGGTCGAGGCGGTGGATGCCGTCATCGCCCGGATCGAGGCCTGGGAGCCCCAAATCAAGGCGCTCTACGCCTATCAGCCGGACGTGGCGCGCGCGGCGGCGAAAACCTCCGAGGCGCGCTGGATGAGCGGGCAGGCGCTGCCGCTCGACGGCGTGCCCGGCACGATCAAGGAGAACATCGCGACCAAGGGCACGCAGATGCCGGTCGGCACGGCGGCGCGCGATCTTACGCCGATGGCGGAGGATGCCCCGGTCTCAGCCCGCCTGCGCGAGGCCGGCTTCGTCATGCTCGCCAAGACGACGATGCCCGATTACGGCATGCTCTCCTCGGGGCTGTCGAGCTTCCACGAATTGGCGCGCAACCCCTGGGATGTGACGAAGAACCCGGGCGGGTCCTCGGCCGGGGCGGGCGCCGCGGGTGCGGCCGGCTACGGCCCGTTGCATGTCGGGACCGATATCGGCGGCTCGGTGCGGCTGCCGGCGGGATGGTGCGGGCTCGTGGGGCTCAAGCCCAGCTTCGGCCGGGTGCCGATCGATCCGAGCTATTATGGCCGCGTCGCCGGGCCGATGACCCGCACCGTCACTGATACGGCGCTGATGATGCGCGAGATCTCGAAGCCTGATGCGCGCGACGGCATGAGCCTGCCGCCCCAGGCGATCGACTGGCTCTCGCTCGATCTCGACGTGAAGGGGCTGCGGATCGGCCTGCAGCTCGACCCCGGCATCGGCATCCCGGTCGAGCCGGAGACGAAGGCCGCGATCGAGGCTGCGGGACGCGCTTTCGCGATGGCCGGTGCGATCGTCGCGGAGGCGCCGGCCTTCCTGACGCGGGAGATGCTGGACGGGCTCGACGATTTCTGGAGCCAGCGGGCCTGGGCCGATATCGGCGCGCTGCCGCCGGAAAAGCAGGCCAAGGTGCTGCCCTATATCTTCGCCTGGGCCAAGCGCGGCGACGGGCTCTCGGGCGAACGCGTCTATCGCGGCATGAGCCAGATGCTGGCGATCAAGGATGCGGCACTGAAGCAGAGCGCGCCCTTCGATTTCGTGCTGTCGCCGGTCGCGCCGGTGCCGAGCTATCCCGCCGAAATGGCCTCGCCGCTCGACGACCCCAACCAGCCCTTCGAGCATATCGTCTTCACGCTGCCGGCGAACATGTCGGACCAGCCGTCGATCTCGGTCCATGCCGGGGTGACAAAGGAGGGCCTGCCGATCGGCCTGCAGATCACCGGACGACGCTTCGACGATCTCGGCGTGCTGCGGATGGCACGGGCCTGGGAGCGGTTGCGCGGCGGCGAGGTGCCGTGGCCGCGTGTGTCCCGCTGAAGCGCGTGCCGGTTAGGCGCGCTGCGCGCGCGGATGGGCGGCGTCATAGGCCGCCATCAGCCTGGCTGAATCGATGCGGGTGTAGATCTGCGTCGTCGAGAGCGAGGCGTGGCCGAGCAGCTCCTGGATCGCGCGCAGATCGCCGCCGCGCCCCAGCAGATGCGTCGCGAAGGAATGCCGCAAGGAGTGCGGCGTCGCCGACGATGGCAGGCCCAGCGCGCCGCGCAGACCCTCGACCGCAAGCTGGATGATGCGCGGGGACAAGGGGCCGCCCTTGGCGCCGAGGAACAGCGGACCCTCCGGCGGCAGCCGCCAGGGGCAGAGCGCCAGATATTCGGCGATGGTGCTGACGACGACCGGCAGGACCGGGACCATGCGGGTCTTGTTGCCCTTGCCGATGACGGTCAGCGTGTCGCCGGCCTGGACTGGAGCCTGCGCGCGCGTCAGCGACAGCGCCTCCGAGATGCGCAGGCCGCAGCCATAGAGCAACGCCAGCACGGCGGCATCGCGGGCGAGGATCCACTGGTCACGCGCCTCGCCGGCGCGGGTGTCGACCTGGGTCACCGCCCTTGCCGCGCTGGCCTCCAAAGGCCGCGGCAGGGATTTGCCGATGCGCGGGCCCCGCGTCGCGGCAAAGGCGGCGGCGGTCAGTTTGCCGGTGCGCTCGCCGAAGCGCGCGAGCGAGCGCAGCGCCGCGAGCTGGCGCATCAGCGTGCGGTTGCCGACGCCGTCGCGGCGACGGCGGCCGAGGAAGGCGCGCAGATCGGCGGGCTTCAGCGCGGCGATGTCGGAAAGCGCAGGGGCGCCGCCGAGATGCTCGGCGAGGAAGGAAACGAACTGACGCAGATCACGACCATAGGCTTCGAGCGTCTTCGGCGAGAGCCGCCGCTCATGGGCGAGATGGTTCAGCCAGGCGCGGGCGAGGGCGTCGAAATCGGTCATGGATGGACGCGTCCTCAGCCGTCATGGTCGGCCTCGAGCCGACCATCTCTGGTCGCGCTCTCGCCTGCGAGATGCTCGGGTCAAGCCCGAGCATGACGCCGGTACGTTAACGCCGTGCGAACCGAGACAAGGGCTGCCCCTCAAGGCTTCCGACAGGCGAAGGGCATGAAGGTGCTGGCCATGCCCTGGTTCATGCCCATGATCACCATGACATTGGCGAGGTTGAGCTCCTCGGCGCTGCGCGGGCAGACCTCGCCCCTGATGCTGCAGCCGGAGGCGAGGAAGGCCTCGTGCGCCTCCAGGAAGGGCTGGCCGAGGCCTTTTCGACCGAATTTGGCCAACGCCCCGGCATAGGCCTTGGTGTAGCGCTCGCATTTGACCGCGGGCCAGTTCTCGGGCGGCACCGGTTGCGCGAGCGCGCCGATCGGATGGCTGACAGCCAGACCCGACAGGAGGGCAAGGGCGATCAGAGTGATGGGTTTGCGGGTCATCGAGGGACTCGTCAGGTCGCGGTCGCGTGGTGCGCCTGCAGACATCATCCGATCGGGGCAAAGCCAAGGCAGGCGGTTGTCGCTCCTGCCGCGAGCGTCTAGGCACAGGCCATGGAGAGCCGGTCGGAGCAGGGTGGGGAAGGCGGCACGGTCGATGTGCTGATCCCGCTCGCGCTCGACCAGGCCTATAGCTACGCGGTGCCGCCGGGGCTCGTGCTGGCGCCCGGCGATGTCGTCCAGGTGCCGCTGGGCCCGCGCGAAACCGTCGGCGTGGTCTGGGCCATGGGCACGGGCAGCGGCGGCAATCTGAAAAAGGTCACCGGCAAACTCGACATGCCGCCGCTCGACGCTGCGCTGATGAAGCTGGTCGACTGGGTGGCCTGGTACACGCTGGCGGCCAAGGGTTCGGTGCTGGCGCTGGCCCTGCGGCGGCCGCCGGAGGATGGCCCCGAGCGGCCCAAGCTCGGGGTGCGCCTCGTCGGGCCGCCGCCGGCGCGCCTGACCCCGGCGCGCGCACGGGCGATCGCCGCCGCCGAGGGCGGGCTCCTCATGGCCAAGAGCGCACTGGCGGAGGCGGCCTCGGTCAGCAGCGCGGTGATCGATTCGCTCGTCGATGCCGGCACCTTCGCCGTCGAGCCGCTGCCGCGCGAGGCGATTGCCGCGCGGCCCGACCCGGACCACGCCCAGCCGACGCTGTCGGAGGATCAGGCGGCGGCGGCGGCCGCGCTCGTGGCCTCGGTCAAGGCGGCAGCCTATGGCGTGACCCTGCTGGAAGGCGTCACCGGCTCGGGCAAGACCGAGGTCTATTTCGAGGCGGTCGCAGAGGCCGTGCGGCTGGGCCGCCAGAGCCTGATCCTGATGCCGGAGATCGCGCTCACCGCGCAGTTCATCGACCGTTTCGAGGCGCGCTTCGGGGTCCGGCCCGGGCTGTGGCACTCGGCCGTGACCGGCCGCAGGCGCGAGCGCCTGCAGGCTGCGATCGCCAGCGGCGAGGCCAAGGTGGTGGCGGGCGCACGCTCGGCTTTGTTCCTGCCTTACAAGGATCTCGGCCTGATCGTCGTCGATGAGGAGCACGAGGCCGCCTACAAGCAGGAGGACGGCGTCGCCTATCATGCCCGCGACATGGCGGTGGTGCGGGGCCGTATCGAGAACGCGCCGGTGATCCTGACCTCGGCGACGCCCTCGCTGGAAACCCGCGTCAACGCCGAGCGCGGGCGCTACACCCATCTCAAGCTGCCCGAGCGCTTCGGCGGGCGGTCGCTGCCGACGCTCGGCCTGGTCGATCTGCGCCAGGACAAGCCGCCGCGCGGGCGCTGGATCTCCGACACGCTGGCCAAGGCCATGACCGCCAATCTGGACGCCGGCGAGCAGTCGCTGCTGTTCCTGAATCGTCGCGGCTATGCGCCGCTGACGCTGTGCCGCGACTGCGGGCACCGCTTCCAGTGCCCGAACTGCTCGGCCTGGCTGGTCGATCACCGCTTCCGCCGTGCGCTGGTGTGCCACCATTGCGGCCATGTCGAGCGCCGGCCCAACGAATGCCCGCAATGCCATGCGCAGGACAGCCTGAGCGCCTGCGGGCCCGGCGTCGAGCGGTTGGCCGAGGAGGTCGCGACGCTGTTCCCGCAGGCGCGCGGCATCGTTTTGTCGAGCGATTTTCCCGGCGGGACCGAGCGGCTGAAGACCGAGCTGATGGCGGTCGCGGCGGGTGAATTCGACATCGTCATCGGCACGCAGCTCGTGGCCAAGGGGCACAACTTTCCCGGCATGACGCTGGTCGGCGTGATCGATGCCGATCTCGGCCTGACCTCGGGGGATCCACGCGCGGCCGAGCGCACCTTCCAGGTGCTGCGACAGGTCACGGGCCGGGCCGGGCGAGGCGAAAGGCCGGGGCGGGCGCTGCTGCAGACGCATGACCCTACGCATCCCGTGCTGAAGGCGCTGGTCTCGGGCGACCCGGAGCGGTTTTATGCCGCAGAGGCGGCCTCGCGGGAGGCCGCCGGCCTACCGCCCTTCGGCCGTCTCGCCGGGCTGATCGTCTCCGCCAGCACGCAGGCCGAGGCCGAAGGGCATGCGCGGACCCTGGCGCGCTGTGCCGACGCGCCCGAGGGGGTCAGCGTGCTCGGGCCGGCGGAGGCGCCGCTGGCCGTGCTGCGCGGGCGCCACCGCATGCGCCTGATCGTGAAGACGGAGCGCGAGGTGAACCTGCAGGACTACCTGCGCGCCTGGCTCAAGCGCGCCGGCAAGCCGAAGGGCTCGGTCAGGGTCGCGGTGGATATCGATCCGCAGAGCTTCTTGTAGCAGTGCCCCGCCCACCCCCGAAAGCGCCGGCGAACCGCGCCGGAGATCGGCATCTACGGATTGCGCGCCCTAAAACCGCATGCTAGTGCACCGCCACATTTAGGTCGCGAAGCCGCTTGCCGGGTTCGCGTCCGTGATACACCGCAGCGCCAGGACATCGCACTCCACCCTTGACGAGAGGGTCGCCGGGAGCGGTCCTATGAAACGAGAGATTTGACGCGTGGCTGAAGGCGGATCGCAAGGATCACTGGTTTCGGGCGTAGCGGGTCGCTACGCCACGGCCCTGTTCGAACTGGCCAGCGAGGCCAACGCCATCGATGCCGTCTCCGCCGATCTCGACAGCTTTTTCGCGATGCTCGCCGAGAGCGAGGATCTGCGGCGTCTGGTCGGCAGCCCGGCTTTCTCGGCAGAGGAACAGACCGGCGCGATCAAGGCTGTGCTTGCCTCCGCCAAGATGTCCGGCATCGCCGCCAATTTCATCGGCCTCGTCGCCAGCAAGCGTCGCCTGTTCGCGCTGCCGGGGATGATCGTCGCCTACAAGACGCTCGTCGCTGAAGCCAAGGGCATCGTCAGCGCCGATGTCACGCTCGCCGAGGCGCCCTCGCCCAAGCGCGCAGAAGAGATCCGGGCCGCGCTCGTTGCGGTCGCGGGCAAGGATGTCGACGTCGCGATCAAGGTCGATCCGGCGCTGATCGGCGGGATCGTCGTCAAGATGGGCTCCCGCATGGTCGACGCCTCGCTGAAAACCAAGCTCAATTCAATTCGTCTTGCCATGAAAGAGGTCGGCTGATGGAAATCCGCCCCGCTGAAATCTCCGCGATCCTGAAGGCGCAGATTGCGAACTTCGGATCCGAAGCCTCCGTCACCGAGGTCGGTCAGGTCCTGTCCGTCGGCGACGGCATCGCCCGCGTCTACGGCCTCGACAAGGTCCAGGCCGGTGAGATGGTCGAGTTCGAGAGCGGCGTGCGCGGCATGGCGCTCAACCTCGAGAGCGACAATGTCGGCGTCGTGATCTTCGGTTCCGACCGCGAGATCAAGGAAGGCCAGACGGTCAAGCGCACCGGCGCGATCGTGGACGTGCCGGTCGGCAAGGAGCTGCTCGGCCGCGTCGTCGACGCGCTCGGCAACCCGATCGACGGCAAGGGCCCGATCAAGGCGACGCAGCGCTCGCGCGTCGACGTCAAGGCGCCCGGCATCATCCCGCGCAAGTCGGTGCATGAGCCGATGGCGACCGGCCTCAAGGCGATCGACGCCCTGATCCCGATCGGCCGCGGCCAGCGCGAGCTGATCATCGGCGACCGCCAGACCGGCAAGACCGCCGTGGCGCTCGACACGATCCTGAACCAGAAGGCCAACAACGAGGGCACGGATGAGAGCCAGAAGCTCTATTGCGTCTATGTCGCGATCGGCCAGAAGCGCTCGACCGTCGCCCAGTTCGTGAAGGTGCTCGAGGAGCGCGGCGCGCTGGAGTACTCGATCATCATCGCGGCGACCGCTTCGGACGCCGCCCCGATGCAGTTCCTGGCGCCCTTCGCCGGCTGCGCCATGGGCGAGTATTTCCGCGACAACGGCATGCATGCCGTCATCATCTATGACGACCTCTCCAAGCAGGCCGTCGCCTACCGCCAGATGTCGCTGCTGCTGCGCCGCCCGCCGGGTCGCGAGGCCTATCCGGGCGACGTGTTCTATCTCCACTCCCGCCTGCTCGAGCGCGCGGCGAAGATGGGCGAGGATGCCGGTCTTGGCTCGCTGACGGCGCTGCCGGTCATCGAGACGCAGGCGAACGACGTCTCCGCCTACATCCCGACCAACGTGATCTCGATCACCGACGGCCAGATCTTCCTGGAGACCGACCTGTTCTACCAGGGCATCCGCCCGGCCGTGAACGTCGGCCTCTCGGTGTCGCGCGTCGGCTCCGCCGCGCAGACCAAGGCGACGAAGAAGGTCGCCGGCAAGATCAAGGGCGAGCTCGCCCAGTATCGCGAGATGGCCGCGTTCGCGCAGTTCGGCTCGGATCTGGACGCCGTCACGCAGCGCCTGCTCAACCGCGGCGCCCGCCTGACCGAACTCCTGAAGCAGGCGCAGTTCTCGCCGCTCAAGATGGAAGAGCAGACGGTCGTGATCTATGCCGGCGTCAACGGCTATCTCGACCCGCTGCCGGTCAACAAGGTCCGCGCCTTCGAGGACGGGCTGCTGGCGCTGGTGCGCGGCAAGCATGTCGATCTGCTCAACGAGATCGGCAAGACCAAGGATCTTTCGGACGCGAACGCCGCGAAGCTGAAAGAGATCGTGATCGACTACGCCAAGTCGTTCGCCTGATCTCATGAGCTGAGCGCAGCGGGGCAATCCAGCCCCGCCGCGCAGACCTTCTGGATTGCTTCGTCGCTGCGCTCGCCGCCGTGACGGGTAGGGGATCAAGACCGGATGCCGTCCCTCAAGGACCTACGAAACCGCATCGCTTCCGTGAAGGCGACGCAGAAGATCACCAAGGCCATGCAGATGGTCGCGGCTGCCAAGCTGCGCCGGGCGCAGGCGGCGGCGGAAGCGGCGCGTCCCTATGCCGAGCGCATGGAGACGGTTCTGGCCAATCTCGCCGCTGGCGTGAGCGGCGCCAGCGCGCCGCGCCTGATCGCCGGCACGGGCGCCGACAAGGTCCATCTGCTCGTCGTCTGCACCGCCGAGCGCGGGCTCTGCGGCGCGTTCAACTCCTCGATCGCGCGTCTGGCGCGCGACCATGCGCAGGCGCTGAAGGCCCAGGGCAAGACCGTCAAGATCATCTGCGTCGGCAAGAAGGGCTACGACATCCTGCGCCGGCAGTTCGAGAAGGACATCATCGAACTGATCGACCTGCGCGCCTTCAAGCAGGTCGGCTTCGTCAATGCCGAGGGTATCGCCAACAACATCCTGTCGCGTTTCGGCGCCGGCGAGTTCGACGTGGCGACGCTGTTCTTCTCGAAGTTCAAGTCGGTGATCTCGCAGATCCCGACCGCGCAGCGCATCATTCCCGCCGAGATCCCGGCCGGGACCAAGGTGTCCGAGGCCGTCTACGATTACGAGCCGGACGAGAGCGAGATCCTCGAGACGCTGCTGCCGCGTAACCTCACGGTGCAGGTGCTGCGCGCGATCCTCGAGAACGCCGCCTCCGAGCAGGGCGCGCGCATGTCGGCGATGGATTCCGCCACGCGCAACGCCGGCGAGATGATCAAGAAGCAGACGCAGCTCTACAACCGCTCGCGCCAGGCGATGATCACCAAGGAACTGATCGAGATCATCTCCGGCGCGGAAGCGCTCTAACCGCCTGAATTGAGGCCGGCGCGCCGGCCTTTTCGACACGCTGAACGCGAATCCGAGGTTATCACCATGGCCAAAGCCGCTACGAAGAAGACCGCCGCCGCCGAGAAGCCCGCCAACACCGGCACCGGCCGCATCGCGCAGGTCATCGGCGCCGTCGTCGACGTCCAATTCGACGGCGTTCTGCCGGAGATCCTGAACGCGCTCGAGACGACCAATCTCGGCAACCGCCTGGTCCTCGAGGTCGCCCAGCACCTCGGCGAGAACACGGTCCGCACCATCGCGATGGACTCGACCGAAGGTCTGGTTCGCGGTCAGTCGGTGACCGACACCGGCTCGCCGATCATGGTCCCCGTCGGCGACGAGTGCCTCGGGCGCATCATGAACGTCATCGGTGAGCCGATCGACGAGGCCGGCCCGATCCTGACCACCGCGACCCGCGGCATCCATCAGCCGGCTCCTTCCTATGCCGAGCAGGCGACGGACGCGCAGATCCTCGTCACCGGCATCAAGGTCGTCGACCTGCTGGCCCCCTACGCCAAGGGCGGCAAGATCGGCCTGTTCGGCGGCGCCGGCGTCGGCAAGACCGTGCTGATCATGGAACTGATCAACAACGTCGCGAAAGCCCATGGCGGCTATTCGGTGTTCGCCGGCGTGGGCGAGCGCACCCGTGAAGGCAACGACCTCTATCACGAGATGATCGAGTCGGGCGTGAACAAGAAGGGCGGCGGCGACGGCTCCAAATGCGCCCTCGTCTACGGCCAGATGAACGAGCCCCCGGGCGCCCGCATGCGCGTCGCGCTGTCGGGTCTGACCGTCGCGGAAGATTTCCGCGACAAGGGCCAGGACGTGCTGTTCTTCGTCGACAACATCTTCCGCTTCACGCAGGCCGGCTCGGAAGTGTCGGCGCTGCTCGGCCGCATCCCGTCGGCGGTGGGTTACCAGCCGACGCTGGCGACCGACATGGGCAATCTGCAGGAGCGCATCACCACCACCAACAAGGGCTCGATCACCTCGGTGCAGGCGATCTACGTGCCGGCCGACGACCTGACCGACCCGGCGCCCGCGACCTCCTTCGCCCATCTTGACGCTACGACCGTGCTGTCGCGCTCGATCGCGGAAAAGGGCATCTATCCGGCGGTCGACCCGCTCGACTCGACCTCGCGCATGCTCTCGGCCGCGATCGTCGGCGAGGAGCATTACGGCATCGCCCGCCGCGTGCAGCAGATCCTCCAGCGCTACAAGGCGCTGCAGGACATCATCGCGATCCTCGGCATGGACGAGCTCTCGGAAGAGGACAAGATGACGGTGGCGCGCGCTCGCAAGATCGAGCGCTTCCTGTCGCAGCCCTTCTTCGTCGCCGAAATCTTCACCGGCTCGCCGGGCAAGCTGGTTGCGCTCGAGGATACGATCAAGGGCTTCAAGGGCCTGATCGAAGGCAAGTACGACCACCTGCCGGAAGCCGCCTTCTACATGGTCGGCTCGATCGACGAAGCCATCGAGAAGGCCCAGCGCCTGGCGGCCGAAGCGGCCTGAGGATCGTCATTCTCGGGCTTGGTCCGAGAATCTCACGACCAGAGGACGCTGGTTTCCGGGATGGTCGGGTCAAGCCCGACCATGACGAGCCGAGGAGAGATATACGATGGCCACCTTCAAGTTCGAACTCGTCTCGCCCGAGCGCATGCTGTTCGCCGGCGATGTCGTCAGCGTCATCGTTCCCTCGGTCGAGGGCGAGATGACGGTGCTGGCTGGCCACGCGCCGCTGGTGGCGACGCTGAAGGCGGGCATCGTCTTCGTCCAGACGACTGGCAGCAACGGCAAGGAATTCTTCGTCAATGGCGGGCTGATCGAGATCAACGCCAGCACGACGACGATCCTGGCGGAGCAGGGCCGTTTCCTCGAGGACGTCAACGCCGCCGTGCTGGACCAGGAAATCCTGACCGCGGAGACCAAGCTGGCCGCGACCCAGGTCGAGGACGAGAAGAGGCGCCTGCACGAGGCCCTCGTCCAGCTGCGCGAATTCAAGCATGTGTTCGAGGGCCGCAAGGCGGCGTGAGGCGACCCACTGTTTTGATAGTTGAAAGGGCCGCGTCAGCGGCCCTTTTTCGTTTTGGAGGCCGATGTCGTCTCCTCGTCATTGCGAGCGCAGCGAAGCCATCCAGAGCGGACGCGTTCTACGTCTCCCTGGATGGCTTTGCTGCGCTTGCAATGACGGCGATCACTCCCCCATCGCGATCAGGCTGGCGTTGCCGCCGGCGGCCGCCGTGTTGATCGTCACCGTCTGCTCGGTGGCGAAGCGCATCAGATAGTTTGGCCCGCCAGCCTTCGGCCCGGTGCCCGACAGGCCGTGGCCGCCGAAGGGCTGCACGCCGACGACGGCTCCGATGATGTTGCGGTTGACATAGATATTGCCGGTCGAGAGCCGGCTGGTGACCTGCTCGATCGTGGTCTCGATGCGCGAATGGACGCCGAGCGTCAGCCCGTAGCCGGTCGCCTCGATGTCGTGGATGATCGTGTCGAGCTCGCCGGCTTTCCAGCGCACGACATGCAGGACCGGACCGAAATGCTCCTGGGAGAGGTCGGCGACTCTGCCTAGCGTAACGACATGCGGCGCCACATAGGTGCCGCCGAGGGCGGGCGTCTGCCCGGCCCAGGCGACGCGACCGAGCTTGCGCATCGCCTCGATATGGTCGTCGAGGCGGTGCTTGGCGGCGGTGTCGATGACAGGCCCAATGTGGGTGTCGATCGCGCGCGGGTCGCCGAGCTTCAGCTCGCGGGCCGCACCGGTGATCATCTCGATCATCTTGTCGGCGACGTCCTCCTGCACGACGAGCAGGCGCAAGGCCGAGCAGCGCTGCCCGGCCGAGCGGAAGGCCGACATGACGACATCGTCCGCGACCTGCTCGGCCAGGGCCGTGGCATCGACGATCATGGCGTTGAGGCCGCCGGTCTCGGCGATCAGCGGAACGATCGGGCCGTCCTTGGCGGCGAGCGCGCGGTTGATCGCGCGCGCGGTCGTGGTCGAGCCGGTGAAGGCGACGCCGGCGACGTCCCTATGGGCCACGAGAGCCGCGCCGACGGCGCCGTCGCCGGGCACGAGATGGAGCGCGGAGGCGGGAATGCCGGCCTCGTGCAGGAGGCGCACGGCGACGGCCGCGATCAGAGGCGTCTGCGGGGCGGGTTTGGCGACGACACTGTTGCCCGTGACCAGCGCGGCTGCGATCTGGCCGGCGAAGATCGCCAGCGGGAAATTCCACGGCGCAATGCACAGGAAGGCGCCGCGACCGCGCAGGACGAGGCGGTTGTCCTCGCCGGTGGGGCCGGGCAGCACGGTCGGGCTGGCGAACTTCGCTTCGGCCTCGGCGGCATAGTAGCGGCAGAAATCGACCGCCTCGCGGACCTCCGAGAGGGCATCGTCGAGGGTCTTGCCGGCCTCGGCCTGGAGCAGCGCGAGCAGCAGGCCGCGACGCGCCTCCATCAGGTCCGCGGCCTTGCGCAGAGCGGCCGCGCGCGTGCGGGCCGGGGTGGCGTTCCACACAGGGAAGCCCGCCTTCGCCGCCGCCATGGCGCGCGCGGCAGTCGCCGCGTCGGCCTCCGCGACGCGGCCGATGACGTGGTTGTCGATCGGCGAGCGGACATCGCGGGCCGCGCCGCCCGCGCTCGCGCCGTCGATGATCGGGGTGGCCTCCGGGAAGGGCTTGGCGGACGCCGCCGCGATCTCCGCCAGCAGGGCCTCGAGGCTGTCGGCATGGCCGAGTTCGACGCCGGCCGAGTTCTTGCGGGACGGGCCGAAGAGATCGGCCGGCAGCGGGATGCGCCGGTGCCGCGCCGCGCCGGCCTGGCCGATGATGTCGGCCGGCGGCACGAGCAGTTGCGCCACGGGCACGTCGGGGTCGCCGGAGACGCTGACGAAGGAGGAGTTGGCACCGTTCTCGAGCAGACGCCGCACCAGATAGGCGAGCAGGTCCTGATGGCCGCCGACCGGCGCATAGGTCCGGCAGGCGAAGCCATCGGAGCCGGCGAGGAGCTTCTCGTAGAGCGCCTCGCCCATGCCGTGCAGGCGCTGGAACTCGAAGCCCTCGGACGACCCCGCCATTTCGGCGACGGTCGCGACCGTCTGGGCGTTGTGGGTGGCGAACTGGGGAATGATGCGCGGGCGAAGCGCGAGCAACTGGGCGGCGCAGGCCTCGTAGTTCAGGTCGGTCATCGCCTTGCGGGTGAAGACGGGATAGTCGGGCAGGCCGCGCTCCTGGGCGCGCTTCAGCTCGGTGTCCCAATAGGCGCCCTTGACGAGCCGCACCATCATGCGCCGGCCATGGCTCTCGGCGAGCGCGCCGATATGGTCGATCACGGCCGAGGCGCGCTTCTGATAGGCCTGGATGGCGAGGCCGAAGCCGTCCCAGTCCGCCAGGGAGGCATCGGCGACGACGGCATCGATGATATCGAGCGAGAGTTCGAGCCGGTCGGCCTCCTCGGCATCGATGGTGAAGTTGAGGTCGTAGCGCTTGGCCTGCTGCGCGAGCGCGATCACCTTGGGCGTCAGTTCCGCCAGCACGCGCTCGCGGTTCGTGGCGTCATAGCGCGGATGCAGGGCCGAGAGCTTGACCGAGATGCCCGGCCGGTTCGGCAGCGGGGCGTTGCCGGCCGAGCGGCCGATGGCGTCGATCGCGGCCGTGTAGGAGGCGAGATAGCGGTCGGCATCGGCTTGCGTGCGGGCGCCTTCGCCGAGCATGTCGAAGGAGTAGCGGTAGAGCTTGCCGCTCTTGGAGCCGGCGCGCTTCAGCGCCTCCTCGATGGTCTGGCCGAGCACGAAATGGTTGCCCATGACGCGCATCGCCTGGCGGGTGGCGGTGCGCACCGTCGGCATGCCCAACCGCTTTGCGAGGCCGCCGATGATACTGGTCGGCGTCTCGCCGGGCTGGATGACGCGGGCGGTGATGCCCAGCGCCCAGGCCGAGGCCGAGACGAGGAAGGCATCGGACTTGGATTCGTGATGGGCGAAATCGCCCTGGCCGAGCTTGTCCTCGATCAGCCGGTCGGCAGTGGCGGCGTCGGGCACGCGCAGCAGCGCTTCGGCCAGCACCATCAGGGCGAGGCCCTCGCGTGTCGAGAGCGAATACTCGCGCAGCAGTTCCTCGATGCCGCCGAGGCCGACCTTGCGGCTGCGGATGGCGTCGATCAGCCCCGTCGCCTGCGCATCGATCCGGGCCTTCGCCGCCGGCTCGCGCCGCGCGCCGGCGAGCAGGCGTGCGGCGATCTCACCATCGTCCTGCGCGAAGGGCGCACGAAAGGGCGGAAGAGAGACAGCCATGTGAGGCTCCGAATTTGAGAACGGATGATCTGAAGCATCATCCGGCTTCAGCCTCATATCAATTGGCTGTTTTATCCAGGATGCCTTATCTTGTCCGGTCAAACCAGCTTATTGCCGAGATTCATCCCGTGCTTGACCGAACCGACCGCCGTATCCTGTCGCTGATCCAGGGGGATGGCCGCATCGCGGGCGTCGAACTGGCCGAAAAGGTCGGGCTGTCGCCGACGGCGGTCGGCGACCGGCTGAAGCGTCTGACGCGGGAGGGCTACATCACCGGCTACAGGGCAACGCTCGACCCGCTGAAGCTCGGGTTGAATCTGCTGGTCTTCGTCGAGGTCTATCTCGACAAGACGACGCCCGACGCCTTCGAGCGCTTCGCGGCGGCGGTACAGCGCGCGCCGGAGGTACTGGAGTGCCATATGGTGGCCGGCGGCTTCGACTATCTGGTCAAGACCCGGGTCGCCGACATGAACGCCTATCGGCGGTTTCTGGGCGAGGTTCTGCTTGCGCTTCCGGCGGTGCGCGAGACGCGCACCTATGCGGTGATGGAGGAGGTCAAGACCGACGGCGCGCTGCCTCTGTGACAGCGCGCCGACGGGTGGGGATCACTCCACCGGCTTGGCGGCCGCGTCGCGCGTCTTCCACAGCGAGAAGACGACGCCGCCGAGGATCAACGCCAGGGTGACGCCGAGCGAGATCGCAGGGTCGACCTTGCCAACGATCTGGTTCCAGAAGATCTTGGCGCCGATGAACACCAGGACGAGCGCCAGCGCCGTCTTGAGGTATTCGAAGCGGTGAACCATGGCCGACAGCGCGAAATACAGTGCGCGCAGGCCCAGGATCGCCATGATGTTGGCGGTGAAGACGATGAACGGGTCGGTGGTGATGGCGAAGATCGCCGGCACCGAGTCCACCGCGAAGACCACGTCGGCCAGATTGATGATGACCAGCGCCAGGAAGAGCGGCGTGGCGTGTATCATCTTCTGGCCGGTCACGGCGTCCGGCAGCCTGACGAAGAAGCGTTCGCCATGGAGCGTGTCGGTCACGCGCATGCGCTTGCGCAGGAATCGCACGAGCGGGTTGTTGGCGACATCGGGCTCGGCCTCGGCCACGAACAGCATCTTCACGCCGGTGGCCAGCAGGAAGGCGCCGAAGAGATAGAGGATCCAGTCATACTGCTGAACCAGCGCCGCGCCGATGCCGATCATCAGGCCACGCAGGACGATGACCGCCAGGATGCCCCAGACCAGCGCCCGGTACTGATAGCGCGGCGGAACGGCAAAGAAGGTGAAGATCAGCGAAATGACGAAGACGTTGTCGATCGACAGCGCTTTTTCGATGAAGAAGCCGGTGAAGAACGTCACGCCGGCATGGGTGCCGTCGGTCGTCTTGAGGTAGCCCGATTCATAGGCCCACCATACGGCAGCGCCATAAAGACAGGAGAACCCGATATAGAAGACCGACAGTTTGAGGCTGCGGGCGATGCCCATCTCGCGCTCGCCGCGATTCATCAGGCCGAGGTCGAAAGCGAGCAAGGCAAAAACGATTAAAAGAAATCCGCTCCACATCCAGAGCGGCTTGCCGAGCCAGTCGGCAATCAAAAAATCCATGTCCGGGCGCCTATCGGTTTGGGTTGACGTCAAGGGTGGTTCCGACATCGCGGCCACGTCGTCCAGACGTGCTCCGCCAGAGGGGCCCGGTCACCACCAGCGGCCCACATGGGACCGTGCCCCTCGTTTGGCAAGGGGCGTTGATGCGCCTGGCGCATGAATTTGTGGGAGATGCGGCTCAGCGGCCGATTGCGGCTTGACCGCCGCCACCGCTCCGTCAGTGTGAAACCGCCGCGCGGCATGAAGATTGCTCGCACTGCGGACCAACGACCGCGATCGCCATTCCAGAGGAGTCTTCGATGCCCGCCCCGACCTGCCCGACCGTCTTCGGACGCCTGCGCTCATCCGCCGGGCGCCTCGTCCTCGCCGCCGGGCTGGCGGCGGCCTTCGTCGGTCTGGCGCCGGGCGCTCAGGCGCAGACGCCGGTTCGCTTCACGCTGGACTGGCGGTTCGAAGGTCCCGCCGCACTGTTCCTGATGGCGATCGAGAAGGGCTATTTCAAAGCCGAGGGGCTGGACGTCACCATCGACACCGGCAACGGCTCGCGCGAGGCCATCCCGCGCGTCGCATCGGGGACCTACGATGTCGGCTTCGGCGATGTGAACTCGCTGATCCGCTTTCGCGACGAGAATCCCAGCGTCGACGTGAAAGCCGTCATGATGGTCTACGACAAGCCGCCCTTCGCGATCGTGGGCCGCAAGAGCCGCGGCATCGCCGCCGATGTGAAGAGCCTCGAAGGCAAGAAGTTCGGCGCACCCGCCGCCGACGCGGCCTTCGCGCAATGGCCGATCTTCAAGGCGGTGAACAAGCTCGACGACAGCAAGATCCGGCTGGAGAATGTCGGCTTCCCTGTCCGCGAGCCGATGCTGGCTTCGGGCGAGGTCGATGCCGTGTTCGGCTTCGCCAACTCCTCCTTCATCAATCTGAAGTCGCGCGGCGTGCCGGTGGACGACATCGTCGTCATGCTGATGTCGGATTACGGCGTCGAACTCTACGGCAACGTCATCATGGTCTCGCCGAAATTCGCGGCCGAGAAGCCTGAAGCCGTGCGCGGCCTGCTGCGGGCGATCACCAAGAGCGTCAAGGAGACCGTGGCCAATCCGGAGCTCGGCGCGCAGCTCGTGATCAAGCGCAACGATGTCGCCAAAGTCGAGGTCGAGCTCGAACGGCTCAAGATGACGCTGGCGCAGAACGTGATGACGCCCTGGGTGAAAGCCAACGGGTTTGGCGGCATCGACAAGGCGCGCTGGGACAAGGCGCTCGACCAGATCGCCCTGACCTTTACCTTCAAGGACAAGGCCAAGGCGGGCGACGCCTTCACCGACGCCTTCCTGCCGGCCTCGGCCGAGCGGGTGTTCTGAGTTTCGCGGTTTTTCCACTGGCCGTCGTCCTGGACAAGCCGCGCAGCGGCGCCGGCCGGGATCCATCACAGGGCAGGACGGCGCTCTCGGATGGATCCCGGGACTTCGCTGCGCGAAGCCCAGGATGACGGCGGTTTGTTTCCAGAAGGATTGCCTTGACCGCTTTCGTCGAACTTCACGATGTCACCCATGTCTATGGCGGCGGCGAGGGGCCGCCGGCCGTCGAAGGCCTGTCGCTCAAGGTCCGCGAGGGCGAATTCGCTGCGATCGTGGGCCCGTCCGGCTGTGGCAAGTCGACGATGATGAAGCTCGCCACCGGGCTGCAGCGGCCCAAAACCGGCACCGTGATCGTCGATGGGCGCGAAGTGTCGGAGCCGATCAAGATCACCGGCATGGCCTTCCAGAACCCGGTCATGCTGCCCTGGCGCACGACGCTGCAGAACCTGCTGCTGCCGCTCGAGATCGTCCAGCCGCATCGCTCGCGGCTGCGGGCGAACAAGGCCGAGTACGTCGCGCGGGCCGAGATGCTGCTGGAGACGGTGGGCCTCAAGGGCATGGGGTCGAAGTTTCCCTGGCAGCTCTCGGGCGGCATGCAGCAGCGGGCCTCGCTGTGCCGCTCGCTGATCCATGAGCCGAAGCTGCTGATGCTGGACGAGCCCTTCGGCGCGCTCGACGCCTTCACGCGGGAGGAACTCTGGTGCGTGATCCGCGACCTGCATGCGCAGCGCGGCGTCACCGTGATCCTGGTCACGCATGATCTGCGCGAGGCGGTGTTCCTGGCCGACCGGGTTTTCTGCATGTCGGCGCGACCCGGCCGGATCATCGCGGAACGCGAGATCGGCTTTGCCCGTCCGCGCGATCTCGACGTGACCTACACGCCGGAATTCGCGGCGATCGTGCACGAGCTGCGCGGGCATATCCGGGAAGCGAGGGCGGTGGCATGACCCGCTCGACCTGGCTCAAGCTCGCACCCTATCTGTTCACGATCGGCTTCTTCCTGATCTGGGAGGTCGCCTGCCGGGCATTCTCGATCTCGTCCTTCATCCTGCCGCCGCCCTCGGCGATCTGGGCGGCCCTGGTCCAGTACCAGAAGCCGCTCTACACCAACGCCTTCCACACGCTCTGGATGACGTCGCTGGGCTTCGGGCTGTCGATCCTGTTCGGGCTGGCGCTGGGGCTGCTCGTCGGCTCCTCGAAGCTGATCTATGCGGGCCTCAATCCCCTGCTGGTCGGCTTCAACTCGATCCCGAAGGTCGCGGTGGTGCCAATCCTGGTGATCTGGTTCGGCGTCGGCTGGCTGCCGCCGGTGCTCACCGCCTTCGTGATCTCGTTCTTCCCGATCGTGGTCAACGTCGCCACCGGGCTCGCCACGATCGAGCCGGAGACGGAGGACGTGCTGAAGGCGCTCGGCGCCAGCCGCATGGACATCATGACTAAGGTCGGCATCCCGCGCTCGCTGCCCTATCTCTTCGGGGCACTGAAGGTGTCGATCACGCTGGCCTATGTCGGCTCTGTGATCGGCGAGCAGAACGCCTCCAATCTCGGCCTCGGCAACCTGATCACGCGCGCCTCGGCGGATTTCAACGTGCCGCTGATCTTCGCGGCGCTGATCGTGCTGGCGGTGCTCGGCGTCTTTCTGGTCGCGATCGTCGACATCGTCGAGAACCGGATGACCGGCTGGGCCAAGCGCTCGCAGATGGGCAACGTCTGAAAGTCCAACGAGGGCCTGGTCAGACCATGCCGGTCGATTTGAGCTGCTGATAGGCCTTCAGGATTTCCTGCAGCGTGCCCTCGCGCGAGCGGTCGCCACCATTCGCATCGGGATGGAAGCGCTTCACCAGTTCCTTGTAACGCGCCTTGATCGCGACGGGATCGGCGTTCTCGTCGAGGCCGAGCGCCTCGAGCGCCTTGCGCGCGACCACGCCGACGCGCGGTTCGGGCTGGGCGGCCGTCTGCGTCCGCCGCGAGCCGAAGATGTTGAACGCGTCCTGCACGTCGGGCTGCTCGCCGCCGCCCGCGACCCGGCCGCGCTGCGCCATCCGCGCCGCCTTGGAGTTGACGCCGAGCTTCCAGGTCGGCCGGTGGCCGATGGCCGCGTCCTTGGCGTATTCGGCCAGCGCCTCGTCGTTCATCCCTTGGAAATAATTGTAGGTCGCGTTGTAGGCCTTCACATGCTCCATGCAGAACAGGAAGAACTGCCCCTCGCGCCCCCGCCCTTTCGGCGCGCGAAATTCGCCCGGCCGCTTGCAGCCCGGATGGTCGCAATGCGGCGCGTCGGATTCCTGGACCGCTTCCGCCTCGGAAGGGCCGATCCTGATGCGGTCGAACAAGCGTGAGTTGAAGTTCATGGTCGAATGGTTATGAGACGCGGGATCGGAACCGGCAAGTGCGATGCAGCATGTAGCCGCAGGCCGGGCAGGGCTGGGGCCGCATTGCCGCGGCCTTCGGACGGATCATTCAGAACGGTGGCGCGATCATGACCGGAATGGCTGAACGGATCACCAACAGGCTCGAGCAGGCGCTGGCGCCGCAGACGCTCCGGGTCATCGACGAGTCGCATCAGCATCAGGGCCATGGCGGCTGGCGCGAGGGCGGCGAAACCCATTTTCGGGTCGAGATCGTCTCATCGGCCTTTGCCGGCAAGAGCCGCCTGGAGCGGCACCGCCTCGTCAATGCGGCCCTGGCGCAGGAACTGGCCGAAAGCGTCCACGCATTGGCGATCGCGGCGCGGGCTCCGGGTGAAGGGTAAGGGCCTCGCGGCTCAGGGTGAGATCAGCTCGACGGTGGGAAAGTAGGTCCGGTAGCGCTTGGCGTCGCGGGTCAGGAGCGGGAGCTTTGCCACAGCAGCGTGTGCGCCGATAAAGAAGTCCGGCAGAACGCTTTGGCGAAGCCCGCCTGACGCGCGGTATCGACGGAAGGCCTTTCCCGCATCGAACAGCGCCTGTCGTGGAATGGGCGCATGCTTCGCATTGAAGTCCGCCATCATCGTATCGAGTCTGGCGATTTCATCGAACCGGATCGAAATTTCTGCATAGATGACATCGTTGATCAGTAGCGTGCCAGCGCTCATGGCGGCAGCAAGCCGTCCAGCAGACCAGTCGGCCCAATCCCGATCGTTCGTGATCAGGTCGAGGAAAATGTTGGCGTCGACCAGTGTTGCCGTCACGGTTCACCGCGGGTCAGGCTCATCATTTCATCGGTGCTCATGCCGGGGCCGACCGATCCGCGCCATTTTTCGAGGGGGGTGGTCGCAGCGGACCGTTCGACCTTCAGCAGAACGACCCTGCCGTCTGCATCCATCCGGAAATCGACGGCGTTTCCGGGCTTGATGCCGAGGCGGTCGCGGATAGGCTTGGGGATCGTGACCTGCCCCTTGCTGGTGACCGTCGTCGCCATGATGACCTCCGTATTACCCGTTGAGTTCAAGGTAATACTCGGCGCTCAACGTCGCAAGCCAGAGATGGCCACTAGGCCTTCGGCCGCTCCGGCGTGAAGGCGTAGATCGCGGCGGAGACCAGCAGCAGCCCCGCGAAGGCCCAGTGGAGATGGGCGAAGGTCGTGGCCGCGTCGAGACCGGCGGCGCGCTGGCTGGCGATGAACCAGCCGGAGCCGGACTGGGTCAGGGCGGCCCCCGCGATGAACAGGAAATTGACGGCCGTCATGCCGCGTCCGAGCAGATGCGCCGGGAAGAACAGGCGCGCATGCGCCATCAGGATAGCATAGGTGAAGCCGACGGCGCCGATCAGCGCGAAGAGGGCGACGGCGATGAGCGAGGAGCCTGCCCCGAAGGCCGCCAGCAGCGCGAAGCAGGCCGCCGTGCCGAGCGTGCCCCAGAACACCAGCGGCTTGACCCGCCCCAGTGCCTTTTCGAACCCGCCATAGATGAAGGCGCCGGCCACCATCGTCACGGCCATCGCGGTCGCGGCGTTGCCAGCCGAGACGGCGTCGAAGCCGTGGACGCTGGCCATGTAAGGTCCGACCCAGAGCCCGCGCGCGGTCGCCAGGATCGCATAGGCCGTCAGCGTGATCGGGGCGAGCAGCCAGAGCGGCCGCAGCTTCAGGATGCTGGCGAGGCCGGCGAGCAGGCCTTCGGCCTTGCCCGAGGCGCTCTCGGCGCGGACGGGGTCGCGGATCAGGAGCGCGGCCAGCGCGGTGGCGAGGAGAAAGCAGCCCGCCATCACCAGCATCGAGGGGCGCCAGCCGAAACGGGCGGCGGCGATGGCGAGGGGGGCTGCGCCGACCAGATTGCCGAGCGAGCCCAGCCCGATGAAGACCGAGGTCAGGAAGGCGAAGCGCGCCGGTTCGGCCGTGCGGGCGAACAGGAAGAGGCTCGCCATGAAGATCGGCGCGCAGCCGATGCCGATCAGCGCCATCGCCAGCGTGCCGCTGACGGCGCCGGTCGCCTGCGCGAAGAGGATGGCACCGACGCTGCCGATCGCCATCGCGGCGGTGACGGTCCGGCGTGGACCGAGCCTGTCGAGCGCCCAGCCGATCGGGAACTGGGCAATCGCGAAGGTGGTGAACCACGCCGCGCCGAGCAGCCCGAACTCACGCGGGCCGATCGCCAGGTCGGTCATCACCGGCCCGGCGATGACGCTCAGGAACGACCGGTAGAAGATCGAGAGGAAATAGGCCGGCAGCAGCGCGAAGAAGACGATCAAGAGCGGATCAGCCTTTGGGCCGAAGCAGGCGCGGAGCGGATCACTTGATCCGCTCGAGCACCGAGACGTAGTTCGCTACCGCCGAACCGCCCATGTTGAAGATGCCGCCGAGGCGCGCATCCTTCAGCTGCATGCCTTCCGGAGCCTCGCCGACGAGCTGCATCGCGCTGAGCACATGCATCGAGACGCCGGTCGCGCCGATGGGGTGGCCCTTGGCCTTCAGGCCGCCGGAGACGTTGACTGGCAGCTTGCCGTCCTTCTGCGTCCAGCCCTCCTTGATGGCGCGGGCGCCGTCGCCCTCCTTCGTCAGCCCCATCGCCTCGTATTCGAGCAGTTCGGCGATGGTGAAGCAGTCATGCGTCTCGACGAAGGAGAGATCGTCGAGCGCCACCCCGGCTGCGCTGAGCGCCTGCTGCCAGGCGCGCGTCGCGCCCTCGAAGCGCAGGATGTCGCGCTTGGAGACGGGCAGGAAATCCTGGACATGCGCCGTGCCGCGGAAGCCGACGGCGCGGCGCATGGTCAGCGCCGTCTCCTCGTCGGCGAGCACGATCGCAGCCGCGCCGTCGGAGACCAGCGAGCAGTCGGTGCGCTTCAGCGGGCCGGCGACATAGGGGTTCTTCTCGCTTTCCTCGCGGCAGAAGGCGTAGCCGAGGTCCTTGCGCATCTGGGCATAGGGGTTGTCGACGCCGTTCCTGTGGTTCTTGGCTGCGATCATCGCCAGCGCATCGGACTGGTCGCCATGGCGCTGGAAATAGGCGGCCGCGATGCCGCCGAACACGCCCGCGAAGCCGCCCTGGGTCGCCCCCTCCTCGGGGAGATAGGAGGCCTTGAGCAGGTTCTTGCCGATCTCGGGGCCGGGCGTCGTGGTCATCTGCTCGACGCCGACGACGAGCACGATCCTGGCCGCGCCGGCCTTGATCGCGCGCACGCCCTGCTGCACGGCGGCCGAGCCGGTGGCGCAGGCGTTCTCGACGCGGGTCGCCGGCTTGAAGCGCAGGGCCGGGTCGGCCTGGAGCACGAGCGAGGCGGTGAAGTCCTGCGCCGAGAAACCGGCGTTGAAATGGCCGAGCACGATCTCGTCGACCTGGTCGGCGGTGATCCCGGCATCGATCAGCGCGTCGTTCGTGACCCGGACGATCAGGCTTTCGATCGTCTCCGCATCCTGCTTGCCGAACGGCGTATGGGCCCAACCGACGATCGCAGCGCTCATGACATCTCTCCCTGCCGACATTCTAGACGTTGCCCGACTTTGACGTCTCATGTGCGCTCGCCGTCGGCACCTCGCAAGCGGGTACAAGCGCATTTCCGGCGTGCGTGGAAAGAGGGACCATGATGCGGAACGGCCGAGGTCAGAGCGCGATCATCAGCAGCAGGCCGACGCCGGCCACGATCATCGCCATGCCCGCCATTTCGCGCCAGCTCGTCCCCTCCGCGAAGATGCGGCGGGACGCGATCTGCGCCAGCGGCACCTCGATCAGGGCCAGCGTGCGGACATTGGCGGCGCTGGTCAGCGAGAAACCGATGAACCAGCACTGCGAGGCGGCCGCGCCGAGAAAGCCCGCCGACAGCGACGCACGCCAGTGGCGCAGGCTCGACATCAGGGCCGGGCGGTTGGCTGCGAGCATGTAGAGCGTCAGCACCAGCGTCTGCAGGAAGAGGCCGAGCGCCAGGATCGTGGACGCGCGGATGAAGAAGCCGCCCTCCGGCAGGGCCTGGATCGCGCCGCGATAGCCGATCGCCGAGAAGGCGAAGAAGGCGCCCGCCCCGACGCCGAGCAGGGCCGGGCGCAGCCCTGCACGGGTCAGCTTCTCGCCCGGCTTCCAGGACACCAGCACGACGCCGACGGTTGCGATCAGGATCGCGGCGAATTTGGCGGGCGTCAGCGCGTCGCCCAGCAAGAGCGCGCCGAAGATCGCGACCTGCACCGGTTCGGTCTTGGTGTAGGCCGTGGTGACGGCGAAGGAGCGCTCGCGCATCGCCGCGAGCATCAGCGCGGTCGCCGCGATCTGGGTGAGGGCGCCACCGATCGTATAGGCGAGGGCGCCGGTCGAGATCTCGGGCGGCAGGCGCCCCGCGACGGCGCAGACGATGACGAGGAAGAGGACCGCGAAGGGCAGCCCGAACAGGAAACGCACCTGCGTCGCGCCGACCACGCCGATGACCTGCGTGAGGGAGCGCTGGGTCAGGTTGCGGGCGGTCTGCAGCAGCGAGGCCGCGATCGTCGCGGGGATCCAGAGGAGGGCGAAGCTCACGCGGCAGATCCGGTCGTTTCAAGCCAGGACAGGGACGTCCGCGCGCTTGTGGACGCTGGGCCGCGGCTAGGCAAATCGCTCTGCTGGGGGTAGGTATGCGTACGGGGACGGGGCTCTCGTCCGGTCGTCTCGAAAATGCCGCACGCGTCGCGTTGAACCCCCAAGCCTTCAACCCTCGTCCAGACAGGCTCAAGACCCGCCCGATGATCGTTTCCCGTCTCTCCACCGCTGCTGTCCTTGGTCTGACCTTCGCGGGTCTTGCCTGGGCAGGCCCCGCCTCCGCCGGCACCAGCCTCGTGGTCGATGCCGCCAGCGGCGCGGTGCTCTCGGCGGAGAATGCCGGTCAGCCCTGGCACCCGGCCTCGACGACCAAGATGATGACGGCCTATCTGGCGCTGAAGGCGATCCGGGACGGGCGGCTGGGTCTGCAGACCGCGATCCCGGCCTCGAAGCGGGCGGCGAGCCAGCCCCGCGTCAAGGTCTATATCAAGGCCGGTCAGGAGGTCACGCTCGACAACGCCCTGCGGATCATGATGGTGAAGTCGGCCAACGACATCGCCTATGTCATCGCCGAGGGCGTGGGTGGGGATGTCGAGACCTTCGTCGGCATGATGAACGCCGAAGCCGCACGGCTGGGCATGCGCGACAGCCATTTCGCCAACCCCAATGGTTGGCACCATCCCGACCAGCAGACCAGCGCACGCGACCTCGCCATCCTCGCCATGGCGCTGATGCGCGAGTTCCCCGACTATTCGGATTACTGGAACACGCCCGCCGTGCAGCTCGGCAAGCAGGTGCTGAACAACACCAACGGGCTCGTCGGCCGCTATCCCGGCATCGGCGGCATGAAGACCGGTTATGTCTGCGCGTCGGGGTTCAACGTCGTCGCGACCGCGACACGTGGCGGGCGCACCCTGATCGCGGTCGTGCTGGGCGCCTTGTCGGGCACCGAGCGCACGATCAAGGCGGCGCAGTTGCTCGATGACGGCTTCTCGAAATGGGGCGGGGGCGGATACACCATCGCGTCGCTGCCCTCGCAGGGCGGTCGCGCCAGCAGCATCTGCGGCGACGTCCAGCGCAGGGGCGGCGGCGTCGCGCTCGCCGACGATGCCGACAGTGCGGGGCCGATCGCAGCCCAGGCCTCGGGCATCGGCGGGAATGCCGATGATGGCGGCCGGTTTGCCACAGCCCTCGGGCCGAGTTCTGCCACCACCTCGGTGCTGAGCCGGCAGCCCTCCGGCCGCGTCTCGCTCGGTCCGCGGGCCGAGGCGACGCCGTTTCCGGTCGCTTTCGGGCGCACGCCGGCCTCGGCCTCGGCGCCATTGGCGGCCAATGTCGCAGGCGGGGCCGAGAGCCGCGTCGCGCGTGGCGTGTCGCCGATGCTCGCGCCCTCGGCACCGGTGGCCGCCAGTCTGTTCGGCAGCCAGACCGGCGGGCTCTTCGCCGATCGCGGGCGCACGGCGTCGGGCAACGGCGCCATTCCCGGTGCGACCGCCTTTGCGCCAAGCACGCCCGAGACGACGCAGCCGCTGGATTCCAGCGGGCCCCTGCGTCTGCAGGGCGCAATCCAGCCCGGCGCTGCGGCACCGGCCAGCTTGCGTGCGGGTGCGGCCGCGGGGATCAGGCCGCTGCCGCGACCGGCGGCGAAGCCCTTGCTGGTGAAGCCTTCGCCCAAGGCGGCGCCGGCTGCGGCAGCCGCGAAGCCGGCGCAGGGCAAGCCTGCCCAGGCGTCGGCCAAGATCCAGGCGGGCAAGCCGCCAGCCGCCAAGCCGCCCGTCAAGCCGAAGGCGAAGACCCAGCCGAACGACGACGCCTGAGCATGGCTGCTTGAACGGCGATCCCGGCCTCACTGCCAGGCGGCAGGGCATGCTGATGGCGCTGGCGTCGGCCGGCGCCTATGGCACCAACATCGTCAGCGCGCAGATCGCCGGACAGGCCGGTCTGAACGGGCCGCTGCTGGTGTTCTACCGCGTCTTCATCATGCTGGCGCTGGTGGCGGCGGCGGTCGCGATCTGGCGGGCATCGATCGCCGTGCCTCGCGGCGAGCGTCCGGCGCTGCTGCTGTTCGGGATCACCAGCGCGCTCGTCGGGTCGGCCTATCTGTCTTCGGTCGCGTTCCTGCCGGTCACGGTCGCGGCGGTGGTGTTCTTCACCTATCCGGTCCTCATCGTCCTGGCGGAGCCTTTCGTGACCGCCGCGCCCTTTCGTCCGGCGCGACTGGTGGCTGCCTGCGCCGCCTTCATCGGCGTCGCAATGGTGGTCGGGCCCGATCTGCACGGGCTCGACCCGCGCGGCCTTGTGCTGGCGATGGGCGCGAGCATCGGGGCGGCAGCCCAGTTCTTCGCCGCGAGCGCACTCTCGCAGACGCCCCTGGCGGCGCGGCTGCTCTGGTCGCATTTGCTGATCCTGCCGGTGACTGCCGTGATCCTGGCGATTACCGGCGGCTTCCTGCCGCCTGCCGCCTTCGCGCTGGCGCCGATCGCCGCCGCGGTGACGATCGGCGGCTATCTCGTCGGGTTCCTGCTCCAGGTGATCGCGCTCAACCGGATCTCGCCGGGCGCGGCCGGGCTGGCCTATTGCGCCGAGCCGGTCTGCGCGGTGCTGATCGCGGCGGTGGTGCTCGGCGAGCGGCTGGGACCGCTGCAATATGCGGGCTGCGCCCTTGTCGTCGCGGTGCTGGTGATTAATGTAACATTAGAACATAAGGGCCGCGCTCCCTCCCCGGCCTGACGCCTTCGAACCGAACCAGAGCGTAACGACCATGACGAGCCCGCCGACCCGGCCGGAACCGCTGCCGCTGACCCTGCTCACCGGCTTCCTGGGCGCCGGCAAGACGACGCTGCTCAACCGGCTGCTGAAGGATCCCGCGCTCGCGCAGACGCTCGTGATCGTCAACGAGTTCGGCGAGATCGGGCTCGACCACCTGCTGATCGAGGGCGTCGAGGACGGCATGATCCTGCTGGATTCAGGCTGCCTGTGCTGCACGATCCGCGACGACCTGATCGTCACGATGGAGGATTTGCTGCGCCGGCGCGACAATGGCCGGATCAGCCCGTTCAGCCGCGTCGTGATCGAGACCACGGGTCTCGCCGACCCGGCGCCGATCCTCAATGTGCTGATCAACCACCCTTATCTGGCGATGCGCTTCCGGCTCGACGGCGTGGTGACGCTGGTCGATGCGGTCAACGGCATGGCGACGCTCGATGTCCACGAGGAGGCGCGCAAGCAGGTCGTCGCAGCCGACCGCCTCGTGCTGACCAAGGCGGATCTGGTGGACGGACCGGCCCAACTGGCGCCGCTGCGGCAGCGTCTCGCGCTGCTCAATCCCGGTGTCGCCGTGCTCGGCCCGCAGGCGGCGGCCAGTTCGCTGTTTGGCGCCGGCCTCTACGATCTGGCGCAGCGCCCAGCCGAGATCGGCCAGTGGCTGGCACGGGAAACCCTGCCGGGCGAGCGGCCGCAGCACGCCCACGACCATGGCGAGCACGACCATGGGCATCATCACGATCGCGGCCATGCCCATCACGATCACGGCCATCATCATCACGACGTCAACCGGCACGACGCCAGCATCCGCGCCTTCGTCCTGACGGCGGACAGGCCGATCCAGCAGGCGACGGTCGATCTGTTCTGGACGCTGCTGCGCTCGGTCCACGGGCCGAAGCTCCTGCGCATGAAGGGGCTGGTGCAGGTCGCCGAGCATCCAGACCAGCCGCTGCTGCTGCATGCCGTCCAGCAGATCCTGCACCCCCCGGTGATTCTCGACGCCTGGCCCGATGGCGACCGCCGCTCGCGGCTGGTGCTGATCGTCAAGGACATCGAGGAGGCGGTGGTCCAGCGGCTCTGGGGGGCCTTTCTCGGGCAAACCGCGAAGGCAGCCACTGCGCCGGCGGGCCCGGTCTGAACCAGCGGTTCTGGCCCCGATCTTGAAGCCTGTCTCGGCAGCGGTCGCCGATGGCGCCGGGGCTTGCCGTTTCGGCACAGCCCCGCCCCAGATCGATCCAGCGCCGCGGAAGGCAGGGTCGCATGAACCAGGTCATGGCTTTGAAGGGGGTTGCGTCCGTCGGCGCGGCGCGGGGCGCCGGCTATGCCCCGCTGCATCGCCCCGCTGCGCCGATTACGCTCGAGATCCGGCCGCTCTCGGCCTGCGCCGAGATCGCGGAGGCGTGGAGCCATCTCGCGGGGCGGGCGCTGGAGGCCCATCCCTTCGTCGAGCCCGGCTTCCTGCTCGCGGCGTCGCAACACCTCGTCGCCTTCCGCGATGTGGTGACGATCCTGGCCTGGCAAGGCTCCCCGAACGAGCCGCAGCGGCGCCTGCTCGGGTTCATCCCGGTTTTCCCGAGACAAGGCCTGTTCCTGCCCGATGCGCTGATCGGCTTTGGTGACCGGCGTATCGTCAGCGGGGCGCCGCTGCTCGACAGGGAGCAGGCCGGCGCGGTGATCGCGGCCGTGCTCGATCCGGGCCGCCAGCGGCTGCTGGAGGGCCGCGGCCTGATCCTGCGCGCAATCGATCGCGACGGCCCGCTGGCGTCGACCCTCGCCGGACCCGGTGGTACGGGCCTGGTCGTGCGGTTTCAGCCTGCACCCGCTGCCACGGTGTCGGACCTTGCCCGCACCGCGTTCGGTGGCCTGCGCGAGGCGCTGGCGCAACGCGGCAAGCTGGCGCTGATCGAGCCGCGCGGGCAGGCGGGCCTGCGCGACGCCACAGAGATCATCCTCGCCATGGAGGCGTCGGGCCCCCGCGCGCAAGCCGGCCAGGCCACCTTGCAGGATACGCGCGAGGTCGGCTTCCTGCGCGCGATGACACGCGGTCTGAGCCGCGCCCGGCAGTGCCGGATTGCACTCCTGATGCTCGACGACCAGCCGATCGCCGGCGCGATCGTGCTCGGCCGGGGAACGCGGAGCTGGCTTTATCTCGCGGCGCAGGACGAGACCCACGCCGCGCTGCAGCCATTGCCGGTCCTGCTCGCGATGATGCGGCAGGCAGCACCGGCGCGAACGATCCTGTTGCCGGGCGGACAGGCCACGTGCGGCGACGGGGCGCTCGCGATGGGCGACCTGCACGTCCTGCCAAAAGACAGCGCGACGCCGCGCGATCTCGCGGGCCGGGCCCGCGCGGCTTTGCGGCGTTCGCTGGGTCGCCTGGCCGGCTCGCGCCTCAAGCCTCCGCGCGCAGGAGCCGCCTGATGATCTTGCCGGTGGTCGTCATCGGCAGTTCGTCGCGGAAGGCGATCTCGCGCGGGTATTCGTGCGCCGACAGGCGTCGTCGCACGAAAGCCTGAAGCTCGGCGGCGAGGTCCGGCGTGCCGCGCCGGCCTTCCTTCAGCACCACGAAGGCCTTGACGATCTCGGTGCGCAGCGCGTCGGGCTTGCCGATGACGGCGGCGAGCGCCACCGCCTCGTGCCGCAGCAGGCAGTCCTCGATCTCCCCGGGCCCGATGCGATAGCCCGAGGACGTGATGACGTCGTCGTCGCGGCCGACGAAGCGGACATAGCCGTCCGCGTCCTGCACCGCCTGATCACCGGTCTTCATCCAGCCGCCGACGAACTTGGCCTGCGTCGCCGCCTCGTTGCCCCAATAGCCCAGGAACATCACCGGGTCGGGCCGTCTGACCGCGATCTCGCCCTGCTGATCCGCCTCGCAGAGCGACCCATCGGGCCGGATGATCGCCACCTCATGGCCGGGAACCGCCTTGCCGATGAAGCCCGGGCGGCTGACGCCGATCGCCGCGCAGGAGGCCAGCACGAGATTGCATTCGGTCTGGCCATAGGCCTCGTTGATCGTCAGCCCCAGCGCGTCATGGCCCCAGGCGAGCGTCTCCGCACCCAGCGCCTCGCCGGCGGCGGCGACTGTGCGCAGCCGCAGCGCGAAGCGCTCGCGCGGGCGCTCGACGCTGCGCAGCATGCGCAGCGCGGTCGGCGGCACGAAGGCGTTGCGGATACCCAGATCGGCCATCAGGCGGAAGGCCTCCTCCGGCTCGAAGCGCATCACTGGCCGCGCCACGACCGCGACGCCGAAATGCAGCGCCGGCAGCAGCATATTGAGCAGGCCGCCGGCCCAGGCCCAGTCGGCGGGCGTCCAGGCGAGGTCGCCGGGCTGCGGCATGAACTCATGCGGCATCTGCACGCCGGGCAGATGGCCCGGCAGGACGCGGTGGCCATGCAGCGCGCCCTTGGGGTTTCCGGTGGTGCCTGAGGTGTAGATCATCAGGGCGGGATCGTCGGGCCCAGTCTCGACGGCGGCGAAATCAGGGCTCGCGCCCGCCAGCAGCGTCGCCCAGCCGTACGCGTCGCCATCGGCGCCATCGGTGGAGACCGTCAGCGCGAGTTCGGGCAGGGGCGCGGCGATCTGGCGGGTCTTGGCGAGGCCGGCCGCGTCCGTGACCAGCACCTTCGCGGCGGAATCGGCGAGCCGGTAGGCCAGCGCATCGACGCCGAACAGCGCCGCCAGCGGCACCGCGATGGCCCCGAGCTTGTAGGCGGCGAGATGGGCGGTGAGCACGCATCGGCCCTGCGGCAGCAAGATCGCGATGCGGTCTCCCCGCTGGACGCCACGCGCCTGCAGGCCGTTCGCCAGCCGGTTGGAGGCGTCGCGCATGGCGCCGAAGCTGACCGGCGTCACCCGCCAGTCCTGCGAGACCTCGATGATCGCCGTGCGGCCGGGGTCGATGGCAGCCCAGCGATCGCAGACATCGACGCCGATGTTGTAGCGGAGGGGGATCTGCCAGCGGAAGGCACGGCGCAGCGCAGGATGGTCGCGAAGGTCGGAAAGGATCAAGGCTGTGGTCCGGGGGAAGGCGTCAAAATAGGCAGGAAGCGCGGTGTTGTCACCGTGAGCGAGCGCGCGGCTGCCTCGCCATCCGTGCAGGGTCGTGGCAGGCTGCGATGTGAGGAGAGGCCGGGCTGCCCGGCGGAACGAGGCCGATCAATGCAGGATGCTGCCGCCTACCTGGCCATCATGGCCATTCCGCTGATTGTCGTCATCGCCATGGTCCGCCGCGGCGCGCGTGCGGGGGAGGCTCCGACGAGCGATGATGGCGGCGGGGATGGCGGTGGCGATTGACGGAAGCGGCACGGTCAGGGCCGCTCCTTCGCCGCCAGCCCCGCGACATCGGCGATGATGCCGTCGAGTTCGAAGTTCTTCGGCGTGTAGACGGCCGCAACGCCCATGTTGCGCAGCGCGTTCTCGTCGTCGGGCGGAATGATGCCGCCGACCACGACCGGCACGTTCATGCCGGCCACGCGCAGCCGGGCGGTGACGTCGCGCACCAGCGGCAGATGCGAGCCCGAGAGGATCGACAGCCCGATGATATCGGCTTGTGTCTCCTGCGCCTGCGCCACGATCTCCTCCGGCGTCTGGCGGATGCCGCCATAGCTCACGGCCATGCCGGCATCGCGGGCCCGCACCGCGATCTGCTCGGCGCCATTGGAGTGGCCGTCGAGGCCGGGCTTGCCGACGAGGAAGCGCGGCGGCCGGCCGAGCTTCTCGGTAGCGCGTGCCACGGCGGCCTTGACCGTGGCGAGATCGGCATTGTCGCCGAGCTTGGTCGTGTCGACGCCGGTCGGGGCGCGGTATTCGCCGAAAATCTCGCGCAAGGTTTGCGCCCATTCGCCGGTGGTGACGCCGGCCTTGGCGCAGGCGATCGAGGCCGGCATGACGTTGCGGGCTTCCTTCGCGGCGGAGGCGAGTTCCGCCAGCGCGCCCTCGCAGGCCTTCGCGTCGCGGGCCGAGCGCCAGGCCTTCAGCCGACTGACGGCCTCCATCTCGACCGAATCCGAGACGGTGACGACGTTGCCCTCGCCGGCCGAGAGCGGTGACGGTTCCGTGTTGGTGAATCTGTTGACGCCGATGACGATCTGCTCGCCGCGCTCGATTGCCTCGATCCGGCGAGCGCCGTTCTCGACCAGCGCCTGCTTCATGTAGCCGGTCTCGATGGCGGCGAGCGCACCGCCCATGTCGTCGATCTTGGCCAGTTCCTCGAGCGCTGCCGCCTTGAGGTCGGCGACCTTGGCGTCGATCACGGTCGAGCCGTCGAAGATGTCGCCGAATTCGAGCAGGTCGGTCTCATAGGCCAGGACCTGCTGCATCCGCAGCGACCATTGCTGGTCGAAGGGGCGCGGCAGGCCGAGAGCTTCGTTCCAGGCCGGGAGCTGCACGGCGCGGGCGCGCGCCTTCTTGGACAGCGTCACCGCCAGCATCTCGATCAGGATGCGGTAGACGTTATTCTCGGGCTGCGGCTCGGTCAGCCCCAGCGAATTGACCTGAACGCCATAGCGGAAGCGGCGCATCGCTTCATCCGCGACGCCATAGCGGCCGAGCGTGATCTCGTCCCAGAGCTCGACGAACGCCCGCATCTTGCAGAGTTCGGTGACGAAGCGCATCCCGGCATTGACGAAGAAGGAGATGCGGCCGACGAGTTCGGGGAATTCGTCAGCCGAAACCTCGGGCCTCGCCCGGATCGAATCCAGCAGCGCGATCGCAGTGGCCAGGGCGAAGGACAGCTCCTGCACCGGCGAGGCACCGGCCTCCTGCAGATGGTAGGAGCAGACGTTGGTCGGGTTCCATTTCGGCAGTTCGCGGGTGGTGAACACGACGATGTCGGTGGTCAGGCGCATCGAGGGGCGCGGCGGAAAGACGTAAGTGCCGCGCGAGAGGTATTCCTTGACGAGGTCGTTCTGGGTCGTGCCCTGCAGCGCCTTGCGGTCGGCGCCCTGCTCATCGGCCACCGCGATGTAGAGCGACAGCAGCCAGGCCGCCGTCGCGTTGATCGTCATCGAGGTGTTCATCTGAGCGAGCGGAATGTCGGCGAAGAGCGCCCGCATGTCGCCGAGATGGGCGATGGGCACGCCGACCTTGCCGACCTCGCCGCGCGCCAGGACATGGTCGGGGTCGTAGCCGGTCTGCGTCGGCAGGTCGAAGGCGACCGAGAGGCCGGTCTGCCCCTTGGCGAGGTTGTTGCGGTAGAGCTTGTTGGATTCCGAGGCGTCGGAATGGCCCGCATAAGTGCGGAAAATCCAGGGTTTATCGCGCGGCGCTGGCTTGTCGCGGGGCGCGGATGTGCTGCCGGCGGGGTCGATCGCGTTCATGCTTTTCCACCCTCTTTTCAGAGCAATCTGAATGTTGCACTGCGGCGAGAATAACGCCAGAGGGGCCGGGAAGTCGCTTGCGACCTTCGGATGAGCGCGCAGGACAGGCCTCAGCCGCTCCAGGGTACCCCGAAGGTCAGCGTCATCGGCAGCTCCGTCGCGGCGCCGGGCGGCAACACGATGACGCCGGCGCGCTTGTCGAGCGGCTCGTCGGGGTCGGCCGGAGAGGGCAGGCCGTGCCAGGGCTCGATGCAGATGAAGGGGCCGTTCGGCTTCGTCCAGATACCGAGATGGGGCATGGCGGGATAATCGACCGCAACGCCGGGCTGCCCGTCGGCGCCATACCAGGCCCGGCTCCCGGCGCCTTGCGGGATGATCAGCGCATCGGCGGCAAACAGGCCGTTGTCGAGCGTCAGGACGCCATCGACGAAAGCGGAGGCGTGACGCTCGGGCGACAGCTGCCCGGCGGCGTCGAGGCGCAGATGCTGGGGGCTTTGGCCATTGGCGAGCCTGATGCGATGCGGCAGCCCCTCGCATCCGGGCAGGGGCCAGCAGAAGGCGGGGTGATAGCCGAAGCAGAAGGGCATGGGCGCGTCGCCCGTGTTGGCGATGCGCGCGGTCAGGGTCAGCGACGGGCCGTCGAGCCGGTAGGTCATGTCGAGCGCGAAGGCGAAGGGATAGGCCAGGCGGGTTTCGTCAGTGTCGGTCAGCCGCAGCGTGCAGGCCGTGCCGTCCTGCGCCCGGATCTCGAACAGGCTGGTGCGGGCGACGCCATGGCTCTTGATCGGGTAACGCGCGCCCGAGATCAGCACCTGGCCGTCCGGGTGCTTGCCGATGACGGGGAAGAGCACCGGCGAGCGCCCGGCCCAGATCGCCGGGTCGCCATTCCAGAGCCAGTCGCGGCCCTGCGCATCGACGACCCATTGCAACTCGGCGCCGAGCGGTTTGACGGCGATGCTCAGGCTGTCATTGGCCAGCGTGATCATGGACGCTCCTCAGTGCCCCGCGCCGGGAAGGCGCGGCAGCGGCATGAAGTCGACGCCTTCCTCCTGTAGCATCCGGGCGTCCTCGGCCGTGGCCTGACCATAGATAGGCCGGCTGTCGCTCTCGCCATGATGGATCTTCAGGGCCTCGTCGGCAAAACGCGGCCCGACATGCTCGGCGGTCTGCGCGACATGCTCGTGCAGCGCCACCAGCATCTGCCGGAAGGCGATCTCCTTCTCGCCCATCAGGGCGATCGGGGCGGTGTCGGGCGAGGGAGTCGCGGTTTCGACGGCTGGAGCTGCGGTGTCGACGCGCCTGGCGCTGCGGTCGGTGCGCGCGACGTTGGGCGCCATGATGGCGCGCTCGACCCGCACGCTCTGGCAGACCGGGCAGGCGACGAAGCCGCGCTTCGCCTGCTCCTCGAAGCTCGCTGAGGTGGCGAACCAGCTCTCGAACTCATGCGCGTGGTCGCAGATCAGCGCGTATTTGATCATGGCCGCTCCGGCCGCCGACGGTGCGGGCCGCGGGCGAGCGGGCCTGCCGCGCGGTGGACGGTCATGCCGCCAAGAGCTTGTCGAGTTCACCACGGGCATCGAGCGCGTGAATGTCGTCGGAGCCGCCGACATGCTTCTCGCCGATGAAGATCTGCGGCACCGAGGTGCGGCCGCCGGCGCGCGCGGTCATGGCCAGACGCAGCTCGGGCTTGCCGTCGACGTCGATTTCGTCGAAGGCGACCCCCTTCTTCGTCAGCAGCGATTTTGCGGCCTTGCAATAGGGGCACCAGGATGTGGTGTAGATCGTGACGGCAGGCATCGGGGCGTCCATCATGTTGCGCTGCCCCCAATGTAGTGCGTCTTCACGCCTTCGTCACGGGCAGCCCGCTTCACGATCCGCGCTCCTCACGAGCCGTCGGTGACCACCCGCGCAAAGGTCAGGACGTCGACGGCGCTGGCACCGGCCCGCAGCAGCGCGCGGGCGGCGGCATTGGCGGTCGATCCGGTCGTCAGCACGTCGTCGACCAGCAGGATGCGGCGGCCTTCGATCTGCGGCCGGGCGCTAGGTGGGACCTTGAACGCGCCTTGCAGGTTGTCGGCGCGCTGCGCCCTGGTCAGGCCGACCTGCTGGCGCGTGCGCTTGATGCGGGCGAGCGCGAGCGGGGCCAGGGCGACGCCCGATTGTCGCGCCACGACCTGGGCCAGCGCCGCCGCCTGGTTGAAGCGCCGGGTCCAGAGCCGCGCGCGATGCAACGGCACCGGCACGATCAGCCCGGCATCGGGCAGGAGTTCGCGGCCGGCTTGCGCCATCATCCGTCCCATCGTCAAGGCGAGGTCGGTGCGGTCGCCGTATTTCAGGCGATGGACCAGTTCGCGCGCCGTGCCGTCGAAGCGGCAGACCGCTCGGGCGCGCGCGAAGACCGGCGGATCGGCCATCGCCGCAGGCGAGATCAACCCGTCGCCGAGATCGACCGAGAAGGGCGTGCCAAGCCGCTCGCAATAGGGCCGTTCGATGAAGCCGATGGCGCCCCAGCAGGCCGGACACAGCGCCTGCGCTTCCCCGGTCGCCGCCTGGCAGGCGATGCAGGAGGGCGGATAGACGATGCCAATCGCACCACGGAGCCCGGCACGCAGCCAGCCGGCTGCCCAGCGGCCGGTGCGTACGAAAAGCCGGGAGGAGATCCTGTGCGTCTCGCCGGGGTTCGGGAGACCGTTCGTCTCCGCAGGGAGCGCCGGCGCGATCACGCCATCGTTTTCGGGCGTGAGCGTGGCTCTGGCCCTGTCATGCTGCACTGCAGCGCCTATCTAAGTAGTGAAAGTTCCCATCAGGCAAGGCGCTCCCTGCCTGGCCGATCGCGGCGACTTTTCCGCTCACCATCTGGTTTTGCGTTTCCAAGGACACTCTCATGAGCCACTCAGAATCATCCGTTCCGGCGCTGTTCACGCCGTTTCGCATCGGCGATATCGCCGTCAGCAACCGCGTCGTGATGGCGCCGCTGACGCGCAACCGCGCCACCCATGGCAATGATGCGCCCAATGCGCTCAATGTCGAGTATTACCGCCAGCGCGCCGGCGCCGGGCTGATCATCTCCGAGGCGACGCAGATCTCGCAGCAGGGCCAGGGCTATGCCTGGACGCCCGGCCTCTACACGGCGGAGCAGGTCGCCGGCTGGAAGGCGGTCACGGACGCCGTCCATGCGGAAGGCGGCAAGATCGTCGCGCAGCTCTGGCATGTCGGGCGCATCAGCCATGTCTCGCTGCAGCCCGATGGTCAGGCGCCGGTCGCGCCCTCGGCGATCCCCGCCAAGGGCAAGACCTATATCGAGAGCGGCTTTGCCGACGTCTCCGCGCCGCGCGCGCTGCGGCTCGACGAACTGCCCGGCATCGTCGCCGACTATGTCCGCGCGACCGAGCACGCCAAGGCTGCCGGCTTCGACGGCATCGAGATCCACGCCGCCAATGGCTATCTGCTCGACCAGTTCCTGCGCGACGGCAGCAACACGCGCGAGGACGCCTATGGCGGCTCTATCGAGAACCGGGCGCGGCTGACGCTCGAGGTCGTCGAGGCCGTGACGAAGGTCTTCCCGAAGGGGCAGGTCGGCATCCGTCTCTCGCCGGTGACGCCCGCCAACGATGCCCATGACAGCGACCCGCAGCCGCTGTTCGACTATCTCGTCGCCAAGCTCAACGAGGCCGGGATCGCCTTCATCCATGTCATCGAGGGGGCCACCGGCGGGCCGCGCGACTTCCTGCCCTTCGATTACGGCGCGCTGCGCCGGGCCTTCAAGGGCGCCTATATCGCCAATAACGGCTATGACCGGGCTTCGGCGATCGACGCTGTCGCGAGCGACCGGGCCGATGCGGTCGCCTTCGGTCGGCTCTTCATCGCCAATCCCGACCTCGTCGAGCGCCTGCGGCGCGACGCGCCGCTGAACGCACCCGAGCCGTCGCTGTTCTATGGTGGCGACGAGAAGGGCTACACCGATTATCCGGCGCTGTCGGACAAGGCGGCCTGACGGTCCGGCTCGTATCTCGGGGCTGCGCGCTCGACGCGCAGCCCCGACGCCACGAGACGGGCGCGCTCAGGGCGCCCGTTTCGATTTTCGGCCGCAGCGCGCAAAAACAGTTGCGGGACGGCCAAAGCCCGATTACACAGCAGCGCTTACCGCACTGCGCCCATCGTCTAGCGGTTAGGACGTCGCCCTCTCACGGCGAAAACCGGGGTTCGATTCCCCGTGGGCGCGCCATCACCTCATTGGCTCAGGTCATGTGGTGGCATGCTGGTCGTAAATCCCATGACATAAGCGGCTGCGGATGTGGATGGGCCAGGCGCGTCGGCGATTGCTCGCCTTCCCGCGTTCCATCCCGCCCCGCAGATTCGCCGATCGCTTGCCGCCGCCGCGCCCGATGCGCGCGATCGGCACGGCGACCTGCCTTGGGCCGCAGAACGGCAAGGCGCTGGCGCGATTGCTTCCCGTCGCCAGGGGCTGTTCAATGGTCGGGCCGCATCTCGGGCTGCGGCGTATCCCGGCTGGTGATCAACCCGTTTGCGCAGGCATCCCGCCAAGCTGCCCGTCGGATCTTGCCTGGGCTGTCGGGATTGCCTGAAGACGCTCTCTCACGCGGAGCCGAAATGGTCACCGGCATCGACGTTGCAGGAAGATCGGCATGAATTCCGATAGGCAGCCGAGCGGGCGGTCACTGGTCAGCGGTCGATGGGTCGTCGGTCATCGCGAGGGCCGGCCTGTGCTGATCGAGCGCGGCGAGGTCGTGTTCGAGAATGGCGAGATCGTCTTCGTCGGCCATGCGTTTCCCGGAGAGGTCGTCCGCCGGATCGAGCGGCCCGACGCGCTGATCGCGCCCGGCTTCATCGATCTCGATGCCGTCTGCGATCTCGACACCGCCGTGCTCAGCCTCGACAACACGCCGTCCTGGCGCAAGGGGCGCGTCTGGCCGACCAGCTACATCGCACGCGGCCCCTCCGAGATGTATTCGGCCGACGAACTGGCCTTCCAGAAGCGCTACGGGCTGGCGCAGCTGCTGCGCAACGGCATCACGACGGCGCTGCCGATCGCCTCGCTGTTCTACCGGCAATGGGGCGAGACCTATGAGGAGTTCGCCGCCGCCGCCGAGGCTGCCGACGAACTCGGCATGCGGGTCTATCTGGGGCCGGCCTACCGCAGCGGCCATACCCAGGTCGACGAAAGCGGCGCCGTCAGCCTGTTCATGGACGAGGCGCGGGGGCTGGCGGGCCTCGACGAGGCGATCCGCTTCTGCCGCGACATGGAGGGACGGGCGGGCGGACGGGTGCGCACGATGCTGGCGCCCGACCGGATCGAGAGCTGCACGCCCGAACTCCTGCGCCGCACGGGGGCTGCGGCGCGTGACCTCGACGTGCCGTTGCGCCTGCATTGCCATCAGTCGCGGTTCGAGGTCGAGACGGTGATGGCGCGCCATGGCGTCTCGCCGACAGCCTGGCTCACCTCGCTCGGCTTGCTCGGGCCGCATGTGCTGCTGCCGCATTTCACCGACTTTCCCACGATCGACGGCGTTTCGACGCGCGAAGCCGATCTCGCCGCACTGCTTGCGGCGGACGCGACCGTCGTCCATTGCCCGGTGGTGATGGCGCGCAACGGGGCGGCGCTGGACGGGTTTTCCGCGCTGCGCGAACGCGGCCTGCGCATCGGGCTGGGAACCGATACCTGGCCGCCTGACATGATCCTCAACATGCAGGTCGGGCTGATGCTGGGGCGGGTGATGGCGCGCTCTGTCTGCCGCCCGAGCAGCGCCGAGATGTTCGACGCCGCGACCTGGGTCGGCGCCGATGCACTCGGCCGGCCCGATCTCGGCCGTCTGATGCCTGGCGCGCGGGCGGACCTGATCGCGATCGATTTCGGGCATGACGGCATCGGCCAGGTCATCGATCCCATCCAGACGCTGATGCAGTCCTCAGCCGGGCGCGACGTGACGGACGTCATCGTCGAGGGCCGCGTGGCGATGGAACATCGCGTCATCCCCGGCTTCGATGCGGCGGCGGCCCACGCCCGGGCTCAGAAGCAGTTCGATGGGCTGATCGCACGCTATCCCGAGCGCACCTTCGGCCATCCGCCGGTCGCGGAGATCTTCCAGCCGAGCTACCCGCTCGAGCGCGCGCCATGACGCCGACGGTGGCCGTCAGCATCCTCGGCAATGCCGTCGTCGTGCCGGTCGACGGCACGCGGCGCGTCATCGACAGCGGGCATGTCGTCGTCGGCGACGGCGCCATCCTGTCCGTTGGCGCCGGCCCCTGGCCAGGAGAGAGCCCGCCCCAGGCGGAGCGGATCGATCTCGACGGCGCCATCCTCATTCCCGGCCTGATCGACCTGCATCTTCACGCCGGCCATGGCCTGACCAAGAATCTCGGCGGCCCTGTCGACAACTGGATGGCGACCGTCGGCGATGTCTATGCGCTGCACTCCGATGTGGAGTTCTGGGCCGCCGATGCCGCTCTCCAGGCGCTGGAGCGGCTGAAGGGCGGCACCACGCTCGCCGTGCCGTTCTTCGGCGGCGGCGACAATGTGATGCGCAGCGAAGACCCGATCTATGCGGCCGCCCATCTGGCCGAGATCGAAGCCAGCGGCCTGCGCGAGGTTCTGGTGATGGGGGTCGACCGGCCGCCCTTCCCGAAGACGCGACGCGACTGGCGCCGGGGCTCAGGTTCTGAGCGTGCGATCAGCCTCGCAGACCAGATCGCGACGATCGAGCAGGTTTGCGCCTCCTGGCGTGGCGCCGCCGACGGCCGGATCGACATCGCCGTCTCCGCGCCGGTGGTTGGAGAGCCCGCGTTCCGGGAGGCGGATGGAGACAGCCGCATCGCGACGCAGGACATGCTCGCTGCTGTGTGGGATCTCGTCAGGCGCAGCCAGAGCCGCCTGATCCAGGACGGGCACCGCGAGGGCTCCGTGGCGTTCATGGCCGACGCTTTCGGGCTGTTCGACGAGCGCTCGGTCCTGGCGCATTGCATCGATCTCACCGAGGCCGACATCGCCACCTTCGTCGGCCGCGGGGCGGCGGCGGTCTATACGCCGAGCTCCCTGATGGCTGTCTTCGGCTATTGCCCGGCGCCACGGCTGGTCGCGGCGGGCCTGCGCGTCGGCCTCGGGACGGATGGTCCCGCGCCGGATCGCTCGCTGGACATGTTCCGCACGATGTTCATGGCCCATCGCCATCAGGCGATCCGCTGGAGGGACCCGTCGGCGATCGATGCCTGGACGGTCCTGGAGATGGCGACGCGTGGCGGTGCGGCCGCGCTGGGGCTGGCAGACAGCCTCGGCTCGATCGAACCCGGCAAGCGCGCCGATCTCGTCGCCGTCTCGCGTCGCGCCGCCCATCTCTATCCGCCCGACCTGCCTGTCGAGCGGCTCGTCTTCTTTGCCCATGCGGGCGATGTTTCGCATGTCATGGTGGACGGGCGCCTGCTGCTGCGGGGCCATGTCCCGGTCAACATGGATGCGGAGGCGGTGCTCGACCGGGCCGCGCGCGCCTACAGCATGATGAAACAACGTGCAGAAATCTGAGGGCCTGCCCGTAGAGGAGGCTTGACCGAAGTGCATGCAATTTGGCTATTCTGCGCATGCAACAATACGGATGATCGCAAGATCGCAAGGGGGGTCACATGAACCGGATCGTTACGCTTCTGGCCGCCGCCTCCGTGGCCGCGCTCGCCGCAACCGCAGCCGACGCCAAGACGGTCCGCTGGTCGGCGCCGACCGACATCGCGACGCTCGATCCCTTCGCCCAGACCGAGAGCTTCACCACGGCGATGCTCCACCACGTCTTCGACCCGCTGGTGCGCCGCGGGCGGACGATGCAGCTCGAGCCGGCGCTGGCGACGAGATGGAAGACGGTCAAGCCCGACACCTGGCGCTTCGAGCTGCGCAAGGGCGTGAAGTTCCACAACGGCAACGCCTTCACCGCCGACGACGTCGTCGCCTCCGTGACCCGCCTGCTCGACCCCGGCGCGCGGGCCCGCGGCAACCTCTCGCAGGTGATCCGGGCCGAGAAGGTCGACGACTTTACCGTCGATCTCGTCACCAAGGGCCCCTACCCGCTGCTGCTGAACGATCTCGCCGGCATCTACATCATGGACAAGGAGTGGATGGAGCAGACGGGGTCGCTCAAGCCGGGCAACATCGCCACCGGCGTCAGCACCGCCGCCTCCACCACTGCCATCGGCACGGGGCCGTTCAAGCTGGAGTCGTTCAAGCCGGACGCCGGCACGAACATGGTCGTGAATCCGGATTGGTGGGACAAGCCGCAGCACAACATCACGCGCATCGAATTCAAGCCAATCAAGTCGGACGCCACCCGGGTGGCCGCGCTGCTGTCGGGCGAACTCGACCTGATTGCCCCGGCCCCGCTGCAGGATCTCGCCCGGATCGGCGCCAACAGCGCCTTCAAGGTGATCGAGGAGCCGTCCCTGCGGCTGATCTTCCTCGGCCTGAGCCAGCGCGACGAACTCAAGTCCATGCCGGGCGAGAAGAACCCGCTCAAGGACCTCAAGGTCAGGCAGGCGCTCTGGCAGGGCATCGACCTCGACGCGATCCAGAAGCGCGTCATGCGCGGCAAGTCCCAGAACACCGGCACGCTCGTGGCGCCGCCGGTGCCGGGCTACGACAAGGCCAATGACACGCTGCCCGGCTACAGCGCCGACAAGGCCAAGGCGCTGCTCACTGAGGCCGGCTATCCCAACGGCTTCAAGCTCGGGCTGAACTGCCCCAACGACCGCTACATCAATGACGAGGCCATCTGCGTCGCAGTCGCCGCGATGTGGAGCCGCATCGGCGTGCAGACCGATGTGAAGACGGAATCGCGCGCCACCTATTTCCCGAAGCAGGACCGCGGCGAGTTCGACTCCTTCATGCTGGGCTGGGCGACCCTGCCGCCGATGGACGGGTTCAGCGTGCTCTCGGCCCTGCTGACCGCGCCGAAGGACGGCTTCGGCGGCTCGAACCCGATGGGCTACACCAACCCCGAGATCGAGCGGCTGACGCGGGAGGCGGCGGTCGAGCTCGACGAGCCCAAGCGGCGCGCGATGATGGTCCAGGCGCTCAAGGTCGCCAAGGACACCATCGCCTACATCCCGCTGCATCTGCAGCCCGTCGCCTGGGCCTCGCGCCAGGGTCTCGATGTGCCGCAGTTCCCGGACGAGTATGTCCGCCTCTGGTTCGCTCAGGTGAAGTGACGCCAGCGACCGGACGGTCCCCAGGCTGATGCTGCGTCTGCTTCTCGCCCGCCTCGGCCAGGCCGCGCTCGTCATGCTCGCGGTCTCGGCGGTGTCCTTCGGGATGTTCCGCTTCGTCGGGGACCCTGTCGCGGCCCTCTCGCGGGAGAATGCGACGATCGCCGAAAAGGCCGAGCTGCGCGAGCAGCTCGGGCTCGATCGGCCGGTCGTCGTGCAGTTCGGGAGCTTCCTGAGCCGGATCGTGCGCGGCGACTTCGGCATCAGCTTCCGCAACCAGCGCCCCGTGGCGACCCTGATCGCGGAGCGGCTGCCGGCGACGCTCGAACTGGTCCTCGTCGCGACGCTGCTCTCGCTGGCGCTCGGCATCCCGCTCGGCGTGCTCTGCGCGCTGAAGCCGGACGGGGTTGCGGCACGGCTCGTCCAGGCGGTGTCGCTGATCGGCATCTCGACGCCGACCTTCGTGACGGGAATCGTGCTGATCCTGACCTTTGCGGTGACGCTCGGCCTGTTGCCTTCCTTCGGCCGGGGCGAGACGGTGCAGATCGGCCCCTGGTCGACCGGCCTGCTGACGCTAAGCGGGCTCAAGGCGCTGATCCTGCCCTCGATCACGCTGGCGCTCTACCAGCTGACGCTCATCATGCGGCTCGTCCGCTCGGAGCTGATCGACGTGCTCTCCAGCGACTATATCCGCTTCGCCCGGGCGCGGGGCCTGTCGGCCCGGCACATCCATTTCACGCTGGCGCTGCGCAACGCGCTGATGCCGGTGATCACCGTCACCGGCCTGCAGATCGGCTCGCTGATCGCCTTCGCCATCGTCACCGAGACCGTCTTCCAGTGGCCGGGCATGGGGCTGCTCTTCATCCAGGCGGTGAGCTTCTCCGACGTGCCGGTGATGGCAGCCTATCTGCTCTTCGTCGGGCTGCTCTTCGTGCTGATCAACACCGCCGTCGACCTGCTCTATGCGCTGGTCGATCCGCGCCTGCGCGTGAGGGCCTGACCGTGGCGGCTTCCCTCTCCAGGCGGCTGCGGCGCGTGCCGCTTTCGGTCTGGCTCGCCGGGCTGATGGCCGTCGTCATCGTGGCGGCGGCCGCCCTGGCACCGCTGATCGCGCCGTTCGATCCGACCGATCTGACCAGCTTCAACCTGATCGACGCGGAGCTGCCGCCGCGCTTCTCGCCCGATGGCGATCCGCGCTTCCTGCTCGGCACCGACAACCAGGGCCGCGACCTGCTCTCCGCCATGCTCTATGGCGCGCGCGTCTCGATCCTGATCGGCGGTGGCGCGGTGATGGTGGCGGCGGTGGTCGGCGTCGGGCTCGGCCTGATCGCGGGCTATTTCGGCGGCTGGGTCGATGCCGCGATCATGCGCTTCGGCGACATCATCCTCAGCTTTCCGACGATCCTGCTCGCCCTGCTCGTTGCCGGGGTGGCGCGGATGCTGTTTCCCGCAGCGAGTTCGGCCGAATGGGCGCCCTTCATCCTGATCGGGGCGATCGCGATCCATGAATGGGTGCAGTATGCGCGCACCGTGCGGGCCGCGACCATGGTCGAGAGCGCGCGCGACTATGTCCGGGCGGTTAAAGTGATCGGCCTGCCCTCCCGCCAGATCATGCTGCGGCACATCCTGCCCAATGTGATGGGGCCGGTGCTGGTCATCGCGACGATCAACCTCGCCGCCGCCGTGCTGACGGAAGCCACCCTCTCCTTCCTCGGCGTCGGCATGCCGCCGACCTATCCCTCGCTTGGCACGCTGATCCGCATCGGCAACGAGTTCGTCTTCTCCGGCGTCTGGTGGATCGCGCTGTTTCCGGCACTGCTGCTGGTGCTGCTGGTCCTCGGCGTCAACATCGTCGGCGACTGGCTCCGCGACCTGTTCAACCCGAAGCTGCGGGGGCGCGGATGAGCGCGGTTGCCCCCATCCTCGCCATCGACCGGCTGCGGATCGAATACCCGCTGGCCGATGGCGGCGTGCTGACGGCCGTCGAGGGCGCCACGCTCTCGATCGCGCCGGGCGAGATCCATGCGCTGGTCGGCGAATCCGGCGCGGGCAAGACGACGATCGGCAATGCGGTGCTCGGCCTGCTCGAAAAGCCCGGCCGGATCGCCTCGGGCACGATCGCGCTCGACGGCCAACCCTTCGACCCGCAGAGGCCCGGCGCAGTCCGGCTCGGCCGCGACATCGGCGCGGTGTTCCAGGACCCGATGACGAGCCTGAACCCGCTCTTCACGATCGAGAGCCAGATCGTCGAGACGCTGCGCGCGCATCTGCCGCTCGACCGGAGCGCGGCGCGGGCGCGGGCGCTGGAGTTGCTGAAGGCGGTGGGCATTCCCGAGCCCGAGCGGCGGCTGTCGGCCTATCCGCACCAGCTCTCCGGCGGGCAGCGCCAGCGCGTCGTCATCGCCTGCGCGCTGGCCTGCGAGCCGCGGCTGCTCGTGGCCGACGAGCCGACGACCGCGCTCGACGTCTCGATCCAGGCGCAGATCCTCGATCTGCTGCGCGGGCTGGCCGATGAGCGCGGCATCGGCATCCTGCTCGTCACCCACAATATGGGCGTCGTCGCGCAGATCGCCGACACGGTGACGATCATGCATCGCGGCCACATCGTCGAGAGCGGGCCGGTGGCGCAGGTCCTGCGCAATCCCCAGGCGGACTATGCCAAGGCCCTGATCGGCGCCGTGCCACGCATCGACATCCGGCTCGACCGCTTTCCGATGCTCGACGGGGCGAACCAGACCGAGGCCGGGGCCGCCCGGGACCAGCTGCGGGCGAAGGCCCTGGCCGTCGGGGACCCGTCGTCGGGTCGCGACGTGCCGCTGCTCAGCGTCGACAACCTGAGCGTCGACTATGGGGCGGGCTTCCTCGCCGGCCGTGGCGCCCGCGCCTTCCGGGCCGTCGACGGTGTGAGCTTCGAGATCAGGCAGGGCGAGGTTTTCGGCCTCGTCGGCGAGTCCGGCTGCGGCAAGACCACCATCGCCAATGTGGTGGCGGGCCTGCGGGCGCCGACCGGCGGCACGATCCGCTTCGATGGCCAGGTGATCGCCGGCGCTGAGGCGGCGCCGCGCAAGGGCAAGGCCCGTCGCGCGATCCAGATGATCTTCCAGGACCCCTATTCCTCGCTGAACGCGCGAATGCGGGTCGGTCGCATCCTGGCGGAGCCGATTCTGTTCTACGAGCTGGCGCGGACGCGGGCCGAGGCTGAGGCCGATGTCGGCCTGCTGATCGAGGCCGTCGGCCTGCCGGCGGAAGCCGCACAGCGCTTCCCGCATGCCTTCTCCGGCGGCCAGCGCCAGCGGCTCTCGATCGCGCGGGCGCTGGGGGCGCGGCCGCGACTGATCGTCTGCGACGAACCGACCTCCTCGCTCGACGTCTCCGTCCAGGCGCAGATCCTCAACCTGCTGAAGGACCTGCGCGACGCGACCGGGCTGACGCTGCTGCTGATCAGCCACGACCTCGCGGTGATCCGCCAGATGTGCGACCGGGTCGCGGTGATGCGCGCAGGGCGGATCGTCGAGATGGCGGCCGCCGAGACGCTCTTCACGGCCCCGCAGGCCGACTACACGAGGCAACTGCTCTCGCTCGTGCCGACGCTCGAGCGCATTCGCGGCGAAGTCTGACGGCCGGCTTCACCGAACAGAACACATAGAGCCCGAGGAGACGACCATGACCGACATCCTGATCCAGCACGGCGTCGTCGTGACGATGGACGGCACCCGCCGCGTCATCGAGGATGGCGCCGTCGCGATCAAAGGCGACCGGATCGTCGCCGTCGGCACCAGCGCCGAACTCGCGATCAGCTATGGCAACGCCGCGACCATCATCGACGCCGCCGGCAAGATCGTGATGCCGGGCCTGATCGACGCGCACACCCATGCCGGCCACGGCCTGATCAAGACCATGGGCGGTGGGCGAAGCGACGAATGGTACGAGGTCTGCCACAGGGTCTACACCATCGCCTCGACGCCGGAATGGTGGCGCGCGGAGGCGCAGCTCGCGGCGCTGGAGCGGCTGCGCTTCGGCGTGACCACGGCGGTCGCGCTGCTGGGCGGCGGCGACACGATCATGCGCTGCGACGAGCCTGTTTATGGCGAGGCGCATCTCGACGGCGTCGCCGAGGTCGGCACGCGCTCGGTGCTGGCGGTCGGCGCGACGCGCCCGCCCTTCCCGCGCACCTATGCCCGCTTCGAGAACGGCGAGACCAAGGAGCACGCCACGACCTTCGAGGACATGTTCGCGACCTGCCAGTCGCTGGTCGAGACGCAGCATGGCCGGCTCGGGAAGCGGCTCAACATCGCGCTGATCACGCCGACGCTGCGGGCCGAGCACGAGGCCGGGCTGAGCGCGTCGGATCTGGCCGATGCGCGCGCGCAGGGCCGCCGCATGTCCGATTTCGCCAGGGAAGCCGGGCTCGTCTTCACGCAGGACGGGCACACCAAGGGCAGCGTCGCCTATGCCAAGGAGCTCGGCATCCTCGGTCCCCATGCGCTCCTGTCCCATTCGACGGCGCTGACCGATGAGGAGATCGCGATCGTCGCCGATACCGGCACGCATATCGTCCATAATCCGTCCGCGGTCGCCTCGATCCTGGCGCGCTGCCCGGTGACGGAGCTGCTGGAGGCCGGCGCCAATGTCTGCCTCGGCTCGGATGCGACGGCGCCGGACCGCTCGGGCGACATGTTCCGGCACATGCAGCAATGCATGCATTACCACCGCACCTTCCACCACGATCCGAGCTGGCTGCCGCCGGGACGGGTGCTGGAGATGTGCACGGTCGATGCGGCGCGGGCGCTCGGCATGGCCGACGAGATCGGCTCGCTGGAGGTCGGCAAGAAGGCCGATGTCGTGCTGCTCGACTGGCGCCGGCCGCATCTCTACCCGGCCAACATGCCGCTGTTCCGGCTGGTCTATTTCGCCAATGGCAACGACGTCGACACCGTCATCGTCGATGGCCGGATCGCGCTGCGCGGCCGCAAGGCGCTATTCGTCAACGAGGATGCGGTGCTCGACACGGCGCAGGCGCAGACGGAGTGGATGCTCGACTACTGCGGCTTCCGGCCTCTGCTGGAAACGCCGGCGAGCTTCTGGGGCCAGGTGCGCGCCATGGACCAGGTCGAGGCGCGCAGCCTGTCGGGGCTGAAGAAGAACTGAGCTCCGGCCTCAGGGCGCCGGGCGCAGCGGCACCCCGTCGCGGGCGACGATGCGGCCGCGCTTCAGGACGCGGCGGTTGGGCGAGCGGTTGACGACCGCCTCGGCCAGCGTCTCGCCGGGCAGGATCAGCAGGTCGGCGGCGCAGCCCTCGGCCAGCCCGTAATCGGCGACCTCCATCAGCTTCGCGCCCTCGACGGTGCAGGTGTCGAGCGCGAGCCGGACCTCGTCGTCGCGGCGCAGATTGTTGCGCAGGCCGACCAGCACGGCGCGCTCCAGCATGTCGCCATTGCCATAGGGGTTCCAGGTGTCGCGGATGCCGTCGGAGCCGGCGGCGATGCGGATTCCGGCGGCGAGCATGCGCTTGACGGCGGGAACCGGGCGGCTCGCCGGTGCCGTGGTGACGATGGCGATATCGAGCGCCGCGATAGCCTCGATCAGCGGATCGACCAGCGCGGGATCGGGCGTGCCCAGGCAGAAGGCGTGGCTGACCGCGACCTTGCCCTGCATGCCGAGCGCCCGCGTCCGCTCGATGATCAGGTCGAGCGAGAAGGCGCCCATCTCGCCCGGCTCGTGCAGATGGATGTCGAGCGGCTTCCCGTAGCGCTGGCAGAGGCCGAAGATCGCGTCGAGATGGCCCTTGGGGTCGCGGTCGATGCCGCAGGGATCGAGCCCGCCGACGACGTCGCAGCCGGCCTTCATGGCCGCATCCATGATCTCGAGCGTGCCGGGGCGGCGCAGCAGGCCTGACTGCGGAAAGGCGACCAGCTCGATATCGACGATGTCGCGCCAGGCATCGCGCGTCGCCATCACCCCCTCGATGCCCCAGAGCCCATGCTCGGTGTCGACGTCGACATGGCTGCGGATATGCGTCGCGCCGAAGACCGAGGCCCGCACCGCCTGCCTCGCCGACTGGCGGGCGGGCTCGATGTCGAGCCGTTTCTTGTTCATGCGCTCGTTGTCGATCTTGTCGAGCAGGTTCGGGCCGACCTCGTTCACATACCAGGGCAGGCCGAGCAGGTTCTTGTCGAGATGGGTGTGCGCCTCGACGAGGCCGGGCACGACGATCTCGCCGCGTCCCTCCTCCACCGGGATACCCGGCCCCGATGCGATCATCGGCGCCATGCGCGCGATCCTGCCGCCTTCGATCAGGATGTCGGTTGCCGCGCCGCCATAGGGACGGACATTGCGCAGCAGCAGGGACGCCGTCATCGCTCGCTCTCCTTCTCGCCGACCGTGGCGCGCGATTGTCTGCGCGCCGGCCGCTCGCATTGGCGCTGCATGCATCATGGGATTGCTATTGCATGCATTTTCTTGACGCAAGCCGCGGCCTATCGCGACCCGGCCGGGCAGGGCATCGCGATCATGGAACAGGTCGAGGCGCTCGTCAGCCTGCGTGCCGCACGCGTGTCGCAGCGGCCGGCACTCGCCTGAGTTCGCGCTGCTGCGAGATGATATCGGCAGGCCTGTCCGAGGCCCAGCGGTGCGCAGATTTGTCTGACACGAAGGTCGGCAGGCGATGCAGACACGCCGCGCCTGTTGGGCTGCCGCGGTCGAGAGCGGTTCGAGCCACCGCTCGAGCGGTCCCGTCCTGACGACCGAACGCGATTTTGTGAAGAGCCCCTGAGCGCAGGCGCCTTGTCGGGTCCGGAGAGCGCAAGCTCCTGTAAACAAATCCAAAACAACGGCGTCGCGGGTTTCGTCGGTGGATTTGGGCGGCGGGGCCGCGAACGCCACGCTCTTGTCTGCCCGAAACCCGCCCCCTTTATGGATGATGTCAAGAGCCCGACCGATTGCGTCGATTGCGAAGCAGGACCGGAGAGATCGCTGTGAGCCACGACCCCTCAACCCGCCGCAGGTTTCTGGCAGCCGGGGCTGCCGCCGGCGCCGCGCTGCTGACCGGCGCCCCCGGCCTGTTGCGCCCGGCCAGCGCTCAGGGCCTGGCGCCGACGCCGACCATGCCGGGTGGAGCCAACAATTATATCCCCGGCGCCCCCGTGGTCGGCCGCATCGGCAATGGCGGGTTCTGGATGACGGGCACCGTGCGGCGTGCGGGCGATGGCGCCCCGCTGTCGGGTGTCCGCATCCAGATCTGGGCCCATACGACAGAGGGGCGCGAGAATGACCGGCACAGCCATGGCGCCACGCTGACGGGGCCCGATGGAGTCTTCCGGCTGGAGATGCCGCAGATCATCCCGGCCTTCGGCCAGGCTCATGGCCATCTCGCCTATGAAGGCGACGGTTTCAGGACGGTCTTCCTCCGGCCCGTGATGGCCAGCGCGCGCAACACCAGCCTCAGCGCTCACTTCGTCCTGCAGCCGGTCTGAGCGGCTTGAGGTCTGGTCGGGCTGTTCTGATCTGGGCCGCGCTCGTGATCGTGGTGGCGACGCCGATCGGGCTTGCGGCGACGAGTCCGCTGATCGCCTGGCGCGACGGCGTCTACATCGCCTCCGGATTGGCGGGGATCCTGGCGCTGGCGCTCCTGCTGGGCCAGCCTTTGCTGGCTGGCGGTTATCTGCCCGGCCTGGGCGCGCTGCGCGGTCGTCGCCTCCATCGCTGGCTCGGAATCGCGCTGGTGGCGCTGATCGGGCTCCATGTCGCGGGGCTGTGGCTGACGAGCCCGCCGGATGTGATCGATGCGCTGTTGTTTGCGTCGCCCACCCCGTTTTCAGCCTGGGGCGTCGTCGCGATGTGGGCCAGCTTTGCCGCCGCGACATTGGCGCTGCTGCGGGCTCGCCTGCGCATCGCGCCGAAGGCCTGGCGCATCGGGCATACGGCGCTTGCGGTCGTGATCGTCGTCGGCAGCGTGGTCCATGCGCTGCTGATCGAGGGGACGATGGAGCCGCTGTCCAAGGCCGCATTCTGCGCACTGGTGCTGCTGGCGACCGCCAAAGTGGTCCTCGACCTGCGCGTCTGGGTCTTGATCGCACGCACGAGGCGGGCGGCGAACCGCCCCTAGCCCTGCGCCCGATCGAGGTCGCGACTCTGCTCAGACTGTCATGCGGCCCGCGTGGCTCGACGCGCCGACGCGCAGCAAACTGACGCGAGGGGCAAGACAACGAAACGGTTGGCATCCCGTGCGCAATGTGCATGCCATTTGCATGGGCCTTTCCCGTTTTTGTGCGGTCCCTGTCGAGGCGAACGATCATGCGAGAGACGTTGCGACGGCGCCTTGATGCGGGCGTCCTGTCGATCGGGCTGGCGGCCTGCGTGGTGCGCACGGTCGAGATCGTGACGGTGGCGCGCAGTTGCGGCTTCGATCTGCTGCTCGTCGACATGGAGCATGGCCCGATCGCGATCGGGGACGCGGCCTCGATCAGCGTGACGGCGTTCGAGGCCGGGCTGCCCTGCCTGGTGCGGGTCGGCGGTCCCTATGCGCCCGACCTCGCCCGCGTGCTGGATTGCGGTGCAGAGGGTGTTGTCGTGCCGCATGTCGAAACCGCGGATGAAGCCCGTCTCGTCGTCGAAAAATGCCGCTTTCTGCCCGCCGGCAAACGCTCTTTGCCGAGCCCGCTGGCGCGGCTCGGCTTTCGCGTGCCGCCGGCCGCGCAGATGATGGCCGAGATCGAGACGGATACCGTCGTCGTCCTGATGATCGAGAGCGCGCTCGGGGTCGCCAATGCCGAGGCGATCGCGGCCGTTGATGGCGTCGACATGCTGATGATCGGCGCCAACGATCTGGCGGCGGATATGGGCCATGTCGGCGCCGTCGAGCATCCCGCTGTTCTGGCAGCCTTTGCGTCCATAGCCGGAGCGGCTGCGGCGCATGGCAAGGCTTTTGGCGTCATCGGGGTCGGGGAGGTGCTGTTGCGCAGCCATGCCTATGATCTCGGCGCGAAACTGATCGTCGCCACCAACGACATCAACCTCCTGATCGACCGCGGCCTGGAGGTTGCAGCGCGGGTGCGCGGGCTGGCCTGACGACATCGCAGGCAAGGGCCGTCGATGCGGCGGGACAATCACTCTGGAGACCGGACATGGCCTACGATCTCATCATCGCCAACGGCACGATCGCCACCGCATCGGATGTGTTTTCCTGCGATGTCGGTATCCGCGACGGCGTCATCGTGGCGCTCGGGCATGATCTCGGCCCGGCGACCCAGGTGATCGACGCCACCGGCCACCTCGTCCTGCCCGGCGGCATCGACAGTCATGTCCATATCGCCCAGCCCAGCGGCGACGGCATCGTCATGGCCGACGATTTCGCCTCGGGCACGCTTTCGGCGGCGTTCGGCGGCAACACTACCGTGATGCCGTTCTGTATGCAGGAGAAGGGCACGTCGCTGCGCGAGACGGTGAAGGATTATCACAAGCTGGCGGAGGGGCGCTGCTACACCGACGTTTCCTTCCATCTCGTCATTTCCGAGCCGACCGAGCAGGTGCTGGGGCAGGACCTGCCGGCGCTGATCGAGGACGGCTACACCTCTTTCAAGGTCTTCATGACCTATGACGGGCTCGCTTTGAACGACCGCGAGATGCTCGAGGTGATGTCGGTGGCGCGCGAGACCGGCGCGCTCGTCATGGTCCATGCCGAGAACTATGACGCGATCCGCTTCCTGACCGACCGGCTGGAGCGCGGCGGGCACATCGCGCCGAAATTCCACGGGACGTCGCGGCCGATTCCCGTCGAGCGCGAGGCGACGCATCGCGCGATCTCGCTCGCCGAACTCGTCGATGTCCCCGTGATGATCGTCCATGTCTCGAACCGCGAGGCGATGGAGGAGATCGCGCGCGCGCGTTCGCGCGGCCTCAAGGTCTATGGCGAGACCTGCCCGCAATATCTGGTGCTGACCGAGAAAGACATGGACGGCCTCAACATGGAGGGCGCCAAATATGTCTGCTCGCCGCCGCCGCGCGACACCGCCAGCCAGCAGGCCTGCTGGGAAGGGCTGTCGAACGGCATCTTCAACGTATTCTCCTCCGACCATTGCCCGTTCCGCTATGACGACCCGGCCGGCAAGCTGATCCCGAAGGGCAAGACCTCCTTCCGCTGGGTGCCCAACGGCATCCCCGGCGTCGAGACAAGGCTGCCGATCCTGTTCTCGGAAGGGGTCGGCAAGGGGCGGATCACGCTGAACCAGTTCGTCGCGCTGTCGGCGACCAATCACGCGAAGACCTACGGCCTGACCAAGAAGGGCTCGATCGCGATCGGCATGGATGCCGACATCGCGATCTGGGACCCCAAGCGCGAGGTGACGATCAGCCAGTCCCTGCTGCATCACGGCAGCGACTATACGCCCTATGAGGGCATCGCGGTGACCGGCTGGCCGATGACCACGATCCTGCGGGGACAGGTGCTGGTGCGCGACGGCGAGCTCGTCGGCAGGCCGGGGCAGGGCGGGCATGTCGCGCGCGAGCGCTCGGCGCTGGCCGCCCCAGCGGGGCAGCTGCCGACCTCGTTCGAGCCGGCGGGGCGATACAGATGAGCATGATCGCGGCGTCGGGGCTTGATGGCCGGCGCAGCGGCAAGGCTGCCATTTCAAAGGCGGGACGTTAACCTGCGTCCGTCAGGGATCGGGGTTGCCTGCCGGGGCCGGGACCTTGAGATGGTGCAGGCGCAGCGGCTGGCGCAGCCGGTAGCCGCCCTTCACATACTCGGCCAGGGTGAAGAAGCGCTTCATCACCCGCTCCCGCTCTTCGATGGCCTTGTCTCGTCGCGCCGGGTCGATGGCGACAATGCGGTCGATGAAGTCGGTGACGGTGGCGTAGCTTTCGACGCGGTCATACTCGCTCTTCGCGACGAGAAGCAGCCGCCCGTCCTTGATCGCCGCCTTGATGGCGTCCTGCGCATCGAGCCGAATCTGCGTCTCGTCCTCGATCGGGCGCATCGACTGGAAGAAGGTTCCCTCTGGCAGCGGTTCGACCACGATGATGTCGCCGCCCGGCTCGACGATCCGCGCGGCCTCCGCCAGCGCGGTCCCCATGCCTGCCACCGGGACATGGTGCAGGCTGTTGACGAAGAGCGCGGCATGGACGGCCCCGTCGGTGAAGGGCAGGCGTTCCGCACCGGCCTGGCGCAGGATCGCGGTCGGAGCGGTACGGCGCGCCTCGGCCAGCGCCTCCGGGTCGGGGTCGATGCCCGCGACTTTGGCGCCCGCCTCGGCCAGCGCCTGCAGCAGGGCGCCGCGTCCGCAGCCGATCTCGACGATGCGGCGCTCCTCGAGCGGCGCGAGGATCGCCTTGATCAGCCTCAGGGTGTCGTTGACCGGACGCTCTGGCATGGGACGCAAAGTTTAACGCAAGGGAAGTCCGATCAGGCAAGCCTTCCACGCGGGCCATTCACGACGGCGGCGCATGGCGTCGGCAGCCCGACGACAAGCCGGCGTCAACCGGTCAGGGTGGCGAGCTTGCCGAGGTCGACATTGGCACCGCAGACCAGCACGCCGAGCCGCTCGCCGCTGGCGGGTTGGTAGGCGCCGCAGAGCAGCGCGCCCAGCGCGGCGGCGCCACCGGGCTCCACCGCCAGCCTGAAATCGCGCCAGAGCGTGACCTGCGCATCGCTGATCGCGGTGTCGGGGACCAGGACGACATGATCGACGCTGTCCTTGCAGACCTCATAGACGAGCGGACCGACATTGCGGGCGCCGAGCGAATCGGCGGCCACAGAGGCGACCTTGACGTCGACGGGCCCCTTGGCTTCCAGCGCCGCCTGCAGGGCGCGCGACCCTGCCGGCTCGACGCCGACGACCTTGACCTTCGTCCCGGCAAACCAGGCGGCGATGCCGGAGATCAGCCCGCCGCCGCCGACCGCGACCAGCACGGTGTCGAGATCGAGCTCCTGCCCCTGCCATTCATGGCCGAGCGTGCCCTGGCCGGCGATGGTTTCCCTGGCCGCGAAGGGGTGGATCTTGAGCGCACCGGTTTCGGCGACATAAGCGTCGCAGGCGGCCTGCGCGTCGTCATATTGCGCGCCGCCGATCACGACCTCCGCGCCGAAGCGGCGGATCGCCTCGATCTTGGCGGCGGGCGAAATCTCGGGGACGAAGATCCGCGCCTTCACGCCGCGCGCGCGAGCGGCATAGGCGACCGCCGCGCCGTGATTGCCGCCCGAGGCTGCCGCGACGCCGGCTGCGGGAACGTCCAGCGAGAGCAGGTTGTTGAAGGCGCCGCGCGTCTTGAAGGAGCCGGCATGCTGGAGGCATTCGAGCTTCAGCGAGATGTCGGCCTGCGAACCGAAGGCTCCGACGCCCAGCCGCATCACGGGGGTGACGCGGGCATGGCCCGCAATGCGCTGCGCAGCGGCTTCGATCATCGGGCGCGGGACGGGGCGGTCGGTCATGGCGGGGTCCTGTGGCGGCGGGCGGTCCGGCCAGTAGGTCCAGATCGCGATGGGCAATCCGTGGCTATCGCGTCCCGGTGGTTCGGGGAAGGGCCGTCCGCGCCCGGCCTGGATGTGCCGCGCGACGACCAGGGCGGCGAGCGCATCGAGCATGTCGTCGGCACCGGCGCCCCTGGGGGGCTGCGCCTGCAGGGTTGCCGCCGGGATGCCGGCTGCGATCAACAGCGTCCGTCGCTGCGCCATGCCGGTGGGGTTGATCGTGCCCTTGATCTTCTTGGGGTGGGCGAGGGGCGCTCCATTCATGGTGGCGAAGGCGAGTTCGGGATGAACCTCGAACACGCGGTCGCGCAATCCGGCCTCGGTTCTGAGCAGCGTGTCGATTTCGCGCATGCGCGGAAAGAGGTGGAAGCCCTGTTTGGAGACCTTGCGCGGCGGCTGGGACGTCGCGAGCGCCAACCGGCAGGCCTGCGCATAGTCAGGAGCTTCGACCGCCGCACGGGCGGGGATCGAGAAGACCGATGACTGGCGCTGGCCGAGGAGGGCGCGCACGCTCTGCTCAGGGCTGCGGCCCGAGCCCTCGATGCGATCGGGCAATCCGATCGGCATGTCGATCGCCACGACCGCAAATGCTGGCTTGAGCGCGAACAGATCGGCGATCGACGCGATCACATGGAGGGTCGGGAGAGCTTCGCTCGCGAGGTCGAGAACGGCCGCGATCCAGCCGGCCTTGCACCCGTCCACGCCCGCGATCCAGCTCATCGACCCGCCTTCCGTCTTCGCCTTTCGCAGAACTGACGTTGCATGCGCGGCGCGTCTAGTGTGCAGTGCAGCGAAACTTTTTGGGAAGGCGCCGGTCCGGCGCCGGGAGACAATAAATGCCGACGATCCGCCCCCGCCGCAGCGTGCTCTACATGCCCGGCTCCAATGCCCGCGCCCTCGAAAAGGCCCGCGAGATTGCCGCCGACGCGCTGATCCTCGACCTGGAGGACGCGGTGGCGCCCGAAGCGAAGGCCTCGGCCCGCGACCAGGTCTGCGCCGCCGTGAAGGCCGGCGGCTATGGCCGGCGCGAACTCGTGATCCGCACCAACGGCGTCGACACGCCCTGGTTCATGGACGATCTCGCGGCTGCGGTCGAAGCCAAGCCTGATGCGATCCTGATTCCCAAGGTCTCGGCGCCCGAGACGCTGCAACTGATCGGCGCGCAGCTCACCGGGCTCTGGGCGGAGCCGACGCTGCGCGTCTGGGCGATGATCGAGACGCCGCTCGCCATCCTCGACGCCGAGAAGATCGCGCATGCGGCGCAGGATCCGCGCGTGCGCCTGTCCTGTTTCGTGATGGGCACCAATGATCTCGCCAAGGAGACGCGCGCCCGCTTCGTGCCCGGCCGCGCGCCGATGCTGCCCTGGCTGACCAGCGCGATCCTGGCGGCCCGCGCCCATGGGCTCGACATTCTCGACGGCGTCTACAACGACCTGAAGAACGAGGATGGCTTCCAGGCCGAGTGCGAGCAGGGCCGCGACCTCGGCTTCGACGGCAAGACGCTGATCCATCCGGCGCAGGTCGCACAGGCCAATGCCGTGTTCGCGCCCGGCGAGGCGGAGTTGGCCCAGGCCCGCGCGATCATCGCCGCGTTCGCACAGCCGGAAAACCAGGGCAAGGGTGCGATCCAGCTCGGCGGGCGCATGGTCGAATTGCTCCATGCCGAGATGGCCAAGCGTGTGGTGGCGCTCAGCGAGGCGATCGGGGCTTGAGCTAGGCTCGTCAGGCTCCGGCTCGACCCGAGCATCCCTTGACGATGAGATTCTCGGGTCCGCGCAGGCGCGGCCCGAGAATGACGCCCCGGCGCGGTCTTACGCCTTCGCGGCCTTGGCCCGCTCCATCGCCTCGACGATGAGCTCCTTGGCCTTCTTCGCGTCGCCCCAGCCGGTCAGCTTGACCCATTTGCCGGGCTCGAGATCCTTGTAGTGCTCGAAGAAGTGCTGGATCTGGTCGAGCGTGATCTTCGGCAGGTCGGTGTAGTTGTGGACGTTCTCGTAGCGCTTGGTCAGCTTGGGGACCGGCACCGCGATGATCTTCTCGTCGCCGCCGCCCTCGTCCTCCATCATCATCACGCCGATCGGGCGCACCGCGATGTAGGAGCCGGGAATCAGCGGGCGGGTGTTGGCCACCAGCACGTCGCAGGGGTCGCCGTCCTCGGACAGGGTGTGCGGAATGAAGCCGTAGTTTCCGGGGTAGCGCATCGGGGTGTAGAGGAAGCGGTCGACGAAGAGCGTGCCGGCTTCCTTGTCCATCTCGTACTTGATCGGCTCGCCGCCGATCGCCACCTCGATCACAACATTGACTTCGTCGGGAGGGTTCTTGCCGATGGAGATGGCGTCGAGGCGCATTGTGTTGAGACCTGTCAGGATGGGAAACGGGCGTCTTATGAGGGTTTGCGTCGAAAACGCCAAGCCCGACATTAGCACCAGTCTCCGGCCCCCGTCCTGCCCCGCCGATTTGCGCTCGCGCCGCCGCGCTGGTATCGGGCGCGGCATGACATCTCATTCGAGCCGTGCGGGTCTCGCTCCCGGCGGGCTGCGCCCATGTTGAGCCGGATGCGCCCCGACGAGGAGCGCTATGCCAGGCGCATGGCCCGCATCGCGCGCTGGGACCGGCCGATCGAAAGCCGCGGCCAGCGGCTGCGCGCCTGGGCCAACATGCTGCTGGTCGACCATGGGATCTTCCGGCTGGCCTATCTCAATGCCCACAAGGTCACGCCGCGACTGTGGCGGGCCGCGCAGCCCGCGCCGGGGCAGATCGCCTGGTTTGCGAGCCAGGGCGTGAAGACGATCGTCAATCTGCGCGGCGGGCGCGAGCACGGCTCCTGGCCGCTGCAGCGGGAAGCCTGCGAACGTCACGGCATCGCGCTGGTCGATTTCGTGCTGCGCTCGCGCGGCGCGCCCGATCGCGAGACGATCCTGTCGGCGGGCGATTTCTTCGCGACGCTGCAGGAGCCGGCGCTGGTCCACTGCAAATCGGGCGCCGACAGGGCCGGGTTCTTCTCCGCGCTCTATCTGCTGATTCACGAAGGGCGGCCGCTCGACGAGGCGACACGGCAATTGTCGCTGCGCTACGGACATTTCCGCTTCGCCAAGACGGGCATTCTCGACGCGTTCTTCGACGCCTACCGGGCTGAGGGCGCGGCCAAGGGCATCGCCTTTCTCGATTGGGCGCGGGACGTCTACGATCCCGTGCGTCTGGAAAGCAGCTTCAGGCCGGGTTTCCTGTCGTCGCTCCTGGCCGATCGCCTGATCCGCAGGGAGTAGCGGCGGATCAGGAGGCCGCGGCGCGCGCGCCCGCGACATCGGCGCCGCCGCGATGGCGGTGTGCCTGTCCGCTCCAGGCGAACAGGACATGCGCGGCCGCCCGGGCCAGAGAGATCGCGCCCACCGCATAGAGCAGGTCCCGGGAGAGTTCGCCGAACCAGAGGATCGTCGCGACGATGGCAAACAGCGCGATGGCATGGGCAGCCAGTTGCCAGCCCGTGGTGCGCGCGAGCGCGGCGATGTCATGGAGCGGGTTGAACAGGGCGATGCCGGCGTAGAACATCGTCATGATCGCGATGACATGGCCGACGCCGGACCATCTGCTGCCATCGAACAGGTCGTCGAAATGGCTGGTGCCCAGCGCAATCGGCCCATAGACGCCGATCGTGCCCGCAATCAGGGCCAGCGTGGTCCAGCGCACCCAGACCTGCCGCCGCTGACCGCTCTGGCGCCGCAGGCCGTTCATCAGGAGCGGGCCCGACACCATGCCGAACATCTGCGTCGGCATGTCGAGCAGGCGCATCGCCAGCGCGACCTGCGCGGCCAGCAGCGGATCAGTGGCGTAGGGCAGTGCCATCAGCGGCGCGGCGGTGAAGGCGAAAGACAGCAGCGCCGCAGGCAACAGGATGCGCGGCGCATCGCTCCAGCGTTTCGCGCCCCAGGCCAAAGCGCGCAGCGACCAGAGCCGGGGCCGCGCGAGGGCAAAGATGTTCTCGCGTCGCCGGATCATGACATGGATCGCCGCAGCCCAGTGTCCGAGCGCATCGGCCAGGAACAGCGCCAGCGCCTTGGGTCCAAACAGCCCGATCAGCAGCAGCATGAGGCAGGGCTGGACCAGTGCCTGCATCAGATTGCTGTTGCCGATGGCGCGGAAGTCGCCTTCAGCCGTCGCCTCGGCCCAGAGCAGGCGCAACACCGCGCGGGCCGCCAGCGAGAGGAAGAAGACCAGCGCGACGGCCGGCGCGATCCAGCCCGTCGCGGCGAGGCCGATCAGCACGACGGCCACCAGCCCGAGGAAGGCGGCGCCGCTCGCCAGAGCGAGCCGGAAGGCCAGCGCGAGTTCGCGGCCGTCACCACTGCGGAAGAACACGGCCTCGAGCCGCATGAGGGCCGGGATCGAAACGAAGGCCGCCGCCGCCGAAAATACGGCAAAGGCTGCGAAGATATGCGGCGGGCAGAAATAGGCGGCGACCAGCAGGCCCCAGACCGAGATCATCCGGGCCTGGACGAAACGCAGGCCCAGCATCACGGCGGAGGCGAGGCTCTGGCGCAAAGCCGGAAGGCGCGCGACGAAGCGCCGCCCCTGCACGAAGGCCAGGGCGGGACGGTTCGGCGGAAAGCTCGCCCTTTCCAAGGCGACATGTGCGACCATGTCGATACCTGCGGCTGGACCATCGGACGGGCTTTCGCCGGTCATGTCGCGCGGGCTGCCCGGCGAACCGGGCTCGTCAGTCGCGCTCACGATGGCTCGGCCCTAGGGGATCGAGGCTGCGCCAACAGGGTTAAGGGGTCGTAAAGATGCGGCATCACAAACCAGGGATGGGCCTGCGCCCGGAACGGGCACAGACCCTCCAAATCAGGCGGCTGAATGGCCGTTCAGTTGAATTTTGTTTTCAAGGCTTCGAAACGCGCCAGCTGGTCGGGCAGCAGCGCACGCTCGGCATCCCGGCGGACGAACACCTTGAACATCACCTCGCCGGCTCCGTTGAAGAACTGGACGGAGCAGACGCGGCGGCTCGGCAGCTGGCGATCGACCACATAGATCGCGGCGCAGTTGGCGGCCTTGATATGGCCGCCGATGGGGCTGTCGCCATGGATGTTGTAGTAGCCATGGCCGAAGGAGCCGATCGGTAGCGCGCCCTCGCATTCCAGTACGATATCGGGCGTGTTGACGAGGAGCATCACCGTTCCCCAGGAGGCCAGCTCCTGCCAGAGCGCCTCGAAACGCTCCGCGGCGATCAGAATGCGTCCCTCGGGGGGCATCAGCTCGAGGACGGCGCGGGTGGACACCCCGGCCTCGCGCGCCAGCGTTTCGACCATGGCATCGGGCTTCTCGGCGAGGAGGAGCCGGGCGCGCGCAATCCCGTCCTGTGCATCGATCGTCAGGCTGTCGGACATGGCGTCGGCCTCACTCGGCCGCCTGGAGGGGCAGGCGCGGGTTGGTCTCGCTCAGCACCGTCTCGAAGCCCTCGAATTCGGGATGGCCGAGGAAGAGCGGCTGCTCGCGCTTCTCGCCGGCGTTGCGGTGCGAGTCCCGGAACTGCTCCGATTTGGTCCAGGCCGTGAATTCGGCTTTCGAGGCCCAGGTGGTGTGCGAGGAGTACAGGGTATGGTCCTCCTTCTCCGGGCCCTTGAGCAGATGGAAGGCGAGGAAACCCGGCATTTCGTCGAGGCGGGTCTTGCGCGTCGACCAGACGGTCTCGAAAGCAGCCTCCTGGCCCTTTGCGACCTTGAAGCGGTTCATGGCGATGAACATCGGAATTGTCCTGTTGTCTGAAGTCTGGTCTGGCGGCGGTCAGGCGGGCGCGACGACATCCATGCCCGACCGGCATCTTGCCCGGTGTCGCGGCCTTCGTCATGCCCTTGACCGTTTCTAGTAAAGCTGAATATCAACGTCAACAACGCCGGTGTGTTTCTTAGTTTTGAATAATTAAAAACTACGGATTACTTGGTCTGATTGATATCAAGGTGGTGGTTCCGAGCCCTTCGCTTGCCATAGGGAAGCAGAGCCACCTCCGATCGGAGATCTGTCATGCGCGCTTTCAACTTCCTCTCGACGGGCCGACCTCGCCAGCCCGACCGGCGCGAACTCTCGGCAGCGATCGGCCTGACGTTGCTGGCTGCTGGCAGCCTGTTGCTGCCGGCGAGCCTGGCCGGGCCGGCGCTGGGCCAGGCGCCGCCGCGCATCGTCGCCGTCGGTGGCGTGATCACCGAGGTGATCTATGCGCTGGGCCTGCAGGACCGCATCGTCGGCGTCGACTCGACCAGCCTGTTCCCGCCGGAGGCGCTGCGCGACAAGGCGAGCGTCGGCTATGTCCGGGCCTTGTCGGCCGAGGGCGTGCTGTCTCTGAAGCCCACCCAGGTGATGCTGATCGACGGGGCGGGGCCGCCCGGCGCCGTGTCGCTGCTGAGCGAATCCGGCGTCGGCATCGCGCGGATCCCTGACGAGACCAGTGCCGAGGGCGTCGCCTCCAAGATCGAGGCGATCGGCGGCGTGGTCGGCGCCGTCGAGCCGGCCAAGCGGCTGGCGGCGCAGACGCGGGCCCGGTTCGAGGAGCTGACAGCGCTGCGCAGCGCCATCGCCAAGCCCCGGCGGGTGCTGTTCGTGCTGTCGCTGCAGAATGGCCGGGTGATGGTCGGCGGGCGCAACAGTTCGGCGGATGCGATCATCCGCCATGCCGGGGCCGTCAATGTCGCCGACGGGATTGAAGGCTACAAGACGATGACGGACGAGGCGATCATGGCCGGGGCGCCGGATGTGATCCTGATGATGCGCAACAACGCCAATCATCTCTCCACGCCCGAGGAACTCTTCGCCATGCCCGCTTTCGCGGAGACGCCGGCGGCGCGGCAGAAGCGGCTCGTCAGCATGGACGGGCTCTATCTGCTCGGCTTCGGCCCGCGCACGCCGCTGGCCGCGCGCGACCTGATGGCGGCGATCTATCCCGAGGCGGCGATCCCGCCGCTGAAGACCGCGAACGCGCCGTGACGCTCGCCGCACCGTCCGTGTCGCACCTGCCGGCCGGCCTGGCGACGCTGGTTGCCGGGCGACGGCGGGTTGCAGCCCTTGCGGTCGGCGGGTTGGTGCTCGGCTGCATCCTGCTGGCGTTGGTCGCGATCGGTCAGGGCGCGATCAGCATCGCGCCCGGCCGCGTCGCCGAGATCCTGTGGGCGCGGCTGACCGGCGACGTGGCGCTGCTCGAGGGCCGCAACGTGCTCGTGGTCATGAACATCCGCCTGCCGCGCGTTCTGCTCGGCCTGCTGGTGGGGGCCGCGCTGGCGGTCTCGGGGGCCTTGATGCAGGGGCTGTTCCGCAATCCGCTGGCCGATCCCGGCCTCGTCGGCGTCTCGGCCGGAGCGGGGCTGGCTGCGGCGGCGACGATCGTGCTGGGGGACCGGTTCCTGAGCGGCACGCTGATGAAGCTGCCCTTCGCCGTGCTGCCCTTCGGGGCGTTTTGCGGCGGGTTGATCTCGACGCTGGCGCTTTATCTGATCGCGACCCGCCAGGGCCGGACCTCGGTGGCGACCATGCTGCTGGCCGGGGTGGCGCTGGGGGCGCTGTCGGGCTCGATGACCGGGCTGCTCGCCTTCATCTCGGACGACCGGCAATTGCGCGACCTGACCTTCTGGTCGATGGGCAGCCTCGGCGGCGCAAGCTGGACCAAGCTGAGCGCAATCGCGCCGATCGTGATTCCGCTGCTGCTGGCGATGCCGCTGCTGGCGCGCGGCCTCAACGGGCTGATGCTGGGCGAGGCGGAGGCCTATCACCTCGGCATTCCGGTCCAGCGGATCAAGGCGCTGGCGATCCTGCTGGTGGCGCTCGCGGTCGGCGCCAGCGTCGCGGCGGCCGGGGCGATCGGTTTCGTCGGGATCGTCGTGCCGCATCTCATCCGGCTGGCGGTGGGGCCCGATCACCGTCTGCTGCTGCCGCTGTCGGCGCTGGGCGGGGCGATGCTGCTCGTCGGCGCCGATATCGTCGCGAGGCTGGTCGTGGCGCCGGCCGAGCTGCCGATCGGCATCGTCACGGCGGCGATCGGCGCGCCGTTCTTCCTGTGGCTGCTGCTGCGTCGCGCGGGGCCGCTCGATGTCTGAGCCGCGGCTTCAAGACGCCCTCGTCTGCGCACGGGGCCTCGGCTTCACCACCGGGGGGAAGGCGCTGGTGCGCGACGCGACGCTCGATCTCGTGCCGGGCACGACGACGATCCTGATCGGGCCCAACGGGGCCGGCAAATCGACGCTGCTGAAGCTGATGACCGGCGAGGTCAGGGCTTCGGCCGGTGATGTCGCGATCGACGGTGAGACCCTCACGGCCATTCCCGCCTGGCGGCTGGCCTGCCAGCGCGCCGTCATGGCGCAGCATGCGCGGCTGGCGTTTCCCTTCAGCGTCTATGAGGTGGCGAGCCTCGGCGTCGATGGCGTCGGTCGGGCGATGCCGCGTCCACGCCGCGACGCGCTGGTGGGCGACTGCCTGGCGGCGGCAGGCGTGCTCGATCTGGCCGGGCGCCAGTACCAGACCCTGTCGGGCGGCGAGCAGCAGCGCGTGCAGTTCGCCCGCACGCTCTGCCAGATCGAGGCCGGGCGCAGCATCGCGCCGCGCCAGGCGCTGTTCCTCGACGAGCCGATCGCCAGCCTCGACCTGTGCCATCAGCTCGCTTTGCTCGACATGGCGCGGGCCATCGCCGCGCGCGGCGTCGCGGTGCTGATCGTGCTGCACGACCTCAATCTGGCGGTGACCTATGCCGACCATCTGGTGGTGATGGATCAGGGGCAGATCATCGCGCAGGGCGCGCCGGCCAAGACGCTCGACGATGCGCTGCTGCGCCAGGTCTTCAAGGTCGATCTCTCGCTCAGCCGGGCGCCGGCGCCGGGCCTCCCCTTCCTCCTGCCGCAGCAGCACCGGATCAGCCCGGCGGCCTGACGGGCACGCAATCGCGGGGATTCAGTGGCGATTCATCCTGAATCCGGCTTCACCATATCGCTCAACCGCTGATTCAGGGGATCGGCGTCAGATCACCCGCCAGTCCTGACATGCGGGAGATGCGACCATGGCCAGACGCCACGCTGCGATGACGCTGATGCTTGCGGCCGCCCTGACGCTGCCGCTCCTCGTCATGGCCGGAGGGCCCGCGGCGGCGCGCGAAATCGTGCAGGCGCCCGATGCGCGCTATCGCCCGGGCACCATCGTCATCAGGACCGGCGAGCGGAGGCTCTATCTGGTCACGGCGCCCGGCGAGGCGATCCGCTACACCATCGCCGTCGGCAAGGCCGGCAAGCAGTGGCGTGGCGTGAAATATGTCGAGGAGATGCAGGTCGATCCGGCCTGGAGCCCGCCGGCCTCCGTCAGACGCGACAATCCTCGTCTCCCCGACGTCATTCCCGGCGGCTCGCCGCGCAACCCGATGGGCGCGCGCGTGATCGGGCTGGGGCCGGGCGGCGAATACGCCATCCACGGCACCAATATGCCGGCCACGATCGGCACCGCGGCGTCCTATGGCTGCTTCCGCATGCACAACCACGACGTCGCCGATCTCTATGCCCGCGTCCGCATGGGCACGCCCGTGGTCGTGCTGCCCTGACCCGCGCGCCTTAGAGCGGCACGCCCGAGGGCAGCGGCTCCCCGGCGAAGAACGCGTCCAGATTGCGCAGCAGCAGCGCCTGCTGCGCCGCCTGGGCGCTGTCGGCCATCGCCGCGATGTGCGGGGTCAGGACGACGTTGTCGAGCGCCTTGAGGCGCTCGGGAACATGCGGCTCGTGCTCGAAGACGTCCAGCCCGGCGCCGGCGATAACGCTCGTCTCCAGCGCCTCGCAAAGAGCCTCCTCGTCGATGGCGATGCCACGCGAGATGTTGACGAGATGACCGCTGGGGCCGAGCGCCCGCAGCACCGGCGCACTCACCGCATGGCGGGTGTCCGCACTGGCGCGGACCGCCACCATCAGCACGTCAGCCCACTCCGCCAGGCCGCCCAGGCTGTCGCGGTAGAGATAGGGTAATTCAGGGCGCGGCGAGCGGTTGTGGTAGCCGATCTCCATGCCGAAGGCCGAGGCCATCGTCGCGATCCGGCCACCGATGGCGCCGAGGCCGTAGATGCCGAGTCTGCGGCCGCGCAGGCCGGGCACGATCGGCATGCGTTCGATCGCGTTGCCCTGCCAGCGCCCGGCGCGAATGAAGCGGTCGCCCTTGCCGATCTGGCGAACGCTGGCGAGCATCAGGCCGACTGCGAATTCGGCGACGGCGTCGGCATTGGCGTCTGCGGCATTGCTGAGCAGGATGCCGCGTGTCTTGGCATGCGCTTGGTCGACACCTTCGATGCCGGTGCCGTAGCAGGCGACGAGGCCCAGATTCGGGAGGGCGTCGATCAGCGCGGCGTCGGTGCGCCAGCCGCCGACGGTGAGGAGCACGCGAGCCGCTTCAGCCCCGGGCGGCAGGGCTTCGGGGGCCGCCCGGTCCATCGGCCCCAGCACCTCGTAATCCTGGCGCAGCCGCGCCACGAGGGCGGCGGGCATTTTCGGGGCCATCAGAATCGTCGGCTTCATCGGTCGCAGCGCTCCGTCCATCATGCTGCATCGCAACATCTGGTCGCGCCGAACTCAACCCGCATCGCCGCGGGGGCCCGTATCCGCCACGCGCATCGCCATCGCGCGAACCCGGCGTGAAAAAGATTCGGGCTAGCCTTTTTGAGGCCTCGCCCCGGTTCCGGAAGCGCGTTAACGTAACGTTGCGACAACAGGAAACCGGGCGCAGCGTCGTCCCGGACAAAAAGGGGGCTGACGATGGATCATCTGGCTGACGTCAAGAAATTCGCCAAGAAGCCGCTCAACGAAGCGGCCTTTGCCGGCATGTCGAAGTCCTATGCACTGGTGATGAGCAAGCCCGACACGCGCTATGTCGCCTGTTCGGACGCGACCGAGCTCGAGCGCGTCCGCGAGAATTTCCTGAAGAAGAAGCTCGGTCTGAAGAGCGACGACCTCGACGCTTCGGTCAAGGCGATCTGCGAGCACATGAAGGCCGACAAGACCAAGTCGCGCCTGACGTTCTATTATCTGCTCGCCGAGCATTACGGGAAGCTCGACGCCTTCGTGAAGAAATAGGCTGGACGTCATTCTCGGGCGAAGCGAAGCGCAGACCCGAGAAACTCGATCCGGAGATGCTCGGTTCGAGCCCGAGCATGACGCAAGCGACGCCTCTACCGATAGAGGTCCGCCCGCGTCAGCGGCAGGCCCGAAGCGCCCTTGCGGCGCTTCGAGGCCAGCGTCTGGTTGACCAGCGCACCACCGCGCTCGAAGGCGAGCGAGCAGCCGGCGAGATAAAGCAGCCACATGCGCGTCCGCTCGGGGCCGATCTCGGCCTCGGCCTCGGCCTTGCGCGCGTCCAGCCGCTCCCACCACAGCCGCGTCGTGCGCTGGTAATGCTCGCGCCAGCCCTCGACGTCATGGACCTCGAAGCCATGGCGCTCGAGATTGGTGATCGACATGCCGAGATGGTCGAGCTCGCCGCCGGGGAAGATGTAGCGCACCAGCGCGCGGTACTCGGCGGGCATCCTGTTGAAGGCCTTGTCGGTCTTCTTGGCGCGGCGGGAAATGGTGTGGTGCAGATAGAGGCCGCGCGGGCGCAGCAGCCGGTTCACCGCGCGGAAATAGTCCGGGTGGTTGCGGATGCCGACCTGCTCGAACATGCCGATCGACGAGATCTTGTCGAATTGCCCCTCCATCTGCGTGTAGTCTTGCAGATGGAGCGTGACGCGGTCGGTGAGGCCAAGCCGCTCGACCTTCTCCCGGGCGAGCTTCAACTGTTCCTCGGCCAGCGTCACGCCATGCGCCTCGACGCCGTAATGCTGGGCGGCGTGGCAGACGAGCGCGCCCCAGCCGCAGCCGATGTCGAGGAAGCGGTCGCCCGGCTTCAGGCGCAGCTTGCGGCAGATCATGTCGAGCTTGTCGCGCTGGGCGCGGCCGATATCGCCATGGTCCTCGGTGAAGTAGGCGCAGGTGTAGACCATCTCCTCGTCGAGGAAGAGCCTGTAGAAGGCGTTCGAGACGTCGTAGTGATAGGCGACATTGGCCTTGTTGGTCGCGGGGGCGCCATCGCGTGCGATCTCGTCGCCCTTGCGATGCGCGACGGCGCTGGGCGCGGAGCCCGGAGCGAAGATGAAGCGACGGACGACGTCGAACACGGCGGCCTTCGGAATCGTGCGCGCCAGCCGGCCGATCTTGCCCTCGGGCCGTGCTGTGGCGAGATCGAAGATCGACCCGTTGAGCAGGGCGATGCGGTCGCTGATGTGCAGGTTCAGCAGCGTGTCGAGTTTCGGCTTGCGCAGCAGCGCGGCGACGGCGCCGGAATCGCGGATGGCGATGGCGAGCCCGTCCTGTGGCCAGGTGCCGGGGACGCGGCTGCCGTCCCAAAGCTGGAAGCCGAGCTTCAGCCCGAGTTTCTCATGGGCTTGCGTCAGGAGATGTCGCAACGCCGCGAGGCGCTTCTGCTCTTGGTCCATGCCGTCATTCCCGCCCGATCATCGCGCTGTCTTTGGCCGCGCTGTGCGCCGATGACAAGCCGTCGCAGGGCATGGCGCCGATCCAGGCGCGGGCTGCCCATGCGGTGCGCTGGATTGACACTGCGCTTGGCCGGTTTTCTGATGACGTCCTCGCAATGAGGCGAGCCTCGATAATCGTGTTGTCCAGCCCGGTTGCCGCGCTGCAAGCACCGTGCTGATATATGTCATAATGTTTGTGGAGCGGGCGCCTGGATCGCCCCTCAGTGAAATTTTTGATCTGTTTTGGGGCGGCTGGCGCGATCCTTGCCTGCGGTTCTGTGACGAGACCCGCTGCAAATGCGCGGGCGATATATGATGTGATGCGCGGTGCGCCGTTGGGCTTGCATGGCGCAGATGAGCGGGGGGAGAGCGAGGTTGTCGGGGAACGGGACATCGCCACGGAGCAGCCTGACGATAAGGGCGCTGCGGAATGATGGTGATGCCTCTGCCCGGCCGACCTTCCGTCGTTACGATCAAGCCAACCATCGCGCGCTGCCGAACCACGGCAGATCGGCCGACGCGCAGATATCGACAAGGGCCGCACCAGAGGGAAAGGCTAACAACATGACCGGATTCAAGACCGCTGCCGCGCTCGCCATCGCAGCAGGATTTGCGTTTGGCGCCCCGGGCGCCCTGGCGCAGAACAAGATGGAACTCAACATGGCCACGCCCTGGGCGGGCGGCCATTGGCTCGACATCGGCGCCAAGAAATATGCCGAGAACGTCGAGAAAATGACCGAGGGCCGGATCAAGATCAACGTCTTCCCGGCCGGCGCGCTCGGGCCGGCGCTGAAGGTCACGGAAACGGTCCAGAAGGGCGTCGCCGATATGGGCCATAGCTGGCCGGGCTACGACTGGGCGGTCGATCGCACCGGCGCGATCTTCTCGGGCTGGTCGGCGGGGCCCAACCCCGAAGAGATGATGATGTGGCTCTACAATGGCGGGGGTGCCGATCTCTGGAAGCAGTGGCGCAAGGAGAAGTTCGACGTCGTCGCCTTCCCCTGCGGCGTGCTGGAGACGGAGTTCTTCATGCACTCGCACAAGCCGATCCGCACCGTCGCGGACATGAAGGGCCTCAAGCTGCGCACCTCGTCCTCCTGGGCCGAGATCGCGCCGATGCTGGGGGCCTCGACCGTGGTTCTGCCGGGCTCGGAGGTGTTCAGCGCGCTCGAGCGCAAGGTCGTCGACGCCATCGAATGGGGCGGCCCGGGCAGCAACCTGTCGGAGGGTTTTCACAAGGTCGCCAAATACGTGATCATGCCCGGTCTGCATGCGCCGTCGGGCGCGCATGACTGCGTTTTCAACAACGCCGTCTGGGCCAAGATCGGCGACAAGGACAAGCAGTTGCTGGAGCTTGCCGGCCGCCTGACCGTGCTCGACACCTATCTCGGCTACGCCAAGAGCGATCTCGATGCCTACAAGCAGATCAAGGCGAGCAACATCGAGGTGATCCAGGTCGATCCGAGCCTGACGGCCGCCGTGGTAAAGGCGTCGGGCGAGTGGGCCGACAAGCAGGCGGCTTCGAACGCCTGGTTCAAGAAAGCCTATGACAGCCAGAAGGCCTTCATGGCCAGCGTCAAGCCGCTGAGCGAATTCCGCTTCGCCATCGGCTCGCGCTGATCCTTCGCCTGGCGGCGGCGGCCTTCGGGTCGCCGTCGCGGGCCCGACCCGAGGTCTTCATGCCCATCGTCCGATTCATCAACAGGCTCTCGCTGTGGTCTGGCCGCGTGGGAGCGCTGATCGTGCTGCCGCTCGTGCTCGCCATGGTGTTCGAGGTCGTCAGCCGGTACTTCTTCGCGGCGCCGACGCAGTGGGCCTTCGAGCTCAGCTACATGATGATGGGATCGATCTTCCTGTTCGGCCTGTCCTATGCGGTGCTGCTCGACCAGCACGTCAATGTCGATTTCCTTCATCAGATCCTGCCGCGGCGCGGCATCGCCGTGATCGACTCGGTCGGCTATGTGCTGATGGCCGGGATGCTGTTCTGGATCACGAATGCGCTGATCGGAAACGTCGCGAGCGTCTACCGCACCGGCGAGGGAACCGGCCTGTCGGCCTGGAACCCGCCGGTCTGGCCCTATCGCGTCATCTACGTCATCGGCTTCGGGCTGTTTGCCCTGCAATGCCTCGCCAAAGCGATCGAGAACCTGCTGATCGTATTCGGATATGAGACCGAAGGATCGGCCCGATGACCGCGCAGACCGTGCTTTGGATGTTCCCGGCGCTGCTGGGGCTGATCTTCCTCGGCTTCCCTGTCGCCTTCTCGATGATGATCGCGGCGCTCGGCTTCGGGCTGATGCGCTTCGGCGGCACGCTCGTCCACCAGTTCGCGCAGCGCATCGACGATCTCTCGACCAACTATGTGCTGGGCGCGATCCCGCTTTTCATCTTCATGGGTTCGATCCTGGAGCGGGCCGGCATCGCCGAGCGCCTCTTCGACGCGCTCTATATGTGGACGCGGCGCCTGCCCGGCGGGCTCGCGATCGCAGCCTTGCTGATGTGCACGATCTTTGCCGCCGCCAGCGGCGTCGTCGGCGCGACCGAGACCCTGGTCGGCATGCTCGCGATCCCGGCCATGGTGAAGCGGCATTACGACAACAAGCTGATCTCGGGCACGATCTGTGCGGGCGGCTCGCTGGGCACGATCATCCCGCCCTCGGTGCCGGTGATCGTGCTCGCGCCGATCGCGACCTTGCCGATCGGCGATCTTCTGGCGGGCATCCTGTTTCCAGGCCTGCTGATGTCGGGCCTGTTCATCCTCTACATCCTCGTCGCCTGCGCGTTGAAGCCGACGCTCGCCCCACCCGATCCGGAGCCCGATCCACGCCCGCTCGGCGAGAAGATCAGGTTCACGCTGGTCGCGCTGGTGCCGCCGGCCTTCCTGATCTTCACCGTTCTCGGCACGCTGTTCATGGGGCTGGCGACGCCGACCGAAGCGGCGGCCTGCGGCTCCTTCGGCGTGCTTCTGCTGGCGTTGCTCTACCGGCGCCTGACCTGGTCGCTGCTGTTCCAGGCGGCCAAGCAGACGGTCTCTCTGACGGCCATGATCCTGGCGATCGTGCTGGCGGGCGGCATGTTCTCCGGGGTGTTCTTCGCCTCGGGCGGCATGACCGCGACCAAGGGCATCCTCGACGCCTTCGGGCTCTCGCCCTGGTCCGTCATGGCGGTGATCCTTGTGGTGACCTTCATCCTCGGCTTCATCGTGGACTCGATCTCGATCATTCTGATCATCGTGCCGATCGCGGTGCCGCTGGTCAAAGGCTTCGGCATCGACCCGCTCTGGTTTGCCGTGGTGATGCTGGTGGTGCTGCAGACCAGCTATCTGACGCCGCCGATGTCGCCCTCGATCTTCTATCTGCGGGCGATCGCGCCGCCAACCATCCGACTGACGGACATGTACTGGGGTGTGATCCCGTTCATCCTCTGCCAGCTGGTGGTGCTGGCGCTGCTGCTGTTCTTCCCGGCGCTGGCGACCTGGCTGCCGAAGGTCATGTATGGCTAGCCTGACGGCACCTGCGGGGCCGCATTGCCCGCTGAATGAGCGAGACGAACGATGATCTATGAAGAGCGCGACTATCGCATCAAGGCGGGCAAGCTGGCCGAGTTCGTGAAGCTCTATGGCGAATACGGGTTGCCGCTGCAGAAGGAGCATCTGGGCACCTTCATCGCCTATTTCACCACGGAGATCGGCGAGCTCAACCATGTCGTGGCGCTGTGGAGCTACAACAGCCTCGACGAGCGCGCCGCCAAGCGCAAGACCATGCTGGTCGATCCGCGCTGGCAGGATTATCTCAAGCGCGTCGACGGCCTGATCGATCTTCAGGATACGCGCATCCTGACGCCCGTCGCCTATTCGCCGCTGCAATGAGCGCCGCTCTCCCGACCGGCACGCCCGGCTTCTTTTCCGTGACGACCCCGGACGGGGCGGTGCTGCACGCCTTTTCCGAGGGCGCGGGGCCGGCCTTGCTGCTCGTCAGCGGGCTCGGCGGCACGGCGGGCTTCTGGAAGGGCAACACGGCGACGCTCGCGCGCTCCCACCGTGTCATCCGCTTCGACCAGCGCGGCATCGGCGCCAGCAGCCGCGGCAGCGCCCCCTGCACGATCGACCAGCTCGCGCGCGACTGCCTGAGCGTGCTCGACGCGGCTGGCGTCGAACGGGCCGTGCTGCTCGGCCATTCCACCGGCGGCTGCATCGGCCAGGCGCTCGCGCGGATCGCGCCGGAGCGGCTCGACGGGCTGATCCTGAGCGCGACCTGGCTGAAGCCGAGCCATTACATGGGCGCGCTGTTCGGAGCGCGGCGGGCCATTCTCGCCGAGAACCCGCAGGCCTATGCCGCCACCGCCGTGCTGATCTCCTATCCGCCGGCCTGGCTGGAGGCGCATTGGAGCGTCTATGAGGCGGCCATCGCGGCCGCGCCCGTCTCGGCGGAAGCCCGCCAGGTCGTGCGCGAGCGCATCGACGCGCTGCTCTCCTTCGACGGTTCGGCCGACATCGCCGCGCTGACCATGCCGACGCTGGTCCTGGGCGCGCGCGACGACATGATCGTGCCCGCCTTCCTGCAGGAGGACCTGGCCACGGCCTTGCCCGGCGCCCGCAAGATCCTGCTCGATTCGGGCGGACATTTCTTCCCGGTCTCGCGGCCCGACGCCTTCACCGCCAAGGTCGCGGAGTGGATCGGAGAACACGGGTGAGCGCGCGCCGCGTCGTCCTGATCGGCTATGGCGCCATCGCCGCCGACATCACTGCGGCGCTGCTCGCGGCGCGTGAGCCCGGCTATGCGCTGGCCGTGCTGCTGCGGCCGGGTTCGTCGTCGGCCGGGCGGGTTCCGGAGGGCGTCGTGGTTCTATCGGGGCTCGACGCGGTCGCGGCCTTCGCTCCCGATCTGGTGATCGAGGCCGCCGGCCATGGCGCGGTGCGCGAGAGCGTTCCGGGCTGCCTGGCGCTTGGGCTGCCGGTGCTGATCTCGTCGATCGGCGCGCTGCATGACGAGACTTTCTTTGCCGAACTCGTCGCCACGGCGCGCCGGGGCGGCGGGCGGCTCCTGCTGGCGTCGGGCGCGCTCGGTGGGCTCGACTATGTCCGGGCCGTGCGCCACGCCAAGCAGCTCGAGCTGCGTTATGAATCGCGCAAGCCGCCGGCCGCCTGGAGCGGCGAACTGCGCGCGCTCGGCCATGACCCGGCCGCGCTGTCCCGGCCCGTGACGCTGTTTTCGGGCACGGCGCGCGAAGCGGCCGCGCGCTACCCGCAGAACCTCAACGTCGCGGCGGCGCTGGCGCTGGCGGGGCCGGGTTTCGAGGCGACCGGCGTCGACGTCGTCTGTGATCCCGCCGCCACCGGAAACACGCATGTGGTCAGGGTGAGCAGCGAGTTCGGAACCATGTCGCTCGAGATCGCGAACCAGCCCTCGCCGACCAATCCGAAATCGTCCTGGATCGTCGCGCAGGCCATTCTGGCTGCGGTCGAGCAGCATTTTTCTCCCGTGGTGATGATGTGAGCGCGGAGCGCCGGGATCGTCACGGGATCCTCGAAGGGAGGCCAAGGCCATGAAGCTCGACGGCAAGATCGCGATCATCACCGGGGGCGGCTCCGGAATCGGCCATGAGGCCTGCAAGCTGTTCGCCCGCGAAGGCGCGCGCGTGATCGTCGCCGACCGCGACGGGGCGGCGGCTGAGCGCGTCGCGGCTGAGATCGTGGGGCAGGGCGGCCAGGCGAGCGCCCACACCGTCGATGTCAGCCGGGAGGTCGAGGTGGCGGCGATGATCGCGAAGGTCGTCGCCGATCACGGCCGGCTCGACATCCTCGTCAACAATGCCGGCTACGGCATCTCCGGCACCGTGGTGTCGACCTCGGAGGCCGACTGGAACGCGCTGATGGCGGTCAACGTCAACGGCGTCTTCCTCGGCTGCAAGCATGCGATTCCCGTGATGGAGAAGCAGGGCGGCGGTGCGATCGTCAACACGGCCTCGGCGGCGGCGAATATCGGCATCCATGATCGCGCGGCCTATGTCGCCTCCAAGGGGGCGGTGGCGGCGCTGACGCGGGCGATGGCGATCGACCATGTCGCGGGCGGCATTCGCATCAACGCGGTCGCGCCCGGCACGATCGAATCGCCCTATTTCACCAAGATCCTGAGCGGGCCCGACGGCGCGGTGCTGCGTCGCGGCCTCGAGGAACGCCAGGCGATGGAGCGCCTCGGCCAGCCGATCGAGATCGCCCAGGCGATGCTCTGGCTCGCCAGCGACGACGCCTCCTTCTGCACCGGCTCCGTCATGGTCGTCGATGGCGGCTGGACGGCACAGGGAGACCGCAAACCCAAAATCGAACCCTGACCCAAGACACAAGGCTGACAGATGTATGGATTGAACGGCCGCAAGGCGATCGTCACCGGGGGAGCGCACGGCATCGGCCGGGCGATCGCGGCGCGGCTCGTGGCGGAAGGCTGCGAGGTCGGCCTCTTCGACCTCGACCGCGCGGCGGCGCAGGCCACCGCCGACGCGCTCTCCGCCGAGGGCGGCCGGGTCGTGGTGGCGGCGGGGGATGTCTCGTCGCGGGAGGATGTCGCGGCCGGCATCGGCGCGCTGAAGGCGGCGCTCGGCCCCATCGATATCCTCGTCAACAATGCCGGTATCTGCAAGGTCGGCAAGCTGCTGGAGACGAGCGAGGCCGAGTGGAAGGCGACCTTCGGCATCAATGTCGACGGGCTGTTCCACGTCACCCGCCAGGTCGCCCCGGGCATGGTCGAGCGCCGCAGCGGCACGATCGTCAACATCGCCTCCTGGATGGGCAAGTCGGGCGTGGCGGCCTATGGCGCCTATTGCGCCTCGAAATTCGCGGTGGTGTCGCTGACGCAGTCGCTGGCGCTCGAGATCGGCGAATACGGCATCCGGGTGAACGCGATTGCGCCGGGGCTGATCGTCGAGACCAGGATGCGCGACGAATCCGAGATCCAGCGCGCGGCCGAGGGGCTGCCGACGGCGAAGGACCGGGCCAAGACGATTCCGTTGCGCCGCGCCGGCTTGCCCTCAGACATCGCCAAGACGGTGGCGTTCCTGGCCTCCGACGAGGCAGACTACATCACCGGCGAAACGATCAGCGTCACCGGCGGCATCTGGAACGACTGACCCGCCGACAACAGGAGACGGACATGCCTCGCTTCAAGGACTTCCGGCCTGCCGGCGTGATCCCGGCGACGCTGCTCGCACTCCATGACGACATGAGCATCGACGAGCGCCAGACGCGCCGCCATCTGCGCGACTGCGCGCTGGTCGACGGGGTCAGCGCGGTCACCGTCAACGGCCATGCCTCCGAGGTCCATGCCTGCTCCTTCGACGAGCAGCAGCAGATCCTGGCGGCGTCGCTGGCCGAGGTCGGCGACCGGGTGCCGCTGATCAACGGCGTCTATGCCGATGGTTCGATGGAAGCGGCCCGGCTGGCGGCGATGGCCGAGCGCGAGGGCGCCTCTGCGCTGCTGGTCTTCCCGCCCAACAGCATGGCGATGGGCGGGCAATTGCGGCCGGAGATGGCGATCGCGCATTACCGGCGCATCGCCGACGCCACGGATCTGCCGATCATCGCCTTCCAGTATCCGATGGGTGGCGGGCTCGGCTATCCGTTCGAGACGCTGCTGGCGCTGTTCGAGGCGGTGCCGACGATCGTCGCGATCAAGGACTGGTCGAACGATCCGATGCTGCATGAAAAGCATATCCGGACCTTCCAGGCTCTCGTCCGCCCGGTGAACGTTCTCACCACCCATTCGTCCTGGCTGATGGCCTCGCTGACGCTGGGCTGCAACGGGCTGCTCTCGGGCTCGGGCAGCGTGATCGCCGATCTGCAGGTGGCGCTGTGGCGGGCGGTGCAGGCCGGCGACCTCAAGGCCGCGCAGGCGGTCAACGACCGTATCGTGCCGCTGTCGCAGGCGTTCTATGCGCCGCCCTTCCTCGACATGCACAACCGCATGAAGGAGGCGCTCGTGCTGCTCGGCCGGCTTGACAGGGCGGTGGTGCGGCCGCCGCTGATGAAGCTGCCGGAGGACGAGATCGCGCGCATCAAGCAGGCGCTCGATCAGGCGGGGATCACCCGCGAGGGCGCCCTGCCGCTGGCCGCCTGAGGGATCAAAGGCGGCGCCCGAAGGGGAGCGCCGCCTTGCGTCTCACTTGGCGCCGGCGCTGACGAAATTGCGCAGTTCCGGCGTCTGCGGATTTGCGAAGAGCTCCTGCGAGGAGCCGCTTTCCCAGATCTTGCCCTGATGCATGAAGATGGTCGTGCTCGCGACATTGCGGGCGAAGGCCATCTCATGTGTGACCAGGAGCATGGTCATTCCGTCCTTGGCGAGCTTCTCCATCACCAGCAGAACCTCGCCGGTCAGCTCGGGGTCGAGCGCCGAGGTGACCTCGTCGAACAGCATGACCTTGGGCTGCATGGCGAGCGAGCGGGCGATCGCCACGCGCTGCTGCTGGCCGCCGGAGAGATTGTCGGGATAGCTGTCGAACTTCTCGGAGAGCCCGACCTGCGCGAGCACGTCGCGGGCGCGCTTTTCCGCCTGCGCCTGCGGCACGTTCTGGGTGATCCGCGGCGAGAGCATGATGTTCTGGCCGACGGTCAGATGCGGGAACAGATTGTAGCTCTGGAAGACGATACCGACATCCTTGCGCAGCTCGCGCAGATGCTTCTGATCCTGGTCGACGACGTGGCCGGCGACCTCGATGCGGCCGGAATTGATCGCCTCCAGCCCGTTGATGCAGCGCAGCAGCGTGCTCTTGCCGGAGCCGGAGCGGCCGATCAGCGCGACCACCTGGCCGGCGTCGACGGTGAGCGAAACGCCCTTGAGCACTTCGAGATCGCCGAAGCTCTTGTGGACGTCGTCAATGAGAACGGCTGGCATTCATCACCTTTTCGAGATGGCGGCTGAGCCGGGACAGCGGGAAACAGATCGCGAAATAGATCACCGCCACCAGCGAGAAGACCTGGAAGGCCTGGAAGGTCGCGTTGTTGACGAGCTGCCCGGCGCGGGACAGTTCGACGAAGCCCACGACCGAGACGATCGAGGTGTTCTTGACCAATTGAACGAGGAACCCGACCGTCGGTGGCAGCGAGATGCGCACCGCCTGCGGCAGGATGACATAGCGATAGGTCTGCGCGCGGGAATGGGCGAGCGAGGACGAGGCCTCCCATTGCTGGAACGGCACGGATTCGATCGAGCCGCGCCAGATCTCCGCCAGATAGGCCGAGACATAGACCGCCAGCGAGGCAGAGGCCGCGAAGAAGGGCGGCAGCTCGATGCCGATGACCGAGAGCCCGTAATAGCTCATGAACAGCACCATGAGCACCGGCAGGGACTGGATCACGAGGATATAGGTGGCGGCAAAGCGCCGGATCACGGCGATGCGCGACAGGCGCATGATCGCCAGCGCGCCGCCTACGACGCCGCCGATGGCGAATGCGATGACGGTGAGCAGCAGGGTCCAGCCTGCCGCCCGGAAGATGAACATGGCCTCGGGCCAACCGAATGTCTGCATCAGGCTGACTCCGCCTTGGCGTCGAGCCGGGCGAGGCCCGAGACCTGGGGGAACAGCCGGCGGCCGAGCCAGAGCAGGAAGACCTTCAGCGACAGCGCCATCACCAGATAGACGATCGTCACGACGATATAGGTCTCGAAGCTGCGGAAGGTGCGCTGCTCGATCAGCGCGGCCGCGCCCGACAGCTCCTGCACCGAGATGAAGGAGCAGATGCTGGAGGCCAGCATCATCAGCACGAATTGGCTCGACAGTGCCGGCCAGACCCGCGCGAAAGCCGGCTGCAGCATGACATACTGGAAGACCTGACGGCGGGAGAGCGCCAGCGAGACGCCGGCTTCGAACTGGGACTTGTGAATGGAATCGATGCCGGCCCGGATGATCTCGGTCGAGTAGGCGCCGAGATTGAGCGTCATCGTCAGCAGGGCCGCCTCGACGCCCGACATCCGGATGCCGAGCAGCGGCAGACCGAAAAAGACCATGAAGAGCTGGATCAGGAAGGGCGTGTTGCGCATCAGTTCGACATAGGCGTCGACGACGAAGCCGGCCCAGCGGCCCGCCAGGGTTCGCAGCGCCACGAGCAGCACCGCCAGGATCGAGCCGAGCACGATCGCGGCCGCCGAGAGGCCGATCGTCAGCATGATCCCGTCGATGATCAACTGCGATTCGGCAAAAACAGGATCGAACTGCAAGGATGGCTCCTCCCCAACTCGGGGGCCGCACCGGATCGGTTATCGCACGGTCGGGACCGGGCGGCCGTCGTGAGCATGAAGGGCCGACACGGGATCGCTCCCGTGCCGGCGCAAGGCTGCAATCAGAAGGTCGGGAGCGTGGGCAGCGGGCCGCCGACCCACTTTTCCGAAATCGCGTTCAGCTCGCCGTTCTGCTTGATGAAGTAGATGACATTGTTGAGCCACTGCTTCAGCTCGTAGGCGTCCTTGCGGACGGTCATCGAGTTCGGCTGCATGCCGAAGAAGAACTTCACCTCGGTCTCGGTCTCGCCGCGGGCCTTGATGGCGGCGTTGGCCTGGGCGTCGGGGCCGGCGATGGCGTCGACCTGGCCGGAGAACAGCGCCTGCATCGTGGTCGAGTCGTCCTCGAAGCGCAGGATGGTGAGGTTCAGCTCCTTCTCGCGGTTGACGAATTCGCGCTCGACGCTGGAGCCGCGGTTGACGCCGACCTTGCGGCCCTTGAGATCAGCCCAGGTTTTGATGGGCGTGCCCTTCTTGGCGTAGATGCCCATCTGGAAGGCGCTGTAGGGGATGGTGAACATCACCGCCTTGGCGCGCTCGGGCGTCGGGGCGAGCGTGGCGACCAGGAAGTCGACCTTGTTGGCTTCGAGCGCGGGGATGCGCGAGGGCGGGGTCAGCTGCACGACTTCCATCGGCAGGCCGAGATATTTGGCGACGAGGGCGGCGACGTCGGCGTCATAACCGATGGCGTTGCCGGTCGAGTCGACGGAGCCATAGGGGGGGGCGCCGATCAGCACGCCGATGCGGACCTTGCCGCGCTTGGTGATGTCGGCCAGCGTCTGGGCGGAGGCTTGGCTGGCGGCGAGCATGCCGGCGCCGAGCGCGAGCAGCGTGCCGGCGATCTTGAGATGCTTCATCAGGTTCATGGTGCCGTTTCCTCGGTTTGGCGTCGGGGCAGGTGTTGTTGCTCCGGCTTCGTGCGGCCGGTTTGCTGGCGGTCAGACGCGGGACGCGCCCTTCCGCACGACGTTGGTGAGAGCGGCGCCCGACAGGCACCGCTTGATGTTGTCTGCCATCGTCTGCTGGCGGCGGCGAATGGTGCCATCCGTCCAGCCTGACATGTGCGGTGTCATTAAAACGTTTGAAAGCTCATGGAAAGCCAGTTTCGATGGTAAAATAGTAGGCTCGGCCGGATTGGGGTAGCGATACCACGTGTCGATGATCGCCCCGCCGATCCGGCGTGCTTCGAGGGCTTCGAACAGCGCCGTCTCGTCGATCGTCGGGCCGCGGCCGACATTCACGATCACGGCATCGGGTTTCATCGCGGCCAGTGCCGCCGCATCGACGATGCCGGTGGTTTCGGCTGTCAGCGGAACCGACACCACGAGCGCATCGACCGATGCGCAGAAGGCCGCGAGGTCATCGAGCGTGAAGGCGCGGTCGACCAGGTCCGAGGTCGCGACCGGGCTGCGATTGGCGACATGGACCTTCATCTCGAAGGCCTTGGCGCGCCGCGCGATGGCCTTGCCGATATGGCCGAAGCCGAGCAGGCCGATGGTCTGGCCGGCGATCTCGCCATGGACGCGGTCCGGCGAGCCGGCCCAGTAGGCCCAGTCGCCGCGGCGCAGCCTGGCGTCGGCATCGGCGAGGGGAATGGCGCGGGCGAGCAGCGCGCTCATCACATATTCGGAGATCGCCTGCTCGTGCCCGAAGCAGTTGCAGAGATGGGCCTGCGGCGGGAGCAGCGCGAGATCGACGGCATCGTAGCCTGCTCCGGGAACATGGAACAGCTTCAGGTCTTTCGGCATCGGCAGGCCGGCATCGAACTTCACGCCGATGATCGCATCGGCCTGCGCATAGGACTGTTGCTCCGCCGGGGTGGCGAGCACGTCCGGCAAGATGGTGACCTGCGCGTCGCCGCCGACGAGGTCGGCGAAGCCCTGGCTGAAGGAGGCGGCGTTGTCGCCGTGGAAGATGATGCGCATGGTCGGCGTTTTCTCGCTGGTCTCGATGGGGTGGCGGGTGCGTCAGGTGCTCAGCAGCGGCTCGACGCTGCAATCGAGGAGGGACGGGTCGATCCGGGTCTCCATCTCGTCGAACATGCCATCGACGAAGGCGATGAGCGCGTCGGACGCTGCGACCGCACGCTCGACATTGCGCGTGGCGACGGCGTTGAGCACAGCAATGTGGTGGTCGATCGTGCCTTCCAGGCTGGGCCTGGCCGCCATATGGGCGTGATAGATGAAGCCGATGCGCCGGAAGATCGTGTGCAGCGGCCGCAGCGTGTGTTCGAGGAACGGCTCGCCCGCCGCAGCCAGCACCATCTGGTCGATGCGGCGGTCGAGGGTGTTGAACTCGGCCAGGGTCAGCCCGTCGCGGCGCTCGCGCAGCAGGCGTTCCATATGCAGCATCTGGTTGCGATGCGACGGCCCGGCGCGCTCGGCCGCGAGGCGAATGACGAAGCGCTCGATGTCGCGGCGCAGATGCAGCAGCACGCGCTCGCGGGCGAGGTCGATCGGCGCGATCTGGAGGCCGTGGCGCGGGCGGACGACGATCAGCGTGTCGGCGGCGAGACGATTGACCGCATGATGGACGGGCGTGCGGCCGAAGCCGGTGAGGTCCTGGAGATCCTGCATCGCCAGGAAGCGGCCGGGCGCGAGTTCGCAGCGCACCAGCATCTCCTCGATGCGCTGATAGGCCAGTTCGAACAGGTTGACGCGGTTGCGCCGCGGCGGCGCATCATGCGCCTCCACCACTGTCAGCCGGCCAGCGCGCTGCGCCATCTCGTTCCTCCGTCGCGGAGCTCGTTCAAGCGGCCCCAGCTTGGCGAGCAGACTAAACATATTGTGATATTTTACAAGCGCTCCTATGCTGCGTTCCGTTCTGTCCGGTCCGGCACCCGCGGTGCCGCTCTGGCGGACCGCCATCAACCACAGCGCTCAGCGGCGTGCTGCCGCCACAAAAGCGCGCGCCGCCCGGGAGGCAAGCTGTGAAGATCACCGCCATCGAGACGCTGCGGACGGAAGAGTTCGCCAATGTGCTGTGGGTGCGCGTCCATACGGATGCCGGCATCATCGGGCTGGGCGAAACGTTTTATGGCGCGGGCGCCGTCGAGGCGCATCTGCACGACACGCTCGCCATGCGGCTGCTCGGCAAGAACCCGCTGCACATCGAGGCGCTGCATCGCGAGATGACCAACCTGCCGATGGCGCAGGCCTCGACCGGTGTGGAATCGCGGGCGACGTCGGCCGTCGACATCGCGCTGTGGGATGTCTTCGGCAAGGTCTGCGGCCAGCCGGTCCACCAGATGCTCGGCGGGCTGTGCCGCGACAAGCAGCGTATCTACAACACCTGCGCCGGCTACAATTATGTTCGCTCGCACAACATCAAGCCGGTCTCGACCTGGAATCTCGGCGAGACCGAAGGTCCCTATGAGGATCTCGGCGGCTTCATGAACCGGGCCGACGCGGTGGCCGAGAGCCTGCTGGAGAGCGGCATCACCGCCATGAAGATCTGGCCGTTCGATCCGCCCGCAATCGAGAACCAGGGGATGTTCATCACCCCCGAGCAGATGCGAAAGGCGTGCGAGCCGTTCGAGAAAATCCGCAAGGCCGTGGGCGACAAGATCGAGATCATGGTCGAGTTCCATTCGCTCTGGAACCTGCCGACCGCGATCAAGATCGCTAGGGTGCTCGAGCAGTACAGCCCGACCTGGTACGAGGATCCGATCCGGATGAACTCGCCGCAGGCGCTCAGCGAGTTCGCGCGCTCGACGACGGTGTCGGTCTGCGCCAGCGAGACGCTGGGTTCGCGCTTCCCCTACAAGGACATGCTCGACCGCGACGCGATGCACATCGTCATGGCCGACCTGTGCTGGACCGGCGGGCTCACCGAGGGCCGCAAGATCGCGGCCATGGCCGACACCTATCACCGTCCCTTCGCGCCGCATGACTGCATCGGCCCGGTCGGCTTCATCGCGGCGATCCACGCCTCCTTCAGCCAGCCCAACACGCTGATCCAGGAATCCGTTCGCGCCTTCTACACCGGCTGGTACAACGAACTCGTCACGACGATGCCGACCATCGAGAACGGCTATGTCCTGCCGATGGAAGGCCCCGGTCTCGGCGTCGAGCTGCTGCCGGCCGTGTTCGATCGCACGGACCTGACCCTCCGCCGCTCCAGCTTGTGAGGATGTGACATGACCAATCCCCTCTTCGATCTCTCGGGCAAGACGGCCCTCGTCACCGGCTCGTCGCGCGGCCTCGGCCGCGCCATGGCGGAAGGGCTGGCGGTCGCCGGCGCGCGCATCCTGATCAACGGCACCGATCCGCTGCGGGTGGCCGAGGCCGTGTCGCAGTTCCACGCCGCCGGCCACGCGGCCGAGCCGGCGGCCTTCGACGTCACCGACGAGGCGGCCATCCTGCGCGCCTTCGAGGCCTTCGACGCGGCCGGCATCACGGTCGATATCCTCGTCAACAATGCCGGCATCCAGTTCCGCAAGCCGATGGTCGAACTCGCCACGGCCGACTGGCAGCGCGTCATCGACACCAACCTGACCTCGGCCTTCATGATCGGCCGCGAGGCGGCCAAGCGAATGATCGCGCGGGGCCATGGCAAGGTCATCAATATCGGCTCGCTGACCAGCGAACTCGCGCGGGCGACGGTGGCGCCCTACACGGTCGCCAAGGGCGGCATGAAGATGCTGACGCGGGCCATGGCGGCGGAATGGGCCGAACACGGCATCCAGGCCAATGCCATCGGTCCCGGCTACATGATCACCGACATGAACCAGGCGCTGATCGACAATCCGACCTTCGACGCCTGGGTCAAGGGCCGCACCCCGGCGAAGCGCTGGGGCAAGCCGGACGAGCTGATCGGCACGGCGGTTTTCCTGGCGTCGTCGGCCTCGAACTACGTCAACGGCCAGATCATCTATGTCGATGGCGGGATGTCGTCGGTGTTGTGAGTCAGAGTCCGTACGGTCCGCCGGCGCCTGAGCGCGCCGTCATTCCGGGCGAGCGAAGCGAAGACCCGGAACCCATTGTAGCGCGACAATGCCTATGATGGATTCCGGAGCAGTGCCGCTTCGCGGCTTGTCCGGAATGACGGCGCGTCCTCACGACGGGCGCATCAACTTTCGGAGCGGCACATTCAAGACGCCATGATCTGATCATCGATCGTGAGCGTCAAAACGCAAAAAGCGCCGGATAAACCGACGCCTGCGACAGTCTCTAACGCTGTGATGTCCTGGAGCGGGAGAAGGGATTCGAACCCTCGACCCCAACCTTGGCAAGGTTGTGCTCTACCCCTGAGCTACTCCCGCATCAGGACATGGCCGCGCCGTTTCCGCCGCGGAGGCCGGCTTATTGCCCCAAAGCGGCGCGCAGTGCAAGCGCCTTGTTGCGGAAGTTTCATCTTTTGCGAAATGCCGTCGCAACCCGCCCGATGTCGGCTCAAGGCGGACCGCAAACGGCGCTTGTGGCGGGGTTGGCCGGGCGCTAGGCATCGCCCTGCGCCCCTTCTTCCAGCCGAGCCGATGCCGACCCATGCCGCAGAGCCGCTCCGCCCCGCTCACCCGGACCCCGCTGACGCCCGACGAACTCTGCGCGCATCTGAGCGCGCAGGGGCTCGCCTTCGCCCGCGTCGACCACGAGGCGGTGTTCACGGTGGCCGAATCGCAGGGCCTGCGTGGCACCCTGCCGGGGCTGCACTCGAAGAACCTGTTCGTGAAGGACAAGAAGGGCCGGCTGTTCCTGGTATCGGCGCGCGAGAACGCCCGCATCGACCTCAAGCGCCTGCACGAGACGCTCGGCGCCAGCGGGCGGCTCTCCTTCTGCTCGGCGGAGCAGTTGATGGAGCGGCTGGGGGTGACGCCGGGCTCGGTCACGGCCTTTGCCGTCATCAACGACCGGGACGGCGTCGTGACGATGGTGCTGGACCGCAACCTCGTGACCGGCGAAGACATGAACTTCCATCCGCTGGTCAACACGGCAACCCTGCGGATCGCCCGCGACGACATGCTCGCCTTCCTGCGCGGCGTCGATCACGAGCCGATGATCGTCGATTTGCCGGTTCCCGACGATGGACAGAGCGGCTGATCCTCCCCATCTATGGGGCCGGATGCGGTCGTGGCCGCAACGCACCATTTTTCTGATCAAAAGCGCGACGAAGGACGATCGATGCTGGTCAATAGCGAGGCGGCCGAACAACCCGGCCTGATCAAGGACACCACGACGCAAGGCTTCCGGCAGGATGTCGTCGCGGAGTCGATGAAGCAGCCGGTGCTGGTCGATTTCTGGGCGCCCTGGTGCGGTCCCTGCAAGCAGCTCACCCCGGTGATCGAGAAGGTCGTCAAGGAGGCGCGCGGCAAGGTCCGGCTCGTCAAGATGAACATCGACGAGTTCCCGGAGATCCCGGGCCAGCTGGGCATCCAGTCGATTCCCGCCGTCATCGCCTTCAAGCAGGGCCAGCCGATCGACGGCTTCATGGGCGCCCAGCCCGAAAGCCAGGTCAAGGCCTTCATCGAGAAGCTGGTCGGCAAGATGGGGCCGGGCGCGACCGAGGAGCTGATCACCGCGGCGAAGGCGGCGGCCGAGGCGGGCGACGCCGCCGGTGCGAGCGAACTCTATGCGCAGGTGCTCGAACTCGAGCCCGAGAATGTCGCGGCGATCGCCGGGCTGGCGCGCCTGCATCTCGACATGGGCGACCTTGAGGGGGCGACCGGCATTCTGAGCATGGTGCCCGAAGCCAAGGTGGGGGATGCCGCGGTCGTGGCCGTGCGCGCCGCCATCGAGCTGGCGCAGCAGGCGGCGGCGCTCGGCGACACAGCGGAGCTGGAGGCGAAGGTCGCCGCGGATCCGAAGGATCACCAGGCGCGGTTCGATCTCGCGCTGGCGCTGAATGCGCGCGACCGGCGCGAGGAGGCGGTCGATCATCTGATCGCCATCATCAAGGCGGATCGAACGTGGAACGAGGACGGCGCCCGCAAGCAGCTGCTGCAGCTCTTCGAGGCCTGGGGCCCGATGGACGAGCACAGCATGGCGGGGCGTCGCAAGCTCTCGACCCTGTTGTTTTCCTGAAACCCGAGAGGAGCGGCCGATGGGCATGAACGCCGTCTATGAGGGGCCTGAGGACTGCCCGGCCGTGGTGCCCATGTTCCCGCTGGGCGGCGCGCTCCTGCTGCCGCGCGGACAGATGCCGCTCAACATCTTCGAGCCGCGCTATCTGGCGATGGTCGACGACGCCATCCGCACGCACCGCGTCATCGGCATCGTCCAGCCCGAGCCCGAGAGCGGCCGCCAGGCGGCGACGCCGGGGCTGCTGCAGGTCGGTTGCCTCGGGCGCATCACGCAGTTCGCCGAGACCGGCGACGATCGCTACATCCTGACGCTGACGGGAATCGCCCGTTTCCGCATCGCCGAGGAGCTGCCGGCGACGACGCCTTACCGGCAATGCCGCGTGACTTACGACGATTTCCTGCTCGATTTCACCGCCCGCGCCGGCGAGGACGAGGTCGATCGCAACGGCCTGCTCAAGGCGCTGCGCGCCTTCGCCAAGGCGAGCGACCTCAAGATCGACTGGAAGGGCGTCAACGAGGCGCCGAACGAGGCGCTGGTCAACGCGCTCTCGATGATGTGCCCGTTCGGCCCGCGCGAGAAGCAGGCGTTGCTCGAGGCGCCCAATCTCAGGCAGCGCGCCGAGGTGCTGGTCGCGATCACCGAGATCGAACTGGCGCGCAATGGCGGCGACCCCGAAACGACGCTGCAGTGAAGTGGGTGTCCGCCGCCCTCATCCTGAGGAGCCGCGGAGCGGCGTCTCGAAGGATGGTTCAGGAGGTTCCCGACGCCGCTGGAGCATCCTTCGAGACGCAAGGCTTGCGCCTTGCTCCTCAGGATGAGGGCTGAGCGGTGCAACCGACATCGTATCCCCCGCGCCGCGCGGTCACCGCCTGGCTGTTCTTCGACTGGGCGGCGCAGCCCTTCTTCACGCTGATCACGACCTTCGTCTTCGCGCCATTCTTCGCCGCGGCGCTCGCCGCCGATCCGGCGCAGGGGCAGGCGCTGTGGGGCTATGCGACGGGATTCGCGGGCCTGTGCATCGCGCTGCTGTCGCCGCTGCTCGGCGGCATCGCCGACCGGACCGGGCCGCGCAAGCCGTGGATCGCGGTGTTCGGCGCGATGCTGGTGCTGGGGTCGGGTGCGCTTTGGTTTGCCGTGCCGGGCTCGCCCTGGGCCGTGCCGATCGCGCTGTGCGGCTTCGTGCTGGCGACGATCGGGGCCGAGTTCGCGACCACCTTCAACAACGCGATGATGACGCGGCTGGTGCCGCCCGAACGGCTGGGTTGGCTCTCGGGGACGGGCTGGGCGATCGGCTATCTCGGCGGGCTGATCTCGCTCGCGCTGACGCTGGCGCTGCTGGCGGCCGATCCGCTCACCGGCAAGACGCTGGTGGGGCTGACACCGATCCTCGGGCTCGACGCCGCCGCGCGCGAGGGGGACCGCTTCTCCGGCCCGCTGACGGCGCTGTGGTTCGTCGTGTTCGTCGCGCCGATGTTCCTGTTCACGCCGGATACGGTGCGCTCGGGTCTGAGCCTGCGGGCGGCGGCGCAGGGCGGCGTCGGGCGTCTGATGGCGACGCTGCGGGAGCTGCCGCGGCTGCCCTCGCTCGGGCGCTTCCTGCTCGCCAACATGGTCTATCAGGACGCGCTGGTGGCGCTGTTTGCGTTTGGGGGCATCTATGCCGCCGGTGTCTTCGGCTGGCAGACGATCGAGATCGGCGTTTTCGGCATCCTGCTGACGGTGACCGGCACGTTCGGCGCCTGGATCGGTGGCCGGGTCGACGATGCGATCGGCGGGAAGACGGTGGTGCTGGGGGCGATCGGCTGCCTGCTGCTGGCCTGCCTCGGCATTCTCTCGCTGGCGCCCGACCGGATCCTGTTCGTGGTCGAGGCGGCGCCGGCGACGCCGGGCGACGGGCTGTTCGGCTCGCTGCCGGAGAAGGTCTATCTGGGCTTAGGCCTGCTGATCGGGCTGGTGGCGGGGCCGCTGCAGGCGTCCTCGCGCAGCCTGATGGCGCGGCTGGCGCCGCCCGACCGCGTCGGCGAGTTCTTCGGGCTGTTTGCCCTGTCGGGGAAGGTGACGTCCTTCCTGGGGCCGACGCTGGTGGCGCTGGCGACGACGGTGTTCGCCAGCCAGAGGGCGGGGCTTGCCGTGCTGATCCTGTTCTTCCTGACCGGCGGGGCGCTGCTGGCGGGGGTGAACGTCAAACGGGCGCCGTAGCGCCCGTTCGATCCGGCTCGTCATGCTGGGGCTTGACCCGAGCATCTTAGAAACCAGTGCCTTTTCGTCATGAGTTTCTCGGGTCGATGCTGCGCATCGCCCGAGAATGACGGCTGTTCACCGAACCAGAATGTTCCGGAACTGCCAGGGATCGCTCTCGTCGATGTCTTCCGGAAACAGCCCCGGGCGGCCGTCGAGCGGGGTCCAGTCGGTGTAATAGCCCTGCACGGGTCCCAGATACGGCATCTGGATTTCGAGGCAGCGGTCGAGATCCATCTCCTCGACCTCGACGATGCCGGCCTTGGGGTTCTCCAGAGCCCAGACCATGCCGGCGAGCACGGCCGAGGTGACCTGCAGGCCGGTCGCGGTCTGGTAGGGGGCGAGCTTGCGGGTCTCCTCGGTCGAGAGCTGCGAGCCGAACCAGTAGGCGCCCTTGTCGTGGCCGTAGAGCAGCACGCCGAGCTCGTCGATGCCGTCGATGACCTCTTCCTCGTCGAGGATGTGATGCTCCTCCTGCGGCCGGCCGGCATTGCCGAACATCTCGTGCAGCGAGAGCACCGCGTCATTGGCGGGGTGATAGGCGTAGTGGCAGGTCGGGCGATAGATCGCCTTGCCGCTGTCGTCGCGCACCGTGAAATAGTCGGCGATCGAGATCGACTCGTTGTGCGTGACCAGGAAGCCGTATTGCGGACCCGGCGTCGGGCACCAACTGCGGACCTTGGTCTCGGCGCCCGGCTGCATCAGGTAGATCGCCGCCTGGGATCCGGTCTCGTGGGTCCGGGCGTTCTCTGGCATCCATTTTTCATGGGTGCCCCAGCCGAGTTCGGCCGGCTGGACGCCCTCGGAAATGAAGCCCTCGACCGACCAGGTGTTGACGAAGACGCCAGGGGGCTTCGGGTTCTTCGAACGCTGGGTGTCGCGCTCGGCGATGTGGATGCCCTTGACGCCGACCTGCTTCATCAGCCCGGCCCATTCCTCGCGGGTGGTCGGCTGCGGCACGTTGAGGCGCATGTCGGAGGCGACGTTGAGCAGTGCCTTCTTGGCGAGCCAGGAGGCCATGCCGGGATTGGCGCCGCAGCAGGAGACGGCCGTGGTCGAGCCGGTTGGCCGGGCACGCTTGGCGGCAAGCGTCATCTCGCGCAGGGCATAGTTCGAGCGCTCGCCCGGGCCCTTGGTCTCGTCGAAATAGAAGCCGAGCCAGGGCTCGTTGACCGTGTCGATGTAGAGCGCGCCGAGGCTGGAGCAGAGCTCCATGATGTCGCGCGAGCCGGTGTCGCAGGAGAGGTTCACGCAGAAGCCCTGGCCGCCGCCGGCGGTCAGCAACGGGGACAGCATGTCCTTGTAGTTCTCGAGCGTCACGGCTTCTTGGATGAAGCGGATGCCCCGCTCGTCGAGGAGGTGGCGGTTCTGGTCATCGGGCGCGATGACGACGAAGCGGCTCTTGTCGAACTTCAGGTGCCGTTCGATCAGCGGCAGCGTCCCGCGGCCGATCGAACCGAAGCCGATCATCACGATCGGGCCGGTGATCTCTCCATAGACGGGCCAGGTGCTCATTCTCGGGTTGTCTCCTTGGGAAAGGCGCTGTTGAGAGGGTGGCCGCGCGGAGCCACCCCGGCTCCTAGGGGGGAAGCGTCCCCCAAGTCAAACATCAACCACAGACGCGGTCGCGAGCGCACCCCGCGAAGGCCTAGTGGCTGCCGGGATAATCGGCGTCCAGAACGAAGGGATAGGGTCCGGGCGAGCGCTCGACAAAGGCCGTGTGCGTGACGAAGCCGGCACCCTCGCGGAAGGAATGCAGCAGATAGGCCGGCGGCTCCATATGGAAGGTCGAGGGGCTCGCCTCCGACAGGTCGAGCGTGACGGCATGGGTCACGCTCGGGGCGATCTGCGCGATCGTGCCGGAAAAGCGCGTCACGATCGGCCGGTGGTGATGGCCGCAGAGAATGCGCTCGATGTTGGGATGACGCGCGACGATGGCCGCGAATTCCTGCGCGCCGTCGAGGAGGCGGATCGCATCCATGTGGCGGATGCCGCAATCGAAGGGCGGGTGGTGCATGAAGATCGCGACCGGCTTGCCGTCGGCTTCCGTCAGCGCCTTGTCGAGGAAGGCGAGCCGCGCGGGGCAGAGCGCGCCGGCGCTCTTGCCCGGCAGAAGCGTGTCGAGGCCGATCAGGCGCATCGGGCCAAGATCCGCAGCGAACTGGACGAAGCCGCCGTCCAGCACCTGGCGGGAATCGAGCGCCAGCCCCGCGGTCAGCGTTTCGCGGCGATCATGGTTGCCTGGCACGACGAGGACGGGAATGCCGAGGCCATCAAGCATCGCGCGCAGGATGGCGTATTCCTCGGGCAGGCCGCAGTCGGTGAGGTCGCCAGTGATCACCAGCAGATCGGGGCGGGGCGAGAGCCTGGCGACGACATCGAGCGCGCGCTCGCTCAGCGCATTGGTCTCGGAGACGCGATAGGCGGGCTTGCCGCGCGGGCGGATGTGCAGGTCGGTGATCTGGGCGATGAGCATGTGCGTGGTATCCAGCACGCCGTCATGGCCGGGCTTGACCCGGCCATCTCAGGCAGAAGGGTGATGATGAGATGCCCGGCTCAAGGCCGGGCATGACGTCGAGCAGGCGTTCAGTTCGTCGGCAGCTTCAGCGCGGTCTGCTCGACGTAAGGACGCATGATCTCGTCGGCGCCCTTCTGGGCAGCAACCAGCGCCTCCTTCGGCGTCTTCTTGGCCGAGAGCACGGCGGCGAGCTCGTCCTCGATGGCCTTGCGGACGGGGACCGTCTTGTAGGTGGCGAACCACGGCTTGGCGAAAGCGAGCTGGCTCACCGCGATGCCGGCGTCGGGGTTCTTGGCGATGAACGCCTTCATCTCCGGCAGGTCGTAGGCGGCCTTGTTGGGGGCGAAATAGCCGGTGGCGCGGCTCCACCAGCCGGACTTCTCAGGGCTCGTCATCCAGTTGATCAGCGTCCAGGCGGCCTTGCGGCGCTCGCCCTCGACGCCGGTCGGGATGACCAGCGAGGCGCCGCCGATCGGCACCTCGTTCTTCACGTTCTTCGGCACGAAGGCGACCTTGTAGGGGAACTTCGCGTTGTTGCGGATATGGGTCAGCGAGCCCGTCGAGAGCAGCATCATCGAGGCCTGGCCCGAGAGGAAGGCCGAGGAGACCGCGCCGCCCGCCTGGACGCCGGCCGGATGGACCTTGTGCTTGGCGATGAGGTCGGACCAGAAAGTCAGGGCGCCGAGCATGGAGGGGGTGTCGTAGTAGACCTCGCCGCCGTAATCGACGTTGAACCACTGGCCGCCATTGGAATGGGTCAGGGCCTGCAGGATCCAGCCGCCGTAATCATAGTTGGAGGGCATCATCATGCCCCAGCGGGTGACGCGGTCGCCGTCACGCTTGGTCAGCTTCTTGGCGGTCGCGACCAGCTCTTCCCAGTTCGCCGGCAGCTTGTCGGGGTCGAGGCCGACTTCCTTGAGATGGTCGGTGTTGACGTAGAGCAGCGGCGTCGAGTTGTGGAAGGGCACGCCATAGACCTGACGGTCGAGCACGGCATTGCCGTGCAGCGCGTCGAAGAACTGGCCCATGAACTGGTCGTTGGTCTTGCCGTCGGCCTTGATCAGGCCGTCCATCGGCTGGATCTCGCCCTCGATCTTGAGGTCGAGCAGGAAGTTCGCGGACATGATCACGGCGGCGGGCGGCTTGCCGGCCTTCATCGCGGCGCGGGTCTTGATCAGGGTCTCGTCATAGGAGCCGGTATAGACCGGGGTCGCCTTGATCGACGGGTTCTTCTCGTTGAACTCCTTGATCATCGCGGCCATGTCGCGGGCGAGCTGGCCGTCGACGGGGACGGGGAAGAACAGCTCGATCTCGGTGGGGGCCTGCGCGAAGGCGGGCGAGAGCGCGAAGCTCGCGGCGAGCGCGGCGCCGGCGAGGACAGTGCGGCGGGTGGTCGTCATGGTGGCTTCCCTTACTTGATGCCGGAGGAGACGAAGGAGTTGACGAAGGCGCGCTGGAACAGCGCAAAGGCGATCAGCAGGGGGGCGCTGACCAGCAGGGTTCCCGCCGCGATGACGCCCCAGGCCTGCGCGCCCTCGGCGCCGCGGGTGAAGGAGGCGAGGCCGACGGTGAGCGGGCGCAGATCGGGCGAGTTGATCACCATCAGTGGCCAGAGGAACTCGTTCCAATGGGCGGTGACGGAGACGATCGAGAAGGCGACGAGCGAGGGCTTGGCCAGCGGCAGGTAGATGAAGCCGATGCGCTGGAAGACGCTGGCGCCGTCGATCAGGGCGGCGTCTTCCAGCTCGCGCGGAATCGCCCGGAAGGCCTGGCGCATCAGGAAGGTGCCGAAGGCCGAGGCGAAATAGGGCGCCATCACGCCGAGCAGGCTGTCATAGAGGCCGAGCTGCGCGATCGTCGTGAGATTGGGGACGATCAGCACGACCGGCGCCAGCATGAGCTGGAGCAGGAACAGATAGAAGCAGACCGTGCGGCCGGGGAACTCCAGCCTGGCGAAGGCGTAGCCGGCGAGCGTGATCGTGACGACCTGCACGGCGAGGATGCCGAGCGTGATGATCAGCGTGTTCAGGCCATAGCGCGGGAAATCGGCCGAGGCCCAGGCCTCGCGGAAGTTGGCGAGTGTCGGGACGTAGGACGGCACCAGCGAGGCCATGCCCGCCCCGATGCTTTCAGGATTGAAGGCCGCGACCAGCATCCAGAGGAAGGGCACCATCCAGAGGCTGGCGATCAGCAGCGTCGCGACATAGCCGAGCTTCGGCGTGATCTCGCCGGTCGAAACGCCGGTGCTCATGGTGGCGGCGCTCATGCCTCCTTCTCCCCGAAGGAGCGTTCGAGCGTGCGCAGCGAGAAGGCGGTGACGGCGAGCAGCAGCGCCAGCATCACCAGCGTGCCGGCGGCGGCGCGGCCGGCGTCGTAGTTCTCGACCGCCTGCTGGTAGACATAAAACAGCAGCAGGTTGGTGGAGTCCGACGGGCCGCCCTTGGTCAGCACGAAGACATGGTCGACCTGCGTGACGACGTTGAGCAGGCCGATCACCAGCACGAAGCCGATGGTCGGCTTGAGATAGGGCAAGGTGACGTAGCGCAGGCGCTGCCAGGGGCCGGCGCCGTCCAAAATCGCCGCCTCATAGGCGTCCGCCGGCACGGCCTGGAGGCCAGCGAGGAAGAACAGCATGTAGTAGCCGGCGTTCTTCCAGATCGTCAGCGCCATGATCGACCAGAGCGCCACATCGGGATCGCCGAGCCAGTTGGGGCCGGAGATGGCGAGCTTGGCGAGGTGGTAGTCGAGCAGCCCGACATTGGGCAGGAACAGGAATAGGAAGATCGAGGCCGCCGCGACCAGCGGGATCAGGACCGGCAGGAAGAACAGCGCCCGGAACAGCGCATTGACCCGGCTCGACCGCGCCAAGGCCATGGCGAAGCCGAGCGCCAGGACGAGGCTCGGGATCACCGTGCCGAGCGCATAGACGAGGTTGTTGGCCAGCGCCTTGCGGAAGGCCGGATCGGCGAAGAGCTTCAGGAAGTTCTGCGCGCCGACATAGGCCTGCGGGCCGCCGACGCGGACCTGCCCGTGCAGCGACTGCCAGAGGACCTGGACGACCGGCCAGTAGGTGAACAGTGCCAGGAACAGCAGCGAGGGTGCGAGCATCGCGAAGGCGAGCAGGGTCGTCCGGCGCGGCCGCCAGCGCGGCGCGCTCCATTCCCTCGCCTTGTCTGCCGTGAAAACCGCCTGCGCCATGGACCCCACCTTCGGGCGGGGTCATGGCGGGCGGTGACGACGGAGTGGCTACAGTGCGATGACGGATGCATGACGGCCCCGACGAAGCGCCGGGGCCGTCATGGTTATCCTCAGGCGGCGCGGCGCGCGGGCTCAGCGGCCGGCGTGGCCTCGGCCGGACGGCCGGTCGCGACGAGGACACCGACGGCGCCCGCCAGCGCGCCGTCGCGCAGTTCGAGGCCGAGGAAGCGCTCGCGCTCGACCGGGCCGGGCATGGCGAGATCGCGGGTGAGATCACCCGAGAAGCCGAAGCGCTCGTAATAGGCGGCGTCACCGACGAGCAGGACGGCGCCATGGCCGCGGCAGGCGGCGCGCCAGATCGCCTCGCGCATCATCGCGCGGCCGAGTCCCTCGCCCTGCAGTTCGGGCGCGACCGCGAGCGGGCCGAGCAGGAGCGCGGCCTTGTCGCCGGCCTCGACATGCCAGAGCCGCACCGTCGCCACGACGACGCCCTCGCACTCGGCGGTCAAGGCCAGGCCTTCAGCCGGCAAACGACCCTCGCGGAGCCGCTCGCTCGACTTGGCGGTGCGGCGCTCGCCGAGGCAGCGGTCGAGCAGCACCTCGCGGGCGGGGATGTCGGCAGCGATTTCATCGCGGATCGTGATCATGACGCACCTCCGGCCGGAGCGCCTGCGCGCAGCAGACCTTCCCGGCGCCGCGCGCGAACGCGGCCACAAGCAACAGGGATGTGTGGAAGAGGGTCCGGCGGGAGCCACGTCCGCCGCGCTTCCTTCTGGAGGCGCGGACGCTCCGCCCGAAACTGCGGGCGGCCTGCCGATCATGGCAGGGCGCTTCGCCGGACCCGATCTCGCGGGGCGCCTTGCGGCGCCCCGATCACGTCAGATGACGTACTGCTTCAGCGGCGGGAAGCCGTTGAAGGCGACGGCCGAATAGGTCGTCGTATAGGCGCCCGTGCCCTCGATCAGCAGCTTGTCGCCGATCTCGAGGCTGAACGGCAGCATGTACGGGGTCTTCTCGTACATGACGTCGACCGAATCGCAGGTCGGGCCGGCCAGGATGCAGGGCACCGTCGCATCGCCGTCGCGGGCGCTGCGGATCGGGTAGCGGATCGCCTCGTCCATGGTCTCGGCCAGGCCGTTGAACTTGCCGATGTCGAGATAAACCCAGGCGACCTGGTCGTCCGCGGCCTTCTTCGAGATCAGGACGACCTCGGTCTCGATCAGGCCGGCATTACCGACCATGCCGCGACCCGGCTCGATGATCGTCTCCGGGAGCTGGTTGCCGAAATGCTTCGACAGCGCCTGGAAGATCGCATCGCCATAGGACGGCACGCCCGGGATCGGCTTCAGGTAGCGCGCCGGGAAGCCGCCGCCGAGGTTGACCATCGACAGCGAGAGACCACGGGTGGCGCACTCCTTGAACACCGCCGAGGCCGAGGCCAGAGCGGAATCCCAGGCGTTCACATTCGCCTGCTGCGAGCCGACATGGAACGAGACGCCATAAGCCGCGAGGCCGAGACGATGGCCATGCTCGAGCACGTCGGCTGCCATTTCGGGCACGCAGCCGAACTTGCGCGACAGCGGCCAGTCCGCACCGGCGCCGTCGCACAGGATGCGGCAGAAGATGCGCGCGTCCTTGGCGGCGGTCTTTTCGGCCGAGCGGGCGACCTTCTCGACTTCCGCCGTGCAGTCGACGGCGAAGAGGCGCACGCCGAGCTCCATGGCGCGGACGACGTCGCGCTCCTTCTTGATCGTGTTGCCGAAGGAGATCCGGTCGGCGGTCGCACCGGCGGCGAGCGCGAGCTCGATCTCGACGACCGAGGCGCAATCGAAGCAGGAGCCGAGCTTAGCCAGCAACGCAAGCACTTCGGGCCCCGGGTTCGCCTTCACGGCGTAGAAGACGCGCGTGTCGGGAAGGGCCCGCGAGAAGGCATGGTAGTTCTCGCCGACGACATCGAGATCGATGACGACGCAAGGACCGTCGTCGCGACGGGTGCGAAGAAAATCACGGATGCGCTCGGTCATGAGACGCGTCTCCCTTACGGCGCTGGCGGCGCCGATGCGACATGAAGCCGGCTTGAGTCGATCAGGCGAGCCACAGCGCGTTGGAAACGCCGCGGGCCACCGAACGAAACGTCCGGACTCTGATAACCGTCGCTTGGGGAGACCCCGCACGCCCGGCAATGAAGGACAAGCCTCTTCGGTGCTGGTCTTTGGAGGACCAGCGAGACCAAAAAAAGCCCGTTCCGTCGTTGCTTTAAGCTGCGTCCCCCGTGGAGATTCGGGGTTCGCCGGTTTCGCCTCCGGCTGCCAGTCGCTGTTCGGTGACAGTTCCCTGGAGAAGGGAACCGGGAGCGTGATTTGAGGGGATATCCATCCCCCTCCATCCGTCTCCAACACCTGGCGGCTGTCCGGCCTCTTGTCCGGATGCCCACCGACTGACACGCGGCCACAGGCACGTGCGAATTGGGTAGAGGGCATATACGGATGATGGCCCCCGACGACAAGAGGTTTTTTGGGGCGCGGGGTCGAAATTGCGGACGAGACCGTCGATGTGTATGATAATCCCGATCCATACACATGGGGACGCGATGCGCACCAATATCGACATCGATGACGCGCTCCTCAAGGAGGCGATGGAGGTGACCGAACTTTCCACCAAGAAGGCGGTCGTCGAAGAAGCGCTTCGCCGCCTTGTCGAAAACCATCGTCGACGCAGGGCCTTCGACGAGTTGAAAGGCATGGGATGGGAAGGGGACCTCGACGAGATGCGTACGGGACGTGATGTCGAGCTCTTGCCTTGATCCTCGCGGATAGCTCCGTCTGGATCGCTCATCTCAGGGGCCAGGAGATCCCGTCCGTTGCCAGGCTCGATGCGCTGATCGAGTCGTCCGATCTCCTGATTGGCGATCTGGTCTTGCTCGAGCTGTTGCAGGGCGCGCGCGATGACAGGCATGCCTCTGCGATCGACCAGCGAATGCGCCGCTTTCCACTCGTGCAGATGTTCGACCCTGAGATTGCGCGTGCGGGAGCCCGCAATTATCGCAGGCTCCGGGGGCTCGGTGTGACCGTGCGCAAGACGGCGGATCTGATCATCGCCACCTTCTGCATCGAGCGCGGGCACGCCCTGCTGCACGCGGATCGTGATTTCGGACCGTTTGCCGAGCATCTCGGCCTGATGACGGCCTGAGCGCCGCCTAGTCCCGCGCCTCGCTGAAGCGGATGCGGTTCCCGAACGGATCGGGCACCTCTAGCAGGCGCCCGCCAGGGGCATCGTCCTGGATGCCAGGCTTGGAATAGGCGTAGTCCTTGCCGATCAGTTCGGCGTGGAAGACGTCGACGCCCTCGATCCTGACGAAGACCGTCGCGCCCGGGCTGGCGTCGCCATGGTGCTCGGAGAGATGCAGGGTCAGGCCAGAGCGCGAGATCTGCATGTAGGTTGGAGAATTCGGGGCGAAGCGGTGGTCCCAGTCCATCGTGAAGCCGAGGAAGTCGAGGTAGAACTCCCGCGCCTTCTCGAGGTCGAAAATCCGCAGGATCGGAATGCCCGCTTCGAGGCCGATGCCGGAGCCATCGGCCGGTGCCGGGCCCGGCTGATCGCGGTCTGCGTTCAGTCTGGACGAGGCCGTGTTCCAGTCGGCATAGCCGAACTGCCGCGCCACGATTTCGAGGGTTTCGGAGTGGGACAGATCGATCTGCCGCGTGGCTATCGCCTCGCGCAGAGACCTGGCTATCAGCTTCGCATCGCTAAAGCTGCGCATGGTCGTGATCCTTCTCGTTGAGCGGACGGAACGATCAGGGCTCGCATTGCTGAGGGCCGTCCACCGAGCGATCGGGATCAGGGAAACCATTTCGGGATGCATTCACCAAACCCTTGCGGGCGCGAGCGGCTGGCTGCATCCGGCCGATGAGAATGTTAGAAAGCGCCGCCGCTGCCTGTCAACGGGCGGTCTTGGACGAGCCTCCGCAGCGATCGTGAAATCCTGCCCTAGACCGGCCCCAATTCCTCGCCTAAGTCACTGGCAGGCAAGCCTTTGATGGACTGCCTCCGCAGGCGGCCAAGACAAGACGACGGACCCATCATGACCCTTCCCGACCGCCGCCGCGTCCTGGCGGGGCTTTCAGCTGCCTTCAGCCTCTCCGCGGCGCCGTCCGTCCTGCTCGCGCAGCAGCCGGCGGCACAGCCCGAGGCGTCGGCGCAGCCGCCGCAGCCGCGCTTCGGCTTCGAGCAGGTGGTGAGCCGGGCGCGCGCGATCGCGGCCGTGCCTTATGACGCCGGCCCCAACCTGCCGGAGCCGCTGTCCCGGCTCGATTTCGATGCCTGGCGCGACATCCGCTTCCGGCCCGAGCGGGCGCTGCTGGCCCAGAACGGCAGCCCGTTCCGGATGCAGATGTTCCATCCGGGCTTCCTCTTCACCCGCCCCGTGGTGGTCAATGTGGTGCGCGACGGCGTGCCGACGCCGGTGCCCTATGCGGCCAATCTTTTCGATTACGGCCGGGTCAAGTTCGAGAAGCCGCTGCCGGTCAATCTCGGCTTCGCCGGTTTCCGGCTGCATTACCCGCTGAACGATCCCCGCATCTATGACGAGCTGATCTCCTTCATCGGCGCGAGCTATTTCCGCGTGCTCGGCCGCGAGCAGCGCTACGGCCTGTCGGCGCGCGGGCTTTCGATCGGAGCCGGCGGACCTGCCGAGGAGTTCCCGATGTTCCGGGAGTTCTGGGTCGAGGCGCCCCAAGCCAACGCCGAGCGGGTCACGGTCTATGCGCTGCTCGATTCAGCCTCCGTGACCGGGGCCTATCGCTTCCACGTTTATCCCGACGTCGACGCGGTGGCGGATGTCGCGGCGACGCTGTTTCCGCGGAGGCCGATCGAGAAGCTCGGGCTGGCGCCACTGACCTCGATGTTCTTCACCGGCGAGAACGACCGCCGCTTCCACGACGATTTTCGCACCGAGCTGCATGATTCCGACGGGCTGATGGTCCATTCCGGCACCGGGGAATGGATCTGGCGGCCTTTGCGAAACCCCAGGCAGCAGGCGATTTCCTCCTTCGTCGAGCGCAATGTGCGTGGTTTCGGCCTGATGCAGCGGGACCGCGTCTTCGAGCATTACCAGGACCTCGACCTGAGCTATGAGCTGCGGCCGTCCTACTGGATCGAGCCGCAGGGCGACTGGGGCGAGGGGGTGGTCGAGCTGATCGAGATCCCCACGACCGACGAGACGAACGACAACATCGTCGCGCTGTGGGCGCCGAAGACCCCGCTCGAGCCCGGTCGCGAATTCAGCTTCGGCTACAAGCTCACCGCGATGCTGGATTCCAACGATCTGCATCCGGGCGGGCGCATCATCAACACCTATCAGGCCAAGCCGAAGGCGCTGGGTTCGGGCGAGCCGGTCAATGCCGGGGCGCGACGCTTCATCGTCGATTTTGCCGGCGGCGATCTCGACTACCACCTCAAGCAGCCCGAGAAGGTCGAGATCGTGCCCTCGATCGCCTATGGCCGGATCGACCGGGCCTTCATCGTGCCCAATCCGAAGACGCAAGGGTTCCGGGCCTTCATCGACATCGTCGTCGAGCCAGGCCAACTCGCCGAAATGCGCGCGTTCCTCCGGAGCGGCGACAAGACGCTGACGGAAACCTGGAGCTATCCGTGGCGGGCTGAGGCATAAGGCGCCGCGCCTGCGTCCAGACGCCGCCGCCGATGGCGGGAACGCCGGCGCGCCGTGACCGTTGTCGAAGTGGTTCCGTGATCGGGGCCCGCCGGCCGGCGTGATCTTCGGACCGGTGCCCCGTTGGAGGGGTTTTCGCTGCGGAGGATGGTGAGATGGGTCTGCTTGTCGATGGCCAGTGGCGCGACCAATGGTACGACACCGCCAAGAGCGGTGGGCGTTTCCAGCGTCAGGACAGTGCCTTCCGCAACTGGGTCACGGCGGATGGCGCTCCGGGGCCGACGGGCGCGGGCGGCTTCAAGGCCGAGGCCGGGCGCTACCATCTCTATGTTTCGCTCGCCTGCCCCTGGGCGCATCGCGCGCTGATCGTCAGGTCGCTCAAGGGTCTCGAGGCGATGATCGACGTCTCGGTCGTCCACTGGCTGATGCGCGACAAGGGCTGGACCTTTGCCGAATGCCCCGGCGTCGTGCCCGATCCGATCGGCAGCGCGCAATTCCTGCACGAGGTCTATACGCGCGCCGATCCGCACTATAGCGGGCGCGTCACCGTGCCTGTGCTGTGGGACAAGCAGCAGGGCACGATCGTCAACAATGAATCGTCCGAGATCATCCGGATGTTCAACACGGCGTTCGACGGGGTCGGTGCGAAACCGGGCGATTTCTATCCCGCTGCGCTTCGGCCCGAGATCGACGCGGTCAACGAGCGCGTCTACGCCACCGTCAACAACGGGGTCTACAAGGCCGGATTTGCGACCACGCAGGACGCCTATGAAGAGGCAGTCGGCCCGCTGTTCGAGACGCTGGACTGGCTGGAGGAGCGGCTGGCGACGCGGCGCTTCGTGGCGGGAGAGGATCTCACCGAAGCCGACTGGCGGCTGTTCACGACGCTCATCCGCTTTGACGCCGTCTATGTCGGGCATTTCAAGTGCAACATCCGGCGCATCACGGATTATCCGCGGCTCAGCGCCTATCTGAAGGCTCTTTTCGAGGTCGAGGGCGTGAAGGAGACGGTGAATTTCGACCATATCAAGCGGCACTATTACGAGAGCCACGACACGATCAATCCGACAGGGATCGTGCCGGCGGGGCCGGATCTGGCCGAACTGATCGGGGACTGAGCCCAGGCCGTCATTCTCGGGCGAAGCGAAGCGCAGACCCGAGAATCTCCCGACCAGAAAGGGCTGGTTTCCGAGATGGTCGGGGCAAGCCCGACCATGTCGCGCTCTAAGTCTTCTTCCCCCGCGCGCCCGGCCGCTTCTTGCGCCCGTACAGCTCGAGCCGGTGGCGGACGAGCTCGTAGCCGAGTTCGGCGGCGATGCGGCGCTGCAGTTCCTCGATCGCGTCGGAGGAGAACTCGATCACGTCACCGGTTTCGATGTCGATCAGGTGATCGTGATGCTCCTGGTCCGCATGTTCATAGCGGGAGACGCCATCCTCGAAGGCGTGGCGCTCGATCGCGCCTTGCGTCTCCAGAACCTTCATGGTGCGATAGACGGTCGAGAGCGAAAGCGTCGGATCATGCGCGAAGGCGCGGGTGAAGATGCCCTTGGCGTCGGGGTGGTCGTCGGCTTCGGCCAGCACGCGCAGGATCAGCCGGCGCTGCTGCGTCATCCGCAGCCCGGCGCCGCGGAGCTGGCCCTCGAAGCCGGCCACGCGCTGTTCGATTCCTGTCATGTCGCCGGCATAGCAACTTTGCCTCGCATGTGCAAAAGGCCCTTATTGCAAATAGATTGCAACAGCGTTGACAAATGCAAGTGAGTTGCAATAGCGTGATGCCGTGAGCCGGACTGCAGTGGGAGCGGACATGCGATCGCGTCGATCTTTCATGAAATGGAGCGCCACGGGCCTGCTGACGGGCGGGTTGGCGCTTGGGTCCGGCGCGGCCCTCGCGCAGGACAAGAAGCTGCGCGTCGTCACCACCTTCACGGTGATCCAGGACATCGCGCAGAACGTCGCGGGCGATGCCGCCATCGTCGAGTCGATCACCAAGCCCGGCGCCGAGATCCACGACTACCAGCCGACGCCGCTCGACGTGGTGAAGGCGCAATCGGCCGATCTCGTGCTCTGGAACGGGCTCAATCTCGAGCGCTGGTTCGAGCGCTTCTTCGACAATGTGAAGAACGTCCGCAGCGCCGTGGTGAGCGAAGGCGTCGAGCCGATGGGCATCACGGACGGGCCCTATCAGGGCCGGCCCAATCCGCACGCCTGGATGTCGACCAGCAATGCGCTGATCTATGTCGAGAACATCCGCAAGGCGCTGGCCGCGGCCGATCCCGCGCGGGCCGAGATCTACGCTGCCAATGCGAAGGCCTACGCCGACAAAATCAAGGCCGTCGATGCGCCGCTGCGGGCGCGGCTCGACAAGGTGCCGGCCGCGCAGCGCTGGCTCGTCACCAGCGAGGGGGCCTTTTCCTATCTCGCCCGTGACTATGGTTGGCGCGAGGCCTATCTCTGGCCGATCAATGCCGACCAGCAGGGCACGCCGCAGCAGGTGCGGCGCTTGATCGACCTGGTGAGGAAGAACAAGATCCCGACCGTGTTCAGCGAAAGCACGATTTCCGACAAGGCGGCCCGGCAGGTCGCGCGCGAGACCGGCGCCCGCTATGGCGGCGTGCTCTATGTCGACTCGCTGTCTGCCGATGGTGGGCCGGTGCCGACCTATCTCAAGCTGCTCGAAACCACGGTCGGGACAGTCGCCACGGGTTTCGGCCATTGAGCGCGCCGGCTACCGCTCTGCGTGAGGGCATGCCCTCGATTACGGTCGAGGGCGTCACCGTGCGCTACACCAATGGCGTCACCGCGGTGACCGACGCTTCCTTCAGCCTCGGGGCCGGCACGATCTGCGCGCTCGTCGGCATCAACGGCTCGGGCAAATCGACGCTGTTCAAGACGCTGATGGGTTTCCTCAAGCCGGCGCGCGGGTCGGTCTCGATCGCCGGGCTCCCCGTGGGCCAGGCTCTGAAGCGCGGGCTCGTCGCCTATGTGCCGCAGGCCGAGGAGGTCGACTGGACCTTCCCGGTGCTGGTCGAGGACGTGGTGATGATGGGTCGCTATGGCCATATGGGCTTCCTGCGGATCGCGCGGCAGGCGGATCGCGAGGCGGTCGAACAGGCGCTCGCGCGCGTCAACATGCTGGAATTCCGCACCCGCCAGATCGGCGAATTGTCCGGCGGGCAGCGCAAGCGCGTCTTCCTGGCGCGCGCGCTGGCGCAGGGCGGGCAGGTCATCCTGCTCGACGAGCCCTTCACCGGCGTCGACGTCAAGACCGAGGATGCGATCGTTGGACTGATGCGCGAATTGCGCGACGAGGGCCGGCTGATGCTGGTCTCGACCCATAATCTCGGCTCGATCCCGGATTTCTGCGACCAGGTCGTGATCATCAACAAGACGGTGCTGGCGGCCGGGCCGACCGCGACGACCTTCACCCATGACAATCTCCAGCGCGCTTTTGGGGGCGCGCTGCGGCATTTCCGCCTCGGCGGCGCCGATCTCCATGACGACGAGGACGACCGGCGCGTCACCGTCATCACCGACGACGAGCGCCCGCTGGTGCTCTACGGCAAGCGCGACAGCGAGCGCGTCGCGGGCGGACAGACCAACAGCGAGGCGTCAGACACGGCAAAGGATCGCGCGCCGTGATCGACCTTCTGCTGGAACCCTTCGGCTATCAGTACATGGTCCGGGCGATCTGGGTTTCGGCGCTGGTCGGCGGGGTCTGCGCCTTCCTGTCCTGCTTCCTGATGCTGAAGGGCTGGTCGCTGATGGGCGACGCACTGGCCCATGCGATCGTGCCGGGCGTCGCGCTCGCCTATCTGCTCAAGGTGCCCTATGCCGCCGGCGCCTTCTTCTCCGGCATGCTGGCGGCGCTCGCCATGGCGCTGGTGCGGGTGCGCACGCAGCTACGCGAGGACGCCGTCATCGGCATCGTCTTCACCACCTTCTTCGCGGCGGGGCTGCTGATCGTCTCGATCAACCCGACCTCGGTGAACGTCCAGTCGATCGTGCTCGGCAACATCCTCGGCATTTCGGACGAGGACGTGGTCCAGGTCGCGATCATCGCCGCCGTCTCGCTCGTCGTCCTGATCGCGCGCTGGCGCGACCTGATGCTGGTCTTCTTCGACGAGAACCAGGCGCGCGCGGTCGGCCTTTCGCCGACGCGGATGAAGATCCTGTTCTTCGTCCTGCTCAGCGCCTGCACGGTGGCGGCGCTGCAGACGGTCGGCGCCGTGCTGGTGATCGCGATGGTGATCACGCCGGGCGCCACCGCCTATCTGCTCTGCGACCGCTTCGGCCGGCTGATCTGTCTCGCGGTGGCGCTCGGCGTCGTCACCAGCGCGGCCGGCGCCTATGCCAGCTATTTCTTGGACGGCTCGACGGGCGGGCTGATCGTCGTGTTCCAGACGATCCTGTTCCTCCTCGCCTTCGTCTTCGCGCCCAAGCATGGCCGCCTCGCCGCGGCGCGGGCGGCCCGGGCCATGTCGGAAACGGCGCCATGAGCCTGATCGAAGCCTCGCTCCATTCCTGGCTGATCGCGCCGCTGACGCACGAGTTCATGCAGCGCGGCCTCGTCGTGGCGGTCATCGTCGGCGTCGTCTGCGCCGTCCTCTCCTGCTTCCTGATCCTGAAGGGCTGGTCGCTGATGGGGGACGCGGTCTCCCATGCCGTCCTCCCCGGCATCGTGCTGGCGCAGATCCTGGGTCTGCCCCTGGCGGCCGGAGCCTTCGTCGCCGGCCTGAGCTGTTCGCTCGCCATCGGCTATCTCAAGGAGAACAGCCGGGTGAAGGAGGACACGGTGATGGGCATCGTCTTCTCCGGCATGTTCGCGCTCGGCCTCGTGATGTTCGTCAAGGTCGAGAGCGACCAGCACCTGCTCCACATCCTGTTCGGCAACATGCTCGGCGTGCGCTGGGCCGACATCGCCGAGACGGCCGCCATCGCCGTGCCGACCATCGCCATCATGCTGGCGAAACGCCGCGACTTCCTGCTGGTCGCCTTCGATCCGGCCCATGCCCGTGCGATCGGCCTGCCGGTGCGCTGGCTGAATTTCGGCCTGTTGATGCTGCTCGCGCTGACGATCGTCGCGGCGCTGAAGGCGGTCGGCATCATCCTCGTCGTCGCCATGCTGATCGCGCCGGGCGCCATCGGCTTCCTGACGACGCGGCGCTTCGATGCGATGCTGGCGGTAGCGGTCGTAGCCGCGACCCTGTCGAGCGTGCTCGGCACCATCCTGAGCTTCCATCTCGACGGCGCGACAGGCCCCTGCATCGTCGTGGTCCAGGCCGTCTTCTTTCTGGCGGCGCTGGGTCTCAACCTCCGCCGTGCGGCCCGGCGCGCTGCCGTCGCCTGACGCCCTCGCGCATCCGTGATGTCCGGTCGAGGGAATAATCGAGCCGCCTTGAGCGTTTCGTGCTCGCCGATGCCTCGCTCGAGGATCGGGATCGAGGCGCGGAGTGATTGTCTATCCGGGCCGCCTTCCAGGAGTCGATATGACATTCGATGCGGATCAAAGCCGCCGCAACCTGTTGCGGATCTTGCTGGGGTTGCCGATCGTGGCCGCATTCGGAGCCGCCGCGACGACGGCGCGGGCGGATGACGATGATGATGACGACGACCGGCGGGGCCGGCGCTCCCGTCGCAGGCGGCGAGATGACGACGACGATGATGATGATGACCGCGGTTCGCGCCGACGGCGCTCGCGTCGGCGGGATGACGATGACGACGACGATTGAGGTCGGCCGATCGTGAATGCTTTAACCCCGTGGCTCGTTGCGAGCCGCGGGGTCTTTGCTTTGATCAGGCCGCCTGCAGTCCGGCGTTGTCGTCCGCGCGTGTGACGGTGATCGTCTGGGCGAGGCACTGGCAGTTGAACTGGCTGGTCAGGAAGGCGATGTCGGCGGCGTCGCGGCCGCTGGCGATCCGCACCATCCCCTCGACGGGCGCGAGTCTTGTCGGATCGACCAGCCACCAGCGGCCGTCGAGATAGACCTCGAAGATGGCGTGGAAATCCGGCGGGTCGAGGTCGAGCGCATAGGCGCTGACCGCGCGCGCGGGGATATTCAGCGCCCGCGTCAGCGCGATGCCGAGATGGGTGAAATCGCGGCAGACCCCGGCGCGGTCGATGAAGGTCTGCTCGGCGGTGGTCTGGGCGTGGCTGACGCCATGAACATAGTCGAGATGCTCGTGCAGCCAGTCGAGCACGGCGAGGATGCGCGCGCCGCCGCCTTCGATCGCGCAGAATTCGCGCTGGGCGAAGCGCATGAATTCGTCGGAGGGCGAGAACCGGCTCGGCAGCAGATAGGGCAGGGCGTCCTGCGGCAGCTCCGACCAGTCATGCTGGCGGGCATGGGCCGTCAGAGGCGCCCGCTCGCCATTGTCGACGAGCGCCCGGTAGCTGATCTCGACCTGGCCCGAGAGCGCAGTGCGAAAGCGCCGCTCGCCGGTGACCGGGTCCTGGTCGCGCACCAGCTGGGCGCCGGACGAGATCTCCAGGCTCTCGGAGATGATGGTCTGGTCGGCGGAGCGCGCCGCCTCGATCGCCGCGATCACCTGCGTGTCGCTGTCGAAGCCATAGAGCAGCGTCGCCGCCACGTTGAGTTTCATTGGTCGCCCCCGGATTCACCGTCTGTCGGAAAACCGGCCAACGTCACGCAGCGGCGGAAGTTCCTCGTCGTCAGGCCGCCTTGGCGTCGAGCCCGATTGCGGGTGCGATGCTGGCCAGGATTTCGTAGGAGCGCTTCCGCGCGGCATGGTCGAAGATCGGCGCCGTCACCATGATCTCATCGGCGCGTGTCGCCTCCATGAAGGCACCGAGCTGGCGCTTCAAGCTCTCGGGCGAACCGATGAAGGCATAGCGCAGCATGCCGGCGACATGGGCCTTCTCGGCGGGCGACCAGTAGGTCTCGATGTCGTCGATCGGCGGCTGCAGCTTGCCGCGCTGCCCGCGGACCATGCCGACGAAGCGCTGCTGCAGCGAGGTGGCGAGATGGCGCGCCTCGGCGTCGGTCTCGGCGGCGATGACGTTGATGCCAGGCATGGCATAGGGCCGCGCAAGCTGCTCGGACGGCTTGAACCGATCGCGGTAGATCGCAAAGGCCTGCATCAGCGCGTCGGGCGCGAAATGCGAGGCGAAGGCATAGGGCAGGCCGAGTTCGGCGGCGAGCTGCGCGCCGAACAGGCTGGAGCCGAGAATCCAGAGCGGCACATTGAGCCCCGCTCCCGGCACGGCCTGGATCGCCTGATTGGGCCCGGCCGGGGCGAAGAAGGCCTGCACCTCCAGCACGTCCTGCGGAAACTGGTCGGAGGCCATCGGGCTGCGCCGCATCGCCCGCATCGTCATCTGGTCGGTGCCGGGCGCCCGCCCGAGCCCGAGATCGATGCGGCCCGGGAACAGGGCCTCCAGCGTGCCGAACTGTTCGGCGATGATCAGCGGCGCATGGTTGGGCAGCATGATACCGCCGGCGCCGACGCGGATCGTTTTGGTGGCGGCGGCGAGCTGTCCGATGACGACCGCGGTGGCGGCACTGGCGATGCCGACCATGTTGTGGTGTTCGGCGACCCAGTAGCGGGTGTAGCCGAGGGCTTCCGCGTGGCGGGCGAGGTCGATCGAGGCGCGCAGCGCATCGCCCGGCTCCTGGCCTTCGCGGACGGGTACGAGGTCGAGGACGGAAATGGCGACCATGGCGGGCTCTCACGGGGCTCCGGCCCAAGGCCGGCTGCGATGGAGCCTAGATGGGGCCGGGACGGGCGTCGATCCAGTGGGGTGGCCGGACCGTCATGGCCTCCCTGCGCCGACGTTCTGCCTTGGTGGCGGACCGGCGGTGACGTCACCGGTGATCGCGTCGCAGATGGCGGGGGCGATGTCGCGATAGGCGCGCTCGTAGTCGGCGAGATGCAAGCCATCCATCCTCGGAATGGCATGGCCGAAGCGGTCCGCGACGCGGCAGGAGGCCTCCTTGCGACAGGCGCCCTCGGCCGTGCCGGCGATGGCGGCGGCGACCTGTGCCGAGAAGACCGCATCCTGACTGGCCTCGATCCGCGGCAAGGTGGCGACGAGGACGAGATCCGACCTGCCGACCACTTGCCGCAGCAGCGCGCGGAAGGCCTGCTGGAAGCGGATGACGGCCTCGGGCGGCTCGCGAAAGCGCTTGCGGTTGGCATCGTTGGTGCCGACGGCGAGGATGATCGCGCGGGGCCGGTGCGGGAGCGACAAGCGAGCGAGCAACGCCTCGGTGTCGGCTGTCGTCGCGCCTTGCAGGCCGGCATTGACCAGGGGCAGGCCGCACAGCTCACGGCCGTGCCAGAGCGCGACATGGGAGTCGCCGATGGCCAGGAGATAGTCGCCCGGGACGCCGCGCAGTTCGGCCGAGATATGAGCGAGGCGCTGGTCGCGATACGAGGGCGCCGCCAGATGGCCAATGAGTCCGCCCGCCAGCGAACCGAGGATCAAAGCCATGAGAACCGCGACGGCGAGGCCCACCAGACGAAGGCGGGGGCAGACGCCCACGCGCCGGCCGCGTGCCCCGTCGTCGCTGCGGGCCAGGCGACCGACACACATCATGGCCGGGCTCCCGGCACGGTCGCGCCGCAGGGCGCGGGAGCCGACGCGTGAGGCGCCGGCGCGGCCTGGGTGCGGCCGGACACCGGGTCGCGGTAGCTGGCCTGGGAGCAGAGCTCGCTCGCACTGCGGGTGAAGCCGCCGCGCGTCACCAGACTCGGCAGCGCCCAAAGCCAGAGCAGCACAGCGCCCGTGACCAGGATGGCGGTCAGGGCGCGTGCCCGCGCCGGGCGCCGAAGTCGGGCTTGCGAGGCGGAGGGTGTGAGATCGATCATGTCGCGATGAAACGTGCGGCCTTTGCCGTTCCTGCGCCGATCACGTTTCTGGATGACGTCTGCAGAGGTGATTCAGGTATCCTTGCTTTTCCAATCCCGGCGATGGAAACATTTGGAAACAAATCCGGTCACGACCTCGGCGCAGACCGGCGCTAGAGGCTCTGAATGAGCAGAACGCCGCATATCCTCATCGTCGAGGACGACCGCGAGATCGCGACCCTGGTGTCGCGCTTCCTCCGCAACAATGATTTCCGCGTCAGGGCCGTGCCCAACGGGCGGGAGATGGACGTCGCATTGCGCGACGGCCGCTTCGACCTGATCGTCCTCGACCTCATGCTGCCGGGAGAGGACGGGCTGAGCCTGTGCCGCCGCTTACGCAATGACGGGGCGATCCCGATCATCATGCTGACGGCCAAGGCCGAAGAGATCGACCGCATCCTCGGGCTCGAGATGGGCGCCGACGACTATCTGGTGAAGCCGTTCAACCCGCGCGAATTGCTCGCCCGGATCCGTGCCGTGCTGCGGCGTGCGGGCGGAGTGCCCGCGCCGGAGGTCGGCGAGAGTTCGCTGCTCGCCTTCGCGGGCTGGCGCCTCGACAAGGCGGTACGGCGGCTTTTCAATCCTCAGGGCGAGCGCGTGGCGCTGACCGGGGCGGAACTCGACCTGTTGCTCGCCTTCTGCGAGCGCCCGCGCCGTGTGTTGTCACGCGATCAGCTTCTCGACCTGACGCAGGGGCGTGCGGCGGCGCCTTTCGAGCGCTCGATCGACGTGCTCGTCAGCCGCCTGCGCCAGAAGATGGAGCGCAATCCGCGTGAGCCGGAACTGATCCAGACCATCCGCTCCGGCGGCTACATGTTCTCCCCCGAGATTCAGGTCGCGCCTGCCATGCAGGCCGCGCCTGAACAGCCGGCGCTGCCGGCGAGCGGGAGCCGATGAAACGGCTGCTGCTGCGGCTTCTGCCGGCACGGGCGGCTGCGCAGATCACGGTCATCGTGATCGGCTCGCTCGTGCTCGCCAATGCGGTGACGATCGCGGTGCTGCTCGTCCTGCTGCCGCCCGAACTCAAGCGTGTGCCGAACCTGCCCTATGTGACGGAACTGGTCGCGATCTCGCGCACGATCGAGGCCGCGCCGACACCGGCTGCGAAAGCCACGATCATCGATGCCGCCCTCGTCTCCCACCCCAGGCTGACGCGGCTGCCTCCCGATGCGCAGCCGAGCCTGCGCGACCCGTCCTGGCCCGACCGCCAGATGCTGGACAATCTCAAGGATCAGTTCGGGTCGACGGTCCAGGTACTGATGCTCGACAGCCTGCCGGGCCAGGGCGGCCCGCCGCCCTTCGCCCTGCGGTTTGCCGATGGCAGCGGCCTTGCCATGGCCCCCGAGCCGCGAACGCCGCCGCCGCGCGGCCAGGCCTTCATCTTCTATCTCGCCGTGATGATTGCGCTGCTGGCGTCGCTGGTCGGCCTGCTGTCGCTCTGGGCGGCGCGGGCCGTCGCCTCGCCGCTGTCGCGCCTGGCGGAGGCGGTCGATCGTTTCGACCCCGACCGCGACGACATCGCAGCGCCCGAACAGGGGCCGATCGAGGTCAAGCGGCTCGCCAGTGCCTTCGGCGGCATGGCGGCACGCATCCGGCGCCTGGTGGACGACCGCACGCGCATGCTGGCCGCCGTCAGCCACGACCTGCGCACGCCGATCACGCGGTTGCGGCTGCGGGCCGATGAAATCGCCGACGACAAGCAGCGCCGGGCGATCGTGGCCGATCTCGTCCTGATGGAGCGCATGGTCGGCGGGGCCTTGTCCTATCTGCGCGACGGCCGGGCCTCGGGCAGCATCGTCGCCACCGATGTCCCAGCTCTGCTGCAGACGATCTGCGACGACTTCGCCGATCTCGGGCATATCGTGGTCTATGAGGGGCCGATCCGGGCCTCGGCGCTGTGCGACGCCGACCAGATGATGCGCGCCGTGACCAACCTCGTCGACAACGCGATCAAGTTCGGCGGCAGCGTTCTCGTCCGGCTCGACGATTCCGACTCTGCGGTGATCGCGGTCGATGTCGAGGATGACGGCCCCGGAATCCCGCCCGACGAACGCGAGAAGGTGTTCGCGCCGTTCTACCGCAGCGATCTGGCGCGGACCCTGAAACAGGGCAGCGGCTTCGGGCTCGGCCTGTCGATCGTGCGCGCGATCGCCGAAGCGCATCGCGGCGAGCTGACGCTGGCGGACCGCGACGGCGGCGGCCTGCGGGCCCGGATCTCCTGGCCTCGCCGCCTGGTTGCGGAACGCGGCCGGCCCTGAGGCGTTGTCGTGACATCGCCCGCCCTGCGGGCTGCGCCATCATTCAAAGGGGGCCCCCGATGACGACAACCACCAATCCCGCCACGGAAAGCCTGCGTCAGGAACAGCAGGAGCAGCGCGAAACCGTTGCCAAGCATGGCAAGGATGCGCTCTTGGACAAGGCGCTGGAGGATACGTTTCCCGCCAGTGACCCGGTCGCGGCGCAGGCACCGATGACCCCCGGGGCTAGCGACGACACGCCCGACCCGGACAGCAAGACGTCCTGACGCCTGCGATCAGGCGCGCTGGTAGAGCAGGCGCGCCCTGATCGTGCCGTCCAGCGCCCGGATTTCCCGCAGCACATCGCGGGCATCCGCCCCGATGCTTTCGGCCTCCATCACGACATAGCCGATCTCGCCATCCGTCTGGTAGTTCTGGGCGGCGATGTTGACGTTGCGATTGGCGAAGACGTCGTTCAGGCGCCGCAGCATGCCCGGCACGTTGCGCTGGACATGGATGAAGCGCGTGCCGACCGGGCGCGGCGTGAGCTGTACCTGCGGGAAGTTCACCGCGCCGACGGTCGAGCCGACGTCGGAATAATCGACCAGCTTGCGCGCGACCTCGGCGCCGATGCGCTCCTGCGCCTCCTCGGTCGAACCGCCGACATGGGGGGTGAGGATCACGTTGGGCAGGCCCTGCAGCGGCGAGACGAAACGGTCGGCGTTCGAGGCCGGCTCGACGGGGAAGACGTCGACCGCCGCGCCCGCGAGATGGCCGCTCTTGAGGGCAGAGGCCAGCGCGTCGAGATCGACCACCGTGCCGCGCGAATTGTTGATCAGGTAGCTGCCGGGGTTCATGGCGGCGAGCTGCTCGGCGCCAATCATCCCGGCTGTCTGCGGCGTCTCCGGCACATGCAGCGAGACGATGTCGGCCGTGCCCAGCAATTCGGCGAGGCTGTCGACGGGCTCGGTGTTGCCGTGGCGCAGGCGATCGGTCTGATCATAGTAGATCACCCGCATGCCCATCGCCTCGGCGAGCGTCGAGAGCTGGCTGCCGATATTGCCGTAGCCGACGATGCCGAGCACCTTGCCGCGCACCTCGAAGGAGCCTTCGGCCGACTTGTCCCAGCCGCCGCCATGGGCCGAGACCGAGCGGTCGGTGATCTTGCGCAGCAGCATGACGATCTCGCCGATCGTCAGTTCGGCGACGCTCCGGGTGTTGGAGAAGGGCGCGTTGAAGACCGGCACGCCGCGGCTGCGCGCCGCCTCGAGATCGACCTGGTTGGTGCCGACCGAGAAGCAGCCGACGGCGAAGAGCCGGTCGGCCCGGGCGAAGACCGCGTCGGTCAGCTGCGTGCGCGAGCGGATGCCGAGCACATGGACGCCTTCCAGCGCCTTCACCAGGGCGTCCTGGTCCAGCGCCTTGGGCAGGCGCGTCATGTTGGTGTAGCCGGCATTGACCAGGAGGTCGGCGGCGGAATCGTTGATGCCCTCCAGCAGCAGGACCTTGATGCGATCCTTGGACAGGGACAGGCGTTCGCTGTGTGTGGTCATGGGAAGGTTCGGTCTGACGGCGGAGCGTCCGCTATAGACCGCTGGCGGCCCGACACAACCTGATTTTGGCGCCGGCTCGCGGCAGGATGTCACGCCTTCTCGACCACCAGCGTCGCGCCCTCGACCCGCACCACCTTGACCTCGCTGCCCGCCAGCAGCTCCGGGCCGGTCACGCGCCAGGAGGAATCGCCGACGCGGATGCGGCCTTCGCCGCCGAGCATCGTCGCCTCGAGTTTGAAAACCTTGCCGATGAGCTGGCGGCCGCGGTCGTTCAGGCCGGTGGCGGCATCCGGCTCCTCGCCCTTGTGACGCATCATCAGGCGTCCGACGAACACGCTCACCAGGCTGAAGCCGGCGAAGACGAGCGCCGCGATCTGCCAGCCGATATCGGTCAGGCCGACGACTGCGCCGGTCAGCAGCGCCGCGAGACCGAACCAGATCAGAAAGACGCCGGGCGCGAAGACCTCGCCGCCGATCAGGACGAGGCCGAGGATGACCCAGCTCCAGCCGCCCAGCCATGTGATCGAAGACGCCATCGTTCGTGCCCCTCAGACGCCGCTGCGGCCGGTCGGCGGCACGGAACCCGTCCGCCGGCCCTCGACCGCGTCGTCGCCGAACACTGCCCGCGTCAATTGCGCGATGCCGCCGACGGTCCCGGCGAGCGCTGCTGCCTCGATCGGCACGATCACCACCTTGCTGTTGGGCGCGCTGGCGATCGCCTTCAGGGCGTCGGTGTAGCGCTCCGCGATCAGGAAGTTGGCGGCCTGGATGTCGCCCTTGCTGATCGCCTCCGAGACCATGGCGGTCGCCGAGGCCTCGGCCTGGGCCGAGCGCTCGCGCGCCTCGGCGTCGCGGAAGGCGGCCTCCTTGCGGCCTTCTGCGGCGAGGATCTGCGATTGCTTGAGCCCCTCGGCCCGCAGGATCTCGGCCTGGCGCATGCCGTCGGCCTCGAGCACGGCGGCGCGCTTCTCGCGCTCGGCCTTCATCTGGCGGTTCATCGCGCCGACGATGTCGGCCGGTGGGAGGATGTCGCGAATCTCGATGCGGGTGACCTTGACGCCCCAGGGCGAGGCGGCGGCGTCCATCACGCGCAACAGCCGCTCGTTGATCTCGTCGCGATGGGAGAGCAGCTGGTCGAGATCCATCGAGCCGACGACGGTGCGGATGTTGGTCATGGTCAATGTGATCAACGCCTCGTCGAGCGCCGAGACCTCGTAGCGCGCCTTGGCGGCGTCGAGCACCTGATAGAAGGCGGCAGCGTCGATGCGGACGCCGGCATTGTCCTTGGTGATCGCCTCCTGCGAGGGAATGTCGAGCACCTGCTCCATGACATTCACCTTGTGGCCGATGCGGTCGATATAGGGGACGATCAGGTTGAGGCCCGCGCTCAGGGTGCGCGAATAGCGGCCGAACCGCTCGACCGTGTAGTTGTAACCCTGCGGCACCGTCTTCACCAGGAAGGCGATGGTGATGACGACCAGCATCACCAGCACGATCACGAAGATGCTGAAGCCCGATAGCGTGTCCATGAGGTGAGCGTCTCCTGTCGCCGGGCCCGCCCCGCCGCGGGCTGGCGGCATGCAACCTGACGATTGCGACAGGCGAATGCAAGGTCGCGGCAGTGCGGGCGACCTTGTCAGCCGATTTGGCAGTTCTTCGCCGTCAGCGGTTGCTGCTTGGCAGAAACTGCTCAGGATGCCTCTGCCGAACCCGCGATTACGGTTCACATCGCGCCGCGCTTCCCGCATGATCGGGCATCTGCTGGAGAGCCGCACCATGTCCGATCCGCGCCTGCCGATTCTCGCCGAACTCGAGAAGAAGATCCTCTGGTTGGCGTCCTGGACGATCCACAACGCCAACCATCTGCGAGAGAGCGCCGACGGGATGAAGGTCGGCGGCCACCAGGCCTCCTCGGCCTCGCTGGCGACGATCATGACCGCGCTCTACATGGCGGCGCTGCGGCCGCAGGACCGGGTGGCGGTGAAGCCGCACGCCTCGCCGATCTTCCACGCGATCAACTATCTGATGGGCCTGCAGACCCGCGAGAAGCTCGAGAACTTCCGCGGTTACAAGGGCGCTCAGAGCTATCCCTCCCGCACCAAGGATATCGACGACGTCGATTTCTCGACCGGCTCGGTCGGCCTGGGCGTGGCGCAGACGCTGTTTTCGTCGCTGACGCAGGATTATGTCCGGGCGCATGGCTGGGGGCTGAAGCGTCCCGAGGGCCGCATGGTCTCGCTGATCGGCGATGCCGAGCTCGACGAGGGCAACATCTTCGAGGCCCTGATGGAGGGCTGGAAGCATGGCCTGCGCAACACCTGGTGGGTGATCGACTACAACCGGCAGTCGCTCGACGCCGTCATCCGCGAGGGGCTCTACGACCGCTTCGAGACGATGTTCCGCAATTTCGGCTGGGATGTCGTGACGCTGAAATACGGCTCGCTGCAGCAGGCGGCCTTCAAGGAGAAGGGCGGCGAGCGGCTTAAAGGCTGGATCGATTCCTGCCCCAACCAGCTCTACTCCGCGCTGACCTTCCAGGGCGGGGCGGCCTGGCGCAAGCGGCTGATGGACGATCTCGGCGATCAGGGCCCGGTGACGAGGCTGATCGAGGCCCGCTCCGACGCCGACCTCTCGAAGCTGATGTGCAATCTCGGCGGGCACGACCTGCCCTCGATCCTGGAGGCGTTCGAGGCGATCGACCACGACCGGCCGGTCTGCTTCCTCGCTTATACCGTCAAGGGCTTCGGCCTGCCGCTGGCGGGGCACAAGGACAACCATGCCGGGCTGATGACCAAGGAGCAGATGGCCGGTTTCCAGAGCGCCAACGGCGTCCGGCCCGGCCATGAGTGGGATCTGTTCGAGGGGCTGTCCCTGCCCGAGAGCGAGATCCGCGCCTTCCTCGACGCCGTGCCTTTCTTCGCGGAAGGGCGCCGGAGGCTGAGCGCACCGGTGCTGCCGGTGCCCGCCAAGCTCGAAGCCGGCATCCAGCCGGTGATGTCGACGCAGATGGGCTTCGGCAAGATCCTCGACGAACTGGCGAAGCTTGGCGGCCCGCTGGCCGACCGCATCGTCACGACCGCTCCCGATGTCACCGTCTCGACCAATCTCGGCCCCTGGGTGAACCGGCGCGGGCTCTTCGCCAAGGCCTCGATGGCCGACACCTTCAAGGACGAGCGCATCCCCTCGATGCAGAAATGGGAGTTCTCGCCCAAGGGCCAGCATGTCGAACTCGGCATCGCCGAGATGAACCTGTTCATCAACCTCTCGGCGCTCGGCCTCTCGCACGCGACCTTCGGCGAGCGGCTGATCCCGATCGGCACGCTCTACGACCCCTTCATCTCGCGCGGGCTCGATGCGCTGAACTATGCCTGCTACCAGGATGCGCGCTTCATGGTGGTGGCGACGCCGTCGGGCGTGACGCTGGCGCCGGAAGGCGGGGCGCATCAGTCGATCGCGACGCCGCTGATCGGCATGAGCCAGGACGGGTTATGCGCCTTCGAGCCGGCCTTCGTCGATGAGTTGGCGGTGATGATGCGCTGGTCCTTCGACTATCTGCAGAAGGATGGCGAGGGCGACCCCGACGAGCGGACCTGGCTGCGCGACGAGACCGGCGGCTCGGTCTACTTACGGCTGTCGACGCTGCAGCTCGAGCAGCCGCAGCGGGCGATGACGCCGGAACTCGAGAGCGAGATCATCGACGGCGCCTATTGGTTGCGGAAGCCGGGGCCCAACGCCTCGGTCGTGATCGCCTATACGGGCGCTGTCGCGGCGGAGGCGATCAAGGCGGTCGGGCTTCTCGGCGAGGACCGGCGCGATGTCGGTCTGCTGGCGATCACCTCGGCCGACCGGCTCAATGCCGGCTGGCAGGCGGCCGAGCGGGCGCGCCAGCGCGGCAATCATCGCGCCACCAGCCATGTCGAGCGGCTGCTCGGCGATCTCTCACGCGATTGCGGGATCGTCTCGGTGATCGATGGTCATCCCGCGACGCTGGCCTGGCTCGGCAGCGTGCATGGCCACCGCCAGAAGGCGCTCGGCGTCGAGCATTTCGGCCAGACCGGGACCGTGGCGGATCTCTACCGCCATTTCGGCATCGACGCGAACGCGATCGTCCATGCCGCGCAGGCGGCGGCGCCCGGTCGCCCGGTGCGGTATCTCAAGGCGCTGCCTTGATGTCATTCCGGGGCAGGCCGAAGGCCTGAACCCGGAACTCATGACCGGGTGAGCCCAATCGACCGGGCTTCTATGGAAGTGTCACCCGGTCATGGGTTCAGGGTTCGGCGCTACGCGCCGCCCCGGAATGACAGCCTCAGAAGCGCGGCGTCGCGAAGGTGTTGGCGAAGGGGTTGACGCCGGCGCCGATGCGGCCGGGCAGGGTGTCTTCGCCATAGAAGCTGCCGAAGCTGGCATAGGCCGGCGAGGCACTTATGTGCTGGCTGGCGTAGCGGTTCATCGAGCCCACCGGCACGACATTGCCCAGGTCGAAATAGCTGCGCTTCTGCACGGTGACGCGTAAGGGGCCGCGGCGGTTCTGCGCCTCGGCGAAGGAAACGAACACGGTCGAAGCCGCGACGGAGAGGGCAAAAACGGCGGCAAGGCGCTTGAGCGAACCCATGGCGACGACATCTCCAGAAACAGCGGCAGTCCGCTTGATGCGAGAACGAGATTCTGTGGTGAACCTAGACTACCGTAGTTAACGATTTTGTCAGTGCCGCTAAAGCCGCAATCGTGTCCCGTCGCGACGACGAGCAACGGCGATCAGCGCTTGGGGTGTGCGCGCGCCGGCGCGACCGTCGCGGTCTTCGTCCGCAGCGCCGGCGCTTGCCCGTCGGCGTCGAGCCAGGACACCTTGCGACCGGTCGCCGAGAGGCGCGGCGGTGCGCAAGCCGGCTGGCGGTTCAGTTCCGTGCGGGCAAAGGCGGTCCGCAAGGCGCGGTCGTCGCCGGCATTGAGCAGATCGATGCGGTCGATCAGGCAGACCAGCTGCTGGCGGTCGGCCGGCTTGGCTGCCCCGCCGCACCACCAGCCGCTGAGCGCCATCGGCAGCGCGCCGGCTTCCATCCGGAAGGCGATGCAGGCGCGGCTGGTCTGGCCGTCGCTCAGTGTCGTGTCGGCAGTCTCGACCGGGCCGAAGCGTGTCGCGATCGCGGCCGGCAGCCCGCTGCGCTGCACCGACAGGGCGCGCGCCGCGGCCTCGCGCACCAGCGCGACGACGAAAGGCCGGGAAAGCTCGTCGGGCTGATGGTCGACGACAAGCTTCAGTACCAGATGCGGCTTGGCGTCGGCGAAGCCGCCGTAACCGAGGATGTCCTCGCGTTGCGAACCGTCAGGGCTGCGGCGCGCTTCGAGAGTGGCGCTGCCGCGGTCAAGTTCGGGCGATTCCAGCCCGAACATCGGAATGGGCTTGGTGATGGCGACCCAGCCTTCTCGGCCGGCGGGTTTCGGGCGCGGCGTCTGGCGAACATCGCGGACCGGCTTGGCCTCCGGTTCGGGCGAGACCGAGAGCGTGGCGATCGTCGCCTCGCTCTCCGAGGACAGGGCTGTGACGAGTGCCGCCGCCAGGCCGATGCCGGTCGCCGCCGCCAGCCCGCGCCAGAGGAGCGCGCTCGTCAGTCGCACGCCGGGCCATCGCAGCAGCGCCGGCAGATGGCGAAGGCCGGAAAGCCCGCGCCAGAGACGGTCGAACACGATCTCGCCGGTGTCGGCAAAGCGGATCAGCGCCGCGGCAAGGTCAAGCCTGGCCAGCCGCGTGCGTATCTGCGCGAGCCAGGCCCGGCCCGGCATCGCGGGCAAGGCAGACGCGATCCGCCGCGCGGCGGCCCATCGTTCTTGCAGCTGCGAAAAGACCTGAACCGACAAGACCCCAAACCCGCATGGCCGTGCCGCTCCCCAGCGACACGGTCGTCCTCACCCGATCGCAGGGTGAAGGGGGGCTGGTCAGCGCGCGGTTACCGCCCGGGGGCATTCGCCGCGCAGCGTGAATCAGGCGTCAACAGGCACGGTTAACGGCCGTCGTCCGCGCTGCGAAACTCAGGGACTGATTGACTTTTGGCCGCCCAAGGTGTTCTCAATGCCGCGCGCCTTGAGGGAAAACACGCTCGCATGGCGCTGCGAAGATTCAGCCTTTTCGGGATTGGCCCTGTGACTGTCCGTCTCACGACGAAACGCACGACCAAACCGGCGACCGGAACCACCGGCACGCCGCGCTGAACTTCGCCTCGGTTCCGGGTCCCTCTCCCCCCGGCGGGGGCATGGTGCCGGACCCGCCCCGCTTACGGGGCGGACGGTGCCGAGGGGGGAGACCAACCGGGTTCATCCTAAAGGAACACACATCATGAGCTTCAAGGTCGCGATCGTCGGCGCCACGGGTAATGTGGGCCGCGAGATGCTGGACATCCTGGCCGAGCGGGCCTTCCCGGTCAGCGAGGTCGTGGCGCTGGCCTCCTCGCGCTCGATCGGGACGGAGGTTTCGTTCGGCGACAGGACGCTGAAGTGCAAGTCGCTCGAGCATTACGACTTCTCCGACACCGATATCTGCCTGATGTCGGCAGGCGGCGAGATCTCGAAGGTTTGGTCGCCCAAGATCGGCCAGCAGGGCTGCGTCGTGATCGACAATTCCTCGGCCTGGCGCATGCATCCCGACGTGCCGCTGATCGTGCCGGAGGTGAACGCGGCGGCGGTGGCCGGCTTCAGCAAGATGAACATCATCGCCAATCCGAACTGCTCGACCGCGCAGCTCGTCGTGGCGCTGAAGCCGCTGCATGACAAGTATGTCGTCAAGCGCGTCGTCGTCTCGACCTACCAGTCGGTCTCCGGCGCCGGCAAGGAGGGCATGGACGAGCTCTTCAACCAGACGCGCGCCGTGTTCTCGGCCGGCGAGGTCGTGACCAAGAAGTTCCCCGCCCGCATCTCCTTCAACCTCATCCCGCAGATCGACGTCTTCATGGAGGACGGCTTCACCAAGGAAGAGTGGAAGATGATGGTCGAGACCAAGAAGATCCTCGACCCGAAGATCAAGCTGACCGCGACCTGCGTGCGCGTGCCGGTGTTCATCGGCCATTCCGAGAGCGTCAACATCGAATGCGAGAAGCCGGTGACCGCCGACGAGGCGCGCGAGGTGCTGCGCGCGGCGCCGGGCATCCTCGTGATCGACAAGCACGAGCCCGGTGGCTACGCCACGCCGCATGAGGCGGCCGGCGAGGACGCGACCTACATCTCCCGCATCCGCGAGGATGCCACCGTCGAGAACGGCTTGGCCTTCTGGTGCGTATCCGACAACCTGCGCAAGGGCGCGGCGCTGAACGCGGTGCAGATCGCCGAGGTGCTGATCAACCGCAAGCTGATCCAGCCGCGGCAGAAGGCGGCCTGAACCGGCCTTCGAACGCGAGCGCGATCATTGAGGCGGGCCCAGCGGCCCGCCTTCGTCATTCTGGGCCGGCCTGTCTGGCTGCATGCGCACTGTTCGTTCTTTGCGTAGCCCATCGCCGGCAAAGCTCTCTAAGGTCGCGGTCCCTGCCGCTGCGATCCTGCCGTGCCGAACGCTCCCCAGACCGAACCCTCGCCACTGGCGGTGCCCGCCGCCCTGCCGCCGCGCCGCGACGCGCCGTTGCGGGGGATCGCCTTCGTGCTGCTGGCGAGCATCTTCCTCACCTCGGCGGACATGGTCTCCAAGCTGCTGACGCAACACATCTCGCCGCTGCAGGTGAGCTGGCTGCGCTACTGCACCTTCACCCTGATCATGCTTGGCATCGTCTGGCGCCGCGGAGGCCTCGCCCGCCTGTCGACGCAGCGTCCGGTGCTGCAGATCCTGCGCGGGATCGGCCTCCTGGCGTCGTCCGTGCTGTTCGTGATGGCGCTGCGCTACATGCCGCTGGCGGATGCGACCGCGACGGGTTTCGTCGCGCCGCTCTTCGTCACGGCGCTGTCGATCCCGATCCTGCGCGAGACGATCGGCTGGCGGCGCTGGACGGCGACGCTGGTCGGCTTCGCCGGCGTGCTGATCGTGGTGCGGCCGGGCGGGGCGGGCTTCCAGATCGCCTCGCTCCTGGCCGTGGCCTCGGCCCTGTCCTGGGCCTTCGCGATGATCATGACGCGGATGATGAGCCGCACCGAGAGCCCGCTGACGACGCTGGCCTATTCGGCGCTGGTCGGCCTGGGCCTGCTCAGCCTCGCCGTGCCCTTCGTCTGGACCCCGGTGACGCCGGTGATCGTCGCCATGGGCGTCTTCATCGGCGTGTCCTCGACGATGGGCCACTGGCTGATCGTGCTGGCCTATCGCCATGGCGATGCCTCGCTGCTGGCGCCCTTCTCTTACATCCAGCTGCTCTGGGCCTCGCTGTTCGGCCTCTTCGTCTTCAGCGTGCTGCCCGACCTCTGGACGCTGGTCGGCGCGGTCATCATCGCGGGCTCGGGCCTCTACACGGCCCATCGCGAGCGCATCAAGGCCCGGGACGCGGGCTGACCCGGCTCAGTCCGGTCGCACGGCGTATCGCGCCAGGAACATCGTCACCGCCGCGTCGACCACATGGGCGATCTCCGCTTCCGTTGGCGGCCGGCGTTCGGCATTGAACAGGCGCGGGCGCAGCAGCGTCGACTGGCAGAGGTCGGCGAACTGGGCGGCGGCCAGCACGGGATCGGCGATCGCGAGTTCGCCCGCTGCGATCCGGCGCTCGAGAAAGGCGGCGAGGCGCTGCCCGCCGAGCAGCGGGCCGCGCTCGTAGAACTCGCGGCCGAGGTCCGGCATGCGCTCGGCGACGCCGAGTACGATCCGGTGCGCGCTGAGCGCGAACGGGTCCGTCAGCAGGCGGACCAGATTGATGCCGAAGCCGGTGAGCGCATGGGCGAGGTCGGGATGCTCCGCGAGGGCCTCGTACATGTGCTGGCGGTGCTTCTCCCGCTCGCGCTCGATCAGCGCGATGAAGAGATGCTCCTTGTCCTCGAAATAGACATAGAGCGTGCCTTTCGAGACGCCGGCGGCCGCGGCGATCTCGTTCATGCTCGCGGCGTCGAAGCCCTGGGCATGGAAGATCGCCTGGGCGCCATCGAGGATCTGGCGGCGCTTCTGCGGATCCATGCCGGCGATCCGCCGGTTACGGGCTGCCGTTCTGGGCCGCTGGTCGGCCGTTTCGTTCATCTCGTCCATCCGTCAGGCGCAGGGCGCACCTGCAAAATCATCGAACCGATTGGTTCGATTCGCTCTTGATATGACGCGTGGCGCGCGCTAGTTCAATAGCAATCGAACCGTCTGGTTCGAATTGTTGATGTCAGGATGATCCCATGGCTGCCGAAATCCTGCCCGAGCCGCGCGGCGAGGTCCGGCGCGACCGCTTCAAGCTCGTCGAACCCGCCGCCGAAACCGACCCCAAGGTCGCCGAATCCAGACGGGCCGGCGAGCCGGCGCCAGAGGCGGAGGCACCTGCGACGTCGAAACCGTCCCCTCGCCGCCGCATGGCACGCCGCGCCGGCCTGCTGATGTTCGGCACGGCCGCGATCGGGGCCGGGCTCTGGTTCGGGGCAGACTGGTGGTTAAACGGCCGCTTCATCGTCTCCACGGACGATGCCTATGTCGGGGCCGAGATGGCGACGATTTCCGCCAAGCTCTCGGCCAATGTCACGAGCGTCAGCGTCAGGCAGAATCAGGAGGTCACGGCCGGGCAGCCGCTGGTCGCGCTCGACGACGGCGACTGGCGGATCGCGCTCGACAGCGCCCGCGCCAAGACCGCCACCGCGATGGCGACGCTCGCGCGCATCGATAGCCAGATCGAGGCCGGGCGCGCCAGCCTGCAGCAGGCCCAGGCGCAGGAGACCTCCGCCCAGGCCGGCGTCACCCGCACGATCGCCGATTTCGAGCGCGCCAACAGCCTCGCGGCCAAGTCCTACGGGTCGCAGGCGACGCTGGACGCCGCGGTTGCCGCCCGCGACCAGGCGAAGGCTTCACTGGGCAGCGCGGTGGCCGGCGTGGCCGCCGCGCAGGCGAATGTCGAGGTTCTGAAGGCGCAGCGGGTCGAGGCGGCTAGGCAGGCGGACGAATTGAAGATCGCCGAGCAGAAGGCGGAGCGCGACCTGAGCTTCACCCGCGTCGCGGCGCCGATCTCGGGGCTCGTCGCCAACACCAATGTCCAGCTCGGCGACCTCGTCAGCGCCGGCAAGCGGCTGATGTCGATCGTGCCGCTGGATCAGGTCTATGTCGACGCCAACTTCAAGGAGACGCAGGTCGGGCCGCTGAAGATCGGCGACAAGGCCTCAATCACCGTCGATGCGCTGCCGGGCCAGGTCTTCGAGGGGCGTGTCAGCGGCATCAGCGGCGGCACCGGCTCGGTCTTCACCCTGCTGCCGCCGGACAATGCGACGGGCAATTTCACCAAGATCGTCCAGCGCGTGCCGGTTCGCATCGCGCTCGCGCCCGAGGCCACGGCGCGCCATGTGCTGCGGCCGGGCATGTCGGTGGTGGTGAAGATCGATCCGCGGCCTGCGAGCGGGCGCTGAACTCAACTCCAACCGCGACGTCGTCCCGGGCGACCGAAGGGAGACCCGGGACCCATTCCTGAGCCTCGCCGGAAGCGCTCCGGCATGGATCCCGGATCGGCGCCGCTGACGCGGCTTGTCCGGGATGACGAGGAGGTTCACGAGAAGGAAAGGCCGCCATGGCCACCGCGACCCTGACCAGCCCGGCCGGCGCAGCACCGGCCGACGACGCCATTCCGATGCGCCGGATCTTCGCCTTCGTGGCGATGGTCTTCGGCATGTTCATGGCGATCCTCGACATCCAGATCGTCTCGGCCTCGCTGGCGGAGATCCAGGCGGGGCTGTCGGCCTCGTCGGACGAGATCGCCTGGGTGCAGACGGCCTATCTGATCGCGGAAGTGATCATGATTCCGCTGTCGGGCTATCTCAGCCGGGCGTTCTCGACACGCGTGTTCTTCTCGGTCGCGGCGGCGGGCTTCACCATCGCCAGCGTGCTGTGCGCGATGTCGTCCTCCATCGGGGAGATGATCCTGTGGCGCGCCGTGCAGGGCTTCATCGGCGGCGGGATGATTCCCGGCGTCTTCGCGGCCGCCTTCACCATTTTCCCGCCCTCCAAGCGTCCCGTGGTCTCGCCGATCATCGGGCTGGTGGCGACGCTGGCGCCGACGATCGGCCCCACCATTGGCGGCTATCTCAGCAGCGCCTTCTCCTGGCACTGGCTGTTTCTCGTCAATGTCGTGCCCGGCATCTGCGTCTCGATCGCGGCCTGGATCCTGATCGACTTCGACCAGCCGCAGAAGGGTCTGCTGAAGCGCTTCGACTGGCTCGGCCTGATCGGCATGGCGGGCTTTCTCGGCAGCCTAGAATATGTGCTTGAGGAAGGCACGCGGCTGGACTGGTTCGAGAGCCACGAGATCGTGTTCTTCTCGGTCGTCATGGTCTTCGGCGCGGTGCTGTTCTTCTGGCGCGCTCTGACGCGGGACGACCCGCTGGTCGATCTCTACGCCTTCACCAACCGCAACTTCGCCTTCGGCTCGCTGTTCTCCTTCTGCATGGGCATCGGCCTCTACGGGCTGACCTATCTCTACCCGGTCTATCTCGGGCGCATCCGGGGCTATGACTCGCTGCAGATCGGCCAGACCATGTTCGTCACCGGCCTGTTCATGTTCCTGACCGCGCCGATCGCCGGCAAGCTCTCGACGAAGATCGATCCGCGCGTGCAGATGATGATCGGCTTTTCCGGGTTTGCGCTGGGCACCTATATCGCGACCGGGATCACGGCGGACTGGGATTTCCACGAGTTGCTGGTCCCGCAGATCCTGCGCGGCGTCTCGCTGATGCTGTGCATGGTGCCGATCAACAACCTGGCGCTCGGCACCCTGCCACCGGCGCAGCTCAAGAACGCCTCGGGCCTCTACAACCTGACCCGCAATCTTGGCGGGGCGGTCGGTCTGGCGCTGATCAACACGATGCTCAACACCCGCACCGACCTGCACATCGCCCGGCTGCATGAGAGCGTCGCGGCCGGTCGGCAGGCGGCGGAGGAGGCGATCGCGCAGATGATGCAGCGCTTCCTCGACTATGGCGCGGCCGCCGAGCCCATGGCGCTCGCGTTGATCAACCAGCGCGCCCACAAGCAGGCGCTGATCATGGCCTTCGGCGACGTCTTCCTTGGGCTGACGGTGATTTTCTGCAGCCTCGTGCTGCTGGCGCTGTTCCTGCGCAAGCCGCCGGCGGCTGCGCCGGGCGCCGGGGGAGGGCATTGAGCGGCCGTGCTGGGCATGACGCTCCGGCGGCGGCGCCGCAGGTCTCTCGCCTGTGCATGAGGGTCGCGACGACGGGATGACGCAGGCCGACGCGATTGACAGCGACCGGCATATGCGACAAATATAATAGCAATATCAGTAGTTTAGATGTTTTCTAAACTACGAGCCGAAAAGCCGGCACAGTAGAAGGCGTCTTCGATGAGCGTTTTGTCCCCGAAGGATCTGGCTCCGCAGCGGGCCATGGTGGACCATATCCCCTGGCCCCAGAAAACCCCTGCGTCCTGCCCGATCAACGCCGTCAAGGCACGCCTGCGGACGGCGGGACTGCGGCCGACGCGGCAGCGCATGGCGCTGGGCTGGCTGCTCTTCGCCAAGGGTGACCGCCATGTCAGCGCCGAGATGCTCTATGAGGAGGCGCTGCGCGCCCGCGAGCCGCTTTCGCTCGCCACCGTCTACAACACGCTGCGCCAGTTCTCCGAGGCTGGGCTGCTGCGCCAGGTCTCGGTCTCCGGCCCGAAGACCTTCTTCGACACCAACGTCTCCGAGCACCATCATTTCTACAATGAGGACGACGAGACGGTCGTCGACATCCCCGGCTCGACGATCCAGGTCGCCGGCCTGCCTGAGGCGCCCGAGGGCATGATGATCTCCTCGGTCGAGGTCATCGTGCGCCTGCGCCACGCCGACGGGCAGGAGATCGAGGCCCGGACCACCGAGCATCGCAGCCTCGAGGGCCGTCTGGCGGCGGGCGGTCACTGATGATCGTCTGCTCCTGCAACGTCCTGTCCTGCCGGCAGATCAAGGGCACCATCGCCCCTGACGGCTCGGGGCCGCGGACGGCGGGAGAGGCCTATGACTGCCTGGGCTGCAGCCCCGATTGCGGGCGCTGCGCCCGCGAGGTCCGCGCCATCCTCGCCGAGGCGCGCGCGGCCTGCATGACGCAATGCGGCTCCTGCGCCGCGCGCGAGATCGAGTGCTCGGTCCACATCGCCGTGGGGCAGATGATGGACGGCGTCGTCGTCGAGAACGACCGCGCCGCCGCCTGAGCGTCGCGGCGCCGGCCTGCCGCCTCAGCTTTTGGGCTTTTCTTCTCCACTGCGCTGTCCTACATTAGCATCATTCTAATGTAACGCGGAGCCATCGCCATGAAGGGTGACAAGAAGGTCATCGAATATCTCAACAGGGGGCTTCGCTCGGAGCTGACCGCCATCAACCAGTACTGGCTGCATTACCGCATGCTGGACAACTGGGGCCTGAAGGAGATGGCCAAGGTCTGGAAGAAGGAATCGATCGAGGAGATGGTCCATGCCGATCGCTTCGTCGACCGGATCCTGTTCCTCGAAGGCTTCCCGAACCTGCAGACGCTGGACGCCCTGCGCATCGGCGAGAACGTCAAGGAGGTCATCGAATGCGACCTCAAGGCGGAAATCGAGGCGCGTGCCCTTTATCAGGAGGCCGCCGGTTACAGCCGCGAGGTCGGCGACTACCCGTCCGAGGAGTTGTTTAAGGCTCTGATGAAGGACGAGGAAGGCCATATCGACTTCCTCGAGAGCCAGCTGCAGCTGCTCAACGCCATCGGCGTCGAAAAGTACGGCCAGCTGAATTCGGAATCCGCCGACAAGGCCGAGTGATGCGGCGGGACGGCGCGGCGGGGTAAGCCCGGTGGGCAAAGTGGTTGACCCCTGTTCCTGATTTGTTCACATTGAACGGATCAGGAGGTAGCCCTCATGCAGTTTCATCTTGGACGACTGATTGATCACGTACACATCAACGTTGCGGACCTCGAGCGGTCCGCGACATTCTATGCGGCGGTACTCGAGGCCCTGGGACAGCCGCC
>NZ_JAUYTP010000027.1 GCF_030695125.1 Allobosea sp. | reverse complement strand
GCGCAGATAGACCGTCTCGCGCTTGGCGTTGGGCAGTTCGATGCCGATCGCGTTCTTGCCGGGAATCACCGCCACGCGCGCCGAGATCGCGCTCATCGAACGGGCAATGTCGTCGGCCAGCGAAATCACGCGGGAGGATTTGGTGCCGGGCGCCGGCTCCAGCTCGTAGAGCGTCACCACCGGACCGGGGCAGGCCTGGACGATTTCGCCCCGCACATTGAAGTCTTCGAGCACGCCTTCGAGCGCGCCGGCATTCTGCTGCAGGATTTCGGTGGGGATTGCGGCTTCGACCGCAGGCGGCTCGGCCAGGATGGTGATCGCCGGGAGTTCGAACGGCGCCGGCTGCGCGACAGGCGCGTCAAATCCCGCCTCGTCCTCGGCCAGGTCGGGCGACGCCGCCGCGACCTCGGCCCGGGCCCGGCGGGTGACGACGACGCCACGGCCCGGCACGGGAACCTCGACCACCTGGGCGGCCTTGGGCTGCAGCGCCTGAACCGGCTCGGCCGACGGGCGCGACGTCACGCCCACCGCCACCTGAGGCGGCGGCGCCCGCCGCTGGAGGACCAGCGGCGCCGCGGCGGGACGCATCGGCGCATGCCGGAGCTTTGCGACGGCGGGGCTCGCGGCCGCCGGCACCGGCTCCGCGGCCCGCGGGGGCTGGGCGCGGGCAGGCCCGCTCTCGGCCTCGTCCGACCGGTCCCCCGAGACGACCTCCCAGAAGGCGTGGTCGGAGATCAGCGACAGCGGGGTGGCGGGAACCGCAGGCTGCGGCAAAACCGGCGCGCATGGCGCCTCGACGACCACGACGTCGTCCGCGGTCGCGTCTGAAAGCTCGCCCTCGATCGTCAGCCCGTCAGGAACCTCGACCGATGGCGGCGCAATGCCTGGTGAGCGCGCCCAGACCCGCTCGATCAGCCGGTCGGGCGTGCGCCAGAACCGCACTTGCGGCGCATCGGACGCGGTCGGCACGGGAGACTGCGGATCGGCGGCGCGCCGCTCGTCCCTTCCTGCCGAAAAGCGTTCTTCGGCAGTCGCTTGCGCGAGAGGGTGAAGGCTGGACTGGCGCATGCGATACCGCGAACTCTGACGAACTCAACCGAGTTCAACGCGTATCGTCCCAGCGTTAAGAGGCGATGAATGCCGGCGCGCAGGAGGCGCTCAGAGCTCCCGCTGCGCCTCCGGGAACCGCGCGCCGAAGGCCCCTTCCCGCTCCGGCGGCAGCCGGACGGTGAGGTCGAGCGTGCCGTCCTCGGCGTCGCGGCGTTCGAGGATCTCGCCATTGGCGTGCAGCCAGGCCAGCGACTGGCCGTCGCCCGGCGGCAGCGCCAGGCGATAGACCGGGCGGCTGCGGGCGATGCGGCTCTCGATGGCGTCGGTCAGACGCCCCATGCCATCGCCGGTGACGGCGGAGACCAGCACCGGCCGCGAGACCTCGGGCTTCAGCCCGGCAAGGCCGAGCTGGCGCTCGCGCTCCTCCGGGGCCAGCAGGTCGGACTTGTTCCAGACCTCGACGACGCGCTGGCCATCATCGGGGTCGATGCCGAGATCGCGCAGGATCGCCTGGACGTCGGCGGCCTGCGCCGTGGTGTCCTCATGCGCGACGTCGCGGATATGCAGCAGCACATCGGCCTCGATCGCATCCTCCAGCGTGGCGCGGAAGGCGGCGACGAGCTGGGTCGGCAGGTCCGAGATGAAGCCCACCGTGTCCGACAGCATGATCCGGGCGCCATGCGGCAGCTTGAGCGCCCGCGCCGTCGGGTCGAGCGTGGCGAACAGCATGTCCTGCGCCAGCACTTCGGCCGAGGTGAGCCGGTTGAACAGCGTCGATTTGCCGGCATTGGTGTAGCCGACCAGCGCAACCACCGGATAAGGCACGCGTTTGCGGCTGGCGCGGTGGAGCCCGCGCGTGCGCTTGACCGCCTCGAGATCGCGCTCGATCTTGGTCATGCGCTCCTGGATGATGCGCCGGTCGGCCTCGATCTGGGTTTCGCCGGGGCCGCCGAGGAAACCGAAGCCGCCGCGCTGCCGCTCCAGATGGGTCCAGGACCGCACCAGCCGGCTCTTCTGGTAGTTGAGATGGGCGAGTTCGACCTGCAGCGCGCCTTCCTTGGTGCGCGCCCGGCGGCCGAAGATTTCGAGGATCAGGCCGGTGCGGTCGATGACCTTGCAACCGAAGGCCTTTTCGAGATTGCGCTGCTGAACCGGCGAGAGCGCGCAATCCATCACGATCAGGCCGATCTCCTCGAGCTTGATGCGCTCGGCGATCTCCTCGACCTTGCCCTTGCCGAGATAGGTCGCCGGCCGCAGCGCGGTCAGCATGACCTGGATCGGCTCGACGACGGTCAGATCGATCGCAGCCGCCAGCCCCACCGCCTCGTCCAGCCGCGCGCCGAAGGAGCGCTGGTTGGCATCGGCGGCGCCACGGCGCTGCTGATAGGGGCCGATCACATAGGCGCGGGTGTTGGCCGCGATCTCGCGCTCGATGGCGTCGAGCGGCTTGGCGGCCGCCCGCGCCTCATCCGCATCGCTGCGGGCGCTCATCGGGTCAGGCCTTGTCCTGTTCCTCGGGCTCGAACAGCTGCACCGGCTGGCCGGGCATGATGGTCGAGATGGCGTGCTTGTAGACGAGCTGCGAATGCCCGTCGCGACGCAGCAGCACGCAGAAATTGTCGAACCAGGTGACGACGCCCTGCAGCTTGACGCCGTTGACGAGGAAGATCGTCAGCGGAATCTTCTGCTTGCGTACATAGTTGAGGAACGTGTCCTGTAGATTTTGTGCCCGCTCTGCGGCCATGGGTAGCCCCTGTTGTTGGGATCGCTGATCGGGTTCAAGCCCGCGATCCATTTCGTCCCGTTCGCGGGACAGACGACTGCCTGCCGCTTCGGGACACCGACATCCTCATTAGACCGCCGAGTCCGCCGACAACGCAAGTGCAACATTGCTTTGCAGTGCGGCAAACTGCCTGCGTCGCGCGCAGAGACGCATGCAAGGCCTGCCTGCCCCCGTGTCTCAGCCAACGCCCAGCGACTTCAGCTTGCGATGCAGCGCCGAGCGCTCCATGCCGATGAATTCCGCCGTGCGCGAAATGTTTCCCGAGAACCGCGCGATCTGCGCGATCAGGTATTCACGCTCGAAGATTTCGCGCGCATCGCGCAGCGGCAGGCTCATCAGGCGTTCGCCCCCGGCGCCCGAGGGCGTCGTCGGGACCATCGCGCCGACCTCGGCCGGGAGCATGTCGATGGTGATGTCGGCCGTCGGATCGCCCTTGGTCAGGATCATCAGCCGCTCGACATTGTTTCTGAGCTCGCGAACATTGCCGGGCCATTCATGCGATTGCAGCACCGCCATCGCATCGGAGCCGATGCGGCGCTTGGGCAGCCCCGAGGCGACCGAGATCTGCTCCATGAAGAACTCGATCAGCTCCGGCACGTCCTCGCGCCGCTCCGACAGCGCCGGCACCTTTACCGGCACCACCGAGAGGCGGTGATAGAGATCCTCGCGGAACTGGCCGCCGGCGATGAGCTGGGCGAGGTCGCGGCTGGTCGAGGAGATGATGCGGACATCGACATGGACCCGCGTGGCCCCGCCGACGCGCTGGAAGTTCTGATCGACCAGCACGCGCAGGATGCGGTTCTGGGTTTCGCGCGGCATGTCGCCGATCTCGTCGATATAGAGCGAGCCGCCATGCGCCTCCTCGAGCGCGCCGACGCGGCGCGAGCGGCCATCGCCCGCCTCGACGCCGAACAGCTCCTCCTCCATCGTCTCGGGCGTGATCGTCGCGGCGTTGATCACGACGAAAGGGCCCGAGGAGCGGGTCGAGGCCTCGTGCAGCGTGCGCGCCGCCAGTTCCTTGCCACAGCCGGGCTCGCCGGTGATCAGGACGCGGGCATTGGTCGGCGCGATGCGCTCGATGGTCTGGCGCAGCTGGTTGACCACGGTCGAGCGGCCGACGATGCGCCCGGCCTGGACCGAGCCCTTGCGCAGCTCGCGTACCTCGCGCCGCAGCCGCGAGGCTTCCAGGGCGCGTTCGGCGACGAGCACCAGGCGATCGGCCTTGAAGGGCTTCTCGATGAAGTCATAGGCGCCGCTCTTGATCGCGGAGACGGCGGTTTCGATGTTGCCATGCCCCGAAATCATCACGACGGCGAGGTCCGGGTGCCCCTGCTTGATGAGTTCCAGCACCTGCAGGCCGTCGAGACGGCTGCCCTGGAGCCAGATGTCGAGGAAGACCAGATTGGGACGCCGCGCCGCGATGGCGGCGAGCGCCTCGTCGGCCGAGCTCGCCTTGCGCGTGCGATAGCCCTCGTCCTCGAGCAGGCCGGCGACCAGCTCGCGGATATCGGTCTCGTCGTCGACGACCAGAATGTCAGCGCTCATCCGCGTATCCCATGTTGCATATCCCGTCCCGCCATCACGTCCCGACCTTGGTCGCGGCGGCTCTCCTCGGGGTTCTCGTCGATGGCGGGCCCGCTCTCCGGGAACCAGAGCCGGATCCTGGCCCCGCGCCGGCCCTCGGCGGCGTCGGGTCGATCGAGCAGATCGATCCCGCCGCCATGATCCTCGAGAATCTTGCCGACGATGGCGAGCCCCAGCCCGGTGCCGCCGTCGCGCGTGGTCATATAGGGCTCCAGCAGCTTCTGGCGCTGGTCGGCGGGCAGGCCCTTGCCGTTGTCGATCACCTCGATGACGATCCGGCCATCATCCCGCCGCTCCAGGGCGACGTCGATGCGACCGGGCCCGCGCTCGTCCATCGGCACGGCCTCGATCGCCTCGGTGGCGTTCTTGATCACATTGGTCAGGGCCTGCGACAGCAGCCGCCGGTCGAAGCGGGCAAACACCGCCCCCTCGGGCAGATTGTCGGCGATGGTCAGTTCGGGATTGCCGACCCGCATCAGGAAGACGATCTGGCGGACGGTCTCGGCGATGTCGTCCTGCGTCAGCGAGGGCTTGGGCATCCGCGCGAAGGACGAAAACTCGTCGACCATCCGCCGGATATCCTCGACCTGGCGCACGATCGTCGCCGTGCATTGTTCGAAGATCTCCTTGTCTTCGACGATGACGCGGCCGAATTTGCGCCGGATGCGCTCGGCCGAAAGCTGGATCGGCGTGAGCGGGTTCTTGATCTCATGGGCGATCCGGCGCGCCACATCCGCCCAGGCGGCGGTGCGCTGGGCCGAGACGAGATCGGTGATGTCGTCGAGCGTGATCACCAGCCCCGCCCCGGCGCCCTCGCCTTCCCGCACGGCGCGGACATTGACCATGCGGTCGCGCCCGCCGCGGGTGATCGCGATCTGGCCCGAACTCTGCCGCTGCCGCCCGTGCTGCGCCTCGGCGACGAAAGCCGCGATCTCGGGGGCGACCAGCACGATCGACTCGCCCAGCAACCGCCCCCCTGTCGCCAGCAGGCTCTCGGCGGACCGGTTGATGATGGTGATGTGGCCGTCGCGGTCCAGGCTGAGGACGCCCGACGAAACGCCCGACAGGACGGTCTCGGTAAAGCGCCTCCGGCGGTCGATCACCTCGCTGGCGGTGACCAGCCCGTCGCGCTGGCGGCGCAGCTCGGCCGTCATCTTGTTGAAGGTTTCGCCGAGATGGGCGAGATCGCCCTCCGATCGGCGGATGGGGACCTGCACGTAGAAATTCCCGCTCGAGACCTGGTCGGTCGCGTGGATCATCCGCCGGATCGGCGCGACCAGCGCATTGGCGAAGCTCAGGCCCAGCCAGATCGCCGACAGCAGCAGGATCACCGCGATCAGGCCGTACATCGAGGCAAACGCGATCTGCACACCCTTCCGGCGCGCGTCGATCAGCAGATATTCGGCAGCCGCTGAGCGGGCCACGGCCGGGAACTCGACCGCCAGCGGATCGACCTCGCGGGCGATGTGGAGGAAGGCGTTGTCATAGGCCGGAAGCTTCACCAGCGCGCCGAAGATGCGACCGGCGGCCGGGATGACGCAGATCGGCTCAGGCGACGACTGGGCATCCTCGAAGGCCGCCTCGTCGGGCTTGGGTGCGTTGCGCAGGACATCGATATTGGCCCGCACCAGAACCTTGTCGGGCGGCTGCATGATCGCCACCACGGGAACGCCGAGCGCCGTCGCCCGCGCCGTCAGAAAGGTCTCGAACCATTTGCGATCGACGTCATAGGCCGGCTTGGCGCGCGATAGATCGTCGGCGAGGAGGCGGATCTCCCGGCCCAGAGACCGGCATTGCGAACCTGCATAGGCGTCGGCGACCTCGACCGAGCGGAAGATCGCATCGCGCATGCGGTCCGAGAACCAGGGCTCGAGCCCCCGCTCGATCGTGACGGTCGCGATGATCGCCACGAGAATCGCCGGAAGCGCCGCGATGATGCTGAACAGCCCGACGATGCGCACATGCAGCCCGGCCGCAGCCGCGCCGGCGCGACGGGCCCTGATCAGAACGGCCGATTCGAAGGCGACGATGACCAGCAGCAGCAGAATCAGCAGGGCGTTCAAGATGAAGACGCCGACGACGACTTCATGAACCGGCACGAGCGGCGTGACGCCCGACAGGACGAGGAAGGTGACCAGCGCCGAGACGAGCGCGAACGCCACGACCGTCGCCCCCAACCAACCGGAGACGCGCCGTGGCGTGTCGTCGGCGCGCGGCTCGATCCTGAGGTCAGTCGAAGAGGCAGACACGATTTTGAACAACTCCGATGCGGCTGAACCCGGGGTGGAGTCCAGCCGCTGCGCCGCACTGATGCGCCGCCGCAACGGTGTTGTCAAAATATGACATATGAAAGGCAGGGTGCTCCCGCCGGTTCAGCGCGGCGAGCGCACCACCTGCATGTCGAGCTCCCGGATCTTCTTGCGGAGCGTGTTGCGGTTCAGGCCGAGCAGCTCGGCCGCACGGATCTGGTTGCCACGCGTGGCGGCGAGCGCGGCTGCGATCAGCGGCGGCTCGACCTCGCGCAGGATCCGGTGATAGAGCCCGGGCGGCGGGATATTGTCGCCAAACCCGCCGAAATACTGGTTCAGATGGCGCTCCACCGAGCCCGACAGAGTCTCCGCGCGCTCCTGGGCGGCGCTGCCGGAAAAGCTGGTCGAGGCGCTGGCGGGCTGCAGCTCCGCCTCGATGATCGGCGCCGTGATGGTTTCCTGGGGATAGAGCGCGGCGAGCCGGCGGACGAGGTTCTCCAGCTCGCGGACATTGCCCGGCCAGCGATAGCGCCGCATCACATCCATCGCCTCGGAGTCGATCTGCTTGCGCGGCAGGCCTTCCTTCTCGACCAGGGTGAAGAAGTGCCGCGCCAGATCCGGGATGTCCTCGACGCGTTCGCGCAGCGGCGGCAGGCGGATCGGCACCACGTTCAGCCGGAAGAACAGGTCCTCGCGGAACAGGCCCTGCGCGATCGAGATGCGCAGGTCCTTGTTGGTCGCGGCGACGATGCGGACATTGGTCTTGATCGGGGTGCGGCCGCCGACGGTGGTGTATTCGCCCTGCTGCAGCACGCGCAGCAGGCGCGTCTGCGCCTCCATCGGCATGTCGCCGATCTCGTCGAGAAAGAGCGTGCCGCCCTCGGCCTGCTCGAAGCGGCCCGACGAGCGCGTCAGCGCGCCGGTGAAGGCGCCCTTCTCATGGCCGAACAGCTCGGACTCGATCAGGTCCTTGGGGATCGCCGCCATGTTGATCGCGACGAAGGGGCCGTTCTTGCGCTTGCCGTAATCGTGCAGGGCGCGCGCGACGAGCTCCTTGCCGGTGCCGGATTCGCCGTTGATCATCACGGTCAGGTCGATCGGCATCAGCCGTGCCAGCGCCCGGTAGACGTCCTGCATCGCCGGCGAGCGGCCGATCAGCGGGATGTCGTCGGGCTCGGCGGCATTGGCGCGGCCGCCGTCGCCGCGCGGCCGCGACAGGGCGCGGCCGACGATTGCGACGAGTTCCTTCAGGTCGAACGGCTTGGGCAGATATTCGTAGGCGCCGCGCTCGGACGCCTTGATCGCGGTCATGAAGGTGTTCTGCGCGCTCATGACGATGATCGGCAGATCGGGCCGGACCCGCTTGATGCGCGGCAGCAGATCGAACGCGTTGCCGTCGGGCATCACCACATCGGTGATGATCAGGTCGCCGAGGCCCTGCGCCGCCCAGGTCCAGAGCGTCGCCGCCTGGCCCGTGGTCCGGACCTCGTATCCCGCCCTGGCGAGCGCCTGATTGAGAACGGTGCGGATGGCGGCGTCGTCATCCGCGACGAGAATGTTACCGGTCGGCATTCGCTGGTCCTATAGGCCTCAAACTGCCTGCCCTGCCCGGAGCCGGTGCAAGGGCAGCAGAATTCGAAAGATCGTGCGGCGGGGGACGGATTCGCATTCGACGATCCCGCCGTGATCCCCGATCACCTTGGCGACAAGTGCAAGTCCAAGGCCACTGCCCTGGGCCTTGGTCGTGACGAAGGGATCGAAGAGGTGCGGCAGCAGGTCCGAGGGCACGCCCGGGCCGTTGTCGCGGATGCCGATCTCGAGAGGCAGGGCGATGCGCCCCGAGGATCCCGGCAGCTGCATGCGGATGCCCGGCCGATAGGCCGTTGTCAGCGTGATCTCGCCGTCGATCGCATGGGTGCCGATCGCCTCGGCCGCATTTTTCATCAGATTCAGCAGGACCTGAACGAGCTGGTCGCGGTTGCCCAGCACCGGCGGCAGCGAGGGGTCGTAGATCTCGTTGAAGCGGATGTGCCGCGCAAAGCCCGACTGGGCGAGACGCTTCACATGGTCGAGGACGTCGTGGACATTGACCGGATCGCGCTCCGTCGGGCGCTCGTCGCCGAAGAGCTCGACCCGCTCGACCAGCTTCACGATGCGGTCGGTTTCGTCGCAGATCAGCTGCGTCAGGATGCGCTCCTCGTCGGGAACGGTGGCCTCCAGCAGCTGGGCGGCGCCGCGAATGCCCGAAAGCGGGTTCTTGATCTCGTGGGCCAGCATCGCGCCCAGCGCCGTGATCGAGCGGGCTGCCCCGCGATGCGTCAACTGCCTGTCCATTTTTTCGGCAATTGTTCGTTCTTGCAGCATCAGCACGACCGTATCGGGCTGGCTAGGCAAAGGTGATGCAAAAACATCCACCACCCGGTCGATGCCGAGGCGCGGCGAGCCGAAATCGAGCCGGTATTCGCTGACGCTCGCGCCGCGGCGCTGGACCTCCTCCACCAGCGCCAGAACCGGCGAACCGAAGGCGAGCAGATCGTCGATCCGCTGGCGCTTCAGCACGACCGCGCTCGACTGGAAGAAGTCCTCGGCCGCCGTATTGGCGTAGACGACGCCATTGCCCTCGCCGATCACCATCACCGGCATGGGCAGCACGTTGAGGGCCTGCATTTCAATCGGATCGAGCAGGAATTCGTCCCTCCCCTTTCCGCCGCTGTCGGCGAACGCCATCGTCATACGCAACACCTTGGTTTCAAGCCGCGACGCGGCTGGATGCAGGGGTAAACAGGCCCGTGAGCGCGGCTGCGACCGCGCTCGGCTGATCGGAGGTCAGCAGGATGCGGCGTCGTTCCGGATCGGCGGCGCCGCCATGCGCGGCGGCCTCGTCGGCGTACGCCGCCAGATGCTTGCGGGCATGGCGCACGCCATGGGCTGCCCCCATCAGGCTGAGCAGGCCCTCGTAATGGTCGCGGGCGATGGCGAGCTTCTGCGCGAGCGTCAGCTCCGGCACGGTCCGCCCGGCGAGCTCGGCCCCGATCGCCCCGACAAGCCAGGGGCGGCCGAGGGCGGCGCGGCCGACCATCACGAAATCGGCGCCCGATTGCGCCAGGCACTGGCGGGCGTCGGCGGCGTCATGGATGTCGCCATTGGCGACCAGCGGAAAATCCCCCGCCTTCCGAACGGCCCGGATCGCGGCCCAATCCGCGACGCCCTTGTAGAATTGCTGGCGGGTGCGGCCATGAACGGTGATCAGACGCGCGCCGGCGGCAACGGCGCGGCGGGCGAGTTCTGGCGCATTGCGGGAGGCATCGTCCCAACCGAGCCGCATCTTCACCGTCACCGGCACCTTGACCGCGGCCACCGCCGCCTCGACGAGCGCCACGGCATGGTCGAGATCGCGCATCAGGGCCGAGCCGGCCCAGCCGCCCGTCACCTTCTTCGCCGGGCAGCCCATGTTGATGTCGACGATCGCGGCGCCATTGGCCTCGGCCAGCCGCGCGGCCTCGCCGAGCCAGTGCGGGTCGCAGCCGGCGAGCTGGACGACATGGGGCGACACACCAGCCCCCTCGGCGCGGATGCGCGCCTCTTCGCTGCCGCGCACGAATTCATCGGAGGCCACCATTTCGGAGACGACGAGCCCGGCGCCGTGGCGCGCGGCGATCCGGCGCATGACGATGTCCGTGACGCCCGACATCGGCGCCAGAAATGCGCGTGATGCGAGACCGCCCAGAAGCGAAGCGGCGTCGGTCGAGCCTGAATTAGAGGCATCCAGCATTATGCATCTTTATTGGACATTGCTGCAGGAGCGCAAGGGGCGCCGGCGAATATTGCACCGCATCATGACGGATCTCTCGCCGCACCGCAGGAACCCCTTCGGACTTGGCGAGGCCGGCGGCTGCGACTATCACCGAACCTCGGGGAGCACCACGCTCCACCGCAGGACCGCCCGCCTTGCCAGCCGCACGAGATGACAGCACCGCCCCCGTCGCCGCGCTCCTGGTCGCGGCCGGTCGCGGGCTGCGCGCCGGATCGGATTCGCCGAAGCAGTATCGCCGGCTCGGCGACAGGACCGTTCTCGCCCATGCACTCGCGCCGTTCCTGGCCGACCCGGCGATCACGCATGTCGCGGTGGTCATCGGCGCCGGGGACGAGGCGCGCTATGCGGACACGGTCGCCGCCATCACCGATGCACGCCTCGCCCCGCCGACGCCCGGCGGAGCGACGCGGCAGGACTCGGTCCGGCTCGGGCTGGAGGCGCTGGCGGAGGCCGGCTTCGGCGGCACGGTGCTGGTCCACGACGCCGCCCGCCCCTTTCTGTCGCGTGAGTTGATCGCCGCCGCCATCGTGGCGGTCGGCCAGGACGCCGTGGCCGCGATCCCCGTCCTGCCCGTCACCGATACGATCAAGCGCATCGACACCGAGGGCCGCATCGCCGAAACGCCACCCCGCGACCGGCTTGTCAGCGTGCAGACGCCGCAAGCCTTCCGCTTCGCGGCGCTGCTGGCGGCCCATCGCGCCGCGCTGGCGGCCGGCCGCGACGGCTTCACCGACGATGCGGCGCTGATGGAATGGGCCGGGCATCCGGTCGCGACCTTTCCGGGGGAGCCGGCCAATATGAAGCTCACCCATCCCGAGGATTTCGTCCGGGCCGGGGCGCCGGGGGCACGGCCGCTGGTGACGCGCGTCGGCACCGGCTACGACGTGCACGCCTTCCGCGACGGCGACCATCTCTGGCTCGGCGGAGTCAAGATCGCCCATGATCGCGGCGTGCTCGCCCATTCAGACGGCGACGTCGCCCTGCACGCCCTCACCGACGCCCTGCTCGGGGCGCTGGCCGAGGGCGATATCGGGACGCATTTCCCGCCGAGCGACCCGCAATGGCAGGGTGCGGCCTCGCACCGGTTCCTCGCCTTCGCCGCGCAGCGCGTCCGCGAACGCGGCGGGCGGATCGACTTCCTCGACCTGACCATCGTCTGCGAGGCGCCCAAGGTCGGGCCGCATCGCGAGGCGATGCGGGACGCCATCGCCGCGGCCGCCGGCATTGCGATCGACAAGGTCGCGATCAAGGCGACGACCTCGGAGCGCATGGGCTTCACCGGGCGCAGGGAGGGGGTGGCGGCGCTCGCCACGGCGACGATCCGCCTGCCCGACACGGAGGGCTGAGGCCATGTTCGACGCGCAGACGACACACCTCGCCACTGCCGTGCTGGAGGCCTGCCGCGCGACGGGGGCCACGGTGGCGACGGTGGAATCCTGCACAGGCGGGCTGGTCGGCGGCGCGCTGACCGCGATCGCCGGCTCCTCCGATGTCGTGCTGGGTGGGCTGATCACCTATTCCAACGAGGCCAAGATGGCGCTGGCCGCCGTGCCGGACGGGCTGCTCGCCGCCCATGGCGCCGTCAGCGAGCCCGTGGCGCGCGCCATGGCGGAAGGCGGGCGAACCGCCCTGTCGGCGACGATCGCGGTCGCGATCACCGGCGTCGCGGGTCCCGGCGGCGGCAGCGCGGCCAAGCCGGTCGGCCTCGTCCATTTCGCGTGCTGCGGCCCGGGCGGGACGGCGCATCGCGAGATGCGGTTCGGCGCGCTGTCGCGCGACGAGATCCGGCGGCTGTCGGTGCTGACCGCCCTCGAGATGCTCAGCCGGGCTGCGTCGGGCGCCTGAGCCTTATGATCGGGGCGCCAGCTTGCGCCAGATCGCGCCGATCACGTCGGCATAGTCGTCCCGCCAGGCGCGGGCCGTCCCCGGCCCCTCCTGTTGCACCCAGCCCTGCGCGGCGGAGAGCCCGACATCCTCGGCCTTGCGGGCAACGACTGCGACATGGGGCGAGTATTTGCGCTGCGGCATCAGATCCGGCGTCTGCCTGGAGGCGCGGATCCAGGTCGCCAGTCCCTGCGTGTGGGCGGTCGCGGTGACGACGGGCCCCAGGTCCATGTTCCGGTTGGAGATGTGGAACAGGACCGCCCCGTTCGGCTTCAGCTTGCTCAGATAAAGCCCGATCGCCTCGGTCGTCATCAGATGGATCGGGATCGCATCGGACGAGAACGCGTCGACCACGATCAGGTCCAGCGAGCCCGCCGCGGCGTCGGTCAGGGTCAGGCGCGCATCGCCGAGGACGAAGCGGGCATCGGGCGCGCAGCTGCTCATGAAGGTGAAGCGGGTCGGATCGGTCGCCATGCGCACGACCTGGGGGTCGATCTCGTAGAAGGTCCAGCCCTCGCCCGGCCGCATCTGGCAGGCGAGCGAGCCCGTGCCCAGGCCGATCGCCGCAACCGCACCCAGCCTGCCGCCGCGCACTTGGCGCACCGCGTCGATGCCGTCGGCGATGCCGCCGCCTGTGTAGTAGTAGCTCAGCGGCTCGGGCCGGCCGGTGACGAGGGAGCCGTCCTCATGCCGCAGACGCTGCGCGCCATGGACGGTGCTGCCATGAACGAGGGTGCGGATCTGCCCGTCCGGGCTGTCCGTGATCTTGTTCACACCGAAGAAGGAGCGCACCGAATCGGTCCGTTGCTGCTCGCTGACCACGAGGACCAGCAGGCAGGCGAAGACGCCCCCGGCAAGACCGGCCTGAACCCGCGGGGGGATCCGCATGGCCGTGAAACCGGGGCGGCAGAGCAGGCCGGCGATGATCAGGATCGGATATTCGGCCACCGAATTGAACAGGACGGGCGCGGCCAGACCGCAGAACAGGCCGCCCAGAACGCCACCCAGCGACATCCAGAGGTAAAACTGGGTCAGGTTGGCGGCATCGGGCCGCCGGCGGGCCAGCTCGCCATGCGCGACCATGGCGGTCGTGAAGAACAGGCCGAGATGCAAGGCGAGTTCGCCGCCCCAGCCGATCGGCACCTGAAACGCCATCTTGAGCGTCAGGCCGGCGACGAAGACGAGCTGGGCCGTCAGCATCCAGCTGTGGCGCAGCATCGGCTTGCGCTGGAAGACGATGACGAAGGTGAGCAGGAACAGCGCGAGCGGAACCACCCAGAGCAGCGGCACGGAGGCGACGTCGGTGGAGATATGGGCGGTCACCGCGACCAGCAGCCCCGACGGAACGAAGGCCAGCGCCACCCAGCCGAGCTTCTGGCGAGCCGAAATGGCGGCTGGCGCCAGCACCGTCTCGGGGGCCGCCAGGCCATCGCGCCCGCGGCCGAGCCCGAGCCCCGCGCAGGCCGCGATCGCGGCGAGCAGCAGGCCGAAGCCCCAGCTCCAGGCCATCGACTGGGCCGACAGCGTCAGGACCGGCTCGACCAGGAAGGGGTAGGCGATCAGCGCCAGGAAGCTGCCGATGTTGGAGGCGGCGTAGAGGAAATAGGGGTCGCTGGCCTGGGCATGGCCGGTGCGGGCAAACCAGGCCTGGAGGAGCGGCCCGTTCGCGGCGACCGCGAAGAAGGGCAGACCGACGGACGCCGTGAACAGCGCGATCAGCCACAGCGTCTCGCCGTCCTGCGGCGGCCGCTCGAACCCCGCCGCGATGCCGATCGGCAGGCCCACCAGCAGCACCAGCACCATCAGCGAAATATGGATCAGCGCGGCACGGCGCACCGTGAAGCGGCTGACGAGCAGATGGGCGTAGCCATAGCCGGCGAGCAACACGGTCTGGAAGAAGACCATCGCCACCGACCAGACGCCGGGCGAACCGCCCAGCCGTGGCAGCACCATCTTGGCAAACATCGGCTGGATGCCGAAGAGCAGGAAGGCGGACAGAAAAATCGTCGCGGTGTACAGCGGCAGCGTCGTCGCCAGACGGCGGGTTTCCAGGCGGCCATCGGCCTGCATCGTCGGCACGTCCATGCGGTTTCTCCCAGCGAACCGCCGGGACTATCGCAGCAACAGCTTAAAGCGTGGTGACCGCGGCTCGCGTAGCGTCACTGCCATAGACGAGATCCGCCCGCCGCTCGAAGGCTTCCGCGAATTTGCGGAAAGCCTTGTCGAACATCGCGCCCATCAGCAAGCCGAGCATGCGGCTGGCGAACTCGTAGGAGATGAAGAAGCCGATCTCGCAGCCGGTCGCGTGCGGTTTGAAGGTCCAGCGGTTCTCGAGATAGCGGAACGGGCCGTCGACATACTCGACCAGGATCTTGAGATTGTCGGGGTCGAGCGTGACGCGGCTGCTGAAGGTCTCGCGGATCGCCTTGTAGCCGACGCTCATATCGGCCAGCAGCACCTCGCCGCCGCCCTCCTGCGGCGTGCGCCGGCGCACCGTCAGCCCCTCGCAGAGCGGCAGGAACAGCGGGTACTTCTCGACATCGGCGACCAGCGCGAACATCTGCTCCGGGCTGTGCTTCACCCGGCGGGCGTTGTTGAACATCGGCATGGCCAGCGCTTTCGCCTCAGCCGTTCTTGGCGGCGCGGGCCGCGCGCAGCCGGGCGAAATCCTCGCCGGCGTGGTGCGAAGAGCGCGTCAGCGGCGTCGAGGACACCATCAGGAAGCCCTTCACATAGGCGATCGCCTCGAAGCCCTTGAACTCCTCGGGCGTGACGAAGCGGATCACCGCATGGTGCTTGCGCGAGGGCGCGAGATACTGGCCGATGGTGATGAAATCGACATCGGCCGAGCGCAGATCGTCCATCAGCTGCAGGATCTCGTTCCGCTCCTCGCCGAGGCCGACCATGATGCCGGACTTGGTGAAGATCGTCGGGTCGAGCTCCTTGACCCGCTGCAGCAGCCGCAGCGAGTGGAAATAGCGCGCCCCGGGGCGCACCGTCAGATACTTGCCCGGCACGGTCTCGAGATTGTGGTTGAAGACGTCGGGCTTGGCCGCGACGACGACCTCGAGCGCGCCGGGCTTGCGCAGGAAGTCGGGCGTCAGGATCTCGATGGTGGTGCCGGGCGAAGCCTTGCGGATGGCGCGAATGACCTGGGCGAAATGCTCGGCGCCGCCATCCTTGAGATCGTCGCGATCGACCGAGGTGATCACGACATGCTCGAGCCCGAGCTTGGCGACGGCCTGGGCGACCTTTGCCGGCTCGAGCGGGTCGAGCGCCTGGGGCACGCCGGTCTTGACGTTGCAGAAGGCGCAGGCCCGCGTGCAGGTGTCGCCCATGATCATGAAGGTGGCGTGCTTCTTTTCCCAGCACTCGCCGATATTGGGGCAGCCGGCCTCCTCGCAGACCGTGACCAGCTTCTCGGCTTTCACGATCTTCTGGGTCTCGGCCCATTTCGGCGAGCCCGGCGCCTTGACGCGGATCCAGTCCGGCTTGCGCAGGATCGGGTTCTCGGGCCGCTTCTGCTTCTCCGGATGACGCAGTTCCGCCGGGGCCTGAGCGGCCTCGGACTTCGGATTGCCGGCATTGGGCCGAGGATCGCGGTTGAGCAGGTCGAGGACGAGGGCCATCGGGACAGGATCCATCGCGGCGGCCCCTGGCCGCCGCCTGTCCCCTAGCTAATCGTCCCGGCCGCGCAGGGCAACCTTTGGCACGCCGGCCGCCCTGTCGCAGGCGCGCTAACCCTGCCGGTCAGCGGCGCCCGCGCGCCGCGTTCCAGATCACGATGACGACGACCGCGCCCGCGATCGCGGCCGCCAGCGTGCGCCAGAAGCCGAAGATCGCGATGTCGAGCAGCTCCGCCAGGCGGCTGCCGAGGAAGGAGCCGGCGACGCCGACGAGCATGTTGGTGAAGAGGCCATGGTCCGAGGAGGTGATCTTTTCGGCAATCCAGCCGGCGAGCATACCGATGAAGATCGTGGCGAAGAAGCCATAGCCCGGCTGCGCCATGGTGGCGGCGAAGTTTTCCATTGTCGTCTGTTCCCCAGTCCGCGGGCCTGGACGTGTTCCATCCCGCGCCCTCCCCTCAACGAGCGGAGTCATGCGCGGTTCCACGCCGCCCGTCATCCCGTCAGCCCAGAAAAGGCCCCCTCGCCGGCGGATGATTGACGGCGGCCTCCGCCGGCGTTTTCTTGAGCGTCAGCCGAAACAGGGACGTCCCGCCCATGCTCGCGCCCCCACGTCGCTTCGTCATGAGAAAGGCCCGTCGCCGTTGCCAGGGCCGGCCACCGCGCTCGCCATGGCGTCCCCTGGTCGTGGCTGCGGCGATGATGGGCGAACCGGTCTTCGCCCAGGCGAACGAGCGCCGCTGGCATGCCACGGGCTATGTCAGCCGCTGGGTCAACACCGATCTGCTGGAGGTGCCCGAGCGGGCCGCCACCGGCAATCTGCGCTTCTCCGACACCAACTTCGTCGGGGGCGGCCTGTCGCGCGTGATCCTACCGTCCTTCACCGTCCCGCTGCCCTTCACCGATATCGCCTTTCATGCCAACCGCATCGAGGTCGAGGGCCAGTTGCTGCGGCATTTCGGCGGCCAGCAGCATTGGGAGACGACGCTGGCCTTGATGTTTCGGACCGGCCAGATTCCCCTGGTCGGTGGACTGAGCGTCAATTTTGCGGTTGGCGAGGGGCTGTCCTACGCATCCGAGCGCCCGCGTTTCGAAGGCGCCGTCGATGTGCGCCCGACGCGCTTCCTGAACTACCTCGCCTTCGAGGCCGAGTTCGCGCATGCCTCCGTGCCGGGAGTGTCCCTCGTTGCGCGCCTGCATCATCGCTCGGGCATCTTCGGCTTGATCGCCCCCCAGAAATCAGGCTCCAACTTCATCGGAGCCGGGCTGCGGATCGACCTCAATTGAAGCCCGTTGCCGCCTCAGGCGATGAAGCGGGCCAGCAGAACCACGAGGATCGCGCCGATCACGGCCATCGCCATGTCGTCGAGGCGGGCATAGCCGGTCCGGACGCGCCAGCCGGTCAGGCGCACCAGCCCCTGCCCGACCAGCATGCCGAGCAGCCCGACGACCGCATGGCGCAGGAGCCCGCCCCCGCCGACGACGAGGCTCGCCGCGAAGCCCGTTACCGTGCCGAGCGCGACGGTGGGCGCGATCACGCGCCAGTCCAGCACGAGGCCACGGCCGGGCGGCAGGACCTCGACCTTTTCGTCGGGGACGATGCGGTCGGGGTCTTTGGGTTTGCGGGTGCGGGGCGGCGAAGTCGAGGGGGACCGCCAGCGGTTTTATTCCGGAACCGCGGCGTCATCCCGGACGCAGCGAAGCGGGGATCCGGGATCCATTCCGGAACGCGTCAGGCATGGATCCCGGATCGGCGCGGCTGCGCCGCTTGTCCGGGATGACGCCTCCGTCTCGGACGCGAGCGCTGCTCTACGCGTTCAGCACCTTGCCATAGGCGTCGAGCACGCTCTCCTTCATCACCTCCGAGAGCGTCGGATGCGGGAAGACAGTGTGCATCAGCTCTTCCTCGGTGGTCTCGAGGTTCATCGCCACGACGAAGCCCTGGATCAGCTCGGTGACCTCCGGCCCGACGAGATGGGCGCCGAGCAACTTGCCGGTCTTGGCGTCGAAGATCGTCTTGGCGAGGCCGGAATCCTCGCCGAGCGCCACCGCCTTGCCATTGGCGACAAAGGGGAAGCGGCCGACCTTGAGCTCGTAGCCGGCAGCCTTCGCCTTGGCCTCGGTCAGGCCGACGCTGGCGATCTGCGGGTGGCAATAGGTGCAGCCCGGGATCATCAACTTGTCCATCGGGTGCGGATGCAGGCCCTTGATCGCCTCGACGCAGATCACCGCCTCATGCTCGGCCTTGTGGGCGAGCAAGGGCGCGCCGGCGACGTCGCCGATGGCATAGATACCCTTCACATTGGTGCGGCAGAGCCCGTCGATGGCGATGAAGCCGCGATCGGTCTTCACGCCGAGCGCCTCCAGCCCGATATTCTCGATATTGGCGACGACGCCGACTGCCGAGATCATGCGGTCGGCGGTGATCGTCTGCTTGCCGCCCTTCTCGTCCTCGATATGGGCGGTGATCGAATCCGCCCCCTTCTCGACCTTCGTCACCTTGGCCGAGGTGAGGATCTTGATGCCCTGCTTCTCGAAGGCTTTTCGCGCGAAGGCTCCGATCTCGGCATCCTCGACGGGCACGACCTGCGGCATCACCTCGACGACCGTCACCTCGACGCCCATCGTGCGGTAGAAGGAGGCGAACTCGATGCCGATGGCGCCCGAGCCCATGACGAGCAGGGATTTCGGCATCTTGGCCGGGATCATCGCCTCGAAATAGGTCCAGATCAGCTTGCCGTCGGGCTCCAGCCCCGGCAGCGCGCGCGGGCGGGCGCCGGTCGCGACGATGATGTGGTCGGCGGTGTAGGTGCCCTCGCCCTTGGTGTTCTTCGGCGGCGGCACCTGCGGCTGCACCGGCGGCTTCTTCGTCGGCACGACCGCAATCGTGCCCGGCTTGGTGAGCGTCGCCTCGCCCCAGATCACGTCGACCTTGTTCTTCTTCATCAGGAACTGGACGCCGTTGTTCATCCGCGCGGCGATGCCGCGCGAGCGCTTCACGATGGCGTCCAGATCGGCCTTGAACGTGCCTTCGAGCACGAGGCCGTAATCCTTGGCGTGCTGGCCGTAGTGCAGGATCTCGGCCGATCGCAGCAGCGCCTTGGTCGGGATGCAGCCCCAGTTCGAGCAGATGCCGGCGAGATGCTCGCGCTCGACGATCGCCGTCTTATAGCCGAGCTGCGCTGCCCGGATCGCCGCGACATAGCCGCCGGGGCCGGAGCCGATGATGATGATGTCGTAGTCAGCCATTGAAAGCGCCTCGGCTCGGCTCCCGCGAAGGAGCGTCAGCAATCATGAATCTATCCAGGACTTGCACGTCGCTAGCGTTCGGCCCGCAGTACGGCGACGTCTCGTTCGAGACTGTCGAGACGTTCATCGACACCTTTGGCTGCATAACGGGCCAAGACGCTCTCGCCAGCAAAAGCATCTTTCTGCGCGTCCTGCCGTTTCTCGATGCGCTCGAGACGGCGTTCGACCTCCGCGAAACGCTGCTCCGATCGCTGCTCTGCATTGGCAAACGATCGGCGCATCTCATCGCGCAATTCGAGCAGCATCGGAACGATCATATCCTTCGGCTCGGCCATGGCGTCGTCTCCGAATTCGATCAGCTCCTACAATATGGCGCTCTCACACCAGCATCGCCATCGGCTTCTCGATATAGCCCTTGAAGGCCGCCAGCAGCTCGGCGCCGAGCGCGCCGTCCACCGCGCGGTGGTCGGTCGAGAGCGTCACCGACATCACGGTCGCCACCGCGAGCTGGCCGCCCTTGACCACGGCGCGCTGTTCGCCGGCGCCCACCGCCAGGATCGTCGCATGCGGCGGGTTCACGATCGCGGCGAAGTCCTTGACCCCGAACATGCCGAGATTGGAGACCGCCGTGGTGCCGCCCTGATACTCCTCGGGCTTCAGCTTGCGGGCCTTGGCGCGGGCCGCCATGTCCTTCATCTCGTTGGAGATCTGCGACAGGCTCTTGTGGCAGGCGTCGCGGATGATCGGGGTGATCAGCCCGCCCGGGATCGAGACGGCGACGCCGACATCGGCGTGTTTGTGCTTGAGCATGGTGTTCTCGGTCCAGCTCACATTGGCGTCCGGCACGGCCTTCAGCGCCAGCGCCAGCGCCTTGATCACCATGTCGTTGACCGAGAGCTTGTAGGCCGGCTTGCCGTCCTTCTCCGGCGCGGCGGCGTTCAGTTCGCCGCGCAGCTTGAGCAGGGCGTCGAGCTCGCAATCCACCGTGACGTAGAAATGCGGCACGGTCTGCTTGGCTTCGAGCAGGCGGCGCGCGATCGTCTTGCGCATGCCGTCATGCGGGACCTCCTCATAGGAGTCCGGCGCAAACAGCTTCTTGACCTGCTCGTCGGAGGGCCCGGTCGCCAGCGGCGCAGCTGCAGGCTTCGGCGCGGAAGCCGGAGTAGCCGTCGCAGGAGCGGCAGAAGGCGCAGCCTTGGCGCCGCCGCCGGCCTTGGCGGCCTCGACATCCTTCTCGACGATGCGGCCATGGGGGCCGGAGCCCTGGACCTTCGACAGGTCGAGCCCGGCTTCCCTGGCCAGCCGGCGCGCCAGCGGCGAGGCGAAGGGGCGCTCGCCGGAAGCGACGGCAGGCGCCGCTGCGGCAGGAGCAGCAGCGGCTGGCGCCGGCGCCTCGGACTTGGCGGCTTCAACCTTGGGAGCCTCAGCGGCCTTGGGGGCCTCGGCAGCCTTCGGCGCCTCAGCCTTGGCCGGCGCTGCGGCCGCCTTCATGTCCTCGCCCTCGGCGGCGATCACGCCGATGATCTCGTTGACGGCGACATCGGCCGTGCCGTCCGGCACCAGAATCTTGGCGAGGATGCCCTCGTCGACAGCCTCGACCTCCATCGTCGCCTTGTCGGTCTCGATCTCGGCGATGATGTCGCCGGACTTGATCGTGTCGCCTTCCTTCTTCAGCCATTTGGCGAGATTGCCCTTCTCCATGGTGGGAGAGAGCGCGGGCATCAGGATGTTGGTTGCCATCGGTCAGCCTCTCAGCGGTAGCAGACGGCTTTGGCCGCCGCGATGACCTCGCCGACATTCGGCAAAGCGAGCTTCTCGAGGTTCGCGGCGTAGGGCATCGGCACGTCCTTGCCGGTGACGCGGGCGACGGGCGCATCGAGATAGTCGAACGCCGCTTCCATGATCTTCATGCCAATCTCGGCGGTGACGCCCGACTGCGGGAAGCCCTCCTCGACGGCGACGCAGCGATGCGTCTTCTGCACGGAGGCGATGACCGTCTCGATGTCCATCGGGCGAATCGTCCTGAGGTCGATGACCTCGGCGTCGATGCCCTCCTTGGCCAGCGCCTCGGCGGCGGCCAGCGCATAGGTCATGCCGATGCTGAAGGAGACGATGGTGACGTCCTTGCCCGGCCGCACCACCTTGGCCTTGCCGATCGGCACGAGGATGTCGTCGCCCTTGGGCACGTCGAAGGAGCGGCCGTAGAGGATTTCGTTCTCGAGGAAGATGATCGGGTTGGGGTCGCGGATCGCGCTCTTGAGCAGGCCCTTGGCGTCCGACGCGCTGTAGGGCGCGACGACCTTGAGGCCCGGAATGTTGGAGTACCAGGCGGCGTAGTCATGGCTGTGCTGGGCGCCGACGCGGGCGGCCGCGCCGTTGGGGCCGCGGAACACGATCGGGCAGCCCATCTGGCCGCCGGACATGTAGAGCGTCTTGGCGGCGGAGTTGATGATCTGGTCGATCGCCTGCATGGCGAAGTTGAAGGTCATGAACTCGACGATCGGCTTGAGGCCGGTCAGCGCCGCGCCGACGCCGATGCCGGCAAAACCATGCTCGGTGATCGGTGTGTCGATGACGCGCTTGGGGCCGAACTCCTGCAGCAGCCCTTGCGTGACCTTGTAGGCGCCCTGGTACTCGGCGACCTCCTCGCCCATGACGAAGACGTCGCCGTCGCGGCGCATCTCCTCGGCCATGGCGTCGCGCAGCGCCTCGCGGACGGTCATGCTGACGATCTCGGCGCCGGCCGGGAATTCCGACGAGGCGTCGTAGCTCTTGGCGGTAGCGGGCGGATTGGCGACGGCCGACTCGGCCTTCGGCGCAGCAGCGACCTTCGGGGCCTCGCCGGTGGCCGCCGGGGGCGCCGACTGCGCCGCCTGGGGAGACGTCGCGGCGGGCTTGTCGGACTGTCCGGCGCCACCGCTGGCGGCTGCCTTCACGTCCTCGCCCTCGGCAGCGATGACGCCGATGGGCGTGTTGACGGCGACGTTCTCGGTGCCGTCGGCGATCAGGATCTTGGCGAGGATGCCTTCATCGACGGCTTCCACCTCCATCGTCGCCTTGTCGGTCTCGATCTCGGCGATGATGTCGCCGGCCTTGACGCTGTCGCCCTCGGCTTTCAGCCATTTGGAGAGCTTGCCCTGCTCCATGGTCGGCGAAAGGGCAGGCATGAGAATGTCGATCGGCATGAACGCACCCGGAATGATTGGACGAGGCGAAAAGGACTGGTGCGGCGGCAGCGAGGCGCTCAGGCCTTCGCCGGCTCCAGCAGGATGTCGGTGAACAGCTCCGAGACGTCGGGCTCGGGATCATGCGTCGCGAACTCGGCCGCGTCGTTGACGATCTCGCGGACCTTGGCGTCGATCGCCTTGAGCTCGTCCTCGCCGACCTTGAACTCGCGGGTGAGACGCCCCCTCACCTGCTCGATCGGATCGTGCTCCTCGCGCATGCGCTGGACCTCGTCCTTGGAGCGGTACTTGGCCGGGTCCGACATCGAGTGGCCGCGGTAGCGGTAGGTCTGCATCTCCAGGATGTAGGGGCCCTTGCCGCTGCGGGCATGGTCGATCGCGCGGGTGGCGGCGTCGCGCACGGCGCGGACATCCATACCGTCGACCTGCTCGCCGGGAATGCCGAAGGAGACGCCGCGGCGGGAAAAGTCGGTCTGCGCTGAGGCACGGTTGACCGAGGTGCCCATGGCGTAGCGGTTGTTCTCGATCACGAACACGACCGGCAGCTTCCAGAGCTGGGCCATGTTGAAGCTCTCATAGACCTGGCCCTGGTTGGCGGCGCCGTCGCCGAAATAGGCGAGCGAGACGCGCCCGTCTTCGCGGTACCAGTTGGCGAAGCCAAGACCGGTGCCGAGCGAGACCTGGGCGCCGACGATGCCGTGGCCGCCATAGAAATTCTTCTCGCGGGAGAACATGTGCATCGAGCCGCCCTTGCCGCGGGAATAGCCCCCCTGCCGGCCGGTCAGCTCCGCCATCACGCCGCGCGATTCCATGCCGCAGGCGAGCATGTGGCCATGGTCGCGATAGCCGGTGATGACCTGGTCGCCCTCCTTGGACGCCATCTGCATCCCGACGACGACGGCTTCCTGGCCGATATAGAGATGGCAGAAGCCGCCGATCAGGCCCATGCCGTACATCTGGCCCGCCTTTTCCTCGAAGCGGCGGATCAGCAGCATCTCGCGATAGGCGTGCAGATCCTCGTCCTTGCTGAAGACGGGGATGTTGCTGGGCGCGGCCGAGGCGCCCTCGCCGGCGGCTTTGGCCGATCGCGCCTTCGCCGGTTTGGCGGCGGGCTTGGCTGGGGCGGGAGCTTTCGTCTTGCGCGCGGCAACGGCCATCGGCGGTCCTCCAAGATCATGCGACCTTGGTTGTAGAGGATCGCAAAACCCTTGGCGAGGCGGCTATCTCGCATTGCAGCATCTCGTAAGACGCTGAATTATCACGGCTTTCGAAAAGTAACCGAAATCCAGTTAATCGATACGTCCGGGACTATTTGCCGGCATCGGCAAGCGATGCTCAGCGCCCCATCAGAATGACGTCGTTGCGATGGATCCGACCGAGGCTGTCGCGCGCCCGCTCCTCCAGCACATCGCGGTCGACCGCCTCGTCGCGGACCAGTGCGAGGCGCTGCTCCCAGAGCTTGCGCTCGGCGGTGAGTCCGGCGAGTTCGGTCTCCATTTCGCGCAGCGAGCCCTGCAGCGTGTCGCGCGCGTCGAGCCCGCGGGCGCCGTGCTGGGCATGGAACATGAAATAGCTCACCGCTGCCCCCGACACGAGGTAGAGCGCGAGCGTAATGAGGACGGAACGGACACCGCGGCGGATCACCATGGCGCTCAGGGTTAGGCCGCCTTGGTTTCCGGCAGGTTAACGCGCGGGCAACAGCTCTACGGCGGCCCCATCAGTGCCCGGCGCGCCGCCGGCGGCGACGGCCGCGATCTCCGCCTCCATACGCCGCGCCGTCGGCAGCCTGAAATGCAGCGGGTCCCAGTAGTTGTCGTCGCGCCGGGTGATCGGCGAGACGAAGGCGTAGTCGAGCACGCTCGCGCCATGGCGGGCGGCCAGCGCCACGAGCGCGGTCTTGCAGGCCGAAAAACGCTGTGCGCCGGACGACCCCGCTCGCGGCAGCGCGGCATGGTGAACCGGCGGCAGGACGAGCATGACCCGCGTCGCGGCGGGCAGCCGGGCCAGGGTCTGGTCGAGCCAGGCCAGCGCCGGAAAGCGCCACTGCGCGCGCGCCTCATCGGACACGGCGTCCGGCGGCTGCTCCGGTTCAGGAGCGAAGGGCACGCCGCCGCGGTCGGCGTAGAGGTGGAGGCGGGCGCGATCGAGATCGTAGAGCGCCTCGGGCGGCGTGAAGACCTCGTAGCCATCGCCGCGGATGCGCTCCGGCATCAGGCCGAGGCGGTGCGCCAGCAGCCGGCCGGCGATCTCCAGCGTCGTCAGATTCATCAGCTCCGGCCAGTCGCGCCAGCCGATCTCGTCATAGAGCCAGGGCGGGAACGGCCGCGGCGTCAGCCGCCTGTCGGGATCGGTCGCATCGGGCGCGCACCACAGAGCGTCGATTCCCCACAGCACGGTCCTCGGCGCCGAAACCTGACGGGCGAACAGCTCCGCCATCTGGACCTGCTCCCAGGGCGTGGCCGCATTCATCGCGAGATTGGCGAAGCGCCCCCCCATCGCTGTCGACAGCGTCGCGGGATCGAGCAGCCGCATCGTCGAGGTGCCGAACACCGCGGAATCGAAGCCGCCCGAGCGCACCAGCTGCGGGTACATGAAGCGCTGGTTGATATCCATGATCGGGCGCGGCGCCTGGCCACGGCCGACGCGCAGGCCGAAGGGATCGAGCGCCGCGGCAAATCCCCACAGCAGCACCAGGGTCGCCAGCGCCGCGGCGAGGAACCATGCCGTCCAACGCGTCCAGGCCAGCGCTGGCGGCGTCTGCGGCTTCAAAGCCATGCCGTCATGGCCCTGTTCCGCCCGTTGAAAGCCATTGTCGTTCCGTCCGGCGCGCTGCATTGCCGCGCTTCTGCCATGGAAAGAGCGGCCGGAACAATATTGACCCGACGGCGGGGCATCCGTATGTCAGCCCCCGTGAGGGCGGGTAGCTCAGTGGTAGAGCACGTGACTTTTAATCATGTGGTCGTGGGTTCGATACCCACCCCGCTCACCACGCCGCTGCGCTGACCGGCCCCTCCGAGGGCGGCGCGGAGGGCGGACCGTCAGCCCAGCCGGCGAACGGGCGGGCGGTTAGCGGGATCGTATCCCGGTGCCGGTCCCCGGTTCATGCCGGTGGCCTTGCCGCGATACGCACCGTGACCTGCATCGCCGAGCCCGAGGGCCGGCCAGCCCGGATCGGCGTAGCCGTTCAGCTCATCGCAGCGATGCCGGGCGCGCTCCCGGGCCGAGGTCGCATCGGCGCACATCGATACCTGCCCGCGCGGCCAGAAGGCCTGCGCCGACCCAGTCCCGCCGAGCGCGATGGCGAGCGCCAGCAGCGTTGCCACGAGACCCGTGTCGATCGGCCGGACGTCCATGGATCGCTGATTCCCGCTGCGGGCCCGGCCAGGGGCGGCCGTTTCACCGAACCGAATCATGCACCGAACCTTTGAGGAACCCTTAAGCGCCGCATCGGCGCCGGCGGAACCCTGCGGGCCCTGCCGCGTCATTCTTCAAACGGATCGGGGACCTGAAACGGGTCTCCGCGGGAGAGAGACGATGAAGACCATGATTGAACACCCGCCGCATGCCGGCGAATCGGGGCGCGTGCAGTTCAAGCTCGAGACGATCGAGGATTACGAACTGGCGACGCGGCGCATCACCGTGCTCGACGCCTGCGCGCGAAGCGAGGACGAGGAGCGCGAACGCCAGGCCTTGATCGCGGCGGTCGGCGAATGGGATCGATGCCACGACGACGCGACGGGCTGGACAGACGCGTCATGACCGAACCGATCGTTCTCCACAGCGACGCCGATCACCAGCAGGCGCAGCAGCGCATCGCGGCTTTGCACGGCGAGCCCGACAGCCCGGCGAAGACGGAGGAACTTCAGGCGCTGGCCGACGCCATTCTGGTCTTTCAGCTCAGGCTCGACGAAACCTGACGACGGGGCGGCGGCGGCCAGCCTCCGGTCCGCCGCGTGATCGAGCGCGACCGGCTGGTCGCCTATGAACCGCCATCCGCCGGCGGCTCAGATGTCGTTGCTCGCGTTGAGCTCGCTGGGCCGCAGCCCTTCGTCGGCGGCGCCCCCGCCCGGCGTCCCGGCGTTCGCCTCCATCCACGCGGACAGGATCGCCTGAAGCGCCCCGGCGCGGCTCATGGCCGGATCGTGCGCGGTCCGAAAACGGTCGAGCGCCGCCTGCCCCGGCGCGTCCACCATCACCGTCAGCGCCACCTCGCCCGTCCTGTTCGCCTGGCTCATGGTCAACCCCTCCTGAACGGTGAAAAACATCTTCGGTGCTGGAAGCGCAGGCTCCCCGCCCTGGGGGTGAACGCCGCCCGTTTCGGCGGGTTCCCCAGCCGGTCGTTGTCGGAGCGATATCCCAGGATCGGCCGGAATCGTCGGCGATCTGCGCCCGATTTTTCATCTTGCGGCTGAACCAATCCGATTTCCGGGGGTTGTTTGCGTATCCCGCCACGAGGCGGATTGCACACGCAACCCGATCCATGAGGAGGACTTCATGTTCAAACGTCACATCGCCGCGACATCGCTGGCCCTTGCGCTGATGAGCGCGACCGCCATCGCCCAGACGACCGCCCCTGCCCCGAACACCGCTCCCGCCGCGCCCTCCGCCACGGCGGTTACGGCTCCGACGGCAACCACCGTCGCTCCCGCCAACATGTCCTGGCAGGGCAAGTGGCGCTCGACCCAGTTGATCGGTGTCGACATCTACGGCCCCAACAACGAGAAGGTCGGCGATGTCACCGAAGTGCTCTTCGACAAGACCGGCAAGATCGAGATGATCACCGTCGGCGTCGGTGGCTTCCTGGGGCTCGGCCAGAAGGATGTCGCCATCCCCTTCGCGCAGGTGAACTGGAGCGAACAGCCGATCGCCTCGGCCGCGCCTGCTGGCGGCGCCATGGCTCCCGCCGGCAGCACCGCGCCTCCGGCCAGCGGCATAGCCGCTCCGGCGACCGGCACAGCGGGTACGGGAACCACCGGCACCGCGGCTTCGGCCCGTGCGCCGATGATGCATCCCGACCATGGCAAGATCACTCTGACCAAGGAGCAGCTGACGAGCGCCCCGGCGGTGGATTATTCCGGCACCTGAGGCTCGTCGACGCTTAATGTCTTGATGGCGTTGCGTTGAGATGTTGCGTTGCGGCCCGTCCTCGTCCAGAGGGCGGGCCGTTTTCGTTCAACCCGCTGTCCCGTCGGCTGCAGCCTCGGCGAGCAGGCGCTGCACGCATTCAGGCAGGTCGTCGGCGATCAAGCCGAGACCGCCCTCCTCTCCGGCGCGACCATGCAGCCAGACGGCGGCGCAGGCCGCTTCGAACGCCGGCATGCCCTGGGCGAGCAGGCCGGCGATCAGCCCGCCGAGCACGTCGCCGGAGCCCGCGGTAGCCAGAGCCGGCGATCCGGTGGTGTTGATCGCAGCCCGGCCGTCGGGGGACGCGATGACGGTGTCGGGACCTTTCAGCACCACAACGGCCTTGGCATGAGCGGCGGCCCGGCGCGCCTTGTCGAGCCGGGACCTCGCCCGGGTGACGGCGGCGACGGCGCCGAAGACGCGTTCGAATTCGCCTTCATGCGGAGTGAGAACGCAGGGCGCGCCGCGCCGACCCAGCAGCGTCGCCAGGCGGGCCGCGGAGGCGGCGACGAGGGTGAGCGCATCGGCGTCGAGCACGGCCGGCACGGCGGCGCGCAAAACCGCCATGACGGCCTCGCGGGCCGTCGCGTCGAGCCCGAGCGCCGGGCCGATCAGCACGGCCGACAGGCGCGGCTCGGCCAGCAGGCGCTCGAGCGCGGCAGCGTCCGCGATCGGCCTCTGCATCAGCGCGTCGGGGCCGCGTGCCGCATGCGCCGCCAGCGCGTCCGGCCGGCAGGCGATGGTGGCCAGCCCTGCCCCGATCCGCAGCGCCGCACGGGCCCCCAGCCGCGGGGCCCCGACACCCTGCAGCCCTCCGGCCACAACCAGGACGGAGCCGCGGCGAAACTTGTGCGTCTGGGCGGCGTGAACCGGCCAGACGCCACGCCACAGGGCAGGCGTGTTGGCGAACAGCGTCGCCGGCCGCTCCGGCGTGAAGACCAGATCGGCTGCAATGCCGATATCGGCCAGCGTGATCACCCCGCACAGCGCACGCCCCGGCTGGAGCAGATGCCCCGGCTTGAGGCGAAAGAAGGTCACCGTCTCGGTCGCGCGGATGACGGCGCCGTCATGCCCTCCGGTGTCGCCCGAGAGCCCGCTGGGCACATCGACCGCCACCACCGGGCGTCCCGCCGCGTTGACGGCCGCCACCAGCGCCGCCACCCCGCCCTCCAGCGGGCGGCTCAGCCCGGCCCCGAAGAGGGCGTCGACGACGATGCCGTAGGCTTGCGGCTCAAGCCCCGCGATCGGCTCGACCGGCCCGCTCCAGGCCTGCGCCATCGCCGCCGCATCGCCCGCCAGGTCCGACCGCTCGGCCGCCAGCGCCAGCGTGACCGGCCGGCCGCGCCTGGCCAGGAGGCGGGCAGCGACGAAGCCGTCGCCGCCATTGTTGCCGGGCCCGCACAGCACGAGGATGCGCGCGCCGGGCGGCGTGCGCCGATCGACGGCATCGGCGACGGCGCGCCCCGCGCGCTCCATCAGCACGGAGCCGGGCGTCCCGGCGGCGATCGTCAGCCGATCCGCGGCCGCCATGGCGGCGACGTCGAGCAAGGCGTGGTCGGTCTCGGTGGATGCGCTCATCGCGCCATCATCGGAGAGGGCGATGCCAACGGCAAGACGACGCCCTCCGATTCAAAATGATCATTGATTGATCACTTGCCTAATTTATCATCCGTTTTCTGCACTATCATCGCGCAGTGCTCCGCATGCTGCCGCGTAGCGAGAGACAAGCGCCGATGCTATGAGCAGAAGGAAGACGTCGCCATCGTCCCCGGCGGACGCTCCCGCCGCCGATCTAAGGTGGATCGCGAGCGCCGGCAGGACGGCGGAACCAGAGGGTCGCGGCATCGCGCCGGGATCGCAGTCAACGGAGGCCGGTCGGCGCATGAAGAAGATCGAAGCGATCATCAAGCCGTTCAAGCTGGACGAGGTGAAGGAAGCGCTTCAGGAGGTCGGCCTGCAGGGCATCACCGTTCTCGAGGCCAAGGGCTTCGGACGGCAGAAGGGCCACACCGAACTCTATCGCGGCGCCGAATACGTCGTCGACTTCCTGCCCAAGGTGAAGATCGAGATCGTGCTCGCCGACGAGATGGTCGAAGGCGCCATCGAGGCGATCATGAAGGCAGCCCAGACCGGGCGCATCGGCGATGGCAAGATTTTTGTATCGACGGTGGAGGGGGCGATCCGCATCCGTACCGGGGAAACCGGCGCGGACGCGATCTGAGGCTCATCCCGTGCCCTGAGAGTTCGGTGATCCGGCGGCCAAGCGGCCCTGCGGATCGAATGAGTTGAGAAACGACCACAAGAGGAATGCTGAGATGAAGAACGCCAAGGATGTCCTGAAGGCGATCAAGGACAACGACGTCAAGTATGTGGACTTCCGCTTCACCGACCCGCGCGGCAAGTGGCAGCATGTGACGTTCGACGTCACCATGATCGACGAGGACATCTTCGCCGAGGGCACGATGTTCGACGGCTCTTCGATCGCCGGCTGGAAGGCGATCAACGAGTCCGACATGCTGCTGATGCCGGATCCGACCACCGCCTGCATGGATCCGTTCTTCTCGGCCGCGACGATGGTCATCACCTGCGACGTGCTCGAGCCGGCCACCGGCGAGCCCTATGGTCGCGACCCGCGCGGCATGGCCAAGAAGGCCGAGGCCTATCTGAAGTCGACCGGCATCGGCGACACGATCTATGTCGGCCCCGAGGCCGAGTTCTTCGTCTTCGACGACGTCAAGATCGCCGCCGACCCGTACAACACGGGCTTCAAGCTCGACAACGTCGAGCTGCCGATCAACGGCATGACCGACTATGAGGGCGGCAATCTCGGCCACCGCATCGCCACCAAGGGCGGCTACTTCCCCGTCCCGCCGCAGGATTCGGCGCAGGACATGCGCGGCGAGATGCTGGCGGCCATGGCGGCCATGGGCGCCAAGGTCGAGAAGCACCACCACGAGGTCGCTTCCGCCCAGCACGAGCTCGGCCTGAAGTTCGACACGCTGACCCACATGGCCGACACCATGCAGGTCTACAAGTATGCCATCCACAACGTCGCGCAGAGCTACGGCAAGACCGCGACCTTCATGCCCAAGCCCATCTATGGCGACAACGGCTCGGGCATGCATGTCCACCAGTCGATCTGGAAGGGCGGCAAGCCGATCATGGCCGGCAACAAGTACGCCGACCTGTCGCAGGAGTGCCTGTGGTACATCGGCGGCATCATCAAGCACGCCAAGTCCCTGAACGCCTTCACCAACCCGTCGACGAACTCCTACAAGCGCCTCGTCCCGGGCTATGAGGCTCCGGTGCTGCTGGCCTATTCGGCCCGCAACCGCTCGGCCTCCTGCCGTATTCCGTGGACGACCTCGCCGAAGGCCAAGCGCGTCGAGGTCCGCTTCCCCGATCCGATGGCGAACCCCTATCTCGCCTTCGCGGCGATGCTGATGGCCGGCATCGACGGCATCATCAACAAGATCGATCCGGGTCCGGCCATGGACAAGGACCTCTACGACCTGCCGCCGCGCGAACTGAAGAAGATCCCGACGGTGTGCGGCTCGCTGCGCGAAGCGCTGGACTCGCTGAAGAAGGACAACGCCTATCTCAAGGCCGGCGGCGTCTTCAACGACGACTTCATCGAGAGCTATATCGAGCTGAAGATGCAGGATGTGGCGCGCTACGAGATGACGCCGCACCCGGTCGAGTTCGCGATGTACTACTCCTACTGAGGGTTTCGGCCGAGCCCGGCGGGCCGGCCGCGAGCTTCCTCCCGACCGTGCGTTTCGCGGTCCACCTTTACGGCCGGGGCGGCAACGCCCCGGCCGTTTTTTGCTTGGAGACACCGGACCACGGTCCCGCAACCACGGCCGCTACGGTTGCGGGAGGCTGAGAGTCCGGCGGCGGGTCTAGCGCCGATAGCCGCGGTTGCTGACCACGACGCCCTGGCTGGCCACGCCGTCGTTGCAGGGGCCGCCGACCGCGATCGGAGCCATTCCAAAGGCAGCATAGTCGAACGACGTGCCGGCACGCGGACCGCTCCGGAAGCGGCAAACGGTGCTCACTTCGCGGCGGGGCTCGGGCCGATATTCGCCCCGGTCCCGGTAACGGTCGTCGCGATAGTCGGGGCGCCGCTCCGTCCGTCTGTCCGACCGGCGATCGAAACGCTCGTCTTCGCCTCGATCAAAGCCACCGCTCCTGCGGCGCTGAACGCAGTCGCCGGTTTCACGTACAAAGACAGTTCCGGGAGGGCAGCTTGAGCGCTCTCCGGGGTAGCGCTGCTGCGCGTCGGCTGAATTCACATCGCCAAAAATGAAGAGTGACAAGAAAGCGAGTAGTGCAGATTTATGTCGAGCCCCAGTCATCGTCCTGTTCCCCCTGGATCTTTCCCTAGGGTAATGACAGTTTCATTTCCGTCTTGCTTTAGCAAGGACGCCACCGAAAGGGTCCATGGCGTAGAGGACGGTCAGGCTGAGGCTCGCCGCGCGTGCACCGGCCATGGCGCCGCGCCATGGTGGTCGAGGCCCAGGTCTTCTCGATGAAGACGGGCACTCGAGTGTCGCGAGCGGGCCGGCGTGCTTGAGCGTGATCTCGTGGCGGTCGATGAACCGTCTGAGCCCAGTGTCTCCGTCAGCTCGAAACCCGCTCTAGCCCGCGGCGTTGGCGGCCTGCGGTGTGTGGGCCAGCGTCTCGTAGGCGGCGAGCGTGCGGGCGACATGGCGTTCGACCGTCAGCGCGTCGGCCCAGTAGTGCCGATAGGAGGCCTCTCCCATGCGACGCGCCGTGCCGTCGTCCTGCAGTTGCACGAGCGCGGCCGCCAGACCCGCGACATCGCCGCCATCGACGAGCAGCCCGTCCTCGCCATCGCGGATCCAGCCGGCCGGCCCGGTCGTGCGGGCGAGCACGACGGGCACGCCGCGCGAGCGGGCCTCGGCCACGACCAGCGGCCCGGGCTCGTACCAGAGCGAGGGCAGGACGAGGCAGCGGGCGCGCTCGATCTCCTCGAAGACGCGTTCGGCGGGAAGCCAGTCGCCGAAATCGGCGGCTGGATTGGCCTGGAGGATCTCGGCGCGCAGCGGTCCCTCGCCGACGAAGCGTACCGGCATCCCCGCCTCGCGCGCCGCCGCGGCCAAGACATCGCCGGCTTTTTCCTGGGTGAAGCGCCCGAGGAACAGCGCGTGCCGGTTTTCGGCGACGTCGGCGGGCGGCCGCTTCTGTGCCTCCATCATGTTCTCGACGACCATGTGGCGGGCCTGCCGGGGCAGGAACGGGCGGGCGACGTCGCGCGCGAAGTCGCTGACATGGATGAAGAGCGGCTGGGCGAGCGCCCGCAGCGCCTCGTCGGAGCGCCATTGCCGGGCGACGCGGACAAGCTTGTGGGCATAGCTCTCGCGGTCGCAATTCGCCGCCATGCAGCCGCCCGACATCGGCCTCCGCGTGCAAGGCGCTCCCGCCTTGAAGTCGAAATAGCCGCCGGTCGGGCAGAACGAGAAATAGTCGTGCATGGTGATCGCCACCGGCAGCCCGCTCTCGCCCGCGGCTGCGATCGCCGCAGGGCTGAAGGCCTTGGTCCACTGGTGCAGATGGACGATCGTCCCGGCCGGCTGGCGCGCGAGCAGCGCCGTCAGGAAGGCATGGGCGGCGGCATTCCAGATGCCCTGCCGGGCGGCTGCGATGCGGCCCCCGACTTTCCAGATCTCCTCGCCCTCGAAGCGCTGGATGTCGATGCGGGGATGGTCCAGCCGCGGCGAGATCGGGCCGATGGCGCAGGCGAAGACGATGTCGAGCCCGGCCTCCGCCAGGCCGCGCGCGCTCTCGATGGCCACCTTGGCCGCACCGCCATTGACCGAGCCGAAATCGCTGATGATCACGCAACGCATCTGCCAAAGCCCCCTTGCATCCGGGCTTATGGCAAAAAGGTTGAAATTTTACAGGCGGCCTCAGGTCGTTTTGGTCACTCTGGCGTGTCAGCGGGCGCCCGGCGCCAGCGACATCATGATCGAGGACAGCCCGGCCGACATCAGCGCACGCCAGCGCGCGAGCGCCGGCGCCGCGAAGCCCCGGCCGATCAGCGACGCAGCGTCCTCATGCCCGAAGGCTTCACCGGCGAGACGCGCGGTCCGCTCCAGCCCCGCCACCCGCCCTTGCGCTTGATAGGAATACGCCACGCCACCCTCCCCCTTCGATGATCGCCGCCGACGCACGCTGCCTGACCCGGCGATCGATGTGTGCATTCTCCGGTCGGCAAGGTTAATGCGCCTTGAACGGATCGGTTCCCGAGCCTTGCGATCGGTCATCCCGGTGACGGCTTGATGACTGCGCTGTTTCCGCAGGTTCCCAGGCCGGGGCCATGGTTGTAGGAAGGGCGCGGCGCGCGTCCAGACCGCATCTGCGGTATCGTAAAGGGTCGCGAATCAGGGGCTTGCAGATACGACATGGCGGAAAACGGCGATCTTTTCGGCGGCGAACCCGAGCGCCCGGCGCCCCCCGCGCCAGTGGCCGCAGCGCCGAAGCCGTCGCGCGCCGTCCCGCCGGCCTCGGATGCGTCCAGTCTGCACTCGATCCAGCCCGCAGCCCCCACGCCTCCGCGCAACGGCACGCTGTCGGAAACCGGCTACGATGCCTCCGCGATCGAGGTGCTGGAGGGTCTGGAGCCGGTCCGGCGCCGCCCGGGCATGTATATCGGCGGCACCGACGAGCGCGCTTTGCACCATCTCTTTGCCGAGGTGATCGACAACGCCATGGACGAGGCGGTGGCGGGACATGCCAGCTTCATCGATGTCGAGGTGCTGGAGGACGGCTCGATCGCCGTCACCGACAATGGCCGCGGCATCCCGGTCGATCCCCACCCGAAGTTCCCCGGCAAATCGGCGCTCGAAGTCATCATGACGACGCTGCATGCCGGCGGGAAGTTCGACTCCAAGGCCTATGAGACCTCCGGCGGCCTGCACGGCGTCGGCGTCTCCGTGGTCAATGCGTTGTCCGACCGGCTCGAGGTCGAGGTCGCGCGCGGCAAGACACTCTACCGTCAGGTGTTCTCGCGCGGCTTGCCGCAGGGACCGCTCGAGACGGTCGGCGCGGTGGCCAACCGGCGCGGCACGCGCGTGCGTTTCCATCCGGATGCGCAGATCTTCGGCGAGGCCGCGCATTTCGTCCCGGCGCGGCTGTTCCGGATGGCGCGGTCGAAGGCCTATCTGTTCGGCGGGGTCGAGATCCGTTGGCGCTGCGCGCAGAGCCTGCTGAACCCGGAGGGCGATGTCGCCGCCGAGGCCGTGTTCAAGTTCCCCGGGGGCCTGCGCGATTACCTGTCGCGCGAGATCGAGGGCAAGGATCTCGTCGCGGAGCCGATCTTCGCCGGAAAGATCACCAAACCCGGCAGCCATGGCTCGCTGGAATGGGCGATCGCCTGGCTCGCGACCGGCGAGGACGGCTTCTCGTCGTCCTACTGCAACACGATCCCGACCGCCGAGGGCGGCACCCATGAGCAGGGGCTGCGCATCGCCCTGCTGCGGGGCTTGCGCGACCATGCCGAGCGCATCGGCCAGTCGAAGCGCATGGCGCAGGTCACCTCCGACGACGTCATGGCGACCTGTGCCGCGATGCTCTCGGTCTTCATCCGCGAGCCGGAGTTCCAGGGCCAGACCAAGGACAAGCTGGCGACGCTGGAGGCCTCCCGAATCGTCGAGAACGCGGTGCGCGACGCCTTCGACCACTGGCTCGCCCAGGCGCCGCAGCAGGCGCTGAAGCTGCTCGACTGGTCGGTCGACCGGGCCGAGGAGCGCCTGCGCCGCCGGCTCGAAAAAGAGGTCTCGCGCAAGACCGCGACGCGCAAGCTCAGGCTGCCGGGCAAGCTCGCCGATTGCTCGAATGCCGGCGCCGCCGGGTCCGAGCTCTTCATCGTCGAGGGCGATTCGGCCGGCGGCTCCGCCAAGCAGGCGCGCAACCGCGCGACGCAGGCGATCCTGCCGCTGCGCGGCAAGATCCTGAACGTCGCCAATGCGACGCGCGAGAAGCTCAACGCCAACCAGCAGCTCGCCGACCTGATCCTGGCGCTGGGCTGCGGCATCGGCAGCCAGTTCCGCGAGGACGATCTGCGCTACGAGAAGGTCATCGTGATGACCGACGCCGATGTCGACGGCGCGCATATCGCCTCGCTGCTGGTGACCTTCTTCTGGCGCCAGATGCCGCGCCTGGTCGAGAAGGGGCATCTCTATCTCGCGGTGCCGCCGCTCTACCGGCTGCAGCATGGCGGCAAATCCGTCTATGCGCGCAACGACTTGCACAAGGACGAGCTGATCGCCTCCGTGTTCAAGGGCAAGAAGCCGGAGATCAGCCGCTTCAAGGGCCTGGGCGAAATGATGCCGGCGCAGCTGAAGGAAACCACGATGGACCCGGCCAAGCGCATCCTGCTCAAGGTCATGGTCGAGCACGAGGCGCGCGACGAGGCCTCCGACACGGTCGAGCGGCTGATGGGGAACAAGCCCGAGGCGCGCTTCCTGTTCATCCAGGAGCGGGCCGCCTTCGCGGGCGAACTGATCGACCTCTAGAAAGCCTTCACCCAGCGCAAACGCGACAAGGCTTCGCTAACCATCTTTTTACAGCTCTTGGCGCATCCTGATCGGCGTGGGGGCATCGTGCCGCCCCTCTGACGCGGGAGCGCCCGATGCGGCTCATCGAATTGTTCTGGAAGAATGAGCGCGGCACCCTGATCGCCGACATCGCCAAGGCCGGCGCGGCGATCGCCTTCCTGTCGATCCTCGCCGCCAACTTCATCTCGGCGCAGACGGCGAGTTTCGATCGCGACCGGCTGGCCCAGGTGGCCGCGGCGGCCGCCACCGGCAAGGGGTTCGACCCGATGACGACGGGGTCGCTGCGCAAGGCCGCCGGCGAGACCAGGCTCGACCCTTGCGCCCTTCCCCGCTGAAGCGGCCAACCTGCTGAGGTCTGGCGCCTGAGGCTCAGCCGAGCCAGGCCAGCAATTCGCGCGTGACGGCGTCGGGCCGTTCGAGCGTCGACAGATGGCCGCAGCCGGGAATCGTGACGCGCCGCGCCGACGCTCCGATGCCGGCAGTGATGAGTTCGGCCTCGGCGGGCGGCGTGATCAGATCCTCCTCGCCGACCAGAACCAGCGTCGGCACCCTGATCGCAGCGAGCCCCGGGCGCGAATCCGGCCGGCTCATGATGGCGCGCTGCTGGCGCACGAAGCCCTCGGCCCCGACCGTCTCCGCCATGTCGCGCGCGAGCAGCCGCAGCGGCTCGTCCGCCAGCCGCGCCGGCGCGACCAGCTTCTGCCAGATCAGCGTCGTGACATTATCGAAGGCGCCCTTCTGCGCCAGCGCGATCATCTGTTCGCGCGGCGCATTGGTCTCCGGCGTTGGGGGTCTGGCGCTGGTGTCGAGCAAAGCCAGCCGCGTCACGCGCTGCGGCGCCTGCCGCATCACCTCGAACGCGATGTAACCGCCCATCGACAGGCCGCAGAGCGCAAAACGCTCCGGCGCAACCGCCAACAGCCGTCCGGCGATCGCCGTGAGGCTCTCGTCGCGATCATGCTGCGCCACCAGAATCGGGCGTCCGGGCGCGAGCGCCGGCCATTGCGGTGCGAAGAGGCGGGCATCGCAACTCAGGCCCGGGATCAGAACGAGCGGTTCGGTCATCGGTGGTCAGGCTCCTCTGGGCGCTAGTTTATTGACTTTGCCCTGCTTTTTCTGCATGGGACACGGGTCCGAAGGCGCGCAGGAAAGAGAAGTCGCGCCACCGTCGCGGTTGAGTCGGTCATCCCGCCACGTGTCACCGACCCTAAAAGAAGCGCAACCATCGATGTCATTCGCCGAACTCGGCCTGAGTGAAAAGGTTCTGACAGCCGTCACGACCGCAGGCTACAACACCCCGACCCCGATCCAGGCCCAGGCCATTCCGCATGTTCTGGCCCGCCGCGACGTTCTGGGCATCGCCCAGACCGGAACCGGCAAGACCGCCGCCTTCACGCTGCCCATGCTGACGATCCTGGAGAACGGCCGCGCCCGCGCCCGGATGCCGCGCACGCTGATCCTGGAGCCGACGCGCGAGCTCGCCGCCCAGGTCGAGGAGAACTTCACCCGCTACGGCGTCAACCAGAAGCTCTCGGTCGCGCTCTTGATCGGCGGCGTCTCCTTCGGCGATCAGGACGCCAAGATCACCCGCGGCGTCGATGTGCTGATCGCGACCCCGGGGCGCCTGCTCGACCATGTCGAGCGCGGCAAGCTGCTGTTGACCGGCGTCGAACTGCTCGTCATCGACGAGGCCGACCGCATGCTCGACATGGGGTTCATCCCCGACATCGAGCGGGTCTGCAAGCTGGTGCCGTTCACGCGCCAGACCCTGTTCTTCACCGCGACGATGCCGCCCGAGATCACGCGCATCAGCGAGCAGTTCCTGCACAACCCCGTGCGCATCGAGGTCTCGCGGCCGGCGACGGCGGCCACCACGATCACGCAGCGGCTCATCGCCTCCAACGGCCAGGATTTCGAGAAGCGCGACACGCTGCGCCGGCTCATCAACGAGGCCAAGGATCTGCAGAACGCGATCGTGTTCTGCAACCGCAAGCGCGATGTCGCCACCCTGCACAAGTCCCTGCAGAAGCACGGTTTTGCCGCCGTTTCCCTGCATGGCGACATGGATCAGTACGCCCGCATGGCGGCGCTCGATTCGTTCCGTACCGGCGAGATGCCGATCCTGGTCGCCAGCGATGTCGCGGCGCGCGGGCTCGACATCCCCGCCGTCAGCCATGTCTTCAACTACGACGTGCCGACGCATGCCGAGGACTATGTCCACCGCATCGGTCGCACCGGCCGCGCCGGCCGCGAGGGTGCCTCCTTCACCATCGTGACGAAGCATGACGAGAAGCTCGTCGCGGCGATCGAGAAGCTCATGGGCCAGGCCATTTCCTGGGAGGAAGGCCGCGGGCTGGGCGAACTGCCGCCCGGCGCGCCCCGCGAGGAGCGCTCGAGCAGCCGCGGCGGCCGTGGCGAGGAGCGTCGGCCCGGACGCGGTGGCGAGCGTGGACGCGGCCGCCCCGAGCGCGGCCCGCGCACCGAACCGGAAGCGGCGCCCCGCCCGATCCGTGTCGAGCGCCCGGCCTCGGAGGAGGAGGCTGCGCCCCGTCGCCGGCGCGCAGCCGCCGATGGCCCGACGCGGACCAAGATTCGCGGCGATGCGGCTGCCCCGGTCGCGGCCGCGACG
>NZ_JAUYTP010000017.1 GCF_030695125.1 Allobosea sp. | reverse complement strand
GAAGAAGGAATCGATCGAGGAGATGGTCCATGCCGATCGTTTGATTGAGCGGATCATCTTTCTTGAAGGACATCCCAACCTGCAGCGCGTCGCACCCCTGCGAATCGGGCAGACCATCAAGGAAGTGCTCGAGGCCGATCTGGCTGGCGAATACGAAGCCCGCGCCGCCTACAAGGCGAGCCGCGAACTTTGCGAGCAGCTCGGGGACTATGTCTCCAAGAACCTGTTCGAGGCGCTGCTGACCGATGAGGAAGGCCATATCGACTTCCTCGAGACCCAGCTCGACCTCATCGGCCGCATCGGCATCGAGCTCTACACCCAGAAGCATATGGGCGGTCTCGACGAAGGCCACTGAGCTTTCGGCGGGTCACAACCCGATCAGCGAAGCCGGTTCCGCGATGCGGGGCCGGCTTTGTCATGAGCGGTAGGTTTTGATCCACCTGCGTCGACCAGCGAGGTTTTCCTGGGATTTTTGAAAATAGGCTGTCATCCCGGACGCAGCGAAGCGGAGATCCGGGATCCATTCCGGAGCGCTGGTGAGGTAGGTTCCGGAATCGGTCCCGGGTCAAGCCCGAGACGACCGCGTGTTTCCACGTCACATCATTCAACGAGGATGATCTCAGGAGGGCGATGCGGGTGATGACGACCGCGACAGTGATCTCGGTGAGCGCGGATACGGGCCACCGCTTCAGCAAGCCGCTTCAGGGCTCGATCCGCCTGCTGGCCGGGCTCGGCGTCGAGGGGGACGCCCATTCCGGTGAGATGGTGAAGCACCGCTCGCGCGTCGCGGTCGATCCGACGCAGCCCAATCTGCGCCAGGTCCATCTCATCCATGCCGAACTGCTCGACGAGTTGAACGCCGCCGGCTTCGATGTCGCTCCGGGCCAGATGGGCGAGAACCTGCTGACGCGCGGGCTCGACCTGCTGGGCCTGCCGGTCGGCACAAGGCTGCGGCTGGGGGCGGAGGCGCTGGTCGAGATCACCGGCCTGCGCAATCCTTGCGCCCAGATCGAGGCGTTCCGGCCGGGGCTGCTCGCCGCCGTGCTCGGGCGCGACGCGGACGGCCGGATCGTTCGCAAGGCCGGGATCATGGGCATCGTGCTGGAGGGTGGGGTGGTCGCGCCGGGGGATGCCATCGCCGTCACCCTCCCAGCCCTGCCGCATCGGGCGCTGGAGCGCGTGTGAGGTTGGATCGCCGTGCCGGGATTCCACGTTCCTGTCTGCAGCAGGCGGCTGACCGCAAGGATCGAGCCCCCTTGGAGCTGGAGCTCCAGGGGGGCTTGGGGGAGCTGAAGAGAGCTGTGGAGCCTCACAGGCTGCCGTTCACCGGCAGATGGTCTTGTAGCCGACGACGATGGTCTCGCCCGAGTAGCGGTCGAAGCGCTTGATCGGCTTCTCGAAGCACTCCTCCTCGGCCTCGACGAAGCGCACCGGGCGCTGGTGACCGTAATCAGCCCGACGCACGTCGCGATCATGGAAGCTGCGGTGGCGCGGCTCGGCCGCACGGGCCTGGTTGCTGATGATCGCCGCGCCGATGAGGGCACCGGTAACACCGAGCAGGGCCCCGGCGACGGCCGTCTTGCGGCTGTGCTGCTTGACCGGCTTGACCTCGAAGCCGCGATCGGAGGCAGACGCGCTGGAGACGAAGGAGCCGCTGATCATGGCGACGGTCAGGGCGGCGGCGACGGTCTTGGTGAAGCTCTTGGTCATGACGCTCATCCTCTGGCTGGGCGGCGATCCGTTCGCCGATGAATTGACCCTAGAGCCAGGCCCATCGGTGCGCTGTTCCCGCGGGAACAGGCCAGGACAGATCACGGTCCGA
>NZ_JAUYTP010000015.1 GCF_030695125.1 Allobosea sp. | reverse complement strand
AAAAGTGTTTTTTGAAGGGTAAAAAAGTGCACTTTTTCGAGGCCCTAAGGCATTTTTGGTCACTAATAGGGGTTGATATGATACCCGTGAGTGCCAGAGGAAATTTTCATTTTTTTTATAAAAAAAAAATTATAAAAAATTTATGAAAATTTTATAAAATATTTTTATGAAAATTTCTATAAAAATAATTTTATAAAAAATGCTATAAAATTTTATAAAAAATGATAAGAAAATATTTTATAAAAAAATGATAAAATATTTTATGATAAAATTTTTGTGTATGTGTGTGTGGGAGTGTGCTCGAAGAAAAAGTTGAGATGAGTTGAGGTGAGGAGTTTTGATTTTCAACGAATAGAAGGGTCAATTGAAGATTGACGCGTGGACACGCAGCTCGAGAAAAAAAGATGAGAAGGTTTTATAAAAACCTTCTCAGTGTCTGTGGGGGCATGGGTGGGTGCTTTTGATTAGCCGTTGAGGGGCTTCCTTATATCTAAGTACAACAGGGAACCCCTTTAACGGCTATTCGAGGGAGGCCAAAGTTACCTGTGTGTCAGATCCTATCAGGGGCAGGAAGTAGGCTTCGAAAAAAGGTAATGACTCCTCTCAGTACAACATGTAGTGTGTCCAGCCATCTGTCCGGATATCTGAAATGTTTTTTCTCGCAAAGACTCAAAAAAACAAAGAATATGAACAAATTCAGATATCCGTACAGATGGCTGGACACTGCTAAAGAACTACATGTGTTACTGAGAGGAGTCATTACATTTTTTCTACGAAGAAAATTTCTTCGAAATTTTCTAAGAAAAATTCTAAGAATTTTTCTATAATTTTTTTAAGAAAAAAAAATTATACGAAAAGAGTGATTTTGTTGAAATTTTTATGAAAAAATTATGGCGCACTTTTTTTTTAAGAAAAAAAAATAAAAAATTGAGCAACTAGAGGGCTCCCATATAGCGCTCAGCCCCCCCCAGAGGTGTGCATTTTCTTTGAAAAAGGCCCCGTGGAGGCCCTTTTTGGCCTAGTTTGGGGGGGGTACCCCCTGTTCATAATAAAAAAAGGTGCTAAAAATGACTGGTTTTTTGCTCGACCTAAAAAAAAGTGTTTTT
>NZ_JAUYTP010000013.1 GCF_030695125.1 Allobosea sp. | reverse complement strand
GTCTGCGTGCTGAGTTGCGCCGAGCGTGGTCGAGGAGAAGTTGACCCAGGAGCCGTCATCGAGTCTGACCGAGACTAGCATCATGTGCCGGTAGGCATCGGCGTCGCCCGAATTGAGCGCGCCGTCGTCGGCAAAACCGAGCCGGAAGGATTCTGCAGCGAGGTCGGGAACAAGCTCCTTCAGCTTGGCCTCCATCGCCGCCGTACGCTCGGTGGTGGGCGCGGTGCCGAGAACCAGGCTGACCTTGCTCCAGTGGACCTCGAGGCTCGCGCTCGTCAGATCATGCGCGGCGCGGTCCCGCTCCGGCTCCTGCGGGATGCCAGCGATGGCGCGCTTGATCGAGACGATGCGCTCGGCCAGCCCCCGATCTCGCTGCGCGCTTGCCAGGCTCTCGACGCCGACGCGATAGGCCCAGTAGCCGACGAGTTGAAAGGCCAGCAGCGCCGCGACCAAGATAAGGATGGCGCGGCCCGCCACGGTGTCCGGGAACCCTTTATGGAGCATGTGACTCATGCCTGCTGTCCCTCAAGCGCCTGAACAGCCGGCGTGAACATGTAACCGGCGCCGCGGATCGTCTTGATCAGTTGGCCGCCATGGGCGTCAGCCTCCAGCTTGCGCCGCAAGCGGCTGATCTGAACATCGATCGCCCGATCGAACGGATCGCTGTTTCTGGTCTTGGCGAACTGCATCAAGGCCTCGCGCGACAATACCCGATTGGCGTGCTCGATAAAGGCGACCATCAGGTCGAACTCGCCGGTGGATAGATCGACCAGCGTGCCCGATGGCGAGGTCAGTTCGCGCCGGCGTAGGTCCATCCGCCACCCGTCGAAGACGACGCACTCGCTGGCGCGGCCGTCGCCTGCTCTACGCATGGTGCGCGAACGTCTAAGCACCGCTCTGACTCGCGCCAGAAGCTCCCGCGGGCTGAACGGCTTGGTGACATAGTCGTCGGCGCCGGCTTCCAGTCCAATGACGCGGTCGCTTTCCTCGCTGCGCGCCGTCAGCATGACGATCGGCACCTGTGACGTCGCGCGCACATCGCCGCACAAATCGAAGCCGGACCGTCCCGGCAGCATCAGGTCGAGAATGATGAGATCGATGTCCGCCTGCCTCAACACTTCCAGCATGGCGCGTCCGTCAGGCGCACCCGTCACCTTGTAGCCGTGGCGCTGCAGGAAGCGGGCGACCAGCACGCGAATCTGCGGGTCGTCATCGACCACGAGCACATGGCCGTGGTCGTCAGCTACGGGTGTGGTCGGGATGTTTGTCACGGGCATCTTTCGAACGGCGTAGGTTGGCATGTCGTACCGAACGGTCGGCCGGCTAACGACAATATAGCGCTGTATCGCGGGCTGGGCGCGATCAGCTTTGATACAATTTGTAACGGACAGAACCCTCCCGCCGTTGCTACCAAACTGCATCGAGGCTCTGGGGTCGAACGAATCACGATGGCAGTAAAATTTGCTTTCACCACTATTTCAGCGCTCGCGCTGGGTGCCTGCTCAGTCGCTCCCGTGCCGGTCCATCTAGCTCGCCCGGCCGATCCAAGCGCGCGCGTTCCTGCGGTCGCATATCAGAGCGTCACCGCCGGTGTCGTCTCGATGCGCCCGGCCGAGCCGAAGAACTGGCGCGAGCTGAATCGTAGAGTAGGGCCTCAGCAGTGACTGTAATGACTCGCGCCTTCCAATCGTCTCAGCCGATCTCGCAGAGTTCCATCCGCCGCGTCTCATTGCTTGCCGGCGTCGCCTTTCTACTCGGCGGCTGCGCCTCCTTCTCTGCCGATGGCGGCGTTGGCACGGTCCAGGCCATCGCCTACACGGAGCTGAACAAGGACGTCGTCAAGATCACGGACGATGGAGTCGCCGGCAGCGCCAAAGCGCGGGTTGATCAGCTTCTCAAGAAGCCGCTCACGGCTGACAGCGCCGTCCAGATTGCGCTCCTGAACAATCGCGGACTGCAGGCGGCGTTTAACGAGCTCGGCATCGCCGAGGCGCAGATGGTGATCGCCAGCCTGCCGCCGAACCCCCGGTTTGCGATCTCGTCGCGCACGGGAACACTGTCGCTCGAAATCGAACGGCAGATCGTCGGCAGCATTTTCGCGCTGGCGACTTTGCCGGCTCGCGCGGACGCGGCGCGGGATCGCTTTCAATCGGCCCAACTGCGCGCGGCTGAGGCCGTCCTGAAGCTCGCGGCCGATACCCGGCGGCAATATTTCCGCGCAGTTGCCGCTAACGCTCAGGCCGCCTTCTATCTGGAGGCCAAGGCCTCGACAGACGCTGCGACGCAATTGTTCAAGCGTCTGGGCGAATCAGGAGGCATCAACAAACTCGACCAGGCCCGCGAGTTCGCCTTCGACGCCGAACTCGGCGCCCAGCTTGCGCAGGCCCGTCAGCAACAGCGCCAAGAACGTGAGCGACTGGTGCGCCTGCTAGGCATCTGGGGCGACGACCTTAAATTTAGGTTGCCGGGTTCGCTGCCGCCGCTTCCGCGCCTGCCGAGCATCAAAGCTGTGGAGGCTGAGGCGCTGCGCAAGCGAATTGATATCCAGATCGCGCGCGGCGATCTGAACCTTCTCGCGAAGACGCTGGGCCTGACGCAGGCGACCCGCTTCGTCAACGACATCGACCTTCTCGGCCGGCGCACCTATGATCGGAAGCTGACCGTTCTGCCCGATGGCGACGTCGAGCGTGAGGCCACGCGCACCCGTACTGTCGAGCTTGAGATTGAGATTCCGATCTATGATTTCGGGCAGTCTAAGGTCGCTCTGGCAGAGCAGACTTATATGCAGGCGGCGAATCGCCTGGCGGAGAAGGCGGTCAATGTCCGCTCAGAGGCCCGCGAGGCCTATGTCGGCTATCGCGGCGCCCATGACATCGCCCGGCAGTACCTCAACAACGTGCTGCCGCTTCGCAAGATCATTCAGGACGAGGCTCAACTGCAGTATAACGGCATGCTGATCGACGTGACCCAGCTCATCGTCGATGCGCGCGGCCGCATTCTTTCCAACCTCGCCGCGATCAACGCGCGCCGCGACGTCTGGATCGCCTATACCGACTTCAAGCACGCGCTCATCGGCGGCGGCTCGGGCAGGGGCGGCGGAGGCGCCGTCGTCGCAGCGGCCGGCGGCGGCGGCGATGCGCCAGCCCATTGAACCGATCAGGAGCAAGATGACATGAATGATCTGTCACGCAGGGGTTTCATCGGCTCGTCAGGCCTCGTGATCGCGGGCGCAGCGGCCGTGTCAGGCCGCACCGCATTCGCCGCCGTGCCCGAAGCGCCGACCATGGCGAGCGCGGCCACGCAGGCCCCGCTCGTGCCGACCAGCGGCCCCGACTACCAGCCGGTCGCGACGCTGAACGGCTGGACCCTGCCTTGGCGCATGAACGGCGACTGGAAGGAATTCCATCTCGTCGCCGAGCCGGTCGAGCGCGAGATCGCGCCGGGCATGATCGCCTATCTCTGGGGCTACAACGGCCAGTCGCCCGGCCCGACGATCGAGGCCGTCGAGGGGGACAGGGTCCGCATCTACGTGACCAACAAGCTGCCGGAGAACACGACGATCCACTGGCATGGCCAACGCCTCCCCAACGGCATGGACGGCGTTGGTGGGCTGAACCAGCCGCACATCCCCTCGGGCAAGACCTTCGTCTACGAGTTCCAGCTCCGGCGCTCGGGCACCTACATGTACCATCCCCATTCCGACGAGATGGTGCAGATGGCGATGGGGATGATGGGCATGTTCATCGTCCACCCGAAGGACCCCGCCTTTCGCCGGGTCGATCGCGACTTCGTCTTCCTGCTCAACGCCTTCGATATCGTGCCGGGCAGCTACGTGCCCAAGGTCAACACCATGCTCGATTTCAACATGTGGTGCTGGAACAGCCGCGCCTTTCCCGGCATCGACCCGTTCGTGGTGGGCCTAAACGACAAGGTCCGGATCAGGTTCGGCAATCTCACGATGACCAACCACCCGATCCACATGCACGGCTACGAATTCAAGGTCTCCTGCACGGATGGTGGCTGGGTCGATCCCGCCACCGCTTGGGACGAGGTCTCTATCGACGTCGCGGTCGGCCAGATGCGCGCCTTTGACTTCGTGGCCGACGAGCCCGGCGACTGGGCGATCCATTGTCACAAGTCGCATCACACGATGAACGCCATGGGCCATTCGGTGAAGACCTATATCGGCGTCACCAAGAAGGATCTTGTCAGCCGCATCCGCAAGGCTGCGCCCGGCTACATGCCGATGGGCTCGAACGGGATGGGCGAAATGGGCTCTATGGAGATGGAACTGCCCAAAAATACCCTGCCGATGATGACGGGGTATTCCCAGTTCGGTCCCGTCGAGATGGGCGGCATGTTCTCGGTGGTGAAGGTGCGCGAGGGCCTGGCCAAGAACGATTACAAGGACCCCGGCCACTACAAGAACCCCGAGGGTACGGTCGCCTACGAGTACAAGGGACAGAAGCTCGCAGAGGCGCCGCGCGTCGAGGGGCCGAAGCCTAATCCTGAACTAGCCACATGGCAGGTGAAAGACCCGCGCAAGCCGCGCCTCGGTGCCGATGGCAAGCCGTTACCCGGCGCCAAGGCCGGCGGCGCTCATTCCAACCACTGAACGATCCATCGAACTGCGGAGAAAGCGATGACGAAACTGGTTTCACTGAAACTCGCGAGCCTCGCGCTCGCCCTGTCGGCCGGCGCGGCGCTGGCTGGGCCGGGAGCGGCCGGCCACCATGATGGCGAGGTCGCCTATGGCAAGCCCGGCGACCCCAAGAAGCCGGCGCGCCTGGTCCAGGTCTCGATGGGCGAAAAAGACGGGAAGATGCATTTCATCCCGAACCGGATCGAGATCCGTCGCGGCGAACAGGTCAAGTTCCAGCTTCGCAACAATGGCGAGATGGACCACGAACTCGTGCTGGCGACGCTTGAGGAGAACCTCAAGCACGCCATCGAAATGCAGAAGAACCCAGACATGGAGCATGACGACCCGAACGCCAAGCGCCTCGCGCCGAAGAAGACCGGCGAGATCGTCTGGGCCTTCACCAAGGCCGGCCAGTTCGACTTCTCCTGCCTGATCCCCGGCCACCGCGAAGCCGGAATGACCGGCACGATCATTGTCAAATAGGCGCAAGCCCGACCAAGGAGCATTCCATGTTGAAGATCACCTCCATCATCGCCTTCACCGCGCTCGCGCTGCCTGCCGTCGCGCAGCAGGTCAACGGCACCGTGAAGAAGGTCGACGAAGCGCAAGGCAAGCTGACCATTGACCACGGCCCGATCAAGAACCTCGACATGGACGCCATGTCGATGGTCTTCCGCGCCGGCGACCCGGCGATGCTGAAGGGCCTGAAATCGGGCGACAAGATCAAGTTCGATGCCGACCGGGTTAATGGTCAGATCACCGTAACGAAGCTGCAGAGGACCAAGTAAGCGCTAATCGCGCGCTGATAGACATCCAAGCCGCGGCAGTGCTGATGCCGCGGCGATGATATCCGTGAGTAGAAGCAAGGCCTGCAGCGCGCGTTGACATGGGGTCCTTGAGTCTCGATCGCCCTCGCTACTTGCGCGTCTCAGCACAAAATGGTTGGCGCAAAACCCAGGACTTGGGGAGGACTATTGACGCTTTCCTTGCTGATCATAGCTTTGATGTCAATCGCTCCGACCGTGTCGCAAGCTGACAATGGGGATCTGCAGCGCGCGTTGCTCGACGCGGCATGCGCGAACGCGAAAGTCACCCGTCTTTCGGGGGTCGGAAAAAAGCGAAGTCTACAAGGCTCACTGCTTGGAACTTCGCATAAGCGCATCAAGATGGTCTACATAGCCGGGCGGTGCATTGCTGACCGTCCACCTGCCAATCAAGCTGACGCAGAAGAACAGCACTGAAATGCAGTAGCACACGAGTGGTCAGATTCTGTCAAGTACCGGAACTTATCTAACTGCTACATCGAGTTTGGCACGAAATGTACGCTAATTTCGATACTATTTTGACCACCGCAAGAGTGTAGGGATTGAGAGTACCCATCTCGTCATCGGGCACGGCCTCGATCGTGGCGCCGGTCCGGCGCGCCATCTGGAGGATTCCGAGTTAGTTTGCGGCGTACTCGGCGCGAGCGGTCAGGATCCGGTCGTCAGGCAGGAAGCGCTGACACAGAACGTCATTTGCCACGCGACGGTCGCGTTTTCCGTAAGCGCGATCTCGTCACCGCCAGCATTGATCAGCCTGGCGACGGATGCATAGACGCCCGAGACAACGTCGGCCCTCATATCAGCGGCCTCGTGCCCGCCCCGCATCGCTTCAAGATCGAGGTGATCCTTCATGACCGCGATGACCGGCGCTGCCATGAGGCTAGCGCCGGCGTTGTTGAGATGGATGCGATGAGCGGTGCCAGGTGTGTCCGCGCGCAAGCTGGCGATATCCAGTCCGTCGATCTGATCCACGTGTCGATCGCCTTGCCGGTCAATGCCGGCTGCTGAACGTGTCGGCTTCGTCGCATGTGCAGTCGGCATGGGTTTTCGCCTTGCCGTGCTTTTTCTCATAAGGCGGCTGGCGGGCGTCGGGAAGCGCGAGATCGGCCAAGATCGGACATTCGGGCCGGTCGTCGCCGTGGCAGGTCTGGGCCAGGTGCCGGAGCGTCCGTGACATGGCCTGAAGCTCGCCGATCTTGGTCTCGAGATCGCGGACATGCTTCATCGCGAACGTCTTCACGTCGGCGCTGGCCCGGCTCTTGTCGCGCCACAGCGCCAGAAGTTCGCGGGCCTCCTCGATCGAGAAGCCCAGCGTGCGGGCCCGCTTGATGAAGCGAAGCTCGTGGATCTCTTCGGCCGTGTAGACCCGGTACCCAGCCTTGGTGCGGATTGGCGGCTCGATCAGCCCGATGCTCTCGTAGTAGCGGATCATTTTCGCGGTCACGCCCGATGCCGTCGCCGCTTGGCCGATGTTCATGTCGATAGCTCCTGGTTCTGCAACGGATTCATTCGGCGGGCGCGAGCTGCGCCGGGCGGGAGGGCTCCGGTTCGACCCGGGCCCGCCGGCCGAAGCGCTTCAGCCGCAGCGCATTCGCCAGCACGCTGACGCTGGAGAGCGCCATGGCGAGGCCGGCGAACATCGGCGACATCAGCACGCCGAACGCTGGGTACAGCGCGCCGGCCGCGACGGGGATGAGCACGACGTTGTATCCGAAGGCCCAGACGAGGTTCTGGCGGATGTTGGCGATCGTAGCTTGCGACAGCGCGATGGCTGTGGCGACGCCGGAGAGATCGCCGGACATGAGCACGACGTCGGCGCTTTCGATCGCAATGTCCGTGCCGGTGCCGATCGCGATGCCGACATCGGCCTGCGCCAGCGCCGGCGCATCGTTGATCCCGTCACCGACGAAGGCGACCTTGACGCCGCCGACCTGCAGCGACTTGACCACCTCGGCCTTGCCGGCGGGCAGCACCTCGGCCACGACCTCGTCGATGCCGAGCCGGGCCGCGATCGCCTTGGCCGTGCGTTTGTTGTCGCCGGTGATCATGACGACGCGCAGGCCGAGGCCATGCAGCGCGGCGATGGCGGCGGGCGTCGTCCACTTCACGGGGTCGGCGACCGCGATGATGGCCGCGAGCTTCCCGTCGACCGCAGCAAAGAGCGGCGTCTTGCCGGCGTCGCCGAGTTCCGCGGCCTGCGTGGCGAAGGCCGAGAGATCGAGCCCAAGACGGCGCATCAAACGATCGGCACCGACCTCGACGCGACGGCCATCGACACGCGCTGCGACCCCGAATCCGGGCTCGCTGGAGAAGTCCGTCGGCTCGGCCAGCATCAGTCCGCGCTGCTGCGCACCGGCGACGATCGCCTCGGCCACGGGATGCTCCGAGAGAGTTTCCACCGAGCCCACGAGGCGCAGCACCTCGTCCTCCGCGAACCCGTCCGTCACGGCGATGTCGGTCATTTCCGGCCGGCCCTTCGTCAGCGTGCCCGTCTTGTCGAGCGCGATGACCCTTGAGTCCTTTAGGCTTTGCAGCGCCTGCCCCTGCCGAAACAGGATGCCGAGCTCCGCGCCCTTGCCGGTGCCGACCATGATCGAGGTCGGCGTCGCCAGCCCCATCGCACAGGGGCAGGCGATGATCAGCACGGCGACGGCATTGACGAGCGCGAAGGACAGCGCTGGGCTCGGGCCGAAGATCAGCCAGATCGCGAAGGTGAGCAGCGAAAGCCCGATCACGGCGGGCACGAACCACATCGTCACCCTGTCCACGACTGCCTGGATCGGCAGCTTCGAGCCCTGCGCCGCCTCGACGGTCGCGACGATCTGCGCGAGCAAAGTATCGGCCCCGACCTTGCGAGCGGTGAAGCGGAACGAGCCCGTGCCGTTGACCGTCCCGCCGGTGACGGCAGAGCCAGCCTGCTTGCGGGCCGGGATCGGCTCGCCGGTGATCATCGCCTCGTCGACGTAGGACGATCCGGAGACGACCTCGCCATCGACGGGGATGCGTTCGCCCGGCCGCACGATGACGACGTCGCCGACTATCACCGTCTCGATAGCCACGTCGGCCTCGCTGCCATCGCGCAGCACGCGCGCTGTCTTGGCCTGGAGCGACATCAGCCGGCGGATCGCCTCGCTCGTCGAACCCTTGGCGCGCGCCTCGATCAAGCGCCCGATCAGGATCAAGGTCACGATCACCGCGCTCGCCTCGAAATAGGTGTATTCGGTCCCGTACGGTAGCAGGCCGGGCATGAAGGTCGCGACGCTCGAATAGAGGAACGCCGCGGTCGTGCCGAGCGCCACGAGCGAGTTCATGTCCGGCGCGCCACGCAGCAACGCCGGCCACCCTTTCCTGATGAAGCGCTGGCCGGGAACCGCCATCACGAAGCCGGCGAGCAGGAACGACAGCACTTTGATGTTGAACTCGCCGACCCGGCCGGCAAGAAAATGGTGCAGCGTCTCGGACATGTGCATCCCCATCTCGAAGACGAGTAGCGGCAGGGTCGCGACGGTCGCGGTCAAGACATCCCGGCGCAATCCCGACAACTCGGCCTCGCGCGCCTGACGTTCGCGGTCGGAGGTGTCCACCGTGTCCCTGACCTGTTCGGCGTCGTAACCAGCGGCGGAGACCGCCTTGACGAGAGCAGGTGTCAGTTCTGGACCGCCCAGCACGCGCACAGAAGCTCGTCCGGTCGCCAGATTGACGGCCGCATCGAGGACGCCAGGCGCTGCCTTGAGCGCGCGCTCGACCCGTCCGACGCACGAGGCGCAGGTCATGCCTGAGATACTCAGAACGACAATGGTCTCCCTCGGCTCATAGCCCGCCTTCCGGATTGCCAAATCGATAGCCGCCGTATCGACCTTCCCAGAGGTGAAGGCGACATGCGCCCGCTGCGTCGCCAGGTTCACCGAGACGCTGTCGACGCCCTCCACCGCCGCGATCGCTTTCTCGACGCGACCGACGCATGACGCGCAGGTCATGCCTTCGACGGGAACGTCGAAATGTGTGAGGGGCGGGGTTGTGCTTCTGGCCATCGTTGCAGTCGACATGAGGTCTCTCCGAGCTGTGATGGCACGGGATATGGAGCTTCCCATAATGGTAAGGTCAAGCGCAATTTCAGGCTTTGGCGACAATTTTACCGAGCTGCAAAAAAGCCAAAAAGCGTATTGACCTTACCACTGTGGAAAGCCGCAGCCTCCTTTTCACCCGCACTCAACAGGAGGCTCCAGCCATGTGCTCGTGCCAGCAGCATTCCAATTCCGCATCCGAAACCCTCGCGACCCCATCGCCGGATGGACTCAATTTCCGCGTCGAAGACATGACCTGCGGGCACTGCGCCGACATGATCAAGAAGGCGATCGAGACGACCCTGCCTGGAACTACCGTCGACGCCGATCCGGCGTCCAAACGCGTAAACGTGACGGGCTTCGGAGACTATGCCGCGATCAAGGCGATCGTGATCGGCGCGGGCTACACGCCAAGCGCCGCGCCCGTCGCAGCCTGAGCGAGATCGTGGGGTAGAAAGCGGCAGGAGGTCGTCATCGTCTAACCTACGGCAAGCCCGGTCGCCCCGCAACAGAGGGGATTGTCATGAAGAACATCATTCTGGCCGCGCTTGCTCTTGCAGGCGCGGCCGCCGTCCCTGCGCAAGCTGCCGAGCGCGACATCACTAAGGCCATTAGGGCCCGGGGGCCAACTGCTCTTCAGCGTCTCAACAGGCGTCTCGACACTGGACAACCAGGACAATTGAAGGAGGGCGGTTCAAGCTGACCCCGTATCAGCGCGACGAGGCCGTTCGGTGCCACGATGCCGGCGAGGAGTCGACAACCGAAAATCGCGAGGAGCTACCGTGTTTCGCACTCGACGATTTAGAGGCTGAAGCTTTGACTTAGCGAAATAATCGATTTTATTTCGACCGATATCCAGCGCCTATACTCGAGCGGGCTTCCAATGCAGGCTATCTATTGGCTGATTATGCATCGAGTGCCTATTCGGATGAACCGGGGCTATTGAGTAATGAAGCGTTTTGGCCGCGAACTTTCCGCCAAGACCTCGATATCACTGCTGTACCGGGCGGCCATCCAGAACGCGAAGGACGGGATGATAATCCATTGGAAGACGGGCGAGAGACCCACCTTGAAGCCAAGGATCGTCACGACAGGCATCAAATCGGAATAGGCCCAGGACTGCCGGATGATGATATTCAGCCACTCGCTGAAGATCGTATAGCCGACACCCAGAAGCATCGTAAGACCTGCCACATGGAAGAAGCGGCGACCGGGCCACTGCGAATCTCCGACCAGGATCAGGGCCATTACCAGTGAGCTGGTCGCAATAAGCAGGTCTCCGCCGGTACAATGCACGACCGCAAAGGTCTGCTCGCGCATTGAGCCGGTAGTCCAGATCGTGTAAAGCGGAAGATGAGCGGCTTCCCATAGCAAGTTGCCCACAGCGATGATCGCCAGATAAATCCGGACAGCCGACAGCCAGGCCTTGGTGCGGTTGACGTTCGACTCCGCCCCGTCCGGCGGCTCGCTTGCGTTTAGAACCACGAACAAAGCTCCAAAACATCGACGATGCCGCGCAGCCTCTTGCCGAGCGATCCGATGATATACTGTTCTATCGTCGATGACCAAAGAATAGGTATTTCACGAGGGCAGCCAAACCAAGCACCAGAACGACAACGATGAGGAGGGCGACGCTCCCCATCACCCACATCATCGGGCCGTGCCCCGCCATCATTCCCATACCATCCATCATTGGTCGTCTCCTATTCTTGGCCCCCGCCAATCCAGATTTCGGCAGAATTTCTGGAGGTCCAGCCGGCTGATTTCGCAGCGGTTTGCGGTTCGCTGCCGTCCGCGCGCTGCGTGACCGTTACAATCAAGGTCGACAGGTAACCGACGAGCCCGCAGATTTTCGTTTTCGGCGCCGTTCAACGTATGCGTCTTGCTTCTGGGATCGGGGTGATTTCGTTGATGATCCAGCGGCCGTTCTTGTCAGGCGCAAGAGAGAAATAGACACGGGCTCCCGGCGTGAGTTGGTTCAGATCGACCTCTGGGGTGGCTTCAAACTCCATCAACATCGGTGGCCAATTGATATCCGGCATCGGCTCGTGACTCAGGTTGATCGTGCGCCGACTGATGTCGATGGAATAGATCGTCCCTAACGCCGCCGGCGATTCTGGTTCGAGCTGCTCCTGCGCTGCCACGCCAGGCAAGCTTTCGACCGTCAGCAGGAGCATGATCGCGGCCGCGCCACGGATGACGGCACGTGACATCGGCTTGGACATCGTGAGCATGGCATATCCTCCTTACCAGAGAGAGGACTGGCCGCGCTTCAAGCACGCGGCCAGTCCCATGTCCGAGCGCCTCAAGCAATGGCTCGCGTACCATGAAGGGCGTCGGGTGCCAGAGATTCGTCGTCACTCGCACCGACGCTCGACTTCTTCGGCAAGCGATAGCCCTTGATCAGCGAGTAGATTGCCGGGATCACCACCAGCGTCAGCACGGTCGAAGAGACCATGCCGCCGATCATCGGCACGGCGATGCGCTGCATCACCTCCGAGCCTGCGCCGGTGCTCCAGAGGATCGGGATGAGGCCGCCCATGATGGCGACGACGGTCATCATCTTGGGGCGGACGCGTTCGACTGCGCCGAGCATGATCGCCTCCTGCAGATCGGCGCGGGTGAAGGCGCGGCCATCGCGAGAGCACTTGGCCTTCACCTCCTCCAGCGCATGGTCGAGATAGATCAGCATGATCACGCCGGTCTCGGCGGCGACGCCGGCGAGTGCGATGAAGCCGACCACCACGGCGACCGAAAGGTTGAAGCCCAACCACCACATCAGCCACAAGCCGCCGACGAGCGCGAAGGGTAGCGACAGCATCACGATCAGCGTCTCGGTCAGGCGCCGGAAGTTGAGGTAGAGCAGCAGGAAGATGATCAGCAGCGTCACCGGCACGACCACCGCGAGCTTGGCTTTGGCCCGCTCGAGATATTCGAACTGGCCGCTCCAGGTCACATAAGAGCCCGGCGGGAACTGGATGCTGGCTGCGACCGCGGCCTTGGCGTCGGCGACATAGCCGCCGAGATCGCGGTCGCGGATGTCGACGAAGATGTAGACAGCGAGCTGGCCGTTCTCGGTGCGAATCGATGTCGGGCCGCGCACCAGCTTGATGGAGGCGACCTCGCCGAGCGGTACTGTGCCGCCGCCGGGCATGCCGACCAGAACTTCGCGCGCGATTGATTGCGGATCGCTGCGATAGTCGCGCGGATAGCGGATGTTGACGCCGTAGCGCTCGCGGCCCTCGACCGTCGTCGTCACGGTCTCGCCACCGAGCGCCGTCGACACCGAATCCTGCACGTCGCTGATCATTAGGCCGTAGCGAGCAAGCGCATCGCGATTGGGCGTCACATCGAGATAGTAGCCGCCGATGACGCGCTCGGCATAGGCGCTGGCCGTGCCCGGCACGGCCTTGACCACGGTCTCGATCTGCCGGGCGAGCTTTTCCATCTCAACCAGATCCGTGCCCAGCACCTTGATGCCGATCGGCGTTCTAATGCCAGTCGCCAGCATGTCGGTGCGCGCCTTGATCGGCATGGTCCAGGCATTCGAGACGCCGGGGAACTGTAGCGCCTTGTCGAGTTCGGCGATCAGGCCATCGACTGTCAGACCGGCTCGCCACTCGCTCTTGGGTTTCAGGTTGATCACCGTCTCGAACATCTCGGTGGGAGCCGGGTCGGTCGCCGTCTCGGCGCGGCCGGCCTTGCCATAGACCGAAGTCACCTCGGGGAAGGTTTTGATGATCCGGTTCTGGACCTGGAGGAGCTCGGCCGCCTTGGTCACCGACAGCCCCGGCAGGGTTGTCGGCATATACATCAGCGTGCCCTCGTTGAGGCTGGGCATGAACTCGCTGCCGAGCTGACGCGCCGGCCAGATCGAGGCGGCGAGCGCCGCCAAGGCGAGCAGGATGGTCACGGTCTTGGCCCGGAGCACCAGCTTGATCAGCGGCCGATAAAGCCAGATCAGCAGGCGGTTGACCGGATTTTTGTGCTCCGGAACGATTTTTCCGCGCACGAAGATGACCATCAGGGCGGGCACCAGCGTCACCGAGAGGATCGCGGCCGCCGCCATGGCGAAGGTCTTGGTAAAGGCGAGCGGGCTGAACAGCCGCCCCTCCTGCGCCTCCATGGTGAAGATCGGCAGGAACGAGACGGTGATGATCAGGAGGCTGAAGAACAGGGCCGGACCGACCTCGCTCGCCGCCTCAATCAGAGATTCGATACGGGGCTTGCCAGGTGGGGCGCGTTCGAGATGCTTGTGCGCGTTCTCGATCATTACGATGGCAGCGTCGATCATCGCACCGATCGCGATGGCGATCCCGCCCAGGCTCATGATGTTGGAGCCGAGGCCGAGCAGCTTCATCATGCCGAAAGCCATCAGGATGCCGACCGGCAGCATCAGGATTGCAACCAGCGCGCTGCGCACATGCAGCAGGAAGACGAAGCAGACCAGCGCAACGATGATGCTCTCTTCGATCAGCGTCGACTTCAGCGTCGCGATCGCATCGTTGATCAGGTTCGAGCGGTCATAGACAGGGATGATCTCGAGGCCCTTGGGCAGGCTGGCAGCGATTTCGCCGAGGCGGGCCTTGACGTTTTCGATCACGCTCAGCGCATTTTGGCCGAAGCGCTGCAGTGCGATGCCGCTGGCGACCTCGCCTTCTCCGTTGAGTTCAGTGATGCCACGACGTTCGTCGGGGCCGAGTTCGATCCGCGCCACGTCCTTGAGGAGCACCGGGGTGCCGTTGTTGACCTTGAGGACGACGTTCGAGAGATCAGCGACGCTCTTTAGGTAACCGCGTCCGCGAACCATGAACTCGAATTCCGAGAGTTCGACGGTGCGGCCGCCGACGTCCATGTTGCTACCGCGGATGACCTCGCGCACTTTGGACAGCGGGATGTCGAGCGAGCGCAGCCGATTGGGATCGACCACGACATTATATTGCTTGACGAAGCCGCCGACGCTGGCGACCTCGGCGACGCCCTCAGCCTTGGCGATGCCGAAGCGGATGTTCCAGTCCTGCAGCGAGCGCAGATCGGCGAGCGACTTGTCCTTGGCCTGGAGGGCGTACTGGTAGACCCAGCCGACGCCGGTCGCGTCGGGTCCAAGCGTCGGCGTCACGCCTGCCGGCAGCTTGCGGGCAGCGCCATTAAGGAACTCGAGCACGCGCGAGCGGGCCCAGTAGATGTCGGTGCCGTCCTCGAAGATGATGTAGACGAAGGAGACGCCGAAGAAGGAGAAGCCGCGCACCACCTTCGACTTCGGCACCGTCAGCATGGCGGTGGTCAGCGGATAGGTGACCTGGTCCTCGATCACCTGCGGCGCCTGGCCCTTGTATTCGGTGTAGACGATGACCTGCGTGTCCGAGAGATCGGGAATTGCGTCAAGCGGCAGGGTCTTCAGGGCGTAAGCGCCCGACGCCACGGCGAAGGCCGTGCCGATGAAGACCAGCATCAGGTTGCGCGACGACCATGCGATGAGCTTGGCGATCATGGCTGCTTCTCTCCGCTGTCGAGGCCCTGGAGCGCGGCCTTGAGGTTGCTTTCGGCATCGATCAGGAAGTTGGCCGAGACCACGACGCTGTCGTCCTTTGTGACGCCCTCCATAATTTCGACGCGACCGGCGCCGCGCTGCCCGAGCTTGACCTCGCGTGGCTCGAAACGGCCCTCGCCCTTGTCGATAAGGACGATCTGGCGGGCGCCGCTGTCGATGACGGCGCTGTCGGCGACGCTGAGCACCGGCTTGTCCGAGCCCGTATCGATCTCCGCCTCGATATACATGTCGGGCATCAACGCGCCCTCGGGATTGGCGAGCTCCACCCGGACACGTCCGGTGCGGGTCTCCTTGTTGATCTGAGGATAGACCAGCGTGATCTTGCCGGAGAAGCTCTTGCCGCGCATGCCGCGCGGCGAGACCGTGACCTTCTGGCCGACCGAGACCATCGACAGATCGCGCTCGGCCAGATCGATCAGCGCCCACACGGACGAGATGTCCGCGACCCGAAACAGGACCTCGCCGGGCGCCGCGCGCATGCCGTTGACCGCCATGCGCTCCAGAATGACGCCGTCCTGCGGGGCCGGCCAGGTCAGGGCTGCGGGCACCTCGCGCGTCCGTTCGATCGCACTCATGGCAGAGTCAGGCACGGCGAGGTTCTCGAGCCGCCGTCGCGCGCCGGTCAGCGCCTGGGTCGTGATCGCGCCGCCCGAGGCGCGTCCATTGAGCACCGAGAGGTACTCAGCTGCAGCGCTCGACAGCGCGGGGCCGTAGATCTTCATCAACGGCTGGCCCTTGCGCACGACGCCGCCGGTGGTGACGTCCTCGACCGCCTCGACGAAGCCCTCGAAGCGCAGCGCCACGACCGAGACGCGGCGCTCGTCGAGCTGGATCGTGCCCGGCGCGCGCAGCGGCATGCCAAGCGGAGCGAGCACGACCGGCTCGGAGCGCACGCCGGCCTTCTGCAGCTTGCCGGCGCTAACCTTGACGGTGTTGCCGTCTTCCTCCTCGCCGTCGAAGACAGGGAGATAGTCCATCCCCATCGAATCCTTCTTCGGCGTCGGCGAGGTGTCGGGCAGCCCCATCGGATTGCGATAGAACTTGATCCGCTTGGGTCCCGCGGCAGCTTGTTCGGACGTCTCCGGCGACTGACCGGCCACTTGGGCGGGCCTGTCGAATTGGATGTCCTGGCTAGCGCGCACCGGCAGATAGTCCTTACCGGATGCGGTTTTCGCCGGAACCGCGGAGAAGGCCGCAAGCCCATCGGGATCACGGTAGTAGATGACCGGACCGGCAGGCGCGGGCTCGGACGCAGCGCCGGCGGCACGGCCCTTCGTGACCGACGCCATGGCGCCAGACAGCCAGGACGGCAGCGGCATATCGGAGCGGCCAAGAACCAAGCCGGCCGCCGCGGCTCCAGCGAACGCGAGGATCAGCACCAGGAATCGAAACAGGTTTCTCATAGGGTTCCTCCCGCCATGCGTTCCAGCTCGGCGTAGCGGGTCTGTTCTTCGACCCTGAGTTTCAGCAGTTCGAGATCGACGTTGCGCAACCGGCGCTCGGCTTCGAGCACAAATGCGAGATCGGTCGAGCCGGCCTCGAACCCATTTTTCGAGACCGCAACGGACTCGCGGGCCGGCGGCAACTGCCGGGTCTCATGGATTCGGATCGCCTTGCCGGCTGCTTCCAGGCCGAACCAGATCGCGGCGACGTCGCCGTCGAGCTTGAGCCGCACGGCGTCGTTGCGGGCATGGGCAGCGCCGAGCCTGCTGGTCGCGGCGCGCTGTTCGGCGTCCTTGGCCTCATATTGCAGCGGCACCTTAAAGCCGAGCAGGAACTCTCCGGTATCGGCCCCGCCACCCGGTCGCTGCACATAAAGCGCCCCCAGTGTCACGTTCGGATAGTAGTTCAGGTCCTTCAGAGCCTTGGTTCCTTTCGCCGCGCCGACCTCGCTGGCGCTGGCGGCGAGCACGGGGTTGGCGCCGCGGGCGCGGCTCTGGACGATGGCCAGCGTCAGGCCCGGCTTGAGGCGCCGGAAGCCGGCGGGTCGATCAAAAGGCGTCAGCGGCGGCCGGCCGACCAGCGCATTCAGACGCGCCATGACCGATCTGAGTTCGCCCTCGCGCCGGACGACATCGACGTCGGCGGTCGAAGCCTCGATGCGCCCCTTGATCACGTCCTGCTGATCAACCGCAGTCGCGCCATAGCGCGACTGCAGCAGGCCGAGCAGTTCGTCGACCCGGCGCTTGAGCTCTCGCGAGAGTTCGAGCGCCGCGTATGCAGCGTTGTATTCGGCGTGGACCGTCCTGATCCGTGCGATCAGATCGGCGGTGGTGGCGCGGGCCTTGTGGCTGGCGACATCGGCCTCGGCGGCCGCGATGTCGCGCTCCAAGCCTGTCTTGCCCCAGAGCTTCAGCTCCTGCTGCACGCCGACCCGGCGTTCGCCGACGCCGCGTTGCGCATTGACACCCCAGGCCTCGAACTTGACGAACGGGTCGGGCTGCGCACCAGCAGCGCCGATGGCCTGGCGCGCCGCCTCGGCGTCATAAGCCGCCGCGACGAGTTCCGGACTGAGCCGCCGCGCCAGCGCGACGACGCTGTCGGAGGTCGCACCGGGAGGTGAAGCCTTGCCCGCGACGGCCGGAGACAGCCACGGCAGAACCGTGGCTGTCTCCGAGCATCGCGAGCCGGATGACCCGGCCCGCGCGGTTCATGGCAGCGCCTTGAGAACGAGGCGGCTTTCAAGCGAATCGGCTTCGCCCTGGACTTTGGCGCCGAGCGAAAGGCGCCAGCCACCCTCCATGATCAGGTTGACCTTGAAGCGATAGACGCCCGGCTCCGTGCTCGGCATCGGCTCGATCGAGGTCTTCATCGTCTCCATGCCATCGGGCTCCATGTCGAGCCGCGTCGCAAAGATCACGGCGTCAGGGACTGGCTTGCCGTCGGATTTGCGGATCAGGCGGACGGCGACGATGCCCTCGCCTTTTTTCGTCTCCTTCTCGACGAGCTGGAAGTCGTAGTCCTTGATGTCGGCATGAGCTGCGGTCGTGCCCATGCTCAGGGCGAGCACGACCAGCGCCGCCGGGCGGGCACATAAAAGCGTCTTGAACATGTCAACTGATCTCCAAATTCCATGAGTCCGCGCCGTTCGAGGGCAGGCGGATTGCGATGCAAGCCGACGACAGCGCAGCACCCGGAACGAGCCGGACGGTCTGCATCCTGTCAGCCGGTCATGGAATCAGAAGCGGGGAGGTCGAGCAGGCGGGCTCGGCTCGAATTCGGGCCGGGCACGGTCATCAGACCTATCGGCAAGCTCGGCAGCTTCGTAAGTGATGGTATCCGCCGTCACAGCCTGAGGAGCGACGAAGACGCTCGCAACTGCACAAAATGCCGCGAAGGGACAAGTAGCACGGGTGTCGGCGCTGCCGCTTTGATCCGCCGCCGTTTCCGACTGAGCCATCGTGGCGCAATCAGAAACACGCGAGGTTGCCATTGCAGCCGGGGTCCAGCCGCCCACGATCAAGCCGGCGATAATCGCAGCTCGGAGCAAGACACGAACGAAACCCGAAAACGGCATTTTTCAACACTCACACAGTGGGTTAGTCGGGACAAGAGCTTGGGCTAGGTTATGACGCGAAAGTGACCCCTGACGCGGTCTTGGTACGCGCGGTCTGGCCACTGCAGGCACAAGGCATCGGAACCATAGCGCGGCTCAGATCCGCACCAGGCGCAGCCGGAGAGCGTTGGCGATGACACTGACCGAGGATAGCGCCATCGCCGCAGCAGCGATGATCGGCGAAAGCAGGATTCCAAAAATCGGGAAGAGCACGCCCGCCGCGACAGGAACTCCAAGCGCATTGTAGATGAAGGCCCAAAACAGGTTTTGGCGGATATTGCGCATCGTCGCCTGCGACAAGCGACGCGCCCGGACAATGCCGGTGAGGTCGCCCTTGAGCAGCGTTATGCCGGCGCTTTCGATAGCGACGTCGGTGCCTGTGCCCATGGCGATCCCGACATCCGCGGCGGCGAGCGCTGGGGCGTCATTGACCCCGTCTCCTGCCATGGCGACCACGCGGCCAGCGGCCTTGTAGCGATTGACGACGGCGCTCTTCTCTTCCGGAAGCACCTCGGCCTCTACGTCCGCAATACCCAGTCGGCGCGCGACGGCTTCGGCGGTCGTCCGGTTGTCGCCGGTGAGCATGATCACGCGAATCCCTTCGACCTTGAGGGCCGCCAGCGCTTCAGGGGTCGACGCCTTGACCGGGTCGGCAATCGCTATGGCGCCAGCCGCGCGACCGTCGATGCCGACGAATATCGCAGTTGCGCCTTCGCGCCTCAGGTCATCTGCCGCTTGGGACAGTGTCGCAACATCCACCCCCTGCTCGGTCAAGAACTTGGCGTTGCCGATCACTACCGACCGGTTTTCAACCTTGCCCAGTGCACCTTTGCCGGTCGGCGAGTCGAAATCGGCAGGATCCGCCAGTGTCAAGCCGCGCTCGGTTGCCGCAGCGACGATGGCTGTCGCCAGCGGATGCTCGCTTGCTCGTTCAACGCTTGCCGCGAAGCGCAAGATCTCCTCTTCGTCGAAGCCCGCCGCCGGAACGATCGCCGTCACTGCGGGCTTTCCCTCAGTCAGGGTGCCAGTCTTGTCGATGACGAGCGTGTCGACTTTCTCCATGCGCTCCAACGCCTCGGCGTTCTTGATGAGAACGCCGAGTTGGGCGCCGCGCCCGACCCCGACCATGATGGACATCGGGGTCGCGAGACCAAGCGCGCAGGGGCAGGCGATGATCAGGACTGCGACCGCGGCGATCAAGGCAAACGACAGGCGCGGCTCAGGGCCGAAGACGAACCAGGCCAGGAAGGCGACGGCGGCAATCAAGATGACCGCGGGCACGAACCAGCCCGCCACCTCGTCGGCCAGTCTCTGGATCGGGGCGCGCGAGCGCTGCGCTTCGGCCACCATCTGGACGATGCGGGCAAGCATCGTGTCGGCCCCGACCTTCTCGGCGCGCATGATGAAGCTGCCGGTCTGGTTCAGGGTGCCCGCGATCACCTTGGCGCCGGGCTCCTTGGTGACCGGCATCGACTCGCCCGTCACAAGGGATTCGTCGATGGCACACCGCCCTTCCAGAACCTCGCCATCGACCGGCACTTTTTCCCCCGGGCGAACCCTGAGTCGATCGCCCGCGCCGACCGAGTCGAGCGCGATCTCCTCGTCGGTTCCGTCTTCGCGGATGCGCCGCGCCGTCTTGGGCGCGAGATCGAGCAGCGCTCGGATGGCGCCGGACGTCTGCTCGCGCGCCCGCAGTTCCAGAACCTGGCCAAGGAGAACGAGGACGGTGATCACGGCGGCGGCCTCGAAGTAGGCTGGGATGCCGCCATCGGCGCCGCGCAAGGCGATCGGAAAGATACCGGGCGCGACGGTTGCCACGGCGCTGTAGGCCCATGCGGCCCCGACGCCGAGCGCAATCAAAGTAAACATGTTGAGGCTGCGCACGACGACCGACTGCCAGCCCCGAACGAAGAAGGGCCAGCCGGCCCAGAGCACTACGGGCGTGGCGAAGGCGAGCTGTAGCCAGTTCGAAGTTTGTTGGCCGATGAGCGAGGTCAACCCGGTGAGGTCCCCGCCCATCGAAAGGATCACGATGGGGGCCGTCAGCGCCGTGCCGATCCAAAACCGGCGGGTCATGTCGACGAGTTCGGGGTTTTGCCCCGCTTCCGCCGTGACGAGGATGGGCTCGAGGCTCATGCCGCAGATCGGACAGGAGCCAGGCCCGATTTGCCGGATCTGCGGGTGCATCGGGCAGGTGTAGGTCGCGCCCTCAAGCACGAGGGTCTCAGTCTTCATCTCGGTCGCCGAAGAGAAATAGCGCGCGGGGTCCTGCTCGAACTGGTCTCGGCATCGCGCGGAGCAGAAATAAAAGGGATGTCCGCCAAGTTGCGTCCGGAACGGCGCAGTATGCGGGTCCACCATCATGCCGCAGACGGGGTCCTTGACGTGGTGTTCGGCAGCAGGGCCCGCAGGATGCATCTTCAGGGCAGGGTCGAACGCATCATTCAGCGGCCCATGACCGGACGCACTTTGGCTATCGCAGGCGTGTGGCTCTGTCCGACTATGAGTCATGGCGAACTCCTTGTTCACTTCGGGCGTTGAACAGTGCGACAACGCACACAACGGTCCGACGGTCCCAGCTTGGAAAACCGGCAAGTCAACCAACGCCCACTGGTCTGGGTCAAAACGGTTCGAAATCCGCCGGCCAGCTGCCTGAGGCCGCAGCCGCTCACGGAAGCATCTCGGCTACGAAGAAGAACAGGATCAGCAGCCCGGTGCCCATATATGACACGCTTTTCCAGGATATCGTGCGCGAAATGGGGCGAGCGGCCTGAGCCGTATGACGCGACATCCATTGCTCCGCCTCATCCAGGCGTTTCCGTATGGCCAACTCATCGGACCGATCATGATGATAACGAGTCGGGATTGCTCTGATCGAAGTCATCTGGTGCCTCCAGTTTCTGGCCGTGCGATGACAAAATCACTTCCAGGACGGAGGTCCCTTGGAGAACGGCTTGGTGAAGGGGTGAGGGGCCGGCTTGGGGGCAATAGCCTGATCGGGCTTAACGGACGGCACATCCGATTTGGCGGCCCGCGCGACGAGGTTCTTGGATTTCGAATGGCCCGTCTGAGCTGAGTGACCCTTGTGGGCTCCGTCTCCCTGGCGCGGGCCACGGTCGGTTGCTTGGGCATATCCGCTCAGCGCCACGAAGAGGGCAGCGGTCACAATGAGTTTCATCGAACTTTCTCCACGGAGACGCAGTTGTCTCTTGCTGGAGAGTTCGGGGCCAACTCGGCGTTGGTTACAGGTGCTTCAAATAAGGTGAGTAGACCAGGAGTTATGGCGCTCTCGCGGTTGGAGCATCGTCATCGCGCGTTTTGCCGCCATTCAAGCCATCATGGAGATGGCGTGCGATGATGAGCTGGACTCTCCTCGACCCGGATCACATTTTGGTCACAGGACGTTTGCGCCGCCCCGCCGGCATGTTAGCTCTTTGTCATGCTGAGGATGTCCGCCCGACGATTGAGCGCGTTTGCTTTGGCTTTTAGTCTCATCATGGGACTGGCGCTTCAGGGCGTTCAAGCTTCGCAGATGCGGGCAGCCATGGCCGCGGGCGCGATGTCCATGGCGATGCCAGATGGCTGTGACGGCTGCGATCTGGACGGCATGAGCGCTGCTTCCTGCGCCGCCATGTGCGCGGCCGTAATGGCGGACTTTCAGGTTGCGGGAGCCATTGAGACTGCGGCGCTGGCGCCCAGCTATTTAGCCATGATCGTTCGAGGCGCGGACCTTCGCCGTCCACCTGATCCCTTTCCGCCGAAATCCATCGTTCTGATTTAGGCGCGCCGTCCGCGGATGCGCCTGAACTCGCGCATCCGGCTCAAGGCCATGGCGCGACTGCGCGCCGGAGGTCTTCGCAATGCGAAGCCGTCCGACCCCCGCCGCTATTCAGGACTACGACAATGTCACGATTTTCACGGCCCATGCTCAGCCGTCGGTCATTCATTGCCGGCAGCGCGGGCGTTGTCTCGGCGACTGCCCTGCCGCGCCAGGCCGATGCGCTTGCACCTGCCATCAGGGAGTTCCGCCTTGTCGCCGCGCCGGGCCAGAGTTCGCTCGTCGGCGCCGCTCATCCGGAAACTTCGGTCTGGACCTATAATGGCCAGACGCCAGGCCCGGAGATTCGGGTCCGGCAAGGCGAGCGCGTGCGTCTGCTCGTCGAAAACCGGCTGCCCGAAGAAACCACCGTGCATTGGCACGGGGTGCGCGTCCCGAATGCCATGGATGGCGTCCCGCATCTCACACAGGCGCCGATAGGAGTGGGCGAGACCTTTGCCTACGAGTTTGCCTGCGAGGACGCGGGTACGTTCTGGTACCACCCGCACCAAAGGAGCCATGCCCAGGTCGGGCGGGGTCTTTATGGCCCGTTCATTGTCGAAGAGCGCGAGCCCTATCCGGTCGATCGCGACGTCACTTGGATGCTGGGTGACTGGCGACTGTTGAAGGACGCCTCGATCAGCGACGATTTCGGCGCCATGCACGATGTCAGCCACGCCGGCCGGATCGGCAACACGGTTACGGTCAACGGGGTTGTAATGGACAGCTTCGAGGTCCGCGCCGGCGAGCGGATCCGGCTGCGGCTCGTCAATGCCGCCAATGCCCGGGTCTTCGGGCTCATCTTCGAAGGGCACGCGCCACGCATCGTGGCGCTCGACGGGCACCCGGTCGCGCCGCACGAGCCGGAGGATGGCTACGTCTTGCTCGGGCCGGCGATGCGCCTCGACGTCGTGATCGACATGACCGGCAAGCCAGGCAGCCGGTTCAAGGTTGTCGACGCCTTCTACAAGGGCCTCGAATACCGGCTGCTCGACCTGAGCTATGCCGACGAGTCGCGGGAAAGCGTACGGACAACGTCGATCCCGGTGCTACCCGCCAACCCCGTACCGGAGCCAAACCTGGCTTTGGCCCGTCGTCACGATGTGGTCCTCGGGGGTGGGATGATGGGGATAATGGCGGGGGCCCTGGTTCATGGGGAGGTGATGGACGCCCGCACCATGATGCGGCACGGCCTCGCTTGGGCGATCAACGGCGTCGCCGCCACGGGCCATGTCCATGAGCCCATGGCAACCCTCGAGCGCGGCAGCACCAACATCCTCGCGCTCACGAATGAAACGGCCTGGTGGCACCCGATGCACCTCCATGGCCACACCTTTCGCGTGCTGAGCCGCAACGGCCTGCCGACGCGCAATCGCGAATGGCAGGACACCGTGCTCGTCCGCCCCCGCGAGACGGTCGAGATCGCGTTCGTCGCCGACAATCCTGGCGACTGGATGTTCCACTGCCACGTCTTGGAGCATCAGGCTGGGGGAATGATGGGAACAATCCGTGTCGCCTAACCAGACAGACAAACCAGAGGAGAACTCCATGCGCATGCTCAACACCGCCGTCGTCGCCCTCGGCCTGATGCTGGCTGGCCCCGTGCTGGCCCAGACAGCAAAGCAAGCTACGCTCTTTAAGAACCCGCAGTGCAGCTGCTGCGAGGAGTACGCTAAATACCTGCGCGAGAACGGGTTCGAGGTGAAGGTCGTGGCGACGCACGACCTGCCCTTGATCAAGAAGCAGCACGGCATATCCGGTGACCTCGAGGGCTGCCACACCACGGTCATCGACAACTACGTCGTCGAAGGGCACGTGCCGGTCACGACCCTGAACAAGCTGCTTACGGAGCGCCCGGCCATCAAGGGCGTCTCGCTGCCGGGCATGCCGGCCGGCTCCCCCGGCATGACGGGTAAAAAGCGCGAACCTTTCACGATGTTCGAGATTTCGGGCGACGCGAAGCCCAAGATCTACGCGGTTGAGTGAGGGCGGATGATGCACGACATGATGAGCGCCGGCATGATCTGGGGTATCGGGCTGACCGGGCTCCTCCTGGTCCTCACGATCCTTGCATTGGGCAGGGGCCTGTTCAGGAGGGGGCCATGAGGTCGCTTGTGCTTGCCCTCTTGCTCGCGGCAGCGCCACTCGCTGCGACCGAACGACCCGCCAACTTCGCCCTGCATGACGAGGCGCGGCCTGTGCCCGAGATCGCCTTCGTCGACGGCGAAGCCCGCACGCGCACCCTCGCCGACTTCAGGGGCCAGGCTGTGCTGCTGAACCTGTGGGCGACCTGGTGCGCGCCATGCCGCAAGGAGATGCCGGCGCTTGACCGCCTGCAAGCGGCGCTCGGCGGCCCGGATTTCGAGGTGGTCGCGCTGTCCCTCGATCGCGCCGGAGTCGAACCCGTGCGCCGGTTCTACCGCGAGACCGGCGTGAAGGAGATCGCGATCTACCTTGATGCGTCTGGAAAGGCCTTGCGGGATCTCAAGGTAACAGGCTTGCCCACCACGCTCCTGATCGATAGGGAGGGGCGCGAGCTGGGTCGGCTGATTGGCCCAGCGGAATGGGATGCGCCCGAGATGGTCGCGTTTCTGCGGGCGCGCATCGGCCTATCTGCACAGCGACGCCAACCATGAGGAGCCAGTTTGCGACTCGCAACGGTGACCCTTGCTCGAAGCCCAGCAGGAATGTAACCGGACGGCCAAAATCCGCGAACTCATGGATGAGCGCAGATGTCGTCGCGTGAAGTCGAGTTGCGGGCGCTGATGATGGCGAGCCTCGATGGCGAGGCGAAGGCGCATCGGGTGCTGCTCGAGCGGCTGAGCCGGCATTTGCGGGCCTATTACAAGAACAAGTTGGAGCGTATTGGGCGCAGTGCTGAGGAGGCGGAGGAGCTGATGCAGGACGCGCTGATGGCAATACACACGCGCCGCGATTCCTATGACCCCGAGCAGCTCTTCACGCCATGGGTGCATGCCATCGCGCGTTACAAGCTGATCGACCACCTGCGCAAGACGAAATCATCGATGACGGATGTGCCGCTGGAGGAAGCAAGCGAGGTCATGGCGCAAGATGATCACACCGCCACTGAAAGCGCGCTCGACCTCAATCGGATGCTGGCGGCGCTTCCGGACAAGATGCGGCGGGCGATCCAGTACGTGAAGCTCGACGGCTTGAGCGTGAGCGAGGCCGCTACGCGTTGCGGCATGTCGGAGTCAGCCATCAAGGTCAGCGTGCACCGGGGCCTGAATGCCATGGCGGCGGCGATCTCTCGAGGACAGAGAACATGAAGACCGAACAACTGATCGACATGCTGAATATGAATGTCGAGCCGGTCGACGGTCGGCGGTTTGCCCGCAAGCTCCGCATCGCGCTGGCCGCCGGAGCCCTTGTCGCGCTCGTTGCGGCGCTGCTCGTCCTCGGTGTTCGCCCGGACTTGAAGAGCGCCGATGCGCTGGGCTTCTTGTTGTTGAAAGTCGCTTTCGCCGTCAGCGTCGTCGGCGTCGCTTCGCTTTATCTCATGAAGGTTGTCCGGCCCGGCGGAGAGCAGAAGACGCATTCTCTCCTGGTCTTGGCGCCGTTTGGCATCATCGCTGTCCTCGCGGCTTTGAGTCTCGGCAATGCCCCGAGCTCTCATTGGAGGACGATGGTCGTCGGCGAGATGTGGCTCGAATGCCTGTTGTCGATCCCGATCATCGCCCTCTTACCCTTCGCTGTGATTGTCTGGTCCGTGCGCCGGTTCGCCACCCCAACCGATCTCACCCGAACCGGCGCCTTTGTCGGTCTTGTCGCCGGTGGCGTGAGCGCGATGGGTTATGCCCTGCACTGCATGGACGACTCGCTCCCCTTCGTGGCCATCTGGTATGGTGGAACGATTGCCTTTTGCACGCTCGCCGGCGCTTTGCTTGGGCCGCGGCTGCTGCGCTGGTGAACAATGCGGGGCGTGCCACTTTGTGAATCGAAGCCGCGCGCCCACGCGATCGTCGCGCCGCCACTGGGCAACGGACTCGTTTGAGTTCGACAGAGGTCTGAAAGGCGCCCGACTCGTGTAGGGCCGCCATTCCTGCGCGAGCGAAATTATCTGCTCGCGTACATGTAACCGCTCCAGAAGCAGTTCCGAACTCACCAATGGCCCCTGCATCACGTAGTGGCCATTTTCGGAATTGCGCAGGAGAACAACAGTGATCGACAGCCCTAAATTAGCGCGTTTGCGCCGACTCTCCCTCAATGCGGCCCTGTTTGTCGCTCTCGCTTCCGGTCCGCTCATCGTTGGCCCGGCATTCGCCCAAGGAAGTCACGGCATGGACACGATGAAGGGCATGCCAGACAAGGGCGGCGCCAAGCCTGCTGGGGCGACCAGCGCGTCGGCCGTCGGCACGGTCGAGGCCATCGACGCCCAGAATCGAAAGATCAAATTGAAGCATGAGCCCATCGCGGCGTTCGGCTGGCCGTCGATGTCGATGGAAATGACCGCCGCCCCGTCGGTCGACCTCGCCAAGGTCAAGCCTGGTAGCAAGGTCAACTTTACCCTCAGCAAGGGCGCGAACGACACCTACACCGTCGACGCGCTCAGCGTACAGTAGTTGGACTTATGGGCGGGCTCCCTAGTGGCCCGTCCTCAGTCTTCGCGGGTCTCCATACTGCCATCAATCTGACAGGGAGGGTGTGCGGTGGCTGTCCTGACACGGTCACCAAAAGAGCCTTCGATCGCTGACTGCACGCAGGCGAATTCGAGAGGTTCACTGCGGCGGTGAACGGCCCCGGGGAAAATGGCGCTCTCGGAGCGAAAAATTGTAACGCTGCGAGCGATCGACCCGAACTCATGATCAGAAGCGCACGAGCAGCTTCACTTCGGCCCTCTGTTGGACGGACCGCGAGCTGGCCGGGTTTGAGGAGAATGTCATGAATGCAAGCATCGAGTCCCCAGGCGCAGGCATGTCTGTCAACGGCGGTCGGATTCCAGGCCATCGGGGCGGAGTAAAAGCAGGCCAGTGGCGGCGCCGGAGGACGATATGCAAAGGGCCCCGATCGGGGCCCTTTGCATATCGTCGCGTTCGTTTCTGATCAGCCTCCGGTTAT
>NZ_JAUYTP010000001.1 GCF_030695125.1 Allobosea sp. | reverse complement strand
GCCTCACCCAGCTCGGCCATCACCTCCCGCCGCGACGGCTCCTCCCACCTGCCACCGCGCAGCCCGCCCTGCCGCTGGCTGGCTGAGGCTGACTCGTCGCTCCCGCGGGCTCCGCCAGTGTCCGGCTCTGCCCGGTGCTGGAGCTCGTCCCTTCCGCGCGCCCGTCCCGCCGCCCGTCCCGCCCACTGTCGGCCACGTCTCTGGGCCCTCGCACGCAACGTCGGCACTCGACCCTTCGCCCAGTCTCCTGCTTTGTTCTTCTTGTTCGTGCCGACACGATGGCTTCGTCGAGGTTGGTCTGGTCAGCCGACACGGCGGGGGGCTGGGGCAGATCGTGCCATTGCTTCCGAGGCTGGCGACTGGTGTTGGAACGGAGAGGGACTCGCTCGGTGTCAGGCCCGCTGAGAGACACATCGAGCGATGGGCGTCGCTGGAAGTCAGCCGGTGAGCGCGCCCAAAGTCACTTGGCGCTGCTGTTTCCGGATGGTAGTCGCGTCACATGACTGTCCTTCGTTCCTTCGTCTGCATCTTCTCTGACCGGCTCCCAGAGGTCAGAGACTTCTACGTCGAGCTGTTTGGCTGGCGCGTGGACTTCGACAGCGAGTGGTTCGTGCACCTTCAAGCGAAGGACAACCCCTCCATCGAGCTGGGCATTCTGCGGCGGAACCACGACATCGTTCCCGAGGCGTTCAGGACTGCGCCTGCAGGCATGCTGCTGACCATCGTGGTTCCTGATGTCGATGCGGTCCATCGGGCCGTCGTCCAGCGCGGTCTGGAACCCGTCGAGGCGCCGCGGAACCTGTTCTACGGCCAGCGTCGAATGCTCCTTCGAGACCCCAGCGGGACCCTCGTTGACGTGTCTTCGGAGTGCCCTCCCTCTCCTGAGTTCATGGCGTCGCTGAAGTAGCCGGAAGCGCCGGCCGTGGCGCGGCAGTCGCTCGTCTACACGAAGGTGGCGGGGGCGCTGCTGGTGCTGGGCGCGATCCTCGGAGCGACGACGGTGTGGCTCTCACCTGGGGGCGCCGATCTGATCCTCGACCCGATGCTGCTCGATCAC